>CAVVHD010000019.1:0-122424 GCA_963747995.1 uncultured Gammaproteobacteria bacterium | reverse complement strand
CCGGGTATAGTGTTGCCGCATCTGCAAGTGTTGGTCCAGTACGCGGCAGGCCGGTTGGAGGGTATGCCTGTGGTAGCGCCTGCCGGTGCGGTAAACCATATCTCCAGTACGTCCATGTCCGAAGCGATTGCCGGCGCGCTGGCGCGGGGCATCGGGGACAAGGCCTGCCTGGTGGGTGACGAGAACCTCAGCTGGAAGACGTACCTGGAGATGTATTTCGAGGCCGTCGGCAACCCGGTGAATCTTGCAGGTGTCGAATGACGAGCATCCCCCTGTTACCGGATATTATTTTGTACGCGGGGCGTAACGCAGTTATCAGCTACGAGCCCGACAACGGGGAATTGGGTTACAGCTGTAATAATGTTCGCCGCCAGAGTTGAGTAACTCCTCGGTCATGTGTACTGAAAAACCATAGTTTTTCTTACGCACCAGAATCCTCGGGAGACAATGATGGGAATGTTGAGTGATGAGGCATTGCGGGCGACCGCGGATAAACTGATCGCGGCGCATGAGGAGGCTTCCCGCACCAATGACTGGATCTTCTTTGTAGATGAGCTGTATGCCCACGACTGCATCTATACCTGCCAGTATGCCGGCGTCATGGACGTAACTGCCAATGGCATCGACGAGATCAAGGCCACCCATTATGGGCGGGATATGAAGGTAGGCTGGGAAGGCTGGACCTTTCCCTATATGGGGGTTTATACCGGTGTGGGCAACAAGCTGATCACCCACTGGATGAACCGCGGCCCGGGTACGCGCGGCGATGGCAGCTATTTTGAAACACCCGGTATATCCTTCCTCACGCTCAATGACGAGGCCCGTATCTGCCGCCAGTTCGACCTGTTCGATCTCACGCACCAGATGAAATTATGCGATGACCTCGAGGACGTCGGGTTGCTGTCCGCGCCAGCTCAAGGCGCAGTGGGTGTTGCCGATGAAGGCGAAGCTTGGGTCCCAACTTGCTCGACATCCATAACACCCAGATAATCGCCATGCTGCTGCGCCGCTTCCATTATCCTTCTCATGTTTTACTGTTTTTGGCAGAGCCAGTGTTGTGCGTCATAACTGCCCGGGCTTTGCAGCGGATACAAATAGACACTATCGGGTTTTGGCTATTGATGCTGTCAAAAGCTGTGGGGGACTAAATAGCACTCTGGCCAAAGCCAAAACATCAGGATGACTGGGGTGAACTGTATGGATTTTCACTCTATGTCATGGGTTATCTAACGGGTATCAACAGGTTAGCGCCGAATGTTTATGATATCTGAGGTAAAAAAAATAGAAAAACACTCATGGTATGGCTGGAGAAACATTGTGCCGAACACCCCGGACGAGGAGTTTTGACAACGCCCTCTATCGACTGACCTGCTGAGCTGTATCCGACCCGAACCCCCGGTTGCACCTGACTAGATAAACTCCGCCGCCCACACAAACCGGGTGAGACCCGGCGGGAAAATTTGATGCCACGGAAGATTGGTAATGCTTGCTATGAGTGGCTCGCGTCCTTCCAGGATTGCAACAGATTTACGCTCTGGCGACTTGGGATAAACCTTAGTTTATTGCACAAGTGAATAAGGTCCGCCTAACCTTACTGGCAGCAAGGCGAGTGGTGCATCCCTTTTTGTTGGGAGTGGCAAACTAACTTAACCTACAGCGCAATGCTACGACAGAATCTTCGGGTAAACTGTAATAAGAGGAAGGCAGTTATGACTACGAATAAACACACAGCAATTTACCTCTCGCTGGCCATTGCCCAGGGCTGGGTTCCACCCAGGTGCAGGCCCAGGTGGGCAACACGGCCTATGGTGTCAACGCTCTCAATAGTGTGACCGTTGGAGGAGACTTCAACTCTGCGTTTGGCGAAAGTGCGCTAGCTGCCAACACCACTGGCATAAAAAACACGGCATTAGGGCAGGCTTCGCTATATTCCAACATCACTGGTAGCCACAATACTGCCACTGGCGTCTTTTCGCTCTTCTACAACACCACCGGTGAGGGCAACACGGCCAGTGGCCATGTTGCCCTCGCTTCCAATACTACGGTGAATACAATGTGGCCAGTGGCTATGACCGCTCTATTCCAACACCACCGGCGACTACAACACGGCCTCCGGCGCTCTTGCGCTCCTTCCAATACTACCGGCGACTTCAACACGGCCACCGGTGGTCTTGCGCTCGCTGCCAACACCACTGGCATCAGCAACACGGCCACTGGCGATCATTCGCTCTGGTACAACACTACCGGCAGTTACAACACGGCCACTGGCGGTGCTTCGCTCAAAGAAAACACCACCGGCGAAAACAATACGGCGACTGGCTTTTGGTCCCTCCGTTCCAATACCATAGGTGGCGACAACACCGCCAATGGCAATATTTCACTTACGTCCAACACCACGGGCGAGGCCAACACGGCTAGTGGCGCTGCATCGCTCTATTCCAACACCACCGGCAATGACAATACCGCCAGTGGCTCTTACGCGCTCTATTCCAACGATACCGGTAATAACAATACGGCCAGTGGTTCTAACGCGCTCTATTCCAATACCACCGGTAACAATAATACCGCTAATGGCAGTAATTCGCTCTACTCCAACACTACTGGTGGCGAGAGCTTAGCCGCTGGGTTCAACGCACTGTACAGCAGCACCACTGCCACCAACAATACCGCTATAGGTCCCTGGGCGTTGTATAGCACCACCACGGGTGGGTATAACACCGCATTGGGCAACTCTGCTCTGTACGCTAATACGAGCGGGGGAGGCAATATGGCGCTGGGTAACGCTGCTCTCTACTTCAACACGACGGGCTCTAACAACGTGGGTGTTGGCGAACTGGCCGGCTTTTATAACACCACCGGCAGTGGAAATGTCTTCATCGGCAGGTCGGCAGGATTCAACGAAACGCTCAGTAACAGACTCTATATCTCAAACAATGCAACCACGCCGTTGCTCTACGGGGTGTTCAGCGGAACCGCTGCGAATAATAAGTTGGGTATAGGCACAGCAACCGTTGCTGCAGGTGACACCATTAAGGTGTGGAACGGCGCACGCCTGACCACGGGCGGTGTCTGGACGAACGCCTCGTCACGGGAACTGAAGGACAATATCCAGACCCTCAGCACGGACGATGCGAACAAGGCACTGGCAGGCCTGTCACCTGTACGCTACGTCTATAAAAACTCCGGAGATGAAGAGTATATGGGCTTCATCGCAGAGGACGTCCCTGATCTGGTTGCCATGAATGATCACAAGTCACTGTCCCCGATGGATATCGTGGCGGTGTTGACGACAGTGACTAAGGAGCAGGCCGCGAAGATGACTGAAAAAGACAATGAGATAGCTGCTTTACGTGATTCACTTGCCAAGCAGGACGAGCGTATGCTGCAAATGGAATTGGCCCTGACGGAAATACTGCGTCATCAGGCGGATGAGGTGCAGGTCAGCTCGTCGAACTGATCCTTAAGACGTTCCATTAAACTCTATTAATAGGAAAATAGTTATGGCTACGAACAAAGCAAAAGCGATCTACTTTGCCCTGGCAAGCGCATTAGTGCTGGGTTCCTCTCAAATGCAGGCTCAAACTGACCCTGAAGACCTGGGCTATGTGGCACCCCTCCGGTCGAGCTGGAGGTCATAGAACAAGAACTGGAGGCCGCAGACCAAGAAGCTGCAGTCCAGGTAGTAGAGGAAGAGAGCCAGGTTGCTGCGGAAGAAGCGGACCAGGAATCACAGCTGGCGCTAGAACAGCAAGAGAAGGAAGTGGCCCACGATGCAGAGATGGATCAAGAGGAAGCTCGTCATAAAGCAGAGTTGGCGGCCTACCTGCAGTCGAAGGGGATAATTCTCGCTAAGTAGAAAGACTGGTCACAGACTTCTCTATTGCTCGAAAACGAGTTGGTGAAGGTACTGAAAAGATCAGTACCTTTTTTTAGTATGCCCTGCAAGAGTTGAACTTGCGACCTTCCCCTTAGGACAGATACACCACTTTTTTTCGAAGCTAACGCGAATAGTCTAGATGTGAAGTGGTCAACAAATTCCGGACACTTTGTTGAGGTCCTTTTCATAATCCATCGGCGTCCTGTAACGCAGCGTCGGATGCTGACGCTTCGAGTTATGGTACACCGCAACATATTCTCGCAGATCGGCAATCGCCGCCAGCCGCGGACAGTATCCACGGAGCGAAGCCGATGAGGCAGCAAGCGTCACGGTGGTGAAGGATAAGGCCCATGGGGAGCTGATGAATGAACTATTATCTTCGGCTCATACGTTTTACATGAACCGCCGTGGTACGGAGCCGTATGCACGGTGGTGTGAGAGGACGGCGGGAGCAATCCCGCCTCCTACTCGATTCATAATGCCCATGAATTCTATCTACTGCTAAGGGCCGGAGTTAGGTTGTGGATTCAACCGGTCAACGCAACACACTGGCTAAACCTATCAGCTGGTGTTTCGTATTCCAAGGTTTTCCTCGGGCGCTCATTTAACTGTCTGGCTACTCGATCCAGCTCCCGTTGGGAGTGAACCGATAGATCAGTTCCTTTTGGGAAGTACTGTCTCAGCAGGCGATTCGTGTTTTCGTTCGAGCCGCGCTGCCACGGGCTTTTGGGATCGCAGAAGTAAACCTGAATATCTGTCGCTAAAGTGAACCTCTTATGCTCATGCATTTCAGAGCCACGATCCCAAGTGAGCGATTTGTACAATTCGGCGGGCAGTTTTTGTGACTGCTTGATCAGTGCCTCAATCACTGTTGTCGAGTCTTTCTTGTCGACCTTTACCAGCATGACATAGCGAGTCTGACGTTCCACCAGGGTCGCTATCTGGCTGTTATTGGAGCCGATGATTAAGTCGCCTTCCCAGTGCCCCGGGACAGCGCGATCTTCAACTGATGGCGGCCGCTCGCTGATTGGGATGGCGTCGACGATCTTGCCAAGCCCTTGCCCCTTCATCGAAGCGTGCTTTCTTGGTCGCCTCAGGCTTCGCTCAGTGCGCAGACACGCTAGAAGCTCTTTTTTTAGCACGCCACGCGCTTGGATGAATAAACTCTTGTAGAGGGTTTCGTGAGACACGTGATTACGCTCGTTGTCCGGATCGCTTCGCTTCAACCAACCTGCAATCTGCTCGGGCGACCACTGCTGCTGCAATTTATCAGTGATCACGTCTACAAGTTCAGGTCGACCTGCCAGCTTGCACGCCTTGGGCCGCAAAGCTCGCTGCCATGCCGCATTCTCGGCAGCGCTGGCCCGGTAGGAAGCATACCCTCCATTGCGCTGAATTTCCCGACTCACCGTCGAGGGAGACCGGCCAATCTCGGCTGCAATGGTGCGCATGGACAGTTGACTTGCCAGACCCCTGGAGATGACTTCCCGCTCTGCCAGTGTCAGGGCAAGGGGTGATCGCTTTTTCTCTCGGGGACGGAAACCGCCATTGAGTGTCAGTATCCGCTGTATGGCAGGATGGCTGCGATCAAACAGCCTGGCGATGTCGTGCATCGACTCGCCCTGCTGCCAGCGGTCCCACATCAAGGCCCTTTGGGCTTCTGTGTAGTTAATACGAGGTCTTCGTTTCATCTGCAGCACTCCGTCTCTGTAGGTAGAGATTAAAGTGTTGCGTTGACCGGTTGAATCCGCAGGCGATTGCGGGCGTTCTCGCACCTAGCACACCAATGCCCCTATCGGGAAAAGCGGCACCGATTCAACCTGATAGAGAGAGCAGGATAGCGCAGCATTCGCTATCACAAGGTGAGTTTGTTAGTCTGGTGTTTGAGTTATTACAACCAAGATTGACAAAATGAGTTCAATGAAAAAAACTACTTCGATACTCCGTCTAACACTGATTCTTTTGTCAATCGGATTTGCCAGCGCAACGAGTGCTGGGCTAGTTGAGGATGGTTGGGCCGCAATGCATGCGGGAAATTTTGAGGCCGCCTTTAAAGCTTTTAGCAAGGCCGCTGAACAAGGTGATGCCGAGGCGCAATTCGGTCTGGGAGTCATGTACACCGACGGCAAAGGTGTGCCGCAGGACTACAAGCAAGCGTTTAGTTGGTACCGCAAGGCCGCTGAACAGGGCCTTGCCACCGCACAATTCCGTCTGGGTGCTATGTACGCTAACGGCGATGGCGTTCCACAGGATTATGTACAGGCACATAAGTGGTTTAATTTAGCGGCTGCTAATGGAGACAAAAACGCAACAGGCAACCGCAATCGTGTGTCCAATAAAATGACTCCCGCCCAAATTGCCGAAGCGCAAAAGCTGGCAAGAGTATGGAAACCGACAGTCAGTGAAAGTGGCAAGTAGCAAGTAGCGGGGAAGGGTCACTCTAGCCCCACACAACCCCGCTGCCGTCCACCTGCCCCAGCGGGCAACACAGTCATCAAGCGCAGCGCCTCTTTCGGAAGCCATTGTCTTTTGCTCATAAAGCAGATGAATTATTCAGGCGCTAAAGACCGGAGTTAGGTGCGGGCTCAACCGATCGACGCAACACAGGCACTAAATCGATCCGCTGGCGTTTCATAGTCTAACGTCTTTCGCGGCCTTTCATTCAACTGTCTTGCCACTCGATCCAGCTCCGCCTGTGTATGAACAGACAGGTCGGTGCCCTTTGGAAAATATTGCCGCAAAAGTCGGTTGGTGTTCTCGTTCGATCCGCGCTGCCACGGACTTCTTGGATCACAGAAGTAAATCTGAATGTCGGTCGCCAGGGTGAATCGTTTATGGTTGGACATCTCTGATCCACGATCCCAGGTCAGTGATTTATAGAGTTCACTGGGTAACTTCTGGGATTGCTTGATAAGCGCCTCAATCACCGTATCCGTATTTTTGCTTTCGACCTTCACCAGCATCACATACCGACTGTGTCTCTCCACGAGTGTGGCTATATGGCTATAGTGCGAGCCAGCGATGAGGTCTCCTTCCCAGTGACCCGGTACCGCTCGATCCTCAACAGAGGCCGGTCGCTCACTGATCGGTACCGCATCCGCTATCCCTCCCAGTCCTTTCCCTTTCAGACTGGCATGCTTGGGGCGACGATTCAGCCGCTGGGTTCTCAGGCACGCCAGCAGCTCCTTTTTCAGCACGCCACGCGCCTGTATGAACAAACTCTTGTAGAGGGTTTCGTGTGACACGTGATTACGCTCGTTGTCCGGATCGCTTCGCTTCAACCAACCTGCAATCTGCTCGGGCGACCACTGCTGCTGCAATTTATCAGTGATCACGTCTACAAGTTCGAGGTCGACCTGCCAGCTTGCACGCCTTGGGCCGCAAAGCCCGCTGCCATGCGGCATTCTCGGCAGCACTGGCCCGGTAGGAAGCATACCCTCCATTGCGCTGAATTTCCCGACTCACCGTCGAGGGAGACCGGCCAATCTCGGCTGCAATGGTGCGCATGGACAGTTGACTTGCCAGACCCCTGGAGATGACTTCCCGCTCTGCCAGTGTCAGGGCAAGGGGTGATCGCTTTTTCTCTCGGGGACGGAAACCGCCATTGAGTGTCAGTATCCGCTGTATGGCAGGATGGCTGCGATCAAACAGCCTGGCGATGTCGTGCATCGAATCGCCCTGCTGCCAGCGGTCCCACATCAAGGCCCTTTGGGTCTCTGTGTAATGAATCCTGGGTCTTCGTTTCATCTGCAGCACTCCTTCTCTGTAGGTAGAGATTAAAGTGTTGCGTTGACCGATTGAATCCGCAGGCGAAAACGGCCCTTAAGGTAACGCGCATCAAGTTCTGATGCCCTGACTCAGCGGTATAACGACAAGTCGTGTCACCCCTGGGTGACGCTCACTTATAAAGCCGACTAGCAGACCGAGCAGAAAGCCCATTAGCACCCGCCCTATGGCCGAGCGCCGTATACGTTTGTCTAAGTCATCCATTGGGTAAGTGTAGCGCATCAATATAGGGGGGTCAGGCATGAACAATTTCACACTTCAGCAACTCTCACAGTTAGGAATGAGATGCCCTTCACCATATCCAGAACATCCAATGGTGGCGTACTTCATGCTGGTCTATTTTGAAGATGCTGAGTGCCTGGTACGACGCGGCATCTCCGAGGGTAGTCTTGCCCGCCAAGTGCGGGCTTTTTTCATTTCGCCAGCCGTAACCGCGCAGCTTTGATTGTTGCGAGTTCCTGTATGAGATCCTCGACATCGCACTCAAGCTCACTGGCGCGATTGTGAAGGGCAGTAATTGCAGCCACAGACTGGACACACAACTCTCCCACGCGCTCGCCACGGTGTTCCCGTGCTTCGCATTCAAGGCTTGATACCAGTTCTCTGTAGTCCATACCTGAACTATGCTACGAATTAGAGCAAAACGTGATCCGGTACGCTAATTTGATTTAATGCCTGTCTACTTTGCGAGCCGATTCACGAACCCATGAATTACTAGCAGTCCACGCTCAAAGTTTGCAGTAGCTTCATTACTAACAAAAATGATATTCGCGGGAGCAGTATTCTATGCCGCTAATCAATTGCCCGGATTGTAAAAAGGAAATATCCTCTAGAGCTTCGACTTGCCCCGGTTGCGGAGCGCCCATCATCACATCAAATGCGGCGGCTGACAGTGTTGTTGTGCAGTCATCTACGTTTCAGGAGCCCAGCGAGCGCCTTAAGCTACACGCACTGGGCTCAATTATTATGCTCATCGTTGGAATTGTGTGGATCATCGTAGCCGCTAAAACTCCCCAGGACGACATGGAAATTTCCGGCTGGCTAATCACGATTGGTGTTACATGGTATGCCGCAACCAAGTTAAGAGCGACTCCACAAACAAACTTCGCCCATACCCGCGAACACCACCCATAGCCCGCCAAGTGCGGGCTTTTTTGTGCCCGGGCGTGAGTGCAGGGTGGTGGAGCGTGGCCCGCTGCACTTAGATTGCACTTAAGCGGATTTAATGAAGGAACGGTGTTTTCTGTTTATTCAATTTTATTCTTATATTTCAGTAGGTTAGTGGTCCGCCCTGCGAGATTCGAACACGCGGCCTTCCCCTTAGGAGGGGGACGCTCTATCCAGCTGAGCTAAGGGCGGAAAATCAGAAGCTGCGAATTATTCCGCGTCAACTGCCAAATGGCAAGCCGCTATTTGATCAGTCGGTATTCTGAGTACACCGGGTTGTGCATTTCTTTCAGGTAACGCGTGGGAAACCAGGGGTAGAGGTTGGGTACACCGCTCTTGTCGAAGTACCAGCTTTTACAGCCGCCGGTCGCCCAAGTGGTGCTCTTGATAGCTTCCCCCATCGCTGTATTGTAATCCTCGAAAGCAGACTGCTTGGGGGCGATGGCGGCGAGTCCGTCTGTCTTCATACGGTCCAGCATGCTAATGATGTAATCGACCTGATGTTCGGAAATGGCGATCAGTGACAGGTTTCCCACCGGGCCAGTGGGTCCTTCCAGCATCCAGAAGTTAGGGAACCCCGGCACCGCGACGGCGCGATGCGCCCGGGGTGAGCCGTCCCAGCGCTGTTCGAGGTCTGTGCCGTCTTCGCCAGTAACACGCGTCGGCAAAATGAACGCGGCCGGGTTGAAGCCTGTGGCCAGTACCAGTACATCCAATTTGTGCAGCTTGCCATCTGCGGTTCGAATACCGTCAGGTTCAACTTTCAGAATCGCTTCCGTGATCAGGTACGCGTTGGGGCGACTGAGTGCCGGGTAGTAGTCGGAGCAAAAAATCAGCCGCTTGCAGGTGGCCAGATAGTCCGGTGTGAGTTTGGCTCGCAATACCGGATCGGGAACACTATCCTCAAGGTTTTTTCGGCAAATCTGGCTCATCCAGCGCTGCATCAGTTTGTTGCCGACGGTGGCTGCGCTGAAGGTGCGCACCAGAATCTGGAAGTAGTAGTGATAGACCAAGCGCTGCATAAACGGAACCGCTGCCAGAAACCGATTCCACCGAGCAGAATATTCTTTCTGCGGCAGAGGGGCCAACCAATGCGGCGTGCGCTGAAATACATGCATTTCAGCGACGCTCTCTGTGATCGCGCCCACAATCTGGCATGCGGTGGAGCCAGTGCCGATGATGCCTACACGTTTACCTTGCAGAGGTACCGAGTGATCCCAGCGGGCAGAGTGGAACGAGGCGCCCGCAAAACTGCCCAGGCCTTCAATGTCGGGATAGACCGGTTGATGCAGGATGCCGGTTGCGGAGATAACAACATCGAAGATTTTCCGCTCACCGCTGGAGGTGGTCAGGTGCCAGCGCGGAGCCTCATATACAAGGGCTGTTACGGCGCTATTGAATTGCACTTTTTCGGTTACGCCAAAATCCCGCGCTACTGATTCCATGTAAGCCTGGATGTCCGGACCGTAGGCGTAACGGTGCGGCCAGTCGGCCTTCAGGGCAAAGCTGAATGAGTACCAGCGTGACGGTACATCGCAGGACAGGCCAGGGTAGGTGTTTTCCCGCCAGGTGCCGCCTACCTTGTCAGTTTTCTCATAGACAGTGAGATCCGAGTAACCTGCGCGCTGTAACTTCACCACGGCGGCAATACCTGACATCCCCGCGCCAATGATTGCGATGCGCGGTTGGCGTCGCGCCCGTGTCCAGGGTTGGTTGGGCAGCATGGTGTCGTTATGTTCTGTTGCTTTCATGCGGGAGACTCTCTTATTGAAGGGAGTTAAGGTTAGAACCCGAGACGATTAGAGTATCTTTTATGGCTACAGTCGACCAGCAATTCTAACGCCAAGAGCACAGGCTGGTGGTCGAAAGATCAAAGCCGCCCCGAAGTTTTGTCATGCAATGATCAACATTTGTAGTCGTTTTTCACCTGTGTTTTTAGACTATTGATCTGGATCAAGACGGGATATTTTCTTTTCTCTTGTGCTTGAAATAGTGCCGCAGCAACCCTATTTATACGCACAAGGGCGTAACTGCCCATTCTTAAGGGAGAATTTTTATGAATTTAGTACCGCGTAACAATCTGTTTGATATCGACCGTTTCTTTAACGATTCCTGGCCGCAGATGGTTGAATCCCAAGCGGGTACATTTTTTGCACCACGTGTGGACATCAAGGAAGCGGGTGATCATTACGAGATTACCGCTGAGCTGCCCGGTGTCGATAAGAAGGACATTCATGTGCACGTCAAGGACGGCATTCTGACTCTGGAAGCGGAAACCACGAAAGAAGAACAGGAAAAGAAAAAGGGCAAGATCATTCGCCAGGAGAGGCGCTACGGCAAATTCATGCGCAGCTTTAATCTCGGCGCGGATGTGCAGGAAACGGATATCAAGGCGTCATTCAAGGATGGTGTGCTGCGCCTTGAAGCGCCCAAGATTGTTGAGAAAGTGCAGGAACGCCGCCGCATCGACATCGACTAACTGATCAACATCGCCCGGATGACTTTGTGTAGCAGCTGTTTTTGTCGGGCAATGTTATCCGGGTCCAGCAGTTCGCCTTCCGCAAGGGAGGCGAACGCACGCTGCGCGAGGAAGTAACCTGTGGTCAGGTTGAACATGGCAATCAGGTTGATGGCCAGTGTGGCGCGGCTCTGTTCCTGCGAAACACCCCTGCCGGGCGCGGTCACACCGCCAAATGCCTCCAGACGCTTCATGCCCTGACTGAACAACTTTTCCAGCCAGTTATTAACCAGTTGGTTGCCCACGGCTGTACTGTCGCCCTGCATCGCCCGCTGAAATAATGCTGCCATTTGTGGGTGCTCCAGCAGCAGGTCGGTAATGATGGCCGGTAAGTCGGTATATTCCCTGAGACTCGACGCGTTTTCCATGTGTCCAGTCAGTGCTCGCTCCATGGGATTGAGGGCCCGAAATAGTACGGCTTCGTACAACGCCTGTTTGCCCACAAAATGGTTGTATAGTCCGGGTTCCTTGATTCCTGCTCGTTCGGCAATCTGGCGCAGGCTAGTGCCATCGTAACCCTGCGCGGCAAACAGGTCCTCGGCGACATCCAGGATACGCTGCTGTGGTGCGTGTTCCCTTGTTCTTTTTTGTCAACACACTTCTGTCAGGGCTCATAAATTATCATTTGATTGCTAAATATTGTTCAAAAAGTAGCACATACCTCTTCAAATTTCGAACTGGGGCCGTTTATACTCTTTAAAAATTAACGATTGATAATATATTGAGGTGCTAGTGCGGCTGCGTGTAGGGGATCTGGTCAATGAGAATGCATCGCTGATAAGCCGGCGTTGCTGGTCGGATGCTGGAGTTTATGCGCTGGAAAAGCGCGGTATATTCGCGAAGTCCTGGCTCTTCCTGGGACACGAATCCCAGATCAGGTTACCCGGTGACTTCGTCCAGGCCTACATGTGCGAGACACCAATTATCCTGTCCCGCGGCCAGGATGGCGCTATCTACGCCAATATCAACAGTTGTACCCATCGCGGATTACCCGTATGCCGGGCAGACCACGGTAATACCAAGCGCTTTGTCTGCCCCTATCACAACTGGTCGTACTCGGTAGAGGGCAATCTGGTGACCATTCCACAGGAGAGTGAAGTCGCTCATAAGCCGGACAAGAGCCAGCTCGGCCTCAAGCGAGTGCCGCGTGTTGAGGCCTGGCGCGGAATGATTTTCGGCAGCTTCAATGAAAGTATTATTCCGCTGGACGAATACCTTGGGGATATGCGCTTTTACCTTGACGCCTTCTTCGACCGCTTTCCGGCCGGTATAGAATTCATGGGGGCACCGCATCGATGGGTGATCAACGCCAATTGGAAACTCCCGATGGAGAACCAGTTAGGCGATGTTAACCACGGCGCATTCCTGCACAGCGCGATCATTCCCAGGGAAGCCCAGGACGTCATCGAGAAACTTGGCTATAGCGTGGTCACAACGCCGGGCCACGGCGCTACGTTCCGCTTGATGCCAGAGAATGCTCCTGTGGATGATGTGGCCTGGGGGATGGAGGCGGTAGGTGCAATCTTCGGCGGTGATGAGGTACAGAATTACCTGCGTGAGATACAGGCGCAGGCGGCCGAGAGGGTAGGGGATTTGCGTTCGCGCATGAAGGGATTGACCTACGGTATTTATCCCAACCTGTCCTTTCTCTGGTCCAACACGTCTTTCAAGGTCTCACACCCTCGCGGCCCCGGCAAAGTGGAGTACTGGTCCTGGGCCGTGGTGCCCGCCGATGCACCGGACCATATAAAGAGAGTGTTGCGCACCAATTACAGTTCCTTCTTTGGCCCGGCTGGCATCCTCGAGCAGGAGGACTCAGAAGTGTGGAGCCAGCAGTTCCTGGGCAGCAATATCGACTTTGCCGATGATCGTCCCTACTACTACGGGCTAGGCCTGGGCGAGGAAAGATCTCACCCCGATATGCCCGGCCTGGTCAGTGTGACCGCCAACGAGTTTTATGCGCGGCATTTTTTCATGCGCTGGCGGGATGAACTGCAGGCTATGGAGGATTCGCTGTGAACACGCTCTCAATGGAAATCGTACCAGAGCAGCAGCGTGAGCTGGAGCGATTTTATTTCCACGAGGCCCGCTTGCTGGACAATCGCCAGTTCCTGCAATGGTTGGCGCTGCTTAGCCAGGATGTTCGTTACCTTATTCCTGCGCGCGTCAATGTGCAGGTGAATAACCGCGAACGTGGAGCGGAGGACATGATCAGTGTCGAACGCGAACTGGAAGGGGAAGACTCCATGGGTTGTCCACACCGCGAGGAAAATTATATTCTCCTGATGTTGCGTGCGGAGCGCGCCTACAAGATTAATTCGTGGTCGGAGCATCCTCCCGCCCGCACTCGACGCATCGTAGGTAACATTGAGTTGATGGCGCAGCAGGGCGACACACTGTCGGTGCTTAGCAATTTTCACCTGTATTACGCGCGTCCTGGCACTGCAAACGTCATCTACAGCGGGCAGCGCCGGGACACGCTATTGGCAACACCGGAGGGATTTCGTATACGGCGTCGCGAAGTGGTGTTGGATTATGCCAATATTGAGTTGCCGACGCTGGGTTTGCTCCTCTGACCAGTGAATGATGGGGGTGTCCTGTGCAGCACCAGTCCAGACAAATTCTGTTCAGCTCTTTGTTGCTTTGCATTGTGTGTGCTGCCACTACCCTGTCCAGTTCTGGTCTGAGCCAGGAACTGGATCGTGAACGCCGGGACTACAGCAACGCGGTGCAGGCGATCGACCGGGGGCACTGGATGGAATACGCGGAGTTGCGTCCTGGCCTGGATGACTATCCGTTGGCCATCTACCTGGATTTTTTTCAACTCATGGGCCAGCCCGGCAAGGTACGGCCCACTGAGGTTCAACGCTTCCTCAGTCGCAGTGCTGATACACCATTACCCAACCGGTTTTTGTCGGTGTACCTGCGCGAGGCTGGAAAAACGCAGCGCTGGCAGGACTTTCTACAAGTGATGGCAATCGAACCCAATAGTATCGACCTAAAGTGCTATTACTTCAGAGCACAGCTTGCGCAGGGTAACAAAGAGGTGGCGTGGGCAGGTGCCCGTCGACTCTGGGTGAAAGGCGACTCGCTACCCCGGGAGTGTGACCCCCTGGTCGACTTCTGGCAGGCCTCAGGCGGGTTGACTGATGATATTGTGTGGACACGCCTGCTCAACTCATTCACCGCACGCCAGCGCTCGTTACTGCAGTTTGCGGCTAAAAAAAGCAGTGCTCAATTGGCTCCCTGGACAGAGAAATTGCTGGCTGTTTACAATCGTCCTGAGTCACTCCCCAAACTAGCGTTGCCCGCAGATAGCGCCTACTCAGCGGACATCGCAAGCCACGGCCTGGCCTATCTGGCCAGTTACAACCCGCAGGAAGCCCTTTCCTACTGGACCGATTACCAAAAGCAACTGCATTTCAATGCTGAGCAGGTGCGTAGCGTGGAGTACGCCATAGTAGAGCAGAGCCTGTTCTTGCGCATGGCGGAATACCACGATTGGCTGGACGGTGCGTTGGCGCGTCTGGGCGATGATAGATTAGTAGGCATTCGTCTGCGTTGGGCGTTGTCCGAGCAGGACTGGGCTGCTGTAGAGAACAACTTGCGACTGTTGTCTGTGTCGGCGCGCGAGGAGAATGTATGGCGTTACTGGCAGGCTATCGTACAGGAACGAGGGGGAGCCACTGCGGCTGCCAAAGCTGCGCTGGAGCAATTGGCGGGTGAGCGGGATTACTACGGTTTTCTTGCGGCGGATAAGTTAGGTCGCCCCTATTCGTTCAATCACCAGCACCTGGAGATGACAGCAGCCTCTCCCGTGACGCGCTTACCCGTGGTGCAGCGTATTGAGGAGCTGAACTATCACAAGAAGGAAATGTTGGCACAATCCGAGTGGTTCAAGCTGTTGCAGGATACGGCGGACCGCGAGCAACAGCAGGACCTGGCACTGCTCGCCTCACAGAAAGGCTGGTACCGCATGGCCATTGACGCAGCCACCCGAGCCGAAGCCTGGGACGCACTGGACCAGCGCTTCCCAACCCCCTACCAGAGTGTCTTCAAGCAGTATGCATCTGTGCAGCAGGTGCCGAGCTCCGAACTGATGGCCATTGCGCGCCGGGAAAGCGCCTTTTTTCCTGGCGCACAATCCCCCGTCGGCGCGCGCGGCCTGATGCAGATAATGCCGACCACGGGAGAGTCCGTAGCCACCTCGCTGCAGCAGCCTCACCGCGATTCTGACCTGTTTGATGTGGGCCACAATGTGATGGTGGGCAGCGCCTATTATCGCCAACTGCTGGATCGTTTTAGTGGCAATCGGGTATTCGCCTTGGCTGCCTACAATGCTGGCCCTTTTCGTATGGAGCGCTGGCGCCATGGCGCGGGCGAGGGGGTGCCGGTTGAAGTGTGGATCGAAACCATCCCATATCTGGAAACCCGCAACTATGTGCAGGCGGTGCTGGCCTATAATGTGGTGTTCCAGTATCTGCTGGGGGATACTCAGAGCTTGTTGACGCCTTTGGAGCGACAGGCCAGTTACTGAGTTGCTGCGCGGTCCAGGGTCTAAAGCCGTTCATTGTCAAAAAGGTTGCCCGCTGTTATATGCGTGATACGCGTCCACTTTTGTTGCACAGTGATTTTCCGCCAGTTCACAGGGCGTCCCTGGACACACTGCAGGTTAACCTGGGTTATCTGTGCAACCTCAGCTGTGCACACTGCCATGTCAATGCGGGCCCTCAGCGCACCGAACAAATGGATCTGGCGACAGTCGACCAGGTTTTGTTACTGCTGGACAATCATGGTCTGCAAACCCTGGACCTGACCGGTGGCGCACCAGAATTGAACCCACACTTCCGGTATCTCGTGAGGGCAGCGCGTAATTTAGGCGTCCGGGTAATCGACCGTTGTAACCTCACTGTATTGCTGGAGCCTGGACAGGAGGATCTGGCTGCTTTTTTAGCCGAACAGCAGGTGGAGATCAGCGCATCGCTGCCGTGTTATCTGCCGGACAATGTAGAAGCGCAGCGTGGCAAGGGCGTTTACGATGCGAGCATTCAGGCGTTGCACCGGCTCAACGCCCTGGGTTATGGCGACAAACTGGTATTGAACCTCGTGTATAACCCGGTCGGGCCAGTGCTGCCGCCACCACAGGAGACGCTGGAAGCAGATTACCGGCGTGAACTGGCAGCACGCTTTGGGATTCGCTTCAATCAATTGTTCACCATCACCAATATGCCCATCAGTCGCTTTGGTTCAGTGTTACTGGCACAGGGCCAGTACCTCGAGTACATGGGTTTGCTGCGAGACAACTTCAGTTACTCCAATATGGAGACCCTCATGTGTCGCCGTTTGGTCAGTGTCGACTGGCGCGGCTATCTATACGATTGTGACTTCAATCAGATGTTGGACCTGCCAATGGTCGCAAGTGATCGTCGCCCCCATATTCGCGAACTCGTGTCTGCGGCCAGCCTTGAGGGCAGCGCGGTTGTCACAGGTGCGCATTGTTATGGCTGCACCGCTGGCCAGGGTAGCAGCTGTGGTGGAGCACTGGACGCCTGATGCAGGCCAGCGTGAGCTTTGTCATTCCGGTTCTCAACGAGCAGGCCATGTTAGCCAATCTGCTGCAGGACCTGCGTCAGGGGTATCCCTCGAGTCAGCTGATTGTGGTGGATGGCGGCAGTTGCGACCGGACGGTGGCAGTAGCCATGCCCCTCTGCGACCTGGTTCTGATCAGCACGCGTGGCAGGGCCCACCAGATGAATATGGGCGGACAGGTGGCATCTTCTGAGTACCTTTGCTTCGTGCACGCGGACAGTCGCCCTGGCATAGGCGCGATGGAGTTGGACGCGTGTCTTGCACGGCGACCCCAATGGGGCTTTTGTCGGGTGCGGTTGAGTGGTCAGCGATTTTCGTTTCGTATCATAGAGTGGTTTATGAACCAGCGCTCGCGCCTGACATCTGTTGCCACGGGTGACCAAATGTTGTTTGTGCAGCAGTGCGTGTTTGAACAGACCGGGGGGTTTGATGCCATACCTCTGATGGAAGATGTCGCTTACTGCAAACGCCTGCGGCGCCTTGCGCCGCCATTAATCCTTACGGAGCCAGTGCTGACCTCCAGCCGTCGCTGGGAAGAGTACGGCGTAATGAGAACGGTTGTACGGATGTGGCTGTTGCGACTGGCCTATTTTTTGGGTGTGGCTCCGAGCACGCTGTGGCGGTACTACCATGGACGCTGACAGAAAGTCGCTACTGCTAATCCAGTTTAGTCGCGCGCCGCAGGAGGGGCGGGTTAAAACCCGTATGTTGCCTCATCTATCGGCAGCCCGTGCCTGTGAGTTGCATTGTGAAATGACCTTGTGGACTTGTCGCCAGCTGCTTGATAGCGGCCTTGGTGATGTTGAGTTGTCAGTAGCGGGCGACACACAACACACTCTGTTCAGTCGTTGTCTTGCAATGGGTGCCTGTCGGGTCTCACAGCAACACGGCACTGATCTGGGCCAGAGAATGTACAACGCGATGCAGTGCGGACTGTCGCGGTATGCCAATGTCATTCTCGTGGGCAGTGACTGCCCGGGCATTGACCCGGCCTATCTCAGGCAGGCGGTTGCGGCACTACACACTGCGCCGGTCGTTGTGGGGCCGGCCACTGATGGCGGCTATGTGCTGTTAGGCGCGCGCGCAATTACAGAGGACGTATTCCATGAGATGCCCTGGGGCAGCGATGAGGTCTATGCAAAAACATGTGTTGCCCTGGCGAGAGCAGGACTTAAATGGATAGAGTTGCCCTGGCTTACGGATATTGATAAGCCCGAGAACCTTCCCGTTTGGGAAGCCTTAAAGCGCAAGGTAGAATCTGACGCGACCGGCACCTAAGGCAGGCGCTCTTCGAGCAGCCGCGATTGTTTTGGTCGGCGCCGATGTGGAATCGACAGCTCGGTACCTGATGTCAGGCGCTTGCGGCAGCCGCAGCGTCAGTCCGCTCCAGAATGCCTCCGGCGCGTTTTTGCATCAACCAGGCTATTGCGGTGCAATAGCTGAGGTTGGTTTGCAACTCGCTGTCGGGATCACTCAGGAAGGCCCGCTGGCTGGCCAATCCCCTAACCCTGCTGGCCAAGTCCGGATTGAAGGCCAGGTACCGGTCCCACAGGTCACGGTGCTGGGCCGCCGTAATGTTGAACAGGCCAAGACCCTCATTTGCCGCGCAAAATAGCCCCACATCAGGGGGGTTGATAGCGGTATTGAGAAGGAACGCCTCGCTAGCGGGCGTCAATGCGCCCATATACTCCAGGGTTGGTCGAATAACCTGATCTCTCAGGTGGTCTGCGGTAACGTACATAACCCACTCCCTCGCAGGGATGACTAATCCGTCAGATACTGCTGTTTCATTTTTATGGTTTTCTGTGGCCCGGTTATCATGATACGACCCGGGAGAACGTACCCGGACTGCGTCTTTTCCAAGCTCACGCACAACTATTTACCACAAAGAAAAATTAAATCCAATAAAAATAAAGGCTTGTAGGTGTTAATTCACAAAAAATTTGCGAAAGTTGGCTAACTTGACGTGAAATGATGCTGGCTGAGTAATTTTTCCTGTGTGCGAGATGAGTTAAAGTCCATCAAACAGCGGCTAAAAGTTAGTAACGCTCACACAAAAGTTGATAATATGCTCAACCGCCGGAAATTTTGACGGGGTAGCCGAGTTTTTCTAATTCTCCTTTGAGGAATTCGCGGTGATCGCCCTGGATTTCGATGATGTCGTCCTTCAGCGACCCACCGACGCCACATTTTTTCTTTAGGTGGCTGGTCAGGACCTTTAACGCATCGCCCGACAGTGGCAGTCCTTTGATGAGAGTAACGGCCTTGCCACCACGACCTTTGGTTTCGCGGTGCAAGCGCACGATGCCATCGCCGGTCGCTGCGGGTTTTCTATTGCCACACACGCAGTTCACTACTGTGCGCAGGCACTGGGGACAGAGTCGACCGCCGTCGGTGGAATACACCAGGCGGCTGACAGTGTTTTTTTGCTTGGTCATGGCGGGACCGTGTATTTATGGCAAGGTGGGCAGTATATTAGGCCGAGGCTTCGGCGCAAACCGGGATTGTCAGGAGGCAGGTTGGAATGTCTGCAGATGTCGACATGCTAAAACAACAAATGATGGAGTTGCAGAGCCAGCTTGCCTTTCAGGAAGATAATGTCAGGAGCCTTGACGAGGCGCTGGCGCAGCAGCAACAGGAACTATTATTGCTGCGACGGCAACTGGAGTTACTGCGGCAACGCCAGCAGGATGATGCAGCCCACCATGAAGTGGGGTCGGCGGGTGCACCCGCAGATGACAAACCACCACACTATTAACTATTGCAGCGAGAGCATTAACCATGTCAGAAAGTGCCCGTCAGGATACCCCGGAACAGGCGGAGTTTCGCCAGTACTGTCGAGAGTGGGTAAAACACAACAAGCCCGGAGAGCCCCCCGTCAGGTTACCACTGTCCCCGTTGGAGATTATGACCAAGGAACAACTAACCTATTTACGCGCCTGGCAAAAGTCGGCCTACGATGCCGGCCTGGTTGGCTGCGATTATCCTGTCGCAGTCGGAGGCAGGGGACGCAGTGATTGCCAACGCGTCGCCAACGAGGAAATGATCGGGGCACGAACGCCCTTTTTTCCCAATGTTATCGGCCTGGGCATGGCGGCCCCCACGGTTTTCTATCACGGCCAGGCGGCGCTCAAGGAGCGCCTGCTGCCACGCTTGTTTTCCGGGGAGGACATCTGGTGCCAGGGATTCAGCGAGCCGGGAGCCGGCTCCGACCTGGCCAGCGTGCAGACTTTTGCCGAGCGTAAGGGTGATAAATGGGTGATCAACGGCCACAAGGTTTGGACTTCGCTGGCACATTTTGCTGAGTGGATGATTCTGCTGCTGCGCACCGACCGCTCGCACAAATACGACGGACTGTCGTATTTCGTGGTGCCTATACGCAGTGCGCTGGGGAAGGGTGTCACAGTACGGCCGCTGATCAAGATAACCGGCGAAACCGGTTTTAACGAAGTGATTTTCGAAAACCTCGAGGTTGACGACAGTTATCGGCTTGATGAAGTGGGCAAGGGCTGGCAGGTAGCCATGACGACGCTGCTGCATGAGCGCGGCGCTGGCGAACTCAAGACGCCGCACGCCGGGGGCATGAAGAGCAAGACAGCACTAGTACCCAGTACCGCCAACCTGATCCAACTGGCCCGGGATACGCAGCGTAACGGCAGACCCGCGGCGGAGGATCCCCTGTTGCGCGATCGCATCATGCAGTTGGTCATTCGCGAAGCGGGATTGGGGCAAAATCAGCGGCGGGCAAGGGTTGCTGCGCTGCAGGATCATCCGTCGCGCCTGTTGTTGCAGAACAAGCTGTTGTCCAGCGAAATCTCGCAGGATACCGCGGCCGTGGCACTCGAAGTCGAGGGCGCGAGTGCGTCTTTGTACCTGGGGGATGACAACGCCCCGGCTGGCGGTCAATGGCCTATGGCGTATATGAATTCCTATGGCATGACCATTGCCGCGGGAACCAGCGAGGTGCAGCGTAATATTCTCGGCGAGCGCGTGCTTGGCCTGGCCAAATCAAAATAAGGGGGAGACATGACACAACCGGACAATTTTGGTTTTGGTGAAGATGCGGCGCTGTTAAAGAACTCTGCCCGTAAGTTTTTTGCCGATAGTTTTACAACCGACAAGCTGCACAAAATGGTTGCCTCGGATCACAATCCGGAGCGCATGACCGCCTGTGCTTGGGATCGCACGCTGTGGCAACAGATGGTTGATCTCGGCTGGACTTCGCTGGCGGCGCCCGAGTCCGTCGGTGGACTCGGTATGCCGGTGGTGGCGGTAGCCGGGCTGGTGGAGGAGGTGGGGCGTGCGGCTTTTCCGTGCCCGCTACTATCGACGCTCAATGTCACCTACGTTCTTGCTGCTTGCGGTGCCGGTGGTGAGTCAGCCCTGACCGAAATTGCCGAGGGAGTCACCGCCAGCCTGGCCGTCAGCAACCGACACGCCTCCTGGGCGGGGGACACCGACATAAAGTGTGTGCAGGGCAGGTTGAGCGGTACCGCCTGGTTTGTGCAGGACGCGCGCAAGGTCGACCGCCTGCTGGTCAGTGCCCAGACCAGTGCGGGCCTGATGATGTTGTACTGGGTAGCAACAGATGCCTCCGGCGTCACCGTTGTACCCGACGCTATCGTAGACCTGACCCGCGATCAGGCGCATGTCTGCTTCGATAATGTCACGGCCCAGGAAGTGACGGGGAGTGGGCTAGCGGCCTTGCAACAGGCAATGCCTGCTATCTGGACGCTACTGGCGGCAGATGTTACCGGCGCCGCCGAATGGCAGTTGCAGACCACAGTGGAATACGTGGGCACACGCCAGCAATTCGATCATTCGCTGGGCTACTTCCAGGCAGTAAAACATCCGCTGGTGGATGTCATGATACTCATCGATCAATGCAAGTCCCTGGTGTACAACGCCGCCTGTGCCATCGATACCGAACCATCGCGGGCCGCCGAATTCGCACATATGGCCAAGGCCTCGGCCAGCGAACTTGCGGCATTTGCTTCAGGCCGTTCGGTACAATACCACGGAGGGATAGGATTTACCTGGGAGTGTTATGTGCACTTGTACTTCAAGCGGCAGAAACACAGCCAACTGCTGTGGGGGGACGCTGCCTGGCATCGGGCCCAACTGGCCAACATACTAATCGGCGCAGTTGCCTGATTGAGTGGCGATGAGGCTTACCCCGTACGAACTCTCGTGAGCACATTAAACGGACCGCACTGCGGTGAAATGGAAAACGCTATTGCTGGTGTTGCTCGCACTCGGTTTTGGTCTGGGTGTTCTGCTGAAGATTGCCATACGCACGCCGCAGCCTCCGGTGCACCAGGTGTTTATCAACGGCAACATCCTGACCATGGATGCCAAAAACTCAATCGTGCAGGCCCTGTCCACCAAGCGAGACAGAATTGAGGCAGTTGGTTCCACCGAGGAGATCATGGCGCTGGTGGAAGATGGCACCGAGGTTGTGGACCTGCGCGGACGCACAATGTTGCCCGGATTTGTTGACGCGCACAGTCACTTTCCCGGCTCGGGTATGCGTGTAGTAGCGGCAGACTTGAACAGTCCGCCTATTGGCACCAGGAAAAATATGGCCGACGTGCTTGCCGCCCTCAAGGAACAGGCGGCCAAGACGCCGCCGGGGCAATGGGTGAGTGGCTTCGGCTATGACGATACCCGACTGGCAGAGAACCGCCACCCGACCAGAGACGAACTGGACCAGGTCTCCACCGAGCACCCAGTGGTGGCGATGCATATCTCCGGTCATCTGTTTGTTGCCAATAGTATGGCGCTGGCCTCCGTCGGCATCAACGCCGGCACGCCCGATCCCGAGGGCGGTGTCATCGGCCGTATTCCGGGCTCCCAGGAGCCCAACGGCCTGCTGGAAGAGACTGCACGGCTGGACGTCATGCGCCAGATGCAGGATTTAAGTCTCGCCAACACGTATCGTCTCATGAAGTCGGCCGCTACTGAGTATGCGTCGGTAGGGGTTACGACCGCGCAATCCGGGGGCGTCAGCAAGAAACTCGCAACTGGCTTGTCCTGGTTCAGTAAGTTTGGTGTCATCCCGCAGCGCCTGATCCTGTTTCCCTTGGAAACAGAATTTGGCGACGATTTGCTCAATGGCGAATACGACCCTGCAGACTACAATAGCGATAAAGTGGTAATGGGAGCTGTCAAGCTGGTAGCGGATGGCAGCATCCAGGGCTTTACCGGGTACCTTGGTGCACCTTACTACACGCCGTATCACGGTGATGACAACTACCGAGGTTATCCGGCGATACCCAGAGAGAGTCTATTTGAAAAGGTGGTGGCTTTGCACAAGGCAGGCTACCAGATTGCCATTCACGGCAACGGCGATCAAGCCATTGAGGATATTCTGGATGCCTTCGAAGCGGCGCAGAAGGTCCACCCTATTGACGATCCGCGCATGATACTCATCCACGCCCAGATGGCGCGGGAAGACCAGATGGCAAGAATGAAAAAGCTCGGCGTTACCCCCAGCTTTTTTACTGCACATACCTGGTACTGGGGTGATCGACACCGGGATATTTTCCTGGGGCCGCAGCGCGCGGCCCAGATCAGTCCTTCGAAATGGGCCTTGGACAACGGTTTGCGCTTCAGTTCCCATCTGGATACACCGGTCACGCCCATGTTGCCACTGCAGGCGGTATGGAGTCAGGTGTACCGTATCACCTATGATGGAGAGGTGCTGGGGTCAGAGCAGCGCATCAGTGTGTTGGAAGCACTGCGCGCGGTGACCATTGATGCAGCCTGGCAGGTGTTTCAGGACGGCAACCGGGGTTCACTGGAAGCGGGTAAGTACGCTGACCTCGTTGTGTTGTCTGGCAATCCGCTGGACAACCCCTTTGCGATGCGCGACCTGGTGGTGGAGCGGACTGTCATCGGTGGCGCAACTATTTACCAAAAACACTAATATCACCGGCACTTGTTAGCGTGGACAGCTGCGGGACATTCGGATATAAATAGTTGAACGGCTTAAGTGAAATCAGGCTTACGCGGTTATCGGGACGTTGGGAAAGCAGGCCGTAATTATGTATCGCTACATTGTCGATAACGTCGTAACGTACACCCCGGACGACATTGTCCTATTCAGGGAATCTCCTTTCGCGATCTGGATGGAGCGTCTGACCCTTGAAAATCCGGATCATGGCATTCTGCCGGACAAGCACAGTGGGGAGTCGAAAGACACCCAGGAGTCACGGGATCACATTGCCGCAACACTGCGCGCCGAAGGCCGGAACGTAGCGCTGATCGACGCAGATATGGACGAGCCCGATCGCCGCACCGCGACGTTGGCTGCAATGGCGGGGGGTGCGGATTTTATCGTCAATGGGCAACTGGCAGTTGGCACACTGTCGGGTAGCGCCAATTTGTTGATGCGTACCAGCGGTTATTCCCAATTGGGGGATTTTCTCTATATCCCCTGTGAAACTCAGGCCAGGACCAGTTTGCATTCGGCGTTTCGTCTGTCTTTCTTAGCTGATCTCCTGCACATTTTACAGGGGCAGTTGCCGCCCCAGATGCTGATCATAAGCGACGGTGCGGATGTCGTGCCGCTGCAAACGGAGGATTACATATATTACTATCGGGCGGTGCAGCAGCGTTTCGTGCACGCCATGAACAGTTTCCGCAAGCACCGCATGCCGGATCCCGCAGAGTCGTCCCATTTCGGTCGCTGGTCAGACTGTGCCAGTGAGGTGCTCAAGCAGCGAGCATTGCGGGAGCATCTTGCGCTAGAGCAAGAGCACGAGGGCGAAATAGCACCAGAAGAAATGTTTGAGATACCGCAATTGCGGGTCGCCAGCGGCTCCACGACCACGGCCGTACACTCCGACATGGATGTCAGTCGCCAACATGGTTTAGCTCAGCAAAATTTCGTCAGGGCTGCTTTGCTGGAAACCAGAGCGACCTATCGTGGCGAATCCGGCCAGACGCTCGCGGAGCAGGCGCGACTACTTGCGCCCGATAGCTACCGCAGTGGCGTTGCCCCCGGCCATACGCCTAACCTGGCGCATATTGGGCACCCGCGAACTGTTGCGGTGGTGCCTGAGGAGCTGGAGATGGGACTCAATCGGCGCAGCACCGATGCAGCCTTGCAGAATCTGGAGTTTATTGGCAGCAATGCTACCGAGACAGTTCTCGGTAGCGGGGCATTATGGCAACTGGGAGCAGGAAGTAGTCCGGCTCCGGCACCGAACCTGCGTGAAGCACCGAAGCAGCAGGATCAAATTGCTGACTCAATGGTTAAATCTGGTTCCGTGCGCCTACCCGATCTTGAACCTCGGACACCACTCTTCCTGCCCCCTGATAGTGCACCCCACGTTAAGGCTCCTTCTCTGCGGCTGGAATCTCGTCCCTTGGAGCCCGATGTTTTCATATTTAGCGCACACTCTGTAATAGATATGGACAGCGTTCCGACCCCTTCCTTGTCTCCTGCATCGAAAAAATGGGATAAGGCGGAGATTGGTCCCCGTCCAGGACTTCTGGACACTACGTTCACCAGGACCGATCCGGATCGAACAAAGGCAATTCCTGATGAGAGTAACCCTCTCGAGGGTACTTTCAGCAGTAGCCTGATTACCAGTGAAGTATTCGACGATTGCTAGCTAAACTAGCGCAGTGCCCTGAAGCAGGTGCGCAACTCCCCTAGAAAGATATCAGGCTGCTCCAGCGCAGCGAAGTGGCCGCCGCGATCCAGTTCGTTCCAGTGAATGAGGTTCGAAAAGCGTTTTTCCGCCCAGCGGCGGCTACAGCGAAATATCTCTCTGGGAAATATGGAGCAGCCGACTGGCATGCCTATAGGATCCATATTGGCGTTGTTGAAACTCTCCCAGTACAGGCGCGCGGAACTGGCGGCGGCGTTATTGAGCCAATATATCATCACGTTATCCAGTAGTTCGTCCTTCGTCAGGATGTTCTCCGGATGCCGCGCACCGTTGACTTCACAGTCCGTCCACATGTAGAACTTTTCCACTACCCACGCCATCTGCCCAACGGGAGAGTCAGCAAGGCCATAGCCCAGCGTCTGGGGATAGGTGGACTGCTGTTTGGAATAGCCAGAGCCTTTTTCCACGTAAGCACCCATATCCACGAGTGCCGCCTGCTCCTGTGCGGAGAGGTCGCCCATAGTGTCCGGGTCCGGGGCCACGATCGGCATGTTGATGTGGATGCCAGCGCAGTGTTCTGTCTCGGTCATACCCATGCTCTGTGTGACCATGCTGCCCCAGTCGCCCCCCTGTGCCACATAGCGGGAGTAACCCAGACGCGCCATCAGTTGGCCCCACATGCGGCCGATTTTCTCTACGGAAGTACCGGTACTGGTGGGTTTTCCGGAAAAACCGTAGCCCGGCAGGCAGGGTGCGACCACGTGAAATGCGTCACTTGCGGCACCACCGTGTGCGGTCGGGTTGGCCAGCGCGTCGATAATTTTGTGGAATTCGACGATTGAGCCGGGCCAGCCGTGGGAGATGATAAGGGGCAGCGCATTTTCATGTGGACTTCGATGGTGTATGAAGTGAATGTCGATACCTTCAATGTTGGTCATATATTGCGACCAGCCGTTCAGTTTTTTCTCAAAGCGCCGCCAGTCGTAGTCTGTTCCCCAGTAGTGCGCCAGTTCCCTGGTGTAGCCCAGCGGTATACCCTGGCTCCAATCGTCACAAGTTTCCTGCTCGGGCCAGCGTGTGTGCGCCAGTCGTTGCCTGAGATCATCCAATGCAGAGGCGGGAATAGCTACTTCAAATGGGCGGATGTCGGTCGTCACGGGTAGGCTCCTGTTGGTTGGACTTGTTAAAATAGCCAGTGCGCTATGGCGATGCAAGTTCCTGGGAAGTGGCTTGGATGTTCTATTCTTCTGACCAGATCCGTCGCAGCGGTTCGCCAAAATCGTCGTAGAGTATTTTGCGTCGTGGGGGCGGCAGTCGGCGTTTTGGTTGCGGCTTATGGCGAAATTTTTGGTGTCGTCGCGCCTCAATGGCCGCAACCACTTCCGGAATCGGGGTGCGCGGGCTTTTGGGTTCAACGAACAGGCGGCGATTGAGGAACAGGGGAGGGTCGCCCGGATCCTTGCCGGAGATGCCTCGCGGAATTTCATTGACGCTACCGCCCTGCTCGAGGAAGCGTACGGTTTCCTGTAGCAGTTCGTCGCGAATGTCAGCTTTTGAAACGGGTTTTTTCAATGGTCCCTGTTGCCGAGTCGGCGCGGTACGCTAACGCGCCAGTATAACGATGTATAAGACGAATTACAGTGTGGTTTTAGCGCTGAGCCTTTTCAGGTGCAGCCGCATTAGGTGGTCTTACCAAATCCGGCCAGCTCCGCCATCCTGCGCAGTAACTCCAGTAGGTCGGTGCGCGCCGCCTGCCCAGAAAATTCCCGATACAGGCTGTCTACATTGACCGCGATACGCTCGGGGTCAGACCAAGCGGAATACTCAGACAATTCGATATCTTTTGCTGCTTCGAAGGCGCCCATGCCGGCGTCATAACGAGTTCTGGCCTGATCGTGCACATACTGCAGGTAACGCCGGACCTTCGCCACGCCATGCTTGTCCGTGATGGGCCCATGTCCGGGGACGATAAGGTCTGCTTCCATTCCTTCAATGAGGACACAGGCCTTTATCCAATTGGCTACGGGGCCCTGCCACATCACCGGGGTGCTGTCGATAAACAGAATATCACCGGTAAATACAACGCGATCAGTTGGGCAATGTACCAGCACGTCACCCCGTGTGTGGGCAGGGCCAACCTCAATGAGATGCACCAGTTTGTCACCCACCCACAAGTCCAGCGCGCCGTCAAAGGTGCGTGTTGGCGGAGTGAATTGAATGCTATTAAAGCGAAACTGCCCAAAGCAGTGCTTTAAATAGTCACCCAGCGGGCCGAAGTCCCCGGCGCTCTGCATGATAGCTGCCATCGCCTCGGGCGGCAGCTCACTCATTTCCAGTGCCGAGGCCGTCGATGCAATGATTTGGGCTCCCGCGACCAGTTCGTTGCCGTGACAGTGATCGCCATTGGCGTGGGTATTGACGAGTGTACCGATGGTATTTGCCACCGGCTCAGCGGCGCGCATTTTGCGCAGCATGTCCCCTGTCAACTGCAGATCGTACAGGGTATCGATCAGCAGAGACTCTTCGCCGTCAACGATCAGGCCCGCATTACTCCATCCCCAGCTACCTTGCGGGGCCAGCCAGGCATAGGCACCGTGCGCCAGCGGGTGTAGACCGGGGTATTGCCGTGAAGTCATGCGGATGAATCCTGGAATCATTGCGCCTTTGATCTTAACGCGATTCCAGGTAGAAAGCAGGCGCCGGGTTTTCGTCCGGGCCAACAATCTGGTTTAATGCACTCCAGTCAACCTGCGGAATCCAAGTATGAACGCCATTCGATCGTTCCTCGTTTTCACCTGGATTGTAGTGTCAGTGATTCCCGTGGGCTTAACTTTGGTATTTTGCTCACTTTTTCTTAGCGATGAAAAACTCTGGTGGTGGTTTGCCGCACCCTGGCTCAGGGGTGTTATTGCGGCGGCACGCATTGTTGGTGGCGTACGCTACCGCGTACACGGTGATGACAATCTACCCACGGTTGACGACATGCGCAGGATCATTCTTTGTCCCAAGCACCAGTCGACCTGGGAGACGTTCTTCTTTGCCAGTTTTACCTCCCACCCGCTGGCTTACGTGTTCAAGAAGGAGCTGTTGCGCATTCCCGTTTTCGGCTGGTGTATTGGCCGGCTCGGTATGATCCATATCGACCGCAAGCAACGCATTAACGCCTGGGCAAAAGTGGCCGAACAGGGACTGGTACTGATGGATCGCGGCAAGTGGATTATTATGTTTCCCGAAGGGACCCGTACCGAGCGCGGCAAGAAAGGGAGCTACAAGTCCGGCGCGACCCGCTTGGCAGTCGCCACCGGAGCGTATATTGTACCCATCGCTGTGACATCAGCGCGCTGTTGGCCGCGGCGTTCATTTTCCCTGATTCCTGGAGTCATTGATGTGTCCATAGGGCAACCGGTGTGCGCTGAGGGGCGCGAACCGGGGGAGCTGATGGATGAAGTGGAACGATGGATTGAAGCCGAGATGCATCGGCTCGACCCTGACGCGTATCAAATTAAATTGTAAGGAGAACGACATGTCCGCAGGAAAAATCGTATTACTGGTTGTTTATGCCGTTCTGGCAGGTCTGGCGCTCACGCAGGGAGATACGACTGCGGGTGCCTGGGCGCTGCGTGCACTTGGGATTCTTGCGCTTGTGCACCTCATCGAGACTGTGGTCTTTTTTAAGCTCTGCAAATCGGCAGGCGGTTCATTGCCAGCCCATTTGGTGAATGTCTTCCTGTTTGGCGTGCTGCACGCAAACGAGATCAAGGCAGCGAAGGGCAAGAGCTGATTGCACCGAGCAGGCACGCACAACCTATCTATTTGAAGGAGAGAACAAGATGACAGATGCATACATTGTAGGCGCCGTGCGCAGTGCAGGCGGCAGGAAAAACGGACGCTTGTCGAAGATTCACCCGATCGATTTAGGTGCCGAGGTGGTGGATGCGCTGATGGCGACAACAGGTGTTACCGTCGCTGAAGTTGACGATCTCATATTCGGCTGCGTCTCCCAGGTAGGTGCACAGTCGAGCAATATTGCGCGTAATGTCTGTCTCTCCTCAGTCCTCGGTGAAGCCGTGCCTGGTACAACCGTCGATCGACAATGTGGATCAGGTCAGCAGGCGATGCATTTTGCCGCACAGGGCGTCCTGTCTGGCACGCAGGATCTGGTTATCGCGGGCGGAGTGGAAAGTATGAGCCAGGTGCCTATCGGTGCCAGCATCATCGACGGGTTCAAGGCTGATCATGGCGTGCCTTATGGTAAGAAGCTGTCCGCGCGCTATCCCGGCGTGCAGTTCAACCAGTTCGCGGGTGCGGAAATGCTGGCGCGTAAATATGAGCTGACGCAGGATGAACTTAACGCATTCGCATTTGACAGTCATGTCAAGGCAAAACGTGCGGTGGAGGAAGGGCGCTTCAAGAATCAGATTGTGCCAATTGAAATCGAATTGGCGGATGGCTCCCGCGAACTGCATATCCAGGATGAGGGCATCCGCATGGATGCCACCCTGGGTGCACTCGCCGGTCTTCAGCCAATGCAAGAAAATGGCCTGCTGACAGCAGCCAATGCCTCCCAGATATGTGACGGCGCCGCCGCGGTAATGATCGCCAATGGCGCTACCTGCAAGCGACTCGGCCTGAAGCCGCTGGCCAGGATTGTGGCCATGAGTGTTATTGGCTCGGATCCGGTCATAATGCTTGAAGGCCCCATACCGGCAACCAGAAAAGTGTTGGAGAAAGCCGGTCTAAGTCTGGGCGATATCGACCTGTATGAAGTGAATGAAGCGTTTGGTTCCGTGCCGCTGGCCTGGGCCAAGGCACTGGGTGCGGACCTGCACAAGCTTAACGTCAACGGCGGAGCCCAGGCATTGGGTCATCCCCTGGGCGGTACCGGTGCCAAACTTATGACTACACTGGTGCATGAATTGCACCGCAGTGGTAAACGTTACGGATTACTTGCCATCTGTGAGGGCGGCGGAACCGCCAACGGTACGATTGTTGAACGTGTGGACGCCGTTCGGTAAGCACATCAGTATTCCCGCAAACGCCATCGTTCAGGCAATGGGTCCCAATGTCAGGTGTTCAGGGCACCAGCACTGCAGCACCACTGAAACGTCCGTGGCGTAAATCATCCAACGCTTCATTAGCCCGTTCCAGCGGATAGGCATGCACTGTTGTGGCGATGGGGATTTGCGCGGCCAGCGGCAGGAATTCCTCTCCATCCCTGCGGGTCAGGTTCGCCACCGAGCACAATTCCCGCTCGCCCCATAAAATCTCGTAGGGAAAGGACGGAATGTCAGACATATGGATGCCGGCGCAGACGACGCGCCCTCCCTTGCGCACCGCGCGCAAGGCCTGTGGCACCAACTCCCCGGCGGGGGCAAAAATAATGGCGCCGTCCAGTGGCGCGGGCGCCGGTTGTCCGGAGTCGCCGGCCCAGCACGCTCCCAGTGCTCGGGCGAAATCCTGTGCGACTGTGTCCTCCTCGCGGGTGAACGCGTAGACAGCCTGCCCGCGATGACGTGCCAGTTGTATCAGTATGTGGGCCGCAGCGCCGAAACCGTATAAGCCGATGGTTTTATAGGATTGCAGCAGACGATAGGCGCGATAGCCGATCAGGCCTGCGCATAGCAGCGGTGCCGCCTGCTGGGCACTGTAGCGTGCTGGAATGGCAAAGCAGTAGGCTGGATCGGCCACCGTGTATTCAGCAAATCCGCCGTTGATCTGGTAGCCGGTGTAGCGCGCCTCGTCACAGAGATTTTCCTTGTCGTGGCCGCAGTACCAGCAATGGCCGCAGCTACCACCAAGCCAGGGCACACCCACCTGCTGCCCGGTACTAAAACCCGTTACCCCGGCGCCTACGCTGCAGACTTCGCCAACAATCTGGTGGCCTGGTATCAGGGGCAGTGTGGGGTGCTTGAGGTCGCCGTCTACTATATGCAGGTCAGTGCGACAGATACCACAGGCTTTTACCTGTAATAACAGCTGCCCCGGTCCGGCGACGGGTTGCGGTAATTCACAAAGTTGCAGTGGACTTTGTTGCTCATGCAGCACCATTGCTCGCATTGATTTCTCCCATATGTGGTGATGTCCATGCTCACTCGAATGGCTGGGGGGGTGCATCACCATTCTTTTTGCATCAGAGCACTTTATCGTATTTTTGCGTCTGGCATGGGATTACAATTGATAGCAGTTGATCCGGGAGCACTGAGCATGGGTTTTTACGACAGGCATGTCCTGCCACGGTTTATCAATTGCGCCTGCGCCAGCAAACCTATTATGAAGCAGCGCGAAAAGATCGTGCCGCTGGCGACGGGTACTGTACTGGAGATCGGCATCGGGACAGGGCTCAACTTGCCGTACTATGATGCGAGCCAGGTGGAACGTGTGATTGGCCTCGATCCCTCGGAGGCCTCCTGGAAATTGGCCCGCAAACGGGCTGCGCACCTTGCTTTCGAGGTTGAGTTCATCGGTCTGCCCGGTGAGCAGATTCCGCTGGCAGACGCCAGCGTAGATACCGTATTGGTCACCTTTGCCCTGTGCACCATTCCGGATCCGGTCACCGCATTGCAGGGCATGGCCAGGGTGTTGCGCCCTGGCGGCAGCCTGCTATTTTGCGAGCATGGCGCAGCGCCCGATGCCGCCGTCCTACAGTGGCAGAACAGGATCAATCCGCTGTGGCGACGTATTGCCGGTGGTTGTAACCTTAATCGCGCTATACCTGCGTTGCTACAACAGGGCGGGTTCTCGATCGCCGATATGCACAACAGCTATCTGCCAAGCACCCCGAGAATCGCAGGCTACAACTACTGGGGCAGCGCTCGACTGACGCCGGCAGTGGTCTCGGGGGCTTAGACATAACCAGCACGGCACAGCTCGTATTGAGCGTTGGTGACGGGAGTCGGATTTATGTACATTTGGCAAACATTTTTACAATGGGGGGCCCGATAATATGAGTGAACATACCATTATCGACGGCATCAACTACGGTCCACTGGTGGCGCTTATCGGTACGTGGCAGGGTGACAAGGGTGTCGACAGGGCGCCGGAGCCGGATGGCGAGGAACGCAACCCGTATTTCGAGACAATTGTGTTTGATGCCGCCGGTGACGTCACCAACGCGGAGAAGCAAACGTTATCAGTAGTCCGCTATCATCAGGTGGTCAGTCGCAAATCGAATAACAAGGTGTTTCACGATCAGGTCGGCTACTGGTTATGGGATCCCGCCGATAACACGATCGTGGAGACCTTTACCATCCCGCGGGGAGTGGCGGTGGTAGCAGGGGGCACTCTCGCCCCAGCCACCGACCCGGCGCAGGAACTGGTGTTTGAGGTGGCGGCGGATGCCAATTCGCCACAGTTCGGTATTGTGCAGGCTCCGTTCATGTTCAAACAGGCCAAAACCACGGCGTTCACGCATTCAATGACCGTAACGGGAGATGAGATGCGTTACAGCGAAAGCACCATGCTCGACATCTACGGCAAAAAATCCTACGACCATAAAGATGTGAATACGTTGCGCCGGGTGGGTTGATGGTCACGGCGGATCCGCCCGACGGACCCGGTTACTGACCGTCGAACACAGCGCGGGCGGCGGCCAACGCTTTGCCAGAGTGAATGGCGGCGCCCTGGCGCTGGAGAATGGCTTCGAGGGCACTCAGGCAATATGCCACATTGCGTGCATTGCTGGCGAAGCCCATCAGGCCGATGCGCCAGGTTTTGCCCGCCAGGGCTCCCAGCCCAGCGCCGATCTCCAGGTCGAATTCGTTGAGCAGCGCGGTGCGCAGTGCGCCATCATCCACCCCGTCGGGAATCAGGACTGAATTCAGCTGTGGCAGGCGAAATTGGGGTGCTACCGCCATGGTGAGACCCATGGCTTCCAGGCCTGCTACCAGTGCACGGTGGTTATGCAAGTGGCGTGCCTGTGCTGCGTCGAGGCCTTCCTCCTCCAGCATGACGAGCGCTTCATGTAGTGCATAAAGATTGTTGATCGGGGCCGTATGGTGATAGGCGCGTTTGCTGGCGCCGCCCCAGTAGCCCATGATCAGTTGCATATCAAGAAACCAGCTCTGGACTTTGTGCTCGCGCCTGTTGATCCGGTCCACAGCCCTGTCGCTGAATGTCACTGGAGAGATGCCAGGCACGCAGGACAGGCATTTTTGTGTACCGGAGTACATGGCATCGACGCCCCATGTATCAACTGCGACCTCGATGCCGCCCAGGGAGGTTACTGCGTCGACGATGGATAGCGCGCCCCGGCGCGTGGCCAGTGCACACAGAGCGGCGACGTCGCTGCGCGCACCGGTTGACGTTTCGGCATGGACAAAGGCCAGAATAGCGGCGTCCGGGTGCGCATCGAATGCCGCCTCAACCTTGTGCAGGCTGACAGGATCACCCCAAGTGTCTTCAACCAGTACAGCGATGCCGCCGCAGCGCTCAACATTTTCCTTCATACGCCCGCCGAAAACGCCGTTCTGGCACACAATGACTTTGTCGCCCGGTGACACCAGATTGACAAAACAGGCCTCCATGCCGGCGGAACCCGGCGCGGAAATCGGCAGAGTGAGTGTGTTTTTGGTTTGGAAAGCAAATTGCAGCAGGACTTTGATCTCATCCATCAGTTGCAGGAATTTTGGATCGAGGTGGCCGATAGTAGGGCGGGCCAGTGCTCCCAGCACGCGCGGAGAAACATCGGAGGGACCGGGCCCCATCAGGATGCGTTGAGGGGGGTAAAAACTGTTGGTCATTGCCGGGTTGCTCCGTGCGTCAGAAATTTGGCGCAACGTTAGCAGATTTAGAGGGGGAGGTCAGCGGTGATGCAATGCTGTGGCCGTAAAAATAACCGGCGGTGTCATGCCTTCCTGTGGCAGGATTCATGTTACGGAGTATTGGCTCATGTTAGTATCACCTTGCTCGTCGTGAACACTGCCTAAGCCTGAATAGTAGCCGAAGAAGACAACCGCCCTGGAGCCAGCCGTGAACAGACCCGAAATCGAACCAAACCTGGCTGCCACAATGTTGCGCCGAGCCGCCCTCAACCCTGAGCGCATCGCCCTGGTTTTCGAGGAGCAGGAGATCAGGTTCGATGAATTCGGCGACCGGGTTCGCCGTCAGGCAAGTGTGTTCAGGTCGTCAGGTGTTTGCGTAGGTGACCGGGTCGGCTATCTGGGTTTTAATCATCCCGCGCTGCTGGAGACGATGTTTGCAGCCCAGGCACTGGGCGCCATTTTTGTACCGCTCAATTATCGGCTTACCGCGCAGGAGTTAACGTTTATTATCAATGACGCAGGGCTTCATACACTGGTGGTGGATGATGCACTGCGGCCCGTGCTGGAACCCGCGCTGGCCGACCTGTGTTGCAGACATTACTTCTGCAGTGAAAGTGGCGCAGCCGGCTGGCGTCATCTGGAGACGGAGCGGATCGCCGCGGAACCACTGCCTGATGCAGTCTCGGTCGACCAGCACGATGTGGCCGTTATCATGTATACCTCAGGCACCACCGGTTTGCCCAAGGGCGCCATGCTGACCCACGGCAACATCCTGTGGAATAACATCAATGCCATGTTGGCCTTTGGCTGTTCCCGGGATCATGTAATACTGACAGCGGCACCGCTATTTCATATCGGCGGCCTGAACGTGATGACTCTGGGTTCCTTTCATGTCGGTTCTACTGTTATTTTGCTGCGCAATTTCGACGCCGGACGGGTGTTGGCGGACATCGAACGCTACAAGGTTTCCCACATGTTTGGCGCCCCGGCCATGTTTCTGTTTATGTCGCAGCACCCAGCATTCGCTACGTCCGACCTGGCTCAGTCCAGAACCTGATATGTGGTGCCGCGCCGGTTCCGGAATCCTTGATGGAGTTGTACGCCGCTCGCGGGGTGGATTTTTGCCAGGGCTACGGCCTGACCGAGACTGCGCCGTTCTCCGCATTTCTTACCCCAGAGTGGGCGGGTAGCAAGCTCGGGTCTGCCGGTCAGCCTCCGATGTACAGCGATACCCGAATCGTGGATGACAACAACCGGCCGCTCCCGGCCGGTCGAGCGCGGCGAAATTTGCCTGCGCGGCCCCAATATTATGAAGGGCTACTGGAATCGACCCGAGGCCACTGCTGCCGCTATCGACGAGGAGGGCTGGTTTCACTCTGGCGATGTCGGCTATGTTGACGAGGACGGCTTCTTGTTTATCTGTGATCGCCTGAAGGATATGGTCATTTCCGGTGGAGAGAACGTGTACCCTGCGGAAGTGGAGGGCGCCCTGTACAAGCACGAGTCTATCGCCGAGGTTGCTGTGATAGGTATGCCTGACGAGAAGTGGGGGGAGGTGGTGACGGCTGTGGTCGCGCTGCATGACGGCCATCACCTGACCCTGGAGGAATTGCGCGAATTTGCGCAGCCCCTGCTGGCCCGGTATAAACTGCCACTGCGCCTGCACGTCGTTGATGCCTTGCCACGCAACCCGGCAGGGAAAGTGCTCAAATTTGTGTTGAAGGACGATTTGCAAAACGTAATCACTGCAGAGTACATGCACGTCAGTTCCTGCACCCCACCGCTACCCCCTGGCAGTGTCAGGGCAATCAGTTTAATCAGACTTGGGCTAAAAATGTGAACCATACCAATGCGTGGTTTGCGGTTATTGCTTTGTAAGTATTAGTACGGTTAGCTTATAATAAGCATTACGTATTATATTTCTTTGCGGTATGAGATCCATGGCAACGTTGAGGGAACCACAGGATAATTTTGGATTTCTGATCCACGATGTGGCACGTCTTCTGCGTAAAAATTTTAGTCGACGGGTGCAAAGTGTTGGCCTGACACAGGAACAATGTCGGGTCATTGTGCACCTGTCACGCTGTGAGGGGATACAGCAAGTCGATCTGGCCGAACTGCTCGAAATCAAGCCGATTACACTGGCACGTTTATTGGATAAGTTGCAGGAAAGTGGCCTCATAGAACGGCGCGTGAATCCCGATGACCGCAGGGCTTTTCGCCTTTATCTGACTCGCGCAGCGCATGCTTTGCTAAAAAAGATTTTGGCCATTGGTGCGGCAACGCGCTCGGATGCATATCGGCACATTTCCGCATCTGATCTGCAGATGACATTTTCCGTTTTGTCCCGATTAAAAGCCAACCTCGCCGATGCTGAAGATACTCTACTTTCGAAGCTCAAAAAATAGCCAAAACGACATATCATAATGAACTATCGCTCGCTCTTCTTCTCACTCGGTTTGCTGGTCGCTGCGTTTGTCGGAGCCTATTTATACTTGACGGGTGACCGCTTTGTTACCACGGACAACGCCTATATCAAGTTAGATAAGGTCACGTTGAGCTCCGAAGTCTCTGGCAAAATTACATCCGTACTGGTTAAGGATAACCAAAAAGTTGCAAAGGGCGACTTGTTGATTACAGTCGACGATGCCGCCTATGTGGTCGCACAGCAGAAATCAGAAGCCCGCTTGAAAAAGGCAGAATCCTATATTCAGTCGCTCAGGGCCAGCTATCGCACAAAGCAGGCAGAGTTGGCGCTGGCAGTAAGCAACCTTGACTATGCAAAGAAAGAGTATGAGCGCGAATTGAATCTGTCGCAAAAAAAGCTCACATCAGAAGCTCTCATCGATGACAGAAAGCACAATCTGGATATAGCCAACGAACACAGGATTATTATCGAAAAGGAACTGGCTCAATTGCTGGCAAACTTGAATGACCATGCCGATGCTCCTATCGCCGAGTATTCAGAGGTTATGGAGGCACAGGCGGACCTCGATCTGGCGAGAATCAATCTGGAACACACCAGAGTTGTGGCGCCCTTTAGTGGATTTGTTAGTCATCTGCCAAAACTGGGCCAATACATAAATGTCGGGAGCCCGCTCCTCAGCGTGGTTTCCGACACTGCTGCCTGGGTTGAAGCAAACTTCAAGGAAACTGACCTTGTTGATCTGCAGGTTGATCAGGCGGTAGATATTACGGTCGATGCCTATCCCGGCTTGCACTGGAAAGGCGCTGTAGAAAGCCTCAACGCCGCTACAGGCGCGGAGTATTCAATACTGCCACCACAAAATGCTACGGGTAACTGGATCAAAGTCGTGCAGCGTGTTCCGATTCGAATCAAGCTGGAACAAAATCCAGCTGACCCTATACTGCGAGCTGGTATGAGCGCCTATATCAAAATTGATACAGCCTTTGGTGCCAATGACCCGGACAGATAGTGAATACCTTGACTCGAAAACTTCGTGGCTTATCCGAAGAAACGCAGCACTTTCTATTGGTTACCGCCGTCATGATGGCGGCGATAATTCAAATCATCGATACCACAATTGCGAATGTCGCCTTGCCGCATATGCAGGGCAGTCTTTCGGTTACCCAGGATAAAATATCCTGGGTCCTAACGTCCTACATTATGGCAGCCGCTATCGCCATGCCCCTTACTGGCTGGCTGGCTGGACGCGTCGGCCGCAAGCGCCTCCTATTGATATCCGTCGTTGGTTTTACATTAGCATCAATGGCCTGCGGTGCGGCGCAGACGCTGGACCAGATCATTCTCTTTCGTGTTCTGCAGGGCGTTTTTGGTGCAAGTCTTGTTCCGCTTTCGAATTCGCTTTTACTCGATTCCTTTCCCATTAACAAGCAAGCCAAGGCTAATGGCATCTGGGGTGTCGGCGTAATGGTTGCCCCTATCCTTGGACCAACCGCGGGCGGATGGCTCACTGAATACTATAACTGGCGATGGGTTTTCTACATCAATGTGCCATTTGGGATCCTCTCTCTCATAGGGATCATTGCGCTGGTCAAGGAGACACCAACCGTCAGGGATCGCCCTTTTGATCTTTTTGGTTTTGTGCTGCTGAGTATTGCAATAGTAAGCCTGCAGTTAATGCTCGATCGCGGCCAGTCGAAGTACTGGTTTGAGTCTCCAGAAATCGTCTTTGAGCTAATTGTTGCGCTTCTTGCATTTTATCTATTTGTTGTCCACATGTTTACGCATGAACACAGTTACGTGGATCGAAAATTGTTCGCTGACAGAAATTTTTCTTTGGGATTGGTCTTCATGTTTCTTCTTGGGGTAATAATGCTGGCAACAATGGCCCTGTTACCTCCCTACCTGCAGAACCTGTTGGGCTATCCAGTGTTTGACGCGGGCCTGATACTGGCTCCCAGGGGAGGAGGGACCATGCTGGCAATGCTACTTTCGACTCGCATCATGGGCAGAGCGCTAATGCCGCCAAGATTTCTGATCGTAACGGGCCTGGCGTTAATCATCTTTTCCTTGTGGCAAATGACGGGCTTCACCAGCAACGTTACCCACGGCATGATTACCTGGACAGGATTTATACAAGGCTTCGGACTGGGGTTTATTTTTGTGCCCCTCAGTACGTTGGCTTTTGCGACGCTTGATCCTGCAATGCGTACGGAGGCCAGCTCCATTTTCGGTCTAATGAGAACGATAGGCAGCAGCCTTGGAATTTCAATCGTTGTCACTCAGTTGGCCGCCAGTTTGCAGCATGAGCACGCCGTACTTGCAGAGCATATTACGGTTTTCAATCCGCTACTTCAGGATACAGCATTATCCCCATTTTGGGACATCAATAGCCCAGTGGGTTTAGCGACGCTGGAAGGCGAAGTCGCCCGGCAGGCACTGCAAATTGCTTATATTGATGACTTTCAACTGATTATGCTTATGGCTCTGGTAGCTGTTCCGGCAGCTTTACTCTTACGTAGCGCCAGATCCGCAGCGCGTTAGTTGGGTTTTTCACCCCCCACATTGGCCTGTGCCGCCGCGATGCGGGCTATCGGTACACGAAACGGACTGCAGGAAACGTAATCAAGACCAATGTCGTGGCAGAACTGGATGGAGCGCGGGTCCCCCCCATGTTCGCCACAGATGCCATACTTGATCCCCTTCTTTTTACTGCGACTTTCATTGATCGCCATCTCCATGAGGCGTCCTACCGCGCGTTGATCGAGAGAGACGAAGGGGTCCACGTCTATCAGCTTTTCCTTGAGGTATTTCGGAATGAATTTGCCTGCGTCATCCCGGGAAAAGCCATAGGTCATTTGCGTCAGGTCATTGGTGCCAAAGCTCATGAACTCGACTTCCGGAGCGAGGCGGTCAGCGCCGAGCGCAGCGCGCGGCGTTTCCATCATGGTGCCAATCTTATACGGGATGGAGACAGTCCTGGCCGTGGCCATTTCACGGATACACTTATCGATGATCGCGGTCACCAGACGAATTTCGCGCACATTGATGACCAGCGGAATCATGATTTCCGGGTGTGGCCTGTATCCTTCGTCTATAGCATCGGCAGCGGCGCCCATAATGGCTTTGACCTGCATTTCCGTGATTTCCGGAAAAACAACAGACAGGCGACAGCCGCGAAATCCTAACATCGGATTGACCTCCGCCAGACGCTCGGTAATTTCCCGTATCTGTTTGACTGGCTTGCCGATTCTGGCGGACAACGCGTCTATGTCTGCACTGGTTTGCGGGAGGAATTCGTGCAGGGGAGGGTCCAGCAGGCGGATGGTGACGGGCAGTCCATCCATGACTTTGAATAAACCGAGAATGTCGTCGTGTTGGAATACCAGTAATTGATCGAGGTAAGTCTGTCGTTCTTCGGTGGTCTCGGAAAGTATCATCGCGCGCATGATGTCGATGCGCTCTGCCGCGAAAAACATGTGCTCGGTACGGCACAGACCGATACCCTCCGCGCCAAGTTCCAGCGCCTTTGCGGCATCCTCTGGCGTGTCCGCATTGGCCCTTACCCTGAGACGTCGATACTTGTCGGCCCAGCCCAGCAACACCTGAAAGTCATCGCTGGAGCTTGCTTCGATTTTGGCTATATCACCCAGCATGACTTCCCCGGATGTGCCATCGAGTGTGATAATGTCTCCGCGTCGAACGGTGATCCCTGCTGCGGTAGTTGCTGTCCCTGCTGCGTAATCTATGCTGAGCGCGGAGCAGCCGGTGATAGCGCAAACGCCCATACCGCGCGCGACGACTGCAGCGTGCGATGTCATGCCCCCGAGTTCAGTGAGCACACCGGCTGCTACTTTCATGCCATGTATATCTTCAGGGGTGGTCTCCTTCCGCACCAGTATGACGCTGTGTCCAGCGGCGTTCTCCACCTCGGCTTCCTCCGCCGAAAATACCACGCGGCCAGTGGCCCCCCCGGGGCTGGCCGCCAGACCTGTAGCGATAATGTCGCGCTTGGCAGCGGGGTCAACCATGGGATGGTAGAAGGCCAACACATGTTCGGGTGAGACTCGCATGAGTGCTTCCCGCTCACTGATAAGGCCCTCTCTCACCATATCCACCGCAATTTTTATCGATGCCCTGCCAGTGCGTTTGCCACTGCGCGTCTGCAGCATGAAGAACACACCCTCCTGCACCGTGAATTCGATGTCCTGCATGTCACGGTAGTGTTTTTCCAATTGCGCCTGGGTTTTGTACAACTGGTCATAAACGGCGGGCATGCGCTCTGCCAGCGCAGCGACCGGTAGGGGAGTGCGGATGCCTGATACGACATCCTCCCCTGCAGCATTGAACAAATACTCGCCAAAAAACTGGTGCTCCCCGGTGGCGGGGTTGCGTGTAAAGGCCACGCCGGAACCGGAATCATCGCCGAAATTGCCGAAAACCATGGCCTGTACGGTAACTGCTGTGCCAAGACTGTCATCGATATTGTTCATTTCCCGGTAGACGATGGCGCGCGGGGTGTGCCAGGACCTGAATACTGCCTCCACCGCCATCTTGAGTTGCTCGAAAGGGTCCTCCGGCAGTGCTGCCAGTGTCTTGTAGATGTTGATGATTTCGCGCCAGTCATCGGCACTCATGTCGACATCCAGCGCCTTGTTATTGGCGAGCTTGTAGTCCTGTAACGCATGCTCGAATTTGTGCCCATCCACATCCAGCACAACATTGGCGAACATCTGGATAAACCGGCGATAGGAATCATAGGCGAAGCGGGGATTACCGGTCTTGCGCGCCAGTCCCTCAGTAATTTCATCATTGAGCCCGAGGTTCAGAATCGTGTTCATCATGCCAGGCATGGAAACCGGTGCCCCGGAACGGACCGAGAACAGCAGTGGATTTTCCGGGTCGCCGAATCGCGCGCCCATTTTTTTCTCTACCAGGTCCAGCGCGACGCGGTACTCCTGCTCCAGCAGTGAAGGCAGCTTGTTGCCGGCCTGGAAAAACTCCCGACAGGTACCGGTAGTGATGATAAAGCCGAATGGCACTGGCAAACCCAGGCTGGTCATCTCGCAGAGGTTGGCGCCCTTGCCCCCGAGCAGATCCCGGTCGTCCTTGCTGCCCTCGTTGAACAGGTATACGCGCTTGGCCATAGTAGTGTGCCTCTTCCCTTAGATCACAAAGCGGCGAGTATATCGCTTCACCAGTACAGCAGGGAGTCCGAATCCGAGATTTAGCGTCGCGCCAGCAACTCGCTCAGGCGCTCAATTTCCGAGAGCTCTGCCGTGGCCGGGACCATAAACAGCTCCTCACAACCGGCGGCCTCGGCATTGTCCAGTGCTGCCAGTACAGACTCCGCTGAGCTACGGTGCACTGACTCGGCCATCATGGTGGCAATTTCCGGACCGGCAATTGCCAGGTATTCGTACACATAGTCGTAAAGCCTTTGCTGGCCGTTATCGGCCAGGGTGTACCAGAATCCGCCCATGCGGTATGGCGTTGTGCGACCAGCGCGTGCCCAGGCAGCATCAGCCATGGCAAATGTGCGGCTCAATTCCTGTTCTTCACCATTGCCGGACCACGCGTATAGTCCATCGGCCCACTGCGCGCAGCGTTCGATGCTCTTGGGTCCCATGGCCCCGGCCAACAGTCGCGGCTCCCTGGACCAGGTAGGTGTCGGCCCGATCATGCCGCCACCGTCCACCACTTCCGCGCCGCTCCATACCTTGCGCATTTCCTCAATCTGGCGGTCCATTTTTCCATAGCGTCCCTCAAAGGGTGCACCTACTGCCTCGTAGTCTTTTTCACGGCCGCCGTAGCCGACTGCGATACTCCTTACCCGGCCTCCCGAGAGCACATCCAGCGTCGCGACCTCCTTGGCGACGCGGGTAGCGCTGTGCATCGGTAGCACGTACAGTGTCGGCGTGATTTCCACACGGGTGGTGGCCATTGCGGCCGCAGCCAGCACGACACGCATGTCATACGTTGGTCCATGAACACGTTCGCCGCACGACAGGGCGTGGAAAGGGCCCTGGTCAATGGCCCTGAACCACGCCAGGTAATCCTCTCGAGTGAGGCCGGCTTTCATATAGGGCAGGCAGACGCCGATTTTCATTTTGGATGACATTGCTGTAGTGCTCCCAATAAAAACTGCTGAATTTCTGTGGTGACTATATTAGCCCACTTCAGTGTTTGAATCGTTCAGTATGCTGAACCGATGTCGAATTGCGAGTAGCAGCAGTGCACGGTGGTTGGTCATGGTCTACTGCTGGTGTAACGTGACGTAGTTACCCGCCCTGAAAATAATCCGCAATAGAGATATGACGATGAAAATTGACGGCCCGTTTTACGCACAACTGGCTGCAGCAGCCCATGAAGCGCGCCGCTCGGCCGCGATCGGCTACGATGGAGTGTATAGCCTCGAGGGCAGTTGGGACCCGTTCTATCCCCTGGTCATGGCGGCTGAGCATGCGCCTGAGCTGGATATCGCTACCGGGATTGCCGTGGCATTTCCGCGCAATCCCATGCATCTGGCCTACCAGGCCTGGGATTTGCAGAAGTTCAGCAAAGGGAAATTTCTGCTGGGTATCGGCTCACAGGTGAAGGCGCATATCGAAAAACGCTTCGGCGTGGACTTCAGTCCGCCAGCCCCGCGCATGCGCGAATACATTCTGGCCCTCAAAGCGATTTTTGATTGCTGGCAGAACGGCACTGCGCTCAATTTCCAGGGCAAGTATTTTCGCCATACCCTGATGACACCCATGTTCAACCCGGGCCCACTGGACTGCAAGCCACCGCCCATACTGCTCGGTGCACTAGGCCCGCTGATGACTGAGGTCGCGGGTGAAGTGGCCGACGGCCTGATTGTTCATCCCTTTAACAGCATGCCATTCCTTACCGATCATGCACTGCCAGCGGTGTATAGAGGTTTGGCGAAGTCGGGCCGCAAGCGCAGCGACTTCATCCTGCAAATCAATGCCATTATCATCACCGGCGAGACAGACGAGGCACGCGCAGCTGCGACTGCCAGTGTCAGGAATCTGCTGGGTTTTTATGCATCTACACCGGCCTACCGGCCACCGATGGATGCAGTGGGCTATGGTGAATTGCAACCCGAGTTGAATCGTTTGTCCAAGGAGGGCCGCTGGGAGGAATTGGGTTCCCACATAGACGAGAAATTCCTGGATGCGTTCGCCACTCGTGGCAGGCCCGAGGAAATCGCCGGCAAGCTGCGGCAGAAATATGGCGCACACGCAGACCGATTGGCCATTTACGCACCCTATGCTGCACCTGATGACATGTGGTCATCTATCATTGCCGCGCTTAAGTCTGGTTGACTCTGGTAGGCCTGTCCCCTGCGCAAGCAGGGCACGGGCAAGCGACAAACTGAATTCGGTGCGGAAATAAGTGCAAGGCACTCGCACCCATGTAACGCCCTGGGGTAAACTCGCTGCCCATATGAAACGACCCCATCAAACCCCGTTTTCTGCGACCGCGCTGCTGCTGGTGTTTGTGTTGCTATGCGGGTGCGGCAGCCCCCCCGCCAAGCGGCCAGGGCTGCAAGGCGATAATTCGAAAGCGGTGAACTTCAGCGGCTCCTGGGAGCTGGATTACAGCCAGAGCGACAATACCCAGCAGAAACTGGATTCAGTGGTGGGTGAATTGAATCGAGAGGCACAGCGACGCGCGCAGGGAAATATGCAGCAGGGGCCTGTTGGCGGTGTCATCACGGCAGGATCGGGATTCGATAGTGGATCTTCCATTCTTGGCCTGGCACGGATGGCAGACCTGATCACACAATCGCCCGTGCTGGAGATTGTGCAGGATGAGCACAAAATTCTGGTCAAGCGGGAGGAAGACTTTGCCCTGAGCTGTGAATTCTACCCCGGAGAATATCGAAAGGTGGAGACACCCTTCGGCATCGAAGCCTGCGGCTGGAATGCACATCAACTGGTGTTCAAATTATTGCTGCCAGAGGGTCTCAGTATTCAGCACGTAATGACCATAGGCGCGGCAGGTCAGAAACTCAATATAGCCACCACGGTAGTATCCAGTCAGGTGTCTTTTCCGTTTACGCTTAACCGGGTATACAACCGTTTCCAACCGGGCGATAGCGGCTTTAAATGCCAAGAGACACTGACCAGGGGTAGGGTATGTACGACCGGATCCCGTTAACCATGGTGCGCACGCGCCTTGCCGCTCTGGTGCTGTGCATTGTTGCCTGCGTGTGCCTCGTGGCGTATGGGCAGCCGGCGCTGGCTGCCAGTGACCATGGCGCAGGCCAGCGTGTTGAAGCGGATCATCTGGATGTGGGGCTGCCGATCTTTGATCCAGGTATTCCCGCAGATGCGTCGACGCACAGCAAACTGGGTATTTTCCCGGAAATTCGCAAGGCAGAGGCCAAATACATGCCTGTAATGTTGCGCCAGGTATTGGTCGATTCCGCAGACTGGGGTGTGGTGCGGGTATTGCCCGACGCACTGGAGTCCTCGGAATTACTGGTCACCGGCACAATACTTCACTCGGACGGCCAGCGTTTGGAATTGCAAATAAAAGCTCTCGACGCCACTGGTGCCCAGTGGTTGGACAAGGTTTATTCAGGCACTGCCACGTCTGCTGATTATCCAGTGAAAGTTCCCGGAGATCCCTTTCTTGATGTGTACACGCAAATTGCGGGAGATCTGCTGGCCGTGCGGCGGCAAAAGAGCGCAAAGCAGCTCGTCGATATCCGACAGGTAGCGCAAATGCGTTATGCCAGCGGATTGGCGCCTGAGGTCTTTGCGTCCTATTTGGCATTAGCGCCCACAGGTCAGTATGAGCTGGTGCGCTTACCGGCCCAGGACGATCCGATGTTGGTCCGCGTCAACCGTATAAGGGACCAGGAATATCTATTTATCGATACGGTTGATGAGCAGTACGCGAGACTCAGTGAGCAGATGGCGCCCACCTATAACCTGTGGCGCCAGTTTGGCGCAGAACAGGCTATTTACAACGAGGAGTTCCAGGGTCGCGTGAGCAACAGGGGTACTAAAGGACCTAGTGGCTCTTTTGCGGTACTGGAGCAGACCTACAATGCCTACAAGATGTCCAAGATTCACGAGCAGGACCTGGATGAGTTGGCGCTGGGATTCAATAATGAGGTAGCACCCACCGTCATGGATGTGAGTGGCACGGTCGTCAAGCTCAGCGGCACGCTGGATAAACAGTACACTGAGTGGCGCGGTGTACTGCAACGGATCTTCGCGCTGGAGACAGGCTTGGCGCCAGCGCAGTAACTTCTGCTATGCTGCGCCTATGGCTGGCAGAGAAAAAGATAGCGACTCCCTTCTGGACTCCCTCAGGAAACTGACCGAGCAGATCGCCGGCGGTACGTTTGATTTTGCACGTAACACCGCGACCATGACAGCCATGTTCGGCGAGACCTGGTTGCGCAGCGCTCTGTTGAACAAGCTGGAACCCGAGCGCCTCGAGGCGATGGCCGATGCTGGCCACTTCCTGCGTGATGCGCGGGAGACCGCTGGCATGTCACTCAAGGATCTGGCCGAAAGCCTTGGCATCTCCGACAGGGGTGTGTTGGAGGATATCGAAAGCGGCGAAACCATCATGCCGCTGGAATTGATGCTGCGCAGCGCCGCCCTGCTGGCACGACATGATCCCATTCCTTTTTTAATCAAATTTATGCGTACCTACAACCCGGCACTGGAAAAAGCGCTGGAACAGTGGGGTGTGCTGGCCCTGCCCAAGCAGTACGAACGTGAGCGTCGTTTCGTCAACCTGATGCGCAAGCACGACGTACTTCGGCGCCTTTCAGATACCGAGTACGATCGCTTTATCCACTACATGGAAAGTTCCAGCAATCTTGTGCTGGATGTCATGCAAAAGGAAAAACAGGCCAACGCCGCGAAGTTGACTTCCTCCCCGGCAGTCGGCGCAGGGTCACAACATAAGCCAAAACCTAGACCTCCTGCAAAGAAGGCGGCTTCTCGAGAGCTCAAGCGTGCCCCTGTTAGGCGGCGAAAACCCAAGTAATTAATCACCGTTTAACGTTACATTGAATTTATAACTGTCTTAAAAAAGACTATTGATCTTTTTTAGAGGGATTGCGCAGTTGCTCGTGAACAACACAGACAGTAACGCCTGGTTTGCCACCTGCCCCAAGGGCATTGAGTCACTCCTGGCAGCGGAATTGACAACGCTGGGAGCTGCCAGTACGCGAGAGACAGTGGCGGGTGTGCATTTCACCGGCCCCCGCGCGCTGGCGTATCGCGCCTGCCTGTGGTCGCGACTGGCCAACCGGATTCTGTGGCCCCTGGCGCAACTGGAAGCCGCAGATGCCGACATCCTTTACCGTGGCATGAGAGAGATCGACTGGGGAAGCTTGTTCGATTCCCAGCGCAGCATCGCCATCGATTTTTCTGGCGAGAATGGCGCCATTCGCAATACCCAGTTTGGAGCCCAGCGCTGCAAGGATGCCATAGTTGACTGGTTTGTGGCGGCAACAGCGCAACGGCCCTCGGTTGATCGCGCCAATCCTGATGTCCGGTTGAACGTGCGTCTGGTGCGCGATCGCGCGCATCTGTCTATTGATTTCTCCGGGGGCAGCCTGCACCAGCGCGGTTATCGGCTGCAGGCCGGTGTCGCCCCGCTGAAAGAGAATCTGGCCGCTGCGGTCTTGCTGCGCGCGGACTGGCCGGGTATCGCTGCGCGTGGCGGCGCACTTATTGATCCCATGTGCGGCGCGGCCACCCTGTTATTGGAGGGGGCCATGATGGCTGCCGACATGGCACCTGGCCTTGGTCGCCCGTGTTTTGGATTTGAACGCCTCTTGATGCATGATTCCTTGCAGTGGCAGGCGATACTCAACGATGCCCGCAGTCGGGCGGAGCGGGGCAAGGCAGCTCAGTTGCCTGAGTTTCGTGGTTACGACTGGGATCCGGCGGTGATTGGTCGTGCGCAGGAAAACATCGCGCGGATTGGCCTTGAAAAGATTGTACGGGTCAGTTGTAAGCCTGTCTCACAGTTACAGAAACCCAGCCATCGTCCACTGCCGTTTGGTCTGCTGGTGTGCAATCCCCCCTACGGCGAGCGGTTGGGTGAGAAGGAGCGTCTTGCTACCCTCTATCGACAGTTGGGCGAGGTCATGCTGGCAGAATTTCCCGATTGGCAGGCCGCTATATTGACCTCAGATATCGATCTGGGCAAAGCAACCGGTCTGCGCAGTCATAAACGCTATGCACTGTTCAATGGCGCTATTGCGACATCCCTCTTACTGTTTGATCTGGGAAAAAACGAATTGCGCGATACCGCGGGGATCGCGGCAAGTATTGCTGCGGTCCCTCCCGCTCTCTCCGAGGGCGCGACCATGTTCGCTAATCGCATCCTCAAGAATCGAAAGCGTCTCTCAGCATGGGTAAAGCGGGAGCAGATCGATTGCTACCGTCTCTACGATGCCGACATGCCAGAGTATGCCGTCGCAGTAGATGTTTACGGACAGCACGCACATGTCGCTGAATACCAGGCGCCAAAAGATATATCCGTTGAGGCGGCAGAGCGCCGGTTGGAAGAAGTGCGTAGCGCGCTACCCGCTGCGCTCGGTATTGCTGCACAGAACATTGTGTACAAGCAGCGCAGCCGTCAGCGCGGTAGTGAGCAGTACACGAAACAGGATAGCCGGGGTGAGTTGCTGATTGTGAAAGAGGGTCGTGCGCAGCTACTGGTGAACCTGCGTGATTACATCGATACCGGATTGTTTCTCGATCATCGCCCGCTGCGTCTGCGCATAGGCAAGGAAGCCGCCGGCAAGGATTTCCTCAATCTCTTTTGTTACACGGGCAGCGCCACGGTACACGCCGCATTGGGTGGCGCGCATTCGACCACCAGCATCGATCTTTCCAACACCTATCTCAACTGGTTGGGTAAAAATCTGGCCGCCAACAAACTTGAGGAAAGTCGTAATACAGTTATCCGGGAGGATTGCCAGTCCTGGCTGGCGCGGGCGCGCAGTCGCTATGACCTGATTCTGCTGGATCCGCCTTCTTTCTCGAATTCAAAGGGCGTTGCCGGGAGTTTTGATGTACAGCGCGATCACCCGCAATTGGTGCGACTGGCCATGGCTGTATTACGCAAAGAGGGGTGCCTGTATTTTTCCAATAATCGGCGCGGTTTTAGCCTGGACGACGCATTGCAGGAGGAGTTCGTGTGTGAGGACATCACCGCGTACACGCTACCCCCGGACTTTCAACGCAATCGCAGGATTCATAGCTGTTGGTTAATACGGCCATAAACTAAAGGCTTAGGCTGGCAGCGCCTGCCGACTTTTCCCCGCCGATGATATCCACAAAAGCTCCATGACCCTTTGATCGCTATGTTGTGTAGTAGATGTGACGCTAAGAAAAATCTCTATCAGATTGATTTAATAGAATAAAAGCGTTAATTTATTCGTCCTGCGCCACGGGGGCCCAGTAACCCATTGGCGGATAAAACCCTGCTACAGGACTCCCTGTCCCCAAGCTTATCCACAGAAGATCCTGTGGATAACTACCCCGGGTCAGCGAGCTTTAACAATTGCTTCCCAACATTGCTGCCATTAAACAGGCGCTGCAGGGTCGCAGGAATATTGTCAAAACCTTCCTGAATATCCTCGCGCCAGGCTATCTCGCCACCCAGCACCCAATCGGTCAATGCAGCAATGGCCTCACCGGCCCGGTCGAGGTAATCGAGCACAATAAAGCCCTGCATGCGCACACGACGGCTGACCAGCAGCATCAGGTTGCGCGGTCCTGGTTTAGGTGTCGTATCGTTGTAGCTCGATATGGCACCACACAGGACGATGCGGCCGAAATCGGCCATGTGGCCAATACCCGCTTCCAGTGTTGTACCACCTACATTGTCGAAAAAGACATTGATGCCGTCGGGGCACAGCTCTGCGATGCGCTTGTGCATATCCTCATTTTTGTAATCGATTACGGCATCAAGCTTGCACGCGTTGCGTAGCCACTCGCACTTCTCCCGTCCGCCGGCGATGCCAACGACGCGGCATCCTTTCAGTCGCGCGATCTGCGCGACCACCGAACCAGTTGCCCCGGCCGCGCCGGACACCAGTACGGTTTCGCCAGCCTGTGGTTGACCTACATCCAGTAGACCAAAATAGGCGGTGAGGCTGGTACTGCCAAAGACACTAAGAGCAAGGTTTGGCGGTGTACCCGCTGGCAGGGCAGTCGGGGGCACAAACCCCAGCGGGTCTCCAACGCTGTATTCCTGCCAATCCGTGAGACCCTGTACCAGCGTGCCTACCGGCAACGCGGCATTGTGCGACAGCACCACCTGTCCGACGCCGCTTGCACGCATGGGGTCGCCGATGGCAACCGGTGGCAGGTAACTGGGTTCGTCCACTAGCCAGCCGCGCATGGCGGGGTCAAAGCCAAGCATAAGTGTTTTGAGCAGCACCTGACCTGCTGCGAGGTCCGGTTGCGGCATTGGGGATTGCACCTGTGTAAAGTGTTCTGGCCCGACGGCACCGTGGGGGCGTTCCTTTAGCAGCCATTGTCTGTTCATTGTTGCCATGAATACTTCCTGTGAGGGATGTTGTGAGAGCGACCGAGCGTGACGTTGTAACCCGACCGGTCGAGGGCGCCATTAGAGCACCTGAGTCAGTTATTGAACAGGGTGCCCGCACATGACAGAGGGTCTAAGCTGTGTTCCAATTGCGCGGCTGATTGTTAGTAGCGGAACGCGCATGAAATCCCTGTTGATTGTCTACCACAGCCAGAGTGGCACCAGCGCGCAGCTGGCCAGGGCAACCTGGCGCGGTGCGCAATTGGAAACCGAAATTACTGTGTCAGTGATGCGCGCCTGGGATGCAGCTGCGCTGGACCTGGCACGGGCCGATGGGTTAGTACTGGTTATGGCAGAAAATTCGGGCGCACTCTGCGGCACTATGAAAGATTTTTTGGACCGCACGTTTTATCCTGCTATTACTCGAGGCTTGGTGCTTCCATATGCCCTGCTGATCAGCGCGGGCAATGATGGCCGCGGTGCCCAGCGGCAGGCCGAGCGCATTCTTAGCGGCTTCCCATTTCCGCCTGCTGCGGAGCCACTGATACTGCGTGGCGCATCATGCCAGGAGCATCAGGACGCCGGTTCGGCATTGGGCCAGGCATTCGCTGCCGGTTTGTCGATGGGTATTTTTTAGAAGAGGATGGTGTGTGAGTGAGAACACCACCGAGGCAGTGCTGCCGGGTATTGGGAGGACTAGTACACTTTCGTACCCTCAACGGATTCCAGCGCATCGATAAACGCTTTGGCAGCCCGAGACAGGCTGCGGCTCTTGTGGTGGACTGCCCCGAGGGTTCGTGCAAGGCGCGCATCCCGAATTGGCAGCGTCACCAAAGACGCGTCGAGCATGCTGCGCGGCAGGACAGTCCAGCCGAGCCCTACCGATGCCATCATACGGATGGTTTCCAGATAGTTGGTGGCGATGGCTATCTGCATCTTTAGACTGCGTCGGTCAAAAAGGCTCTTTACAATTTGTCCAGTATAGGTGTTGAGTCCGGGCAGGATGGCCGGATGTTTGCTCAGCTCCCGGAGATCAACATTTTTCCGATGCGCCAGCTCATGTCCTTTTTGCACCATGAAATCCAGTGGATCAGGCCAGATCGGACGCGCGATGATATTATCCACCGCAGTGGGCGCCAGCGTGACGACGGCCAGTTCCACCTCCCCGCGCAGGGTGAGTTCGTAGGCCTGCTCCGAATCCATGAAGTCGATATCCAGTTGCACGGTCGGGTACACCTTACTGAAAAAACTTAATACTGGTGGCAGGCGATGCAAACCGATGTGGTGGCTGGTAGCCAGACGCAACGTGCCTTGCACCTCTCCTGCCAGGTCGCGCACTGACTGTTGTGCCGCCTGTAACTCCAGCAGCACCGCTCTGGCATGGGGCAGCAGGGCAGCGCCGGCTTCTGTCGTGCTGATGGTTCGGCCAATGCGGTCGAATAGCAGGGCATTTAACTGTTCTTCAAGCTGCGCCACCCGCTTGCTGACGGCGGGTTGGGTCAGGTGTAATTTTTGTGCGGCCACTGAGAAAGATCCGGTTTCGGCTACCAATAAAAACGCTTTGAGGTTCTGAGTATCCATTTAAACTATTCCTAAAAGGAATCTATATAATGAAAATAATAAATTTGAGTTATCATAAAATCAAGCCCATAATTTGCGGCGTATCGATTCAATGCGCTTACTTGCTAATAGAGGTGATCCATGAGCGGACAGACGCTTTACGACAAATTATGGCAGAGCCATCTGGTGGAACAGCGCGATGATGGCAGCGCGCTGATCTATATCGACCGCCAGTTGATTCACGAGGTGACTTCACCGCAGGCCTTCGAAGGGTTGCGCCTGTCTGGACGTCAGCCCTGGCGCGTCGACGCCAACTTTGCGGTGCCTGACCACAACGTACCGACCGAGCGCAAAGAGCGCAGCGGTGGTGTGGCCGGTATTGCTGATGCTGTGTCCCGGCTGCAGGTACAGACGCTCGACGACAATTGTCGCGATTTCAAAATCCTGGAGTTCCAGATCAATGACGTGCGTCAGGGTATTGTCCATGTGGTGGGTCCGGAGCAGGGTGTAACCCTGCCGGGGATGACGATCGTCTGCGGCGATTCACACACATCTACCCATGGCGCGCTGGGCGCCCTCGCGCACGGCATAGGTACATCCGAGGTGGAACATGTGATGGCCACCCAGTGCCTCGTCCAGCAAAAAATGAAGAATATGCTGGTGCGTGTCGACGGTCAGTTACAGGCTGGTGTTACCGCCAAAGATGTGGTGCTGGCAATCATCGGACAGATCGGTACCGCAGGCGGCACGGGCTATGCCATCGAGTTCGGTGGTGAGGTGGTGCGCGCCTTGAGCATGGAAGGGCGCATGACTATCTGCAATATGGCCATTGAAGCGGGCGCGCGCGCCGGCTTGATTGCCGTGGATGAAACGACTGTCAACTATGTCAGGGGCAGGCCCTATGCGCCTAGCGGCGAGCGGTGGCACCAGGCCGTAGCGGCATGGCGAGAATTGCACAGTGACGCTGATGCACAGTTTGACCGTATTGTTGAATTGCGCGGCGCGGACATTAAGCCTCAGGTTACCTGGGGGACGTCGCCCGAAATGGTGCTGCCGGTGGATGGCGTCATCCCGGATCCCGCGTGCATAACCAATCCCGCGCAGCGAGAGTCCACTGAGCGTGCCCTGCAATACATGGGGCTTAAGGCGGGCATGGCGATTACCGACATAAAATTGGACACGGTGTTCATTGGATCCTGTACCAACTCGCGCATAGAGGATCTGCGCGCTGCCGCTGCGGTAGTGAAGGGTAAGAAAATCGCCACCACCGTCAAGCGTGCGCTGGTGGTGCCCGGTTCAGGGCAGATCAAGAAGCAGGCTGAGGAAGAAGGTCTGGACAAGATATTTACCGCAGCAGGTATGGAATGGCGCGAGCCAGGATGTTCCATGTGCCTGGCGATGAACTCGGACAAACTCGGGGCAGGGGAGCACTGTGCCTCTACTTCCAATCGCAACTTTGAAGGGCGTCAGGGTTTTGGCGGCCGCACACATCTGGTGAGTCCCGCCATGGCAGCCGCCGCGGCGGTGGCCGGGCATTTTGTCGATGTACGAGACTGGTAGGAGTCAGTGACAATGAAAAGTTTTACTGTGTTACAGGGTATAGCCGCCCCCATGGATCGCGCCAACGTGGATACCGATCTGATCATCCCCAAGCAGTTTCTAAAATCGATCAAGCGCAGCGGTTTTGGTCCCAATCTGTTTGATGAAGTACGTTACCTGGACCAGGGGGAGCCGGGACAGGACTGCAGCGGGCGTCCGCTCAATAAGGAATTTCCACTGAATCAGGCACGGTATCAGGGCGCTTGTGTGCTGCTTGCCCGTGAGAACTTTGGCTGTGGCTCAAGTCGGGAGCACGCCCCCTGGGCGCTGGAAGACTACGGATTTCTCTGTGTTATCGCGCCAAGTTTCGCCGATATTTTCTACAACAACTGTTTCAAGAACGGCATTTTGCCCATCGTGCTTGACGCGCAATTAGTTGATCGGCTCTTTGTAGAGATGTACGCCACAGAGGGCTACCAACTAAAGATTGATCTGGCTCGGCAAGTAGTGAAAACTCCTTCGGGTGAAGAGATCAACTTCGAGGTGGATGCATTTCGCAAGCATTGCCTGCTTAACGGTCTCGACGATATCGCTCTGACCCTTAAGAGCGCGGATGCCATTCGAGCCTATGAGCGGAACTGGCGTAGCCAATCGCCGTGGCTGTTTGATGTGATCAAGTAGCTGGCTTTGAATGAAAGCCGGATCAGGTCTGGAGGTAAAGCAAAGATGAGTAGTGAGTTCGATGTAGCCGTAGTCGGTGCCACCGGGGCGGTGGGCGAGGCCATGATCAGTATTCTGGAGGAGCGCAATTTCCCGGTACGTACGCTCTATGCGCTGGCCAGCAGTCGCTCCGCAGGCAAGAGCGTAATGTTCAGAGGTAAGTCGATTCGGGTGACTGACCTGGCGGAGTTTGATTTTCGCCAGGTGCAGATCGGCCTGTTTTCCGCCGGTGGCAGCATCTCGGAGCAGTTCGCTCCTATCGCTGCCGCCGCTGGATGCGTGGTTATCGACAATACCTCACATTTTCGCCAGTATGATGATATTCCGCTGATCGTTCCCGAGGTCAATATTACCGCCCTGGCCGGCTTCAGCGCGCGGAACATCATAGCCAACCCCAATTGTTCTACCATTCAAATGGTAGTGGCGTTAAAGCCTATATACGACGCGGTGGGTATCAGGCGCATCAACGTGGCGACCTACCAGGCTGTTTCTGGAACCGGTAAGGAGGCTATAGAGGAACTGGCGTCACAGACGGCAAAACTGCTCAGTGGCCAGGAAATTGTCTGCGAGGTGTATCCCAAGCAGATTGCATTCAATGTTCTGCCGCACATTGATGCTTTTCAGGACAACGGGTATACCCGCGAGGAAATGAAAATGGTGTGGGAGACCCGGAAGATATTTGGCGATCCTGCGATAGAGGTCAATCCAACCTGTGTCAGGGTACCGGTGTTCTTTGGACACTCCGAGGCGGTGCATATTGAAACGGTGGACAAAATCTCTGCAGAACAGGCAAGGTCTTTGCTCGAAAAGGCGCCAGGTGTAATCGTGATGGATGCGCGGACTGACGGTGGCTATCCCACTGCGGTGACTGAGTCAGCGGGCGTGGACTCTGTTTTTGTGGGCAGGATTCGTGAGGATATCTCCCATCCCAGGGGGCTGAATATGTGGATAGTCGCGGATAATGTCAGGAAGGGAGCCGCTCTAAATAGTGTGCAAATTGCCGAGAGCTTGGTGTCAACCTACCTTGATTAATGCTTGTAGTTAACTGATACTTGAGCCGTTATTTGGTTTGCTAGTAGGGTAGGTAGGCGCTTGTGGGTGCGGTTCCTGAATGGTGGATCGAGTGTCTGCAGTGTCTGGTCGTAGCGGGCACGGCAGAACAGGCACACCGGGACGGGTTGACCCTAGGGGGCGGCTTTAAATTCGCGGGTACAATAATAAGGGGCTGGTATGGCTCGTAAGTTAGTAGCTGTGGCGTTCTCGCTAGGGTGTCTCCATGCGGGGTCCCTGATGGCGCTTGGACTCGGGGAAATAAAGCTGGATTCTTTCCTTAATCAGCCGTTGAAGGCCAGCGTTGATCTGCTCAATATGGGCGGACTGAACGCCGATGACATCAAGGTTCGACTCGGCACCAGCGATGATTTTGATAAATTGGGAATAGACCGCGCCTACTTCCTCACCAGTATCAAGTTTGAAGTGTCTGATAATGGTAATGGCAGTGTCCAGATCATCATTTCCTCCGAAGAACCTGTTCTAGAGCCTTACCTGGATTTTGTTGTTGAAGCGCGCTGGCCTTCGGGTCGCTTGTTGCGAGAGTATACCGTATTGGTAGACCCGCCGGTATTCTCTCAGGGCACCCAGGTCGTTTCCGCCAGCGACCGCGTTGAGGCAGAAGAAGGTATCGCGGCACCCGCAAAAAAAAATAAGATCGCTACGAGCGAAACTACAGAAAGTCAGGACGACGACACCATAGGCTCGTGGGGCAGCGAGCAGGGCGCCAATAGCGGGACCCGCGTAGACATGCGCGACTCCAATCTGGCCCCCGGAGCGATGCCGCAACGGCGCTACAATGCGGCGACATCAGGCTCGCCGACGCCCGGCAGTCGCTACATGATCAGCCGGGATCAGACTCTTTGGGACATAGCCAATCGGGCAAAGCCTGCTGGTGCATCCGTACACCAGACCATGTTGGAAATCCAACGGCTCAACCCCGATGCCTTCATAAACGGCAATATCAACAGGATCAAGGCGGGGTATATTATCTACCTCCCCAACGCGGGCGATATTACCTCGACTGATGTGTCTGCGACCTTGGCAGAGGTACGTGAGCAGAACGCCGCTTGGCGCGAAGGACGGGATGCGCAATTAAACGCAGCAAAGCGCCCGTCTCTAAGAATTTCTGCGGAGCCCGAAGAGACAACTGCTACTGCCAGCCCGCAAGTTACTACACCTGCATTCGGCAAGCCGCAGGCGAGTAATACGGAGTCCACACTGGCTAGCACCGCCGCAGCAGAGCCCGTTAAAACGTCCCCCCTAGACACCAATGATGCGCAGCAGCGCCTCGCTGCAATAGAGGAGCAGTTAGCGACTCTGCAACGTATTGTCAGTCTGAAGGATGACCAGATAGCCGCGCTGCAAGGCGCGCTGGCGGAGGCCGGCGTTGCCAGTCCGGATAAGAGCACCACCACAGTTGCGCAAAACGTCGGTGCGTCTCCAGACACGCCAACCGCTGCGGTTGTCCCCGCGGAGAACGTTCCTGGCAGCGCGAACACCGAGGCGACTGTGCCTGCTGCGGTGCCTGAGATAGCGCCCAAGGAAGAGGCTGCAGCAGCATCCTCTGAACCTCCCAGGACCGCGTCACCCCAAACTCCTGAGAAGGCTGCCGAAAGCGGTTGGATGAATTACCTCCTCTACTTGCTTGGCGCTCTGGCGCTTGGCTTAGCGGGTTTTGTTTTTTCAAAGCGTAGGAGCAACGTGGAGCCGGAAGCAGCGCCAGTGCGTCGCGCAGCACCGCAAGAGGACGTCTTCCGTGATGTCCAATTGAGAGATCAGCGTATCAAGCAAGATGCGCCGGAAAAAGATCCAGATAAATATGAGCGTCCCTCGTCCGCACGCGATAACCGTGGCTATGGCGAGCGTAAGCATGACGAATACGCTTCCGATATTGATGAGACCGATGCGCTTGCCGAAGCGGATATCTACATTGCCTATGGTCGCCACCAGCAAGCCATAGACCTGCTCAATAATGCCATCACAGTTGAGCCGAGTAACCCGGCATACCGACTCAAATTGTTGGAGATTTACACGGAGTTAAACGACCGTGCTGCGTCCACTTCGCAGTTAGCGAAGATAAAAGCTATTGGCGACCGTGATAGCATTGAGCGCGCCGAGTCACTGATGGATGCTCTTCATACCGCGAACCAGCCGGAACCGCCAAAAGAAACTATCCGTAAACCAGTACGCAACGGTCCCGGGCTTGCACCCAATCCGCTGGCCATGATGCCCGACTCCAACGAATCGCTTGAGGATAATTTTAACGGGCTGGAGATTGAAGGGGCGGGAACCTCAGGTGACGATGACGATCTGGATTTATCGAGCGATTTCGACGTCGCACGTAATGATCGCTTTGAGGACGAGGAGTTGGTTATCGCCGCTGACAGCAATGGCTTGTCGACCAAGTTGGATCTTGCTCGAGCCTACTTGGATATGGGAGATGATGACGGTGCGCGTCAGATACTCGATGAGGTTGTCATAGAAGGTTCCGAGGAACTGAAAGCTGAAGCACGCGCACTGCTCGATCGCATTGGCGGCTAGTCTATTTTCTCCTGATCCGATCCCTGCGGGTACCCGACTAGCCTGCCGCATCGAGTACGACGGTAGTCAATACAACGGTTGGCAGTCACAGCCACACGCTGGTGCGGTTACTGTTCAGGACAAGGTCGAACAAGCGCTCGGCGCAGTTGCCAGCACACCTGTTAGGCTGCACTGCGCGGGGCGCACCGATTCCGGTGTCCATGCTTTTTCCCAGATTGTTCACTTCGATACTCCAGTTATTCGCAGTTGCAAAGCATGGGTGATCGGAGGCAATACCAAGCTGCCACGTGATATCCGCATACACTGGGCTGTGCCGCTTGCCAGCGAGTTCCACGCCCGTTTTTCCGCGCAAGCCCGACGTTATCGCTATGTGATCGCCAATACACCTGTCCGGCCAGCGTTATTGCAGGCACAGGTCACCTGGCACCGTCGGGCGCTTGACGCAGAAGCAATGCACGATGCTGCACAGGCGTTGCTGGGCGAACGCGATTTTAGCGCATTTCGTGCAGCGTCTTGCCAATCGAGTACACCCATGCGTGATGTGCAATTCATCGACGTAAAGCGCCGGGGCGACCTGGTAGTACTCGAAATTCTTGCCAATGCGTTTCTGTACCATATGGTCAGGAATATTGCAGGGGCACTGCTGGCGGTAGGTGATGGACGCAAGCAGGTAAGCTGGATGGCAGAGCTACTCGTCGGCAGGAATCGCAGTGTGGGGGCCGAAACTGCTCCGGCCGGTGGGTTGTATCTGGTCGATGTTGAGTACCCCCCCCATTTCCCGTTGCCGCGGACACCCTACGGGCCGATGTTGCTTGGGACAAATCCCTAATCGCAACCTTCCCTGTAAAGACAGCATCGCACCTCATCTGCTACTATGCGACCCTAATTTTTTCTGGTTCTCAGGCGACATGGCCTCCACGCGTATCAAAATATGCGGTATTACCTCACTGGAAGATGCGCGGGCGGCAATCTCCTGTGGCGCCGATGCGATTGGTCTGGTGTTTTATGCCAATAGTCCCCGTGCCGTTACCATTGAGCAGGCCGCTGCGATCGCGGCAATCGTTCCGCCGTTTGTCAGTGTGGTGGCGTTGTTTGTTGATGAACCAGCAGAGAGTATTCAGCGTATTCTAGGGAGAATACCCATTGACCTTATCCAGTTTCACGGGGACGAAACACCTGAGTTTTGCGAGCAGTTTGGCCTTCCTTGGATCAAGGCGCTGCGGATCAGGCCCGGTCTGGATATCTCCAACGCTTGCCGTCAGTACGGCCGTGCACGCGGTGTACTTCTGGACAGCTGGCAAGAAGGCGTGCCCGGCGGCACGGGTAAAGTATTTGACTGGCAACTTGCCCCGGTTGATCTATCTCTGCCGGTGGTGCTGGCAGGCGGGCTGCATGAGGGTAATGTGGGGATTGCTATCGCATCGCTGCGTCCAGCAGCAGTCGATGTCAGTGGCGGAGTAGAACGCTCGCCTGGCATAAAGGATACCGACAAGATACGGAGATTTATTGCGGCTGTTCAGGCCGCAGATCATCAGTTGGACGGATTTGAACATGACCATTAGTACTCACAAAGACCTATTTGCCTCGGTTCCAGACGAACATGGGCGCTTTGGCAGCTACGGCGGCAAATTTGTCTCCGAAACCTTGATGGCTGCGCTGGCCGAGTTGGAGGCAGTCTATCGCGAGTTGTCCGCAGATGAGCAATTCCAGCGTGAGCTTGATGGGGATCTGGCACATTACGTGGGCCGGCCATCTCCGTTGTATGAGGCCAGGCGATGGTCCGACAGCATTGGCGGTGGCCGTATCTACCTCAAGCGTGAGGACCTCAACCACACCGGAGCACATAAGATTAATAACACCATTGGCCAGGCCCTGTTGGCCAAGCATATGGGGAAGAAGCGCATAATCGCTGAGACTGGCGCAGGTCAGCACGGTGTGGCTACAGCTACCATTGCGGCGCGACTTGGTCTGGAGTGCCAAGTATTCATGGGAGAGGAGGACGTTCATCGCCAGGCACTGAACGTTTATCGTATGAAGCTGCTGGGCGCTCAAGTCGTTCCGGTTACCTCAGGTTCCCGCACGCTCAAAGATGCCATGAATGAGGCCATGCGTGACTGGGTTACCAATGTCGATGATACGTTCTACATTATTGGTACTGTTGCCGGCCCCCACCCCTATCCCATGCTGGTGCGTGACTTTCAGTGTGTTATAGGGCGCGAGGCGCGGGCGCAGTCGTTGCACCAAACCGGGCGCTTGCCTGATGCACTGGTCGCTTGTGTCGGCGGAGGATCCAATGCGATTGGCTTGTTTCATCCCTTTCTGGAAGATGAGTCTGTTGCCATGTATGGAGTAGAGGCTGGGGGCCACGGTATTTCCACAAATCAGCACGCGGCACCGCTGACTGCAGGTACTCCGGGTGTGCTCCACGGTAACCGAACCTATCTGATGCAGGACAGCGATGGCCAGATCATGCACACCCATTCGATCTCCGCAGGACTGGATTATCCGGGCGTGGGCCCTGAACACGCCTGGTTAAAGGATATTGGCAGGGTTAGTTATGTAGTGGCAAATGACGACGAGGCTTTGCGGGCATTTCATATACTGACCCGGGTTGAGGGCATCTTGCCGGCTCTGGAAAGCAGTCATGCGCTCGCCTACGCAGAAAAACTGGCGGGCCAGATGACGCCGCAGCAGACGATCATTGTCAATTTGTCGGGCCGTGGTGATAAGGACATTCATACCGTGGCACAGATTGACGGTATCGAGTTCTAACTGACACTTTTGGAGAACGAGTAGTGAGTCGTATTGCGGGACGTTTCCAGCAACTGGCAGAGCAGTGCCGCACGGCCCTGATTCCCTATATCGTGGCGGGAGATCCGGCTCAGGAGGTCACTGTGCGACTCATGCACCGACTAGTCGACTGTGGTGCCGACATTATTGAACTTGGGGTGCCCTTCTCCGACCCTATGGCAGAAGGACCGGTAATTCAACAAGCGCATGAGCGAGCCCTGGCGAATGGCACAACACTGACCGCAGTGTTGGAGATGGTGCGGGACTTTCGCAAGTCTGACAGCACTACTCCGGTACTGCTGATGGGCTATGCCAACCCGGTGATGCACATGGGTTATGCAGCGTTTGCCGACGCCGCGGCGACTGTTGGTCTTGATGCGCTGCTCACAGTGGACATACCGCCAGAGGAAGTCGATGGCATCAATGCCCAACTCCAGCGCGTTGGTATGGACAATATATTCCTGGTCGCACCGACCACACCTACCGAGCGCATCGCGCGTATTGCCGCACGCGCTAGTGGCTTTATCTACTATGTATCGTTAAAAGGGGTCACTGGTGCCGGCCACCTAGATACAGGTGAGGTTGCGCGCCGAGTCGATGAAATTCGCAGCCACAGCGACTTGCCGGTTGCGGTGGGGTTTGGTATCAAGGATGCCGATTCTGCCCGGGCGGTTGCGACGGTCGCGGATGGGGTGGTGGTCGGTAGCGCGCTGGTAAATGCCATGGCTCAGGCCATAGAGGGTGGCGATGGCGTGGAGGGGGCTGTGTATGCCGCAGGCGAATTACTCGGCCAGATACGCAAGGGAATCGACAGCGCGGCTTCCTAGTTGAGCCGCACCGCGTCTATAATTACACCCCTCTAGGGGTGGAGAGGAAGACCATGAGCTGGATAGACAAAATTCTGCCATCCGGTGTGCGCAGCGACGCGGTCGGTAAGAGCTCCAGCAGTGTGCCGGAAGGATTATGGAAGAAGTGTGTCAAGTGCGACGCAGTGCTTTACCGGCCCGATGTAGAACGCAATGAAGATGTCTGCCCCAAATGTGATCACCACATGCGCATCGGTGCACGAAAGCGTTTGGCACGCTTTCTTGATGATTCCGGCAGTGCCGAAATTCTCTCCGAGATCGAACCGGTGGATCGACTCAAGTTTAAAGACAAAAAACGCTATCGGGACCGCTTGAGCGCCGCGCAGAAGTCAACCGGGGAGAAGGACGCGCTGATTGCGATGCGCGGCACCTTGCAAGGCTTGCCGCTGATAGTGGTAGCGTTTGAGTTTGAATTTCACGGCGGATCCATGGGCTATGCGGTCGGTGAAAAATTCACACGCGCTGCCCAGCTGGCACTCGAAGAGGGCATCCCGCTGGTTTGCTTTTCTGCCTCCGGTGGTGCGCGCATGCAGGAGGCGCTGATCTCTCTGATGCAGATGGCCAAGACCAGTGCAGTCATTGAGCGGATGAAACTTGCCGGTGTTCCTTATATCTCAGTGATGACAGATCCGATCTATGGTGGTGTGTCTGCGTCGCTGGCTCTACTGGGCGATATCAATGTTGCTGAGCCGGATGCCAGGGCAGGATTCGCTGGTCCCAACATAATCGAGCAGACCATTCGACAGAAACTTCCCAAGGGATTCCAGCGCAGTGAATTCCTGCTCGAACACGGTGCGATCGACATGATTGTGCACCGTACCCAGATGCGTGACACCATCGCGCGGTTGCTGTCGAAATTGACGGGGTCCCCGCTGACACCGGTGGATGTTCAGTTATCCGACGAAGCGGAGGATCGCGAACATGTGCCTATGGTGGTCGCGGCAGGAGATGAATAAGGCGTCGCTTGAGCAGTGGTTACAGCGGTTAGAGACCCTTCACCCCAGTGCGGTGGAACTGGGGTTGGAGCGGGTATCAGGTGTGGCTAACAGGCTTCAGCTATTGCCGGTAACTCAACCCGTTGTTACTGTTGCCGGCACCAATGGAAAAGGGTCAACGGTGGCCGTACTGGAGGCCTTGCTAAATGAAGCCGGATACTGCACAGGCGTTTTTACCTCTCCCCATTTGCTGCGCTTTAATGAAAGGATTCGGGTAGCCGGTGTCGATGTCTCCGATACAGAAATTACCGATGCTTTTATCGCTATTGATGAGGCCAGGGGCGATGTTTCACTTACCTATTTCGAATTCGCCACTCTGGCTGCGCTGCTTGTTTTCAGGCTTAGGGCGCCCGATATTGTGGTGCTGGAAGTGGGATTGGGAGGGCGTCTGGACGCGGTGAACATAGTGCACCCATCGGTCGCTGTGATCACCAGCATCGACCTCGATCATCAGGCCTGGCTAGGTGAGACCCGTGGGGAAATTGCCCGCGAAAAGGCCGGTATAATGCGCAGCGGCATACCAGTGGTGATTGCCGACCCGGATCCACCGCAAGAACTACTGCGCTGTATCACCGAGGTGTCGGCCAGTCCTGCACTCTGTCTGGGGAGAGAATTCGCTGTGGCAGTTGCACAAGGAGAGTGGCAGGCTGTATTGCGGCAAGCTGACGGCGAGGAACGGCAGTTGGTTCCGCAGCCAAGCGGTTCGCTGTTGCCGGAAAATATTTGCGCTGCAGTTCAGGCGGCACTGTTGCTGGGTATTGAGTTCAGTGACGATTGTTTGTCCCGGGCGCTGGCCACGGCTGCTCCGGTCGGGCGTCGGCAGGTGCGGCGGGTAGCGGGGAAGGACTATGTACTGGATGTGGCACATAATCCTGCCTCAGTGGTCAAGCTACTTGAGTACTTAAGCGTAACTCGTTGTAATGGAAAGACAATATGCCTTTTTTCTGTCATGTTCGATAAAGACATCAAGGCCATTGTTGACGTCGCTACCGGACAATTCGATGCCTGGTTTCTGGCCGACCAACCGGGTAATAAACGTGCTGCCGGGGCGGCGGATATCGCCGCTTTGCTCAGTGCGGCAGGGGAGACCATGATCAGTGTCAGCACGAACTTGCGGCAGGCGTTGCGACGGGCACAGGGTATCATGGGTTCAGATGATCGGTTGGTCGTGTTTGGCTCGTTTTATACTGTGGCGGGAGTACTGCCATTACTTGATAAGGACAACAAGTATGGGGCGCCGTAAGTGAACGATATCCTCAAGCAACGTTTGGTCGGAGCACTCATCCTGTTGGCGCTGGGTGTTGTTTTCTGGCCCATAATTTTCGTTGGCCCCGATGAACAAAAAGCGTCAGATCAGCAGTCCATCCCGCCCCCACCCGAGGTATCTATCGCTCCCATTGAGGCTCCACAGCAGGGAGAGTTGAGAGGTTCACCAGAGGGGAAAATAGAGGGTGGTAGTCCGCTTGTGGATGCGCCGCTTGCCTCCGACGGCCACGACAGTGAACACAGCGACGAGGGTGACGCAGCGGCACCGGCACCGCACTTGCCGCCGCCGACAGCGGAAGATTCGGCCGTAAGTTCACATACCAATTCCCTTGCTGGCGATGTTCGTTCTGAGGCCCCGCAGCGACTCGCCATGGACGCCAACGGGGTGCCAGTAGCTTGGACTCTCCAGGTTGCCACCGTGAGCAGTGCTGAAAAAGCCGAGGTACTGCGCAAGCGATTGTTGGAGCTACATCACAAGGTGTATGTCACCAGGTTGTCCAGCGGCGGTAAGATCCTTTACCGGATTTGCATAGGCCCAAAATTCGAGCGGGTTGAATTGGAGAAACTCCAGGCGAGTATCAATGCGGAATTTGGTGTCACATCTATCATAGCGCGGTATACGCCTTGATGCACTGGATGGCGTGGTAACTCCAGGTGGTGGATTGGGTACATTTTAACGCGGTGGACTGGGCAATCACCGTCGTGGTGGTATTTTCCACCTTGCTTAGCCTCTGGCGAGGGTTTGTTCGGGAGGCTGTGTCGCTGGCGGGTTGGATCGCCGCGTTTGTTATAGCCAATATGTTTGTGGTCCAAATGGAGACGTTCCTAGCGCAGTGGATAGCAGATGTCACAGGTCGGTACGTGGCCGCTTATGCACTCTTGTTTGCCGGCACGTTGGTGATGGCTGGCCTACTGGGCAAGTTGGGAACACAGGTGGTGCATGTGACTGGTCTGACGCTGTTGGACAGGTTACTGGGTACCGCATTCGGATTCGCCAGAGGTATTATCGTGGTACTAGTGCTGGTGTACATGATCCGACAGTTGGCGCCACCACAGAATCTTAGATGGCTAGATCAGGCCCAATTGATGCCGCAAGTGGATATGCTGGGGCAGTGGGTGAAAATCTTGTTCTCAAGATATAGGTTAGGGCACGGTCTGGTGACATCGAGCTGAATGCTCTTTTTTAATGAGGTAGGTATTGAATGTGTGGGCTGGTAGGATTGGTTGCGAAATCAGATGTCGCCCCGGAGATCTACGACGCCCTGACGGTTCTGCAACATCGTGGTCAGGATGCGGCAGGGATTGTCACATGTGGTGGTGGCAAGTTTAGCCAGCGCAAGGGCGAGGGACTGGTTCGGGATGTCTTTCGACAGCACGACATGCAGCGCCTCGGCGGCCCAATGGGTATTGGGCATGTCCGCTACCCAACTGCTGGCAGTTCCGGCACTGCCCTAGCGCAACCGTTCTATGTCAACTCCCCCTATGGTATCGCCTTGGCGCACAATGGGAACCTGACCAACTCCGAGCAACTCGCTCGCGAGTTGTTTCAGGATGACCTGCGCCACCTGAACACTGACTCCGACTCGGAAGTTTTGCTCAATGTATTCGCTCACGAGTTGCAGACGTTGGGCAAACTCAACCCCTGTGCAGACGATATTTTCACGGCAGTAGAAGCCGTGCACAGGCGCTGTCGTGGCGGCTACGCCGTGGTGGGGTTATTGGTTAATTACGGGGTGTTCGGATTCCGTGACCCCTGGGGTATTCGCCCGCTCGTCATAGGTACCCGCAAGTCAGTTACAGGGAGGGAGTACATGATTGCCTCTGAGAGCGTGGCACTGGACGTGCTCGGTTTCACGCTGCTTGATGACGTAGCCCCCGGGGAAGCGATCTTCATCGATCAGGAAGGTCATCTGCATCGGCGCCGCTGCGCACCACACGCGCGTCTGCGTCCCTGTATTTTCGAGCACGTATATTTTGCGCGCCCCGACTCGTTGATGGATGGCATCTCGATTTATAAAACGCGGATGCGCCAGGGAGAAACGCTGGCTAAAAAAATTCGCAGGTTGCGGCCGGAACTGGATATCGATGTCATTATTCCCATCCCTGACACCAGCCGTATTGCCGCTCAATCCATGGCCTACGAATTGAATATCAAGTTTAGAGAAGGCCTGATGAAAAACCGCTATATAGGGCGCACTTTCATCATGCCTGGCCAGAGTCACCGCAAGAAATCCGTGAGGCAGAAACTCAACCCGGTGCCGCTCGAATTTTTTGGCAAGAACGTCATGCTGGTGGATGACTCGATCGTGCGCGGCACCACCTGTCGCCAGATCATAGAAATGGCTAGGGAGGCGGGGGCAGCCAACGTCTATTTTGCCTCGGCTGCGCCCCCGGTACGCTATCCCAACGTATATGGGATCGATATGCCCTCGGCATCTGAGCTGATAGCACACAATCGCAGTGTGGAAGAGGTCTGTGAGTTAATCGGCGCTGACTGGCTTGTCTACCAGGACCTGGAAGATCTGATCCGCTGCTCCCGCGAGGGTAACCCGCAGGTGGATGGCTTCGATTGCTCGGTGTTCAATGGTGAATATATTACTGGTGATATCGATCAAAATTACCTTGATCGAGTGGAATTACTGCGCAACGATGAGACACAAAATGAGCGGCGGGTAGAAATGCGGGCGGAAGGCGCAGTCGTCGGTCTTCATAACGACGTCTAGGAACTAGTCATGACAGATCACGATGATCAGGATCCGCTGGCTGGCGCGCACCTCGATACGCTTGCGGTGCGCAGTGGCATCCACCGGACGCATGAGGGGGAGCATGCTGAGCCTATCTTCGCCACCTCCAGTTATGTCTTTGAAAACGCGGCTCAGGCGGCGGCGCGCTTTTCCGGGGCAGCTCCCGGCAACGTTTACTCTCGCTACACCAACCCCACGGTGCGCGCATTCGAACAGCGTCTGGCAGCACTTGAAGGGGCAGAGGCGTGTGTAGCCACTGCCTCCGGCATGGCAGCTATACTGAGTACTTGCATGGCGCTGCTCAAGTCCGGTGACCACGTGGTATGTTCACGCGATGTTTTTGGTACCACCGTTAATTTGTTCAGCAAATACCTGGGCAAGTTTGGTGTCGAGGTTACCTTCGTACCCCTGCTGGATCTTGTCGCATGGCGCAGTGCTGTGCGTCCCGACTACCGCCATGTTTTTTCTGGAGACACCGTCCAACCCCCTGTGTGAGATCGCTGACCTGTCGGCCATTTCTCAATTGGCTCGCGATAACGATGCTCTACTGGTAGTGGACAACTGTTTTTGCACTCCAGCGCTGCAACTTCCTCTGTCTCTAGGGGCGGATATCGTCGTGCATTCCGCGACCAAATACCTGGATGGGCAGGGTCGATGCGTGGGTGGGGCGGTGCTGGGCCGCGCGCAGCACATGAATGAAGTACTAACTTTTTTGCGCACGTGTGGTCCCACCATGAGCGCCTTTAACGCCTGGGTATTTCTGAAGGGTCTGGAGACACTGCGCCTGCGTATGGAGGCGCACAGCCGATCAGCGCTCGAACTGGCCCAATGGCTGCAACAACAACCGGCGGTGGAAAGAGTTTACTACGCCGGCCTTGAGGATCACCCCGGCCACACGCTGGCTGCGCGTCAGCAAACAGCGTACGGCGGGGTTCTGTCATTTTTGGTCAGGGGCGGCCGGGAACAGGCCTGGCAGTTCATCGACGCCACCCGGCTGATGTCTCTCACCGCGAACCTGGGTGATGCCAAGACCACCATCGTGCACCCGGCGACGACGACACACGGGCGGCTGAGTCCGCAGCAGCGGGAGCAGGCGGGAATCAGCGACAGTCTTATTCGTATCGCAGTAGGACTGGAACATGTCGAGGATTTGAAAACTGACATGCAGCGGGGTTTTGCCGGAATTCGCTAAACAATACAGTTGTTGCTCGGGGCAGTGCAAATGCAGTTACAGGGCGTTATCGATTCTGCAGTACAGGAGGTGGGGCGTATTCTGCTGGGCAAGGAACCCCAGATCAGGTTGGCGCTGTGTTGTCTGTTTGCCCGCGGTCACCTGTTGATCGAAGACTTGCCCGGAATGGGCAAAACCACGCTGTCGCATGCACTGGCTGCGGTGCTTGGCCTGTCCTGGAAGCGCGTGCAGTTTACCAGTGACTTATTGCCGGCGGATATTCTGGGCGTCTCGGTGTTCGATTCCAACGACGCGAGTTTTAATTTTCGCCCCGGCCCCATATTCACCCAGTTGCTGCTGGCAGACGAGATTAACAGATCGACTCCGCGCACCCAGAGTGCGCTGCTGGAAGCTATGGCCGAAGGGCAGGTTACAGTGGAGGGAGAGACACGACCGCTGCCACAGCCGTTCTTTGTGATCGCTACCCAGAACCCTGTGCATCAATCTGGCACCTATCCTCTACCTGAGTCCCAGTTGGACCGTTTTCTCATGCGACTGGAATTGGGCTATCCGCATCCGCGCGCCGAGCGGGAAATGTTCGAGCGACGGCACAGCGCCGCACTGGAAATCAAAACCCCGCGCCAGTGCATCAACATGGAGCAACTCGATACGATTCGTGTTGCGGTTAGTAAGGTTCACGCCTCCGACCATTTGCTGGATTACCTGCAACGACTGGTGGCCTACACACGTCAGTCTGCCGAGTTTGAAGTCGGCCTTTCTCCGCGCGGCGCGTTGGCGTTGCTCGATAGCGCCAAAACCTGGGCTGTGATGAACAATCGAGGTCACGTGGTGCCGGAAGACGTGCAATTTGTATTGCCTGCCGTGGCCGCCCATCGCTTGTTACCCAGTGGCGATTATGCTGGCGATGGCAACGCGCTGGTGGATCTGCTACTGCGCAATGTGGACGTCATAGGACCCTGAGCGCAAGACTCAGTGGACAACTTAGATACCAGTAACGACCAGTATGGCAAGGGGATCCGGGCACGGTTTCGTACCCGCTTTCGACAATGGGTTAACCGGCGTATCCCGCCGGCCCGCGAAGTGACACTGGACCAGCGCCGTATCTTTATATTTCCCAGCCGCGTCGGGTTTTTCTTCGGCGCCTGCCTGCTGGTGATGCTGATAGCGGCAATCAATTTCGAAAACAACCTGAGTTACGGCCTGACCTTCCTCCTGGCGACCCTCTTCATTATTGCTACCTTGCATACTTACGCCAACCTGTCGGGGTTGACTATCCGTGCCTTGCGGGCGGAGCCGGCTTTTTCAGGACAACAGACCCAATTCCAACTTATGGTCGAGCGCAGTAAACAGCGCAATCACTACGCGCTCTACCTGAAGTGGCCCACCAGTAGCGAGACTCTGGTGAGTCTGGTTGCTGACGATAGCGTCAAAATTCAACTGCATATGGCGGTCGACAAACGCGGATGGTTCAATCCCGGGCGCCTGCTGCTAGAGTCGACCTATCCACTTGGCTTGTTGCGTTGTTGGACCTGGATTGATCTGGATTTATACGCCATGGTATATCCGCGTCCGCTAGTCTCGGCAGATCTGCCTGGTCTGGCTACGGACACCCCCGATGGCGCCGCGGCAATGGTTGTCGGCAATGACGATTTTTACGGGTTCAGGACGTACCGCAAGGGCGACTCGCTGCGCCAGGTCCACTGGAAAGGATTGGCCAAGGGACAGGGTGTGCTAACCAAGCAGTACACTGCCTATGCAGATCGCAGTGTGTGGTTGGATTGGAATCTCTTTCCCGGCACGGGTACAGAGCAGCGACTATCCCATTTGTGTTACTGGGTACTGGAGTTTGACCGTCGCAGGGAGGAATACGGTTTGCGTTTGCCAGGTGTTGTGATTGCACCCGCTGTTGGCGAGAAGCATCGCGACCGGGCGCTGAAGGAGCTTGCACTATATGGCAAGGAGGATCGGAGCGGGTGAACATTCTGCAGCAGGTGCCGCGCAACGCACTTGGTGTGGATCATCATCTGCCAATTTGCACTGGTAGCGCCACACGCGGGTCGCCTGCCGTTGTGGGTGCTGGCGGTATATGTGGCAGCCGTCGTGTGGCGCCTGCAGGTCCACCGTGGGCGTTGGTCATTCCCCGGTCGCTGGGTGAAAGTGGCGCTAACCGTCAGCAGCTTTATCGGGATTTATGCGAGCTACGGGTCACTGATCGGTCTTGAGCCGACGGTCGCCCTGCTGCTGACGGCCTTTGCACTCAAGTTGATCGAACTGTCGCAGCGCAAGGATGCTTATGTCCTGCTGTTTCTTGGCCTACTTTATCTGCATCACCGAATTCCTGTTCAGCCAGGATTTGTTAATCACGCTGTACTCGGTGCTCAACGTGATACTGATTACTACAGCGTTGGTGGCGTTGCACCAGCCCGGGGAACATCAGTTTAATCGCGGCACCATGCGCCTCGCCAGCACATGTTGTTGCAGGCCATGCCGCTGATGCTGGTCCTGTTTTTCCTGTTTCCGCGCTTTGCATCCGTTGTGGACAGTGCCGATCAAGAGCCATACCGCCAAAACCGGCATGAGCGACTTCATGAGGCCTGGCGATGTTGCCAGTGTCAGCCAGTCAGCCGATGTCGCCTTCCGGGTGAAATTCGACGGCGAGATACCCGCCCGGTCGGCGCTCTACTGGCGCGGCCTGGTGTTCAGTCGCCTTCAGCAGGGTGTCTGGTCAGCACTGGGTTATTATGACGTGCCGGTAACGGAGCAGCGTGCACGAGATGTCACGACTGCAGGCGAGCCTTTAAGCTACAGCATCATCATGGCACCTACGCAGCAAAACTGGTTGTACAGTTTGCACTATGCCCGCTCCACCACGCCCGGAGTGATGCATACGCCTGACTACCGTTTGTTTTCTCCAGTGCCACTGGAAGTGGAGTATATGTATACGGTCAATACCTGGACAGACGTTGAAACCGATCCAGTTCTTTCCGATTGGCGGCGCAAGACGGAAACCAAGCTGCCGCCTGCCGGTAATCCGAAAACACGGCAGTTGTCCCTTGATATGCGAGCAACTGCGAGCAGTGACGAAGACTTCGTCACGCTGGTGCTCAATAAATTCAACCGCGAGGGCTTTGTCTATACCCTGCGACCTGGCACATCGTCGGGTGCTCATCCGATAGATGAGTTTATGTTCCAGTCCCGTCGTGGATTTTGTGAACACTACGCCTCCGCCTTTGTCTTTATGATGCGAGCAGCGGGTGTGCCCGCGCGTGTGGTGGCCGGCTACCAGGGTGGTGAAGTAAATCCGATCAACAAGACAGTCATTGTGCACCAGTTCGACGCCCACGCCTGGGCTGAGGTTTGGATAGAAGGAAAGGGCTGGGTGCGGGTAGACCCTACCGCCGCAGTATCACCACTGCGTATCGAATCTGGTTTGGAAGCGGCCATGGAGTCCGAGGGCAGCTTTCTGGATACTGTCCCCGCTGTCCCCTCTGCGCTATCGTAGTATTCCCCTGCTCAACCTGATGCGCCTGCGCTATGATGCCCTCACTTATCGCTGGCAGACCTGGGTAGTGGGTTTCGACAGCAAACAACAGCTTCAATTGCTGCACGGTTTTTTTGGCGAAATCAGTGGGAGGGTGTTTGCTACAGCGTTACTCGGCAGCTGGGCGCTGGTGTTGATACCAGTAGCCATTTCACTGTTGCGCAAACGGGCTACCTGTCCGGGGAGCCCACTGGACAAACACTACCGGCTGTTCTGTGAGCGAGTGGCTCGCCTGGGATTTTCACGCAAGCCGGGAGAAACTCCCGAACAATTTGCATTGCGGGTGATGGCGGCACAACCTCATTTCTCGGATCAGTTGTGGCGGATAACAGGGCTGTACAATGATCTGGCCTATGCGGACGTAAAATCAATCGACAGCAGCCGCGCAGAGCTACTGCGAAAATTCACCCGCGCTGTTGCCAGCTTCAGGCCGGACAGACGCGGGGAGCGAGGCGAGGAAGTTGCCGGTTTCCAAAGATAAATGACCCTGCCGTGGCAGGGTCTAAAGTAATACGCACAGCGACGAACCCTCACGACGTCGTATTTCCTGAATCTCCACCGCAGCTATTCGCGCGCCTTCCTGGGCGCTTTTCTGGAATTCTGCGATCTGGTCAAAGTTGAGATAGCGATATATGTCATCGGCCATGGAGTCGATATTCCTGGCATATTCCATGTACTCCGCAGGGGTGGGCAGCCGGCCGAGAATCGCGCCGACCGAGGCCAGCTCAGCGGATGTGAGGTAGACGTTGGCGCCATCGCCGAGGCGGTTAGGGAAGTTGCGCGTCGAGGTTGAGAGCACGGTCGAGTTGGCAGCCACCCGCGCCTGGTTGCCCATGCACAATGAACAGCCCGGCATCTCGGTGCGCGCGCCCGCTGCGCCAAAGATATTGTAGTAACCTTCCTGCATCAGCTGGTGCTCATCCATGCGGGTGGGCGGTACGATCCACATGCGGGTCGATATCGTACCTTTGTGCTGTTGCAGCAGTTTGCCCGCCGCACGGAAATGCCCGATGTTGGTCATGCAGCTGCCGATGAATACCTCATCCACCTTGTCGCCGGCCACGGCGGACAGCAAACGCGCGTCATCCGGATCGTTGGGCGCGCAAACGATGGGTTCGCGGATATTGGCAAGGTCGATCTCGATGACCGCTGCGTACTCGGCATCCTTGTCGGCTTTCATCAGGCTGGGATTGGCCAGCCAGTCTTCCATTTTGCGTGCGCGCCGCTCCAGGGTTCTGCTGTCGCCGTAACCCTCGGCGATCATGGAGCGCAGCAGCACGATATTGGAGCGCAGGTATTCGGCGACTGTGTCCTCGTCCAATGCGATCGTACAACCGGCGGCAGATCGTTCAGCAGAGGCATCGGATAACTCAAACGCCTGCTCTACGGTAAGGTCGCTCAGACCCTCAATCTCCAGAATGCGACCGGAGAATATGTTCTTCTTGCCCTTCTTCTCTACTGTCAGCAATCCCTGTTGAATGGCGTAATAGGGGATGGCGTGCACCAGGTCGCGCAGGGTGATGCCTGGTTGCATCTTGCCTTTGAAGCGCACCAATACCGACTCCGGCATATCCAGCGGCATTACTCCGGTTGCGGCTGCAAACGCCACCAGTCCCGAACCGGCAGGAAACGAAATACCCATGGGAAAGCGCGTGTGGGAATCGCCACCGGTCCCGACGGTGTCCGGCAGCAGCATACGGTTGAGCCAGGAGTGAATGATGCCGTCGCCGGGGCGCAATGAGACGCCGCCCCGGGTCATGATGAAGTCGGGCAGGGAGTGCTGGGTTTCGATATCCACTGGCTTGGGATAGGCAGCGGTATGGCAGAAAGACTGCATGGTAAGGTCGGCGGAGAAACCCAGGCACGCCAGGTCTTTCAATTCATCACGGGTCATCGGACCGGTTGTGTCCTGTGAGCCCACGGTAGTCATGCGGGGTTCACAGTAGGTGCCAGGACGAATACCCTCTGTGCCGCAGGCCCTGCCGACCATCTTCTGGGCGAGGGTGAAGCCCTTCCCTGTATCGCCGGGCTGCTGGGGCTTGCGAAACAGCGTTGACTCGGGAAGGTTCAGCGCTTCGCGCGCGCGCGTGGTCAGGCCACGTCCGATGATCAGGTTGATCCGGCCGCCGGCGCGCACCTCGTCCAGTAACACCTCGGACTTTAAATGGAACTCGCTCAATAGTGTGCCGGTCTCGCTCAGTATTTTTCCTTCATAGGGGCGAATCTCGATCACATCGCCCATGGCTAGCTTCTCAACCGGGGCTTCAAATACCAGGGCGCCCGCGTCCTCCATGGTGTTGTAAAATATTGGCGCCACATTGGCACCGATACAGATGCCGCCGCTTTTTTTATTAGGTACGCCCTCGATATCGTTACCGAAGTACCACAGTACGGAATTGGTAGCGGATTTGCGCGAGGAGCCCGTGCCCACCACATCGCCAACGAACGCGACCGGAAGCCCTTTGGCCTGGAGTGCCTGAACCTGTTTCATCGGACCAGTGACCCCGTGCTCCTGTGGCTCAAGGCCATCCCGCGTCATCTTGTACATGGCCAGCGCGTGCAGGGGGATATCCGGTCGGGACCACGCATCGGGGGCGGGTGAGAGATCATCGGTGTTAGTTTCACCGGTGACCTTGAAGACGGAGACTTTGATGGACGCTGGTACTTCCGGCTGATTGGTGAACCACTCGGCGTCGGCCCAGGACTGCATCACGGCCTTTGCGTTCTTGTTCCCTGACTTGGCCAGCTCGGCCACGTCGTGGAAGGCCTCAAACACCAGCAGAGTGTGCTTCAGTTCGTTGGCGGCTGCCGCGCCCAGATCAGGGTCAGTCAGTAGCGCCACCAATGTCTCGATGTTGTAACCGCCGTGCATGTTACCCAGCAGTTTTACTGCGGTGAGTTTATCAATCAGCGGGCTTACCGCCTCCCCCGAGACAATAGCCGACAGAAACCCCGCCTTGACGTATGCCGCCTCGTCCACCCCCGGTGGTACGCGATTGCTGATCATATCCACCAGGTAGCTTTCTTCACCGGCGGGAGGGTTTTTCAGTAGTTCAACCAAGGCTGCCACCTGCTCGGCTTTTAGCGCCTGTGGTGGGATATTCTGGGCGGCCCGTTCGGCCACGTGTTTGCGGTATGCTTCAAGCACAGTGGAACTCCTTTGCATTGCCTGTGTCGCCGCAGAGTAGTGCCGGTGTGCGTTTTCTGTGGCGGCGAAAATGGAGGGGAGAGTATAGCTTAGAGCGCAAGTAAGACAAATGAATCAAGCGCTTGAATCTCGCATTTACGCGGGCGATAACGTAAACTCACACGGACTTTACGCGCCCCGGAACATCCCGACACAATGCTGGATCGGCCTGTCAAAACGCCCTGTATCGGTGTCTGCTCGACCGGTATCGGTGACAGTGTGTGTCGGGGGTGCAAACGGTTCAGTCATGAGGTGATCGACTGGAACAGTTATACACATTCACAAAAACAGGCCGTCGATGCCCGGCTGTCGGGGTTTCTATCCCAGTGCGTCAGCAACAAGGTGCGTGTGCTGGATAAGGCCCTGCTCAAGTGGCAGTTGGTGGTTCAGCAGTTACGATTTGTCGAGCATCACGACGAGTATTGCTGGGTGTTTAGTTTGCTAAAAGCGGGGGCAGGGCAGATAGATAACTCACGCGATTATGGTTTTGAGGTGGACCTGTGCTATCGGGAAATGCCCCTGCTAGAACTGCGCGACAGGATTGACCAGGAGTTTTATATCCTCTCCGAAGCGCATTACGAACGGTACATGCTGAGTCCGGATTTGTTCCGCGAGCGAGCCGAGTGAGCGCCATGCCTGCACTTGGCATCCGTGCAGTCCTTCCTGCTCTGCCCGACACCCCGTGCGTGGGTGACATGGGCGCTGGCAAATCCACAAATCCTGCTGGTCGATCACGCCAATTGTGAGAAAAAGGCGGCTGCCACCGCGATCAACCTGATGTACCGCTATGTAGAGCATCACACCTTATTGAATAAGCTCTCACGGCTGGCGCGGGAGGAGTTGCGTCACTTTGAGCAAGTGATTGCAATCATGAAGGCGAGGAGGGTTCACTATCCCCAGTTATCAGCCTCGCGCTACGCAGGCGCACTGCGCCAGCAGGCGCGCAGCAATGAACCTGCCCGCTTGATAGACACACTGCTTATCGGTGCCATCATTGAGGCTCGTTCCTGCGAGCGCTTTGCCTTGCTGGCGCCAGAACTGGATGAGGAACTCGGCCAGTTTTATCGCACTCTGCTAAGGTCAGAAATGCGGCACTTCGGCGACTATCTCAAGTTGGCAGTGGATGTTGGCTCGAAGGAGGAGGTAGAGGCGCGTCTTCCCGCGTTGCTGCAGTTTGAGCGCGGGTTGATCGAAGCGCCTGATACGGAGTTTCGTTTCCACAGCGGCGTGCCGTTTACTTCTAAATAACATAAACAGTAATCTATAACCTATTGTTATTTATAAGTAATATAAATCTTTAGCATGCGGTCACGATGGACCTGAGTGCATCTGGCATGAAGCCTACTCGTCGACGATTAGCACCGACTCGATGATAACCGGCTCGGTGGGCACGTCCTGGTGCCCCTTGCGGCTGGACGTACGTACGCCACGAATCTTTTCCAGCACCTCGGAGCCATCAGTGACTTTGCCGAAAACCGTATAGCCCCAGCCCTGCATGCTCTTACTGCTGTGGTTGAGGAAATCGTTGTCCTTCACGTTGATAAAGAATTGGGCGGTAGCAGAATGAGGGTCCGTGGTGCGGGCCATGGCGATGGTGCCGAAGTCATTCTTCAGGCCATTGTCAGCTTCGTTCTCGATGGGCTCTCCCGGGGCTTTTTGCTGCATGTCGGTGTCGAAGCCACCACCCTGTATCATGAAGTTGTCGATCACGCGGTGAAAAATCGTGCCATCGTAATAGCCATCCCGTGCATAGTTGAGAAAATTGGCAACCGTTTTTGGTGCTTTCTCAGCATCCAGTTCGAGTTTGATTTCGCCGAATGTTGTGCGAATGATGACCATGGGTTCTTCCTTGGGGGTGTCTGAATTTAGCCGGATAATAATACGGACTTTTGGCTCACAGTAAAACATCCAAGTTGGAAAAGATGCGCAGAAATGTGCATGGCCAGTCCAATGGACTATGAATTGCCTATAAGCCGAGCGCCTGAGTCGTTATAATACGCGACTTTTTTAGGAACGCATTGCGAACAATTATGGAAGACACACCAGCCAGTAATTTCCTGCAAAACATCATCAGTGACGATCTCGCCAGTGGCCGCGTCACCGAGGTCGTGACCCGCTTTCCACCAGAGCCCAATGGCTATTTACATATCGGCCACGCCAAATCGATCAGTGTCAATTTCGGGCTTGCCCAGGTCAACGGCGGGCGCTGCAATCTGCGCTTTGACGACACTAACCCGGAAAAAGAAAGCCAGGAGTATATAGATGCCATCCAGGCCGATGTGCGCTGGTTGGGTTATGCCTGGGATGGGGAGGTACGCTACGCCTCTTCCTACTTCCAGCAGCTGTACGACTGGGCCGTCTGTCTGGTGGAGCAGGGGGATGCCTATGTCTGCGACCTCAGTGCAGATCAGGCCAGGGAGTACCGCGGCACGCTGACCGAGCCGGGACGCAATAGCCCTTGCCGGGAGCGCACTGTCGCGGAAAATCTCGATCTGCTGGGACGTATGAAGGCGGGCGAGTTCGACGAGGGTGCCAGGGTACTGCGTGCGAAAATTGACATGAGTTCGCCCAATATGAATATGCGTGACCCGATCCTGTACCGTATCCGCAAGGCAGTCCACCACCAGACCGGTAGTGATTGGGTGATTTATCCCACCTACGATTTTGCCCACGGTCAGGAGGATGCTATCGAGGGCATTACGCACTCCATCTGCACGCTGGAGTTCGAGGACCACCGCCCCCTCTACGATTGGTTCATCGAGCATCTGCCTGTGCCCAGCAGACCCAGGCAGTACGAATTCGGCAGACTCAACCCCAGCTACACGGTGACGAGCAAGCGAAAACTCAAGCAACTGGTGGACGAGGGCGTGGTGTCGGGTTGGGACGATCCTCGTATGCCTACGATATCCGGTATGCGCAGGCGCGGTTATACTCCGGCCGCGATCCGCAAGTTCTGCGACATGATCGGCACTACCCGCAGCGATGGCGTGGTGGACGTAGCCATGCTGGAGTTCGCGATCCGCGAGGATCTCAATGACAACGCCGTGCGTGGCATGTGCGTGCTCAACCCTTTCAAAGTCGTGCTCACGGATTATCCGCAGGACAAGGTCGAGGAACTTTGTGTACCTGGTCACCCTAGCCGCACAGATCTGGGTGAGCGACTACTGCCGTTTACCCGCGAGCTGTACATTGATGTCGACGATTTTCGCGAGGAAGCGAACAAGAAATACAAGCGCCTGGTGCTCGGCAAGCGGGTACGCCTGCGCAACGCGTATGTGATTGAGGCAGACGCGGTGGTCAGGGATGAACAGGGCAATATTTCCGAGGTCCACGCCCACACCATCCCCAACACGCTTGGAGAAGATCCCGCAGACGGCGGCAAGCCCAAGGGTGTCATCCATTGGGTGTCGGCGTCACGCGGAAAGAACGCAGAAGTACGTCTCTACGAGCGCCTGTTCAATCACGAGGCGCCGGACAAGGGGGACAATTCCTACATGGAGCACATCAATGCAGACTCGCTCAAGGTGGTCAAAAACGCCTGGATCGAGCCCGCCCTGGCAGCAGCGCAGCCGGAGCAGGGTTTCCAGTTCGAGCGCGAGGGATACTTTGTGGCAGACCGCTACGACCATACCAAAGATCGGCCAGTATTTAACAGGACCATCGGTCTGCGCGATAGCTGGAATGAAGGTTGAGCAGACAACGATGAGCCTCAAGCTGTACAACACGATGAGTGCCAGGAAGGAAACCTTTGAGCCTCTTGTTGCTGATACCGTTACCATGTATGTCTGTGGCCCCACTGTTTACAACCTGGCGCACATCGGTAACGCCCGGCCTGTGGTGGTATTCGACACCTTGTTTCGCCTGCTGCAGACCGAGTACGCAACAGTAGTCTACGCGCGCAATATTACTGACATCGATGACAAGATAATCATTGCAGCGCGCGAAGGGCAGCGCAGTATCGAGTCGATCACCAATGAATATACGATCAAATACCGCGAGGACATGGCCCAGCTAAACGCGCTGCCACCAACTCTTGAACCCCATGCGACGCATAACATCGACGCGATGATCGCGCTTACTCGCACACTGCTTGAAAAGGGTCATGCCTACGAATCCCAAGGCCATGTGTTGTTCGCGGTACAGTCCATGTCCGACTATGGCAAGTTGTCAAAGCGCGCGCTTGACGACATGCTGGCCGGCGCCCGGGTAGAGGTCGCCGACTACAAGCGCCACCCCGGAGACTTCGTATTGTGGAAACCTGCTGCCGACGAAGATCCAGGTTGGGACAGCCCCTGGGGCCGTGGTCGTCCGGGCTGGCACCTGGAGTGTTCGGCGATGATCCGCGCGCACCTTGGTGACACCATCGACATACACGGTGGTGGTCGCGACCTTATTTTTCCGCATCACGAGAATGAAATCGCACAGAGTCGCTGTGCCCACGGCGGTGACTACGTGCGCTACTGGATGCACAATGCCTACCTGGATATCGACGGCGAAAAGATGTCAAAGTCCCTAGGCAACTTTCGCACGGTGCGTGACCTGCTGCAAAGCTATCGCGGCGAGGTATTGCGCTTCGCGTTGCTGTCGGCACACTATCGCACACCACTCAATTTCTCCGCAGAACTGCTGGAGCAGGCGCAGGCCACACTGGACAGCTTATACAGTACTTTGCGCGAGGTTAAGGATATTGATGTCGATATGGACGTCCGTCTCGCTGATGAGCCGTTCTACCAGGCGCTTAACGATGATCTGAATACGCCGATTGCCATTGCCGAGATACACGCGCTGGCCAAGCAGTTGCACAAATCCCGGCCCGACGAAAAAGTCGCCTTGAAGGCGCGCATGCTCGCGGCGGGAAATCTGCTGGGTATCCTGGAGCAGGACCCCACGCAGTGGCTGCAGGGTGCCGATTCTGCTGATGCTATTTCAGCGGAGGCTATCGAGGCGCTGATCAAGGAGCGGCACGAGGCCAAGCTGGCAAAGAATTTCGCCCGCGCCGACGAGGTGCGCGCGGCCTTACTCGAACAGGGTGTCGTACTTGAGGATTCCCGTGAGGGAACCCAGTGGCGACGAGGATTCAGCTAACCCAGGCTTTTCTCGCCAGAAGTAACACTCTGCATGATCAATGTATTGATGGTCATCGGCCCCACACCGCCCGGTACAGGCGTATAGGCAGAGACCTTGTCCAGCAGTGCGGAAAGTTCGATATCGCCCACGCCTCCCGGGTGGTAGCCGGCATCGACCACCACGGCGCCTTCTTTCACCCATGCAGCTTTGATGAATTCCGGTTTGCCCACTGCCCCTACCAGAATATCCGCCTGGGCAATAATGGCAGGCAGATCCCTGGTACGGGAGTGGCAGATGGTCACGGTGGCGTTCTTTTGCAGCAACATCATGGCCATTGGCTTACCCAGTATTGGACTGCGCCCGACAACTACCGCGTGTTTGCCTTCGATCACAATGCCGTAGTGTTCAAGAATACGCATGATGCCCTGTGGCGTGGCGCAGCCGTAGGCATCCTCGCCCATGGCCATACGACCGAAGCCCAAACAGGTTACGCCATCCACATCCTTGTGCAAGGCGATAGCATCGAAGCAGGCTCTTTCATCAATCTGCGGTGGTACCGGGTGCTGCAGCAGTATGCCGTGCACGTCGGGGTCGTTGTTCAACTCAGCGATCTTTGCCAATAATTGAGCGGTAGTGGTCGCGGCCGGCATTTCCACGGCCAGTGATCCCATGCCCACCCGCCGACAGGCATTACCCTTCATTTTGACGTAGGTGGCTGACGCCGGATCATCGCCGACCAGAATGGTCGCCAGAATCGGCGTTTTCCCGGCCGATTTGGCTTTCAGGCGCTCCACCCGGGCGAGTAACTCAGCTTCAGTTTGTGCTGCCAGGGCTTTGCCGTCCAGGACGAGTGCAGGCATACGGTGTGATCCTCGAGTGTATGGCGACCGTATACTGCCGTCAGCGGGGTACTTGTGCAAGTGCAAGTGCCCGCGTGGTTTTGCCGCATTGAATGCGCCATTTTGGCGTTGACGCTCAGAAGAGGGGTGAGTATCATGCCCCCACCTGAAATCAGGGCTTGGCACGAGCGCCACAGTGATTACATCGGGGTATAGCGCAGTCTGGTAGCGCGCCTGCTTTGGGAGCAGGATGTCGGGAGTTCGAATCTCTCTACCCCGACCACTTTTAAGAGTCTTTTTTCAGTCCCCTTAGTACGCCTCTTTAAAATCTCCACGGACTGTTGGTTGCAACCTGCCTCAGCTCTGCGGCGCTACTCTTTGCAAAATGTCGATTGGATCAATACTCGAACCGCTGGGACTGCTAGATTGGCCAGCACGCCGCAAATCATCTAAAGTCAGATAACTCCCTATCGGTGCGGTATACAAAGGACAAATCCATTATGCGACAACTTGGTGCACTCGACAACCTGATGATCGAAGGGGAAATTCCCAACGTTCCGATGCATATGTCGGCGTTGATGATGTATGCCACGGGCGGCAAGCGGGGAACTAACGCGTTTTTTAAAGCCCTCCAGCAGAATTTTACGGGTCTGATTGACCGCCATTTCCCAATACTGCGCTGTCGCCTCGAAGAGGTCCTCCTGCAGATGGATAAGGCCTATTGGGTGGAGGATTCGCATTTCAGCGCCACCTACCATATTTCCCGGGTGGCGCTGCCCAAGCCACAGAACTGGCAGGAAGTGTATCGACTGTTTGGCGAATTCCATGCGCAGCCGCTCGATCGCGCCAGACCGCTGTGGCAGGTGATGGTGGTGGAAGGCCTCGACCGGGTAGAAGGAGTACCACGAGGCAGCACAGCGCTGTTTCTAAAAATTCACCATGCGGTGATGGATGGCAAGAGTGCCCTGCGTCTGATGACCAGCTTGCACAGCCTTGATCCCGAGCCGGGCTCGCCCACTCTTGCAGACTCGCTGCCTGATGAGAAACCCATCGATAAGGATTTTCGGGCCCCTTCCTGGTGGGAAAAATATGGCAGGGCCTGGTGGCACAGTGTAGAGCGGCCCATCGACATGGCTACTACGCTGGTAAAATTACTGCCGCAGTTGTTGGACAATGATGCTGCAGGTCCCAAAACGCAAAAGCAGGCTATACCACAGGTGCGGTTCAACAAACCTTTGACTGCCGACCGCGTCGTGGGCATGTTCGTATGGAGAAACGCCAACTTCGAAAAATAGAGAAAAAACTGCACTGCACTATCAATGATATTGCACTTTGTGTTGTAGCCGGTGCTTTGCGAGCGTTTTTGCTGGATCAAAAAGAACTGCCCGAAGAAAACCTGCAGACGTTAATGCCCATTGATATTCGCCGTCCGGATCAGGACGGTAGTATTGGTAATCAGGTTAGTGTGGCGAAGGTGTGCCTCTACACGGCCACTGACGATGTTAAGAAACGTTTGCAGGCCATCAGCAAGGATTCTACTCACGGCAAGCAGCACAGTAAGAAGACTGACACCCATGCCATTCTCAAACTGGTCGATGACATCCATCCGGCCATTATCCTCTGGCTGGGTCAGTGGCTGATCTCGTCCGGGCATATTGATGACCTGCCACCAATGGTGAATACCGTCGTTACCAATGTACCGGGACTTTCTACAGACGCGTACCTCGCCGGCGCCAAATTGATCGATTACCTGGGTTTTGGCCCACTGGCGCCCAACGTGGGATTGTTCCATACGGTCTCCAGCACATCCGATCATGTCAATGTCAGCTTCCTGAGCACGGCTGAATGTTTGGGTGATGGCACTGAATACCGGGCCTGTCTTGAGCACAGCTGGGCTGAAATAGCCCTGCTCTAGCCGCTGTAGAATTGCGGCGTAGTCCGTCGAATCTGTCAGTGCGCGGGTCGCAGGCGCAGGGTAGACTGGACCGCACATGGCAGATTCTACTTCCCCCAATGTTAGCCCAGGCAGCACTTCTGTTGTCGGACTTGTGCCTGCACGGGGCCGTGCAGCAACCTGGTTCATCAGCTATGCATTGATGTGCATCTGGGGCTGGCAACCATGATTCAGGCGATCATCAATGGGCAAGTGTTTGATGGTGATTCGGTGCACCAGGGTCTGGCTGTGCTCATCAGGGATACGCGCATCCTCGCGGTGGTCGATGCCACACAACTACCTGCGGGCGTTAACGAGGTATATGACCTCCACGGCGGGACTCTCGTGCCGGGCTTTATCGACCTGCAGGTTAATGGCGGTGGCGGGGTGTTGTTTACGGCTGCACCGACGGTGGACAGCCTCCGCGTTATTGGCGCCGCCCACCGGCGCTATGGCACGACCGGTTTTTTACCCACACTGATAACGACCAGTTTCGAGGTTATGCGCGAGGCAGTCGCTGCGGTCAGTCAGGCGATTGCCGATGGTGTGCCCGGTATCCTGGGCATTCATCTGGAAGGGCCGTTCCTGAACGCACAGCGCAAGGGCATACACGACGCAGAAAAGTTCTGTCCGCTCGATGAGGAAGGCTTCGAGATTGTCACCTCGTTGGACGTGGGGAAAACCTTCGTCACCCTCGCGCCAGAGCTGACCGGTCCGGCGATGATCCGCCGCCTGGTGCAAGCGGGTATTGTCGTCTGTGCCGGCCACAGCGCAGCCAGCTATGCACAGACGGGCGAGGCGCTGGCGGCAGGTGTGAGCGGCTTCACGCATTTGTACAATGCCATGACACCGCTGCAGAGCCGTGAACCGGGGATGGTAGGAGCCGCGCTGGAAGATGATGAAAGCTGGTTCGGTATTATTGCTGATGGTCACCACGTGCACCCAGCAGCTGTTCGCATTGCAGTAGCGGCCAAGAACACGGGGCGTGCGGTGCTGGTCACCGATGCCATGCCATCAGTAGGATCACCGCACAAGTCCTTTGTCCTTGACGGTGCAACCATCCGTGCCAGGGATGGGCGGGTTACCAACGCAGCTGGCACCCTGGCCGGTTCCGACCTGGACATGTTATCGGCGGTGAATAACGCCGCTGAATTCGCGCGTATCGACTGGTTCGAGGCGGTGCGCATGGCCACCCGCTATCCCGCCAGGGCGCTGGGACTCGAGCGGGAATTGGGTGCTGTCAGGCCGGGTTATCGGGCTAACCTTGTAGCACTGGATGGGCAGCGCCAGGTCCGTGCCAGCTGGATAGACGGGGTCAGGGCCTGACCACCACCCACTCGATGGCATTGAGCACTAGCTCGCGCGCATTGGTATTGTCCCAGTTCGCGTGAAAGTGGCCGCCGGTGTAGCCGAAACCACGGCCGCCTCCCGGACGCTCATACGCCCAGGCGGTAACCTGCGGCACGCCATCTGCCACCAGCTGACGCACTGCATCGTTGCCGCTGTGGGGGCCGTTCCAGCGCACCATGGTGGAGGGCGGAGCAATGGCACTCAGGATGGCTGTGATACCTTGATCCACAAAGCGCATATTGAAATACCACTCGTCCCGCAATTCGAAAGGGTGCAGCCCCCGGGTGACAGGATGATTCGGGAGCTGTGTGTAGTTGGCGGTCCATTCTGGATTGACTGACCACCCTGTTTCGAAATAGCCACCGATCGCATGCAGCATGGATTGCGCCGCAGGGCTGCCTTTTGGCACCTCCACGCAGTAGTGTAGGGCGACAATACCCACACCGTTGTCCAGCAGGCGGTTGAAGGTCTGCAGATGATCGTTGATCAGGTGTGACTCGCCGCCGTCGCAATACATCACCACCGCGTCTGCACCGTCAAAAATGCTCTCATCCGCAGGCCAGCCACCGTAGACGTTGATTGTCTCAAAGTTGGGCTGGCGCTGGCGCAGGGCGCCCGCCAGTAACTCCGACCCCGCTTTGTGCTCGTGTGCACCGGGAAGGTGACTGTCCGGCCCAGCCAGAAAGACAATTTTACTGTGGGGAGAGCCGTTGGTGGCGGCCGGGTGAATTTGCACAGTCACCGCTTGCGGCTGGCAGCCGGTCAGCAGGACCATGAGTACAGCCAAGGCGGGCCCCCGTGGTAACGAAATTCTGCGCTTACGCATATGTGGCCGTCACACTTATTCTCCTGTGGTCCGCTGCTCAACTTGACACCCATAGACAGCTAAAGCTACCATGCGCGCCGCGTGTACAGTAGTGTCTTGCTGTGTCGGAAGGCTTCTGGAAGTGGTTAAAAACCTACGGTTTCAGTAGTCTCGCGGGGCCATCGGTCTCTATGGTCACGCCGCTTTCAGTTCCTCTCAATGGTGGCCGTAGCTCAACAGGTAGAGCACTGGATTGTGATTCCGGAGGTAGCGGGTTCAAGACCCGTCGGCCACCCCACCTTTTCCCCCATGCCTGCCTAATGCACACGATTCGATTGAAGCGTGTTCGTCGACCCGTGATGATGTGATCAAAACCAAAACAAGCTATGGACTTTTTCTCTACGCAACGCTGAGTCGGAACTCTAACAACTGATGCGACTGGACCGATTTGTACAAAAGCGACTTGCGTGCTCGACGCGTACGGTACATTACCTGTTCGCTGACAGACAGATTCTGGTGAATGGCGTCGCCGCCCACGACGGCCTGCAACAGATCACGAAGTTTTGTCGGGTCGAGGCAGAAGGCAAGCTCCTGCAAGCGCGCGAGCCAATATACATCATGCTGCATAAGCCTCTTGGCTGTGCCAGCGCCACTAGGGACAGCAAGAACACCACGGTACTGAGTCTGCTAGATCTGCCAGAAAAAGAACAACTGCATCTGGCCGGACGTCTGGATTTCAATACCACCGGTCTCTTGCTGCTCACCAATGACGGCAACTGGTCGAGCAGGATAATGTGCCCACAGCAGAAACGTCCCAAAACCTATCGGGTGGAAACAAGCGAAGAGATAACAGCAGAATATGTAACAAAATTCGCGGAGGGAATCCGTTTTGCATTCGAAAACCTTACGACCCTGCCGGCCGAGCTAAAACTGCTTTCCGCAACGACTGCGGAACTTACAATTTATGAAGGGCGGTACCACCAGATCAAGCGCATGTTTGGTTTTTTCCGCAATAAAGTGATCTCCTTGCACAGGCTGTCAGTTGGAAGCATTGAACTGGACGAAGGTCTTGCTGCGGGACAATATCGTCACCTCACGACGGCTGAAGTTGCATCGGTCCTGCCGGTCATGGAAGCCCTTTCCTCGCAACGCTTACGAGTAGAAACGCCTCCCCTGCGGTGTTAGCATGCGCCCCACGCGCCCATAGCTCAGTTGGATAGAGCAGCAGCCTTCTAAGCTGCGGGTCGCAGGTTCGATTCCTGCTGGGCGCACCAAATTAACAACCCAAATTCCATCTGGCTCTTCTTCAGTGATGGAAACAGTTAAATTTCAATGATGCCGAGGATCAGATGGACTATTTATTAGCCCGAGGAAACAGCACCCGCAAGCTCAATACCTACAAGCTGCTCGTTCCCTTCTTGACGCTGTTCGCTGGTGTGCTGCTGGTTTCCAGCGAGGCACTGGCAGTGCCGTTCTGGGGTGCGAAGACGTCGAGCCCCGCCGACACTCCTCCCGCTAAGCTCAAACCCGGTGAGTTCGTGTGGGCTCCGGGTGTGGCGCCGGATGGCCCGATGGTTGTCGTGGTCAGCCTCACTGAACAGCGCGCCTACGTGTACCGCAACGGCGTCCAGATTGGTTACTCCACGGCCAGCTCGGGCAAACCCGGACACGAGACACCGACAGGCATTTTCACCATCCTGCAGAAGGATGCGGACCACCACTCATCTTTATACAACGATGCAGCGATGCCAGACCAGGAGCGTCTCACCTGGGATGGTATCGCGCTGCATGCCGGGGGACTGCCCGGGTATCCGTCGTCGCACGGCTGCATCCATTTACCTTCGACGTTCGCCAAGTCTCTGTTCGCTGAATCACATCTGGGCATGACCGTCGTTATCGTGGATGCCAAGACTGCTCCGGCGGATGTGGTGTACCCATCGGCGCTGGCACCGGTTGATCCAGTGCAGGGTGCCAAAAGCATAGAGCCCCGGTTGCAGGCGAGCGAGACTGCTCGCTGGCAGCCGGAGAAGTCGCCGGACGGGCCGTTGTCGATTCTGATGAGTGCGGCTGACAAGCGGGTGATCGTGGTGCGCAACGGCGTCGAAATTGGCCGCGCACAGATTGTGGTAGCCGATCCGCAAAAACCGCTGGGCACCCATGCATTTATCGTTAAGGCTGGAGAGGGGCAGGGGAACAGCGTGCTGCTTGAGGGGGCCGCTGCGCATAATTGGATGGCCGTTCCGATGCCGGGTTATGGCTCTGCCGCAGGCACCGATCTGTCCAGTGTTGTCGGAGGGCGGCTGCGGCTCCCGCAGGACTTCGCTCGGGAGTTATACCCGTTGCTGGTTCCCGGTACGACCCTGCTCGTGACCGATGCGCCAGTCCTTGAGGAGAACTCCGGATCGAAGCTCACGGTCATCAGTTCGGGCAATCCCGACTGACCGGAGTGGCGCGAATGTACTAAATCCCTGACCTCCTGAAGAATCTGCAATGCACACGAACCGATTAATTCGACACATACGGGCCAGGCCACGCTTATTCATTTGCGCCTTAGTGGGGCTTTTGGTCGGCTTACTGATTCCCCAGAGCCTGGATTTATTGCCTGTTACGCAAGGGCTGTTGGGCTGGAACGTCGGCATCTGCCTGTATTTGCTGTTGTGCGTGATCATGATCAGCGGTTCCACGCACGAACAAATTCGTTACCAGGCGCGGTTGCAGGATGAAGGCCAGTGGCTGATTCTGACACTGGTGATGGTGGCGGCGATTGCCAGCCTGGTCGCCATTGTTGCCGAATTGGCGGTTGCCAATAAGCTCCATGGTTCAGTCAAGTACGCGCACATCGGCCTGGCGTTATTTACCATTGTCGCCTCGTGGGCGTTCACGCATATGATGTTCGGGCTGCATTACGCCCACGAATATTACTTGGCACCCACGAACGGCAAAACAGTTGGCCTGCAGTTTCCCGGTGAGGACGCGCCGGACTATGGCGATTTCCTGTACTTTGCCTACATCATTGGTACTTCCGGACAAACCGCAGATGTGAATATGACCTCGACCGCAATGCGCCGCGTGGGCCTGCTGCACTGTGTGCTGGCGTTCTTCTTCAACACCACCGTGCTGGCGCTGACCATAAATATTGCGGCCAGTTTGTTTTAGCTATAGAAAAAGTTTTAGGCACAATCAGAAGTACTGAATCAAAGGGAACTGACATGCATACGAAACACTTCCGATTATCCTTGGCAGCAATGTCCCTGGGCGTCGCCCTCTGCAACCCTTCTTCGGCAGCGGACTGGGTAGTATTCCATGCCGCGCCGGAAGCGAGTATTTATACTGATCCTGCGACAGTGTACAAAGACGGTGACAACGCAGAAATGTGGGTGTTGATTGACTATGCGAAACCACAGGCCGACAAAACTGGTAAGCAGGTTTTATCAGACAAGTTGCACTATCAATACAGCTGCAAGGACAAGACCCTGTCCATCGTAGGCACCTCGGCCTACGCCGGACACATGGGCAGTGGCGAACTGATCAATGAAAATCCCGATGCGCCGCAGGTGACGCCTGTAGAAGCAGGAACCATCGCTGAGGACATGTGGAAACATGCCTGTGGAATTCCTGCTTCGACCGAACCTGCTTGATATTTGCGGAGTTCTCTTGCAGCCGTGACGGCTTTGACGCAAAATGGCCACCCTCTGCATGTGGGATACAACCTTCAAGCAGACTCTGTGGTGATCCAGGCGGTCCCCTCGCAGCGATAGGTAGTGAACCCCGCCAGGCCCGGAAGGGAGCAACGGTAGTTACCGACTCGTGTGCCGGGGTGTGGCTGTCTGGGTCGCCTCCATTTCCTGCTCAAATTCATCATAAAGTAATCGGTAACTTGACCCGGCGGCCAGACATACTGGCCCAAGACGCACCGACCGGCACCAGAACCAGGCGGATCCGACGATGAATAAACGAGTGCAGGAGATTCTCAACCAGATCCGGGAACTGGAGGATGAACTAAAGAACACCCTGCAGGAGCAAGAGGCTAAACTTTCCTATCAGATAGAAGGCTCGAAAGTCAGGTTTGACCAGGCGGTCAAATCTGCACACAAACGTGTCAAGACCGGGCTTTTCACCTGGCTGCGCAACAGTCGTCCGCAGAGCATTCTTTCCGCCCCGTTTGTTTACGGCATGATTTTACCCATCGCAATTTTTGATCTGTCGCTCACCGTGTATCAAAATGATCTGTTTTCGCCTGTACGACATACCGCGGGTCGTGCGGTCCGATTACATTGTTATTGACCGGCATCATCTGGCCTATCTCAACGTGTTCGAGAAGCTCAATTGTATCTATTGCGGTTACGGTAACGGCGTAATCAGTTATGCCAGGGAAATCACCTCGCGCACCGAACAATACTGGTGCCCGATCAAGCATGCCCGCAAAGTACTTGATGCCCACCCACGCTACGCTGCATTTCTGGACTACGGCGACGCCACTGCCTATCCAGTCAAACTTATTGGTTTTCGCAACGCCCTGAAAACAGATTCTGGCGTTAACACCTCAGGGAAATCATAGCGGTCACTGTTTCTGTCATCCCCGGGCTGGTGTATCCTGTCACCCTCTCAAGATCTTAAGGCAATTCCAGGGATGTCCTACCAGGTATTAGCGCGCAAGTGGCGACCGAAGACCTTCCGCGAGATGGTCGGGCAGGAGCATGTGCTCAAGGCCCTGGTCAACGCGCTGGACCATAATCGGCTGCATCACGCCTATCTGTTCACCGGTACGCGGGGAGTCGGTAAAACCACGATAGCCCGCATACTCGCGAAGTGCCTCAACTGTGAAGCAGGTGTCAGTTCCGAGCCCTGTGGCACCTGTTCGTCCTGCCTGGAGATCGCCGAGGGTCGCAGCATCGATCTGCTGGAAGTGGATGCGGCGTCGCGCACCAAGGTGGAGGATACGCGCGAACTGCTCGACAACGTGCAGTACGCGCCCAGCCGTTCGCGCTACAAGATTTACCTGATCGACGAAGTGCACATGTTGTCTACCCACAGTTTTAACGCCCTCCTCAAGACACTGGAGGAACCACCGCCGCACGTGAAGTTTCTGCTGGCCACCACGGATCCGCAGAAGCTGCCCGCCACTGTCCTGTCCCGCTGCCTGCAGTTCAACCTCAAGCACATGCCGCCCGAACAGATCGTCGGGCATCTGGCGATGGTGCTGGAACAGGAGATGGTTAGTTTCGAGGAACCAGCGCTGTGGCTTCTGGCACGGGCCGCCGCCGGCAGTATGCGCGATGCGCTCAGCCTGACGGACCAGGCGATTGCCTATGGTTCGGGGAAGGTCAGTGAACTGGACGTGCGCAGCATGCTGGGCAGCGTCGACCTCGGCTATGTGTACGAATTGTTGGAAGCGGTCTGTGCTGACTCGCCCGCGACCATGCTGGCTACGGTGCAGCGCATGGCGGAATTCGCGCCGGATTTCGAGGGTAGCCTTGATGAACTGCTTTCCCTGATTCACCGTGTGGCCACGGCACAGGTCGTCCCCGATGCCATCGACAACAGTTGGGGTGATGCCGAGCGGGTGGCGCAGATCGCCCGTTCCATTACTGCCGAGGACGCACAATTGTTTTACCAGATGGCCCTTAATGGCAAGCGCGATATCGGCCTGTCACCCGATGCGCGCAGGGGTTTTGAAATGATTCTGCTGCGCATGATCGCTTTTCGTCCGGCCGCTGTGATAGATGACAGCGTGCAACTCGAAGAGTTACCACGAGTGGTGGCGCCCCGGGTCGCTGCGAGGGAGGGCAGCGCTCCTGTAAAAAAGCCCCCTGAGGTACCGGGGCGTGTGCCCGGGACAGCCCCAAAGTCGGCAGCGCACACACCGGCACGAGAAAAGCCTGCCCCTGTTGATTCGACAGCACCTGCTACAGGACAGTTTGTGCTGGACGCGCTCAGTTCGGACAGTTGGCATGAGCTGCTGGAATTGCTCGGCCTGAAGGGAATTGTGTATAACATTGCCGCGCACTGTGAGTTGCGTAGTCGTGCCGGCGATACGCTGCAGTTTGTGCTGGATGAGGCGCATGCAGTGCTGTTCAATGACGGGCATGGCGAAAAATTGCGCCTGGCACTGGGAAATTATTTCGGGCATGCGGTCTCGGTGTCGATTGTACCTGGTGAAGTGCAAACAGAAACGCCTGCCATGCGCCTGAAGCGCCGCGCCGAAAAGCGACAGGCGGAGGCGGTAGTTGCCATAGAGGGCGATCCGCAGTTGCAGGCGCTGATAGCACGTTTTGATGGCGAATTGGATCGTTCATCCATTGCTCCTACGGATATTTGAGAAACAAGAGGACAGCCGATGAAGGGTAGCATTACCGATCTGATGCAGCAGGCGCAGAGTATGCAGGCCGAACTGCAGAAGGCGCAGGAAGAAATGGCCAAAGCTGAGGTGCGCGGCGAGTCGGGCGCGGGCCTGGTCTCAGTGGTTATGACGGGCCGTCACGACGTCAAGCGTGTGTCTATTGACGATGCGGTATTGTCCGAGAACAAGGAAGTATTGGAGGATTTATTGGCCGCTGCTGTTAATGATGCAGTGCGCAAGATCGAAGCGCGCAATCGGGACGCCATGTCCGGCCTGGCCTCGGGGTTTAACCTGCCCCCCGGCTTCAAGCTGCCGTTTTGAATCGTTGCTACCTGCGCCATGAAGTTTAGTCCCTCATTGCAGGATCTGATCGACGCGTTGCGTTGCCTGCCGAGTGTTGGCCCCAAGTCCGCCCAGCGTATGACCCTGCACCTGCTGGAGCGTGACCGGCAGGGCGCGTTGGCACTGGCGTCTGCGCTGCGCGAAGCAGTGGAAAAGGTCGGTCATTGCAGGCTCTGTCGTAATTTTACTGAGCTGGACGTGTGTGAAATCTGCTGCGATCCCAAAAGGGATAGCAGCATGGTCTGTGTGGTCGAGACACCTGCTGACGTGCTGGCCATTGAGCAGAGTGCGAGTTTCCGCGGCCTGTACTTTGTCCTGATGGGGCACCTGTCGCCTATCGATGGCATTGGCCCAGCCGAGATTGGCCTGGACGTTTTTCAACAACGGGTCATAGACGAGGGCATAGAGGAAGTGATTCTGGCCACCAATCCTACCGTGGAAGGTGAGGCGACCGCCTATTATCTGTCGAACATGCTGCAGCCGGTCGGCGTCAGGGTGTCGCGTATCGCCCACGGTGTGCCGCTGGGCGGTGAACTGGAATTTGTCGATGGCTCGACTCTCGCCCATGCCCTCTCCGGGCGGCGGCCGGTGGACTGACCCATGCACTGGCAACTGATTGAGTCGGACAAGGGCCTGCAGGAGTTAATGGCGCGGGAGGCCGGCTGTGAGGCGGTGATTGTTGATACCGAGTTTATGCGACGTAACACCTTTTATCCCGAGGTCGCGCTGGTACAACTGTGTTTCGTGAGGGGAGACTCAGCGGGCGATATGGCCTGGTTGATCGATCCCCTGCGTATCCAGGATCCTGCGCCACTGGCGGCACTGTTGACGAACCCCGCCGTGCTTAAGGTGCTGCACTCAGGCAGCGAGGATCTTGAAGTATTCCAGCGCTGGCTGGGGGTGCTGCCGCAGCCCCTGTTTGACACGCAGCGCGCGGCCGCGTTACTCGGACTCGGATTTGGCCTGGGATACCGCGCTCTGGTGCAGGAAATTTGTGCTGTTGACCTGCCCAAAGGGGAGACGTGCTCCGACTGGTTGCAGCGACCACTCACCGAGTCGCAGTGCGAGTACGCAGGGCTGGACGTCACCTGGTTGCAGCGTGTGTGGCGCGAACTGCACGAGCGGTGTGTGGCTCAGGATAAGCTGCAGTGGGTACTGGCCGATGGCCGTGACGCGACCAGTGCGCTGGGTACCGAGGTTGATGGTTTTCACAAGCGTATCAAAACGGCCTGGAAATTGAACCGCAGGCAGCTTGGCACTCTGATGGCCGTGTGCCAGTGGCGTGAGAATACCGCCAGAAGGCGGGACAAACCGCGATCCTGGATCATTGATGACCAGGCCTGTTTACAGTTGGCGTTGCGTGCACCACAGACTCTGGCGGAACTTCGCGATGGTGTAGCATTGCCAGCGCCGGTCATCCGTCGCCATGGAGATGAATTGCTGGACCTGTTGGCAGCACAGCGCGAAGTGCCCGAGGCACAATTGCCACCCACGCTTCCGGCACCTCTTGATGCGGTACAGCGCGAGCAGGTAAAAAAGCTTAAGGCGCAGGTTCGTGCTATTGCCACTCAATTGGCGGTGGCACCGGAGGTTCTGGTACACAGCAAGGACTATGAGCTGTTGCTCCGTGAGGCGTCCGGAGAGCATTTGCAGCCGCCAGCACACTGGCTGGGATGGCGCAACGATGCGGTGCTGGCCTCGCTGCGGCAATCCCTTGGGGGAGGCGGCGTATGAGCCTGCTGTGCCAGGTATTTCGGAGCTCACGCAAACAGGAGATGTACCTGTATGTCGATAAGACCCGGGGCTTGCAGGATGTGCCGGATTCCCTGCTGGCGCAGTTTGGTGAGCCAAGCTCCGTGATGCTCCTGCACCTCACACCACAATACAAACTGGCCAGAGCCGACGCGGCACTGGTACTGGCGAGCATTGAGGCACAGGGCTTTTATCTACAGATGCCGCCCACGTCGACCGAGCTGCTGTCGCGGGACGGTGCGCGTGGCTGACTGGTGGAATGAAAAGCCGCTGGGCGAGCTTAGCAGTGCCGAATGGGAGGCCTTGTGTGACGGCTGCGCCAAATGCTGCTTGCACAAGTTGGAGGATGAAGACAGTGGCGAGGTTTTCTATACCAAGGTTCGCTGTCGCTTTCTGCACGAGCAGACCTGTCGCTGTACTGATTACGCCAACCGGTCGACCCTGGTGGCAAACTGCATTGACTTGCGCTCGGTGGACTACAAAGAGCTCGATTGGTTGCCTTCTACCTGTGCTTACCGGCTACGCGCCCGAAACCTGCCACTGGCCCTGTGGCACCCGCTGGTGAGCGGCACCAGAGATTCGGTACACCGGGACGGCGTATCCATACGCGGCCGTGCCATTTCTGATGAATATGTGCATCCCGACGGTTATGATGAGCATATCGTGAGCTGGGTGGAATAGGAGAAATCGGGTGTTAAACGACAATACCTACTTCACCGCGATCTGTATCTATGTTGGTTCAGCGGCAGCGTTTATTATGTATGTCGGCTGGTGGCTGGGTCGCTATTGGCGCGCCGGTTGGGTAACTCTGGTGGTGTTACTGCTTGCTGCACTGTTGCTGACGCCCGCCTATCCAAAAGCGGGCGTACATACTATGGCGCCTGCCCTGATTGTGGCGGCTTTTCAGTATATGACCGCAGGTGCAGAGGGCGCGCGGCACGCCCTGCGCCCACTGATTTTTTTGTCGGGGGCTGCGATTGTGATTGCAGGGCTGCTGGGTATGACCGTATTTCGCCGCCGCAGGGTTCATAAGGCCCGACCTTCCAGACCGAAACCGCGCTCAAGACCTGCACCAAGGCCGCGCGCAAGAACCTGAGTAAACTTGCAAGAACCGTCTCAAATGGCCAGCCGCCGTGGTCGAGGACGCCGCACAGTATTGATATGCCGGCCCTCAATCTGTAACCTGTCCGATTCTCGAAATATGACTGAGTGATGCGTATTATGAAATTTAAAGGTACTGAACGGTATGTTGCCACCGACGATTTACGGATGGCGGTCAATGCCGCAGTAACACTGGAGCGGCCTCTGCTGATCAAGGGAGAGCCGGGTACCGGTAAAACCATGTTGGCTGAGGAGGTGGCATTGGGTCTGGGCAAACGCCTGATCCAGTGGCACATCAAGTCGACCACCAAAGCGCAGCAGGGCCTTTACGAATACGACGCTGTCTCACGCCTCCGGGATTCGCAGCTCGGCGGTGAAAAGGTTCATAATATTGCCAATTACATCAAGCGCGGCAAATTATGGGAAGCATTCGATTCTGATGAGCAGGTGGTGCTGCTGATTGACGAAGTCGACAAGGCCGACATCGAATTCCCCAACGATCTGTTGGTGGAGCTGGACCGCATGGAGTTCTTCGTCTATGAGACGGGTCAGACCATTAAAGCGAAGCGACGTCCCATTATTATCATCACCAGTAACAATGAAAAAGAACTGCCCGACGCCTTCCTGCGCCGCTGTTTTTTCCACTTCATTAACTTCCCCGACCGCAACACCATGCGTGAGATTATCGGTGTGCACTATCCCGATATTGCCAATAACCTGGTGCAGGAGGCGATGGAGGTCTTTTTCGATGTGCGCTCCATTCCAGGGCTGAAGAAAAAGCCTTCAACATCCGAGTTGATTGACTGGTTGAAGCTATTGATGGCCGACGATATCCCGGACGAGATTCTCAAAAACAGGGATCACAGCAAAGCGATTCCACCGCTGTATGGCGCCCTGTTGAAGAACGAGCAGGACGTGCATCTGCTGGAGCGTTTGGCGTTTATGCATCGTCGCGAAAACCGCTAGCAATCAGGGGCAGCCCCGCGTTGGAGCTAACATGCTGATAAACTTCTTTCAAGGACTCAGGGATGCCGGTGTTCCCGTGACGACACGGGAATTGCTCGACCTGATGGAGGGCCTCAAGCGGCATATCGTGTTTGCCGACATGGACGAGTTTTATTACTTCAGCCGCACCTGCATGGTCAAGGATGAGAAATACTTCGATCGCTTTGACCGCGCTTTCGGATTGCACTTTAAGGAGTTGGAGGGTCTGGACGATATTATCGAGGCGCTGATTCCGGACGATTGGCTGCGCTCCGAGTTTATGAAAAACCTTACCGATGAGGAAAAGGCCAAGATAGAGTCCCTCGGTGGGCTGGAAAAGCTGATTGAGGAGTTCAAGAAACGCCTCGAAGAACAAAAAGAGCGGCATGAAGGCGGCAACAAGTGGGTTGGCACCGGTGGCACCTCACCTTTTGGGCAGGAAGGGTATCACCCCGAAGGTATACGGGTGGGCCCCAATGGCCGCAACAAGAAAGCAGTGAAAGTCTGGGATAAACGCGAATTCAAAAACCTCGACGACAGCGTACAGCTGGGCACACGCAACATCAAAGTGGCCATGCGGCGCCTGCGCAAGTTTGCCCGCACGGGTGCGGCGGATGAACTGGATCTGGATGACACCATCAGTTCTACCGCACGCAATGCGGGTTTGCTGGACATCAAGATGGTGCCGGAGCGACACAACGCAGTGAAGGTGCTGTTGTTTTTTGATGTCGGCGGCTCCATGGACCCGCATGTGAAAGTCTGTGAGGAACTGTTCTCGGCGGCGCGGACCGAGTTTAAACACATGAAGAACTTCTACTTCCACAATTTTCTGTATGAAAGTGTGTGGAGCAATAATATCCGGCGCCACAATGAGCGCACCCAGGTGCTGGACATCCTGCACAAATACAGCCACGACTACAAAGTGGTGTTTGTAGGGGACGCTTCCATGTCGCCCTACGAAATCGTCCAGCCCGGTGGTTCAGTGGAACACTGGAACGAGGAGTCGGGCGAGATGTGGCTGCGGCGACTGCGCGAAGTCTACGACAAGGTCATTTGGCTCAACCCGGTGCCTGAGGACGATTGGCAGTACACCCAGTCAGTGGCCATCACGCACCAGCTCATGGAAGGGCACATGTATCCGCTGACCCTCAGGGGCCTGGAAGAGGGCATGGCCTATCTGTCCAAATAGGACGCAAAGGCAATCAGGCTCGCTGTCACCGCCACGTTGAGCGATTCCACCCCATTGCGCATGGGGATGGACAATTGTGTATCTGCCAGAGCTCTGACCTGTGCACACACACCTTCTGTCTCATTGCCCAGCACGTACACGCAAAAACCCTGCTCCTTGTAGTCAAACAGCGAACGCGGAGCGTCCGCTTCCAGGGTGCAAATCTGTGCACCCCGTTCCTGACAAAGCCTGAGCGCATCAGGCAGTGATTGGCACTGCAACAGCGGCGCACGGTACAGGGTCCCGGCGCTGGCCTTGATCACCAGTGGACCCAGCGCCGCCGTACCCTTGCGCGGCAAAATAATGCCATCAATTTTTCCGGCCGCGGCAGAGCGGATGATCATGCCCAGGTTTTGCGGATTGTTGATGCCGTCCAGCGCCAGCAAGCGTTGCGGTTGGTCTGCTGGTGTAGCCAGGTAGTCTTCTAGGCCGCGGAAGGAGGGGCAAACGACATCGACGGCCACCCCCTGATCCTGTTTGCCATTTTTTGAAATCCGCGCCAGCTCTTCCCGACTGTGGAGTTTGATGGGCACTCCCAGTTTATGTGCGTACTGCCTGATTTCAGCGACGATGCCCGCCTCGCGATTACTGTGTGCCAGATGAACCGCATGGCAAACAAGCGTTGTATCTTGCAGGGTTTCCAACACAGGTTTACGGCCATAGACGGTCAACACCCGATCAAAAAAGGATTTTTTGTCAAGGTAGTTCGTGTGTTCGGGCATGGGAGACCTGGAGGATGGGTAGATTCGGTACCAGGCGATGGTGCTGGGTTAGCTGACAACGTCCCGGCCGCTGGCGAGGGAGGTGACCCGATCGGCAGATTCTTTCATGCGGGCCGCAATTTCCTCGACCTGAGTGCCCGTTATGGGTTTTTCGATAGACCCGGCGACAAAGCACATGACCGGAACTTCCTTGTAGGCAAAAACTGGCACCGTGATGGTACTGATTTCATAGCGTGCCTTGGGTTCTACTCTGTCGAGGTGGTAGTGTTCGTCGCACAGATCATGCTGGTATTTGTTGGCGGCATCCTCCAACTCGGTCAGGCTCCAGGCGTTGTGAATCCGTCCCAGGTCTGAACGTAGTTCGGTTTCGGCCCTGGTTTTGAGAGTGACTTCATAACCACGAGCGCGGATGGCGATGAGTGATACCCGCAGTTTCTGATCCAGTTTCTCGTTGTAGCCCCCGCGGGAATCGTGTGCTCGGGTCAGCCAGGCCTCCAGGTATTTAGCGTCGGAAAAAGCAGTAAAGCACGCCGCCACGGGCGCCGTATTCGGCAGGCGCAGACCGAGTTGGAAGGAGTCGATCAGCGGTGTGGCGCGACCGTACAGTGCCAGCAAGACCTGGTGTAATTTGGAGCGCCCGGTGACTGCAAAGCCGATGCCGAGATCATTCTGCAAAGCCTCAAGCTCAGGTCGTGCGTATTCCAGCACAGGAAACTGGGCAAAAGCGGCGTTGCCGGCCGCGATAATTGAGGGCCCGAGCCTATAGGCCTTGGTCTTGGGGTGCTGCACGAGGAAGCCGTAGTTGGCCATGGTGGTGAGAATGGCATGGCACGTCGCTTTGTTCAGGTTCAGCCGCCGGGTCATTTCCGTCAGCCCAAAGGCCTGGTGCGGGTTAGCCATTAGCAGATCCAATATGGCCAGTGCGCGCGCGGTAGGTTGGGAAAAAAGTGCCACTCTTGTACTCCAGGGGTCTTGTCAGGGTCGCTCTATCCCGAGGGTGCTGCTGCGGTATATAGTTCATATTGTTGTACTTGACGGGCAATCTTACAGCCTGCCACCGTGGTAATTCAAGTCTTACCGCCACGCCGCTTGCTGACGATTGTGGACAGTACATGGGCGGTAGTTGAAAAGAGGTCGCCGGGAGGGGTTTATTGAACACATTCAAGCTCTATGGAACCAGCGCCTGCCACCTGTGCGAGATCGCGCAGGAGATGATAATAACCCAGCGGTCTGCCAATAATGGTTTCGACCTGGAAGTGGTGGATATCAGCGAGTCGGATGTCTTGTTCGCACGCTATGGAGTCACGATACCGGTCTTAAAACACCCGGATGGGAGGGAATTGAATTGGCCCTTCTCGGCACCACAATTGCGCGACTTCCTGTCGCCCGCTTCCTGACCCACGCAATGGGTCAGCTACTTGAGTTTCCCCACTCGTACGGCGAGCACATCGCATTTGGCGCCATGCAGTACACCATTTGCAGTGGAACCCATTAGCAGTGCCAAACCGTGCCGCCCGTGGCTGCCTACTACGATCAGGTCCGTGCCAAGCTCCCCCGCGAGGGCGTGTATTTCAACTTCGGGTTTGCCCATTACAATATGTTGGTGCTGCTCATCGATCTTGTTGCTGTCGGCGAAGCGGCGCATCTGCTGGGAAGCTTGCTGCTGAATCTCTGCCTGGATACTGGAGAAATCCATCGGGATGTCGCCTCCATAGGCAAAGCTGAGCGGCTCGATAACGTGAATAAGATGCAAGTCTGCACCACTAGGCTCGGCAATTGCGCGACCGCGCTCTACCACTGCGGTAGAATCCTCACCCAGATCGATAGCAACCAGGATTTTTTGGTATTGAGACATTACTGGACTCCATCAATAAAAACTTCGTGCCTCTTTATAGCATAGAATACCGAGTCGACAACCGGCTTTGGGTCAGGTTGTAGTAAAGAAACAAAGGAGATTGACCTGAATCAGGTGAATGGATGCTGACCTACCTGTTTATTGTACTTGTGATCGCAGTGGCGCTGGTACCCCTGGCACATTTTCTCCCCAGCAAGCGCACGCGTGAAGTTGCGCGTATGCGTGAATATGCGGCAGTGCATGGCTTGTTTGTGGAGTTCCGCGACCTACCTGCCGCCAATGGTTCGGCTGTTGCCGTGCGGGACGTGATTTACTACGGCAAGCGCCTGCCCAACATCCGCGCCAACCCGGTAGAATCCGCCGCCTGGGTGCGAACTGAGGTGGGCTGGCGCAGTGTCGGTCGTCGCCTGCCCGTGCCCGCGTCGGTGCAGGAATTGTCCCCGGAAATCATCGCAGCGAGCGTAGATCAATCGAGTTGTGGCGCGTACTGGACGGAGTCTTCCGGGGAGGCGGGAGTGGAGCACATTCGGCAGATTCTGGAGCACTGGTGCGAGGCACTGATCCACTGACAGTTGCTATTTTAGCTTGACCCGAGCGACCTAGCGACTTATATATGCCCCTTTTTTGCGCAGCCTGGCTGGGCATCTACCGATCTTTTGCGTGTACGAAAGGAGAATATGGGTAAATCACTGGTTATCGTGGAGTCACCGGCGAAGGCCAAGACCATTAACAAGTACCTGGGTCCGGACTTCATCGTAAAGTCGAGCATAGGCCACATCCGCGACCTGCCAACCTCCGGCGATGGCACCAACAAGGCCGATCCCAAGGAGCGGGCGGCCCAAGCTGCTCGCACAAGGAAAATGGCCCCCAAGCAGAAAGCCGCCTACAAGAAAAAGAACGCGCGCCAGCAACTTGTGCGGCGCATGGGTATTGACCCGGATAGTGGCTGGGCCGCCACTTACCAGATCCTGCCAGGCAAGGAAAAAGTCGTCAATGAATTGACCAAGCTCGCCGCCAATTGTGATGCCATCTATCTCGCTACCGACCTTGACCGTGAAGGAGAGGCTATTGCCTGGCACTTGAAAGAGGCGATTGGCGGTGACCCGTCCCGGTACCAGCGGGTGGTATTCAATGAAATCACCAAGAAAGCCATCACGGCAGCCTTTGAGCATCCTGCGACACTGGATATGGACAGGGTCTATGCGCAGCAGGCACGTCGCTTCCTGGACAGGGTCGTCGGTTTTATGGTGTCACCGCTGCTGTGGTCGAAGGTAGCACGCGGGCTGTCCGCTGGCCGGGTGCAGTCAGTTGCGGTGCGCCTGATCGTCGAACGCGAACGCGAGATACGCGCTTTTGTCCCAGAGGAATACTGGGAGATTCATGCCGACCTCGCCACTGCAAAGGGCGAGGAGATCCGCTTTCAGGTGCGAAAGTATAATGGCCAGGAGTTCAGGCCGTCGGAGGAAGGCATAGCCAAGGGCGCTACCGCAGATCTGGGAAACTGCCTTACCTCGTCAGCAAGCGGGAAGATAAACCTACCCGGTCCAAGGCGCCGGCACCCTTCATCACCTCTACCCTGCAGCAGGCTGCCAGCACCCGGCTCGGTTTTAGCGTAAAAAAGACCATGATGATGGCGCAGAGACTCTATGAAGCCGGCTACATTACCTACATGCGTACGGATTCAACCAATTTGAGTACCGATGCGGTGGCGGCCTGCCGCGCCTACATTGGTGACAACTTTCCGCCGCGCTATCTGCCTGAAGAACCCAGGCTTTTTTCGTCCAGGGAGGGCGCCCAGGAGGCGCACGAGGCTATACGTCCATCTGATGTGACGGTACTGCAGAGTGCTCTCAATGGTATGGAGAGAGATGCCGAACGTCTGTACGAACTGATCTGGCGCCAGTTTGTCGCCGGACAAATGCCCGATGCGGAATACACCTCGACGGTAGTGACCGGCACAGCCGGTGATTACGAACTCAACGCCAAGGGGCGCATCATTCGCTTTGACGGCTACACCCGTGTACTGGCACCCGCGGGGCGCAAGAATGACGATGCCGTCCTCCCCGATGTACAAGAAGGGGAGAAGCTCACTCTGGTCAAACTCCATCCGGCCCAGCACTTTACCAAACCGGCTTCACGGTACGGAGAGGCAAGTCTGGTGCGGGAGATGGAAAAGCGCGGTATCGGGCGCCCCTCCACCTACGCTTCTATCATTTCCACAATACAGGAGCGGGGTTACGTACGGCTGGAAAACAAGCGCTTCTACGCAGAGAAGATGGGAGATATCGTCACCCAGCGGTTGCAAACCAGCTTTACGGAGTTACTTGACTACGGTTTCACCGCCTCCATGGAAAAGCACCTGGATGAGGTCGCCCAGGGCAAGTTGGAGTGGCACGAGTTGCTGGACAGTTTTTATGCTGAATTCAGCACGTTGCTGGAAAAGGCCGAAGAGGCGGAACCAGTCGGGATGCAGCCCAATGAACCGACCATGACGGATATTCCCTGCAGTACCTGTGGTCGGCCGATGCAGGTGCGAACTGCAAGTACTGGCGTATTTCTGGGTTGCTCCGGATACGCACTGCCGCCCAAGGAGCGCTGCAAGAATACACTCAACCTGACTGCTGGTGATGAGGCCATCATGGAGGACGCGGATGATGAAGCCGAGTCCCGACTGCTGCGCAGCAAGCATCGATGTAAGTTGTGTAACACGGCAATGGACAGCTATCTGATTGATGAGCGGCGCAAGTTACACGTGTGTGGCAACAATCCGGACTGTGCCGGTTTTGAAGTAGAAGACGGTAAGTTCAAGATAAAGGGTTATGACGGCCCCTCGCTTGAGTGCGACAAGTGTGGTGCGCAGATGCAGCTCAAAAATGGCCGCTTCGGCAAGTACTTCGGCTGTATGGCCCAGGACTGCAAGAACACGCGCAAGCTGCTGCGCAGTGGGGAGGCAGCGCCACCCAAGATGTCACCGGTGCCAATGCCGGAACTGCAATGCCAGAAGGTGGAGGATCACTATATCTTGCGCGACGGTGCGGCTGGCCTGTTCCTCGCTGCCAGCCAATTTCCCCGCAATCGGGAAACGCGCGCGCCGCTGGTTGCCGAGTTATTGGCGCACCAGTCCGAGATTGACCCCAAGTACACGTTTCTGTTCAGCGCGCCGACAGTAGACAGGGACGGCAATCCAGCGCAGGTGCGGTTCAGTCGCAAAACCAAGGAACAGTATGTGATGACGGAAATCGACGGCAAAGCCACTGGCTGGAAGGCTTTTTATCACCATGGCAAGTGGCATGAGGAACAAGGTTCTGCAGTTCCGGGTCGAGCAACGAAAAAGGCGTGAGCGCCGGAAAGGGTCAAGTCCGGCCGCAAAAGCCGTTGCAAAGAACTGCATTTTTGCGATGTAGGCTGCAATCCCCTGAGATTCCCGTCTTAGCTGCTGGCTGCTGCCACCTCCTGCTGTTAGACTCACCACGAATCGCTAACGAATAGGGGTCATTGAGTGAGAGCATCCTTGCTGGAGATCGTCGACCGTGGAGACGGGGAAATTGTCGTACGGCGCGCGAATGATGATTCCGAGCCACTGGTTACTATCCGGTTTTCAGACGAAGCTCGCGCTTACATGATGGACAATGGACTCGAAGTGGCCAAGGCGATGATTCAAGCGGGTATGCGGGCTGCTGCTGTCATTTCAGAACGGGGCGACGTAGAAGTCGTGTCGGAACAGGACACCCAGCGCATTCTACACTAGCGGTTAAGTACCCCGACGCAACACACCCACACTGAGACCTTCGATAGTGAAGGACTGTTCCCGCAAGTCGACATTGATCGGTTCGTAGTCGCGATTTTCCGGCAGCAATTGCAGCATGTGTTTCTGGCTCGTCCGGTGCAGGCGTTTGACTGTGACTTCGTCGTCAATGCGCGCGACCACAATGTCGCCATTTTTTGCAATGGGCGTGCTATGCACTGCTAGCAGATCCCCGTCCAAAATTCCTGCATCGATCATGCTGTCGCCCTGTACGGTCAGGAAAAAGTCGGCATGTGGTTTGAAGAAACTGGCCGGCAAATTGCAGTAGTCCTCGATATGCGCCTCGGCCATTATCGGATTCCCTGCAGCGACCCGCCCAATGATAGGAATGCCTGCGCTTTCAGGTAGTCGAATCCCGCGAGACGCACCAGCGATCATTTCAATGGCTCCCTTGCGCGCGAGCGCCTTGAGGTGCTCCTCAGCGGCGTTGGCAGATTTGAAACCGAGTTTTAGTGCTATGTCGGCGCGGGTCGGGGGATACCCTGTGTCGTCTATGTGCTGACGGACGATGTCCAGCACCTGCTGTTGCCGCTGCGTTAGCTTCTCCATCACTGGCACCTTCTGTGTATTTATACAGGTGCTGTGATTATATACAGTATTCCCTGTGATATTCAAGCCGGTCTTGTTTTGCATACCGCGCCGGGGCGATTGAATGCGGCGTTAAGCGCTGGCGCAACCTCATCAGATATCCTCGACACCGTACATGGCATCGGGCTCTATGGAGTTCAATGGAGAGGCCCAGTCCTGGGGGTGCATGGGCAGATCCGGGTCGAGCAGGTCGTCGTCGTCAAGTTCGAAGGCTGCGCGCCAGTCCTCCTGTGCCTCAACCGCCTCTAGCTGCATTTCTCGCCAAGCATCCAGATCGTACTCGGACACCTCGCCATCGAGGTACTGGGTTTCAATGCTGAAGTTAGTCGGATCCCAGTCAATGACCTCGAATACTTCCTGGGTTTGCATGTCCTTGTACCAGGCACCGACCACCGGGCTTAACATTTTCATTGGTCTTTCTCCTGCCGCTGGCAACATCTTGTGTACATCAACATATCACGCTGGCGAGGTGTGTCCACTGCGCGAATCAGGCACAAGAGAGGGCGCGATAATTTACTTCGTGATCAGGCTAAAAATTCTTTCCAATTCAGATCAACCGCTTGCGCTTGCTTTCAAGAGTTGACTTAAGTCTCGACTCGTTTTTATATAGCCATAGTGTCTCGCGTGAAGGTATGGACATAAACAATTTGTCTAAAAAACGTATAATCATTTTCGGTCGGCGCAAGCGGAAGGAAAGTGTGCGCGTCTTGTGTGTCACATAATGATGCCGCTTGCGGTCCTGAAGCAGAGAATCACAGAGGATAGTTCATTGAGTAGAATCACGACGCCCCATGCCAAGAACATTGATGTCGTACTGCTGTGCCCGACGAAGTGTGTGGCACGGACCGCACAGGAGCTTACCGCTTGAAGCCGCTGGCTATCATCGGAGGGACCGGTATTGCCGAACTGGACGGGCTCGAAGTACTCAGGGATCACCACCTGCAAACGCCTTTTGGTGAGCCCTCGCGCGCTATTCAGGAGGGACGTCTGGGAGACGTTACGCTTTTTTTCCTGCAACGGCATGGCAGTCCGGGCGCGATTCCACCACACCGGATCAACTACCGCGCCAATCTATGGGCACTAAAAACATTGGGCGTCGACGGTATTGTTGCCATTAATGCTGTGGGTGGCATCTCGGACTCCATGCGGCCGGGGCGGCTGTTGATTCCGGATCAGGTCATTGATTACACCTGGGGGCGTGAACACAGTTTTGATGATGGGCGCGATGGACAATTGATGCATATCGACTTCACGGAGCCTTATGAGCGCAGCCTGCGCATGGCGTTGTTGGCAGCGGCAGATCGCGCCGGGATTCCGCATGCGGCAGCTGGCGTGCACGGGGTCACCCAGGGCCCACGCCTGGAAACAGCGGCGGAGATCAAGCGTATGGCACGCGACGGTTGTGATGTGGTCGGCATGACCGGAATGCCGGAGGCTTCGCTCGCCCGCGAACTTGATCTCCCCTACGCCTCAGTTTGTATGGTGGTGAATCCCGCTGCTGGTCTCGGAGATCTGCCGCTGACCATAGCCATGATGCGCGCAATACTTGTGCGGGAGGCGGCTGTAGTCAGGCAGTTACTCAGTGAACTACTGCGAATTCGACGCGCTGACTAGGTCGGGGGGTTGGTCTTCAGTCCGGCCTTGGGCTCTGTTGTTGTCTCGGGCTGTGTCGGCGCCACCGGATCTGCCCCACTCAGAGGCATCACTTTTACGATAACCCCCAGCATTGGGTGGTCTACATAGTTTACTGCACCGCTGCGGATGTGGCTCTTTTGCTTCAGTAGTACAGCATGTTGATAGGGATAGGTCCTGTCTTTTGTTTCAGTTACGGCAGACAGGGACACACCGGACGAGGGTCCTATTGGAGGCGCAGGCATGCGCCAGGCGCTGTGCAAGTATTCCCCTTGCGTATTTAACCACAGGTTGGTGTCCAGATTGATGTCGCTCGACATGTACAGTTTTATTGTTCCCTGCAGTGCAGGCCACTGCCCGCCGTCCCCCGAACGGTCCAGCACTATGGGTTGGGCCGCTGACTGCCCCATCATTGGTTGTATCCAGGCTTCGTGAAAGAGCATGCGGTAGCGACCGCTGCGCTGCATTTCAGCGGCCTTTCCATCCAATTCGCGCTGCGCAGAGGGAAGGGTCGCGAAGGGCGTCGGATGCAACGGGTCCAGCGGCGTGGAGGAGGTCAAAGCGCGCGTCGATTCCGGATAGGCAAGATCTGGTGTGGCGTCCCACTGTTCAGCGGTACTCCCACCTGGGTAACTGAACACCAGAAGCTCTACACGGTACAAACTCTCTGTCTGGGCCTGAGCAGAGAAAGGGAGTAGCAGCGCGGTGCCAATGAGTAGTCGGGTAAACAGCATGGATATTCGATCAGGCATCAGCGCTGCTCTTGTGATGGTCAGTGGTGAATGTATCCAGTAGTTGCTCCAGATAGCGGTGCCGTTCCTGGATGTTGGAGGAACTGTGCTCAAAGCGCAGGCGTGTCGCCCCGGCCAGTTTGTAAGAACGCGGGTCTGACTGGACCAGTTTGACCAGGCTCAAGGGATTCACCGGTGTCGTTTCCTTGAAATCGATACTACCACCGTCCGGCCCCGCTTCAATAGTACGGATACCCAGATCCTGAGCCCTGAGGCGCAGTCGGGATACCTGAAACAGATTGTTGACCTGGGAGGGCAATAGACCGAAACGGTCAATCATCTCCACCTGTAGGCTCCGCAGTTCAGCATTGTTGCCAGCGGCGGCAATCCGCTTGTACAAGATCAGGCGGCTGTTGACGTCCGGCAAATAGTCGTCGGGGATAAGTGCTGGTACGTGCAGGTTGACCTCGGTGCCCTGGTCCAGCGGTGCGTCAACATTGGGTATCTCACCGCGCCTGAGCGATGCAACGGCCCGCTGTAACATATCCATGTACATAGAAAAGCCGACACTGTGTATTTGCCCGCTCTGTTCATCGCCGAGCAATTCTCCGGCGCCGCGGATTTCCAGATCATGAGTGGCCAACAAGTAGCCCGCGCCCAGGTCGCCGGCAGCCTCGATCGCTTCCAGGCGTTTTCCTGCGTCCGCGGTAATGGCCGAGCGGGGCGGGGTGAGCAGGTAGGCATAGGCCTGGTGGTGCGAACGTCCCACCCGGCCGCGCAACTGGTGCAGCTGTGCCAGGCCGAACCTGTCCGCGCGTTCGATAATGATAGTGTTGGCGTTGGGGATATCGATACCGGTCTCAATGATTGTCGTGCACAACAATACATGGTGGCGGCGGTGGTAAAAGGTGGACATCACCTGTTCCAGTTGGCTTTCGCGCATCTGGCCATGGGCGACGGCGATACTGATGTCCGGCAGCAGCTCACGCAGCTTGCGTGCTGTTTCCTCGATTGTTTTTACCTCGTTATGCAAGTAGTAAACCTGACCACCGCGCAGCGTTTCGCGCAGTATTGCCTCCTTGATGAGTGCGATATTGTGCTCGCGCACGAAGGTCTTGATAGACAGGCGACGCGCAGGAGGTGTGGCAATAATGGACAGGTCACGCATGCCGCCCAGCGCCATGTTCAGCGTTCGTGGGATCGGTGTGGCAGTGAGGGTAAGAATATCGACGTGAGAGCGAAGGGCCTTGATGACTTCCTTTTGTTTGACCCCGAAGCGATGCTCCTCGTCGATAATCAGAAGTCCCAGGTCTTTAAAACGAAAATCACTCTGCAGCAATTTGTGCGTTCCTATCACGATGTCGACAGCGCCCGAACTCGCCCTGTGCGTTACTTCATTGAGCTGTTTGGTGGATTTGAAGCGCGATACGACTTCTACGGTTACCGGCAAGTCGGCAAAGCGATCGCTGAAAGAATTGTAGTGCTGTTGCGCAAGTAGCGTGGTCGGGACAAGTACTGCCACCTGTTTGTGGTTGCTGGTGGCGACAAATGCCGCGCGCAGAGCGACCTCGGTTTTACCAAAACCGACATCACCGCAGACCAGTCGATCCATAACCCGAGAGCTGTGCATGTCCTCCAGAACAGCACGAATGGTGGTTTCCTGGTCGGGCGTTTCCTCAAAAGGAAAAGCGGCACAGAACTGTGCATAGGCGTGATCCCGTGGCTCGAATCTGAAGCCCTCACGGGCCTCCCGCCGCGCGTAGACTTCCAACAGCTGCGATGCGATGTCGTTCGCTTTTTCACTGGCCTTGCGACGCGCCTTCTCCCATTGGTCTGAGCCCAGTTTATGCAGGGGCGCCATCTCTGGATCACTGCCCGCATAACGACTGATCAGGTGTAGAGAGGCTACCGGAACGTACAGACGGGCACCCAGTGCGTACTCCAGCGCCAGGAACTCGTATTCCTGCTCATCCACAGCCAATTTTTGCAAGCCAATGTAACGGCCGACACCGTGCTCAAGATGCACAACAGGGACCCCCTCGCGAAGTTCATTGAGGGCTTTGAAGGCGTTGGCCTGTGCGTTGTCGTCGCTACTCTTGCGCCGTCGGCGCTGGGCAACGCGGTTGCCAAACAGTTGTGCCTCGCACACCAGGGTTGCCTGGTCGGGACCAAAATACAGTCCGCGGTCAAGGGGAGCCGTAGCGATGGCAAAGTGTAGCCGTGAATCGATAAATGCCTGCCAGTTGGCCACGGCAGGTGGCGCCAACTGGTATTCGCGCAATGACTCCAGCAGAACCTCCCGCCGCCCCGCGGATTCAGCGCACAGCAGCACAGGGCCGTGGTGCTCTTTTAGAAAACGCACCAGATTCTCGGTGGGTGACTCATTGTGGTGATTACTGGCCAGACTTGGTGGTGGCTGGACCACAGTTCGCTGGTGTACCACGGCGTCGGGAGTGTGGCGCAGTTCCAGCACGGGAAACCGTTTGAGTTGTTGATACAGTTCCTCAATCGGGGTGAAGCAGCGTCGTGGGGGCAACAGTGGCCGCCGCGGGTCTATACCGTACTCCTCGAAGCGGGAGTTGACCTCTGCCCAGAAACGCTGTGCCGCGCCGTGATGATCCCCGGTGGTGATAATGGCGCTGTTGTCCGGCAAGTAGTCGAATAACGTTGCGCACTGCTCAAAAAACAGTGGTAGATAATACTCGCATCCGCCTGGGCTGCGTCCAGCACTCACGTCGACATAGGTGGGGCACAGGTCGTGGTCGACGTCAAAACTGTCGTACCAGTTCATTTGGAAGCGCCGCACTGCAGCCTGTTCCAGTGGGTACTCCCTGGCGGGTAAAAGGTTAATCTTTGCTACCCTGGCGACAGTCCGCTGGCTTTCCGGCTCAAAGGTGCGCAGGGAGTCGATTTCATCATCCAGCAGGTCGATACGAAATGGCAGCTCACTGCCCATGGGATAGACGTCTACAAGTGAGCCGCGCAGCGCGAACTCGCCGTGTTCATACACGGTCTCCACATTGGTGTAACCGTTGCGCTGCAGGTTGATCCTGAATCGCTCGACATCCAGCGTTTGGCCTTCCTGTAGTATCAGGCTGGAACCCGCGATGTATTCTGTTGGAGCCAGTCGATGCATCAGGGTCGGCATTGGCACGATGAGTATGCCTTGCTTCATATCCGCCATTCGGTACAGCGTGTTAAGGCGCTCCGAGATGATATCCTGGTGGGGTGAAAAATTGTCGTAGGGCAGGGTCTCCCAGTCCGGGAAAACCAGTATCTCGCAGTCCAGATCGAGAAAAAACGGTAGTTCACGCTCCAGCGCTAGTGAGGAACTGGTATCTGTAGTAATTACTAGCAGCAGTCGATCCAAAGCAGCAAGTTCTGCGATGCAACGCGCATCAGCGCAACCACTAAATGGCCCGATCGCGGTGCGGGAGGCTGCCTGCTGCGGCCAAGGCGTTTTTTCGACCAACTTGCTGAACATAGGTAGTAAATCGCTTGAGCGGTGGGTCATGGTGGGTAGTGAACTGCGCAATTATAACGGAGGCATCACCAATCGCCAGCACAGGCTGCGCTGCAGACCGTGAATTTGGCCAATACTGGCTTGCGCGCCATTTCTCATCGGATAATAATACCCGCCGAATCTCCACTGTGCAGAGCAAAGGTATCCAATGCCCAACAAACGCAAGCGCGCACGTCCCGACGATTACTTCCAAGACTGGAAACAGCGTGAGGCACTCGCCGAGGCGATGATCCCTCTGGTGGGCCAGTTGTCTCGAGAGAAGAACGTCAAGTGCTATATCTATGGCAAGCCATTGGTCAATCGCTCGGTATTCGAAATCATGAAGGACCACCGTTATGTGCGCCAGGTGGAAGGAAATGAGCTGTCCGAGAAGGAGACATTTCCGGTATTCAACCACTTGAGCCGGTTGGATTTGGGTCCTGCCCATATCGATGTTGGTCGTATGGCCGTAGGCTATTCTCTGCAGGGGATAGCCCAAGGCTTGAGTCTGGAGCAGTACATCGACCGCGAACTGGGTTCACTCATCGGATCGAAAGGCAAACCGCTCGATAAGCCCCAGGATGTCGTTCTTTATGGTTTCGGGCGCATAGGTCGTCTCATGGCTCGGATTCTGATTGACAAAACCGGCGGTGGCGATGGCCTGCGAATTCGCGCCATTGTGGTGCGTAAAGGCAAAGCAGCGAACGACCTCGAGAAGCGAGCCAGCCTGTTGCGCCGCGATTCTGTGCACGGTGCTTTTGAGGGCACCATTCGGATGGATGAGGAGCGCCAGTCCTTCGTCGCTAATGGCAATGAGATCAAGGTGATTTACGCGGACGCACCTGACACCATCGACTACACCCAGTACGGGATCGACAACGCCATCATAATTGACAATACGGGGGCCTGGCGCGATGAGGCCGGCCTATCCCGGCACCTGAAAAGCAAGGGTGTTAGCAAAGTTATCCTCACGGCACCCGGAAAAGGTGCACTCAAGAACGTGGTGGCTGGCATCAACAGCCATATTATCGAACCTTCCGACACCATTATCTCTGCCGCATCCTGCACGACCAACGCGATCGCTCCGCCCCTGAAGGCTATGGACGATAAGTTCGGTATTGTTGCCGGGCATGTGGAGACAGTACACGCCTATACTAATGACCAGAATTTGATCGATAACTACCACAAGGCATCGCGTCGCGGGCGCAGCGCTCCCTTGAATATGGTATTGACGGAAACCGGTGCGGCGGTAGCTGTAGGTAAGGTTTTACCGCAGCTTGCTGGTAAGCTTACAGGGAACGCTATTCGAGTACCCACGCCCAATGTATCCATGGCTATCCTCAATCTGACGCTTAAGCGGGAAACGACCATAGAGGAAGTGAATGAGTTCATGCGGCATCAGGCGTTGCACTCACCCCTGCGCAACCAGATCGACTACTCTGCATCCCCCGAGGTCGTCTCCAGTGATTTTGTTGGCTCCCGTCATGCGTGTATTTTTGACGCCAAGGCGACCATTGTAAACGGTGTACACGCTGTACTTTACCTGTGGTACGACAATGAATACGGCTACAGCTGCCAGGTCCACCGTATATTGGAACAAATGGCGGGCATTCACTATACGGTCTATCCACGGCAACTATAGGGCGCCAACACTGCTACCCGCGCAGTCCGGTGCGTTTTGCCTCGTGAGGTGCTGTCAGGCTTTTAAGCTCGGGAAAACACTATATTTTGAGCGCTGATATTTCTTCGGTTGCTGTAGGCAGATCAGTATGATCAGGATCAAACGGGGCTTGAATATTCCTATTCAGGGCGCCCCTCGGCAAGTGATTGAAGACGCGCCCGCCGTGCGAGCGGTAGCCTTGGTAGGGTTCGATTACCTCGGAATGAAGCCTACCATGGCGGTGCGAGAAGGCGAGCGCGTCAGGCTGGGCCAGCTGTTATTCACCGACAAGAAGACTGCCGGCGTGTGCTTTACCGCTCCTGCCAGCGGGGTCGTCGCGGCGATCAATCGCGGTGCCAGGAGGGTGCTGCAATCTGTGGTTATCGACGTCGATGGAAACGATGCCGAGGTATTCCAGACCTGCACCAGCCATGACTTGCCCGAAGCAGCCGCTATTCGCGAGCAGCTGGTCCGCAGCGGCCAGTGGCCCGCCCTGCGTTGTCGACCCTTCAGCACGGTACCGGCGCCGCACTCTGAGGCTGCTGCCGTATTTGTAACCGCCATGGATACCCACCCGCTAGCACCGGATCCGGTGCTGATTATTGCGGAGCAGGCGCAGGCATTCTGTCTCGGACAGGACCTGCTGGCACGGCTGACTGCGGGGACGCTGTATGTCTGTACGGCAGCCGGTGCCCAGGTGCCGAGGGGCAATGCCACCAATATTGAGATTGCCCAGTTTGACGGGCCCCATCCCGCCGGCCTGGCGGGTACTCATGTGCATTTCCTGGAAGGTGTCAGCGCCAATAAGACGGTATGGACTGTCGGCTACCAGGATGTCATTGCTATCGGCCGCCTGTTCCTGGATGGACGCCTGTACACAGAGCGGGTAGTGGCATTGGGCGGCCCCCAGGTTGAGAACCCCCGTCTGCTGCGCACTCGTCTGGGGGCAGATTTACAAGCGCTGTGCGCCGGGCAACTGAAGAACGGCGACAATCGCATCATCTCCGGTTCGGTGCTCGGCGGACGCCGGGTACAGGGCGGCACGGCCTATCTGGGCCGTTACCATAACCAGGTGTCTGTGCTGTTGGAAGGTCGCCAGCGGGAGTTTATGGGATGGTTGTCGCCGGGGTTTAAAAAACACTCTACCCTGGGCATTTATGTCACCAGTTTTCTTGGCACCAAGCCGTTACCGATGACGACCAATACCAATGGTAGTGAGCGCGCCATGGTACCGGTCGGCAGTTACGAACAAGTTATGCCATTGGATATATTGCCTACCCAGTTGCTGCGCGCGTTAGTGGTAGGTGATACCGAGATGGCACAGGCGCTGGGTTGTCTGGAGTTGGAGGAAGAGGATCTTGCCCTGTGCAGCTACGTTTGTCCCGGAAAATATGAGTACGGTCCTATACTGCGGGATAATCTGACGCGCATCGAGAAAGAGGGTTAGGTCGTGGGATTGCGCAAGAAGCTGGACAATCTGGAGCACCACTTCCAGGAAGGTGGCCGCTTCCAGAAGTGGTTCGCTCTCTATGAGGTGATTGACACCTTTCTGTACACCCCCGGTTCTGTTACAAAATCTACCGCTCATGTACGCGATGGAGTCGACCTCAAGCGCATCATGATCACGGTGTGGCTGGCCGCTTTTCCCGCCATGTTTTACGGGATGTATAATTTGGGTTTGCAGGCCAACAATGTCATGCCTGACGGGCAGGCTGTCGAGGGTTGGCACGGCTGGTTGATCGACTTGCTGGGGGGGTATGACGCGGGCAGTATCTGGGATTGTTTCTGGTATGGCGCCGTGTTCTTTCTGCCCATCTACATCGTCACCTTCCTGGTGGGCCGCCTCGTAGCCGCGCGGGTCCTCGAGACCGTAGAACGCGCCGGCCGCCGGCACCAGCTCGAATCCCTGGCCGACGACGCGATAGGGAGTGGGCTCGGGACCGAGACGGTCGAGCGGCGCCACCTTCGGGTAGAAGGCCTCCACCGGCCGCACCGGAAAGAGGTCGCCCATCTCCGCCTGACGCTGCAGGGCGAGGAGCGCGAGCGCCACGACCAGGCCGGTCCGCGCCGCCGGCCGGGCGAGCAGCAGCAGACCGAGGGCGAGCGGCGGGACCAGCCAGGCGAGCAGGCGCCCCTGCAGATACTCCACCGGCAGCCCCTCCTGCACCAGGCCGGCCCAGAGCAGCGCCGCCACGGCCGCCATCGCCACCGTCCCCGCCAACGCCGTCCAGGCGAGCCCCCGCGTGCGGCGGGCGCTCCAGGCGTCGAGGCCGTAGGCGGCCAGCGCCGACAGCGCGAAGGCCGCCACGAAGATCAGCCGCTCGTTGAGCGCGATGTCGAAGAAAGGCAGCCGGGCCAGCAGGTGCGTCACCCCGGGCGCCGCGACGCCGGCGAGCAGCCCGAAGAGGCCGAGCCCCAACCAGGCCCAGCGCCGCCGATCGCGGGCCCGCAGGAGGGCATAGAGGGCGGGCGCGAAGAGCAGGCTGCCGGCATAGGCGGTGCCCGGCAGGCTCCAGGGGCCCGGCACCTTGGGCTCGGCGCGGCCGGGGGTACCGTAGACGAACGGCACCACCTGCACCACGGCGTGCCGGACGGCGTCCGGCAGCGAGGCGCTGCGGTCGAGGCCAGCGAAGTAGTTGCGCCGGAGGTCGTATTCCACCGTCTGCGGCAGCGCTTCGAAGACCGGCAACAGGGCCACGGCCGACACGGCGAGGGCCGTGGCTCCGGCCCCGACGCCGGCGGCGACGGCACGCCAGGGCCGGACCGGTCGATCGAGCATCCACTCGATGGCCGCCCACACCGCCGCCACGGCCACCACGTGGAGCACCGTCTCGGGGTGACCGGACGTCAGCACGAGCACGAAGGAGAGACCGAGGAGCACCGCCGATCGCGCCCCCGGCGCCCGCACCACCCGTCGGGCGCCGAGCAGCACCAACGGAAACAGCGCCGTCGTGACCCCGACCGGCCAGTGGATCCAGAACAGCACGGCGCCGGCGAAGACCCAACCGGCAGCGCCGACGAGCGCCGCCTCGGCGGAGAGCTCGCAGTCGGCGAGGAAGAGCCAGGCCGCAAGGGCGCCGAGGAACAGCGCCAGGCTGCCCTGGACCCCCAACCAGAGCGCCAGCGGCAGCCACATGGTGATCAGGTACGGCGGATAGAACGGCGCCGGCTGGGCGGCTCCGGCCAGCACGTCGCCGCCGAGGATGAACGGGTTCCACAACGGCCACTCGCCCTGGGCGAAGGCGTGGCGCACCGCCTGGCGCCAGGGGATGATCTGGCTCGCGATGTCAGAATAAATACCTGGAGCGGTCCTCTCGATCCCGAACTCGGTCCGCGCCGCCGACAGCGGCGCCGAGTTGTAGGCGAGGTCGAACGGCGCCCACACCTGGTCGGTCACCAGCGCACCGCCGGTGAAGACCAGCGGCAGGAGGAGCAGCACGCAGGTCACCCGCCCGGGGATCGGCATCACCCAGCGCGCGGCCGCGGCAGCGCAGACCAGGGCGAGAACTGCGTAGACGAGGAGCGAGAGCATGGCGCTTGGCCTGCGGACACCCGCGGCGAGGCATCGCAGCGGCGAGATCGGTTGAGCGAATGTATCAGCAGGTCTTCCATCGCTGGCCAGCGGTGGAGGCGGAAGTGCGTCTGGCAGCCGGTCCGGAGCCCCGCACGAATCCGCTGGCCGAACGCCGACGACAGCTGCGAGACGGCCCCACCGAGGCCTTCGGATCGGGATCTTGGGCTAGGATTCAGGCCAACCCAGAGCCCGACCGGGACGGGTCGCACGCCTCGCGACGCCGAGGCGGTGCTCCCACGATCGAGCCGCGCCGCCCCGATGCACGTCCCGCTCCGTCTCCTCGTCTCGCTCCTGCTGGCGGAGCTCGTGCTCGCCTGGGCCCTGGTGCTCCTGGCCCGTGGGCTCGGTCGCCGGCTGCCGCGGGGGTGCTGATGGTGGCCGGGCTTGTACCGTGGCTGTTGACGGCTCCCTGGCTGTTCGGCGAGCGCTTGCTGGTGCCGACCGCCGAGCTCTCCACCATGGTGCCGGGAGGCGAGTTCTCGGGCACGAAGGATCCCTTCGACGCCACCCTGAACGACGCCGTGCTGCAGTTCCTGCCCTGGGAGCTAGAGGTTCGCCATGCGCTGGCGCGCGGGCGGCTGCCCTTCTGGTCCGATCAGATCGACGGCGGCTGCGACCTGTGGGCGAACCTGCAGGCGCAGATCCTGTCGCCGATCGCTCTCCTCTCGCGCCTCGTTCCCATCCAGAGCTTCCTGCTGGTCGGGCTCGTCCTGAAGCTGCTGGTCGCGAGCACCGGCACCTGGCTCCTGGCGCGAGCTCTCGGAGTGCGCGGACCGGCGGCAGCGTTGGCCGCCGCGAGCTTCGCCTACGGCGGAGCGTTGCTCCCCTGGCCGTGTTTCCCCACAGTGCGACGGCGCCCTGGATGCCCTGGGTCATGCTCGGAACGCTCACCCTGGCACGCCGGCCGGCAGTGCGACCATTGATCGCGACCGCGGTCGCCACGGCCGCCCTGCCGGTCTCCGGTCACCCGGAGGTGGCGCTGAGCGGATGCGCCTCGCCGGGCTGGTCGCCGTGGCGCTGCGCGCCAGGCGCGTCCCGTGGCAGCGCGGGCTCGGCCTGCCCCTCGCTGCCGGCCTGCTCGGGTTGGCCCTGGCCGCACCGGTCTGGATCCCTTTTCTCAGCTGGCCCGAGGCAGCCAGCGAGCCCATGAGCAGGCCGGACGCCGGCCAACGCTGGCAGCCATGGACCTGACCGAGCCGACGACCTGGTTCGCCGGGGACGGCAGGCACTACCTGCGAGGGCCGTTCCGCCCCCTATTGGCCACGGTGCCGCCAGAACTGGTCGAAACGCGCACGCACTGGACCTACAACGCATGTCAGTACCTCGGACTGGTGGCGCTGACAGGTCTGGCGCTGGCCCTCTTCCGCCCGCTGCCGCGTCGGTTCGTGCCCCTGTTCGCGTTCTGGTTCCTGGCCTACCTGGCGGTCAGCGACTTCCTGCCCCTGGAATGGGTCCTGCAACGGATCCCTGGCCTGAAGCTCGTCGAAGATTCCCGATTCCTGCCGGCCGGCTGTCTTGCCGGCTCGCTCGTGGCGGGGTGCGGCCTCGAGCTCCTGCTCGCCGCCCGCCGGCGGTGGCGCGCCGCTGCCGTTCTTGCCCTGGTCGGCGCAGCCAGCCTCCTGTCGGACCACCGAAGCTGGTGCTCGCGACGTGGGCGGTGCTGGCCGGCGCCGCACTGCTCGCCATCCCTTCCCGCCGGACTCGCCCCTGGGTTCTGGCGACTCTGCTGGTCGCCATGATGCTCGATCTCGGCCTCTGGGCCCGAGCCGTCCTGCCCCGCGGGGAAGCGCGCCATTTCTATCCGCGCACCAAGTTCATGGAGCGGCTCCAGCAGGAGGTAGCTGCCCCCGGCGGCCCCTGGCGCGCCGTCGGCCACGATCGGCTCGTCTACCCCAATCTGTTGCTCGGTCTACGGGATCGCCGATGCCCGGCCGCACAACCCGCTGGTGCCCATGGCCCAGCTCGAGGCCCTCAGGGCAGCGTTCGGCTTCTCCACCGACACGCAGGAGTACTTCGGTCGGCTGCTGCATCCCGAGCACCCCATGCTCGATTTCCTCAACGTCAGGGCCGTCGTTTCCAACACCTATCTCCCAACCCTGCCGGGCATGCCACGGATCGACCACGGCGAGGCCGATCCCTGGCCGGCCCAGATCTACCTCAACGGGGACGCCCTGCCGCGCTGGTTCGTGCCCACGGCAGTCGACCGTATCGACCGCCGGCAACTGCCCGGATGGATCGCGGGGCTCCAGGATGCCCGCCGGGTGGCGGTGTTCGCCGACGCCACCCACGAAAGCCTGTCCACGGTCCGCAGCTGGGACCCGCAGGCGGTGACCGTGCGTCACGCCGAACCGGGAGACGTCACCCTCGACGTCGCCTGTTCCGGCGAATGTCTGCTCGCTTCCTCCCTGGCCGGAGTGGCCGGCTGGCAGGCGCGGGGGGGTGGCCGGGCGCTCGAGGTCCTGGCCGTCAACGGTGCGTTCCTCGGCGTGGTGATCCCGGCTGACGTGCGCACCGTCGAGCTGCGCTTCGTACCGCCAGGCCTCGCCAGCGGCATCGCACTGGCCACCAGCGGGCTCCTGGTCCTCGGCGTTCTGGCGTGGCGTGGGAGCAGCCTCCGGTTCCGCCGGCAACCGGCGGCCTGAAGCTTTCACCTGGCCTCGTCAGGGACAGTCGGTGAACGAAGTCGTATCGGCGACGCCGCCCGGCGGCGAGCCCAGGGCATGCACGTACGACCGGGCGGTTCCGGTCCGCGTATCGACCACGCTCAGGGTGTGCTCGAGGGTGGTGGCGCCGCCGGCGAGCACCCAGAAGGCAGGTTCGGCACCGGTGCAGGCGGACCGCACCTTGACCAGCAGCTCGGGGTTGTCGGGCGAGAAGAACCAGAACAGGCCGGCGTCAGGGGCGCCCGGGATCGCGGCGGTCGTCGCCTCCCCATGATTGCCGGAGCTGTCGGCCCAACGCGCGCGGACCGCGAAGCGGCCACCGAGCAGGCAGAGGGTCTTGCTGTCGGCCACGCAGGAACCCGACGGGCCCAGGGTGGTGGCCGTAGCCTCGTTGCTGAACGGCGAGGCGCCCGCGCTATTGCGCGCCCGCACCCGGAAGGTGTAGGTCGTGAGCGGTGCGAGGCCGGTGATCGACGCCGTCGTCGTCTCGGCCGGCACGCTGCCGATCGCCTGGAAGTCGCCCCCCGGCGCGCGCATCTGGATCGCGAACGAGGCCTCGTTGTGCGACCGGTCGGTCCAAGTCAGCTCGACGGCCCCGCCCGGCACCGCAACTGCGACGAGCGCCGTGGGCGGTTCCGGCCTGCCGGTCGAGGTGGCCTCGAGCCCGTCGATGGCGACGGCGCCGGTGCCGAGCCGATCGAGCCAGGTGGAAAGCCGCGTCGTGTTGCTGCCCGCGCCCTGCCAGGAGACCGAGAACCGGCCGTAGTAGTCCGACAGATCGGAGCCGCCGCAGAACGAGGGGCCGCCGTGCAGCTGGCCGACCACGCGGTGTTGCGGATCGAACAACGGTGAGCCCGACGACCCGGGCTCGGTCACGCCCAGGGTCCAGAAGGCGTGGAGGTGGGAACCGTCGCCCGGCGAGACCTGGCCGCCATAGCTGGTGGTGGCGGTGGCGTGGTCGCCGAGCGTGATCCGCTTCTCGCCGCCGCTCGGGTGGTGGATGGTGGCCACCGACGGGAAGTCGCCGGTGGCGCGGTTCCAGCCGGCGAAGTAGACCCCGGCGGCGGGCGGCGGCGCCTGGTCGAGCTCGACCAGCGTGAAGTCCGAGTCCTCGGAGGCGGCGCGCCAGACGGCGCCGGTCGAGAACAGATCGAGCCGGCCATCCCCCGGCTCGCCGCTCGCCGTGCTGCCCGGCGGACGACAGGTCGAGTTCTCGAAGCGCCAGTAGGCGACCAGCGAGGGCGCCGCATGGGCGTCGACGTCACAGTGGTTGGCGGTCATCAGGAACGGCCGCCGGTCCCGGTCCGTGCGTTGACCAGGAAGCCGGTACAGAAGCGGGAGCCGCCGAGCGACAGCGCCGCCACGGCGCGGCTCTGGTCGCCCCAGGCAGCGCCCTGCGGACAGGCCACGTCGACGTTGCAGGCACCGGACTTCTCGTCCCCGAGGCCGAAGGCCCGGTACCCCTGATTGACCGCGGCGAGCGTCAACTCGACCTCGCCGCGCCGGGCGACCGGCAGGACGAGCTCCACCGTCAGGTCGTCGGTGGCGACGATCGGCGTCCATAGCTCGCCGTGGGTGGCGTTGTCCGCGGCAGTGAAGGGGCGCACGGCATCGCGGTCGTCGGTCGAGTGCAGGGTGAGCCGCGCCCCCGGCGGCAGGTGGTAGCGGCTGAAGCCGAGGTTCAGCGACCGGGCGCCGGGGGCGACGATGCGCAGCCGCCAGAGGAGGGTGTCGGAGTCGAGCCGCTCCCAGGTGCCATAGCTCTCCGGCGTCACCGCCACCGTCCAGGGCACCGCGAAGCGCGGCGCCGCGCCGGCGGCCTCGGCGGCGAGGTCTTCGGCCGCCAGCTGATCGCGGTCGAAGCCCGGCGCCACCAGGGTGTCGAGGTCGGCGAGCGGGGCCAGGCCGGCCCGCGCCGCCGCCACCGAAACGCGCACGGCGGACGGCGAAGCCGGCGCAGCGGTCGTCTCGGCCGCCGCACCGGCGGCGAACAGCGCCAGCGGGACCACCAGCCGGCCGAACAGCCGGCCCGCCCGCAGCCAACCCCGCCCGTGGTACGCAGTTCTCGCCATGCCGGAGCTCCTCTACGAAATTGCACGGATCCAGGGCGCGGGCCCCGGTCGCCGGCAGGCTGGTTCAGTCGGCCGACTTCCGCGCCGCGGCCGTCTTCTCGGCACTGGGTGCCGCCGCTGCGCCGGCATTCTTCTCGGCGCCCCCGCTGCCCCCCGATTCGCCACCGACGGCACCACCCTTCTCGGCCGCCGCGCTGGCGCCGGACTCGCTGCTCTTGGCAGCATCCTTCTTGCCGCTGTCGCCGCCGGGCTCCGACGCCGGCCGGGCTCCCTTGCCGGCGTAGTCGGTGACGTACCAGCCCCTGCCCTGAACTGGAACGCCGGGGCGGAAAACAGTTTCTTCAGCGGGCCGCCGCAGGCCGCGCAGGCGGCGGGAGGCGGATCCTCGAAGCGCTGGAGGACCTCGGTCCGCGTCCCGCAGGTCTCGCACTGGAACTCGTAGATCGGCATATTGCGTGTCCCTGACCGACTAGTCGGTCTTCATCTTGATCTTGATCACCCCGGGATTCTCGTCCGAGGTGCTCGTCTTGATGACCTGCAAGATGTGTAGGCGTAGAGCAGCTTGCCGTTCTCCGCCGGGCGAGCGGCCCCTTGGTGCACAGCTCGTAGAGCGTCCGCTTGCCGTTGACCATGGCGAGGAGCTTGTACTCGTTGTCGTCGAGCGCGATCTCGATCAGGTCCTCGAGCCTGAAGCAGGGCTCGAAGACCGTCTCCTGACGCCCGAGCCGGGCCACCAGCGCCTTGGCGTTCGGCGGCGCGCTTGACGCCCTGGACGATCACCTGGCGCATCGGCACCAGGATGCGCACCATGCTCGTGCGGCAGGCCCTCGCCGATGCTGAACGTCACCTCGCCGTCCTCCCAGGCGAACAGGCTCCAGACGATCGCTTCGACCTGCTCGCGGATCGCCTGGAAGACCTGGCCGCCGGCGACAGCAGCCCCTGCTCGACCAGCAGCTCGCCGAGCCGGCGCTCGCCGGACGTCCGCGCGACCGCAGCACGGGCTCAGCTCTCCGCGGAGCCGCCCGGTGCGGCGCAGGAAGGCGCCGAGACTGTCGTCGCGGTCCGTCGAGGAGGCGTGCACGACGTCGCCGTCCTTGAGGAAGACTCGCTTGACGACCCTTCGCCGCGACGGCTTCGATGACGCCGGCGATGCGCGTCCGGTAGATGGTGTAGCAGCATCTCCGGCAGCGCCGTGGCTGCAGGTCGCCGCGATACTGGAAGGTGCGTTCCACGGGGTCGCTCTCGCCGGCACGCCGGGGATCAGCCGTCGGAACCGCGGAGTCAGCGGTCACTGCACAGCAGCCGCGGCGCCATTGCCGGCCGCCGCGGCGCCTGATAGGACCAGCCGCATGCAGGCCCCGGAAGCTGCCTGGGAAGCGGCTCGCCGCGCACGCTCACCCCGCTGCCCGCCGAGCCGGTCGCCCGGCGGCGGCGCCGGCCGCGTCCTCGCCGCGCCGCTGCCGGCGACGGTCGACCTGCCCCCGGCCGACGTCTCGGCGATGGACGGCTACGCGCTGGCCGGCGACGCCCCGCCGGCGACGCGCGGCCGGTGACCGGCGCGGTTGCGGCCGGCGACCCGCCGGGGCCGAGCTCGCGCCCGCCGCAGGCGCTGCGCATCATGACCGGCGCGCCGGTGCCGATCGGCGCCGACCGCGTGGTGGCCGGTGGAGCGTCACCGACGGCGGGCGGAGCGCAGTCACCCGCGGCAGGCGGTCGCCGGCCGGCGAAGCCATCCGCCGCCGCGCCGAGGTCGTGCGCGCCGGCGAGCGAGCTCCTGCCGGCCGGGACGCCGCTCTGCCGGCCGGCGCCCTGGCCCTGCTCGCCACCCACGGCAACGCCCGGGTGCCGGTGCACCGCCGGCCGCGCGTCGCGGTGCTCGCCACCGGCGACGAGGTGGTGCCGCCCGACGCACGATCCGCGGCCCGGCCAGCTGCGCGACTCCCACACCGACTTCCTGCTGCGGCCGGGCTCGCGACTGGGCCTGGCGTTCGCGAGCCTCGGCATCGCCCGCGACGACCCGGAGGAGCTGCGGCGCGGCGCGTCGCGCGCGGCCTCAGCGCGCCGACCTGCTCCTGCTCTGCGGCGGCGTCTCGACGGGCGAGTTCGACTTCGCTCGCCGGTGCGCTCGCGCGGCTCGGCTGCGAGACCGCTCTTCGCACGGCGTCGCGCATCCAGCCCGGCAAGCCGCTGGTCGCCGCCCGCGCACGCCGGGGGACGGTCTGGTCTTCGGCCTGCCCGGCAACCCGGCCTCGGTGATGGTCGCTTCTGGCTCTTCGTGCGCCCGCTGCTGCGCCGCTGGCTCGGCCGGCCGACGGCTTCTGGCAGGACGCCCTTCCCGGCGCGCTCGGCGCGCCGCTCGGCGCCGGCGAAGCGGCGCGACCGCTTCCTGCCGGCGACCTGGCGGCTCGCGGCGGCCGGCCGCTCCTCGCCCGCCGTCTCGCCCCAGGGCTCGCACGACCTGCTCGCCTTCGGCCGGGCGACGGCGCTCCTGCGCGTCCGGCCGGCGCCGCCGCGACCGCCGCCGGCGCCGCCTGCGAGGTGCTGCCCTCGGCGACTGGCCGAATGGCGCCAGACGAAGCTGCCGCCGACGCGCCGGCGCATGCATTGGCGGAAGCGCATGGGAATCGAACCCACCCCCGTCGCCGCAACCGGCGCCGGACTACGGTTTTGAAGACCGCGAGAGGCACCAGCCCCCGAGCGCTTCCAGAAGCGCATTGTTATAGAAGAATCAATCGTTTACCGGCTCCGGTTGCGGCGCTAGGGGTGGGTTCGAACTCGATTTGGTGCAAATTTAGTGCACTGAAACTGCACCAAGCTCTTGCCTCTCTGCTGACTCACCTGCAAGCATCGGCTCTCCTGCTCGACCGCCATGGAGGGCCGTCGTACCGGCCCCGAGAGCCACCCGCGAAGGCCCGTTCACCACTGCAGGACAGGGCCTAAAGGCGGCACTTCTGCCCCGGAAATGCACCGAAATTGCACCGAGCAGATGGATTTCGCAGTCCATCAGATTGATTTACAAGGACTTACGCCTCGTGGGGAACGGTCTATTAGTTCGATCCTCCACCGGAGCACGCATCTTGGGGCGCGACTGACGACGAAAGGAGGCAACCGCCATGGCCACGATCACCCGCATCCGGGGAAAGAAGGGGACCAAGTTCAGGGCCCAGGTCCGCATCAAGGGCGGCCCCACTTTGAGTGCCACCTTCAGCTCCAGGGCAAAAGCAAAGGACTGGGCGAGCCAAACTGAAACCGGCATCAGGGACGGGAGGCACTTCAGAGCCCCAGAGGCTCACAGGAAGACCCTCTCCAATCTGATCGACCGCTACCTGGAAGAGGTCAACCCCCAGCGGCCCAAGTCGTCCAGGGACAGGAAACATATACAAAACCCCCCTGAGCGTTCAGGTTTTTTTAAAAGCATGGGGGACAGGGATTTTTTAAAAAATATCAGTCCCGGGAATCTACGGGTCTGGAACCGAATCAGTGCCTGTCTGATTCTCCAGAGCACGTATATTCTCTTGCAATAACCGTAAAAATACTGGTACTCGTTTCCTCTCTTAACCGTAAAGGGACAGGTCCCCTTGTCTCCTTTCTTAAT
>CAVVHD010000018.1:0-187663 GCA_963747995.1 uncultured Gammaproteobacteria bacterium | reverse complement strand
CAATCAATAAACGCTTTGGGAAATCGGGAAAGACTTTAACTAACGAAGGCGTCAGTCCCAGCGCACGAAGGCCAGCACGTCATTTGCTTTCAAGTGGCTGCCCCGGGGGCTGGCAACGCTTACGATCCGATCGCCTACCGTGTCACGTCGCACCCCCAATTTTCCCGCCAGCAGCCAGCCCAGCGGTCGGTCAAACGCAGCCTAGCTAGCTGACATTGAGTAAGCGACCGGCACAGCGGCCATAAGGTGTTTCGATGGCCCAACCCTTGGGCGCATTCAGCTTGAGTGTCGCCTGTGAAGTGGCGCCTTTGACGACGCGAGCGCTCGCCCGGGGAAATAACTTATCGAGCTTTAACAGGCGCCAGGTGTCCTCAATACGAGAATCCTGAGCGCCATTTGATCTTTTGTTGCCGATGACAAAATCAAACTGTAGCACACCACCCTTCTGCGGTGGACGCCAGGTGACACGATCCCCGTTAACTTGATTTGCGATGCAGGCTGTATGTTCAGGTAACGGTCTTTGGGCATGACGAACTCGATACTGCGCACCAATCGCCTTGGCTGTTTGAGGGTCAGGCTCACATTTCCAAGCCCGGTCTTGGGATCAAGCGTTGCGCCGTAGACAATCTCGTAGACTTTGGCAGGGTCGACGATAGCCTGCGCGGTAGCGGATTTGATAAACCCGGCCAGTAGCGCGACGCAGCAACATAGTCCAAGTAGTACTCCCCGTCGTGTGCGTGCCATTGGCATGTCCAGTGCGTTCACGGTCGTATTAGCTCGAATTTCAACTCGGTCATTCACAAATAAGGCTCTCAGTGTCTTGGATGTTCTGGTCCATGATGGTACCAGATGACCTGTCGCCAAACGACACTTTCGCATGACGTATGGTTTGATGGGTTACCGCTCCGGTGAGAAAATAAACGTTCGACGGGTGAGTATCACAAGGGCTAGAGTACGGGCAACACCAACTGAAACGACAGTCAAGATGAGCGTACGTTCTCCCTCCGCGATCATTCCCTTTACCATTGCCTGTATGGGTATAGCTACGTTTGCGGGTATGGATGCGGTTATGAAGGGTCTGGCAATTGGGATAGGGGCTTATAACGCCATGCTGTGGCGTACCTCCATCGCCCTGCTGCTGGCAGCTGCACTTTTCTTATGGCGGAGGTCGCGCTGGCCGCGCAACTCAATAGTGAGGATTCATATTTGGCGGGGTGTTGTTACCTCGCTGATGGCGTTCCTTTTTTTCTGGGGTCTTGTTTACGTGCCGCTGGCGGAAGCCATTGGCTTGTCTTTCATTGCGCCTCTTATTGCTTTATATCTGGCGGCGGTGTTATTGAAAGAGAAAATCGGTGAAATGGCGATACTGGCCTCGTTGATTGGCTTTTCCGGTGCGCTGATCATTATTGGCGGGAAACTGGGTGGGCATTATAGCGATGATAGTTGGAAAGGCATTGTCGCGATCCTGCTGTCCGCAGTACTGTATGCCTACAACCTGATTCTGCAACGGCAGCAGGCACAGATTGCTGAGCCGATTGAAATTGCGTTTTTCCAGAACGCTACTATGGTTGTGGTGTATCTCGTCTTTGCGCCGTTCAAGGCGGTAGTGCCGACGATGGACCAGTTACCCAGCCTTGCCGCAGCGGCCATTCTCGGTACAACCTCCTTGTTACTGCTATCCTGGGCCTATGCGCGAGCAGAGGCAAAAATCCTGATTCCAGTCGAGTACACTGCCTTCATCTGGGCTGCACTGTTCGGCTGGCTGGTATTTTCTGAAGAGATCACGGCTGCAACGCTGGGTGGGACTGTACTCATCGTCGTTGGGTGCCTGGTCGCCATGCGACAAAAGCCGGATCAAATTAGCCATGTAGAAACGACTGTGGTCTAGCGAGCACCAATGAAAATTCTTTTTTCGTGGATGAGTACACCAAGCCTTATCGTGACTCTGCTGAGCAGCTTACTGGCACAGGCCAGTGAGTGGGAACCCGTTTATGCAGATGAAAACGTGAGTGTACAGCGGCGTGACTATGCAGGTTCAGAGTTGGATGAAATCAAGGGGGTCGTCCGGGTAAAAGCTACGCTAAACGCCGTTATGGCCTTGCTGAAGGATGCCCAGTTTAATCGCGAATGGGTCTACCGCAGCGGGGGCGCCAGTATTTTGCAGGACGCCGGCTATGCCCAGGCGTATGTATACGGTGTTGTTGATGCCCCTTTCCCGATGAGCGACAGGGATACGGTCGTACGTTTCGACTACCAGCAAGACACAGTAACAAAAGAAATCACAATAACGATAACCAATTTTCCTGACTTCATAGCCGCCAAAGCCGAGCTGATTCGCGTGCCCCGGATTGGCGGCTACTGGAAGTTGAAACCTGAAGCAGACGGCTGGGTAGAGGTCACCTACCAGGTTTACGGTGACCCGGGTGGCTGGATTCCCGTCTGGATTGCGAACCGGGCCGCCGTGGTATCAGTGCAGGAGACGCTACGCAACATGAAGTCTGCTGTAAGTCGGTATGAAGGTGCCAGGTCCGAATTCGTCGAGGAAGCTGCCCTGGCTGCCGATCAATAATACTCGCTAGCGTACATAACCGATAACCGTAACGAAATGACAGGCAGAGCCGACCAGTACAAAGAAGTGCCAGATACCATGGGCATGGGTGAGGCGATGCAGTTTGTCTAAAACGTAAAAGATAACACCGACGGTGTAGGTGATGCCTCCTGCCGCCAGCCACAAAAATCCCGTCTCCGGGAGGGCTGCCCGTAGACTGGCAAGGTCAATTGAACAGGCCCAGCCCATAGCGAGATAAATGATCAGTTGGCAGACTTTAACGGCCCGTCCTGAGAGCAGAATTTCAGACAGGATACCGATCACGGCAAGAACCCAGACCAGCAGCAGAATCATAGCGCCGCTGCGGTTATCAACGCTTATCAGCATGAGCGGTGTATAAGTGCCTGCAATGAGCAGGTAGATGGAAATATGATCCAGCACTTTAAAAACTTTTTTAAGCTGCGGTGCCTGAAAACTGTGATACAGGGTAGACATGGCGTAGAGCAGCACCAGCGTCAGGCCAAATACGCTGTAACCGACTATAATTCTCGGATCACCGGTCGGTATGCTGAGCGCCAATAATGCGCCAAGAGCGACCAGGGAAAATACCGAACCAACGAGGTGACTGATACTGTTAAGCTTCTCACCGTAGTACATGGATGCCGATGCTCTCCTGTGCCTGAAGCAAGACAGTCTGAATAGAGGGTTTCTGCTGTGAGCATGTCAAACGCTGAAAATTCGGTCAAGGCATTTTGCCTCAGTGACAGGCTTGTTCGCTGCGCGCAGCGAGCCCTGCACATTATGTGCGCGACCGTTTATGCCGGGCTGTTGCTGGCCTGTGCGTCCAGCGGTCCGCCGCTTGGTCCACAGCCGTATGAAGCCCCTGCGCACGTCGCGAGTGAACATCACACCGTGGCGCTGCTTGGCGCCACTGGCATGGTAGGTGACTTCCTTTTACGCGAAGCACTGGCGCGCGGTTATGACGTGCGTGCACTGGCGCGAACCCCGGCCAAGCTACAGGAATTCAGTAGCAGGATCACCATTGTCCAGGGCGATGCCCGCGACCCGGCCGTCATTGAGGAACTGCTGCGTGGCAGTGATGTGGTGATCAGTGCAGTGGGACCAGTGCAGGCGGATGGCGACGCAAACCGGTTCATAAATACCACCGTGACCGGCAATGTGTTGCAAGCGATGGCAGGGAAGAAGATCTCCCGGTACATGATAGTTTCCGGTGCTGGCGTGGTGATGCCGGGGGATGAGCGCAATCTACTGGGGTGGTGGATAAGAACGCTGGCGCAGGTCGGGCTTGCCGACGCACTGCAGGACAAACAGGCCGAGTATGAATTGCTCGCAAAGAGCTCTGCTGAGTGGATGCTGGTACGCTGCCCATTGATCGACCCGGAACCGTTCCGCTGGGCTCCGTTGGTTTCGTTGCAGACCCCTCCCGCATTTCGAGTGCGCGCTGGCGAAGTGGCGCGTTTTATGATTGACCAGATTGATTCCCGGGAATATATCCGCCAGGGTCCTTTCCTGGGCAGTGACCAACGGCTCTAGCGCGGATGCTGCCTGAGCATCCTGCACCATGCTGAATTTTCTCCGATCCATACTGGTTAGTGCGCTGCTACTGCCGCTGCTGCTGGTGACTGCTGCCACGGGGCTGGCGTTTTACGCCCTGGAGGATAAGCCGTGGGTGGAACGAAGTGTGCCGGTTGATTACGCCACTGTTGCCGCCGGTAAGTCGCTGCTGAAGCGCATCAAAACCCAGGTAGAGGCCGCCGATAATCAGGGCACCACGCTGCTGGTCACTGAGGATGAACTGCACTACCTCGCCCAGATGGCGTCCCACACATTCCCGCGCTTGCAAACCGACCTCTACCTTGACAGCGCGGGTGTTAACTCCCGCATGAGTGTGAAAATGCCTGTGAACCCGTTCGGCGCCTATCTCAACCTTGGTGTTCAGATAGGTCAGTCCAGCGACGGTATTGGCATTGATCGACTGTTCATAGGCCCTCTGGAGATTTCCGGTCGCTGGCTGTTGCCACTGGCGGCCCGACTGGCGGATGTGTTGCTCAAGGATAAGCAGGCCAGCGCATTGCTTGCCGGTGTCCGCGGATTTCGAATTGAGGGAAACGCCGCCCTGCTCAATGTGGTCCCTCCGCCCGATGCCAAAGCACAATTCAAGCAGGCGGTGAGGACTTTGCAAGCCTCGCGCTTTCCTCCAGGGGAAGAAGAGCGTGTTGTTCACTATTATGACATTTTAGTCGCAATAGCGGCGGGTCAGGGCGGTCGCCAGAGACATTCATTGGATGTCTATCTTGTTCCCCTGATGGCAGAGGCAGCAAAGCGCGGCGGTGGCAGCTCTGCGGTTGCAGAAAATCGTGCTGCAATCTGGGCGACGATTATCTACTTCAGCAACGGCGCATTTGAGACGCTGGTGGGAAAACTGGTGTCCACCCAGCGCCCGCTGGTCCGTGCGCCCTCCGGGGTTACACTGGGTGGCCGTGAAGATCTCATGTTGCACTTCCTCTATTCCGCCGGCATCACGCTGGCCACGCAGCAGGGCATTGGTATTGCAGCGGGGGAGTTCAAGGAATTACTGGATTCCGGCAATGGTGGCAGTGGCTTCAGTTTTGCCGATCTGGCCGCAGACCGTGCCGGCATCCAATTTGTCACCGTGGCCACGGCCAGCGCGGCAGCTGCGCGGCAGTTGCAGGAGAAGTTGGTGGCTGGCAATAGCGAAGAGAGTTTTTTTCCAGATATTTCAGGTCTGGTCGAGGGGTTGAGCGAGGAACAATTTCGCCAGCAGTACGGGAGCGCCGAATCAGAGCGTTATCGCAAACAGCTTGCCCTGATCGACCAGCGTATTGCACGTCTGTCTGTGTATTAGTGCATTATCAAATGCTGCCCCTGGCCAGCCAACGATCAAGTTCCGGCTCCAGGCGCTCGGCGGCGACCTGCTCGTAGCGACGGCTTTGTGCATCGGTCAGTACCCCGCGCCAGCGTTGGTTGGTGCCCTTGTGGAAGAAGTTGCTGTTGTCTTTCCAGGCGCTGTGGTTCGCCCCGGGCGCCATTTTCAGTGCGTTGCTCTTCATCTCCCCAAACGAAACTCCGTGCAGCAGCTGCGGCCAAATTGCCTCGTTGACTGGTATATCCAGATAGGCAGAGACGCGCCGCATCTGTCCATCCAGGTCCCTGAGCAGATCTTCAAAATGGACGAACAGAATATTGGGCAGGTGGCGGTAGTCCCACCAGGATTGTGCGTGGTGCAGGTGTGACCAGAAGGGGTAGCCGTCCTGCTCCCACGCGAAGGAGCCGCGATTGAGCCACTCGTCGAACGCGTCATTGATCGAATCTCCTGGGTAGGGCTGCATCGGTCCGGCCCGGTCAGGTGCATTGTTCAGCGCGTCGACGCTCTCAGGTTTCATGTTGTGCCAGTGATTCCACATGGACATAAACACATCGCGCCCGTCACGGCCCACGAAAATGTATTTGACTTCATCGAAAAATCGGATGCCGTCCAGCGGGCAGTGGGTTTTGATATAGCGCCGGTTTTGCAGCCCCTCTATTTGCTCAAGGACCACTTCCAGTGGGGCAAAGTTGGAGTCAAACCAGGGTGTCAGGGCATCCTGCGGGACCGGAGGCTGCGGTTGTTGGAAGATCAGTGCAGCGCAGATTCCCTGCATCCAGGTAGTGCCTGCCTTGTAGGAGGTGGTGATGATAATGTCGTCGGCGCGGGGCTCGAAACGGGACCATTTTGCACTGTTCATGAGCGAGTTCTGGTAGTGGTAAAGCTGTTGCGGTTTGCTCTTCATATGCCCTGGGTTTCCGTTTTGCCTGCTGCCTTTATGCCCGATGACTATGCATTCCCGACGAGGGTGTTTGCAAGTATAGTCAGCATCGCTCATCAGGCCAGTTCCTGACTGAATAATCATGGTGAATGCAGTGTGAACCAACCGACGTCATACCAAGGTGTGGCCTTCAATGAAGTGCCCGATTCCGCAAACCAGATCCATGGCGACGCCGTGGCCGCGCAGTTTGGATTCGAGGGCGGACTGGTGCCCGGGGTAACTGTGTCAGCGTACCTGGCGCATCCTGCAGTCGAGGCCTGGGGCCTTGACTACGTGGCCAGCGGTGCTGCGCAGGTGGTGGTTGAAAAGCCTGTGTACGACGGACACCCGTTCGCGGTTGAGGTGGCCATGGATGGCGAGTACGCATACGAAGCAGTCCTTAAAGACATATCGGGGTCAATTCGTGCACGTGGACGCTGCTGGCTGCCCCGTGAGCTGCCTGTTGCTCCGGGCCGACGCGGTGATGCGATTCTGTCTCCCGCTATGGAGCGACCACCGGGAACGCCTGAGATCATGCGCCGCTTGCAGCACAATGGTATGGGCGCGTTGCGAATACGCTGGAGTGAGTCATCCGAACTTACCACGTACTTTCACGATAGCCAGCTTATGTCGACACCATTGAATATCGACGGAGGTCGTTACGCCCATCTGGGATTCGTGCTCGGTCTGACTAACTGGGTGCTTGATAGCAATGTGCTAATCAATCCGTGGCTGCATTTACAGACTGATTCCCAGTGCTTTCAACCGATAGAGCTGGGCACCGAACTCATCGTGGAAGCCGCCATAGTCGATCTGTTTGAAAAGAAAGGTCACCAGTTCTGCGATGTGCAGGTAAGCGCGTTTCGAAGTCACGACGATGCCGCCCTCATGCACACCCGTTTGCGGGCAATCTACCAGCTACGCGGCACCTGATTGGTCAATCAGGGACCAGCGCGTCAATGACTTGCCTGGCCTTTTGGTAGCGCAGCAACCGCAGCCCCTCCCACCACCAGCAGCGCTCCCAGGCTGCTCAGCCAGTCCATAGGCTCAGAGGGAATGTCCGCCAGTTGCCAGTGATTCAAACCGAACGTAAACAGCAGGGTCAGCAATGGCGCGATAGGAAGAACAGCGCTTACCCGGGAGGATTGCCAGTAGCTCATAGCAAGACCAAAGCTGCCATAGGCGATGATGGTATTGAGTCCACAAAAGACCAGTAACATCAGTTGAGTGGGGTTCAGCGCGCGGATCTGTTGTGGTTCTGACAGCGGCAATAACACTACCGTCCCCGCGACGCAGATCAGCAACAAAATGTCCTTGGTGTGGTGCATGGTCAGGAGTTGCTTTTGTGCCAGACCATACACGGACCAGGTGACAGCAGCGGCGATTATCAGGCCCACCCCAGCGAGGTAGTTATCAGTGGTCAGCACGATGTTGGTAAAGCGCTGATGGAAAAAAAGTAGCATGCCGCCACAGAGCCCAACCACACCCAGCCATTGCATGACAGAAAATCCTTCTTTGAAAATCACCACACTGCCTATCAACAGCAGCAGTGGCGCGAGTTGGATCAGAATCTGGGCGGCACCTGGATTGATATGATCCAATCCCCATATATAAAGAAGGTAGTTGCCGAGAAGGCCGACGATAGCGGCTAGCGTGAGGGGCCAGACGCTGGAGAAAAGCAGGCTCTTTACAGCGGCACCGCGCTGGTGCCCGTACCAGAGCAGCGCGATTATTGCGGACAGGGAAAAGCGATACCAGCTGATAGTGACAGGATCCATCACCTCAAGAATCGCCTTCAGCGCCAGCGGCAACAAGCCCCACATGACGACGGTAACCAGTGAAAAGCCCAGACCGAGCTTCCAGTTGGTGGTCACCTATGGCTTCCGTATAGGTGTGTCATTGCCTTTTGAGCATCCGCAGCTGCGCGGTGTCAGCATCAACCAGCGCCGCAGTGTACGTGTAGTCGCGGGTCAGTACAGCGACGAGCTGACTCGCCGCATTGACAAACGCCGGCTCGTCGGAGAAGTTCAGGAATTCGATCGCCGAGGCTACGTCATCGTTTGAGCGGACCGCCGCCATGCGCACAGCGTCGGGTATGGTGATGACCTCGTCGGCGGGGTTCGAGTCCAGCGATAGCAGCAGTCGCGAAATGTTGACGACCGCAGGAGAGCCGGGCGTACCATCCACTACAAGGTCCTGCGCGGTAATGACTGAATTTCCCTCCACCGGCGCGCCAAGGCTCACCTCACCGATAAAAAATTGCACGGTCTTGCCGGTCTCGTACTGAAACTCGCCATTGTCGCCGGTGACACCAGAAAGCGAGCCTGATGTATAGCTCACACCCTGTGCCGGGGGCGCGCCAAAGTTACCGCTTTTAGCGACGATGATTGGGTCATCCTTGCTATCCTTTTTGTCTCCATTAGAAGAGTTGCCCCCGGAGCTAAAGAAGAACGCGCACTTGCTGCCGACCAGTAGCGGTAGAGCAAACAAAGTAAAGATAAGTATGATTTTGCGAATGGTCATATCACACGTCCTGATTAGCTAGGCCGACTAGTATACCTGTGGTCAAAGGCAGAATATTACGGCTAAACAGTGAGCCTTGCTATCCGTGATAGGCGCTTTAGGCCGTCTTCTGGCTTACAATGGCCAACCACGGTTGCTGTGCGGGTGGTTGTCCGGAGGGACGATAGTAGTGATCGAGCACGCTGAATCCCGCGGCTTCCAGGTAAGCTTTTGAAATCTCAAATTCCATAAAGTGCCCGTAGCGTTGGCCAGACCAGCCCTCACTGCTGCCTCTGGGATTGGAGGAAAACAGAATGCCACCGGGACGCAATGCACAGTGTAATTCCTGCAGGACACGTGGCAATTCCTGTGCTGGTACATGAAATAACGAGGCGTTCGCGAAGATGCCATCAAACCCGTGGCGTGGCAGCGCCAAAGATAGAAAATGCTGATGGAGAACCTGGCAGCCCGTATTGGCGCGCGCCATGGTACAAAAGGCATGACTGCCGTCCAGTCCGACCGGGCGGTGGCCGAGGGATTTAAAATGGTGGAGGTCTCTACCTGGGCCGCAGCCAAAATCCAGAATGTCGAGCGTTTGCGCAACCGGAAATTGGCTCAATAACGCCTGGTAATTCTGGGTGACATCGTGATCTCTGGTTCCCTGCCAGAACGACAGGGCATTGGCGTCGTAATGGCCCACGGTGATTTTTTCAATCTCGGCCAATTGTTCTGCGGGTAATGTATCTGGCATACAGAATTTTTCCGGGCATCACCCGGTGAAGTGGCCAGCCAGCCCCTTGGCCTTGGCTGTGGGTGGCGCCAGTGTAAAGTCGCCCATGTCTGCATAGGCTTTTGCAAAGGCGCTTCGCTGTGCGAGTCGCGCAATGTAATCCGAAAACTGGCTGCCCTGGCACAGCCCGTAGGCCTTGGCCCACAAGACATTTTGCCCCATGACGCAGTCTACCGCGCTGAACTGGTTGCCACAGATGTAGTCAGATTTTTCCAGTCGGCTGAGCAGCTGTGGTTCAACTTCCTGGGCAAATTTCTTGTTGTAGCGCGCAATCGTCTTCTCATCACTGTCTCTGCCCAATAGGTGGGTATGAATACGAATCTGCCATAGCATCATATCCATCCAGGACGTACCGAAATGTAGCATCTGCAGGTAGTCGACACGCGCCAGCGAAAAAACATCGGCAGCTGGCGCCAGGCCCTTCTCAGGAAAGAGGTCTGCCAACAACGACACCATGGCGCCGCTCTCCAGCATGACGTGATGCTCGCCATTTTCCAGCGTAAACTCGAGCGCGGGCACGTTGTGGTTGGGGTTTTTTTCCAGGTAGTCCGGGCTGTACTGTACTCCGTCATAGAGTGGCACAACTTCGATGTCGAAATCCTCTTCCAGTAGCTCGTGTAGCAGCCATTTGACACGGGCGCTGCGGGTTGCTGGAAAGTGATACAGTTTCAAGCGCGTAAAGTTCATCGGTTTACCTCGGTATAACGGGTGCTGCAAGCGGCTGCACCTCGAAAAGTGTAACCTCGCCCCGACTGCCCAGGCGCATCACGGGGCCCCAGGTGCCGGTGCCAGGTGAGACGTACAGTTGCGCTATACCTTCTTTAAAAAGCCCCACGCTCTGCTCGAAGACCCGGCGCACCACCAGGTTAAATGGCACAATCTGTCCATTGTGCGTATGGCCAGAAATCATCAGGTCTACCCCGGCGGCGGCCGCGGCCGCCAGCCCGTGCGGACGGTGATAGAGCAGTAGTACGAATCGGTCGTTATCGATCTCCAGCTTACCCAGTTCACGCTCTACCTGGCGAGGATGTTCACTGTCATCGATGCCTATCAATTGTACTGCCCCCAGCGTGGCGGTGCTCGAGCGCAGCACATTGACGCCCAGCCGCTCCAGACGCCTCAAAATCTCGTCCAGATCCTCGTAGCGCTCGTGATTTCCGATAGTAAAGTAAATCGGAATGGGGCAACGGCGCAATACTGACAACTGTTCCTCCTCAATTCCTGGCGCATCGATAAAGTCGCCCGTGATGCACAGGAACTGCGCATTGACACTGTTGACGCGCTGCATCACCCGTTCCAGAAAAGCAGCACTGCGCGAGCCTATATGCACGTCGGTAATCTGCACGAAGCGCACTGTGGAGCTCAATTTCGAACTTGTTAGCGGCACCTTCACTATGGAAGGCGAGTAAGCATTAAACACACTGTATACCATCAGCGCGAAAGCTATCCCAATCAGCCCATACGCGGCGGTTGAGCTCGCCAACCAGCCTAATGCGACCGGCAGCTCAGTCGCCACCAGCATAAAGAATAGCAAAGGACTTATTCCCAACCATAAATCCGCGCCGCGCCGCAGCCAGAAAATTGGGCCGGAATTGGCGTGGCGCAGGTAGACCCTGGCGAGAATTTGACTGAAGAACAGTGGCAGGAACACAATTGCGGTTTGCCAGCCGTCCAACTCCAGCCAATGGCACAGCCGTAATATTGGATAGGCAAAAAGTGGGAGGTGCATAAGCAGCACCACAACCAGAAACTGATAACGTCTACGCATCTTGTCAGCATACTCCGGGTACGCCATGATACAAAGGCGTACAGCGCCACAAAATCCGCCCGCCTGAAGGTTGCTGTCCCGGTGGTGTCAGTTGAAAGACATGAGACGTGCATCCTGCGAAGGGAGAGATCGACTGGAGTATTGGACACAGCCATTGCGCGTGCCAGGCCTTCTGGCGCGACTTGCGAACGATGAATACCGTGCGCCTGCTTACTGCAAGAAAGATATCCTTGCCCTTGATGTTCTGCAGCGTGTCGCTACTGTAACGGCCCTCCGACTGGGCCAGAGTCTTGCCGAATATTACTCCAGTAGACTAGGCACTGCCGCGTCTCTAAGCGCCATCAATGTTGTCGCGGGAAAAGAATTTTATCGTGTTAACGCATCTGCCAGTGTTGATAAAGAGGAAGCGAACCAATGCTTTCAACGAAATGATCTCATTATAGATGTCCAAACTCATTTTGTGGCCAATCATCGAACAGGATTAGCGGGCGCTAAAGGTGTCCATCATTTTATACGCCAGGTCGCCCCCGATCTGTTTTGCGGCTTAAACTTGGAAACTGATTTGTCCATTGGCGAATACCTGCGCTGTGTATTTCTACAAAGCGAAACCAGCCTCGCAGTATTAACGTCTGCTCCAGGTACCGAAGATATCAATATATTGTCCAACACTGAAATCTCAGGCACCCGGGAGTTGGTCGACCGTCTGGCAGGTACAGGCAGACTCCTACATCATTCGATTGTTCATCCAAACTTGCCGGGCGAACTGGATCGGATGTCAGCGATCGTGGATCGTTGTCGTCCCAATGGATTCAAGGTCTATACACTGTATGGAAACACGCACGATGGCAGTAGATTGAGCAGCGGCTGGATGCTGGATGACGAGGAAGTCGGAATGCCCTTTCTGCACCGCGCACAGGAGCTGGGGGTAAAAATCATCTGCGCCCACAAGGGCCTGTCTGGATTGGCGCCCACGGGGACCCCGCGGGACATCGGGCCGGCCGCAGCTGCATTCCCGAATATGATGTTTCTGGTGTATCACTCTGGTTATGAAGTACCTCAATCCAACGGTGAGTATGAAACTGGCGAGGGACCGTTTCGCGACGGTATCGAGCAACAAGGCACTGACAGGCTGATAAAAAGTTTACACGACGCCGGCATTAAGCCGGGCAGCAATGTTTACGCCGAACTTGGCAGCACGTGGTACATACTGATTAAACGGCCGCAAGAGGCCGTACACGTACTGGGAAAATTGTTGCTGGCGCTGGGAGAAGACAATATCTTATGGGGAACAGACTCTGTCTGGTATGGCAGTGCGCAGCCGCTTATCGATGCCTTTCGCGCCTTCCAGATTCCTGAAGAATATCAGGATCGCTACGGCTATCCGGCGTTGACCGACACAATCAAGGCCAAAATTCTCGGACTCAATGCCGCCAGCGTGTATGGTGTAGATCAGGAGCTTACGCTGAGCCGGGCGCGCAACGACGATCTTGCCTGGATCAAAGAAGCGGTAGCTGACTTTGAGCGGCACACGGTCTGGAGGTAATTTTCATGGTGTTTGCGCATACCGTTCACCATCAGGGAGGCAGGCATTCCATGCGTGAGACTGACTACCGTTATCCCTTTTCACCTTTCCCCTCGGGGTGGTTTTCCGTTGGACATGCTGCAGATATAACAGACGGACAGATTGAAACTCTCTCCTACTTTGGCCGCGAACTGATAGTGTTTCGAAATAGCGAAGGCAGGATATGTGTGCTTAATGCGTACTGCATACATCTGGGGGCTCATCTTGGTGTGGGCGGTCGACTGGAGGACGGTAATATTGTTTGCCCTTTCCACGCCTGGAAATACAACGGCCAGGGACAGTGCATCAGTATCCCCTATTCTGAGCATATTCCAGAACTTGGCAAGATACATGCCTACCCGGTAATAGAGTGGGCTGGGCTGATCATTGTGTACTTCAGTCCCGATAACAGTGCGCCGGTATGGACGCCGGAACTTCCTGAATTCGACCCTACAGAGTGGACTCAGTATGGCAGTAAGCGCTGGATAGTGCGGGTACACGTACAGGAGATTGGCGAGAACGGACTGGATATGCCGCACTTCAAAACAGTGCACAGCGCTGACATTCCGAACATGGTAAGAGCTGAAGGCCTTAGTCAAAAGTACTTTATCAGCGTCAAGCCACTGCCCGGCAGCGAGCAGGCCAAGTACCTGGAGAGTATAGACCGCACGCTATGGGGTCTGGGAATATCCATCAATTTTTTCGAGGGAGCTGTGCCCGCCAGGGTGGTGATTACGCGCACACCCGTTGATGATCAGCTGTCCGAGATCACCGTAGTGTTTATTCCAAAGAACCAGGGCGATGCCAAAACCACCGCGCTGTTCGGCAAAGCGTTGATGGAACGCATATCCAGTGAAATTGAACAGGACATACCGATCTGGGAGAACAAGCAGTATGCACAACACCCCGTGCTAACCAAAGGTGACGGACCCATCGCCGCCTGGCGCAGTTGGTGCCAACAATTTTATACCAATGGCACCTGATTTACTGACTTATAGGCACGGGCTTTAAGACCACGCTCAATTCCCAATTTGATTTTCTGGTCGTTATCCTTCGATATTGCCTTATGGACAAATTTCTCAAGAAAAAAACGCATGATGGGATTGAACACATGGTAAGTCTCGCGAAAGTGGATGCGCGTGCGGTTATTGTCCAATGCCTCCAGACGCGTCCACCCCGTCGCTTTTGACCACAAGGGTTTGCCCACGGCATCGTAACGCCAGGAGTCATGCACTTTAACTTGCGTTAACCATTCCCAGGATTGTGCTTTGCCACCAGACAATAGATACCAGGGCACGGGAAAGTGGCAGTGTCTTATTAAACCTTCGCCGTGTTCATCACCACCGTGCAGTATTTCAATCCGAAGATTGCCATGTTCCATCACATCGCCGGTTTTTTTACCCCAAAAAACTGCCCAGATGTCCTCCCTGCTAGCATTAACCTCGAAACTGTATTGGTGGTCCTGCATGCCGGCCCCTTTTTAACCTTTTATCTACGGCAGAAACTGCATCCCAATATAGTATGGCTGTGCGTTGTACAGTCAAGGGATGTGATCGCGCACTTGCATTTTTCGTCGAAGCAAAAGATACACTGCGGGAATCACCAGCAGCGACAGCAATGGGGCCGTGATCATACCTCCAACCATCGGTGCGGCAATGCGTGTCATAATTTCGCTGCCGGTGCCGCTGCCCCAGAACAGCGGCAGCAGGCCTGCGACTATTACTGCTACTGTCATGGCCTTTGGCCGCACGCGCAGCACCGCGCCTTCGCGAATGGCGGCGAGTAGATCCTGCTCGTGCATTTGTCCCGCGTCGATACGTGTCTGCCACGCTCGATTTAAATATAACAGCATGATGACTCCAAACTCCGCTGATACGCCGGCCAGCGCAATAAAGCCGACGCCAGTGGCGACCGACAAGTTGAAGTCCATAAGATAGAGAAACCACACCCCGCCGGTGAGTGCGAAAGGAAGGGTACCCATAATGAGGAGGGCATCGTCGACGCGTGCGAAAATCAGGTAGAGCAACACAAAGATTATTAGCAGAGTAGCAGGCACGACCAACGTCAAGTGCGCGTTGGCGCGCTCCAGATACTCGAACTGGCCCGAGTAGGCGATACTCATCCCGCGGTCGAGTTTTACGCCGTTCGCCACGGCGATCCGCAAATCAGCAACTACCGAGGCAAGATCGCGCCCTCTTACATCCACATACACCCAGCCGCTCTGGCGTGCATTCTCGCTTTTTAGCATTACCGGCCCATCCGTGACACGAACTTTGGCAATCGACCCAAGAGTTATTTGAGACCCCGCCGGGGTTAGCATTGGCAGGTTCTCTAGTCTGTCCACGGTATCGCGCCATTCGCGCGGATAACGCAGGCTGATCGGAAAGCGCGCCAAACCCTCCACGGTCTCACCGATGTTTTCACCACCGATAAGACCGGCCACTACAGATTGCACCTCGGCGACATTAAGTCCGTAGCGGCTTGCGGCGTTGCGATCAATATCAATCTCCACGTAGCGACCACCGGTGAGCCGCTCCGCCAGAGCGGATGACACTCCCGGCACCGATTTGGCGACGCGTTCAACCGCAGTCGGCGACACGATCAATATCGGCCAGCGAGGCGCCGGTAATTTTTACGCCGATCGGACTTTTGATGCCGGTCGCCAGCATGTCAATACGATTGCGGATCGGCGGTATCCAGATATTCGTCAGCCCAGGTACTTGTACCGCGCTATCCAGTTCCTCGATCAGCTTTTCCGGCGTCATCCCCTTGCGCCACAGCGTTTTTGGCTTGAACTGTACGGTGGTTTCGAACATCTCCAGTGGTGCTGGATCAGTGGCGCTTTCAGCACGCCCGGCCTTACCAAAGACGTGCGCCACTTCCGGCACTGTCTTGATCATGCGGTCTGTCTGTTGCAATAGCTCACTGGCTTTTTGCGCCGACAAGCCGGGTAGGGCACTGGGCATATACAACAGATCGCCTTCATCCAGCGCTGGCAGGAATTCACCGCCGAGGTGGCTGATGGGCCAGATCGCTGATACCAATACGAGGCCCGCCACCGCGAGGGTTAGCCTGGGGCGCGCCAATGCGATATCGAGCACCGGACGATACAGCCTGATCAGCAGGCGATTGATAGGATTACTATGTTCATCCGGCAACTTACCGCGAATCCAGTATCCCATCAGGACGGGCACCAGTGTAACCGACAAGCCGGCTGCTGCCGCCATCGCGTAGGTTTTGGTATAGGCCAGAGGCGAAAAAAGCCGTCCTTCCTGTGCCTGTAAAGTAAAAATTGGCGCAAAGGACAGGGTTATGATGAGTAGGCAAAAAAACAGCGCCGGACCAACCTCGGTTGCCGCTTCGGTAATGACCTGCCAGTGTTCCTCACCGCGAAGCTCGCTATTGGGATGCTTACCGTGCCAGGCCTCTACCTTTTTGTGAGCATTCTCGATCATCACAACAGCGGCATCCACCATGGCCCCGATGGCGATCGCAATACCGCCCAGCGACAGGATATTTGCATTGATGCCTTGGTAGCGCATCACTATAAACGCCATCAGTATACCCAGGGGTAGGGTAATTATGGCCACCAGGCTGGAGCGCAGATGCCGTAAAAACAGGAGGCAGACCAGGGCTACTACCAGAAACTCCTCGAACAGCTTGCGACTCAGGTTCTCTATCGCGCGGTCAATCAGGCTACTGCGGTCGTAGGTAGTGACGAGTTCTACACCGGCGGGAAGGCCCGATCTGAGCTCGTCCAACTTAGCGTGAACAGCAGCAATTGTGGTACGTGCATTTTTCCCCGAGCGCAAAATGACCACGCCGCCGACCGCTTCGCCCTCGCCGTCGAACTCAGCAACACCGCGCCGCATTTCCGGGCCGAGCTGGATAGTGGCGACGTCGCCGAGTGTAATGGGAACGCCCTCGAGCAGGCGCAGTGGAATCGCCCGAAAATCCGCAAGAGAAGCGAGATAGCCATTGCTGCGCACCATCAGTTCTGCTTCACCGAGTGTCAGCACGGCTCCGCCGGTTTCCTGGTTGCTTGCGTTGACCGCCACGCGAACGTCTTCGTGGGTAATCCCGAGCGCGACCATTTTGATCGGGTCCAGTACGATCTGATACTGCTTCACCATACCCCCGATGGTGGCGACTTCGGCGACATCCGGAATTGTTTTCAGTTCGAATTTCAGGAACCAGTCCTGCAACTCACGCAGTTGTGCCAGATCGTGAGCTCCGGTCCGGTCGATCAGTGCATACTGATAGATCCAGCCGACCCCCGTAGCATCCGGACCCAACGCGGATTTTGCCGCGGTCGGCAGGCGGCTCTGCACCTGATTGAGGTACTCCAGTACGCGCGAACGCGCCCAATACACATCGGTGCCGTCCTCAAACAGTACATACACAAAGCTGTCGCCAAAGAACGAAAAGCCGCGCACTGTTTTTGCTCCAGGTACCGACAGCATGGTCGTAGTGAGCGGGTAGGTGACCTGGTTTTCCACAATCTGCGGTGCCTGCCCGGGGTAACTGGTGCGGATGATGACCTGTACATCGGACAGATCGGGCAGTGCATCCACCGCGGTGGTACGCAGCGCCCACATCCCCCAGAAGGTCACAAACAGTGTCGCCAGCAGGACCAGAAAGCGATTGGCCACGGACCAACGGATAAGCCGGGCAATCATGGTTGTACTCCCATTGTATCCATTGACTCAGCTTCCTGCGATTCGGGTCCAGGAGTGCTGCCAGAATTGACTGTGTTTGAAAAAAATCCTGACAGGCTGGCCTCTGAGTCCAACAGGAATTGCGCGCTGGCGACAATTTTTTGTCCTTCCTGGAGCCCTGCGGTAATGACAGTACTATTGTCGATCTCGCGGCCCAGCTGGACTTCGAGCGGCGCAAAACTGCCCTCCGCCAACACGGCAATGACCAGTGCGCGCTTACCCGTGCGAATGATGGCCTCGGTAGGCACTGCCAGAGCAAAGCCGTCGCCCTCGGATACCAGCCGTACCTGTGCGGACATACCGGAGCGCAGTTGACCGAGCGGATTGGGCAACTCGACACGTACGCGCAAGGTGCGACTGGCTGCGTTCAGGGTGGGCAACACCGCGGTGATCTGGCCACTGAAGGTCTGTCCAGGATACGCGGCCAACTGCACCTGCGCGCGACCGCCTGGCTGCACCTCAGAGGTGCGGCTTTCAGGCACAGCCACCTCCAGCCAGACGCTGTCGATGCCCTGAATGCGCCCCAGCATCTGCCCCGACATCACAGTCATACCGCTGCGCACATCCAGCGACTCCAGTACACCGGCACGCGAACTCCTCAATGTAAAGCTTGACCGCGCGCGCCCCGACTTCTCGAGTTCATCGATCACGTCTACAGGCATGCCAAGAAGGCGCAGGCGCGCACGCGCGGCATCGACCAGGGTACTGTCGGCGTTAGCGCGCAACACCAGGAATTCCTCCTGCGCCGCAGACCACTCTGGTACCAATAGGTCGACCAGCGGCTGGCCCTCTTCAATCACATCCCCTGGAGCCAGTGGCCACACCCGCTCGACGCGGCCACCACTACGCACCTGCTCAAGGGTCACTTCGCGCTCATTGAATGCGATGATTCCGGTCGCTTCAATCACTGATGCCAGCGCAATACGCTGTACGACCGTTTCGCGCAAACCAATGTTCTGCGTCACCCGCGCATTGATTTTTACGTCGCTGGGGGTGTCGCTATCATCTACATTCATACTCGCGTACTTGGGCACCAGTTCCATGTCCATAAACGGCGATTTTCCGGGCTGATCAAAGTGCTGCTGGGGCGACATGGGGTCGTACCAGTACAACACGGGGCGATCTTCGCTGCTCTTCGCGGTGGCCGCACCTTGCTTGGCTACAGAAGCATTCCGCTCCCACCACCATCCCGCTGCTGCACCCAGGGCGACTAGCAGTAGACCAAGTGCTAATGTCTGAAACCTGCTTCGTGGATTGCTCATGGTCGTGCTCCTGTCCGGTCGTCTGCCCCATCGTCACCAAAATCATCATAGGCGTAGTGCAATCGCGCTGCACTTTGGTGTAGTGCACCGGTGTTGGCGATAGCCTTCAAACGCGTCGCGATACGCTCGCGTCGTGCGCCAATCACCTCAGTCAATGTTCCCGCGCCGCTGCGCCAACTGGCGAGGGCCAACGCTACCTTTTCTTCACGCTAAAGGCAACAGTACCTCAGAGAAACGCCGGTCGGCCTGTTGCAGCCTTTCATACTCAGAGACCTCTACCTCCAGCATGGCGGTATGCTCGCGCATGCTAGCCTCGCGGTCGGCATCCAGCGCGGCACGCTTGGCCTGTTGGCTCGCTATCGCGGGGTTCTGGCGTGAGCCGGGAAACACCGGGAGATCGACGCGTACTTCCAGCATAACCATGTCGTCATAGTCGGAGCCGCGCTCCAGCCAGGCAAATTCCACGCCCCAGTCGGGATCCTTCTCGGCCTGTGCAGCCGCTATGTCTGCGTCAACAGCACGCTCCCTGGAGGCGAATTCCAGCAGCTCGGGATGTTGATGCAACTGGCTTTGCAGTCCATCGCGACTGATCGGCCACTCGGGGACCGCTCCACTCATAGGCAACTCCGCATCGGCACCGATCCAGCGCCGCAATTGTGCAATGGATTGCGCTCGCCCCGCCGTTATCTTATCGCGCAGCGCCGCAATCTCCGCGGCTTCTTCTTTTGGCATTAAGGCGTCCAGCGCTGTTCCTCTGGCTGCCGCCAGCTGCGCTCGAACTACTCCCTCAAACAGCGTGTTCTCGCTCTGTAGCTGTGCCACTTGCGCCAGCTGCTGCTCCCACGTATAACGCGAAATCCAGGCCAGAGCGGTTTTACGCAGCACAGTTTGTCGCTGCACACGCTCGTCGGCGCGCATCACATCAACCTGCGCAGCTGCTTGCTCGGTGCGCGCTTTACGCTTGGCCGGGTTGGGAAAATCCTGCATCAGACCGATGCGCTGCATGGTCATGAAATCGGCGCCAGTGCTAAAGCGGTCATCACCCTCTACTGGTACGTTATCCAACCCCAACACCAATTTTGGATCGGGTAGCTCGCCTGCAGGAACTGTGTCGTATTGCGCAGCTTCGATCAGTGCGGTGTTGGCGCGTAGCACAGGGGCTTCCCGTATTGCGGCAGACAGTGCATCGTTAAACGTTAGTGCTTGCGCAAACGATGTATTTGCCCGCGCCAGCAACAGCAAGGACAGCAGAACAAGAATGATGAACGGCTGCTGAGACCCTTGTCGCAATTGATACGTAATGGAAAACATATTTTAAACTCCACGCGAGGCCGGCTGAAGCTTCATAGCGTCTGGCACAGGCAAATGACTACGTCTGTTGCACTACAGCGGAAAGACGAGTTTGTTTGGGATAGGAGTTAAGACAGGGTAGGGGGTCGCCAAACGGCGGAGGGTGGGCCAGTATGGGTACGCGCAGGGATTGCTGGTAATTGTTGTGCGTCAGAGGTGAAGGCGAGCAGCACCATGGTCGGGGGCAGCACATAAGTCACCGGGGGTGAGCACTTTTGCCCGACTTTACAAAGCTGCCCCGTTTTTGCAACTGTGGCTGCGTCATTGCAGCAATTGTGGCGACTGTTGGAGCCCACGGGCGACGACAATTTCATACTCTGCATGTGCGGGCAGTGTTCGCCAGTCATCGCCTTGGATGCGCTGGCCTGCCAGGGCAGCGCTATGCACAGGAGGGAAAGCACTATGACAAGAATTCGTCGCATTTTTTAAGCTTAGCCCGATGTCCTGATTATGTCACCCGATTTTTGGTGGTCGCGCAACAATGCCCAGTTCAGCCGCGATATTGTCGATTTCCGCCAATTCCTCAGGGCTGACGTCCCCGTCTGCAGCAGCCACAGCGTGCAGCGATTCCAGCAACTGTTGCTGCCGCTGGTGGCCCTCGCTGCCCGGTTCATGTGTGACGGGTTCCTGCTTTGCGCCGTGAATACCCAACATCGAATGTGAGAGATGCATTACGAGTTCAGCCTCGCCATCAGACAGGCCGGAGACTTCATGCAGAATACGTCGGATGGTGGTGTTCTCCTCCGCACTGACGTGCTGGTCGGCGGAAGCAACCCGGGTCAGTGCCAGCGCGAAAGCGGCCAGCTCGGTGTAGGCATCGGGTTCGAATCGCGCCATGATATTGAGCAGTCTCCCGGCATCATCGCCGACCGCGTCCATCAGGTTCTTGATGCGACCATCTTCCAGGTGCAGGATGCGATCCGCGATGTCCAGTATGCGGTTGTCATGGGTCACCAGTACCACAGCGGCGCCTTCTTCCTTGGCCAGTCGCTGGATCAGTTCCACCACGTCGCGACCGCTGTGCTTGTCCAGGGAAGCGGTGGGCTCATCCGCCAGGATAATGCTGGGATGATGCACCAGTGCCCGGGCAATACCGATGCGTTGTTTTTGCCCGCCGGACAACTGGTCTGGCATCTTGTACATGTGTGCTGCCATGCCCACATGATTTAACACCGTCTCTATGCGCTCGTTCCAGCCTTTGCGCGAGCGTTCGCCGCCCAGTTCCAGTGCCATCTGTATGTTCTGCGCGACACTGAGGGAGCCGAGCAGATTGTGTTGCTGAAAGATGTAACCAATCCTGCGCCGTACCTTGACCAGTGCACTCTCTGATACTGCCGACAGATCCTGGTCCAACACCCTTACCACGCCCTCCTGGCAGGAGCGCAGGGCGCCGATCAGGGTCAGCAGTGTGGTTTTGCCAGACCCGGAGGGGCCCGTCAAAATGATAATCTCGCCCGCAGCAATCTCGGTACTGACATCGAACAGGATCTGTTTACGCAGATTGCCCTTGCCGTAGAAATACGAAACGTTTTCGACCTGTATGGGGCTCTCACTGGCTCATCAGAACACGTCCGCCGGGTCGGCCGAGCGCACTTTACGCATGGCAAGTACGCCCGCGATCACACACATGAACAGGGTCAGCCCCAGCACAATACCAGCCTTGTCCGGGGTAAGTTCGAGGGGGAGGTTGGTCGCATCGGCCGATACCTTGAAGACCACCAGGGAGAGAGCGATGGCCGGGATAAAACCCGCCACCGCCAGGATGGCCGCTTCCTGCAACACCACGCCGGACAAATAGCGGTTGGTGTAACCCATCGCCTTCAGGGTGGCGTACTCCTTGAGATGGTCCTGCACGTCGGAAAACAGGATCTGGTAGACGATGATAGCGCCCACCACGAGGCCCATGACCACACCCAAATTGAGTACGTAGCCGATAGGGGTACTACTGTCCCAGTAGGCGATTTCCATGGCCTGGAACTGCTCGCGAGTAACCACGGTGACATCCGGCGGCAAGGCGGCGATGATGGCATCGCGCACCTCCTCGACCACCGCGCCGGGCTCCGTCTGGACCAGGCCCAGGGAGACAGCGGAGTGCTTGCGATCGGGAAACAGACGCAGGAAGTTGAGGTCGCTGGTGATCAGTGCGCCGTTGATGCCGAAGGAATTGCCTACCTCGAACAAACCGCCGATACGGATGCGCCTGCTGTTCATTTCCAGTGTCACGGTTTTCGCCGTCTCGAGCATCGCGACGATGGGACCGTATTCCGGTCTCGATAGCCGGTCGAACACGTAATAGTCGTCCAGGCGCAGATCCGCCTGTTGCTGCGGCGTAATGATCTGGCCAAAACCTTCATCGGCCGGGTCGAAGGCAGCCACGAAAATCGGCCATACTATTTTTGGCTTTTCGGGATTGCGCCACCTCGCCTGTTTTGTATATACCGGAGTGACCGCCCTTGACACCCGCCACACCGCCCGCCTGGAATATCCGGACACGGGGAATATCGTGTAGCTCCAGCAGGTACTCGGATTTGGGACTCAGAATGGCGATATCGTAGTCCCAGGCTTTGTGCCAGCGAATGCCTGAATCAAACAGCGCGGCGCGAAAGCCCAGTTGCACCAGCATCAAAACCGCCGCGAAGGTGATGCCAGCCACTGCGGCTAACAGGCGCAAACGATTGTGCTTGAGCTGCCGCCAGCCCACCGGGATATGGCGCGCCTTCATGGCTGTAGTGCCACGTCCACCTGCAGGTTGGTCAGGCGCTGTAGTGGTGCTGGATCATCCATAAGAATGGTGGTCTCCACGACTCTCGCATCCGTGTCAGCCACCGGGTCAGTGCTCAATACATCCATCTTGCCTACCCGAAAGCCCACCTTGATAACTTTTCCTTTCGCCGGCTCTGCCAGGGCAGGGCTGGTGATCACGGCCACTTGTCCCTCAGCCAGTCGGTGCACGTCGGTTTCATACACCTCCGCGACTACCGTCATTTTGTCGGATTCACCCAACTCCAGTACGCCGGCGGGCCCTACTTTTTCGCCGGGGTGTGTATAGATTTTCAGCACTTGCCCGCGCTGCGGGGAGCGGATCAGCGACATCTCCAGGCGCGCCTGGTATACGCCCAACTCCGCCTGCAACGAGCTGTACTTGAAGCGTGCCTCGTCGAGGCTGGAGCGGGAGATGGTCTGGGAAGCGGCCAGGTTTTCCAGACGAGCAAGATTCACCTTGGCCTCCTTCAACAACTCCTCCTGTTTGTGCACCTCCGCCTGGTGCAGCAGTTGGTCGTCCAGCACCGCCAGTATCTGGTCCTTTTCTACCCAGTCTCCTTCCTTCACGCGCAATTCGGCAATGACTCGCGCCTGCGCCGCCGGAGCCGGAGGGTCCGGCCAGTACCCGCACTCCATCGAGCGGCTCGATGCGGCCCAGGCAAGTAATGGTATCGGCAACTACCGGTGTGGATATGAACAAGAACAGCAGAAGGGGTGACAGAGGACGGAACATTATTCATCTCCTGTTGGATGGCTACTGACTTGTTATGAGCCAGCTTATTCCAGTCGGTGTCTGGAAGATAGACGATGCCGAAATAACTTGGGTTTAGCCCGTAAAAATAGCTGTTTGATAAACAGGACGAACAGGCTCTAACCTAAACTTTCGTTTAGCATTTTGCGTACGAGTGACTGCCCTGTGCTATGCTCCTGAAAAATAGTTACACCACCACGTAGCAGGAAAGAATGATGAAAATCCATCGTAGTAAAACAATCGCCATCGTCCTGTTCGGCTATGCAGCCATCAGTGGTTGCACCTGGGTCGATCCCATACCGGGTGCCAGCACTGTGACGCTGGTACAGCCCGCTCATGTCACCAATTGCAAATCTGTTGGTACGACGATATCCCAGGTAAAAGCCAAAATTGGCTTCATCAATCGCAACGATGAAAAAGTGGCAGGTGAGTTGCTCACACTCGCCCAAAACTCTGCGGTTGAGGTAGGCGGCGATACGCTGGTGGCAGAAGGCGCTCCCAGCGAGGGCACACAGAAATTCAGAATTTATAAGTGTCGGTAGTGTGCCGCGCCTGAAGATGCCAGTCAGTTTTTGTTGAGGGTATAACGGCCCATCACGCCCGATATCCGCCGCAACAGCCACTTCGGCGTGGCCCTGCCCGTCAGGGCTGCGGCGAGGTTCACCGCACCAGGGACGCAGATCACATCCCCTTTCAGACAGGCCCGATACCCCTGCGCCGCAACCTCCTCGACATCACCCACGGCAAAACCGGGAATTTTCAGCCCGCGGCTTTTTTCCTGCACGCTGGAAAGCATATGAGTAGCTGTGATGCCCGGACACAGCGCGGTGATGGTAACACCCGTTCCGATGAGTTCTTCAGACAGCGATTCCGTCAGTGACAGCACATAGGCCTTGGTGGCCGCATAGGTCGCCAGGCTGGGTATCGGCTGGAAGGCCGCTATGGAAGCTACATTCAGAATGCGGCCCTTGCCCCGTTTCACCATGGGCGGAAGAAAATGACTCAACATGTCAGTCAGCCCACTCACGTTGAGGTCGATAAGACCCTGATGCGAGGCGGCGGGCAACTTGACGAAGTGGCCGTGTTCAAGAACGCCGGCGCAGTTGACGAGGATGCCGACCTTAATACTTTGCTTGCGTAGTTTGGTGGCCAGCTTTTTCGCAGCGCCGCGTCGGGACAAATCAGCCGGCTCAACCCACACATCTATCCGCCACTCTGTTTTCAGCCGTCGTGCCAGACTGCGCAGCTTGTCCTCGCTGCGGGCAACCAGCACCAGGTTGTAGCCACCCTGGGCGAAGTTTTTGGCGAGCGCCTCGCCAATCCCTGAGGAGGCGCCGGTTATCACCACGGTCTCTCTATCCATCTCTATGTCACCTACCAGGCGGGCTCTGCTATTTCCGCGGATGTTCGATTACCCAGTCGACAATTGAATCGAGGGCGCTGGCTCCCCAGGGCCCAGGGCACATGTCCGGCGCCGACAATCGTCCACAGTGCTACGTCGACACCCTCGGGACAGCCAGAGTACTCCAGTACAGTCGTTTCTGCGCCAGCTATGTTTGCAACGACATCGAGATTCGGCGCCATTACGGGGCTGCTGCTATCGCATCCTGCATGTGCGGCAAAACGCTTGATAGTCTCCCTGGCGCCCGGATAGGGAGCGGGACCGCTTGGCCCCAGTCGTAGAGAATGCGTGTATCAGCATCGCCATGCATTGCAAGAACGCTCACCGGATGGGTGGCCGGGGTGCAGCTTGCATCATCGGCAAAAGTTGATCCGGCCAGGCTCACCACTGCGGTTACAAACTCGGATGCCTCACACGCCATGCGCAACGCCATGAAACCGCCGTTGGAGTGGCCAATCAGGCCGATGCGCCGCGTATCAATGCTGTAGTTGGCTGCCGCTGCTTCTATAAGACTGCGAATATACGCCACATCATCTACTTGTAAGTCTTGCTGCGAGGCGGCGCAGCAGGCAGGTGTCGCGTTCCAGAAATTTTGGCCGTTCGCATTCTTCGTGCCGTCTGGCACCACGAGCACATATTGCTTGCTGTCGACGCGTGAATCCAACTCAAAGTATCTGGATATCGCATAACCATCTCCGCCTAAACCGTGCAGTACGATGATGAGAGGGTAGCGAGTTTTGGTGGTGTAATCCGAGGGGATCTGCACCTTTGCAGAGCGATCTTTTCCTATCCGCAGAGTAGGTTTTGAGGAGCAGCTATCGGTGTCAGAACAGCCGGTCAGTATGCCGTTTGTGGTTGGTTCGCCGACATTGGAAGCATTGGAAGTATTGGAGTCGTTGCAAGCAGAGGCCAACAGCATACAGAAAATGCTAAATGCGGTGACGATTGACCTGCCATGATTGGGTAGAGGCCGAGCTGATTGCATGGCTATCGCTTCCACCTGTGTAAAATTACTGGGTGTTATTGAGCGGCGCCAACAACTGTAGCAGGTCAAGATCTGGCCCCCGTTTTTCTGCATCCTTGAGAGTCTGGATACACACATGGTTGGCGCCGGCGTTCCAGTGTGCTTGTATGCGCTCGCGCAGCGCCTGTTCGTCGCCCCAAGCGAAGATGGCATCAACCAGTTTGTCGCTGCCGCCATTTTCGAAGTCGGCCTCGTCAAAGCCAAATTGCTTCAGGTTGTTTTTGTAGTTGTCCAGACCGGTATAGGTCGCCATGTGGGCTCTGGCAATTGTTCGGGCGCGGCCTGCATCTGTTTCCAGGCAGAGCATCTGTTCCGGGCAGAGCCAGGCATCCGGCCCCAGGATTTCCCTGGCCCAGGCGGTGTGGGCCGGTGGCACAAAATAGGGGTGGGCGCCGTTGGCGTTCGCTGCGCTGAGCTGCAGCATATTCTGGCGCAGGGCGCCGAGCAGGATCGGGGCCTGCTCCTGCGCCGTCGCCGCCATATAGAACGCGTTCTTCATGGCTTCGAGATAGGTTTTCATGGTGCTGACGGGCTTGCGGTATTCGTGACCGCGAATGCCCGTCACCAGTGGCGCGTGGGACACACCCAGTCCCAGCACAAAGCGCCCGGGTGCCAGCTCGGAGATGGTCTTGTGAATGGCATTCATCGCCATCGGGTCGCGCGCGTAGATATTGGCAATACCCGTGGCGAATATCAGTTTCTCGGTGTTGGCGGCCATAAAACTGATGATGGAGAAGGGGTCACGGCCCACGGCCTCCGGTATCCAGAGGGCGGAGTAACCCCACTGTTCCAATTGCTGGGCGAAGTGCACAGCCTCCGTTGCCGTCATATCGTCAATAAAGGCCCAGACGCCCAGCTTGCCGAGTTTGATGGTCATGGATTATCGTCCCGTGTGTAGTCCAATGAGGGGATTACGTTAGCAGATTGCCAGCCGTTGCACAGTAGGGTACTAATGACGCACTGCATATCCCAGCATTCCTAACCCCGCAACCTGGAGAAGCACATGATCACCATTCACCATCTTGGCGTTTCACAATCCGACCGCGTGGTCTGGTTGATGGAGGAACTCAACCTGCCCTACGAACTGAAGTGGTACGATCGCGGCGCGGATTTTCTGGCCCCGCCCGAGTACCGTGCCCTGCACCCGGCCGGTACTGCGCCCATCATCGTCGATGGCGATCTGGTCATGGCCGAGTCCACCGCCATCGTGGAGTACATTTCCCAGCGCCACGGGGGTGGTTGCCTGTCGGTGCCGGTGAGTGATCCCAACTATCCGCATTACCTGTTCTGGATGCAGTTCAACAACAATCTGCAATCGGTACTGTTTATCAAACTGGCCTTCCAGTCCACCGGTACTACGCCGGGCGCGGACAACCCCATGATGGCCACGACACAGCGCCGTGAGGACGGCATCTATCGCGCGCTGGAGCAGCGGCTGGGTGAGTCGGATTATCTCGGCGGTCCGAACTTCAGCTGCGCGGATATCATGTCGATGTTCAATCTCACCTCGCTAGGCAATGCTGGGTGCGCGGGCCATCGACGACAGCCTGCCCAATACCAAAGCGTATGTAGAGCGCGTCACGGCAAGGCCAGCGTACATAAAGGCCATGTCCATAGCCGGCCCGGCGGCAACCAGGCCCGCTGCCTGACGCACTATTTACATCACAGGAGGTTGGTTGCTGTTTGTTGCATCCATGCTCTACGATTTACTCATTCTCCGCTAGAAGGTAGCTTGAGGGGACGGTTTTTCAGGATGTGAAGCGAATGGATGTATTAACAATAACTGGTATAGTTGTGGTTGCTGTAGTTTCAATTACCAGCCACGAGGCCGCACACGGTTTTGTCGCTGACCACCTTGGAGATCCCACTGCTCGGGAACAGGGCCGGCTGACGCTGAACCCCATTCCTCATATCGACCTTTTTTTCACCATTCTTCTGCCTCTGTTCCTGATCCTCTCGGGCTCGGGTTTTATTTTTGGCGGAGCGAAGCCGGTGCCGGTGGCGGTGTCCCGACTGCGCCGTCCTCGTCGGGACTGGGCACTGGTAGGCGCCGCGGGACCGGCGATGAATGTACTGATAGCGCTTGGCCTGACAGCAATTCTGTCGATGCTTATCCACCTCGATCTGGCTGGCATGGACTCGAGCCTGACCCGTGTTTTGGTGATTGGAATTTTCCTGAACGTCTTGCTCGCTGTCTTCAATCTGATCCCGATCCCGCCACTCGATGGTTCACGGGTGTTGCAGTATTTCATGTCTGGCGAGGCGCTGGTCCTCTACCGTCGGCTTGAGCAGTTTGGTCTGCTCATCATCCTGGCCCTGCTGTTTCTGGTGCCTGGCGTTTCCTTGCTGCTTTTCGAAATCATCTTTCGCTTTGTAGAGTTACTGACAACGCCATTCGGCGTATGGGCTGTCGTTGAACCGCAGCTGCACGGCATACTCGGCTAGGGTCTGCTAATCGTGAACGACATGGCGCCACTGGACGGGAAGGTTTCCGAAAGGCCCACAGTGCACAAACTCAGGTTCTGGTTTGTCGGCCTGTTGCTGCTATCGAGCCTTGTATTGCTGGTCACACACCTCGGTGAACTGGAACATTTTGCCCAACTTGTGCGTCAGGCCGAACCCGCATGGCTGCTTCTGGCATTGGTGCTACAGGTGGCCACTTACGTCAGCGTTGCAGGTGTGTGGCACCTGGCGCTCAAGCGGACAGGTCAGGTTTACTCTCTCCTGTCGCTGATTCCATTGGGCGTTGCCAAACTTTTTTCTGACCAGGTTATGCCCAGCGGTGGTATGAGTGGCGCGGCCTTTTTTATTGCAGCGCTGGATCGCCGTGGAGTTCCCACTCATGTATGTATGGCCGCGCTGCTTTTGAGCATGGTGTCTTTTTATGCGGCATATTTGCTCGTGGCGTTGGCGAGTGTCCTTCTATTGTGGCTCCTGCATGCAATTCATGTCTGGATGATTGCTATTGTGTTGGTCTTTTGTCTTGTCGCTTTGGGTATTCCAGCGGGGGCCTTGTGGTTGCGTAGTCTGGGCAGCAAGAAACTTCCGGCTATCCTGCTGAAGATCCCCGGCCTGAACAAACTCATGAACGATATTGCGACAGCACCACGCGAATTGTTGCGAAGCCCGGACCTGGTCATTTTCACCACGCTGTTACACGCGTCAGTTTTCCTGTTGGACGCGGCAACTTTGTGGGTAATGTTGCAAGTAGTCGGTATCAATGCGTCGTTTTGGGTCGTCTTCCCGAGTTTTGTGCTCGCCTCTATAGTCGCCACGCTCGGTCCGATTCCGCTGGGCCTCGGTACATTCGAGGTGACTTGTGTGAGTGTGCTTGGCACACTGGGCGTGCCGATTGAGGCGGCGCTTACGGCGACCTTGCTGCTACGTGGTTTCACCATGTGGCTGCCTATGTTGCCGGGGATGTGGATGGCACGCAGGGCTCTGCGTTGACTCATCCAGTATTCGATGCCTTACTATTACAGCGATAACTGATATTCGCTTGGATCTGGGAAGCCTTGACATGAGTTCTCTGAAAGTTTTCCCCCTGATCATGGTGACTGCGCTATGCGGTTGCGGAAAACCGTCATCCGATTCATCGCCCATCAGCGAAGCGCAAAGTCGACAGTTGCGACCGTCGGAGCCTGAAATCGCCGCACTCTATGAGCGCAGTTGCCGCAATTGTCACACCATAGCCGCCAGCGGCGCTCCCCTCACGGGTGACAAGGCTGCATGGGCGCCGCGCATGGACAAGGGCATGGGTGTGTTGCTGGACAGCGTGGTCAACGGCTTCGGCGGTATGCCGCCGTTTGGTCTGTGTATGGATTGCAGTGCTGAGCAGTTTGAAGCACTCATCCAGTTTATGGCGACAGGGAACTAACCGTGGTCATCAAACGCCGCAGTCGTACTCACGGCACTGGTGGCCGCCGCCATTGGCAGTCAGGCCGCCTCAATGCGAGGACTCGCGGCGGCGACAGCAACCGGCAAGCGTCCTATTCCCTGGCGCAACTGGTCGGGTTCGCAGCAGTGCCAGCCCGCGGCGCGCAGCGCGCCCGCATCCCTACACGAACTACAGGAACTCATCGCTGGCGCTAAAGGTATCGTGCGTCCGGTCGGGGCGGGACACTCCTTCATGCCGCTGGTGCCCACCGACGATACCATCGTTTCCCTGTCGCGCCTGAGCGGGTTGGTCAGTCACGATCCGCAAAGTCTGCAAGCCACATTGTGGGCCGGTAGTCGCCTTGGCGATATCGGCCAGCCGCTGGAGGACGCTGGCCAGGCGCTGGTGAATATGCCGGATATTGACGAACAGACCCTGGCCGGTTGCCTGGCCACGGCGACGCACGGGACCGGCGCCGGTATTGGCTGTATGTCGACCTTTATAAAGGGGCTGCAACTGGTGGACGCGCACGGCGACCTGGTGGAGTGTGATGCGAACACCAATGCGGAACTGTTCCAGGCGGCCAAGGTTTCCTTGGGCGCGCTGGGCGTGATAACCCAGGTGAAACTACAGAATGTGGCGCCCTATCGGTTGCGTCGCGAAACGGTATGGCGTGAATTCGATGAGATGCTGGACATCGCGGACGACATGGCGGAGCAACACCGCAATTTCGAGTTCTACTACATACCGTTTTCCGGCATGGGCTTTACTGACGTCCACGACATCACGGATGACGCTGTGGGATCCACGGATAAAATCGACACCAACGATTCCGTGGCAGAGCTGAAAATGGTGCGGGACTGGCTGGCCTGGTCCCCGCGGCTGCGCGAGCTGATTCTCAGCGGAATCATAAAAGGCCTCAGCAATGAAGTGACAGTGGAGAGTTCCTGGAAAAACTACGCCAGTGAGCGCAACGTGCGCTTCAACGAGATGGAGTATCACCTGCCGCGTGAATATGGCTTACAGGCACTGCGCGAGATACGCACCGCCCTGGAGTCGCAACACCACGAGGTGTTTTTTCCTATCGAGGTGCGTTACGTCAAGGCCGATGATATCTGGCTCAGCCCGTTCTATCAGCGGGATTGTTGTTCGATAGCAGTGCACCGTTACTTTGCCGAGGACTACACGCCCTACTTTAAAACCGTCGAGCCGATCCTGCGCAAATACCACGGTCGCCCGCACTGGGGTAAGCTCAATACGCTGCAACGCGAGGACTTGCGTAAACTGTATCCACGCTGGGATGATTTTGCGCAGGTGCGCAGCACGGTCGACCCGCAGGGACGATTCCTCAATCCCTATCTGCGAGGGTTGTTTGGCTGACGTTGTATCGAGGGACAAGGTATGAAGCGGCGCTCTCTAATACTGGGTAGCATGGCTGGAGCTCTCGGCGTCGGCGCGCTATTGCGACCCCGGGATGTGGGACAGGACCACGCACCGTATTTCCGCGGGCTGAGTGCCGCACTGGATAACGCCGGGCTGGCCAAGCCAACGCTGCTTGTTGATCGAGAACATCTGCTGGCCAATATCCGGACCCTCATGTCCCATATCTCGGACCGGTTCGCCTACCGCATCGTCGTTAAGTCGCTGCCATCGGTACCGCTGCTGGAAACGGTCATGCAGGTGACCGGCAGCAATCGGCTGATGCTGTTTCACCAGCCGTTTATCAACCGTGTGGCCACGCAGTTTCCGCGCTCGGATATCCTGTTGGGCAAACCGATGCCAGTGGTGGCGGCCCGTAATTTCTATCGACAGTTTCCCGGCGGGGCCTTCGAGCCGCAGCGACAGCTGCGCTGGCTGCTCGATACCCCCGAGCGGGTCGCACAATACGATGCGTTAGCGCAAAGTCTGGGCCAGGATATGCCGATCTGTATCGAGCTGGATGTCGGCCTGCATCGCGGTGGGGTACGCACTGACGAGCAGTTGGTAACAATGCTGGATCAGATGCAAAAATCCCCGCGTCTGCAGTTTTGCGGTTTCATGGGCTATGAACCGCACATCGTGAAAGTGCCGTTGGGCAATCCGCTTACCTACCGGGATCGTGCCGTGGCGCTCTACCGGCATTACGTGGATGTCGCGCGTAATTACCTGGGCAATGCCTGGCCGCAGGATGTGCTGCTTAACGCCGGTGGCAGTCCGACCTACCAGCTGTATGATCAGGGCGATTTCCCGTTCAACGAGTTGTCTGCGGGCTCGTGTCTGGTCAAACCCACGGACTTTGATATGCCGACGCTGGTCGACCACAAACCTGCGTCCTATATCGCCACGCCGGTACTGAAGGCTCTGGATACACTGGAGATTCCGGGTATCAATCTGGGTGGCTTGCAGTCAGCGTGGGATCCGAACAGGGCGCGCACATTTTTTACCTACGGGGGCTATTGGAAAGCGCAGCCGGAGTCTCCGCCCGGGCTGTCCAATAATCCTCTGTATGGCCGTTCCACCAACCAGGAAATGTTGAACGGTTCGCGCAGTATCACGCTGCGACCGGATGACTGGGTATTCCTGCGTCCTACCCAGAGCGAATTTGTCTTTTTGCAGTTCGGTGACATCGCAGTCTATGACGGGGGAAAAATTGCCGACTACTGGCCGGTCTTTACGCAGACGTCAGTGTGAATTGCAGGGCAAGTGTCTGGTAGCGGCTGAATAGAGGCCCCTGGCCTGTCGGGTCAACTAAACGAATGGTTGATGTACAGGAGTAGGCTATTGGATTATGTTGCTGGCGCAACGGAGTTTTAGGGCCACTGGTCATTCAGGGATTTGATTACAATGAATATATTACTCATTGACGACCATGTCATGTTCCGCCAGGGCATGAAGCTCTTATTGTCGGATCTTGATGAGAGTTTGCAGTTTACGGAGGCCGGCACTTTTGCGGAGGGCATGGCATCGCTTAACGAAAACGGCGCGGACCTGATATTACTCGATTTGAACATGCCAGACGGGGATGGACTCATCGCATTGCGCCGGATTCGCGCAGAATTTTCCGCCATACCTCTGGCGGTGGTATCAGGAGATGACGATCCGGTGCGCATTCGGGAGATGGTCGAGGAGGGCGCTGCGGGTTACATACCCAAGTCCTCCAGTTCTGAGGTTCTGGTGGCAGCCTTAAAGCTGATCATTGCAGGGGGTGTGTATCTGCCTCCGGCAGCGCTGAACTTCATCTCAGGTTCGCGCTACAGTGATGCTGACGCGCAGAGCCGAGTGGGGTTACTGACTTCCCGGCAAGTTGAGGTATTGCTCAAGGCAATCCAGGGTATACCCAACAAAGCTATTGCCACGGAACTGCACATAGCAGAGGGAACTGTCAAAGCGCATCTCTCAGTGGCGTTCAGGATTCTGGGTGTGCACAACCGCACGGAAGCGGTCTTTGCTGCAGCACGATTGGGGTTGAAACCGCATCTTTTCGATTAAAGCTGTCCGATACTCGTCAAGCGTGATGTTATGCTGCCAAGAAGCAGTTGCGGATTATTGCCTCTTTCAGTAGGCCTGGCAGCACCGGTTTAATAAGCACCGGAATGTGCTCCTTGTTGATTGCCAGCAGACGGTCCGGTGCGGTGTCGCCGCTAATTATAATTGCGGGCAGCCCGGGATAGAGTTGGCGTAAGCGTTCAACAGTCAGCAGCCCGTCGTCGTGGTTGCGCAACCTGAGATCGACGAGAGCGATATGCGGTTTCTCGGCGGTAGCGGCGGCTACAGCCGTGTCCGAACTGTCGGCAGTGGTGACGCGACAGCCGAGGCTTTCCAGTATTGCGCGCATACCTTCGCGAACGGATTCTTCATCATCGACTACCAGAACCACCAGTGATTCCAGCGAAATTGATGCATAATCCACAGTGGGCTCTGCTAGTTGTTCCTGTTCAACACCTGCAACAGTGAACGAGAATTGCGTGCCCCGGCCGGGTGCGGATTCAAGCGTCATCTTCATGTCGAGCAAGTCGCTGAGCCGGCGTACAATCGACAGCCCAAGACCCAGTCCCTTGGTACGATCGCGCTCCTGGTTTTCCAACTGGTAGAACTCTTCGAAGATATTCTCTTGCTCGGCAAGTGCTATACCACGGCCTGTATCTGCGACGACCACCTGCCAGGCGCTTCCTGTCCTAACCAGGCGCAGTGTCACTGTACAGTGCGCGTTATGGTGAATGGCATTGGTTATGAGGTTACGGAGAATTCGTTCAAACAGGGCGCCGTCAGTATTGACCACAGCGCGTTCCGGACAATCAAGGATAATGTCTATACCATTATTGTCCGCCCGGGGTAAGAATTCCTCGCGCAACCGCCGCAATAAAGACACCAGACAAAAATGGGTGCGGCTGACAGTTACGATACCGGCATCAAGCTTGGAGATATCCAGCAACCCATCCAGTTCGTAGGACAGGGCAGTGACAGAAGCATTGATGTTATCCACTATATGGCTGGTACGGTCGTCCAGTTTACGGGTGGCCAGGGCGGCGCTGAACAGGGCAAGGGCGTGTATGGGCTGCCGCAGGTCATGACTGGCTGAGGCAAGGAAGCGCGTTTTGGCGCGCCCGGCCGCCTCGGCCTTGGCCAGGGCAACCTCCAGTTGCTCACGGATACTGAATGATTCCTTGTACATGAGGAATGTGTCACCGGCTATCCTGGAATAACTCGCGATGTAACCAAACCCGATCACTGCCAATAGCAGTGCCGGGGTGCCCCCGTCGCCAAAGAGACCACTCCAGGCCCACAAGCTGAACAGAGGTATCAATCCGAGTAATATATGTGTCAGTGCAAAGGGTGAATAACCCGCAGCTGTGGTGACCGTGGTCGTGCCCATGGAGATAAATACCAGGGATTGCATTGCACCGTGATACGGACTGAACAGGGGAAAACAAATCATGGAAGTGCTGTGCACGAGAGTGTTGCCCACATTCATTAGGGTGGCTATGCGTAAGCGCTTTTCTACTGGAATATAAGTACGTTTCGGCAACTGACGAAAGAGATACCAGCGCAGGCCTTGTGCTGTGGCAACCAGCGCTAACCAGGTTCCCCAAAACCATACGGAAACATAGTGCGACGCTATATAGGCAATAAATGCCATCGCCATGGTTACAGATACAGGGGCGTGTTTTACCTGTTCCGCCAACTGAATTAGCAGTGCTTCTTTTAAATCTTTGTCGGCCTTGCTGTGCAACGTAGACCCCATAGAACTCCATTCTTTTCGCCCAAGTTAGTCGACCGAGGAGCAAATGCCAATACGTCAACAGCGATTAGCAGAGCCCCCGAATCCCGCCCACCTAAACTATCGTTTAGTACACGTGGAGGTCTGGCACAGCGCAAGGATTGGGTTATGTTGCGGATGCGGCCTGGACTTTTACTGAAACGGTTCACCTATGGCTACAGTTTCCGGTCCGGCAAAGCTCATGGCGACATTTTTTATTGAAACGGTAAACAACGGCTTTTTGGGCAGGCCCAGCGCGCGCAACTGCAGGGCCAGCGGGTGGTTTTCTCCAATGGTGGGCAGTTCCCCGCCGAGTGAGAAGGTAAGGCCGCTACCGGTATTGGTGCCCCAGGTCTTCCAGGCCTTGCCATCGCGAATGGCCAGCGAGGCAGCGCGCTGCTCCTTCGCTTTAGCCGTCCCGCCGGTTTTGGCACCAAGACTATAGACCAGTTCGCCTTCATCGAAAAAGCTGCCGCTCGCACGTGTTGCACCAAACACGATATCGATGCGCGCCACCCACTTGGGAAAGCCCCAGATAAAGCGGCCGGCATGGGTGGTGAATTCCTGATCCACCGGCATGCGGTAGACGAAGTTGCCGACACGTCCTGTCGCCATACGCTTGACGGTGCCGAAAAAGGGGAGCGGCTTTGTCTCGCCAGGGGTGAGCACGGGAAAGATAATCGCACCCTCGTTGTAATCGCCCAACTCGTTCTTGCGATAATCGACAAACAGCAGTTGCAGGATGGCCTTGCCGGGAAACAATTCAATCACCCGAAAGCCGCTATCCGCGATGATGGCCTGCGCGACTTTGGCGTCAACGAGGAAGGCATTCATCAACATGGAGGCATCGGCAACAATGACGGGAAATGCAATGGCTCTGCCATCGATGAGATAGTGATCAGCGTCAACCTTCTCGCAGACCTGATTCGTATAACGTTCGCGCTGCTGCCCATCGCTCTCGACCGTTATGGGTGGTTCTGCAAAAAGTGGACCGGTTGTTTTCATGGACATCCTCACATCTGCGCAGAGGCAGGTTGACTGAAACTACTGTAGCTCACTGGCGTAACCTTCAGCCCCAGCTCACCGGCAGTGACGCGGTCCCGCGCAACAAGATACCCTCGGGGAGGCTGGCCCTGGTCTGGTTGAGACGCAGCGTTGGAAAGCGCTCGGCGACGATGCGCAGGGCAGTTTCAAGATTTCTCTGGGCCAGATGCATGCCGGGACAGGTGCGTAGCCCCGGGCCAAAGGTCATCAGTGTTTTACTGTTGCGCGTGATATCAAAGCGGTCGGGATGCGTAAAAACGCTCGGGTCGCGGTTGGCTGCGGCGATGCCAAACAGGACAGCACTATTGGCGGGTATTTCAACCCCGCCCAGTTCGACAGCGGCATCCGGGCGAGCAAACCGTGGTTGTGCCGCAACCGGCGGGTTCCAGCGCAGTAATTCCTGAATTGCTTGCTCTTGCATTTCCGGCTCTGCCACACACTGCTCCCAGGCATCGGGGTGAGTGAGTAGCGCATGGAATAAATTGCTCAGAGCATCCGAGGTGGTAGTAGCACCGGCAGTAAAAAAAAGGCGGATATGAGCCAAAATGGCAGCCTCTTCAATCTCCTTACCATCAACCAGTGTTGTTAGCCAGCGGCTGATCTGGTCGTCCAATGGTTGGCGCCGGCGTGCTTCGATAACGGGTTTTACCATGGCCGTCAATTTGCGATCGGCGACGCGACTCTTCTCCAGGTCTCTGCCACCAAACATGAGGTCCATAGACCACTGGTAGTACTCACTTTCCTGTGCAACAGGTAAGCCCAGCTGATGGCATATGACGCGAAATGCGTAGCGCCTGGTAAAACTGTGTACCCAATCGGCTTCCGTCTTCCCATTGAGCCGGTCGAGAATGTCGTGGCCGATCCGGGCCAACTCATGCTGGTCCATTTGGTCGATAACGTGCCGGCGAAGAGAGTGGGTCATTGGCGGCCGCCATACCCGATGTCGATCCTCGTTCATTGACATAAACGTTTCGCCAATAAAGGGCAGTGAAATAATTTGGTAGGCATGACCCGCCGGGAATTGCGCGCCGTCCCGAAACGCATCTGCCAGCACCTGGTGGCCAAGGATGTAATAAATGGGCATAGCGCCGCCCAGCGCGCTGGCGCGCACGACATCACCCTCTTCACGAAGTTTGTGCAGGGCTAATGCAAATGCGTCGCCGGGTAGTTTGTCATAGTACCAATCGATCAATGCGTGGGCTCGACGTGTTACTTTTAGCGTGTGGTATAAGTTACCATCGCCTTTATGAATGACCTAGCATATGAGGAGAGCACCACATGATGTCGGCACTGTTAGCTTTCCTGGTGGGCGCCATCGGATGGACACTGCTGGAATACGTGTTGCATCGTTTTGTATTTCATGGCCGCTCGGCGAAGAGTCTGGGTGCCAGGGAACACCGCAGGCACCATGCGCAGGTCGATTATTTCGCTCCCTGGTGGCAAAAGGCCCTCGCGGCCCTGGTGACAACCGCGATCGTACTGCCGCTTGCGGCTCTCATCGCGGGCCTGGTGAGTGGAGCGGCCTTCACGCTGGGATTTATCCTGATGTACCTGCTCTATGAAGTCCTGCACCGGCGCGCCCACACTCACCCGCCCCACAATCGCTACGGTCGCTGGCGGCGCAAGAACCATTTTGCCCACCACTTTGTTGACCCGCGCCTGGCCCAGGGTGTGACGACGCCCCTCTGGGATATCGTGTTCGGTACCCGCCTGTCGGTTGACCGCGTGCGCGTGCCGCGTCGACTTGCCATGCCCTGGCTCGTGGACGGGGACGGTGAGGTCCGCGCTCCATATGCAGGCGATTATGAGCTTGTTGGCTCGCGCCGCCGAGACGAACACACGCGTCGCATGGATAACGAGGCCGCGATGGCGAACGAGCGGCCTGCGGCCTGAGCTTCAATGGACAGCTACCAACCTGTTCCGCTAGAGTCACAACCCTCAGTTAGTCGCGATAAACCAATGGATCTGTAAGCGATGCGCAGTTTGAACTACGTCACTGCCCAAGAGGCAGTAAAAAATATCAAATCCGGTGAGCGGGTCTTTATCCACAGTGCGGCTGCGACCCCGCAGTTGCTGGTGGATGCCATGACCGCACGTGGCAATGAACTGCGCGCGGTGGAGCTTGTGAGCATCCACACGGAAGGTTCCGCTCCCTACCTGGATCCGCGCTACGAGGGTGTGTTTCACCTGAATACCTTTTTCGTCGGGTCCAATACGCGCGAGGCTGTGGGCAGCGGTATGGCCAGCTATGTGCCGATATTCCTCAGCGAGATCCCCAATCTGTTCCGCTCGGGCATCATGCCGCTGGACGTGGCGCTGGTGCAGGTGAGCCCGCCGGACAAACACGGGTTTTGCTCCATTGGCGTATCGGTGGATATCACCAATGCCGCGATAGAGACCGCAAAACACGTGATTGCCCAGGTCAACCCAAACATGCCCAGGGTACACGGCAACGGCATCATCCATGTGTCCGCAATAGATGCAATGGTGGAATGCAACGATCCGATATTCGAGATCGTACCGTCCGCCCCTTCCCTAATTGAGTTAAAAATTGGCAGTTTTATCGCCGAACTGGTGGAAGATGGCGCGACCCTGCAGACCGGTATAGGCGGCGTTCCCGATGCCGCGCTGCGGGCGCTGCGCGGCCACAAGGATCTGGGCCTGCATACCGAGATGTTTTCCGATGGCGTGATGGAGCTGGTGGAATGCGGCGCGTTAACAGGACGCAATAAATTCAAGCAGTGGGGCAAAATCGTCGCCGGATTTTGTATCGGTTCAAGGGCGCTTTACGATTTTGTTGACGACAACCCAATGATAGAGATGCGCGACATTTCCTATGTCAACGACACCTCTATCATTCGCACCAATCCCAAGGTGACCGCCATCAACAGCGCGCTGGAAGTCGATATTACCGGCCAGGTATGTGCGGACTCCCTCGGCAGTACCCAGTACTCCGGCGTGGGTGGACAGATCGATTTTATCCGTGGCGCGGCACTGTCCAAGGGCGGCAAGCCCATCATTGCGCTCAACTCTGTGACCAGCCGGGGCCAGTCAAGGATCGTCTCCCAACTCAAGCCCGGTGCCAGCGTCACCACCAGCAGGGCACATGTGCATTATGTGGTCACCGAATATGGGGTCGCCTACCTGTACGGCAAAAACCTGCGCCAGCGCGCGTCGGCCTTGATCGCGATTGCCCACCCCGAGCATCGGGAACAACTCGAAAGAGACGCCTTTGCGGTGTTTCATCGGCATTAGTGTGGCCGAATAGACCCGGGCGCAACACTTCATCAGGCTACGCCCCGGATCCGTAGGATAGTGATGCATATCAAGAAGCTGATCGGGGTATTGAACTACGATCACCCCCAAAGCGGGCAACGCGTCTCCCACGGAAAAAGACCAGTGAAAAACTATAAAGTCATCTTTAAAACGAGTCGGTTGTGGAAAATCCTGGCGTTATCCACGCTGGTGAGTTTCTCGATATTGCTGCGTTTTGGTGGGGAAATTTATCAAAAGGCACCGCCCATGCCCACCGCCGTCGTCGCAACCGGGGGCGAGGAAATCTACACCCTTGCGGACATCCAGCGCGGCCAGAATGTCTGGCAGTCGCTGGGCGGTATGGAAAAAGGCACGATCTGGGGCCACGGCAGCTATCTCGCTCCGGACTGGAGCGCAGACTGGCTGCACCGGGAAGCCATGGCCATGCTCGATATTGCCGCGCTCGCGAAGGACGGACGCAGTTATGCCAGCATGGACAAGCCCTCACAGGCAGCGCTGGCGGTGCAGCTCCCACTGGATCTGCGCACCAATACCTGGGATGCCGATAGCGGTGTGATCCGCATCGCGCCAAGGCGAGCGCAGGCCATCGCGCAAGTTGCGCAGCATTATGCAGACGTGTTCCAGGCCCGCGATTCCGAGGAGTCGCGAACATTGCGCGAGCAGTACGCCTTCTCCAAATCGGTGACGATTAGCGACGCCGATATGCACGCCCTGACAGCGTTCATTTTCTGGACCAGCTGGAGTGCGGTGACTGAACGTCCCGGGGATACCATTTCCTATACCAGTAACTGGCCGTACGATCCGTTGGTGGGTAATACGCCGCCGCCGAGTTTGCTGATATGGTCACTGCTGAGCGTAATTTTGCTCATTGGTGCGACCGGTGCGCTCGTCTGGTTTTACGCGCAGCAATACGATATCTGGCGTGAGGATCTCGAACCCGAGGGGGGTGTGGCCTCCGCAAATCTGTTGGCGCAGGGCATACAGACCCCCTCCATGCGCGCGACGGCCAAGTATTTCTGGACGGTGCTGGCGCTGTTCGGCGCGCAGATCGTGTTGGGTACCATCACCGCGCACTATGCAGTCGAGGGACAGGATTTCTATGGCTTTCCGTTGGCGGACTACCTGCCCTACAGTGTGGCCCGCACCTGGCATACCCAGTTAGCAGTCTTCTGGATTGCCACCGCGTGGTTGGCCACAGGCCTGTACGTGGCGCCACTGATTTCCGGTGCGGAGCCGAAATTCCAGCGCTTCGGTGTTAATTTTCTCTACATCTGCCTGCTGATTATTGTGGTGGGGTCCTTCGCCGGTGAATGGCTGGGCATCAACCAGGCGTTTGCGAACCTGACCATGAATTTCTGGTTTGGGCACCAGGGCTACGAATACGTCGACCTCGGCCGGTTCTGGCAGATCTTCCTGTTTGTGGGTTTGCTGGTGTGGCTCATCCTGATGTTTCGGGCCCTGCTGCCGGCTCTGCGTGAAGGTAAAAATCGTTCGCTGCTTATTTTGCTGGTGCTGGCATCGGTGGCTATCGGCCTGCTGTACGGGGCTGGCCTCATGTGGGGCGAGCATACCCATATCAGCATCATGGAGTACTGGCGCTGGTGGGTGGTGCATCTGTGGGTTGAAGGTGTGTTCGAGGTGTTTGCCACCACGATCATTGCCCTGCTGTTCGTCAAGATGGGTTTGCTGCGCGGCACCACAGCCACCGTCTCAGTGCTGTTTGCAACGATCGTGTTCCTGACCGGCGGCGTGCTCGGCACTTTCCACCATTTGTACTGGAGCGGCACGCCGATTTCTGTCATTGCCCTCGGCGGTGTGTTCTCCGCACTGGAAGTTGTGCCGTTGGCCGTGATCGGCTTTGAGGCTTATCAACACACCAAGCTGGAACGCGCTGCCAAATGGACCAGCCTGTACCACTGGCCCCTGAAATTTTTCGCAGCCGTTTCGTTCTGGAACCTCGTGGGTGCGGGATTGTTGGGCTTTCTTATCAATACGCCGCTGGCGCTGTACTTCATGCAGGGCCTGAACACCACCGCCGCGCACGGCCACGGCGCCATGTTCGGTGTCTACGGCATGCTGGGCATCGGCCTGATGTTGTTCTGCCTGCGCGGCATGACGCCACGCTACACCTGGAATGATCGCTGGATGAACTGGGCGTTCTGGAGCCTGAATATCGGTCTGGCCGGCATGATTGTCTTTGCCTTACTACCGGCGGGCCTGTGGCAGACCTATAACGTGGGTATCCACGGTTACTGGTATGTACGTTCGGCCGAATTTATCCATAGTCCCCTGATGGAGGCCCTGGTGTGGGGCCGTGTGCCGGGCGACATCATCTTCGCTTTTGGTGCCTTCGCGCTGTGCTGGGCGATGCTGGGTGTTTACAACGCGGTACGCACCGCCAGGTAACTCGCAGCGGGTGCGCAGCAGAGCCGGCGCTAGGATCAGGTCGCAAGCAGTGGTAGATTGTCGAGCACTCCTACAGGATACATCCGGGATGGCTACGGCATGATTTTTCAGCGTGTACTCATTGCACTACTTGTGGCTTTGCTTGCCGCCTGCAGCGACGGCTCTGACCACCAGTCCGTAACGGTCAACGACGCAGGCGAGCCGCAGGTCCTGCTGGAAAGCAACGGCGATATCGTGGTCCGCGTGGCGGGGCGAACATTATTTGCCATGCCTGGCAACAAGGTTCCGCTGGCCAGGAATTTCACGGAAGCGGCTTCCGGTATCGGCGTTATCAATTTTACCCGGTCGGATGAAACCGTCGATCCTTTGCACCTCGTACAGAGTCAACAAGTCGGCTCCGGGGTCAAGCTGGACTTCAAAAACACGGATGGCACACGGCAGGCAGTGCTCGAAGCCAGTCCACTGGATGCACAGCGCACACATTTTCGCTTCACGCTGACAGGTACTTCCGCTGATTCCATCGCGGTCCCCGTGCGGTGCGACAGCGGTGGTTCGTTTCACGGCTTCGGCGAGCAGTACAACGCCACTGACCAGCGCGGCGAGGCTTTCGGGCTGTTTGTGAACGAACAGGGCAATGGCCGCAGCGGCAGCGGCGGTATCGCGGTCGGCGACAAGCATACGACCTACTTCCCCATGCCCTACTACCTGGATGTGCGCGGCTTTGGCGTGTTGTTCGATACGGCGCGGCGGGTGCAGCTTGATCTTTGCGCCGCTGATCCGGCGGTGGCATGGATAGAGGTCATTGGTGGCGACGCGATCGAGTGGACCGTATTCCATGGGCCGACAACCAAGGATGTTATTCGTCAGCTGGCCGCTGTCGTTGGTCGACCTGCCAAGCCTCCCGAGTGGGCTTACGGCTTGTGGATCGGCTCGCAGGGCGGGCGCGACAAGGTGCTGGCCGAGGTGGCGGCGCTCGAGGCAGCCGATATTCCGGTGACAGCAATGTGGGTGCAGGACTGGGGTGGTCATCGCCGCAACTTCGATGGTGGCGATGGTGTGCAATATCGCTGGGCGCCGGATGAGGTGTGCAATGAGCTGGATTCAAACCAGCAGCCGATACCAAAGGACATCTGCTACCCCGATATTGCGGGTATGGTGGCAGGCCTGCACGCCCGCGGCTACAAGTTTCTCACTTACGCCAACCCGTTTCTGGTGAAAGACCTTGATGCCAGGTTCTCGCCCAATCATTTTGCCGAGATGGACGCGGCCGGTCTGCTGATGAAGAACCCCGCCGGGGAAACCAATGTTTTCCTCGGCGCGAATTTTCCACAGCGGGACGGGCACGCCGATCTCACCCTGCCTGCCGCGCGCGAATATATAAAGGACGCTCTGCGCAAGATGGTAAGGGATTACGGTTTCGACGGCTGGATGGCGGACTTCAGCGAGTGGACACCGCTCGATGCCGTGGTGTCGGATGGCACGGACGCCATCGAGGTGCGCAATACCTACCCCACGCAGTGGCAGCGCCTCACGCGCGAGGTGATGGAGGAGCAGCGGCCCGATGGCGATTGGACCATGTTCGCCCGTGCTGGCTGGGCCGGCACGCAGGGCGCTGCGCAAATCCACTGGGTGGGTGACCAGGAAACCAACTGGAGCACGCTGGACGGGTTACCCACGGTCGTGCCAGCCATGCTCAATCTGGGACTGGCGGGACAGCCTTATGTGACGCATGACATCGCCGGGTTTGCGCGCGGCACGGGCCCCAGCGATGAAGAGCTCTACATGCGCTGGACCGAGTTGGGCGCGTTTACGCCGATCATGCGCACCCATGAGGGCGCCAACAAGGAGGGCAACTGGTCGTGGGAGAAGAGCCCCGCGACCACTGCGCATTTTCGCCGCTTTAGCCTGGTGCATTGTGCACTGCGCCCGCTGTTCATGGCGTTGTCCGATGAAGCGCAGCAAACCAGCGTGCCCATCTTGCGCCATATGATGCTGGAGTTCCCCAACGATCCACAGACCTACAGCCTCAGCGACCAGTACATGATCGGCGATACCTTTCTTGTCGCACCGGTGCTGGAGCAGGGCGCGACTACCCGCTCTGTCTATTTTCCCGCCGGGACCTGGTACAACGTGTGGAGCGGTGCCGCCATCGCGGGAGGCGCGCGCGTCACGGTGGATGCGCCCATGGGATATCCGCCGGTGTATTCCTTAGGCATCGATCGCCCTGAGTTGCGGCAGGCCGAGTCTCTTGCGACGGCGTCCTGTCGATAATTTCAAGCCATATCTAACAGGCAATACATCTGGCTGCGTATATATCGGGAGATAGACGAGATACTAGTAGCGATAGCTGGCTTCCACCCCAATCTGGCGCGGATAATCCTGGGTGGAAAAAGACAGCCCTGATGCAGGATTCTGCACATAAACAGCTCCGTCCTCTGCAAGCAGGTTGCTGCCGAACAGCCAGAGACCAAAGTGCTCATTGTCGGCGCCAACTCGCATGCGCAAGAGGTCTCGGCTGTCACCCGCTTCCGTGGTACCGAATTGGCCATATTGCTTGGCGATATAACTGTAGCCCACTGCTGCCTGCCCCAACCAGCCACTTCCCAGTGACCAGGAATAATTTCCCATCAGGTTGAACGTTGACTCTGGCACCAGTGGCAAGCGGTCACCCTCCTGCATACCAGTGGCCGCCGCTATCGCTGGATCCAGATGTTTAAATTCCGCGCTGTTAACATTGGCCGTGGCCTGTACTGTGAGCCCCGCCACACTGGCCGGTGCCAGAACTATGCTTAGGTCGAGGCCGTAAATTTCCGCATCGCCCACCTGATAGTCCTGGTAAAGACCGTTGAACTGCACTGCCTCGCGAACATCACTCCACTCTTCGTAATACACGGCGGCATCGAGGGATAGCTGACCATCGAGCAGGGTCAGCTTGGTGCCGATCTCATAACTCCATAGTTCATCACTGTCTACTGCGTCCTCGCACGGCAGTCCACCGCCGCCTTGTTCTACCGGCAAGCGTTGAAAGGCGCAAACATTCGGGTTGTTGAAATTGCCGGAGCGAAAACCCTTAACGATATTGCCATAGTAGAGCGCGGATTCACTGGGATAATACGACAGGTTGAACCGAGGGTTGATACTGTCGAAGGTTTCTTTTTCCGGATTGTTGCTGATGTTGGAAATGCTGGTGTCACGCTCGTCATCAAAAGCACGCAAACCTACCAGAGGTACCACAGTACCATTCATGTACTCCCCGCGATAGCTCGCCGAATAACGATAGCGCTTTGGAATTGAGATCCTGCACACTGTCCGGGACAAACTGCGGGATATTGGTAAGTGTTGATCTGTTTAGTCTTGGTATCGGAATAAAATGTGCCAACCAGCCACTGGGTTGGTCCGTCACCGGTCGACACCAACCGGGTCTCGTTGTTGAACGCATCACCGTTAGTTCCATAAGGAGCTTCGAGGTTGCCACCTGGCGCTGCAGCGAACGGTGCATTGAACAAGGCGTCGGTTTGGTTATCTATCCACGTCGTGGTAGTACTCAGTTTGCCGATGGGAGATTCCCAAGCCAATGTATTTGAATACAGGCTGTAGTTACGGTCGGTGAAATCTCCTGGCGCGGCCACCGCTATCGGTGGATCCAGACTGGAGAGGCTGGCAGACCCGTCCTGGTCAGCCTTGTTATAGGTGTACAGAAACTTGATGACCAGCGTATCACTTGGTTCCCACAGCAGTGACGTACGAATATTATTCAATTTGCCCTCGTTGGTGTCACTCTCCCCTGAAGTGCTCTGGTGGTAGCCGCCGACCTCTTCGTAACCGCCAGCCAACCTCAGTCCGAGCTGATCCTGCAGCAAGGGTATGCTGATCATGCCATCTGCATAATAACCGGGGTCACCGCCATCGGTCTCCGAGTAACCCCCCCGGGTAAACGCGGCGAAGTCATTGAGGTCAGGTTGCTCAGTAATATAGCGGATGGTGCCGCCCATGGAACCATTGCCATAGAGCGTGCTTTGTGGGCCGCGCAGAACCTCCACCCGCTGGATATCAAAGGCTCGACCGATTGGCGCATAGGGCTCGCCGTAGATAAAAAAGGCCGCGTCATCGATGTAGTACCCGATAGTGGGATCGCCCAGGTTATTGGTGCTGATGCCGCGCATCTGGTACTGGCGCTGCCCCAGCGACACCGAAAGTCCCTCTGACGCGCCGGGCACAAAATTGATCAACTCACTCAAGTCGCGAATATGGATACTTTCCAGCACATCATCGGTAAAAGCCTGAATCGACAGTGGCACTTCGGAGATTAACTGCTCACGCCTCTGCGCCGTCACTACCACTTCCTCCAGAGTGCCATCCGGGCTCTGGGCGATGCTCTTATAGGGCTGCACGATCCCAAGCACTGTGGCAGCCAGCACGGTGGAAGTAATCACCCGTCGATGATAATGGTACATACACACTGCTCTCCCTCGTAGAGAAAAATCCCTGTGACCCCCTTCCATTGTCTGGCCAGATGGCCTGTAAGTCCAGTTTAAGCCCAGGCCTGAACCCTGTAAGTGGGGACGCGCTCATGCACCACTGTATCAGAATCTGCGCTACACTCTTTCCCTACCTGTTTACATGTGTTGCGCACCGAAGGCCTTGAGAGCTATGGGCACCGATATCTTTCTCAGTTATGCCAGTGAAGACATTTCGAAAGCCGTGGAGCTTGCCCGCATTCTGGAGAATGACGGTTGGTCGGTCTGGTGGGACCGGGATGTCGCTCCCGGCCCGGACTTCGAGATCGATTGCACCGTGGCGCTATCGAAAGCCAGGGCCGTGGTGGTGCTATGGAGCGTATTTTCCGTGTCATCCAATCGGGTCAAAAATGAAGCCAGGGAAGCCAAGGAAGCGAATAAACTTATTTCTGTGCTCCTTGAAGATGCACGCATTCCCTTGAGCTACCGATCAATGAGTACGATCGACCTGCGTCAGTGGCCCGATAACCAATCCCTGCCTGAAATATCCATGTTCAAATCCGCAGTCAGCAACGTCCTGCACAATGGTGTCTCGGATCAGATCCTGAAGAAGCCGGCTACAACCGATGCCATATCCTTGTCCGTGCGCGTGGCGAGCCATATGTTTCTTGGCAAAAAAAAGAATGATGCAGAATCGGTCTTTGAGGGTTACAGTCTGGCCGTTGAACGCTGCATCAGCGACATCCTCCTGGATATGTTGCAGTCCCCTGCGGACACTGTCGAATCAAAAATCGACGGCTACATAAAGCAGTTGGCCGCTATTTTGCAGGCACCGACAGTCATCTGTAATCGGGTGAATTTTTCACGTATGGGTGTCAGCGACATTCGCAGTCTGGGCGACAGTAAAGTCACCGCAACGCAGGAAAAAACTATTCTGGAATATGTGAATCAGTATTGCTCGTCATCGGGTGAGCATAACCTGCACCTGGAGCAGGGCAAGTGGCCGGAAGGGAAAATGCTGTGCTTACCCTTATCCCAGCATAACCATGGGAGGGATTTTGCCTGGTTTATTTCTCAGGCATCAATTGGGGAGTGGACACAGGCTACGCAAAAACAATTGCTGAAGTTGGCTTCCGGGATACAGGCAAGCATCAACCGAGTCTCCTGATACGCAAGCGTCGGCATTGAATTTTCGCAATTTCGGTATTGGGTGGGTTGGGTTGATATATCCTACGATGTATACCATTATCCAGCACTAGCTTGAAGAATAGAAATTCCTTATGCCTGGCCGTGTACTGATTATTGATGACCATCCGATTGTTCGCGATGCGCTCGCCACGGCACTTATCGCTTTCAGCGTGTTCGATGAGGTGCAGACCGTCGATTCCTTCGGCAGCCTGGTCGAAAAGCTGGAGCTTGATAATCGCTTCCAACTGCTGATCCTTGACCTGAGCCTGGCCGACACTTACGGCTCGCGGTCCGTTGAGTTTATACGTGAACAATACACCGAAATTCCGATATTAATATTCTCGGCATTTGACTCTACCGACATTATTACGCAGTGTTTCGAATACGGTGTACAGGGCTTTGTTTCAAAAAGTTCACCGATGCAGACTATTGTCAGTGCAATTCGAGTGGTGCTGGCGGGTGGTTTGTATCTCCCGCCCTCGGTCGCCCACTCAATGGGTTTCGAGCCATCAGAGACCACGGAATCGACGTTGCCATTGCAAGAGGAAGTACCGCACTTTACGCCGAAGCAGCAAGAGGTCTTCGAGCATCTGCTGCAGGGCCTGCCCAATAAAGTGATCGCTAGTAGGCTTGGCATAGCCGAGGGTACGGTAAAAACCCACCTGCACGGCATCTACCAGATCATGCGTGTGAGTAGTCGCGCCCAGGCAATTCTGAAGTCCCGACAGCTACAGCGTATTACCTGATCACCCCACCAAAGGCCTTACGAGCTATGGGCACCGATATCTTTCTCAGTTATGCCAGTGAAGACACTTCCAAAGCTGTCGAACTCGCCCGCATCCTGGAGAACGATGGTTGGTCGGTCTGGTGGGACCGGGAGATTTCTCCCGGACAGGACTTCGAGATCGAAATCGACATGGCGTTGTCGAAAGCCAGGGCCATTGTAGTGCTATGGAGCGTATTTTCCGTTTCATCAAACTGGGTCAGGAATGAAGCCAGGGAAGCCAAGGAAGCGAATAAGCTCATTCCGGTGATGCTTGACGATGCGCGTATTCCCTTAAGCTACCGATCATTGAATACTATCGACCTGCGTCAGTGGCCAGATAAGCAATCTCTGCTTGAAATATCCAAGTTCAAATCCGCAGTCAGCCGCGTGCTGCACAATGGCGTCTCGGAGCAGATGCTGAAGAAACCTGCTACGACAGAGGAGTTAAGCTTATCGGTGCGCGTGGCGAGCCGGGTCGCGGATATGGTCGCGGGTAAAAAAAGTAATGACGCACAATTGGTCGCTCAGGATTCCAGTCTGGCCATTGAGCGCTGCATCACCGACATTTTGCTGGATATTCTGCATACAGCGCCGGACACTGTCGAGTCGAAGCTCGATGCCTATATCATGCAGTTGGCCAATGTTTTGCGGGCACCGATAGTCATTTGTAGTCAGGTCAATTTTTCACGTATGAGCGTCAGTAAAATGCGCAGCATGAGCTACAGTAAAGTCACCGCAGCGCAGGAAAACACCATTCTGGAATACGTGAATCAGTATTGTTCGCCCTCGGGTGAGCATAACCTGCACCTGTCGCCGGAAAAGTGGCCAGAAGGGAAAATGCTTTGCCTGCCATTGTGCCAACATGCAGGTGTAAGGGAGTTTGCCTGGTTTATTTCGGAAGCACCGATTGGGGAGTGGACACAGGGTACCCAGGAGCGACTGCTGAAGCTGGCCTCCGGGATACAGGCAGTGGTCAGCAGAGGCCCGACTACCAGGTAGCGTCCTGCATCATGGCCAGGAATTGCTCCGCGGTTTGTGGCCGTCTGGCAATGTCGCTACTCAGTGCAGTCTGTAGGAACGGCGCAGGAGACGCTACAGCGGCCAGAATGGTTTTCTCCGCGTTGGCCACACGATCAATAATAGTTGGCAGGTCGGGCCCCGCGAAAGGGTTGATGCCATACATAGCCTCGAACAGGGTCACTGCCAGGGCCCACAGGTCTGCGCGCTGGTCGCATTCTTCGCGACGGATTTTTTCAGGCGACATGTAGGCGTAGGTGCCGCCACCGGACGCGAGATTGCCATCGCGACTGATCGGGCCAGACAGCCGATTCGCCAGTCCAAAATCCAGCAGCTTGGCTGTTTCTTGCGCATCAAAACCGATATTTGATGGTTTAATGTCACCGTGAGAAATACTCCTCTCGTGCAAATATACCAGGGCCTGTAGCACCTGCTCGATGATTTCCACTACCTCGTCACGCGCGAGGTAGCCATCGCGCATGATATCCTCCAGGGTCCCGTTCGGCAGATACTCACAGACGAGGATAGGCATCCCCTGAAAACTCTCAAAGCGATAAATGGTCGCAATATGCGGGTGGCTCAGGGTAGCCATGACGCGCGCTTCGTCGCGCAGGTATTTCAATTCCTCGGCTGACGCTGATGTTACAGATTTCAGCACGACCGGCCGTTGCAACTGTGTATCCTGCGCCAGGTAAACGACCCCCATGCCGCTGCCGATAAACTTCATTACCTCATAATGCTGATGCAGTACCTTGGGCAGCAGGGCTTCGGTGTACTCGGTGCCACCACAGGCGGTACAAACAGCCGGCTCTGCGATTACCGTGCCACAACCATCGCACTGCACGGCATGTTTGTCTCTCTCCTCGGCGTTCCACTCTTCAAGAAGGTGTATACAGGCTCCGGTCACAGTACTGAGTACCAACTGCAAAAAATTGAAATCCGCCCGGTTGTAGGGCAATTCACTGCGCTTATCACCTACTATCAGTATTCCGATGATGGCAGCCCTGAAATTGATCGGTATCAGGAAGCTGGCATTGGCCTGCGACAGCCAGCGCTCCACAGCACCACCGGGCTCGGTGGCAATCTCGCGCGCATCGATGGGCTGTTGCAGTGCGAGTAGTATACCGGCAAGCGTCGATTGCAATGGCAGGTCGGCAAGCTCCTGCCGCGGATCGCGTAGATTTTCATGGTTGGAGATAAACAACAGGTGACTGTTCTGCGGGTGTAGTGATCGATCTAAAGCATGCTGTGTAGCATGCGCGACGTCAGCAAGCGATGTGCAACTCTGTACGCTCAGGGCCAATTCAGCCAATACTTCATTGGTATCATAGCCGGCCCGATAGAAAAGTTCATCAAGGTACCGGTGCGCTCGCTGTCGCTGGGTCAGCATAGTCAGTGATAATCCCAGAGCAATTGCGATGAACAGTCCGTTATAGCCATCAAAAAGAGCGGCGATAGTCAGGGTGCGTGAGTTATAAAGATAGTAATACAACAGTAAAAGCGGCAGTGCGATACCAAGCGCAACAAAGCCGTTGCCGAGCCAGTACCTGAGCGACTGCCGTAATAATATCCTTATTGGCAGTAGCCGCTCAACCAGCACCGCGTACGTTGTGATCATAGGTGTCGCGATGACAAAAGATTGTATTAGTGGGATAAAAATGCGGTAGATATCGTCTCGCAGGACGAAGTTCATAGAAGTCGGCTGAGATACCCATCAAGACGATGGCGGTTATCGTGGGTACGATAGTAACGAGTAATCCGAACGTGAAGACCTGGACCCTGCGGCGCTCTTCCTCCCGCGCGGTTTTCATGCGCAACCAGAGCACGAAGAGTATCGGAAATGTCAGACCGTATAACAGCGGGGGAAAAGCGCTCTTTGGATCAGAGGCCTGGAAAGTAATCAATAGCGCCAGCTGCGGATAGAAAAGCAAGGCGATATTGCTGGTAATCAGGAACAGGCCCACGGCCAGCGAGGCGCGTTCTGCCCAATCGATGACGCGATCAAATGATGGCCGCAGGAATGCCTCGGGGAATACCCGCACAAAACGCCAGAAATAGTAGGGATACAGTGCTTCCAGCGGCAGCGCGGCAAAATACCTTAGCGAATGCATTTCGTTGCTATCAATCAGATAAGCAAAACCGGTGCGGGCGAACGCGGTGGCATTTAGGATAGTGGTGGCACCGAACAGGAGAGTGCGGCGGTCGTCGAACCCGGCAAAAACCAGCAAGGCACCTGCGATTAAGCCGTACGATAAGCTGGATAATCCAGATGCCATGGCTACCGGTATCCCAATGGCGTCGCTTTGGCTCAGTAACATATAGCCTGCAATGCCGAATAAGCATTGCAGGCCAGCAGCCAACTACCAGCAAGGCTATCGTCAGGCTTTCGGGTGTATAACCAGCCGGCTTAGTTTTCCGAGCGGTGGCTATCGTGACGTCCTAACAAATCACGCCTTCGCATGTGATATTGTACGTTCTGCTTCATTCGGCGATTTCGTCAAATGCATCGCGAATGAAGTCTCGTAGGTAATCGTATTCTGCTCCCTTGCCTTCGCAGTCGATTAGTAGCCGGCTGTGTGGCCTGCTACTCATGGCTGCGACTTCTTGCGCAGCTTTAAACTGTGCTCTTCGAAATACACCATTATTATTATCAGAGAGGTATTGCTCGTAACATTTTACAGTGCTCCTTTTGCAACTGCCTGCATCGAAAGCATTCGAGCATCTATCTCCTTATTCGCCCCTCTTCCAAACTGTTCCCAACAAATAGCAATAATTTTCATAACTCAGTGCTTCCATCCGGTGGATTCTCGGCCAATCTTTTTATCGGAGCTGCAGTTTTTTCTTTACAGGTACTTTTTTGTCGGTCATGATTGTCTCTCCATTATTGTTAAACTTGGTAAAGATCGGTACCGCACCCTAAGTGTACTACTTCGGTGAAAAAAACAGCAAGTTTCGTTTAAAGTGGCCTGGCAATAAGGATGTGCCAGGTTATGCCCAGTTCCGTATCAAGCTGCTTAACCTCCGCAAGCTCAAAATCTGCCCTGGCGAGCAGCGCCTCAAACTCGGCTATGTTCGCGCAGTCGCGACCCGAACATCAGGAACAGGCTGAGGCTATTGGCGACATAGATCGCTCTTTCAGGGTCGTCTTTTTCCGGCAATATACCGTCGATAATCACCAGCCGGCTGGTCGGTTGCATGGCGGCTGCGATATTGCGCAGCACTGTTAGCATGTGCTCATCATCCCAGTTACAAAAAACCCTGGAAAGAATATAAATGTCATGGCCTGCGGGTATGGCATTGAACATATCACCTGCCACCCAGGCGAAGGGGGCATCTTCGAACGGCGCAACCTCCGGCTCTTTCCAGCAGCGTGCCGCGGCAGCCCGGGTAGTGTTCAAGTAGTCGGCACAACAGTTCACCCTCGCCGCCGCCCACGTCGCAGATCGACTCACTCCCGTCCAGCGGTAGCATCTGCGCCAACTCCTGAAACCATTCCTGCGCCGTCACCGAGTTCCAGCGCTTCCAGTTGGCATTTTTTTGCGGCTGTGAGGCGAGGTAGGAAAAAAAGTCCGTGCCATAGACATGCCTGAACGCGGGTTCACCGGTACGCAGGCTGTGATCGAGCTGGGACCAGCAGTGCCAACCCTCCATCCCGACAAAGAGCTGGTCGATCATATCCAGCTGGTCTGACAGGGGGGTGGGGTGATACAGGCCATCCTCCTCGACCAGAATGCCGTTGCCGACGAGGATATCCAGCACCAGCGCGAGCACTCGCTCATCGAAGCCATAGTGACTGGCAATGTCCGCCAGGGAGCGCGGGCGCTCGGCGACTAGATGCCCCAGTCGCAGCTGGGCAGCCTCCCGCAAAATTCGCGGGAGGGCAATATTGGCGCTGAGCCGGGTCAGCGTCAGTACCGGATTTTCTCTCTTTAAATCGAACAAGTCAGTCTTCCGTTAAGCGGCAATTGAGTTCGTAGCCACATGTACCAGGACAGCGGTGATATCGTCGCTGCTGTGTGCCTGTAACGCCGCTTGAATAAGGTCGTGAACACGTTTAACGACTTGAAGCAATTGCTGCATACAATGTCCGCCAGGCGCTGGTCGACCAGCCTGTCGTACAGCCCATCGGAACATACCAATAGAGAATCACCGTCGCGCAGGGCGATACTACCCTGCTGTATGTTAAGGGGATTGTCCTCTTCCTCGAGTCCAAGCGCATGCTCGAGTAGATGCCCATCCGGTTCATCACTCTTTGACAGGTGCCAACTGCCCGGCGCTGAATCGGCTGGCATTTACACTCTGGTCATCTGTAATCTGCACGGCAGATGTTGTTGCTTATCCGGTAGAGGCGGCTGTCGCCGACGTGGCAAAACCAGGCTCTGGTCGCTGAAACTATTACCGCTGTTAGTGTGCAGCCCATTCCTGCGAAGGCCGCAATGGCTTGCGAGCGTTGTGCAATCGTTTGATGTGCTGCAAGCACTATGGCCGCAAGAGACTGCGCAATGCTGTCACCGCTATCTGCGGAGCAGTCCAGCATGCCTTTATGAGCACACGCGTAGAGAGTTTCACAGGCAAGGCTGCTGGCAACCTGGCCGGCATTGTGTCCGCCCAAACCGTCGGCGACGGCCACCAGTAAGCGGTTATTCTGCAGCGGCAAGAGAATATAGTTGTCTTCATTGAAAGTATGGTTTAAACCGGTCTGTGACTCCCCATACGCGATCCAACCGCTGCCGCTAACTTCCTGGTTGTGAAACGCCTGCCAGGGTCTGGGGTCTTGTCCTTCCATGCGACGCATCTCTATGGGGGAATTGCTGGCCAGACTGCGTGACCACAATGGGCACCAGATTACGCATTGCAGTGAAAAGACTCAAGCGCGTGTTTCGACATGGTGGCAGAGCCGGCCCCGCAGCTTGCAGGGCTTTTACTGTCGTGAGATTACAGCTACAGTGAGTAAGACCTCGAAAGGGAAGCCAAGTGTCCGTGACCACATCAAAAATAATGAAGCGGGAACCGGCTTCTGACGCAGAACCCAATAGCGACCCGGCTGGTTTTTTCGCGCGACACGAATGGACGATTGTGGGCCTTTTGGCCGTTCTGGCATTTTTGCTCGGGTGTATTGGATACGCCCAGGTAATGACCTTTACGTCGGCCGGCGGTGAATACACCTGGTGGGATGTATTTCACGCCAGCCTGCGGCTCTTTATTTTTGAGGGCCCGGATGCCACCGGAGGCTGGCCTGTCTATCTGCAGATTGCAAGAGCATTGGCGCCACTGGTGGTACTGTACACGGCTGCAAAAGCAGTCTGGAATTATGTTCGACAGGAAGTTGCCCTGTATTTGCTATTGCTGCGAAAAAGACGCTTCGTCGTGGTATGTGGAATAGGTGAAACCGGATTTCGCATTGCCAGGGACTATTGCCTGAATAGCGACAAGCGAGTGGTTGTTATCGATAAAGATCCTTTGAATGCATTGGCGGCATCCCTGCAGAACTATGGCGCCATCGTTGTTTGGGGTAATGCGATGGATCCGCTGACATTGCAAAAATCCAGGGTCGTGTATGCCAAGGAGCTGTTTCTTTGTACCAGTGACGACAAAGCGAATATCGCCATTGCCAAGAATGCAGAACGCCTGACCAGACACATCAGTGAAAGCGAAACTCGCCGCCTCGAACTGATTGTCGAGCGCGGTGAAGGGAGTGTCTCCGGTCCGCCAGTCCACCTGGGCTTACGCTGCTTTCTGTGTGTGGATGACCCGGATATCTATGAAGTCTTTTCTGCACACAGTTTTTTTGAGACCAACACCTCCCGGTTTGCTATCAGACTTTTCAATCGGCGGGAGACGGTTGCTCGTAACGTTTTCAGGCTGTGTGCACCTGACCTGTATTATCGCCCTGTAACAGCCGCGAATCCGGTAATGCATATTTTATTCGTAGGGTTTGAGGCCCTGGACCGGGAATTGATTCTGCAAACAGCGCTGACGGCACACTATACTGACTTTCGCCTGCCTCGCGTCACCGTGCTGTGCCCTATAGATCAGCGCGAGAACGTAAGTCGTTTTCTGCATCGCTATCCGCACATCCAAAAAACACTGGATATCGAATTTGTATATGAAGACCCGATGACAATTACCGAGCAGCAGTGGCTTAAAATGCAATCGATGGCCGCGTTCAGTGTTTGCTATGTTGCAATGAGTAGCGATGTAGAAGCTATATTGTCAGCTCGAAGACTCAATAGGCTGCGCCGCAATGCAGGCCTTGCATCGTTGAATTTCGTTGTCTGCCTGAATCAGCAAAGTTTTCTTGCCGAGATAATAGACGATGATTTCGCCGCCATAACACGCGACAAAAGCTTGTTGCCTGACTATGCACCCATCGAATACTTCGAGACCCTTGATGAGACCATTTCCATTGACATAGTCGTGGATGAAGCCCTGGATGCTATGGCTCGTACCTTGCACAACGCTTATCTGCGGTCGCAACTATTGCAGGGAAGCAGCCCTGACTCTAATGCGTCGCTGGCTGCCTGGGCAGATCTTCCGGCGCACAAGAAGAAGGCCAACCAACATGCTGCGGCGCACATTGATGTGAAACTGAGAATCTGTAATTGCAAGGTATGTGAAAAAGACGACGCGCTGTCCGAGGCGATTTTCCCCCCGGATCGTAAAACACTGGATCAGCTCGCAGAGCTCGAGCACCGCCGCTGGATGGCGGAAAAGTATATTGTCGGTTACAGCTACGGCAGAGTCCGGGATGAGGAGCGTATGTGGCATCCGGATCTCATAAGCTGGGAGGAGCTTTCGGAGGTTGATCGTGAAAAGGATCGAGACACTATTCGCCAGATACCAGAACTTCTGAATCTACAGGCCAGATGATCTGCGCAGGTGGCTGATGAGTAAGCAGTGACTGAAAATTTTTGGCAGATTTAACAGGGAGTGCAGCAATGCCTGGGAAATTGAAGCAGTACTGTTTGATTTTGGCGGCGTCTTTACCGACTCGCCTTTCCATGCCGTACACGCCTTCGGTGAGGGGTTGGGTATTGGGACCCGAGAAGTCACTGGCATCGTGTTCGGCTCCTATGAAAACGATGGCGATCACCCCTGGCACCAGTTGGAACGGGGCGAGATCACGCTTGAAGACGCGCGTGAGCAGATTCTGGAGCTGGGCCTGGCGCGCGACGTGCGCGTCGATATCTATGAGTTATTCGCCACCATGGCGGGCAACAACGCCGGTGCAGATGCCAGGCAGCCGCTGGTAGAGCGGGTCAGGTCGCTCAAGCAGGAGGGCTATACCACAGGCATCATCACCAACAACGTCATTGAGTTTGGCGAAGGCTGGCGTGCCTTGATACCCGTCGATGAGCTGTTCGATTTTGTGGTGGACTCCAGCAGCGTGGGGGTGCGTAAACCCGACCCGCGTATCTTCGAGATTGCGTTGCAGCGCCTGGGTGACATAACGCCCGCACAAGTGGTCTTTCTGGATGATTACCAGGCCAATGTCGACGCCGCGCGGCAGCTGGGCTTGCAGGCTATTACCGTTGGTACTGACCTTGCGTGCTGTCATCGACCAATTGGATGATCTGTTGGCGCGTTGAGGGGGAAACTCCGCCCCAATGTTGACAGTGAAAACTGTTTGCACTATTTTGGCACCCTCTGTTTAACGCCAGTCAGTCGGCTACCGTCCCCATTACGCCATTGAGAATAATCATGAATTTGTTGCGCCTGGGTATTTCCCTCCTGTTTGTCACCCTTGTCGCCTGCAGCGACGGCAGTGATGGCGGCTCCAACATCGGGGGCGAAGCCGTTCGCCCACAACTGGACCTCGCATTCACCGCGCCCCCCGTCGAGTTGCCCGGTATCAGTGCCAGCTACAGCGCTAACGTGCGCTATGGCGCTGGCGAGCGCAATGTATTGGATATCTACCTGCCCGAGAGTGACCAGCCCACGCCGCTGGTCATCTTCTTCCATGGTGGAGCCTATTATTTGGGTGATAAAAGTGACATCAGTGCCGATGATATTCGCGCGTTTCTCGAGGCAGGCATCGCCATTGCCACGATCAACTACTCGTTTATCAATGTGAGCCCCCTTATGATGATGTTGGCGTCATCAAGCCACTGCAAGACAGCGCCAGGGCCCTGCAGTTTTTACGCTATTACCACCAGAGCCTGAACCTCGATCCGGAGCAAGTAGCCTCTTATGGCATCTCTGCGGGCGCGAGCACCAGCTTGTGGTTGGGTACCCACGATGACCTGGCCGACCCTAACAATTCCGACCCGGTGCTGAGGGAGTCCAGTCGGTTGAAAGCGGTGGCCGCCCTGTACACCCAGGGGACATTGAATTTTCTGCGCTGGGAAGAAATTTTGGCCCCTGTGGTAGGGCCGGCTCTCGGGACGACAGATGTCCTCACTGTTGCAACCATGCTGGGCGCGGGTCCCCTGCTGTTCGCCGCTACCGGCACAGACAGTGTGGAAGAAGTGAACTCACCCGAATTGCAGCCCTACCTGGAAAATATAGATGCCTTGGGACTTATGGATGCGGGTGATGCGCCTATTTACGCCTACAATGATTCAACGATCTTCAAGGATAGTCTGCTCAACCTTTTCCTGCATCACGCACTGCATGCAATTGCGCTTCACGACAGAGCCCAAGAGGTCGGTTTGGAAAATGTGATGTACGCTATCGACCCTCAATTTCCCCTTGCAGATCCTTCCGGTGAGGACCATATCTCGTTTTTGAAACGACATATTCAGTAAGAAGGTATAGCGCGCATACGCTGCAGCTGGATAGACCAGCGGTGTACGTTGCCGTTCACACCCGACGTATCTGAAGTGTCTCACTGCCAAATACGATGGTATCGCCGTGTACAATTTTTTTCCGCTTGCGTGTCTCGACTTCACCGTTCACCGTCACCTGACCGTCAGCAATAACCGCTTTTGCTTCACCGCCGCTGGCGACCATGCCTTCAAACTTTAGAATTTTGTAGAGCTCTACTGGTTCTCTGGTAATGGCTACAGTTCTCATAGACGACTCCTCGGGGTGCATTTGTGGTTCAGTGGCATGGACCAAGCGGTGGCTGATACAGGACTCTGCCGCACGCATTTTGCAAGTTCGCGAGCTACTATCTGGCATTTGGCTAGCCTGAAAAAGGACAGTTTTTCTGTACTTTTTGGGTCCGCAAAACGGTGTGTCGGCTTGGCAGCTGGGCTACAATGGCTCTGGCGATAGTAACGAGACACAATGGCGTGAAGGGGTTGCTGGCGTTTGTTATAACAGCATGTCTACTTTCGGCCGCGCATGCCGCGGTCGAAAAGGCCCCTACAGTATTGTCCAATGTCCCCGAGGGGCAGGATACCAAATCGCAGCAACCCGTTGGAAAGGCGTTCAAGTATACAGGTAAGCACGGCGAGACATCGTTTTCCGATCGAACGCCTGCAACGGGAGTCAAATATGAAGAAGTGGTCATATACTCCTGCTTTGCCTGCAATCCTAGATCCAGAATCGACTGGAACAACATCCCATTACAGTTAAACGCATTTCAAACCGCTATAAACTCTTCTGCAAAGAAATATCGCGTGGATCCAGCACTGGTACGGGCGGTGATTCACGCCGAGTCCGCCTTTAGACCGGCGGCCAGGTCAAACAAAGGCGCACTTGGCTTAATGCAATTGATGCCCGGTACGGCAAGAGATATGGGTGTTGTAAATGTTATGTCTCCTGAAGACAATATTCAGGGTGGTGTAAAATACTTGTCCATGCTGCTTGAGCAAAACAGCGGAAATACCAAGCTTGCGACAGCCGCCTACAATGCCGGACCCAATGCGGTGAAACGCTATAACGGCATGCCGCCCTTTGAGGAAACCAGGATCTACGTAGAAAGAGTAAAAATTCTGTACGATCGCTACAAAAAGGAGTTGAACAAGGCGTTTAGCGGTCGTTACGTATCGCAAGCCGATACGTAACGAACACACCTTGCCCGCTTTAGCTGGAGCTCGCGGCTTTCTGCTGTGCTACTTTCTCATTACACTCTATAGAGCCGTCGGCTCTCCACGAGTAGTGGCGATACTTGCTCGTGTCGTACACCATGCCTGGACATACTGCGTCCATTACGCCGTCATGATTCAGATCGTAAGGTGAGTAGTGCGCCATGGGTTGCGTCGAACAGCCAGCCAAGGTTAGCAATGCTAATGATATAAATGTAATGCGCATCTGTGGAATCTCCGTTTTGCATCGGCAGCCTCAACGTTAGTATAGTTTTTGAGATTAGGCCACCGTAAACTTTTCGCTTCTTGCTCTGTGTCACAGATTGGGACGGTACCATCAGCTTGACTTGCGAAGTGTGCAGGGCGATTCGTAATTTTACAATAGATTCAATCAGTTAGTTGTTGTAGCGTGCACAGGCAGATCATAATGCTATGGCTCTTTCAGGCCCCACCCGGACAGCGCGTGCTTAACCGGGCATACAGTAAGCGAAGCGAGGTTGCCTGACATGAATTATGCCTACAAGTTGCTACTCCGTTACTGGGTGGAACCTATCGTGTTGCGTGAGTCCATTCGTGCTCGTGTCGAGGTAGCTCCAGTTACGGTTATCATTGCCTTCCTCGCCTTTTGTGTGTGCTTTCCATTTTTATTGACTCTGGGCGCGCCCTATCAGCGCATTGTATTATGGGGTACGACGTTATTAACGTTGGGGGCGGCAAGAACAGTCGTTTCCCGATGGATCTTTAATCGGCTGGACAATTTCTCTACCCTGGAACTGCTTAGAGCAGACCGCATACTTAGAATCAGTAGCATTGTGACCCAGGCTACGGTGGGTGTGGGGATCTGGATCATATCGTCACCCTCGGACAATCATTTTGAATTGGCTCTTTTCATGACCCTCCTTATGGTTTGCTGGTCAGTAGGCGTATTGGCTAACCTGTTTTCCGATTTTCCATCTTTTGTGACCTCCTTTCCGCTCATGTTCGGCGCGACCGCAGCTTTCTGGATTTGGTATGGTGGTTTCGGAATTGCTATCGGCGTTTGTTTGTTGTTGGCGATGGCCCTCATGATTATGCTGGTGCACCGCGGCTCAAATATTTTTCGGTCTAGTGTAATGATGCGCTTCGAGAAGGATCAGCTGTTGGAACAGATTAAAGATCAGCGTCTGGAGACTGTGAGGGCGTTGCGTGAGGCGCAAGAGGCCAACCAGTCCAGGGCTTATTTCATGGCGGCGGCCGCACATGATGTCAAGCAACCCCTGCATGCGCTGGCCTTGCTTACCGACACTCTGTTGATGTCCGATCCGCCGGAATCTACTGTGCGACTCCTGCAACAACAACGGGTCAGTATTGACCAGATGTCAGATTATTTTGATGCATTGATGGATATGCGCAGCTTTCGCAAGGGGGACTATGAACAAAATCTTGTCAGGTTTCGCCTGGCTAAGCTCGGTGCCCACCTTGAGTCAGAATTTGCTCCGTTATGCGCCGGCAAGGGTTTGACCTGGAGCCTCGAATTTGAGGATTTGCTGGTATTCACCGACTACCAGCTGCTGCTGCGGCTGTTTCGTAACCTGTTGTCCAATGCGGTGCGGTATACCAATCACGGCGAGGTGGGTTGTAGCGCCAAGGCCATTGGTGATGTAGTTGAGTTCCTGGTTTCGGATACGGGTATCGGCATAGCCGCCGAGTACCAGGAGGTGGTATTTGATGATTTTGTACGACTGAAAATAGAGGGTTTGGATCACACTGGCAGCGGGCTTGGCCTTTCCATTGTCAAAAAAATGAGCCAGGCACTTGGATTGGGCTTGCAGATGTCTTCGATCCCCGGCAAGGGTACGCAGTTCAGCTTTAGATTACCCATCGCCACCGAGGCATGATGCGCCATTCATGCGCCGATCTGTAACTGTTGGGATTTTAAAATTGCCTTAGCGCGGCTATTGACGTTCAGTATCTGGTAAATTTTGTGCAAGTGCGTTTTCACTGTGCCCTCTGCCATGCCTAGTCGCTTGGCGATAATCCTGTTGGGCATGCCTTTCAGAAGTTGTTCGAAAACCTCCTGTTGCTTCGGTGTAAAATCAGGTCGTTCCTTTGTCGAATCCAACTCGGAGCTCGTGAACTCTGACAGACTGAAACCCAGCCGTTGGGCGGCCGCAGGAGGGATGTAGGTCCCACCTTCCAGCACTATCCGAATGGCATTGACGAAGATCTGCATCGAAGAGTTTTTGGAAACGAAACCGTGGACACCATGTTCGAAGCACTGAATGATGGTGTCAACATCATCACTGGCGGAGAAGACCAAAATCGGAATATCCGGGTACCGCTCTCGCATATAAACCATGCCACCTGACCCGGAAATGTCGGTCAGGCTCAGGTCGAGGATGAGCAGTTGGAAATCAGAATCGCGACCCAGCTTTTCGTCTAATTCCTGAAAGCAATTGGCGGTCTCAACATCTTCAAACACGTTGAGGGCGACTAGCGAAGTCACGAGAGCATTCCGTACAATGGGATGATCATCCACAATGATGGCGCGGGGTTCTTTTAGCATTTTCCTTTCTCGATGCGCCTGATACATACTAAATGCTCTTACTATTTAAAGGCGGCAGCAAGCTCTTCTTCCACCGCTTTGACTTCAGCGATTTAACTAATGCACCAGACCGAAGAACAAAAGTAGCAAACCAAAGTTACAAATAGTGTAAACCTGGCAGCTCTTTCAGGTTTCGACTGCTCTATCCATTGGCTATTGGCTTGAGATATCTGGTGCAAGTTCATCAGTTTATACTCCTGCGCACAGGCCTAGCGGGGACATGGTTTCACGCACCACACCATGAGAAATCGCTAGTATCTAGTCGCTATATTAGACGCTATTTTCAGGCCTCACACTATGTCTTATGGACTAAACTAAAGATTAGCCTTTGTCCCTCCTGGTCATGGGTAGCGGCATTTTGCCGACCGTGTAGAGAACGGCCACATCGGGAGAAAGCTATATCTAGCGACCACTAGCGTTCTATTGCTTGTGCCGCGGTTCTCGCACAGAATTAAACGCTGTTTTCCACAATTTGAAGAGCAGATCACATCACATGCCATCAATCGAAGTTCAGCAGCTAAGCAAACGCTTCGATAATGGCGTGCGCAACGTCTTTTCAGAATTGTCTTTTACGCTATCCAGTGAGGAAAGCCTCTGCCTGCTTGGCCCTTCGGGCTGCGGGAAAACGACACTTTTACGACTGCTGATGGGTCTTGAGCAACCCAGTAGCGGTACGATTCACATCGTGCCCCAACAGGGCATCCAAATGAGTTACGTATTCCAGGAACCTCGTTTAGTACCCTGGCGTACTTGTCTCGAAAATGTACTTTTGCCGCTCGAATTGACTTCGCAGAATAATGCCAGTGCACGGGTTCGTGCGCAGGAATTACTGCAACAACTGGGCCTGGCCGACCGGCTTAAGCATTTTCCACATGAGCTAAGTGGCGGGATGCAAATGCGTGTTGCATTGGCGCGTGCGTTGATCACCCAGCCGAAAATTGTACTCATGGACGAGCCCTTCGCGGCGCTTGATGAGCGTTCCCGCTTTCGCATGCAGGATATATTGCTTGAGTTAAAGCGACGGATGAATCTGCAATATGTCTTTGTGACACACTCAATCGCCGAGGCGGTGTACCTTGGAGACCGGATTCTATTAATGGATGACAAGGGCCGCGCCAAGGACTGGCGCGCAGTAGCATTTGGCGAGCGCAATCAATTACTCAAACTGACACCTGCCTTCAATGCGGTGGTGCAAACGTACGTGCAACTTTTTGGCGAAATGGAACACAGCATGTCTGAATCAGCTGTTCGCGGGGCACTTCGATGAACACTGGGGTGAGAATATGGATTGCAGATAAGCTCCCGGCGTGGATATTTTTTGTTCTGCTATTATCGATTTGGCAATGGGTCGTGGCACAGCAATGGGTGGCATCGTACCTGCTACCATCGCCGCTGCAAATTTTTCATACCACGCTGGAATTGTGGCCAGAAATTTTCGCGGCAACCTTGAGTACCGCGCAATCCATCAGTTGGGGCCTTGGGTTGAGCATACTGAGTGGTGTTACGCTGGCGCTGTTGTTTTTTGCCATTCCAATTGCGCGCCGCGCTATACTACCGTTTTGCATATTCTTTCAAACTGTGCCGATAATCTCGATCGCGCCTTTACTGGTGATCTGGTTCGGTTTCGGCCAACCCACAGTCAGGGCATCGGCCTTTATCGTGTCGTTATTTCCAATACTTGCAAATACCTTGACTGGACTTCAAGAGACAGACCCCCAGCTGAAAGAGTTATTCAAGCTGTATAAGCCATCGGTATGGCAGCTGATATTCAAATTGCAAATACCGTCAGCGATCCCCTACATCCTTACCGGAATAAAAATATCTGCCGGACTCGCCGTCATCGGAGCGATTGTGGGTGAGTTTATCGCTGGTGGAGGACTCGGTAGCCTGATTGATGCTGCCCGTACCCAGCAACGCGTTGATTTGGTGTTCAGCGGAGTAATCATGTCGAGCGGACTGGCGCTGGTACTGGTTTTTTTAATCGAACTTATTAGTCGAATGCTACTACGTGGCCGACCCTACTTGAGGAAGCTGTAATGCGGAAACTGCTAAGTCTGTTGCTAAGCGCGCTGTGGAGTGCTCAGTTGTTGGCACAATCGGGCGTGCCAGCCCAGCCTTTGGTTCTTGCATTGAACTGGAAGCCGGAGCCACAATTTGGCGGCTTTTATGCAGCGCAGGTGGCAGGGTATTATCAACAAAACAACCTTGACGTAAAAATTATCGAGGGTGGTTCTGGCACACCAACCATTCAAATGCTGCTGGCTGGCAAGGTCGATTACGCGATTGTTTCGGCCGATGAAGTGGTCATCGCGCATGCGCGCGGCGGCAGCGATATCGTCGCTGTGTTCGCAACCTACCAAATCAATCCGCAAGGCATTATGACGCACGCCGCCAGAGGGTTTAAATCGATCGATGACGTGATGCACAGCGATGGCGTTTTGTTATGGCAGTCTGGCCTACCTTATGCGCAATATTTGAAGAAGAAATATGCACCACTTGGAGTAATGACGGCACCATATCTAGGGGGCATCGGCAACTTTCAAAATGACCCTAAAGTAGCTCAGCAGTGTTTTGTTACCAGCGAGCCGCTGACCGCTGCTGCTGCTGGCCTTGACGTCAAGACCTTTTTAGTCGCCGACAGTGGCTATAACCCTTACACCTCAGTGCTCGTTACCAGTCGAAAACGCTGGCAAAAATCACCTTCTGAGGTGAAGAGTATGGTCGATGCAGTGCGCAGTGGCTGGAATAGTTATTTGCAGGACCCTTCGAGTACTAATGCGGTGATGCTGACTCTCAACAAGGCTATGTCAGCGCAAACCTTTATGCAGAGTGCGCAGGCGCAGCAAGCGCTGATCAAAACCAGCACAACCGAACAAGTTGGTGAAATGACGCGGGAGAGATGGCAGACGCTTGCAGATCAGCTGCTGGACATAAAGGTCATTCAGCAGCCAGTGGCTGTCAGCGACCTGTTTGAAAGTTTATGAGAGACCTGTTCCCCAGAGTCTCAGATGTCAAACGCGGATCCCTATCTCGGCCTCTGCAATCCAATTCTAATGCCCCTGTTTTGGCGCCTTGAGCACCAGTGCCATCAGATAGTCTGTCCAGGCAATGCCGATTGCCGAGAGAATGAACACTATATGGATAATGGTCTGCCACATTACGCCGGCCTCGGTAAAATTGGAGGCTTCAGAACCAAGATTACCTATGGCGATAAACGTCTTTAGCAGGTGAATCGAGCTGATGCCGATGATGGCCATGGCTAACTTCACCTTTAGAACCGTGGCATTCACATGATTCAGCCATTCCGGTTGATCAGGATGACCTTGCAATCTCAGTCGGGAAACGAAGGTTTCATAGCCGCCGACAATCACCATCACCAGCAAATTTGAAATCATCACCACGTCGATCAAACCTAAAACAGCCAGCATTATAAGTTGCTCGCTGAGGCTGGTGGCGCCTGCTATCAAATGCCACAGCTCTTTGACAAAAAGAATGACATAGACGCCCTGGGCAACAATCAATCCCAGATACAAAGGTAGTTGCATCCAGCGTGAGCCAAATATAATCGCGGAAAGTGGTGCCATCTTGGGAGGTGTATCACTACTCATAAGTTATCCTGGAATAAATTTAAAATTGTCAATCGGCGACATGTCTCAAGGATCGCCAGGCCCACACGGCAAAGGCCGGAGGGGTAATCAGTAAGGTGGGAAGTGTGGAGTAAAAGGGTTCCGGCGTTCCCTTGAGGCTATGCATGAGAAAGGTCAAGCCCACCGCGACAGCCGATGGTAGCAGAATTGCCAGAGGCCAGGCGATGGCCATGGGTCTTACCTGATTGATAATGTTTTCACACAGTCTGACGATAAATCCGGAAGCGAGGAAAGTGTAAGTGGCCTGCTTCAACGCAGCGGGCAGGGCGGCGAAGGCTCCGTGAGAAAAGTTAATAGCGTAAACTACCAGGCCGAGAAACAGGGCCGCTTTCCAGGCCGTACTCACATCCACGTACTTGAGGAAAATTTCTTTCATCGGCCAAGCCAGGGTTTAGGCAGATTCTCTATACAAATCCGCATCGGTCATCCGGGTTTCACTTGACCATACACCAGATGTGCACCTTCCCAGATCATGGATCCTGCAATATAAAATACAACTAACAGACCGATGTACGCTATCCAATGATATCGCTTTAGCAAGTCAGCTATAAAGGTCGATGCCAACGCCATCAGGCCGACCGACAGGGTCAGCCCAACCACCAAAACCCAGGTATGATGCCTGGCCGCCCCAGCGACAGCCAGCACATTATCCAATGACATGGAAACATCGGCCAAAACAATCTGTATTACAGCCCCACGAAATGTTTTTGGATGAGGGACAGCACTATTTGCGAGGTCATTGTTGCCCTTCTTCTTTCGCGCCTGTTCTATTTCACGCCATAATTTCCAACCGACCCATAGCAAAAGTAAACCGCCAGCGAAAATCAATCCAGTAATAGCAAGTAACTGCAGCGCAACAAAAGAAAACAGGATCCGTAGAATCGTAGCCGCCAGAATCCCGAACAGAATTACCTTTTTCCGATACTCCAATGGCACCGAAGCTGCAACCAAACCGACAACTATAGCGTTATCTCCGGCGAGTACGAGATCGACAATGACCACCTGCAGTAATGAATGTATCTCATCGGAAAAAAGCATTAATTCCACTCTTTAACTCTGCTATCAAAATAATCACGCGACATGGAGAAATAATCCATGAGATCAGCGAAATACTTCGTCAAATTATGACTTCAGTTTGGGATACGTTACCAAGAATTTGAGTGGTTAAACACTGTTTTTGAGCCGTGGCGAGAAAATTTCATCTATTGCTCAAGGCCTGATTAGTCAGTCGCAAATGATCTGTTCGCTTAACCGTTACACTGCGCAGTCAGTAACGCTATTCACGCGAGCGCCCCAGTATCCCGCGGAGCGAATCCTGGATATCTGCCGGCAGCACGATAGTCTTGGCGTTCGCCGATTCAGCGATTTTGCCCATGGCTGCCAGATAGCGTTCGCCCAGCATGTAGCGCATCGGCGCGTCCTCACTGCCGATAGCGACGGCCACACGGCGTATGGCTTCAGCGCTGGCTTCCGCCAGGGTTACCTGGGCTTCGGCATCGCGTCGCGCGGCCTCCAGACGTGCTTCCGCCTGAAGAATAGTGGACTGCTTGGTTCCTTCAGCCATGGTGACCATGGCTTTCCGCTCACGCTCGGCGGCGGCCTGCGCTTCCATTGCTTTGATCATCGAAGGTGAGGGCTTAATATCCTGTATCTCTACTGACTTGACGGTTAACCCCCAGTCAATAGCCTCATCGGCGATGCTTTCGCGCAGGCGCGCCTTGATCGCATCGCGACTGGTCAGGGCTTCATCAAGATCCATGTCGCCGGTGATAGAGCGTAAGGTGGTCATGATCATATTGCGGATCGCCTCGGAGAAGTCCGTCACACCATACACTGCCTTGATCGGGTCGGTGATCTTGATGAAGGCGATAGCATTGATGAGGATCACGGCATTGTCGCGGGTGATCACCTCCTGCTCCTGTACGTCGAGGATGATGTCCTTCGTTACGAGTTTGTAGACGACCTGGTCAATGTAGGGAATGATGATGTTGAGACCCGGGTGCAAGGTGGCGTTGTACTTTCCCAGTCGCTCCACGATCCATTCCGTGCCCTGGGGAACAATGCGAACACCTTTGGCCAGTGTAACGACGGCAAAAACGATCAACGCGATAACAAAAATGATTCCAGCACCCATAGCGAACTCCGTCAGATTTTTCCCACTTTCAAATAACTGCCTTCCACTGCAACTACCTTGACGCGTGCACCGGCCGGAATAGTTTCGTCGGCCATGCATGGCCAGACGTCTGCACCCACCATAGGTTTCTGGAAACGTACCTCGCCGTTCTGAAAAGGAGCTACTTCACGTGTCAGCAGGCCGACCTCGCCAACCAGGTTGTAATCGGACATGCCGACATGGGTTTTGTGGATATTCGGCTTGAAGATCTTGAACCAAAGTCCGACCAGAGAAACCGAAATCACCAGCCACACTGCCAATTGAGCAGTCATCCCCATTTGTGGCAACACAGCGACCACGAGTGCCACCAACAGTGCGCCTAGCCCGAACCAGATGAGCACGAAAGCCGGTACGGCCAGCTCAGCCAGGACCAGAACAATGCCGGCAACTGCCCAATGCCACCATTCCATTCCCATTACGCCGATTCCTCTATCTTTAATCCGGATTGACTGTATGCAGACATACACGCATGACAATAGCAGTATTGAGCGGGAAAGTCAGTGTAACGGTGCTGACCTATTGACCAGCTCTGCGACAAGGCGAAACATCACAGGACTGCTAGCGGTCGACTGCTAGCAGGCGCTGGAATTCGCTGTTATTTCTCAACACCTCGCGACCGGCTGCAATCAAGTGGTCAACGGCTTCATCTGTGAGTACGAATGACGTCGGCAACGCTTTCAGATAATTACGCTCCTTGGGATCCTCGACTTCACTGAAGTTAACTTCGACGAAATGAAAGTCGACGCCCTTGCATCCTCTACTATCGGCGGCATTCCTTGACTTTGATAGAGCGGCTTTGCTGTTTGGACCACACTCGGCTTCGTAGGACTCCCGCTCCCAGTCACTCAGTCGGTCCTTGAGTAGCGCTACAGTTTCAAAACTGTAGCGCTGCAGTGGTACGGACGTGGCCGCGCCAAGGGACGCAGCAAAAGTTGGTGTCTGCATCCTGCGGCTGGACTCGATATCCAAGGCAGTTTCTGCATTGACCAGAATTACGATCACATGGCGGGTCTCCTGCATGCCCATTGCATCCAGCGCGTCCATAATATCGTCGTAGCGCAGGACGCCATCCAACATGGCGCGCAGACCAAGGTTATCAGCCAGACCGCCATCGAATAAATGCAAGTAGGGATGATCCTCAGGGTCATCCAGCGCCATCATGCTGGAAGCGAGATTGTACAGTCGACTGGAGCGGTCGGGACTACGCAACGCTTCCTGCATCCACAGTGGCTGCTGCCAGCCACATTCTCCGGCGCGGTTCGTTATGGTGATCGGGCTGAAGAGAATGGGCACGGCAGAGGATGCAGCCACGGCCCTTGCTACGGGTATCTGGGTCAAATCTGTGCAAATAATGTCGGCGTAATTCTGTGTGAATTGAAAGCGGGTGCCGGTCGTCATCTCCGTGGCGTTGATAATCACAAATGGCCCACCGGCTTGAGCAAGGTCTCCAAAAGTCGCGTGGTTAAAGATAGTCTCGTTGTACAATTCCGTGGCCATATCAGCGCGGGTGTAGAAAGGCGATAACAGGCTGGACCAGTTTAGTGGGTTCAGTACCTGGCTGGTAAGCTCTCCCTGTACGTCGCGGCGCAGGAACACCTGCTCGTAGTCCTCGAAAATGCGATCACCATAAAGACCAAAATAGGCGGCGGTAAAACTGCCCCCCGATACGCCGGAAATAACATCGATCTCTTTTGACAGTGCGCGTCTTTGCTCGTCCTGACCGATGTAGGATTCTGATAACTCCTTGAGCACACCGTAAGAGAACGCAGCAGCCCGTGTACCTCCGCCGGAAAATGCCAGCATCACCAGGGCTTGATCGTGATTGTCAGCACTTTTGGCCATATTTTGGATATTGTAGCCCTGAGCAGGGTCGACATGGGCCAGAGGCGGATTAACCGGATAGGTTGCTGTGCAGCCTGAAAGGAAAAGTAGAAAGGAGGTCACGGGAATCAATAGATTACCCGAAAAAAAACGAACTCTCCCCCCGATATTGCAAAGCAGCCAGTTTACAAACGTCATTTGTCCACTTCCTCGCGTTGTCTTCGGGAAGATCAGCTTATCCTGATAAAGGTACTGGGGTACTGTGCCAGAAAAAGGTGTCTTTGCGGGAGTATAGCAGCTGTAACAAACCTGGTTGCAAGGCTACTCGGCTGCGGCTATATAGGCGTCGACTGATTGGTCGAGGTCTAGAGAGAGTGTCTCCTGCGCGCGCTCCAGCCAGTCAGGGCGCAGCAAACCGCTCAGCGGCTGCGCAACGAGCCCGAGTTCATCCAGCGCGTGACGTAGCCGATCGCAAACTGTGGCCACTGCGTGGGGCACCGCGTGCGACGCTGCGCCACGGCAGGTCGGTGCTCCGCAGCGGCAATCGAAGCCTTCGCTGGGGCGCATATAGAGTGTCGCGTAGTCGTTGGTGAGCTGCTCGCCGACCTCAATATCGCGCAGTGCCACTTCGAACCAAAACTCGCTGCCGCCGCAGTTGGGCTCGCAGGAGTGATTCATGTAGCGGCCGAGATCCCAGCACAACACTCGCCATCCCCGCCCATCGTGAAAGGTCCAGCGGTCGATCAGGTCGTCGTAGCTGGCGGGCAGGGCATTCATCTGGGCACCGGTGAAGGTAAGATCCAGATCATCCAGCACCCAGGTAATGGTACCGCGCGGAATGCGTCGAGTGGCAATGACCCCGCTGCCGACGACTCCATCAATAGTGACGAGTCGCGTGTCAGGATGGATCATCGAGCGCGATGTCCGGCGGCGACCAGCAATTCAGGAGGTGTTTCGACGATGTGGAAATCGCGCGCCGAGGGTACCGATGCGCCCTGGCCCGCTTGCATAGCTTCCACCAGCGGCAGATCGCGTGCGCCCAGCCTGGCATAGGGCAAAAGCGGTTGCGCGACCGTGTGAGAGAGGGCGAAGGCACTTGATGCCTCCTCATCCCACCGTTCGAAGTGTCGTTCAGAATCGTCGCGCCGGATTGTGCCACGGCAGCTCGGTGCGCCGCAATAACAGGTCATCGGTTCGAACAGGTTCAGCGTACCGTACTCGCAGGTGAGTTCCTCTCCCGGTGCGATATCGCGAATCGCCACCTCAAAAGCATCGCCTACTCCCCGGCTTGTGGGCTCGCAGCTGTGGTTCATGTAGCGGCCGAAATCCCAGCAAAACACAAAGTTGCCGTCGGCCGCCTGATACGCATATCGGTCGACGACGGTGCGCAACATCGGCTGTAGCGCGCCCACCTCGCCCGCTGTCAGAATGCGATCAAAGTGGTCGAGAACCCAGAGGAAGGTGCCGCGCGGAATGTACTCCGTCGCAAACACACCGTAACCCACCTCTGGCGAGATAAAACGCAATTCACTGCTTGGATGGATCACCCCTTCACTACCCCCGAAATATCAGCCAACGGCTTTGTTATGGTTTGTTTTTTGCGAAGTATATGCATTATTAAAGGGGTATTGCAAAAGAAAAACAGTCTGTGCCATAGGGATTTTTTCCCGTGCATGGCAGGAATTCAGGTTAATCCCTAACCATATGATTATTATAGGAAATATTAATACTGTTCAGGGTTCAATCATTACGTCGCGGAGGCGGGTGGGCAGGGAGTCTTCCACGAAGGGACGCTGCGCCGATGACTCAGCGTTACGCTGGCAAATTGAGTGTTAGTAATAGCGGACGCTTCAATTCGCTGCGTCACCGTTCCCGTCCTCAATTTGCTTGCGCAAAAGCTCTACTCGCCTCCGGTTGGTGCCCATGTCGCTGATGCCCAGGCGTGAAGAAGAACGGACTTCAATGACGCCAGCCGCTTGCAGAAACTGCAACTGTACGTCATCGCGAAAACGCATCAGTGGCGTGGTCACTACTGCCTGTACAAAGTCACCTGTATCCTCGGTAATCGTCCAATCGTCCTGGCTCTTTAGCCATCGTTTGAGTTGTTGCCATTGCTGCACTGTGGCGTGAAGGGGTGCCACCGCTGTACCCGCCTGTCCGGATTCGCTGTTCACACAGTTGGGCAGGAAACCGCACTCAGGCAAGTTGCCGCCAGGAGCAGGTTTGTGCGGTGCAGTTGTACAGCCAAGGAGGAAACAGACTGAAATCAGCGGAACAAGTCGATATACTTTCATGGCATCAATGTAATTCTGAGTGCTGGCTCCAATGCCCTGTCCGAAATCCAGGCGCAGGGCGCGGGCCTTAAACGCTCCTGATTACTAACGATACTGCGTTTCATGGCGGATAGATATTCGCGAGCAAAAGATATGTTACGTTCTTCACTGCTGCTCCCTTTGCTCCTTCTCCTGGCGCTGCCTGTTCGCGCCGCACTTGATCTTGGTGTTTGGGACACACTTCTCGGCGCTGCCGTAACAAAAGGCCATGTGGACTATTCGCAATGGGCCTCCAGTCCCGCGTTTGATGCGCTGGTCGGAGAGATCGCCGTCACGAATACCGAACAAATGGATGATCGCGAGAAACTGGTGTTTTATATCAACACCTACAATATTCTCGCCGCCCGGGGCATACTGAACGGGCATTCGCCCGACAGCCTGCTTGGCAGATATGTGTATTTCAAGCGCGACAAGTACCGGGTAGCAGGCCAGGAAATCAGCCTGTATGAACTGGAGCACGCGTTGATACGTCCGCTGAAAGAACCGCGGGTTCACTTTGCCATCGTCTGCGCCAGCCAGTCCTGTCCGATTCTGCGCAGCGCTGCCTACACGCTGCCCCATCTGGAGGAACAACTTGACCAGGCAGCGCGAGACTTCATCAATGACCCGCTTCGTAACCATTTTGACCCGGCCGGGCGCAGTGCGCAGTTGTCGAGCATCTTCAAGTGGTTTGACCAGGATTTCATCGATGCGGCGGGATCAGTACAGGCCTACCTGGCCCTCTTTGTAAATGATCGTGAAGTCGCAGCACTGCTACAAAGTGGTGAACTCAAGGTGACGTACCTGAGCTACGACTGGAGCCTCAATGGCACAAAATAATTTAGCCCCGGATTCTACTTCCCAGTTACATGGGCAGTGGATTTTCAGCGTATAAGAAGACGGAGCGCTCTCTATGAATAACGACGTTGCAGAGACGATCAGGAAACACCTGCGAGCCGCAGAACAACCCATCACAGAGAGTGATGAGTTTATCGGGCGCGCGCTGCAGTTTGCCGGGGTTCCGGCGTTGATGATGTGCATGATCCATATGACCGGTGATGCCAGCCTGCTTGATGGACCTATTCACCCCAGGCCCGCAATTCTCGGTGAGATTCAGGGTTTCCTGCCACTGGAGCAGCAGGATGAGGTACGTCGTCAGGCTTTCGAAGTGGTCAGGCAGTTTCGCGATAATCAGTGTCGGCTGCCGCCGCTGCCGGATGCGCAGACCATCCGCCGCATGATGAGTTTTCTGGTTGGAGAGCAGGTACCAGAAGAGTACGTGCCGATGATGCTGGAGGAGATGAACCTCAGCGGAGAGGACAGTCGCGCCCTGCACTGGTCCGAAACAATAACGACAGAGCAGCGGCAGCAGTTCCCCGTGGTGGTGATCGGCGCCGGCGTCGGCGGTATTCTGGCAGGCATACGACTGCAGGAAGAAGGCATTCCGTTTTGCATAGTGGAAAAAAATGCTGACGTCGGAGGCACCTGGTATGAGAATACCTATCCCGGTGCCCGGGTTGACACCCCGAACTACTTCTACTGCTACTCGTTCGAGCCCAATCATGACTGGAGTCAGTACTACTCCAGACAACCAGAGCTACAGGCCTACCTGAAACGCTGCTGTGACGAGTACAAGGTCAATGAGCAGCTGCAACTCAACACTGCAGTCACCGATGTTATTTTTGATGAAGCCGGGCAACTCTGGCGAGTACATGTGCAACGCCAGGACGGCTCCACGGACGTCATTACCGCGAAGGCTGTGATCAGTGCGGTCGGCCAGTTAAATCGCCCGAAGATACCTGATTTTCCTGGCCGTGGTGATTTCGCTGGTCCGCAATTTCATTCCGCCGCGTATGAGCATGAGCACGACCTGCGCGGTAAGCGGGTGGCGGTGATCGGCACTGGCGCCAGCGCTTTCCAGTTGGTACCGGCGATTGTCGGGCAAGTCGATGAGATAAAAGTGTTCCAGCGCTCGCCGGTTTGGATGTTTCCCAACCCGGACTACCATGCGACGGTGCCTGATGAGGTCAAGTGGCTGCTGAAGCATCTGCCTTACTATGCCCGCTGGTACCGGTTCCTGCTGTTCTGGCCCGCCAGCGATGGTCTGCTGCCGTCACTGGTTACTGATCCACACTGGCCCCACCAGGAGCGTTCGGTATGCCAACTCAATGACCGCGCGCGGCAAAACATGACTGCCTGGATTGACAGCCAATTATCCGGTAACCCACCACTGCGGGACAAGGTCGTGCCCACCTATCCGCCATTCGTCAAACGTATGCTGCAGGACAACGGCAGTTGGCTGCGCGCTTTACAGCAGGACAATGCGGAACTGATTACCGACCCGATCACCCGCATCGAGCCGCGCGGCATTGTCTGCGGTGACACCCTGCACGAGGTCGATATCATTATTTACGCCACCGGGTTCGATAACCACCGCTGGCTCTATCCGATCAACGTTGTGGGTCGAAGGGGCAGAGTACTGGCCGAGGAGTGGGGTGACGACCCAAAGGCCAACCTGGGCATCACGGTGCCGGGATACCCCAACCTGTTCTGTATCTACGGGCCAGCGACCAATCTGGCTCACGCCGGTAGCCTGGTATTCAATTCGGAATGTCAGGTGCGCTATATACTGGGCTGTATCGGCGCGGTGCTGGAAAATCACTGTCAGTTAATCGAGTGTACAGAGGAGGCCAACGCTGATTACAACGAGCGCTTGCAGGACTGGGTCAAACAATTGGTGTGGGCCAATGACAGTACCAGCAACTGGTACAAGAACAGCCGGGGCAGGGTGACTGCCAACCTGCCCTGGCGTCTGGTGGATTACTGGAAATGGACGCGCCAACCGGACTTGAGCCAGTACACATTGCGTTAAAGGCAGGTCTGGCTCTATTACAGGCCGTTAATCACCAGGCACAGGCCCGGATCACTTTATGCGATGGAGCGCGCAAATCTTGTTGCCGGCCGGATCGCGCAGATAGGCGAGGTAAAGCTTCGTTGCGCCGTCACGGACTCCTGGAGGATCTTCGCAGCTGGTACCGCCATGCTTGAGGCCGGCGGCGTGCCACGCATCAGCGGCTGCCGGATCTGCCGCCGCAAAACCCACAGTGCTCCCATTGCCATGCGAGGCTGGCTCGCCGTTAATGGGTTTGCTGATTGAGAAGATGCCGGTTTTGGTGCGGTAGAAGCAACGGCCCTTATCGTCAATTACGCCCGGATCGTGTCCCAGCGCTCCCAGCACGGCATCGTAAAAAATCTTTGATTTTTGAACATCGTTAGCGCCAACCATGATGTGACTAAACATTGCTGCTCTCCTTGTGAGTGGGGTCGAAGGTCTTCAGTTTAGCTGCTACTCGCTAACTCTGACCACTACTTTGCCCTCCACCTTGCGGGCCGCAATGTGTTCGATCGCTTTGCCGCCATCTTCAAAGCTGAACGTCCGATTGCCGACGATCTTGAGTTGCCCGCGTTCCCAGTGCGACATCAGTTGATGGTGGCTGTCGAGCATAAATTGCGGCGAGTAGCCGACCGGCATGGCGCCAACAAGCGAGATGTTTTTAGGCAGAGTTTCGGGCAGACTGATGTGGGGCCATTCACCACTGGCATAGCCGATGACCACGAATCGCCCCTCGAAGGCCGTGGCTTTGAATCCGGCGCGCCCGGCTTTGCCACCAACCGGATCGTAGACAATGGAAACGCCTTTTCCGCCAGTGAGTTCCAGTGTTGCGCTGGTAATATCCTGGCTGCGATGATCGATCACCGCATCGGCCCCCAGGCTTGCACAGAATGCAGCTTTGTCCGGACCTCCCGCCACGGCGATAACATAGGCCCCCCTGGCCTTGGCCAACTGCACCGCGGCACTGCCTGAACTGCCCGATGCGCCCAATACCAAAACGGAGTCTGCGGCGGTGAGTCGCGCACGATGTACCAGTCCGATCCAGGCCGTCTGGTAGGGGATAAAAAAACCGGCGGCCTCCTCGCCACTCATTGTGGCCGGAATGGGTAGCGCCATCTGAGACATCATCAGGCACTCTTGTGCCAATCCACCACGCCCGATCTGGAACAAAGTTGGACCCAGTACACGCGTGCCAATCACCGCTTTGTTGACATTCGCGCCGACGGCCATAATTTCGCCGACTGCTTCCTGTGATGGCGTGAAGGGAAGGGGCGGGACGAGCGGGTAGTTGTTCCTGCACATCAACACATCCGGCAGGCCCAAGCCGGCGACCTCTACCTTAACCTTGACCTGGTCAGGGCCGGGTGCAAACGTTTCGGCATCCTCGTGCAGTTTTAGTACGTCAGAGGGCTCACCGAACTCCGTGACTATCCATGCGCGCATACAGTGTTCCTGTTGTTACGATTTTTTTCAGCACATTTACGATGTGACAGTAGAGACTAGCACAGTCCAACTGACGGGAGTTGTTTCTACTGCAGTGTGAATTCGATGATGACGATACTGCCCAAAGCCTGCGCGACGTGGGTGCGAGTGGGCTCGTCACCTGCGCCACCCTTGATGCCATAGAACTTTTTGTCCTGGGGCACGGCCTTGAAATACGCACTCATTAGATCGATCTGTTGTGCGCGGTGGCCCGCAAATACCTTTCCCCTTGCCGAAAGATCCTTGCCGGCGATACGCAGGGTGGCGGCAGAGTCACTGTTGAAATTGTATCGCCAGACACCGTTGGTAAAGCAGTACACCTTGTCGCCATTGCGGTAGTAACTGATCGGTGTGTTGTAGCGTTTGCCTGATTTCCTGCCCCGGTAACTGACGATCATGATGCGCTTGCTGAGTAAACGATGCCATGGCGAGCGCAGCAGGCGATTAATGGCGGGGTTGATTACATGGTATATCGACATCCTTTTACGCTGTGCCGGGTCTTATGGCGCGGCACTGATCCTATACCGTCAAGAGGCGTCTTTAATCAAACCACCCGATATTGAATTGCTGGCGAAGGAAAGATTCTCTGTTTTACAAGCTGAAAGTTTGGCCGTACCGGGGCCATACGCATAAATAAATTGCCCGCTTTTTAACGTATCGATAATCGGCGCGGCCACTTCGGTGCGCACAGCAGGACAACCCCAGGAGCGGCCCAGACGGCCCAACGCCGATGTCGCGTCTGGATTCACATAGGGCGCGCCATGCATAACGATCTGTCGTCGCATGGCTGATTCGTTGAAACCCCTACTTAAACCCTGCAATTTCAATGAGTAGCCATTGCCACCTTCATACGTTGCATCGGTCAGGTATAAGCCCAAACTGGATTGATGACTGCCCTCGCGGTCAGAAAATGCATTGGGAATGTCCTCACCAGAACCCTGACCGTGAGCGACATACTCCTCAAACAGCAATTTTTTGTTTTTTAGATCCACCACCCATAGGCGCGGCTTACGGGAGGGAATGGTGTAATCGATAATGGCCAGGCGGTTGGCTAACTTGCCAACACCGTTGTTCTGGGCGCATTTCATGGCGGAAACGGCTTCTGATATCACAACGGGCTTTAGGTCTGGGGCCAAGCGGGTAATCAAAGCCACGTCATCGGCCTTGACCTGGATGCTTAATAGTAGGCTCAAGGCCAGAATGGGCAACAATCGCATCACTATCCCCTTGGTCAAAAATTATTCGTTCTTTTTTATTTAACCAACCTTGAACGCAGCTCGAGTCTAAACCCAAACCTGAACTAATTCAACAAGATAAGCATGAAACCTGGATTTATTTCTGTGTTTGATCGGCCTCCAGAGCGATTAGTTTCGGGATATCGGATAACGCCAGGTGGTATTGCCCCTGCGTCCACTTCATTTCGCGCGCGTGACTCCGCCTGACTCGTGCATGATCAGCTTGGCGTCTGGATCGGGTGACGGTCGGTTGACCGTGAGGATGACGAGTTGCGGAACATTGATTAGTCCCAGGGTATAGGAGCCCTTGATCCACGCTTTTCGTTTGGAATGACTCCAGCTTGGATCCTTTGTCGCAAATGAGTCGTGGTCGGGAGGACCGTACTGCTGCTCGAGGTCGCTTGCGATTGCATCCAGGTTTCCTCCTAGCGAAATCATAATTCTCGTCAGCTGCGCGGATTCGAGTGGCGCCTCAATGTTAATGAGTGTGACTGGTTGCGAGCCGATCACAGGGGGGCCAGCTTGCACCGAAACCGGGTTCCCCACAGCGCCTCCATGACCGGCCTCACTTGCTTGGGGCAGCGTGCATTCCGCGTTGATACTTCTTTCGCCGGCCGTTGTCCTCACCTGCCGCATGCTGCAGACGCCGCCCATCTTCTCAATGGCGGCGCGCGCGTCCGGAAACACCATATCGGGGTGCAGGCCGATGATCTGGAACGGCGCCTGTGCCTGGGCAGCCGTGGCGAAGATAGCGAGTGTCACGCCTGTCAGATAGCGGGTAATTTTCATGGCTTTTTCCTTACAGTCGGTGCAGTCGCACACATGTCGACCTTACCCATGGCAGCCGACAGGATAAACGACGCAGCCGAAACGGGAAACTGTGCACTGGTTGTACAAATCGCGGGATGAAAATCGTGCGATACCAATTACACTAGCACACTGATCTTCTGACAGGGCAATACAATTGTATTCGCAGCGCCTGCCTCCGGCATACATCCGGCTGATTAACAACATGGGCAATCTTCTGGAAAGCGCGCAGTTTGTCAAACCGCAGCTGTGCGCAGATCGGCTGCTCAGTCATGCGCAACGCAAAACGGGCTTGCACGACTGGGGTGATGAGTCATTCAGGCTCGGGTTGGAGCGACTCACGACCGCGCTGCAGCAGCAGGCCCATCTTTCCCAGGTTGGCCGCATCGCAGCCTATTTCAACATACTGGATCACCTGTGTGTCCGTTTGCGATTGCTCGACTACCGGGCCAGACGGCCCGAGGTGGCAACGCAGCAAATCAAAAAGCCCCTGTTTATACTGGGCCTGCCCCGGACCGGGACCACCATATTGCACGAGTTGATTGCTCAGGACCCTTCGTTCCGCTCCCCTGCCAGTTGGGAAGTCGCGCGGCCTATTCCGCCACCCACCGCGCAAAGCTACGACAGTGACAGCAGGATCGCGCCGGTCGACAGGTTACTCGCCCTGCTGGAGAAGCTGTGTCCGGGTTTTCGGGCGATTCATGCCATAGGCGCAAGGCTGCCGCAGGAATGTGTTTATATTCTGGCATCCGGATTTATCAGCGAGCAGTTTGGCTATATGTACAACATTCCCGCCTACCGCGACTGGGCACTGGACCAGGATATGACCGCATCCTACCGATGGCACGCTCATTTTCTGCAGCACCTGCAGGTCGATCTGGGCCCTGAGCGCTGGGTGCTGAAGACACCCGCGCACCTGGCGTACCTGAAGACGCTGTTGGCACAGTATCCGGACGCGGCCATCGTCTGGACGCATCGTCGACCGCTGGATGCCATGGCTTCTTTCGCCAGTCTTGTCTACACATTGCGCAGCGGGTTTAGCCAGAGCGTCGATCCGCTGGCGACCGGCGACTATGAGTTTCGCCACTTTGCGAAAATAGTGGCCAGGGGAATGGAGGACCGTAGCGCGTTGGATAATGGCCAGTTCATCGACGTGAGCTTTGGCGCGATATGCGCCGACCCCATTGCCGTTATCCGCACTATCTACCAGCGCTTAGCCATGGATCTGAACCAGGAGACGGAAGCTTGTATGCGCGAGTACCTCAGGCGGCATCCGCGAAACCTCTATGGTGAACATCGATACGCCGCCGCAGCGTTTGGATTGGACACCGCCCGGGAGCAGCAACTGTATGGCGAGTACCTGTCGCGCTACGGTGCCTGGCTGCAATCGTAATTCTGGAATACCTCATAAAAACAATAAGTTAAATTCCGGCAACCCCGCGAGGTAGAGGTATATGATACCTGCCAACGCAGGACAAAAATGCGAACCCTTCCCCAGTGACAGAAAAAAAATGGGTACCCTCGTACTCAAGTACAGTGTTGCTGACTGTTTTTTGATGATATTCTGGGACATAAACTTTCGCTTAGGTGCGGAGTGTGGTCATCTAGCATAAGCAAGCAATGGATGACTCCAGCGCACAATAATTACAGGTATTGATCTATGTCGACTTCCCCATCTACTCCCCGTTCTGTTAGCCGACTGGCGCGTAACGTATTTACCTGGTTGTTTGTGGTGGCCAGTCTGGCAACTGGCGCTTTGCCTGCCATGGCGCAGCGCTCCTTCGTCGAGTTTGAGAGCGGTCCTGTCAGACCCGTCGCCCGGACGCCCAACGGCGCCAAACTGCTGGTCGTGAATATACCGGACAACCGACTGGAGGTGTTCGCGGTCAGCGGAGGTTTCCTTACCCATACCGATTCCATCCCGGTGGGTATGGAGCCTGTCTCCGTGGCGGCGCGCAATAATAATGAAGTCTGGGTGGTGAACCACCTGTCCGACAGCGTGAGCATTATCGATCTCTCCGCGACTCCCGCGAAGGTTGTACGCACACTCCTGGTGGGTGACGAACCGCGTGATATCGTCTTTGCCGGCACGGGTTTCAGTCGCGCATTTATCACCACCGCGCACCGCGGACAACACCGCACCGACCCTTCCATTTCAGGTGTAACGGGCGCGGGCAGCCCGCAATTGAGTACCGAGGGAATCGGGCGGGCCGACGTTTGGGTCTTCGACGGAAACAACCTGGGCACCACGCTTGGAGGCACGCCGCTGCAGATTCTCAGCTTCTTCGCCGACACCCCGCGCGGCCTGGCAGTGACACCTGATGGCGCAACGGTTTATGTGGCTGCGTATCAATCAGGCAACCAGACAACGGTAATCAACGAAACTGCCGTGCCGAACGGCTTTGGCGCCAACGGCGCTTTCGGGCCGCCGAACAACTGTTGGCAGAATGATGCCGATCCGGCGTGCGAACAGAGCGTTGCGGCTCCCGAGCAAGGCGTGATCGTAAAATTCAATGGCACCAACTGGCTTGACCAGAATGGCACCAACTGGAACAGCCTGGTCAGGTTCAGCCTGCCCGACCGCGATGTCTTCACCGTCAACGCCAACACTCTGACATCCGGCAGCATCTACACCGGCGTGGGCACGATCCTGTTCAACATGGCCGTGAACCCGGTCACCGGCAAAGTGTATGTCACTAACACCGAGTTGCCGAACCACATCAACTTTGAGGGACCTGGCATCCACGGCGGCAGTACGGTGCAGGGCCACTTGTCCGAATCACGCATCACAGTGCTGAATCCCGGCGGCACCACTAAGGACATACAGCACCTGAACCAGCATATCGACTACAGTCAGCGTCACACCAATCCCGGCGCCAATCATGCAGCCATCGAGGCGCAGAAGGAGCACAGCCTGGCGACGCCGCTGCAACCGGTAGTCTCCGCCGACGGCTCCAAACTGTATGTGGCCGCGTTCGGCTCGGCGAAAATCGGCGTGTTTGATGTCGCCGACATCGAGGACCCTAACTTCGAAACCAACTTCGACCCGGCCGCGGAAAGCGCCAACTACATTTCCGTCGGCGGCGGCCCCGCCGGTATGGCGCTGGATGAATCGGACGTGCTGAACAAGCGTCTCTACGTCCTCACACGGTTTGGCAACCAAGTCGAGGTCGTCGACCTGAACACCAATACCGTAATTGCAACGCACGCGCTGCACAACCCGGAACCAACCGCGATTGTGGAAGGACGTCCCTTCCTCTATGACGCACTCGCAACTTCCGGCAACGGCGAGACGTCCTGCTCCAGCTGCCACATCTTTGGCGACGTTGACCAGCTCGCCTGGAACCTCGGCAACCCGGACGATCATGTGACAACCAATACCCAGCCGGAGGCAGTGTTCATTCCTTCCGGCAACAAGACCAGTTTTCACCCCATGAAGGGGCCTATGACCACGCAGACACTGCGCGGCATGGCGACCCATGGCGCCCTGCACTGGCGCGGGGATCGCGTAGATGGCTTCTTCGGACTGGATCCCTGCGCGGAACCCACCGGTGCGCCCTGTTCCGAGGCAGACTCCTTCCGCAACTTCATCGTGGCGTTTGAAGGACTGGTGGGCAAGCAGGGGATTCTGCCTGAGCCCGATATGCAGAAGTTCACCGATTTCGCACTGGAATTGATGCTGCCGCCTAACCCCATCCGGCCGCTGAACAATACCGTGTCGGGTCTGGTCAATCCCTTGTTGGCCAACAGCCCCTCCAACCCCAGCGCATTGCTTGGCCAAACGCGCTTCAATGGCGCGGCGGTTGATACTGTCGCCAACTGCAATGGTTGCCATACGCTGAATACCGCGCAGGGCTTCTTCGGCACCGGCGGCAAGCAGACCTTTGAAGGCGAGCCGCAGACGGCGAAGGTTGCGCACATGCGCAACGACTACACCAAGGTGGGCATGTTCGGCAACTCAACCGGTGGCACCAACACGGGTGAGCAGATTCGCGGCTTCGGCGTCCTGCACGACGGCTCGGTTGACACCGTGCGTAACTTCCTGACGGCCAGCGTGTTCAGCCTCAATGCGACAGAGGAAGCCAATCTCGAAGCCTTCGCGTTCGAGTTCCCCTCGGACCTGGCGCCCATCGTTGGCCAGCAGGTGACCCTCACCGCCACTAACGCTGCCGCCGTGAACCCGCGTATAAGCCTGCTGATTCAGCGCGCCAATGCGAATTTCGCTTCGCTGATGATGGGCGGTGCCGTGAAGGAATGCGATCTCATTGTGAAGGGCACTATCGATGGCGTTGAGCGCGGCGCGGTGCGCCAGGCTGACGGTCAGTTCCGCACCGACAAGAATGAAATTCTCTCTGATGCAGCGGTACGCGCGCTGGCTACGGCTGCCAACGGAGGCCCGCTCACCTATACTTGCGCACCGCCCGGCTCCGGTACACGCATGGGCATTAACCGGGACGAGGACTCCAGTCTGGATGGCTTGGACAACTGCCCGGCTGTGGCTAACAATAGCCAGACGGATGGCGACGGTGATGGCATCGGCGATGCATGCGATCTGGTGGTAGGTCTTGATACCGACGGTGATGGTATCGCGGATGCTAACGACAATTGCCCTGCCAACCCCAACCCGGGTCAGGCGGACGTTGATAACGATGGCATCGGTGATGCATGTGATTTGCCCCCCGGCTGCGGCTAAATCTTTAGGGGGAATACGCGTATCGGCTCTATAATACGCGTATTCCTTCTTAAGTCCCCGGGGTTCAGGCATGTATCCGAGCGGTCTGTTTGGCCTTGAAGCACTGCAGTTACTGATATCCCCCATCGCAATTTTCGGGATCCTGTTTTTCATTCTCTATTTGCGCCAGGATGGCATTCGAACCGGCCGGGCGGTTTGGCTGCTGTTGTTGATAGCTGTGGCTGCCTTCCTGGGCGCGAAGCTGTTTTCGCTACATGTGCGAGGGTGGGAGCCCTACCAGCCTCTTTCAGCAGAGTTACGCGGTGGATTGCGCTACCCTGGTGCCCTGATAGCGATGGTCTTGCTGGGGCCATTGCTGAAGCGATGGCTGCTGCCAGAATTACCCCTGGCCCGCTTCCTCGATGTGCTGGCCATTACTGTGTGTTTCGCGTTCGCGCTGGTGCGCTTCAGTTGTTTCATGAACGGCTGTTGTACGGGGGTGCAGTGTACTGGGTTTTTCTGCCTCAGTTACGCGCCGGGCAGCCAGGTCTGGTACCAGCATTTCCAGCAGGGCCTGCTCGCCTCCCCCGACCTCCCGAGCCTTCCCGTATTGCCGCTGCACTTCCTGTTTATGGCCGCGTCCTTCAGTGTCGGCCTGTTTCTCATGTGGTTCGACGGCAGGCGCAGCTTTAATGGTCAAGTTGCGCTGCTCTACCTTGTGCTCCATGACGGCGCCAAGGGCTTGCTCGAATCCTTCAGGGACCCGTATTTGGTGGAATTGCAAATGACCTCACTGCTGATCAGCGCAGCGGGGTTGGTTGCACTAATCATTATTATGTACTGGCGTCGGGGTAGACCCGCATTGGGTAGCGAGTAAACAACGACGTCAAGTCGCAGGTGACTCAACCATCTGCAACAGGAATTCCTCCAACTTTTCGGCCGGCAGCGGGCGCGAAATCAAGTAGCCCTGCATCTCGTTGCACTGCTTCAGTTTGAGGAAGTCGAACTGCGCAGATGTTTCCACGCCCTCAGCAACGACGCGCATGTTCAGGCTGCTGGCCATCGCCAGTACCGCGCAAGCTATGGCCTGATCGTTTGCATCGGTACTGATATCGCGCACGAACGAGTGGTCGATCTTGAGGCAGTCAATGGGGAATTCCTTCAACCGACTGAGACTCGAGTAACCGGTGCCAAAGTCATCCAGCGCGATTTGGACGCCCATAGTCCTGAGTCGGTGCATGGTGTTAATGGCGCGCTCTGTATCCTGCATCAACAGACTTTCTGTAATCTCAATTTCGAGGACGTGTGGCTCCAGCGCGGTGTCGGCCAGCACCTGTTCTACCAGCAGCGGGAAATCCTGCTGGAAAAATTGCTTTGCCGAGACATTGACCCCGATTCGTGGCAGCGGTACACCCCGGTCGCGCCAAAACCTGGCTTGCTGGCAGGCTGTACGCAGAACCCACTCCCCAATGGCGAGGATCAGCCCGCATTGCTCTGCCACGGGTATGAATTCGGCGGGCGGTACACTACCAAGTTCCTTGTTGTCCCAGCGCAGCAGGGCCTCGGCACCCTTGAGTGCGCCAGTGACCATGTCCGTCTGTGGCTGGTAATGCAGCGTGAACTCATTCTGGGAAATAGCCTGCCGCAGATTCCTCTCCAGCGTGATTTTCTGCAGTGTCGATGTGTTCATGCTGTCCTGGTGATACTGGAAGGAATTTGGCCCAGTGTGTTTCGCAAAATACATGGCAAGGTCGGCGTTTTTAAGCAAGGTTTGTACGTCCTCGCCGTCCTCGGGAAAGGTCGCAATTCCGATGCTCGGTGTCATGATCACCTCATGTTCCTGCAACCGCATAGGCTCGATGAATGCGTGCAAAATGCGCTGGGCGACCAACGCGCAGTTTTCCGTCTGCTCGATCTCCGACAGCAGGATGGTGAACTCGTCGCCGCCGAGCCGCGCGGCGGAAACTTCACGCCAAGGGCCTGTGACGGCATCGCAGGTCCTTGCGCAATGGCGCAACCGCTCAGCCGTGATCTTTAGAATCTCATCACCAAAGCTGTGACCGAGACTGTCATTGATGCGCTTAAAATTGTCGAGATCGATAAACAGAAGCGCCGCCTTGCGCTGATGACGACGCGCAGCTTCAAGGGTTTGGGTAATCCGATCAAGGAATAGGGTACGATTAGGCAGCCCGGTTAGACTATCGTAGTGTGCGAGCTGCCGGAATCGATTCTCCGCGCTCCACTTGCTACGCCCCAGCGCCAGTGCCAGCTGGCGCACTTCGTGAGGATGAAAAGGTTTCTGCACATAGAACAATTTTTCCTCGGGTGGAACCTGTGCGGTGATCTGGCGCGGATCAGTATCCGAATAAGCAGTTGCGATGACAATATCCACTTCCGGATCGCTTTCACGGATGTGGATGGCGGCCCAGATGCCGTCGTGGCCGGGTGGCATGCGCATATCCAGAAAGACGACGGCAAACGGCCGTCCATCGACTACCGACCGGCGCACGGCCGATACCGCTTGTTCTGCACTGTTGCAAAAGTGTGCATCGAACAGTTCAGCCTCATTAGCCCGCTGCCCCCCGCCTGATCCTTCAAACAGCCTGGACTTGAGGTCATTGAGCGCGGAAGTCCCCGCAGTGGGTCGACGGTCGCTGAACACCGCACGATAGGCATCCAGCACGGCTTCTTCGTCGTCTGCGACCAGAATACGGATAGGTGGTTTGATCACGTCGTTCATAGTTGAGTCCTAGCTGCGAATGGTTGAAGTTTAGATCAGCTGTGGTCAGGCCAGTGGCAACCACAGCGATACTGTGGCACCGTGCCCCGTGCCGCTACTATCAATCTCTATTTGGCCACCTAGCGCGGCGGCGGTGACTGCGCACCAATGCAAACCCTGGCCCGAAGACGGGCGTGATTTAGTGCTAAATCCGCGCTCGAACAGGCGCGGCAGATTCCCAGGCGCAATGCCTGCACCGTTGTCTCTGACACACAGACGAATCATCGCGCGACTGCCGCGGCTCTCCGCCGCGGCCGTTAGCTCTATGCGCCCGATATCCGGGGCAGGTGTGCATACGCGTATGGATTCGGCAGCGTTCTTGAGCAGATTGATCATGATTTGTTGCAAGGCGACGGGTGAGCCAAGCACTCGGCCAACCGACTGAAGGCTGGCATCCAGATTGATCTGTAGCGTGGGGTGTATGTCGGTCCCTAGCAGATTGACCGACTCGCGGACCAGTCTTTCCACCTCCACCGGGTGCAGTACACGCTCCGCACGACTGATGCTCTCCTGGTCGCTGAGAATTTTCTGCACATGGTCGACCTGGTGTGCAATGCCAACGATCTGCTCGACCGTGGCGCTTATCAGAGAGGCAAATTCGCGCGCGGCGAGGTCTGTGAATGCCCTGAGATCTGTCCGTCGTGCATCTGGCGTGCTCGCTTCGCCCAACTCGGTCAGTGCCCTTTCCAGTTCCACCACAGGCGCCTCGCGCAGAGTGCTTTCGAGGTTCGCCACTCGTACCTTGAGGGGAGTTATCGCATTGCCAATATTGTGCAGGACGCCACTCGCCAGTTCAGCGATACCGGCCTGGTGGGACTTCTCCAGCAGCGTCTTACGCGCGTCAGACAAGCGCTCGACCATCTGGTTGAATTCGCGCGCCAGTGCCCCCAGTTCGTCTGTCCGATCAGTGTTGAGGCGTATTGAAAGGTCATCGCCGCGTCCTACAACGTCTGCGTGCGCGGTCAACTGTGCAATAGGGCCCAGAACCAGATAGCGCAGTCCCACCAGCAACACCAGCAGGATGAGCAGTGCGGCCCCTAGCAGGGACATGCGCGCATTGCTAATGGCGGCGCGGCCCTGTGCGGAAATGAGCTTCGGTACGTTCACTTGCAGTAGAAGCGCCGGCTTGCCAAAAATATCCGGCAGGATTTGGTATACCCTGTTTTGGTCGTCATCTGCGCGAATCGTAATTTCCCGGGAGTTGCCGAGCTCAGCGGCCACGGCCGCCTGCTCGGCACCCAGTTTTGCGTCGTGCAGTGGCCATGACGCGAGTTCAACCCGGGCTTGCTGGGCAATCCTCTGGATGGTTCTGGCATCCAGGAAGCGCCCTAGTACCAGCGCACCGTGCGCTGGACCCTGACTATTACTGTCAAGGGACGGCTTGGACACCACTATGATCGGACCGTGGCTGGTAATCAGCAATCCATTTACTTCGGAGTCTTCACTTGGCAGTGCGATCAGCGGATGGCCAGGGGGCAGCACCTTGTCGCTCAGTTCCTGCAGACTGATTTTTTCGCCGGTCTGTCGGTTGTATACCACACTCCAGACGACATTGCCGGAGAGATCAATAAAGTAAAGAAGATCAACGCGCAGTAGATCCAACACCCCAATTTTGGTCAGGTTGGAATCACGGAATTCACTATTGTTATCTGCCAGGAATCGGTAGGCGTCGTCCCACGAGGCCCAATCGCCCGCTGGTTGAGCCAGTGCGGCAATCTCGCGCTGAATGGCTTGCACCGCGCGCTCCATGTCCTGTGTTGCGTCCTGGGTCTCGAGCGTAAGAAAGCTGGGCAGGATTACCAGTTGCTGGACGGTGTAGGTCAGCATACCGAATAGCAGGAATACTACAAGAAAAAGGGCGCTGATCTTGTATTGCAGGGACATGGTTCAATCCTGGAGTGATTGCAATCAAGTTTGCTTGTGCTGACAGTCTACTTGAGCATACGGGCTGCCGGCTACCTGATTGACCTTTTCAGGCACAAATTCGATGCTCTTCTGCCAGCTGCAGATACACTGTGGTCACCCTGACAAAAAATGGTCTACTATGCGCCTATGCTTGAACCCGCATATGGTGAGCAGTTAAATTAAATAACCACCATCATCCGGACGGCCGCGCCGAGGCTAAGAAGTGTGAGAAACCTATGTCAGCAATAGTCAATTGTGTCGCCTATCGTCAGGGAATGCGCCTTGAGGCCTTTCCCATCGACGACATCAGCGAAATCATCAAGCAACCCGATGTATTTTTATGGGTCGGACTCCATGAGCCTGACGATGTATTGCTGGGCAAAATACAGGAAGAGTTTGGCTTGCATGAACTTGCGATGGAGGACGCGCACGCCGCGCATCAGCGCCCCAAACTCGAAACGTACGGGGAATCGCTTTTTATTGTCGTCAAGACAGCGACACTGATCGAAAATGAAATCGAGTTCGGAGAGACCCACCTCTTTGCTGGCAAAAACTACCTCATCACGCTGCGCCACGGTAAATCGAAAAGCTACGCGCCAGTTCGAGCAAGTTGCGAGAAGAATCCCCAGCGACTGGCGCTGGGTACGGGCTATGCCCTTTATGCCCTGCTTGATGCCATCGTTGATAATTATCTGGTGGCTGTTTCCGAGTTGCACAGCCAGTTCAACCAGATAGAGGCAGATATTTTTGACGCACGAATATCGACCGAGAAACTGCAGCGCATCTACAGCATCAAACGTGAGCTGATGTTGCTACGTGACGCCGCGCAACCACTCGTCGATATATGCAACGAGCTGATGCGCTTTCATGAAGACGTCATACCCAAATCAATCCGTGTCTATCTCCGTGACGTGCAGGATCATTCTCGCCGGGTTATCGAAAGCTGCGACAATATGCGCGAAATGCTGATTAGCGCGATGCAAATTAATCTGGCCATGGTGTCGATAGGACAGAATGACATTGTAAAGCAGCTGGCCGGATGGGGAGCCATTCTCGCATTGCCCACCGTGGTGTTCAGCCTATACGGTATGAATTTCAAGCATATGCCAGAGCTTGGTTGGCAATACAGTTATTTTGCCGTGCTTGGCTCAACCGTTGGGGCTTGCATTTTTCTCTACATCAAGCTGAAAAACTCGAATTGGTTATAGCACAGTGCTGGCTATGCGGGGATTGCCTTTAACTATGCCCGATTTTGGTAGTCCGCCTGTGATATCCCACCAGCGGAGTGGGAAATGGCGTACTATAGCCAACAAGAAAGCTCGGCTAAGGTAGCCCGACCCTGCTAGTCGGGCCTTTGGAATTTCTCGGGTGATGTAATATCTTCAATGCCCGCAATGAGCACGGATCAGCTGTCCCCCGCATTTTTTTCGGGAGGCGATGGTTGTCTTTGTCGGGAGAGTAATTTGAGAAGTGGCTCAAGCCGAATGAATCAACTATTTGTTACGCAGTGGCTGCGAGATCCTCGTGGAGTAGGTGCACTCGCACCAAGCGGACAGCAGCTGGCATCTGCCATGGCCTCACAGGTTGTTCCCGGGACCGGGTTGGTCGTCGAATTAGGTGCGGGGACTGGTGTGATTACCAGGGCGCTGTTGAAGCATGGAGTGTCAGCCGAGCAACTTTTGGTGATCGAAAGCTCTGTTTCTATGTCCCGTAACCTCAAACACCTGTTTCCCACTGTTAAGGTGTTGCAGGCAGACGCTGCCAGGCTGGGTATGTTATTGAAGGTCTCTGGATTCAGCAATCCAACAACGGTAGTATCAAGCTTGCCTCTAATCAGCTTGTACTCCCGGCAGCGCTTTCGAATTTTGAAAGAAATAGCTTCTGTGTTACCTGTGGGTGGTCAGTTGATCCAGTTCACTTATTCACCGCTACCGCCAATATCGGTGGTGCTGGCAAAGCGACTCGGCTTTGAGGGCACCAGGGTACGACGCATAGCAATCAATCTACCACCTGCGGCTGTATGGGTTTACGAAAAGAAATTTTCTCGTTGAATTGACAGTTTATTGGACCATTAGGAATCGGTTAGAACACGTATGCAAGAAAATGACCGTAATCATCTCCGCATTAAGATGGACACGAGGATTTTCGTAGAGGCGATAGCTGCGACCGATTCATCTGAAGGTCTGCTGCTGCAGTGCGAGGTGGTGGATGTTTCTTACGGAGGTTTCCGCGTCAATATTGAAAGTGATTTGACTGTAGGTGCGATTTTGTCTGTCTGCGCAGAGCTGCCTTCAGTGAAAGATCCATTCTACATGGCTGCAGAGGTAAAATGGTGCAAGCCAAGAGAGGACGGCAAAAGCGGCTGGCTGGCCGGCTTTCAACTGCTCAAGTCACGAGACACAGACATTGAGTCCTGGCGTGAGCTGTTGGAGCATGTTTAGTGGATAGTTTCGTGAAGCTGCACTCACAGGCTCGCTGGAGAAATCATACGTACTGTCCGGTGAAGTCTATAGCAAGCTAGGCGGCCGACCTGTCCTGGGCTTTCTGCTGGATAATTTTCGATACCCGTTTGCTGCGTTTAGCTATAGCCGGGCCCCGACCAGTGCCATTGCGACGAATCTCGGAATCCAGCGCTGCATTGGTTTGTGGTGCCGTGCGCAGCCAGTGGGCTTCGTCGATCTCAAACGCATGCAGTATGCCATCCAGCGTGCGGCCAATTTGCGTAGTCGTGCCGATGGTCGGGACCTTGGGCCAGGTAGCCCGTTCTCCGGCCTTGATCAAATCAGCCATTTCTTCCTCGGACATCATTTTAAGTAGCTTGCCCAGGCTAGAGAGACCATACCCGGGGAAAATATTGATATCGGCAGTAAACTGCTGGTCCATCAGTGCGTTGACGACATTCATGGCAGTGCCCATTTGTGGCCCCACCTTGCCGTACCGCTTCAGGAAGTCGAGATAACCCCGCACCACCTGCTTCGTTGCCGCCACCGAAGCGTCCGAGATAATTTTACGCAGCCCGGGCTTTCTATCCGGTTCACGGCCCAGTCCGGGCATGACCTGGGAGACGATGAAGTGGTTGACCCCGTACATGCGTGCAAGGCGCTTGGCCGGCAGGTCCTGGGAAAATGAGCCATCGATCCAGCGACGTGATGGCAGGTAGGGCTTGATATCCCCGTCGGCATTGCGTGCCTCTAACTGTACCGGTTGAAATACGCCGGGCAGCGCGGTGGATGCCAGAACAGCGGATCGGAGCGTGACATTGGGAGAGGCGATATGATTTAGCAGCCGTGACGTCTGGCGTGGTTCGGCCGGTGAAATGGAGATATTGATACTGCGCCCGGTTTTTTCGTAAGCCTCCTTGAACGTCATATCGGGTATTAACTTGGCCATCTCACGCTTGATCGACCGCATATCAATTTTCTTGCTCATACCAAAACCGACCTTGATACTGTCACTATTTTCAGTGAGCGCGCGCGCCAGATAGTTGTTTTTGAACAGCGCCAGGAATTCTGCGTCACTGCGGGTTCCCACGATCGCCGCCACGAATGCACCGGCACTGGCGCCGGAAATGACCACTGGGCACAATTTTTGCTCGATGAGGGATTTCAATACCCCGAAGTGAAAATACCCGAGAGTGCCGCCACCGCTGAGCATCAGTGCCGATCGGCCATAGCAGTGACTTGCTCGCTGGAAGAACTCGATGCGCTCAGCCCAGGAGATACCTTTGAAATAACGCGGCGACAGATATTCAAGCGCATCGCAGATTTCGTCGATGTATTCCTTGATGAGGATTTTGGTCCCCAACCGGGCCTTCTGGTACAGCTTGATATTGCCCATTCCGGCCATGTTACCGTGTATGCCTTCATTGAGTGCGAACAGCAGGCCATGATCGTCGCCCTTCTTGCGTAACTTGCGCAGTCTCTGCAACCGGGTGGTGATACTCGCGGCATCGTACAGCGGGGACTCATCGGTTGTGCGCCATACATCGGCGCCGGTATGCTGGTCATATGCCTCGGCCAGTTCCCGCCACTGTTCGAAGCTGTTCGCAGCCGCAATGGCTTCGTCAAGTTCTCGGGTAGGTCGGCTCTTCCGGGCGTATTTTCTGCTGGCCATTGATTGCCTCAACCGGGCTGTTGTTGCATGGGGCGAGGACGCCTTGGAAAGTAGCCTGCACCCCGTGAACTGGAATTGGGACTGGGTAGATCCGGTATCATATCCCTAGCGCATTGCGTACGCTAGGGTATTGTCAATCACTCACCAGCTACGTTGCCCTATGGCTGTGGTGCATCAAGTTTAGGGCAGAATATGCTAGGATGCTGGCGTTTCTTCAAATTCTGGAAAATATGCGCGGGTGAATGTTTTGAACCGAAGATTGCCCGCAGAGTGGGAGCCACAGGATGCCGTCCTGCTGGTGTGGCCGCATGAGCGCACCGATTGGAGCCCCATGCTCGCAGAGGCCCGGCATACCGTGCAGACCATCATGGAAGCGATTGAGCGATTTCAGCCGGTCATGCTGATTCGACCCGATGCCTGGGATCTACCGACCAACGATACATGGGCGCGCGACTTCGGCCCGATCACCATTGAGGAGAATGGTAAACCGGTACTGCTGGACTTTACCTTCACCGGCTGGGGTGGAAAATTCGAGGCTGAAAAAGATAATGCGGTCAACCGGAAGCTGCACACCGCCGGTGCTTTTGGAACTACCCCGCTAAGAGCCGTTGACCTGATTCTCGAGGGCGGGAGTATTGAGAGCGACGGACAAGGTACGCTGCTTACAACCACAGAATGCCTGCTCAATCCCAACCGCAATGCTCATCTTTCAAGAGAAAAGATCGAGGAGCGATTGAAGTCTGAGTTAGGGGTTTCCAATATTCTGTGGCTGGAACACGGTTATCTGGCTGGCGACGATACCGATGCCCATATCGATACGCTGGCCCGGCTCTGCCCGGACAAAACCATTGTCTATGTCGCGTGCGACGACCCCGCCGATGAACACTTTGCCCCGCTCAAAGCGATGGAACAGGAACTGCAGCAGTTTGCAGGTTACCGCCTCCTGCCCCTGCCCTGGCCGGGCGCAAAATATGATTCCGATGGCCACCGCCTGCCAGCCACCTATGCCAACTACCTGGTGATCAACGGTGCAGTGCTCGTTCCAACCTACAACGATCCCGCTGATCTTTTGGCATTGGAAGTCGTTGGAAAAGCATTTGCCGATCGCGAGATCATCGGTATAGATTGCAGCACATTGATTCTTCAGCATGGTTCCCTGCATTGCATCACCATGCAGATTCCCGAAGGAGTGGTATGAGTAGACTAATTGCAGGCCTGGTGCAGCAGTCATGTACGGATAACCGCGCCGTCAATATTGAAAAGAGTGTCGCCGCCATCCGCCGCTGCGCACAGCACGGTGCCAAACTGGTAGTGCTGCAGGAGCTGCATACCAGTCTCTATTTCTGCGATCACGAAGATCCCTCCCGTTTTGAACTTGCCGAAACAGTTCCCGGGCCCTCCACTGAAACCTTCGGTGCGCTCGCCCGCGAGCTTGCAATTGTGATTGTGATTTCCCTGTTTGAAAAACGGGCGCCAGGTGTCTACCACAATACCGCCGTGGTGCTGGAAGCCGATGGCAACATTGCGGGAAAATACCGCAAGATGCATATTCCTGACGATCCTGGATATTATGAAAAATTCTACTTCACCCCTGGTGATCTGGGCTTTGTGCCCATCTCCACCTCGCTCGGAAAACTGGGCGTACTGGTCTGCTGGGACCAGTGGTATCCCGAGGCGGCACGCCTGATGGCAATGGCTGGCGCCGAACTGCTGATTTATCCCACAGCGATCGGTTGGGATACCGACGATACGTTAGAAGAGCAGGCGCGCCAGCGCGATGCATGGATTACCATCCAGCGTTCACATGCTGTAGCCAATGGCATTCCGGTGCTCAGCGTCAACCGGGTCGGCACGGAACCGGGCGGCGCAGTCTTCTGGGGTTCCAGCTTTGCGGCCGGATGTCAGGGCGAAATACTCGCCCTGGCGGATACCAGCAACGAAACCGAATTGATTGTGGAGCTCGATTTTGTGCGCAGCGAAACTGTTCGGCGTATGTGGCCGTTCCTGCGCGACCGGCGTATCGATGCCTACGGTGGACTTACACAGCGTTTACTCGACTGAAGCTATGCCTTTGTTGCCCAGGCAACTAGCGTACTAGCGTAGCGGCCACAGCGGCAACGAAATCCGGATCGGGGTCGCCCATTTGACTGGAGCGCGCCAGTACCCGACCATCGGCGTCAAGCAATATGAGTGCGCTTGAATGATTGAAGTCCTGGTTTTCCAGTTGACGGTACTGGATGCCGAGGACGGCGGCGATTTTGCGCACGGCCACACCATCCGTATGTAGCAGGCGCCAGCGTGTTTCATCGAGGTTGCGCTCAAGCGCGAGTGTCTTGAGTGCCGCGCTGGTATCACGCTGGGGATCGAGAGAAATTAAAACCACACCCAGATTCGCGCGCTGCGCGGGGGTCAACGCCTTTTCAATACGCTCCAGAGTTGAAATCGTTAATGGACAGACATAAGGACAGCTTGCGTAGAACATGCTGACGATACGCACCTGTCCGCGCAGGGCAGGCAGGCGCAGTTCCCGGTCATCCTGATCTGTGACGAGCACGTTGAGCTGATAGATCGAGTCCGTCGGCAGTGCTGTATCGGTAGCATGAGCAGTTATGCCGGATAACGAAAGCATCGCAGTGAATATCCATGTGAATACGTGTATGCCAGACAAGGCAGTAATGCTAAACCATTTTCCAATCACAGTTTTCGTTCTCATTGAGAGTTCTCTTTATCATCGCGCGCACAGCGGAAACCTGTATTGCGCGTCGACTGTGGCGCGGTCAGGCTGGAAAGCAACCGCTACGCGCATCAATATCGCGTAATTGTCGTTGTCCTGCGTGCTTGCGGCTCCGGCACCACAAAACCTGAGAATGTCCGTGTCACCCCGCTCTCGACTATCTGCACTAATCATCATGCCCGAGAAATCCTCGACCCATTCCCACACCAGCCCATGCATGTTGTAGACGCCCCAGGCATTTTTCGGTGTAAGCCCAACTGCCGCAAGCTCTTTTCCGCCAGCCTGTGAATACCAGCCGAGAATGCGCTCGCGCCAGACGGGGTCGTTGCGAGCATCGTGGCGTGTTTCATCTGCCGCCGCTGCCATCTCCCACTCGTGCCAGGTGGGCAGGCGTGCGCCTTCGCTTTCACAGTATGCCTCTGCAGCAAACCAACTGACGTTAGTGACGGGCTGTTGCGCTAGGGCATCGTCGAACTGCATATCCGAACTCCAATGACCGAGATACGCTCCATCGGCAAATACGCGGGCAACGTGGTCTCGCCGCCATTGTGGATGCGTCTCTACAAATTTGAGGAATTCGCGGTTCGTTACCGGCAAGGTTCTCAGCGCATAAGGTGATATCCTGGCCAGTGCTGACTTGCCGTCCGGTGGCAGTACACTGCGAAATTCTCCACCTGGCAGGTGTGCGTACTGCGGCGGGTTGTCGGCTTCAGAAGCAGCAATTGCGCCGGTCGATTGAAGGGCGATCAGGAGTAGGGCTATCATCAGCCGGGCCATATTTCTGGCCAACTATTTTTCAATCGACGCCCTTTCTCTGGCCACGTCGTCTGCGCTGATCGATCCGCCGGCATTGCCCCAGCTACTCAGCACATACGTCAGGATGTTCGCGACCTCGTCGTTGTTCAGTTGACTCATCGGTGGCATCACTGAATTATAGTCATTGCCATTGACAGTGATCTTCCCAGCGAAACCTTTTAGAACAAACTGTATCGCGCGTTTGTGGTCGGCTGCGAGAAAGTCAGATTTTGCCAGTGGCGGAAACACGCCCGGCAAGCCACTGCCATTGTTCTGATGGCAGACCGAACAGGTGCCAGCATACAAGGCCTCTCCAGCCTTGATTTGCTCCTCTACCGTCAGAGTACCTTTTGCCGCCGAGGCCGAGGCAGTGCTTACAGCGGCAAGGCTTGATTGGGCTCGATCACCAAGGTAGTTCGAGTCGACTTCCTTGCCAGAGTAAATGGACTTGTCCTCCGGGCCGACGACTTTGAGCATCGCCAGCGCTCCCTTGTTGAACGCGCGAAAGATCGAGTGATCGACGAGTATATAGGTGCCCGGCACCTGGGTACGGAATTCTGCGATTGCGGACCCGCCAGCTGGGATTAACGTTGTTTGAACGTTTTCCTGTTGAAGAGTGCCGCCTTCAAACGAAACGTGGTCGAAGATTTCACCGATCACATGAAAACTCGACACCAGATTCGGTCCACCATTGCCCACGAACAAACGTACTGTTTCTCCGGTCCTCGCTGACAAAGCCTTGTCACCCGTCATGGATCCTTCCGCGCCGTTGAATAACACATAGGTCGGCCGCTCGTCGATGGCCTTCTCAATATCGAAGGGTGCTTGTCCTTTCTCGCGGTACTTTGTCGTTGTATAGAAATCGCCCTGCATTACATAGTACTCATGATCGACCTTCGGGAGGCCCTCAGGTGGCTCGACCAGCATCAAACCGTACATGCCATTGGCGACGTGCATGCCGACCGGAGCGGTGGCGCAGTGGTAGACGTAGAGACCCTGATTGAGAGCCTTGAACGTAAACTGCGATTCGTGTCCAGGCGCGGTAAAGCTGGATGTGGCACCTCCGCCTGGCCCTGTCACACCATGCAGGTCAATGTTGTGTGGCATCTTGTTGTCGGGATGATTTTTCAGGTGAAATTCGACGGTATCACCTTGGCGTACCCGTATAAAGGAGCCCGGCACGGTACCACCGAAGGTCCAGAACATGTAGTGCACACCCTCGGATATTTCCTTCTCGACCTCCTTCACCTCGAGATCAATGATGACCTTGGCGGGCTTGCTGCGCCCGGTCGCTGGTGGCACCTGTGGTGGACTGGTCAGTACGGCATGCACGGGCGGCCCCTCGGGCGGGCCAAAATCGCCAGGAGTGGCACTGGCCGCTGCATTCACGATCAATGGGAGTGTGCCAAGCAGAGCGGTTATTATGGTCAAAGCTATACGTTTCATGCGGTTCTATCTCTTATAGGGGTTTGAATAATAGGGTGGCACAACTTCAGTGTAGTTGATCCAGATTAAGGGTTACGCAGAAAGCGATCGCTAAGACAGCGCATGTTGGTCGGGTTAGCTCAGAGCTTGTCTGGTACCCATGTAATGGAAAGGCCAACTTGTCAGAACCATGGATATTGCTATTATGGGGTCCCCCTTTGAAACAGCTGGGCCCATGCCGACCAGTAACCCTGAAGCTCAGCAACAGTTTATTACATTGCTGGAGCGCAATCAGAAAAACGGCACTTGGAATAAGCTGCTTTTGAGCAAATACCGCGGCGCTGAAAAAGACTTGCAGCGTGTAACCATACGTCCGGTTAATTTACGCAATAAGACCGCTATGTCATTTGTCTATAGCTATAGAACGTGTGATATCACGAAGAATTTCACACCCGTTGAAGGGTTGGAAGTTATTAAAAATATGCTGGTGAATCAATTCAAGAATGCACACCTATATAGTGATGGCGAGGAAACTCAGTTAGAGCTGTCTAAAACTGGCAATGCCGTATTGCACACCTACCCTTCGTCAAATACGTCTACCTCATCGGGCGAGCACGACCGCAAAAAAAACCGCTTTGTAGATATTACACAGCCGTTTTTGACGGCTCTCGGCGTTACCGATAGCAATCACAAACTAATTCCAGCCATGGCAGCGAAATGGAAACAGATAAACAAGTTCGTTGAAGTTTTCAGCCAGGCGATAGCTCGCTCGGGCCTTCCGCTGGATAAACCGCTGACAGTGGTCGATTTTGGTTCCGGAAAGGGTTATCTCACTTTCGCCATTCACAATTACCTACATAGTGTTTTGCTCAACGAAGCAAAAGTAACCGGCGTGGAATTGCGTGAGGGATTAGTCGATTTATGCAATGCAACGGCGGCGAAATTGGAAGCAGCGCGTTTACATTTTGTGTGTGGTGACGTTAAGACCCATGCGCCGGAATTTTGTGATGTGATGATCGCACTGCATGCGTGCGATACGGCCACTGATTATGCCATACACTATGGCATACGTTCGCAAGCGTCGATTATTATGTGTTCACCTTGTTGCCACAAACAAATACGTCAGCAAATGTCCAGCCCGGCGCTGCTGCAGCCGATACTTCAGTACGGTGTACATTTGGGCCAGGAGGCGGATATGGTTACCGACACATTGCGTGCATTACTATTGGAAGCCAATGGTTACAGCACTAAGGTGTTTGAATTTGTCAGCACAGAACATACGGACAAAAATAAGATGATTTTGGCGGTAAAACGTCGAGCGGATGATAAAAACATCGCGGTGAGGCAGGAAGCCCTAGAGCAAATAGTTGCGATAAAGAAATTTTACACCATTCGGGAACATTGCCTGGAAGGTTTGTTACAGCACAAATAGCTGAACACTGATATTGAATGAATCAGAAATATCGCTGTAAAGCACAGTCATAATAATTACTCTTCGATAACTCGTAAATACTGTTCGTCACAAGTCGACAATCCAGTCCAAAATTGGTGCTGTCTAAAATCCTTTTCTTTATAGAAAACTCGCTACTATCACCTGTCGTGTCGGGGTTTTCGAGAGTTTTCATATAATCACGAAAGGAGTCTGCGTTTTTAAAGGCGTTCTCTTTTTGAATTTGATTCATGCCATCATCAGTCAGTTTAGTTCCAGGTAGCGTATTACTTTTGTTCTTTTTAACATCAAATACATTTTTATCCTGTTCAATATAGGTTATTTGGTCATCATTTAGCTCAAAAGTAGAGGCGCAAACATTGAGGCCATAGTAGGCGCTGCAGTTGAAATTATCGTCATCACTAGCATAACTAAGTAGTGGTATCAAAACGATCATAAGAAGAAGCCACACGGCAGTAACGTACCACCAGTGAGGCGCAGCTCCACCACTTGCCTCGGCAGCGGATGTTATTATTGGCCGATATTGAGTACCCATCGCGAGCGTATTCATCACGACTACAACCCTCTCCCATTGTCGGGGAGATACTCTTTAAAGATATTGCCCAGATTCCTATCATCATGGGCAGGGACGCGGTAATACGTACGAATGGTGACCGAGCTATCCTCGCCGAATTGGTAGGTCTCCAGGCTGTATTGAATGTGAGGGCCATCCGATCCTGCAAAATGATTTTCCAGACACCAGGCGACTTCATTGGCACAGACAAACAGTGTGCCGGGTTGAATATAGAAGCGGACCTGTGGCTGAAATAGATCCCAGGAATCTTCACAGCAGGCTTTGAATCCACGCTTCTCCGGTGTTCCTACCGGATCAAGCATGCGAAACTCGCCTTTGGCTACGGTCCGCCAGTTCTCGACCCAAGCTTGCTTGTCACCAGCGTTCCAGAGCGTGGCGTAGTTATTGGCCCAATGCAGTAGTGCTTTCTTGTCCGGGTATGGCAAATAATCATTCCTTGCTTTGTTTGAGTCCACACGATAAATCGAATTCATAAAAACTAAATCACGATATGGGAAACTGATACCTGTTGCCGCAAATCTGCAAGTAACCGACGCTCGGCTTAAATGGCACATAGGGTCTTGCCATGCCTGCCAAATCCATACTACCTGATATCCCACATGGACAAACGTTAGCTATGAGATATACCGTGCTTTTTGACTGCCTCCTGAATCTTAATCATCTCCATAATGTTTGCAAGATTCAGCAAGCCGACCACCTGTCCATTATCTGTTACACAGAGTGTCTGTCGCGGATCTCCCTGTATGCCTTCAAGAAGTTTTCCCAGTGGTTCGTCAATATCCACATTCAGAATGTCTTGCAGTGGCAATTCAGAGATGCGGGCGTGCTCTCCCCGCTCCTGCAGACCTTTTACAAGATCGCCGTAATGTAGGACCTTGTATAGTTTATTGTGGTACCCAATCGGGAAATCTTTTTGGCTTCCAGCGAGAGTTAATTCCACTGCCCTGGCCAGACTGTCCTCTGGCGAGAGAGTATGAAACTCCCGGAGCATGGCATGTCGGGCACTTGCGTTGCCCAGAATGGATTTCAGTTGATCCGCGTTGCTTTCGATGGCAGCGCCAAACCAGATGAAGATTGCGATAAACAACAGGAACGGGTTGTACATGATGCCCAGAAGACCCATACCAACAGCGAGAAATTGACCAACGCTGGCTGCTTTTTGTGTGGCTTTGGCGTGGTCCATGCGTAACGCCAGAGTTGCACGCAAAATGCGGCCTCCATCCATCGGAAAAGCTGGTAATAGATTAAAGGCGCCCAAAAAAAGGTTAACCATCATCAGTCGATAGAGAAAGGATCCTCCGGTCACGCCTAATTGCTCGAGTGTGATCGGTGTATTACTCAGATACAGATAGAGATAGAGGAGGATGGCGATAACGAAATTTACGGTAGGGCCTGCAATCGCGACGTTGATCTCCTGGCGAGGATCTTCAGGCATTTTTTCCAGCGAAGCGATTCCACCAATGGGTAGCAGGGTAATATTTCGCGTTTGAATTCCGTAGCGGCGGGCCATCAGGGAGTGACCAAATTCGTGGAGGACTACACAGAAAAAAAGCGCAAGGATGTAGCCAACACCAGAAATTACCGCGGTCATCGTACCTTGTTGGTTCCAGTAACTGTTTCCTACCAAATAGATGAGCACAAGGAAGGTTGCATGGACGTAGATATCAATGCCTGCGACACGCGCTATTTTCCATGACCACTTCATTCATCAGCTCGGTTGGTAGCCAAAATATCTTGGGGCACTAATCAAAAATGCTCTGTTAAAATTAGTAGAGACCTGTTGATTTTCTCTCTTGCAGTTTACCACTCAATCCATAGCAGTATGCAGCTAGACCACAATAAGTTAAGTTATACTCCGGCAATACGCTTTCTGTGTAGCAGAGAATTAGTGGAAAGGCTATTTCAGATGTGGAAGCTCAAAGAAAAATATGCATACAACTCCTCCATAGCCCCCGTGCTGGTTCGCGCCTCTCTCCGCGCGCGTATTACGCAAACGCCATACCAGTTCCTGACCATATTCGCATTATCAATATTTTCGCTTATGCCATTTTTGGCGAACCTGGGCGTTCCCAATGTACAGCTCGCTCTGTGGGCGATACCCCTCATTGTACTTTTTCTGGTCAAGGGGGTAGTGTCCAGATGGATAGAGAATTCGATAGAGGAATTCACCGACCGGGAACTGGTTGGGGCAGACTGGGCTCTAAGAATTACCAGCATTCTTAACCAGACATTGGTTGGATCAGGTATCTGGATAATGTCGTCACCTCTGAGTGACTCGATGATAGTACCACTGTGTATGACCCTGATCACGCTCCTCTGGGCGATTGGTGTGATGACCAATCTGTCATCGGATTTTCCAACCTTCGTCCTCTCCATGCCTATGTTGATCGGACAGCCCACAATTTTCTGGCTGATGTATGGTGGTTTTGGCTTGTCGATCGGCTTTTGTATGTTCACAATCGCGTGCCTCATGCTAATTTCGGTAAGTCATAGCACACACGTCTTTCGGGATAACATAATTACTAACCTCGAAAAGGATCAACTACTGCAACGGATTAGGGACGCGAACGCGAAGACCCAAAATGCGTTGCGGGAGGCGCAACTGGCCAATTCCGCCAAGGCCTATCTCATGGCGACCGCCGCACACGATGTCAAGCAGCCACTGTTAGCTCTTGGCATGCTTACCGATACGGTGCTCTTGTCTGACATACCCGAGTCCGTTGTGCCGCTGGTTCGCCAACAGCGGTCCAGTATTGACCAAATGTCAGACTATTTTGATGCTCTGATGGATATGCGCAGCTTTCTCAAGGGTGACTATGAGCTGAGTTGTTCCAGGTTTCGTCTGGATGAGTTCGGCGCCCATATAGGGTCGGAGATCGCTCCGTTATGTGCTGCCAAGGGTCTGAAGTGGCAACTTGAAATGGACCATGTGCTGGTAGATACCGACTATCAGTTATTGCAGCGACTGTTCCGTAACCTGTTGATCAATGCGGTGCGGTATACCGATAATGGAGAAATCCGCTGTAGCGCCAAAGCTGATGGCGACGTCGTCAGGTTCCTCGTTTCCGATACAGGCATGGGTATAGCTGCTGAGCATCAGGAGGTGGTCTTTGAGGACTTTGTGCGTCTCAGGATTGAAGGACTAGACGCCAGTGGCAGTGGGCTTGGCCTTTCTATTGTCAGAAAGATTAGCGAAGCGCTTGAATTGGACCTGCAGATGTCTTCGACCCTCGGCAAGGGTACCCGGTTCAGCTTTCGGTTACCGGTTGTCTCCTGACCGGCGTCAAATTGCTGTGTTTTTTCTAGAGGGGTGATCGTGGGACTTTGCCAGACGGTAGCCCAGCCGCAGGGCCGGCTGAGCTCTTCAAATAGCATGGCGTGAGGTTCCTGTCAGCCCGGGTCACGCGCTTACTTTTTTGCGCGAGACTTTGCCCTGGCAGTAGCGGCCTTTTTCTTCGGTGCCGTCACTTTTTTCCTGGCCGGTTTTTTGCCAAATGCCTTCTTTGTCTCTGATTCAAACCGCTTTTTCAGTGCACCACCCTGCTTGCTCGCTCTTTTCTCAGCGGCTCTGGCCTGGGCCAGCAGTTTGCGCTCAACGCCGCGCAGTTGCCTGGCGAGCTTTTTCTCCAGCCGATTAAGTTTCCTGGTGTCGGATTTGATTCGCGCGCGCATCCACTTTTCAGCCTGCTGTGCCAGGTGTCTGGCCTTATCCATTTCAGCCTTGGCAGCTAGCTCGGCCTTCTTTCGCATCAATTTTTCCTGGGCCGCCATTTCCTTTGCCTTAAGCATGACCGAATCCACAAGCCCGTCCATCTGGCCGCGAGCATCCTTTAGCGCATTACTAAAGAAACTACCTTTCGCTGGTTTTTTGCTGCGAGGAGCTGCTTTTTTCGCCGGAGATTTTCTGGCTGCTGGCTTTTTGGAAGCTGCCGCAGCTCTCTTTTTCGGTGCCTTTTTCTTTGCTGTAGCCATTTCATTTAACTCCTGAGGTTTTTGACACTGACTGTCCGAATTAAAATAGCAATAAAACCAGCGCCGTACAATATGGGGAAAAAAATTATCAAAGGTAGAAGCGATCGCGCATCAGCAAGAGAACGGGAAATCTTTACATAGCCGAGTCAACGATAACCTGCGCGGAAAACCCATGACATATGCTGTCGATGAATCCGAAGAGTCAATGATCGAGGCCATGTTCGATCAGTTACGAATGGCTAAGGACGATCTAAGAGTTGTTCAGCAGCGTATAGATCGCCTTAAGTGGGAGCTCGCAAAAGCGAAGTCGTAGGTTGCTCAACCCTATTCTGGGTTGGGAACGATTAACCTGATCTTGGTGCCCCTTGGTATTTTTGAACTGCCGGGACAAAAAACAAGGTTCAACTTTTTTTTGTCGCCGCCATCCTGCTGATAAGTTCGCTCGTGCGTTTTTCTAACTCTTCGGAGGGATGCTCAAATTTCAGGCCAACACGGTAAGCCACCATCGATCGAAAATTTAGTGGTTCCTGGCGAACCACGCGAGCGCGTAACTTCAGGCTGCAACTTTCATCGAGAGCGCTAATCACGATTTGCAGCGATTGTCCTATCTGTACCGGATCAGGTACCGTTATTCCCAAGCCACCGGTAGAAATGTCATCCAGCGTCGACAGAAGTTCCTGATCACTGTCAAAATGAATATCGAGGCGCTGCGTCAATCTCGCATGGTTACGTTGGCCTCCTTCGTCTGCTGATTGTGCCAGATGCTCAAGGATCCCTTCCAGTTTCGCTTCATCTCGTGTACTGAGCCTGGAAAAACGTGTCGCTACTACATGGCCATTACCGTCAGGCTGTTGTTCGGTCCTGAGTATCTTCGCTTCGATTGATATTGAACCACCCTGGTGTCTGGGCAGAATAATTTGCAACGTATCGCCCGAGTCAAATTTAGCCTCGTCAACGTGGATTGACGCACCGCCCCAGGAGATATCTATCAGTTTTGCGTTAACGGGCTTTGAGTCTTGAGGCCACAACACCTTGATCGGTAACGTGATTCTAATTCGAAACTGCGTTCTGTTATCGGCGGAAGTACTGGCAGGCTCATCTTGCGGTACGGTTGTTGATGCGGATTCGGCGGCGAGAATTCTCACCATCTCAAGCGCCTCTTCCAAAACCAGTTTGCTCTGCACGAACAAACCAGTTGCCGCAGTATCGTCCGCAGTGGAGCGAAGCTGCTCCGTGGATTTACTTAGCGTTACAAATCCGCATTTAGCCCGGTGCTGTACCAGACTGATGGCCAATAGTTGTATGCAAGATAGCAGTTCATCGGGCGTTGCCTCGCTAAGGAGTCCGTGGGGGTTTTCCTTCATTACGCCATTACTCGTTACGTGTACCGTATTTTGCAGGTACGTTACTACGCTGACTGTTTTCTTGCCTGGCGGTAAGCTTGAACTAAGGCGCGGGCGCCTGCAAGTTGCTCATGAATAATATTCGCGGGTGGCGACTACCTGTCAATATCCCGGGTTGTACACCTCGAAACGATCACTTTTTGGACGGACACTCAGCCTGCTGGCAGGCACCCAACATTACTGGCAGGACACTATCTATGTACGAGTGATGATGTCCGTTTGGGTCCTGCTAGGCCCGATCAGCACGGGGTGCATCATTGCTCTGGCCATGGCGATTGTTCGCCGCAGGTTTCTGCCACCCAATTTTCCATCTATATGACTAACGCCAACGTGGGTGCATCGCTGGGTTGCGAGGCCTACGGCCGGGTTGCAGACAGGAGACATCCTTTGTGCAGAACTCTACCTTGATCGGTTTTATGGGGCTCGTGACGCTGATCGTGGTATGGAAGTGCGTTGGATGAGATTTCAACGATCTGGGGGAGTTAATTTGTCAGTACCATTGGGTGGGGTACTCGACAAGCTGTGTACCACCTTGAACCACTTCTTCATACTTTCCAGGTTGGAATCACGCAGTTCGAGGCCTACCCAAAAGCCCTCGCCCGTTTCGAGGGGTTTTACCCATACGGCCTCGCCAACCAACTCAAGATTTTCCTTCCAGTCGTCCATGGGCACGGCGATATTGAGTTTACTGCCTTGAGCTATAGGTTGTGTTACGTAGATTCTCAAACCACTCACCGAGACATCGGCGGTTTCGCATCGGATAATCGTATTATCGGACTCACCTCGGCTGCCACGCCTCACCACTTCAATAAAAATGGCCTTTACTAAGTTGATCCGTTGATGCTTGCGTCTGTCCGTATAATCCCGCGTCACAAAGTTAGTTCCAAGCGTCTGGCGTTAACTGAAGAGTATAGATTCCTTTTTGTTTCGCAAGGTAGTATTAACGTTTTTTCGTTACACTTGATCGTGGTCAAGTCTTCAGGCGCCATATTGCTTCATGCTCTAAACATGGTCGCTCATCACCGCAACATTCGGGTGCAATAATGCATGTAAAATCTCAGTTACGCCTTTGCCTGTCGTTAGGTTCTATCCTGTGGCTGGGATTCCTGCTAGGGTGCAATGACAATTCCGATTCCCAGATTTCGTCACACGAATATAGTGCTGGTTGATTTGCTCCCCGCCTCTACGCGGGGTTTTCTTCAGCTGTCGCACCCGACAGGGCCTGCTGAAAACGGGTGGGAGGAGTTATCGGGTAGTGACGTTGCCCCGTGGCGACACAGCCCGGCGGATATCCTGCGTTACTACAGCGCCACAATGGATCTGGTGAATACCGCCGACCGGTTGCTTCTGGCGCAACCCACCAGCTCTGGCGACGAGTATGTGCTGTTGGTTGATATCGACAAGGCCGATGGCGAGGCGCTTTTAAACACAGTGGAAAGGGTGAGCGCGGGCCAATACCAGGGTTTTTCGCTGCAGGCCATATTGGGTACAGCATTGTTGCTCGCCCCAGCTCAACGATCGCACATGGGTGATCGCACCCAGGTCCAGTCTCGAGCAAGTCATCGACGTGCACCTTGGTACACGCTCCTAATATTCATGAAAGCGCGATTGCCAACTACCTCGACAGTCTCGATGAGCAGCAGCCAATCAACTTTGTCTATGGTCTGCCGGGACTCTACAAGTCGGTAGTACCGCCGGGCGGCGGCGCCAACAGCCTTAGCCAGGCTACAGTGGCCAGGGGCGTAGTCAGCGTTCAGGACGATACACTTGATGGACAGCTGCAGTTTGTCAGTGCCAACGCGGAGGGTATACGCAGCGCCTCGTGGGCCTCCTGCCCGAGACGTACGTGGCCTCAATTCAAGCGAGTGAGGACAGGATCAATATTGACCTCACGGGGCTGTCTGCGTCCGGTGACATGCGTCCGCTGCTGAAGTCATTGTTCATTGGTATGGATGCCGTCGACTATAGTGAGGCAGTTATCCACGGCGGCAATGTGCCGTGGATGAACTTTAAAGTGGGCGAGAATCCCAATTCCCTGTTTATCAATTTTGAGTTCAGGAGCCAGGCCCAGAGGGAAGCCTTTGCCGCGGAGCACTTGCCCGCGGGGTTTACTCTTGCCCCCCATCCGTATCCTTAACACGGATGTGCCGCGTTATTTCCTGGTGCTGAATATATACCAGTCATCCGGCAGCCTTGTCGCAGGGCGCCCGCGCAGAATGGTCGGTCTTTGTCAATGACCCGGCTGGCGGTGAACCCCGTTTCCTGGTCGTGCAAGCCGCGGCGGAGTCAATCTCGGCGGACTCGGTAAATCTATTGACACCCCCCGAACCCGTGAGTCATATACTTAAAATAGATGCCATCGATAGCTATGTCGGTGTCGTGGATAAAGCGACTGGCGAGGAGAGCACGTATTTTTCATCCCGCATTCGCTGGCCGCAACTGCCAGAAAGCCTCGTATCCTTTCATCGTGAGTTCGTAGCGGCAAACGACTATATTTTTTGGGGCAACGGCGTGGCCGACCGCGGCCTGCACAATGCTACGGTGCACAACCGTAACGCGGTGTTCATAGAGTCTGATCAAATCAGTCTTGTGGATAACAGTCGCTGGTCCGAATACATCAATGCAGCGCCGGTGCACACCGTGGTGTACCGCAATCCACTGGATATTGTCATTTCACCCTGGTGGAATCTGGATGCTGATTACCTTGATGTGACTGAAGATTATCGACAGGCAGTTGATCAAGTTCAAAAATAATTTTTACCCGGTTTACGTACAGGATTTGGCCAAGAATGCCATGAATGGTGAGGGCTCTGCACTAAGCGCATTTACCACGGGTGGTACCGTGCCTACTGCGCGTTTCCACTTCATCATCAACGATCCGGCCGCGCTGCTTGCGAGCGTCGGTGCAGAGGGTCAGTTCACACCGCTTGCGATTGCCCTGCATGACGGAGAGACACCCGACTATTACCTGAGCCTCGTGAGTGTACGGACGCAAGAACGATCCTTGTGGCCTGCGGGCGGAGTGGGTCACCTATGTGGCCAATCCGCAGGGCCGTCCGCAAACACTGCAGCTCGATACGCTCAACAGTGACGCCTGTCTCGACCCTGTCTCGCTTCTGGGTCTCCCCGCAGTGGTGGAGCAGAATGGCGATGGAGAACAACTGCATGCGCGGTTGAGCTCGCCCTTCATTCGCTTTGCGGCGCAGCTCGATGTAACGCGGGGAGAAGATGTGTTGCCAGGGCTTGACTGGATTGAAGCCGGCGATATGGTTTGCTCCGTGAACGGGATTTGTGACCACTTCTTTTATGACGGGCAGATACTGGTTCACCCTGTCACTCGAATAGATGTCAGCGGTATAACTATCAGTGAACTCAGCACGCCTTGGGACGATTTCATCCAAACTCGTCCCGCTGAAGTGACGGTGCAAAAATCGCCTGCTATCTATGCCTCCAATCCCTGGAAGAACGTCGGCGCTTTCGGATTGTAGACGCGATATGCAACGTTGGTACTAATAAGTTAATTCGCTGAGGTACTCATATTCTACCTGTCCAGATCAAATTAGCCGCCAGGTAGAATCAAGGTAGCCATTGTTGAGTCGGCCGAATCGATTTCGTCGTAAGTTCCTTCGTCGGCCCTTGTGTTTTCTTCAGTGACTGTGAGGAAGTGTTCGCGCTTTCTGCGGGCTTCTTCCGGGGACAGATCTTCTAGACCATTCTTGTCAGCACATACGACCTTATCGATGCTCATTACACTCACTCTGTATGGTTTACCAACAGTATAGACCGGGTGCTCAGGAAGACTCAGCTATCACGCAGCACGCGATGCGCTACCTGTTGCAGGATGAAACTGGTCAAGCGGGGTGATACCCGGTTCGAATAATAGGTTATCCAGGACTCCGGAGCGACGGGACGCAGAGGCGTATTGAATCGCACAGCGCTGAAAACTGCATCGGCAACTTTTTCCGGCCCAAAAGTGCTCTTTTCGTGTTGCTGGTGGATTCGCCCGGATATTCCTGCCTTATAGTCACCGTGTGAGCGCATGTCCGCAGTGAGTGAGGTACGCACAACTCCGGGACACACGACACTCACGCCAATTTTGTGATGACTGAGTTCCTGGCGCAGTGCATCGGAATAGCCAACCACTGCGAATTTGGTGGTGGAGTAGGCACCGAACCCCTCCATGGCGGCAAAGCCTTCCATTGAGGCTATATTGACTACATGACCACCCCTGTTTCGCTGAATCATTGCGGGACAGAAGGCGTCACAAAAGTGTATGACCCCCATCAGGTTCACGCCGATAATGAATTCCCAGTCTTTTGCCGTGGTGTCAAGGATGTCTGCAGCGATGACAACGCCTGCATTATTGACGAGAATATCCACCGCTGCCGTTTTCTCGTGTACCAGAGCGGCAAACTTTTTTACCTGAACGCGTTTGGTAACATCCACAGTAGATGCAATCACTGCAACCTTATAGGCGGCCAACAGGGCATGTGTTTCTTTAAGCCTTATGGCGTCAATATCACAGATTGCGACATTGGCACCGCGACGTGCCGCGTCTATGCGCAATCGCGCGCCCGATTCCTGCTCCGGCACCAGTTACAAGCACCCAACGTCCTTTCAAATTATTTACTCGCATAGCGTTCCGCTCGCAATTCAGCGGGGTTCCAGTAGGCCCGCATACTGGTGATTTTGCCGTCGTCGTTGAAACAGAGGATATCGGTCGCGTCGAGGTATTGCGTTGTGTCTCCCATGGTGAGTTGGGCCAGTAGCGGGAATGCGCACTGGTTGCCCGCGACACAGATGGGGCCCTGCAGTTCGACGTGGAGAGCAGGTGCGAGCATGGCATAAAAGGGGCGCAGCGCTTCAATACCCTGCACAAGGTCACCTCCCACCGGATCTTCTGCCGTGGCATCGTCAGCGTACAGTGCCATGATGCTGTCGATGTCACTCCGGCACATCATGTCGATGTAGGAGTGGACAGTGGATCGAATCTCTTCGGGCGTCGGCATGGCTGGTCTCCGGTAGTTTATGCGACGTGCAGATTGATCAGCAAAATCCCAGTAGATCTTCCCTGGCCGGGGTAATGAATTGAAGCATTGTCAGCAATGCTCCCGGCGCAAGAAATTGTTCGCCGCTGCGGGATGTTTTCAGCGACGCATCCTAGCAGTATCAGGGAAATAAAAACAGTCTTGACTGTTTTATTGATTTGGGTCATAAGCGGCAGGCTGAGAATGACCTCGAGGTCGCCCACGAGTCAGCCAAGGCGTGTGCTTCCGACCGAAACTCCCGGGTATGTTGTCTGCGGGTTGCCGTTTTCTTTCCTGTTTGATTTTTCATGATGCACCTCTGTGGCGTAGTTTAATCGCATAACAGGGTGTCTATTATTGCTGGGCAGGATCAGCGGGTTTGGTTACGAAGTCGAGCCACTTATCAGCAAGGATGATCTGAATCATTTTCGATCACTAGCTTTGGCCCGATAATGCCAGCGGTAGTTCAACCGTTTACGGGGGTGTTTCGTGGGTAGAGTGCTGACTATTGTCGGTATCTGGCTTTCAGTATTGTTATTCGGCTGTTCTGACGGCTCCGATAACGGCTCCGATAACGTCGCCGTTTCTTGCTCGCTTGCTGCCGACGAGGAGAGCCGCGTGCAGACCGCCCGGGCGCTCGTCACGGTGGATGCTTCCAATTACGAGTCGCTGATCAACTACTGGGCCGAGGATGTAGTTTACAAAGAATCCGTACTGACGAACTCGGGCCGACAGGAAATGCTGGAATATCTCTCGGCCATGTTCTCCGGTTCGGCATACGGTTTCCCGCTCGACAGGAAGGTCGTGATCAAGGACGAGCTGTCTCAAACGCAGGCCGACGGCCACATGAACTATATGGCGACAGTGGAATGGTCGGGTACGTTCGGTTCCGAGTTTTTCCGGCAGACGGGTATGTCGATCGTCAAGTTCCGCCCCGGTGAGGGCTGTGCCTACTATCACAGGGACTACTCAAGCGAGGGCGATACCTGGTGGAATATCCCGGACTTCAAACCCGACGTCAACATTTTGAGGAACATGTACATCACCATCTTTTCCCTCGCCGGCAGGTGTTTCGATGATGACGGCGATGGATATGCTAAGTACAGCGCTTCCAGTGGGTGCCCGAATAGTGGTCTGGACTGCAATGATTTCGTCCCCGGCATCAACCCGGGCGCAATCGAGATCCCCGGCAATGGGATTGACGAGGACTGCGCCCCCCTTACCCCGATTGATACTGCAGATCTTGAGCTGCAGAGCTACCAATGAGGGCGAGATGACTGTGAAACCGTTTCCACCAATCAGTCTTCTCGTCCTGTTGAGTGTTGCGCAAACTTCTGGGCTGAACGGGGCTCGGGGGAAGATGGGGTCGGGCACTACGAACAACCGGGCATATCCATCGTGAAATTTCGCCCTGGAGAGGGGTGCGCTGCCTACCAGCGCGATTACTTCAGCGAAGGTGACACCTGGTGGGGCATGTCTTTCGCCAGGGAAGGGGTGCGTGATAAGCGGGAAATCATCATTGAGGAACTGGGCCTGACCCATAGGTTTGTGGATGACGGCGATGGGTAGTGGCAATGCTCGGTTGAGAAGCTACGAGGGTGCCGTTGCGGTCATTACTGGCGGCGCTTCCGGTATTGGCGAGGCCCTGGGCAGGGACCTTGCGAACCGTGGCTGCGAGGTCGTACTGGCTGACCTGAATTACGAGCAGGCGACGGAAGTGGCGACATCTATCTGTGCCCGCGGCGGCAAGGCGAGCGCCCAGGCACTGGACGTCACGGATGCGCAGGCCGTTGAGGCCTTGCTGCAGGCCACTGTAAATCGCTGTGGGCGGCTGGACTACATGTTCAACAATGCCGGAATCGCGCTGAACGGGAAGTTGCAGGATTTCGAGCTGTCGCACTGGCAAAGGATCATCGAGATAAACCTGATGGGTGTGGTTTACGGCCTCAGGGCGGCGCAGGCATACATGGCCCGACAGGGTTTTGGCCACATCGTGAACACCGCATCGTTCGCCGGAGTATTTCCCTGGCCTACGACTATTCCTTACACCACCAGCAAGCACGCCATCGTCGGCATGAGCCTGGCCGCGCGCGCCGAGCTTGCGGACAGTGGCATTCGCGTCAGTGTTTTGTGTCCTGGGACTATCATGACACCCATGATAAAAGAGGGCGCATCCCCCAAGCGATGGGTTGGCTCATACTCGCAAGAGAAACTGGACAAATTCTTCCAGGGCGCAAAAGGCATGCCGCCGGATCTCTTTGCGAAGAAGGCTTTGCATCGAATTGCCAAGAATGACCCGGTCATCGTCATTCCCACCGGTTACAAAATGCTCTGGTATATCAATCGCCTGTCACCCTCGCTGGCAGTGAAACTTTCGCAGCAGATTAATCAGGCGATACTGAAGCGGGTGTCATAGTTTCCCCCACGCGATAAACGATGCCGCAGCCTTGCCCATTGTCTGGGGGTGGCAGCGGGCAGTCCTGGCCGGGCAAGAGGGCATCGCGGATTCGCCCCACAGAGCACGCCAAGCATTCGGGACTGCCTCGTCCTCGCTGGCTCAGGGCTTGCGTGTTGCGAAGAACGTGGACGCGCTGTCCGCCATTCCGAAGCTGGCCCCCAGGTCGACCTCGACGTTCACCTTCCAGCTTATGATGCCGGGAATGGACGTGTTCAGTTCCTGGGCGGTGTAGGGCGCTACCGAGCCTGGTTCGATATTGCTACACATCAGGACGGGGCCGTCGCACCTGATAACCGTCTGCGTGCCCGTCCCGGTCGTCAGGTCGAAGGTGCCCGTGGTGTAGATATGGGAGTTCCCGAGGATGTTGCTCACCAGCTGATCGATCAGGAACGTCAGCTGATTGTCCTCGACCAAGGCGTCACCGGTGTAGATGTAGGAGGAGTCTACGAAGTGTTTCTCTCGCCCGATCAGCGTGCCGGAGCCACTGATGGTGTGGGTAGCACCCTTCAGCGGGTCGATCGGAGGGACATAGACCTCCACCTTTAGATTATGCCAGCGCTTGACGGCGTACTGCTGGGCGTTGTCGCGGTAGAAGACGATGGCCGGCGTCGCGCTGACAAACTGGCTCCACGGCGTGGAGAACTCATTCACCGTGACATCGGCTGCGCGATGGACAGGTGTATCCAGCGTCTCGGCGTCGTAGTAGAACTTGTCGCAGATGCCGTTGCTGTAGCAGACGTTGTCGCCCGACTCGACCCAGTCCATCGTGAGCTTTTCGTCTGTCGTGCCAGCCGTCCTGACCGAGGCGTCGAAGGTGATCGCAGCCGAGGACAGCCGGGTGCTCAACACGCCCTCGGCGAGACTGTGACGCACCTCGCTGGGCAGGTTGAAGATGCTGACCGGATTGATGCCCACGTCTGCGGTCATCAGGTCGATGACCCTCTGGTGCGGGCGCCCACTCCCATCGTCGACGTAGACGCTCCACTCCGCTCTCATTCCCTCAAGGGCGTTCTCGACCTCGTAGACCGACAGGGTCAGGTAGTACCCCTGGGTCCCGCCTTCGAAGAACCTGGTCGGAGCGAGGCTGACGCCGGCGGGGAGCTTGAGCGCAGCCGCCAGCCCATCGGGATCAGTGATCTCGAAGTTGTAGAAGGTCGACGGCGTCTCGTTGGCGACGCGGATACCCATGTAAGCGTCACCCTTGCCCAGGAACATCTTCTCGACATCCGCATGCATGATGCCCCGCTGGTGCCCGTTGTCCTTGAAGTCGAGCAGGTATGCCCGCTCCTCGGGGGTCACGTCGAGGTACTCGGAGTACAGGTTCGCCAGCGGCGAGGCGACGTACTCCAGGGTATTCACGTAAAACGTCGCATCCTTCAGGCTCGGGCTTAATGTACTGCGCCCAATGTGATTTGTCGGTCGATCATGGTCTGCGCGGTGTCGATGAAGTAGCCTTCCCAGTTGTATGTCGTTGCGTTGTACACGATGTGGTCGTAGACCGCGTTGGTCCAATGCATGTAGTCGTTGCCGATCGCCATCTCCCGCGTCCAGCGCATTTTCACGGACTTATTGGGGTCAGGCTTGGGGAAGGACGACTGGAAGACCGTAACCTCGCTGCCTGCCTCCGCCGTTCTCCGATGCTTGCCACCACGTTATTGCCTACGAACTTGTATGAGAGCGGATTGGCCTTCGACAGCAGGCTGACCGGGTCGAAAGACAGCTTCTCTGAGAGCGCCTGGATGATCATGTACCGGGGGCGCTCAGGCGCATCGGGATCCGCACCCTTTGGTGGACTGACGAAGACGTCCCACTCTGCTCGCGCTCCGTCCACGATGGAGCCGCCGCCCGCGTTGTAGATCATGAGGAGGAGGCAGTACACGCCCGCGGGATCGTCGCTCTCCAGGAACTGGGTGGGGGCCAGGGTGAACCCGGGCGGGAGCTCATTCGCCACGAAGGCGTCCATGGCGGCCTGGTCCTTGAACTCCCAGCGGAAGAAGACCGCGCCCGGCGACGGCGGCGTGTCCCCGTCCGCCTCGCTCTTGATGATGAGGTCGATCCAGGCCATGTTGCCGGTGCTGGAGACGCCCTCTGCGTAGTCGTGCGCCTCCATGCCGACGAAGAGCTTCTTGGCGATGTTGCGCACGGCGACGGTCTCGTCTGCAGAGGCGTCGATGGGGCTGGGGGGCAGGGGTACCACGACCTGGTCGAGGTCCAGGGCGACCGGTTCGGCCACGGACAGCGGCTCCTCCGTCGGATTCTCGCCCTCTGCCGCGTACCGGTTGAGAACATTGTAGTTCTCGACGAACTTGGAAGCGTTGGCGGTGTGGAAGGCCATGGATCCCTTGATGTCACCGTCGACCACGTTGAAGGCGCCGCTCATCACGGCTGCGCTCCGGAGTGTCCCGTCGGGGGTCACGTCCTCGAACAGGGCCCGCAGGCCGTAGAGGAAGCTGATATGGGTCGTGCGGTCGAGCGCGTCGAGGAAGGGTACGATGTCGCTCTCGCCCGTGGGCTTCGCCCCGTCGGCGACGTCCACCACCGATTCCACGGCGGACTTCTCGCCGACCACCAACAGACTCCCTCGGGAGGAGCGTGAGATAGTTCCCGTTCCCATCCACATACAGTGCGCGGGATTGCGGCCCGTACGTTCCAGCGGACTCCGGCATGGCCCCGACTACCACCTCTTCGAGGGTGTCGTTGCGCAGCTGGGCCAACAGGAACACGCCATCGGTAGCGTCGGTCGTCTGCGCGAGCAGCGCGCTCGACATCTCACCGGGCACGTCGATCGCCTCAGCGAGCGTTCCAATGGCTGCGAACTGCTCGTCGAAAATCGGGTCGCCCCCTTCGCCTGCCAGGAGCGCGGTGACATCCCCGGACGACCCACCCGAAAGTAGGGCGGCGAGATCGGCCGCGAAGACCCCGCGAGCGTCTGCCGGCAGCAAACCAACGAGCGTCGCAACGGCCTCGGCGTGGGGCGTGTCACCGTTGCCGCTGCTGTTGCTACTGTTGTTGTTGCCGCCGTTGCAACTGGCCAGCAGGAAGCAGGCCAGGAAAACGGCCAAACCAAACCACATGAACCTGGAGATGAAATCGATCTGATCGCGGCCGGTGATCCGCCAGTAGGGAACGCCTTGGTAGGGGGAGCTATTCCCACCATGCACGGAACCAGACCGTCGAATGTCCCTCAACGCCTCGCAGGGCATACCGTTGACGCCGGTCTCCGCAGCGGTCACGTTGGGGAAGTTTGCAAAATCGACATTGGCCCATCGAAATCTCCGGGAGCATAAGTTGGCAACATATTTTCAGGCTATCAGACAGTATTTTGGCTGGTGTTGATCTGGATCACGCCGAAGTGCAACATGCATCGGATAAGGGATGTCTGCAGGAGCTGGTTCAACTGACCAGTCAGCGTGTCGGCCGCTGTCTGGAACGCGAGGGGTGCCGGGGCGGGTGGCCAAGGCCAATGTCGCTACGCAGCGGCGACCCACGAGCCGTGGAACGTGAAGCCCGCATTCACGCCGACGCGCCCAAGATACACAGGCCCGTTAGAGGGTGTCTTGGCGTCGAACACTGCGATTAGACTGCCCTGCTGCTTCGGGTCGTGCACAAACGCGAGCAAGAATCCGTCGCTCAGTGCGGCCTCCGGGCTCCTTGGCACGAATACTGGCTCACTCACGGCGCAGCCTGCGCCAAAGTCGAAGATCTCACTCGTGCCATCGCTCGGCCTGAGCCAGCCGATGGCGCGCTGCAGGCCCTTTTGCCCCTTCGGCGTCGCGGCGGTGAATACGAGGTCGTCTGCAAACGGGTCGCGTGGATCGACTGCTGGAAACTCCGTGTTGAAGTCGACGCGCGGTTCGAGCGAGAGCAGCTTCCTGGCTTTGAGATCGATACGCGCACGATTGAGCTGCCCGTAGGGCGCATCGAAGGTGGCGTGGCGAAAGTCGCGGGCCGCGGCGCCAAACATCGCTGGATTGACAGTGCGCGAGAAATCGACCACGAGCTCACCACTCGCTTCTGAGGCGCGCGCGAAGTGAAACTGCGCCCAGCTTTGTGTTTCAAACATCGTCGCTTCGCCGCCATCGAGCGGTACGGCGACAATGAGCGTCGGGTAGCGTTCGTCCCACGTCATGCACTCGTCGATGGTGCGCAGGCCAAATGGCATGAGCAGCACGTTGAGTCGCGCGCGCATGCTGCTCAGAAAGAACACGGCATGTTTTTCGCTCAGGACGAAGTCGTGATTGATAACGGCATGCGGCACCGTGACAGAATGCGCAAGCGTAGCCTTGCCGTGTTTGTCTATGGCGTACAGGCGAATCTTGTTGTAGCGCCCGTAGACCATGCCGAAGTTCCAAAGTGTACCCGTGCGCGGGTCGAGCTTTGGATGCGCGCTGAACGGGTGCTCGATACTTACAAGGCCACCGAAGTTCTGCGCACCTTTGGTTTCCAGTGATGCCGGGTCGATCTCGTAGGCTTCACCGCCTTCCCACAGTGCGTAGAGCGCGCCGTTGTGAAACACGACATGCGTGTTGCCCGCGTTGCTCGCACCCATCACACGACCTGGCAGTCGCGGGAGGCGAAATCGCGGCCTGGTTCCAAACCCCACACCTGGCCAACGCTTGTTCTGCACGCGGTAACGATGGGCCGCTGACTGCACGAAGCGACTTTGGTAACGAACGGTGCCGCCGGGCTCGAAGCGCAACGCGCGGATCATGCCGTCACCGTCGAACAAGTGCTGCACATCGGGGAAATGCACCCCGCCGTTGCGATAGAGCGTGCCGACTAACTCGCTCGGGACCTTGCCGCTGACCGTTTCAACAGGAACGTGCGCTTCTGCGCAGGGGTCAAACACGTGAATCCAGGCAGGCTCACTCAAAGGGGACCCCCCCTGCTCTGCCGGGGAGGCAAATGAAGTTGGACTTTTGTCAGATTCATATTCTCTCTCCAGAAGCGTTATATATTTTTGAAGGATCACTGAAAACAGAACCAAGCATAGGGCTTATCAGGCGTGAAGTCAGTGCAAAATGGGCGAATTGACCGGCATGGTTGATCTGTATCATGGGTTAGTTGTTCTCCAAGAATTACGATGATAATCGAAGCGTTGCCCGTGGAGGGTGTGTTTAAGGGATTTGTGGTGGGTGTTCGTGCCGCTGTACTTCGACCTCAATTCTCGATGCCCTTGTGTGCGGTGACTTTGCCGCTAGTCAAAATGGAGAACAGTCAACCATGAAGGTCTCGGGTGTGGCGAAGGTACTCAGGTTCGGCGCGTTGTTGTTTGTGCTAAATCTCTCGATTCCCGGAGTGGTCAGTGCACTCCCGAGTCCGATTGAACTGCCAACCACTGACGGTACGCTGCTGGAAAAGGCTGCGCCGGATGAGTGTTTTGACGGCGTTGGCGTGGATTACCCTGCGGGGCCCCCCTGCAACACGGGTAAGGCGAAAGTGAACCAGGCCTACATCTGGGGGATGGCGAAATCGGGTGACGATATCTGGTTGGGGACGATGGCCAATACACACTGTCTTGTATTTGGCGGCTTTCTGGGTCTCGGCGATCCCGTTGCAACATCATCGTACGTGTGTGAATTCGGGCAGAGCAGCATTGTGCGCAACGGTTTTCCGCCTATTATCCCGGCCAATACCGTTCCCCCTATCATCGGCGACTTTCGCCCGCCGCATATCTACGTCTACAACACCGCCACACAAACACTCACAGAGAAAGTACCGCCCGGACCTGACGCCACCCTGCTCACCCAGACGCTGGGCCTGCGGGCTGCCGGTACCCTCAACGACGTGGTATTGCTGGCTGGGCCTACCTTATCGTTGAGGGAGGGCTTGAATGTGTTCGCCTTCCAGGCCAGCACCGGAGCGTTCCTGGGGTCTACAACCCTGCAGAACTACATCAACATCCGCAAATTCGTGGTGGTCGATGGCGTCCTGTACGCGGGCGTGGGAACGAAACAGGCGCCGCCGGCGAAGTCCGGTCGCGTGCTCCGCTGGCAGGGCAGTGTCGCCACCCCCTTCGCGTTTACGGAGGTCGGCATTATCGACTCGATGGCGTCGGAAATTGCCGAGCACGAAGGCAAGCTGTTTGTGACGTCATGGCCCAACAGTCAGATGGTTGGCAGCCTGGAAGCGGGTTTGTACATGAGTCCAGCGCTACCATCCGGTGGCTTTAGTGGACCAGCCACGGAGTGGACCAAGGTGTGGACTGTCAGCGAATACGAGGCAGACCCGGTAACGGCGTCGACCTACGGTGGCGGGGCTCTGGCCTCGTTCGGGGGATACCTGTACTGGGGAACTATGCATGTCCCGTTGACATCCACGCTGGCCCATTTCTCCGCTTATCCGGACACGGCGCCGACAGCTCCCGAGGAACAGCTGCAGTGGGGGCTCAGGAGCGAACGTGCTATCAGTATCTTTCGCGGCAGGGACTTCGGCACCGCGCAGGAAGACCTGGATCTCGTGTATGGATATGGGGAGATGCCAGTCTATGTGGCCGGCGCCTGGAAGACGCTGCCTAACAACATGGGAGAGGATCCGCTGTGGGGTGATGCAGGCTTCAACAATCCCACCAATAATTACACCTGGACGATGGCTGTGTACGGCAACCGGCTGTGGGTGGGTACGATGGACTGGGGTTGGTTGCGGGCCGAACTGCTGAATGTACCCGATGTGAACCTGCCACCGCTAACAACACGGGGCGCAGATTTGTGGTACTTCCCCAGCGCCAACTCGCCGGCCCTTCCTGAAAGCATGGACGGCATGGGCAACCCGTCGAACTACGGGATTCGCACCGTGCTGTCCGACACCAGCGGCTTCTATCTGGGCATGGCCAATCCCATGAACCTGCTGACGGATCCGGATGCGGGCCCGGTAGGCGGATGGGAGTTGATCAAGCTGGTTGCAAAACCCCACAACACGCCGTACGGGGATGACGTGGCCGTGCCGCTGCAGGGCGGCGCGAGCATTACCTTTTGCCATGTCAATGTGGCAGGACACACTGCGAGCCTGGCGGACCCCCAGGAGCCGCTTCTGCCGCCGCTGCCCAACGGGCACATGTTGGAAGCCGCGCTACTGGTTGGCTCGAGCGCCGACTGGCGCACCGGCTGCGCCTCGGACCGGCTTGCCACGCTGACGCAGCCAGTCGATGACTCCGTCGTCAACCCGCGTATGTTGCAGAAGGTGTGGAACACGGTATTGCACCGGTATGACTGGGTCGATATCACCAACTCGGTGTCTGACGGTAGCGTTACCGGGGTAATCAATCAGCGCTTCCTCGGCGTGATCGCGATCACGTCGATACCTGGAGCACAGGTGATGCCCGGTTGTCATCGTGATGCCGACGAGGCGACGAGGGTAGAGACAGCCCGCTCCATACTCAAAGTGAACGCGAGGTTCGATCCTGTTACCGGCATAAAGGATGTGAATCACTATCACAACGTCATCAACTTCTGGGCTGAACGGGGCTCGGGGGAAGACGGGGTCGGGGAAGATGGGGCCGTCTACCGGGAATCAACCCTGAGCAACTATACCCGCCAGGAGATGTGGGACTACCTGGATGTCGTGTTCGACTGGTCCTCGGACATGGAGCTGGTTACGCTGGACGAGATGTGGCAGACGTACCCGGACGACAGCATGACCTACATGGCGGTCAACAAATGGTTCGGCAGCACCGACGCCGGGTACTACGAACAACCGGGCATATCCATCGTGAAATTTCGCCCTGGAGAGGGGTGCGCTGCCTACCAGCGCGATTACTTCAGCGAAGGTGACACCTGGTGGGGCATGTCTTTCGCCAGGGAAGGGGTGCGTGATAAGCGGGAAATCGTCATTGAGGAACTGGGCCTGACCCATAGGTGTGTGGATGACGACGGCGATGGTTATCCCAAGTACGATACGTCCAAAGGCTGCCCGCAGACAGCCCAGGATTGCGACGACTACCACGCCGATATCAACCCGGGCGCACTGGAGGACCCCGCCAACGGCATCGATGATAACTGCGACGCCGTGGTGGACAACTGAGTGGCGACTGGTAGTGGCAATGATCGGTTGAGAAGCTACGAGGGTGCCGTTGCGGCCATTACTGGCGGCGCTTCCGGTATTGGCGAGGCCCTAAACGGGAAGTTGTGACTGGCCCTGACGCTGCTTGGATTTGGCGGATGGTCTAGTTGTTGGCAGGTATCGGTCCCAGGCTGACGTTGGGAATAGAGGCTCCATCGGACAGCTCCTTTACCCTCGTACAAGCTGTCTGATACCCTGAGCCCCCTCCCGCAGACCCGAAATGGACAATCATATGGACCGCTTTTTTACCAGGATGCTGGTGGTCTGCCTGTTGGCTTACTCCGTCAATTCTGCATTTGCGCAGAACGACGTGGCACCCGCCGCCGTAGCTCCTCTCGTCATCAGTTCAGGACTGGACGGCGGCGGCTACTGGAATACGGCTGGCCGTCTGCAGGCGGTGGCCAGCGGCATGGGGCTGAGCGTGGAGAACCGCCCCAGCATAGGTTCACTCGCTAACCTGAAGGTACTTCTGGACAAAGCCAGTCCGGTCAGCCTGGCCTTTGCCCAGGCCGACGCCTTGCAGTATTACCTCAATGAAAACCCCGATGCGGCGCAGGCAATTGAAACGCTGGAGACTGTCGGGCAAGAATGTGTGTTCATTATCAGCAGCAGTGACAGCGACATTCGAACAGACAAGGACATGCAGGAATCGCGCCGGTTGCACCTGGGCATCAAGAGCTCGAAAAGTGGCATATGGGTGACATTCAACTACATGATGAGCTTGATCCCCGAGCTAAAGAACACCACGCTGATGTACGGCGATACCGTCCGGATGATGACCGATATAGCGCACCCAAAAACCAATATTGAGGAGGCCGTGATGGTCGTCCAGGGACCCAATGAGCATTCACCGGAGATCGACATGGTGATAGCTAACCCCGATCAGTTTCGCTTTGTGAAGGTCAGCGACGAGCGCCTGACCCAGAAAACGTCTAGCGGGGAAGCGATTTATCACCGTATGCGGGTAGCGCCCGGCGCCGTTGCAAATGCCGCTTCGGTGGAAACAATATGTGTGCAGGGATTGCTGCTGGCCAATAAGAATAAGGTGACAGCCGAGCAGCACAATAAGTTGATGGAACTGATCAACAACCACTGGACACAGGTACATTTGACTACCGAGTAATCTTTAATCCCCCTCCAGTTTTGCCAAGATTGAACAAAGGATGACACGATGAGTAAGCTCAGCATGCAGGATGATCCCCGTATCGACCCGCGTATCAAGGCGTTGATGGGCGCCCTGGCGCTCCCTGCAGCGGCTGATGTCAGTAGCCGGGAGGAGATGCTGGAGCGCGCCAACACTCCCCAGGGGCTGGCGATGGCCGCGGCGTTGAAAGGCTTTCTGGAACTGTGTGACACACAGGAGATCGCCCCCTCCGATGGATTGGAAACCAGCACCCTGGAGTTCAGGTCCGAACCGGATGGGAACAAAATCCTGATCCAGTTCATCCGGCCACAATCCAAAAAGCCCTTGCCCTGCGTCTACTATATACACGGCGGGGGCATGCAGGCCATGTCCTGTTTTGATGGCAACTACCGCGCCTGGGGCAAGATCATCGCCGCCCAGGGAGTCGCCGTGGCCATGGTTGATTTTCGCAACGCGTTGACACCGTCTTCGGCACCGGAGGTAGCCCCCTATCCAGCGGGACTCAATGACTGTGTTGCCGGTCTCAAGTGGTTGGTGGGTCAGGCGACATCCCTGGGTATCGATGCGTCCCGGATTATCGTCGCCGGTGAAAGCGGCGGTGGTAACCTGACACTGGCGACTGGCATGCGACTTAAACGCGAGGGAGCACTGCACCTCATCCGGGGCCTGTACGCCCTGTGCCCCTATATTGCCGGAATCTGGCCGCTGCCACAAAACCCGTCTTCTACCGAGAACAATGGCCTGTTACTGGATCTGCACAACAACAACGGCGCCATGGCTTATGGCATTGAGGAATTGGAGAAACGAAATCCCCTGGCCTGGCCCGGTTTTGCCTCAGACGAGGATGTGGTGGGGCTGCCCCCGACGGTTATCAGCGTGAATGAATGCGACCCGCTGCGTGACGAGGGGATCAACTTCTACCGTTTGCTCATTAAGAATGGTGTCGCCGCGCGTTGCCGACAGGTGATGGGTACCATTCACGGGACCGAGATCTTCCCGATGTGCTGTCCGGATATCAGTCGGGATACTGCCCGCGACCTGGCGGCCTTTTGCCGCGGAGACTGAGTATCCCGCTTAACCTCATTCGCGCTGGGCTTCTCTGCCGATTATGGGAGGCAGGGAGAGTCCGGTAGTCGGGCCTTATCTAACTTGCCCGGCGACTGTTCCCTCTTGGTTGATTCCTGCTGCTGCTTCGATTGCTTGTGTTGTTACGACTGCGACCGTTGACAATAGGCTCGGCCTGGATGCGTGGGTCAACGTCATAGCCTGGTTGATTGACCTTGCCAATAGGTTTGCCAAGCAGTTTTTCAATATCGCGCAGAAGCTTCAGTTCATCAACACACACCAGTGATACTGCGTGACCTTTCTGACCAGCTCGTGCGGTTCGCCCAATGCGATGGACATAATCCTCAGGTACATTTGGGAGTTCATAATTCACCACGTGCGGCAGTTTGTCTATATCGATACCGCGTGCCGCAATATCAGTTGCGACCAGAACTCTGACGGTCCCTGCTTTAAAGTTCGCGAGTGCGCTAGTTCGCGCGCCCTGCGATTTATTGCCGTGGATCGCTGTTGATGTAATACCATCTTTACCAAGCTGCTCTGCCAGCTTATTTGCGCTGTGCTTGGTTCTTGTAAAAACCAAAACCTGTTGCCAGTTTTCCTCGCTAATTTTGTGTGCCAGTAACTCGCGCTTCCGACTCTTGTCGACGGGATAAACGATTTGAGTGACCAGTTCAACAGCGGTATTTTGTGGTGTGACCTGTATCATCGAAGGATTCTTCAGAAATTCAGAGGTCAGCGCCCTGATTTCCTGCGAAAAAGTCGCGGAGAACAAGAGCGTTTGACGCTGCTTTGGAATGACATTCAATATTTTTCGAATATCACGGATGAATCCCATATCGAGCATTCGGTCCGCTTCGTCCAGAACAAGTATTTCTACTTTAGACAGGTTAATACTTCGCTGCTGTATGTGATCAAGCAAGCGACCGGGGGTAGCCACGACTATATCTACACCCTTGATGAGTTTTTGTTTCTGAGGATTGATGCTGACACCCCCAAAAATCGACGCCGAGCGAAATGGCAAATACCTTCCGTAGTCGCGCACGCTTTCCTGCACCTGCGCAGCAAGTTCCCGGGTTGGTGTTAGCACCAGTACTCTAGGGTAAGGCTTCTGACCTGCGCTATAGGTTTGCTGCAATCGCTGCAGCACCGGCAGGGTAAAGCCAGCGGTTTTACCCGTGCCGGTTTGGGCTCCGGCCAAGATATCTTTACCCTCCAGTACGAGTGGTATGGCTTGTTGTTGGATAGGGGTTGCTTCAAGGTAACCCTTCTTTTCGACCGCACTCAGCAGTTCAGCCGATAGACCGAGATCTTTAAATAGCATTTTTGTATTGCTCCTGATTCTCTCGTTATGAGAGTGCCTGACCAAAATGCGAAATAGCAAAAAGGTACTCGCGAATGGTCCGGTCCAGGCGTGGAATTTTAGAGGGTAACAGCCTCCACAGATTGTAAGGCTGAAGTGAGGCGCAGACCGAAGTGCGCCAAAACGGAGCGCACTATAACAGAGTCTGTTGTAAAAGATAGCGCTGAATATCTTCGCGGTCCAGGACAGCCCTGATCAGATCAGTCGGATGCCAGTGCTTTCCAGTACGATCCGACGCTGTTTGTACAGCGCGCCGATCGCTTGCTTAAACACACTCTTGCTGACCCCGAATGCGGCGTAAATTTCGGGGGGAGGGCTTTTGTCGGTGAGGGCGAGAAAACTGTCATTCTCTTGCAGCGCAGCGAGGATCGCGTTGGTGACGATCTCTATTTTGTCCTTGCTGAAGCCCGGTTGATCCAATGACAGGTCGATCTTGCCGTCCTCGCGTACTTGCTTAATGTATCCATCAACTACCTGGCCCTTGCGAATCCTCCGGTACAGTTCATTTTCATAAAGCAGTCCCCAGCATGCATGATTGATAATCGCTTTGAAACCCAATTCCGTTTTATCGGCGATCACCAGGCTAACTTTCTCTCCTTGCTTGAGGCCACGGGGGTCGTCCTTGATCCAGTGATCAATGCGCGTTGAACCCGCCAGTCGTCCCTGATTGTCCTGATAGACCCGGACCAGGGCATGGTCTCCTTTGCTCAGGGTGTACTGCTGTTCCCCAAAAGGGATGAACAGATCCTTGGGCAGGCCCCAATCGACAAAGGCCCCCAGACTGTTCACATCAACAACTTCGAGCCAGGCCACCTGGCCCAGTTCAGCGGCGGGGCGACGCGTTGTTGGTACCGGGTCGCCCTGTGCATCGAGGTAGATGAACACCTCAAGGTCGTCGCCGGGCGCAAGGGCAGCGGGACACTCCAGCAACGTTAGCAGCAGACGCCCACTGTGACCGCCTTCGAGAATGGCACCATAGGTGCCTACCTCCAGAACCTTGAGCTGATTGAATTGGCCTATGTTGAGCATTGGCGATGCACCTGAATAAGCGGAGTAGTGCGCTATTGTAATGCAACCGGCGGCTTCGGGTCGGTTTACAGGGGTCGTGCCTCAAGCCATGATGTGCGTTTCCAGAGGCCACCGCGCAGCAGGCGCAACACTGGACGCACGGCCGATGCGCGCAAGCATCTGAATTCGGCCCTTTCCTGTAACACCCAAAAGAGAATGAATAGCCGCGTAGTGTTTTGCCATTTCGGGATACTCCTGTAGTGCCTGACTCATGGGATGCATGGCAAGCGACAAGGCTGTAGCGCGTAAATGAGCGCGGGCATAGCTACGCCCAGCCTCCAACTGGTCCGCGCGCGTATTCGACGGCGACGTGACCCAAAGCGCTGCGGGCACTGAACCATAGGTCTCATGCAATCCATCAAGCCCAATCTGGAACACACTGCTCTTCGGGTCAGCCATTCTCTCCCGCGTTGTTATACCGACCATATGCGTTGCCTCAATCATCGGTCCAGTCAGGGCAATACCATCGGGTAGCGCATCAACTTCAAGGTAGCCAATCCGCATCAAGCGTACACTTTCCATGTGTGCTCGGTGTGTCATCATTTCACCAGAAATCGCATCGACCGCTATCGATCGAAGTGGGATCAAAAGTGCTGGATCTATGCTGAGTGCAGTGTCGTCTGCACGCAGCACCGCGCTTTCCTGTGCCGTGAGCGTTGTTGGTTCATAGGCACTGCGATTAGTCCTTCTTTTGATGATGGCGCTATAAAGAGGATCGCCAGTGAGCGCAGTATCGGACACGAAGCGCAGGCGGGCGACAGGCTTTTTGTCCAAACGTGGCTGGGGTTCTCCCTCTGGAAACGGTGTCACTTCAATCCTGAACTGGCGCTGTGCCGCTGCGATACTTGCGAGCTCGATGAACGTTCCGAAGCCAATTGTGATCTGGCGGTCAAACGGATCCGTTTCAGGCAGTCGCCTGTCCAGATCACAACTGATAAGCGCACTGTCACTGTCTTCCAGCTGAATAAGCCACGGCTGGCGGTTGTGCGGATTGGGTGCGAGGATAGCGTGGCGGAACGCATCCAGGCGCACGTCAGCGGGCGGTATCGGATCAAGTTTCCATGGGGCGCTTGCGGCCTCTGGCATTCTCGTGACGCGCCATGTCCCGCCCGCTCCGACCAGCAGAGCAGTTCCGCCCGCACCCAGAATGAAATTTCGCCGGTTGATCGAGATATAGGCCTCCAGCTAGTATTGACAGGTTAACTCAACAGGTGTGGGCTGACAGCACACAACACAGACCAAAATGGCCGTACTAATTGCTACGCTACCACCCTTTGGCTAAGAGGCTAGTGCATAAATGGAGATACTAATAGACTGGCTGCCGCGCGTCGGTGCGATGCTGACCGTGGTACTTGGACTAGTCGGCTTTTTCAAGCCACGCTTGATTACTGACGGGCAGCAGATCGAGCTGCACAGCTCCATGGCCCTGTCGGAGGCCAGGGTGGTATTCGGTGGTCTGCATCTGGGCGGCGGCATAATGGCGCTGGCTCTGCATGAACCACTGATCTACATGACACTCGGGGCCGCCTGGAGCTTCGGTCTGGTGGCGCGTTTCTACTCGATGGTGGCCGACAGGACCAGCTTACGGCAGTCGCTGCCGGGTATTATTGTCGACGTGACGATGGCCTTTTTATTCCTAAGTGGTCTGATTCTCTAGAAAAAATACAAAAGACCCGATCACACCCTCTTAAAGGGATACCACCGTTTTAATCGAAACCGCATACCTGCCGAACCGGGTTGGGGTCGGTTTTCGGGGTCGGTGGTGGTAGTCTGGGGGTGTGTAGGCGGTTTGCCCAGCTGAAATTCGAACTCTGGGCCGAATTGACCTTAAGTTGCTAACTCACAGATTTTGCAACAAACTTAGCAAGTTGCCAGCCACAGGTGCTATAAAAGGGCAATTTGTGATAAGAATAATCCAAAAGAGCGGTACGTTCGAGGTAGGCGTAGTTATGAAATCGATTCGCGCGAGTGCCCTATTGGCTGTCTTTTGCAGCTTCTTCATGCAAAACAGTTGGTCTTTGGGCCCTCCTTTGGCAGACAGAGATGGCACGTCAGTTAGCTGCAATGACTTTAATAGCCGTGGGAACCCCTATTTCGGCGATATGCACGTTCATACGACGTTCTCCGTCGATGCCTTTACCCAGGGGGTTGAGACAACGCCTGAGCAAGCTTACCGGTTTGCGAAGGGCGAGCAAATCGGTTTGCATCCCTTTCAGCGCAAATGGCTTGCCCACACGGTTTGCACAGCTGGAAAGACCCCTCGACTTTGCCGTGGTCACAGATCACGCGGAATTTTTTGGTGAATATAATATCTGCCTGGACCCTTCCAATCCGCTCTATTATGAATCCAAGTGCGAATTGCTGCGCGAGCGCAACACGAATGCTCTCATTGGGTGGAACGTGCTGTTGGGTGCAACGCAGCCGAACGTAAAGCGCTTTGATTTTTGTGGCGTTACCGGGAGCATTTGTACGAGTCAACTGGCCTCTATTTGGCAAGGTATGCAGGCTACAGCTGAGCAATTTTATGACCGTAGCCCGAATTGTACATTCACCACGTTTATCGGTTATGAGTGGACGGGGGCTCCGACCGAGTTCAATGTCTTGGGGCAGTTAGAGACAAAAAATCTCCACCGCAATATCATTTTCGCCAATAGTAAAGTGCCGAATGCCCCGACAACCTACCTGGATGCACCTTATCCGGAGCAACTGTGGACTGCCCTGCAAACCAAATGCCTTAATGTGGTGGATGGCACCAAGAAGTGTGACGTGCTTACCATTCCACATAACTCCAATCTGAGCCAGGGCCTGATGTTCCAAACAGTGAACCCTCCCCCTCCCGTCGGAAATGGCAATCCATACGGTAAGGCCGAGGCGCAGCGCAGAGCGAAATTTGAGCCCCTGATTGAAATAACGCAACATAAAGGCCAGTCGGAATGCCTGCCGCCGTCCTTGGGCGGCAGTGATGAACTTTGCGACTTTGAAGTCATTCCCTGGGGACACCTGGCAGGCAATTTTATTGGTCCGACGGTGCCCAAGGTAGAGGGCACTGTGCGTGACGCACTGAAAAAAGGGTTGCTCATGAAGGATACTGTGGGTGCCAACCCATTCCAGTATGGGTTTATTGGTAGCACTGACACCCACTTGGGTACCCCTGGGTTGGTGGAAGAGTCTGCAAGTTACCCTGGGCACGGAGGAGCAGCGGGAGGCGCGAGTGGCGCAACGTTCAGTACCGGTATTAGCGATACTCCTGAGTTCAATCCCGGGGGGCTGGCCGTGGTTTGGGCCACGCAAAATAGTCGGGCGGCTCTTTTTGATGCCATGCGGCGGCGTGAAGTGTATGCGACCAGCGGGCCTCGCCATGTGGTTCGCTTCTTCGGTGGCTGGAACTTGCCCAGCGATATTTGTAACGTAGGTCAGGATACCGTAGGGATTGCTGTCAGCAATAAAGCGGTGCCCATGGGTTCCACTCTGCCGCTTGCAAGCGCTGGACAAACAGCACCACAGTTCGTGGTGTCCGCGCTTAAGGATGCAGGCACCGCGAACAACCCCGGTAATGATTTGCAACGCATACAGATCATAAAGGGCTGGACGGATGCAGCCGGTGAGAAACACGAGCAGGTATTTGAAGTGGCCGGAGACCCCAACAATGGTGCCAGTGTAAATACCAATACGTGTGAGACCAGCGGTACTGGTTCCCCCGCTTTGTGCCAGTTGTGGCAGGATCCCACATTCAACGCCCAGCAGAATGCGTTCTACTATGCTCGCGTTATCGAAAATCCCAGTTGTCGCTGGTCACAAAAGCAGTGTATTGCGGCCAATCCGTCCATCAACTGTGCCGATCCTGCATCAGTCCCGGCACAATATGCCGCCTGCTGTGATGTAGATGTACCCAAAACAGTGCAGGAGCGCTCCTGGACGAGTCCGATCTGGTATAACAAGCCACCACCCGGGTGCGGATAGTGCATGGTTACTTATCGATATGGGAGCGCAGCCTCACTTGTCGTGCACTATTTCAACGAATGGGCTTTACTGCCAGTAAGAACAGGGCTATACATTACCCTGTAGTAAATAGATTGATTGGCCTGCTGTTTGTTACGGGGTCGAAGCGGTGTGTGAAGAGTATGATTCAAACTTTTAGAGCCCTATGATATGAAGCAGCGCCGTAGTTTGGCCGGGTTGAAAGTAGTCTATCTACTCATGGGCTTGATTGTCGCACTGGCAGGGACGAGCGCCCAGGCTGGCATTATCAATGTAGCTGCAACCGGCTCGGGCTGGTGTAGTAGCGACCCTCAATATGTTTCCAATGACTGTACGGATTCCAATTTAAATTTAAACAGTAATACCTTCGCGGGCACTAACTCGGGTGTTGGAGGGGACGTACACCGTGACTGGTTCGCTTTTGATCTGCCAGCGTGGGGTACAATTTCCAGTGCGAGTATTTTCATCTGGAACGATGCTGCCAATTTCAACACCGTTAACCCCGCAGCCGTTTTCAATCTTTACGAGGCGCTCGATTTAAGTTTTGCTGGACTCACGAATGGCCCGAGCCTGGGAAGTGTATTGGTAAACGACGCTGACGCAGGGCTCAGTCGATACATTGAAATTGGATTGAACGCCAACGGCATAGCCGCACTTACCGCCAGTTTAGGCAATCAGTTTATATTTGGCGGCAACAATGATGATGGCGAACAAATATTTGGCTATACAAACGGTCGGCCGATAGCGTATTTGGCTGTAAGCGTACCCGCGACAGCAACTATGCCACTGCTGGGTTTGGGTCTTGTTGTTCTCGGTTTCAGTCGCCGCAAAAAAGGCAGCTAATATCACCTTCTTTAAAAGTCCAGAACAAAATTAGAAGCTAAGGCAAATCTTCCCGAAGTGTTGCTGTGACTCCTGCAGGCGAAATGCCTCCGCCAGCTCCTCAAGATCAAAACTGCGGTCGATAACCGGCTGGATTCCAGTGGTATTGATAGCCTTAACCATATCCTCCTGGTTTGCACTCGATCCCACTGTGATGCCACTGATCACCGCGTTCTTCTGAAACAGCTCCGCTGTCGGCACCTCGCCCTGGATCCCGGTGAGCACACCAATCAGGGAGATATGCCCACCCATGGCAATCGCGCGAACGGACTGCGCCAGTGTGCCAGAGCCTCCGACTTCAACAATTACGTTTGCTCCCTTACCGCCGGTGATTTCAAGGGTGCGGTCGCCCCACTTTTCGAATTGGCGGTAGTTGATGAGTTGGTCTGCTCCAAGCGCCTGGAGTTTTTCCAGCTTGGCGTCTGAAGATGAGGTAGCGATGACGTGACATCCGGCCGCCTTGGCAAACTGTAGAGCAAATACCGATACCCCACCGCTTCCCTGTACCAGTACGGTATCGCCAGGTTTCACCCTCGCCTCGACCATCAGTGCGCGCCATGCGGTCAAGGCAGCACAGGGGAGAGTCGCCGCTTGCTCAAAGGTATAGCCGTTAGGCATTGTTGTGAAAGCGGAGGCGAGCATAGTCACCGTCTCTGCCGCAAAACCATCGACATTGTCGCCAGGAACACCACTGAGTTTGGCTGGATTGTCCGCCGGGCCATCAGCCCAATGCGGAAAAAAACAGCTCATTACCCTGTCGCCAGGCTGAAACCGGGTGACCCCGGGACCAACCGCCTCGACTACGCCTGCGCCATCCGACATAGGAATGCGCCCATCTGCCACAGGGAGAAGACCAATTGCCACCACATAGTCATGGAAATTGAGCGAACTGGCATGATTACGGACCCGGATTTCACCAGACTGTGGCTCTGCTACGCCTACTTCTACCAATCCTAAATTGTTGAGCCCACCGGGCGCTTTCAATCTAATCGCGCGCACTACTACCTCCTCACTCGTCGTTTTCTGACCCACATATACGGCGGTCAATTATCAACATCTTACTATTAGGGCAATTGGGGAGCTGCGTTATCAGGGTCTTTAGTTATCCAGAGCCAAATAGTGATCCAGCACGTTATGAAAATGCCTTACCCGTAATTCCTGCTCTCCCAGATACAACCCTCTGAACCCATCAGATTTCAGCCCGCGCTGGTTGATGGCGACATTGTCTGCATCCTGCTGCAGTACATCGGTCACGATGAAAGAGATCGGTGTGTCGGCCACCTCGTTGTACTTCACTTTGTTTAAAAAGAATTTTCGCTCGCAAGGAATCTGTTCGCCCTTCGGATAGTGCACCAGCAAAATCAGGTCGTAATACATTTTATTGGGATCAGTTTCGTGGGGGCGATAACGAAATGCATTGATGCCCTCAGGAAACACATTCATCGCAAAGCCAGGAAAAATAAAATAGTGGTAGACATCGGCGAGTTGCTCGTCAGTCATATCCTTATAGGGTGCAGTGAGGTTGGGCAGGTGCTGAATACTGCGGGTAAAAGCGGTTTTGGCTTTCCATACGTCCTCGGGTGCACCTTGATATGAGTCCGGGTCCATGCCGTTATACGCCATCCACTCTTTCAGCTCCGGGTAGATTTCCTTGGTGCCGGTAAAGGGTGTGCTGGTAGTGCCGTATTTGTTGATCATGCGGCTGTGTTCGCCGATCAATTCAATACGCGCTTTTTCGTCAGCCCATTTCAACATTTGCGGGTGGAGGCTGCGAAAGTGATAAGCTCTCATTAAAAGCATCGCATGCGACCTTCCAGTTGCTGTCCCAGAGGAAGGTTTTGTATTCCAGAAAACGCATATCCTCGAGTCGATAGGGCGCAAGTTGTTGGGGTAACTCCCCCAAAAAATCCATCAGCGGTGCTGCGTTGGCGTCCAGGTTGAACCAGATAAAACCACCCCAGAAGTCTATGCGAATGCTTTCCAGCCCCAGCTCGTCTTTAGGCAAGCCGCCTTTAAATTGGGGGAAATTATCGGGGGAGGGTACGCCCTTAATCGTGCCGTCGGTGTTGTAGCTCCACCCGTGGAAGGCGCATTTAAAGAATTTCGCTGAATCGCAGGGCTTGCCGGTGACCAATACATTGCCCCGGTGTTGGCAGACATTATAGAAGCCCCGAATCTGCTCGTCTTTGCCCATCACAAACAAAAACGATTCCTTGCCTAACTCGTGCACTACGTAGTCCCCCGGTTCACAGAGTTCCTCCAGTCGTGGACCAGCGTTCCAGACTTTTCGCCATAGATGAGACCACTCGCGGGCCATAAACTCCGGAGAAGAAAAGCGCTCTGCAGAAATACGCTTCTCGCCAATATTGGGTAAGGGCACTGTGCTATCGATGGGGGGCGTGAAATATTTGTCTGATGACATAACCGATTCCAATTTGCTAGTTGGCAGTTTCCAGTTCACTCGCCAGAAAATCAAGAGTGCGCTCATAGGCGCCATTTTCAATATCCATAGGTACCGCGTTTAAATCAGTGACACCAATATCCCGCAGCTGCTGCAGCTGTTGGCGCCCGTGGATTGGAAGGGGGAGGTAATCGCCGACCTCTATCACTCCGAAAGCAAACACTATATCGAATTGGGTCGGAAGTGGCGCAACACCCCCAAGCCATCTATCGCTGCTGTGCAGGGCGCCCGCATAGCCGCCGGGATGATGCTGGTGTGGCCCTGTGATTTGATTATTGCTGCTGATAACGCCATATTTAGCGACCCCGTGGTACACATGGGCATTGGTGGAGTTGAGTATCACGGCCATACATGGGAGTTGGGGCATCGCAAGGCCAAGGAGATGCTATTTATGTCCAGTTCGATCGATGCGGCAACTGCGCTGCAGTTAGGGATGGTCAACAAGGTGGTAGGCGTTGATGAGCTATTCGATGAAGCGCTGGCGATGGCTAAGGTGATTGCAAAAAACCCGCGTTTGGCCTGGCGATGGCGAAACGTGCCGTCAATCGCACCATGGACATTATGGGTTTTGATAATGCTATCGAGCAGGTGTTTGATATCCATGAGTTGGGGCACGGCAATGCCCAGTACTTTACTGGCCAACCTATCATTGCCGACCTGGATGGGATGAAGAAAAAGTTGAAAGGCCTGGACTAGTATCCCGGTAGAATCTGCAGAAGTTATTTAGTGAGAACCCGTGCAACTTGGGCGTTTTCGGTGGGGAGAAGGTCAGACCCAGCCTAACGGGGTTCACACACGAACACGGGAATGTTCCGATCGGTCCGCTTCTGATAGTCGTCGTACTCGTGGTAGTGCTCGACGCAGATCGGCCAGATTGCTGCTTTCTCTGAGTTGTCGACCTGCCGCGCTCGCAGGTTCATCTTCTTGTTCTTATACTGCACGACGACATCCGGGTTCACGACGAGATTGTTGTACCAGACGGGCGACTTCGGAGCGCCGCCCTGGGAAGCCACCACGATAACGCCATCCTTGTAGGGCACATACATCAAGGGAATAGTGCGTGTCTTGCCGGTCTTCGCGCCTGTCATTGTGACGAGCATGACGGGCCGCCCCGTTAGTTTCCCCATGACGCGGCCGTTTGTCAGTTTGTAGACGAAGACGTTCAGGCGGGAAAAGGGTTTAATGATACGTCGAAGGGTCCTGAACTCCCTTTCCGTCATTGGGTTTTCGGCCATAGCGGTCTCCTCTTGGACATGAAGCGCCAGTATACCCCGATTATTCTGAGGACATCGCTCATGTTAAAGCACAAAAGATAGTAAAACGGTATTGGGAAGATAACCACCATCAACATCCGGGTCCATTACCTGAAGATAGGGTGACCTGCTTCCGGTAGCAGAATCACTTATAGTTCAGGAAGTTTGCTGCAGACGTGCCGCTTCCAGCACCATCCGCTGCTCCGCCGAAGCCACCACCCTGCGTGCAGCAGCCACCGCATCCGCGTTCACCGAAATCGAAGTGATGCCCGCGCGCACGAGAATCTCCGCGAATTCAGGCCGGTTAGAAGGCGCCTGCCCACACAGGGAAGATGTCAGACCATGGTCGTTGGCGGCACCGATGATGCGTTGGATCGCATCCACCACCGCGCCGTCTGATTCGTTGAACAACTCCGCACAGGTCTCAGAGTCGCGATCCACTCCGAGCATGAGTTGAGTGAGGTCATTCGAGCCGATGGAGACACCATGAATCCCCAACTTGGCATACTCAGGAATCCAATAGGCTACGGAGGGAACCTCCGCCATCACCCATTTCAACAGTCCGCGGTCTTTGCCTAGCGAGCTCTCATCAATAAGTTCCAGACAGCGTTCCAACTCCCACTTCGTGCGCACAAACGGGATCATGATGTGCAGGTTCGGCGTTTGCTCGCGCACCCGTGCCAGAGTCTCAAGCTCCAAGCGAAAAAGCTCCGGGTCTTTTACATAGCGAAAGCATCCACGGTAACCGATCATCGGATTTTCTTCGTGAGGCTCAAAGCGGTCACCGCCAGTTAGGCCGCGGAACTCATTGGTGCGGAAGTCATAGGTTCGGTAGATTACCGGTCGCGGCATGAAGGCGCGCGTGATACGCAGCAAATGCTCACTCATTTTGGTCACGAAGGACGCGCTGCCCTGGGTGGCCAACACTTCCCGCGGGTGTTTGCCCTGCAATGCATCGAGGATCATGAACTCCGCACGTAACAAGCCCACACCATCTACGGGCAACGCTGCCGCGGCTTCTGCATGGTCGGCCATGGCAAGATTCACGTAGAGCTTGGTCGCGAGCGGTGTGACCGAAACCTCCATGCTCGGTGCGACCAACACCGGGCTCGCCTTGATGATGGCCGCCCCCGCAGTCACTTGACCACGTCGGCCATCCACCGTCACCACCTCACCGTTGCGCAGGACTTGAGTGGCCGTGCGTGCTCCGACGATGCAAGGAATGCCAAGTTCCCTGCTCACAATCGCCGCGTGGCATGTCATGCCGCCGCTGTCAGTCACCACGGCAGCGGCACGGCGCATAGTGGGCACCCAATCTGGTGAAGTCATGGGTGCCACCAACACTTCGCCATCAAGCAGCTCAACCCATTGCTCCGGCGAGCTCAGCACGCGCACCTTGCCGCTTGCCGTTGCAGGGGATGCGCCCAATCCAGTGACCAGCACCTTGGCGGTGTCGCCGTCAGGCGTGGCCAGCGTGGTGATGGGGCGCGTTTGTACCAGGTAGAACTGACCGTTGGCAAAGGCCCACTCCAAATCTTGGGGCTCACCGTAATGCTTTTCCACGCGCAGGGCGAGGTTGGCTAACTGCAAAATTTCATCGTCTGTGAGAACACGGGATGTAGCTTCGTCCTCGCTCAACTGCACATGCTGCTCGCCGCCGTCCGCCGCGCGAACGATCTTGAACGCCTTGTTGCCGATGCGAATCTGTCGCAAACGCGGCCCAGCCTTGGCCATTTGATAGGTGTCCACTTCCACTTGCCCGCCCACGACCACTTCGCCCAAACCAAATGCCGCTTCGATGACGATGCTGTTTAAATCATTGGTAGCAGGGTCTGCGGTGAACATCACGCCCGAGCGTTGCGAGTCGAGCATATTTTGCACGACTACGGCAAGCGTGGGCTCTTCGGTCATGGCCTGTGACTTTCGGTAGGAAATCACCCGCTGTCCATAGGCCGAGGCCCAACAGGCGACCACGCGTTGCATCAATGCATTTTCGCCGTTCACGTTGGTAAACGTTTCGTGCATGCCGGCGAAGGATGTGGAACCCGTATCCTCGCTGGTAGCCGATGAACGCACCGCCACCGCGCCTGAGCCGAGCTTCGCATAAGCCTTTGCGATGGCTTCACTTACTTCTGTTGGAATCTTCACGCCAGAGATGAGCGCACACATCCTGGCGGACGCTTCCGCGAGGGCCGAGGAGTCGTTGCCTGGGCTGTCTGCGAACATGCGTTGCAGCTCGGTGCGAATGCCGCAGGCATCCAGCGTCGACAGGAACGCATCGGTCGTGACCACGAAGCCCGGTGGCACAGGTAGCCCGGCACGTGCCATCTCGCCCAGGTTCGCTCCTTTGCCACCGGCGGTCGCGACACTTTTACGCGAGAGCTCTTCGAACCAAGCGATGTAACTGGTCATAATCAAGCCTCTTGAAGTTGAACTTGCGTTAGCGTGCTCCATGGATCACGCCACCTGTAACGCATGGAACGGAGCAAGGACCGGAACACATTCGTTGTACCCTTAGCCACGCAGCCTATGCGTCCGCTTCGTGGTTCCTGGCCTGAGTATGAGTATAAGACAAATGAATGGCTCGTCGTAAGTGGATTTTGTCCCCGCTATACTGCTGAGGTTCGCAATCCATCCCGCTGATGTTATTCAACGAGTAACGATTCGCCAGGCGCACATAGCGCTTAGTTCAACGGCATTCTTCACCCAAAGTTGACCCATCGCATGGAATATTTTCCAGGATTTGGGCATTGATGCACCAGTTGGTTGATAGATTTTGAAATTTAGTCTGCACACTTATGCATGTAAGTCTGTCGAGAACTGGAAGATTGTTGTGGGTCAGTTTGAAACCCAGAGAAAATAGATGGTGGTCATTTGTTCCAATACACCATGGCGATGGACCGTCTCACATCAGCTCCGAGCTTATCCGCGAGGAAAAAGTAGTATTGGTTGAACAGGGCGGGGTCAGAATTAGCGATGGCGCAAGTGATCATGAATAATCCAGCAATTCAGGATGGCAATCCACTTAATGCCCTTCAATCTGGGTACGAAGAGAGACCACTCGAGCGCACAATATTTTCTCATAGACCGCTGCTGCTTATTCTATTTTTAATTGCAACGGTATTTTTCGCCTATCAGGTTACGAAGCTGCGGCCGGACGCCAGTTTCGAAAAAATGATCCCCATGGAGCATCCCTTTATACAGGCGTTCATGAAACACATGTCCGACCTCGGTGCAGCCGGAACCACTATACAGGTCGCAGTGGAAAACACCTCGGGCGACATTTTCGACCCGCAATATCTGGATCTGCTGCAAAAAGTCAATGATGAGGTTTTCTACCTGCCGGGAGTAGACCGCAACAGGATGCGCTCGGTGTGGACACCGAATGTGCGCTGGATAGAGGTGACCGAAAAGGGCTTCGAGGGCGACAAGGTCATTGACTCGCATTACGACGGCTCCGAACAGGCCATGGAGAAACTGCGCCATCATGTCCAGCGTTCCGGGGAGGTGGGCCGACTGGTTTCGAATGACTACCGTTCCAGTATAGTGCAGGCGCCGTTGATCGATATAGACCCTGCATCCGGCAAACCTCTGGACTACTGGGCGTTGTCAAAGGCGCTGGAACGGGATGTTCGGGAGAAGTACGAAAAGCAGTCTATAGACAGTTCCGGGCAACCCACTATCAGAATTCACATTGTCGGCTTCGCGAAAATGATCGGCGATCTGCTTGACGGGATTGCCGCGATTTTCGTCTTCGCCATTATCACACTTTTGATTACTCTGGTCTTACTGTTTCTTTACAGCTGGAGTCTGAGCGGCACGTTGACGCCAATGTTCTGTTCTCTCATTGCCGTGATCTGGCAACTGGGTCTGTTGACTACCATGGGTTATGGCCTTAATGCTTATTCCATACTGATACCCTTCCTGATTTTCGCCATTGGGATGAGCCACAGCATACAGATGATCAATGCCATACTGGGAGAGCGCGCCGCCGGTCAGGATAAGCTGAGCAGCGCCAAGGCGGCTTTCCGCTTCCTTTACATTCCTGGATTGACGGCACTCATGACCTGTGCCGTCGGCTTTATTACGATGGTGATGATTCCCATCCAGGTAATCAAGGACTTGGGTATAGCTGCAAGCGTCGGCGTCGCCGTTGTGGTGTTGACCAATCTGGTTTTGCTACCTGTCCTGATGTCCTATTTCGGCATCGGCACGGAAGCCGTTGAACGCCTCCGGCACCGGCGAGCAGGTCGCTTCCACTCTACCTTATGGCAGCTCTTGTCGAATTTCGCCAGCCGCAGGGCCGCTGTTGTATCGGTTGTACTGGCCGCCATTGGCTTCACTATGGGTATTTACGGCGGCCGCAACCTGGAGATTGGGGATCTGGACCCGGGCGCGCCTGAGCTACGCCCGGATTCCCGCTACAATCTCGACAGCCAGTTCATTTCTGAACACTACACCACCAGTTCTGACGTGTTTGTTGTCATGGTGGAAACAGCTGAACAGGAATGTGCGCTGTACAGGAACCTGGAGCTGGTTGACCGTTTCATCTGGCACATGCAGAACGTACCCGGCGTGAGTTCAGCCATTGGCGCAACCGAGATTTCCAAGCTGGTCGCTGCCGGCTACAACGAGGGCAATCTCAAGTGGGCTACCATCAACCGCGACCAGCGGCTGCTCGGTTCCACGTTTGACCCGATACCGAAAGAGTTAGTGAATACCACCTGCAGTATGTTACCTGTCGCCCTGTTCCTCAGTGACCACAAGGCAAAAACATTGCAGAACGTGGTCGATGCCGCACAGACATTCGCAAAGCAAAACGAGCAGGAAGGCATACACTTTGCGTTGGCCGCTGGTAATGCTGGGATTGAAGCGGCCACCAACCAGGAAATTGCTGCTTCGGAAAGTCGCATGATGATCCTGATCTACAGCGTTGTGGGTGCGCTGGTGTTTATCACGTTTTCTTCGTGGCAGGCTGCCTTCTGCATCATGGTGCCGCTAGCATTGACCTCCTTTTTGTGCGAGGCGCTGATGGCCCATCTGGGCATCGGCGTGAAGGTAGCGACCCTTCCCGTCATTGCGTTGGGCGTCGGTATAGGTGTTGATTATGGCATCTATATCTATGCGAAATTCGCATATTTCTTGCGCCGGGGCATGGGCATTCAGGACGCCTACTACAACACGCTCACGACTACGGGAGCGGCCGTCAGCCTGACTGCTACGATGCTAGCGGCGGGAGTGGCGACCTGGATCTGGTCGCCGATCAAGTTTCAGGCTGACATGGGATTATTGCTGACCTTTATGTTTGTATGGAATATGGTCGGTGCACTGTGGCTGCTCCCTGCGCTGGCCTATTTTGTCGTTAACCCGGAGAAACTTGTGGCACAGGAACAAAAGCGTGTCGCGACGATGGCTGCGGCGGCATGACCGGCTAGAAGTGTTCCCGAAAAATTTCTAATTCAGGCGACGACAGCCGGCTCAATTAGGCCGCGAGAATGCTTTTTACAGTGATATGGATTGGTACCTACAACCGTATACACAACGGAATCTGCGTGAGGTGCACCGTCCAGCCCGAAATTAGATCGATACTTTCAAAGCTCGGTTCCGTCCAGAAACGGTTCGCAACGTTCCAGTCTGAGGATGTTCTGGGTTGTTACGCGGGCGATCTCGATGAGCGCCTCGTGAGTGAGGAACGCCTGGTGCGAAGTGATGAGCACATTGGGAAAAACGAGCAGATGTGAAAGCTCGTCATCGAGCAACACCTGTCCTGACAAATCCTGGAAAAAGATTCCTTCTTCCTCTTCGTAAACATCAAGCGCCACACCACCGATATGGCCGGTTTTCAGCGCGGAGATCAGAGCTGTAGTATCAATCAATTTGCCTCGGCCGGTATTAATGATGAAAACGCCCGGCTTGGTCCGTGAGAGAGTTTCATCGTTGAGCAGATACAATGTCTCCGGTGAAAGCGGTACATGTAGCGAGATGACGTCGCTCGTGGCGAGCAAGTTGTCCAGGTCTGTGTATCGAACACCACGAGCCTCTGCCCATTCGTTGGACGGAAAAGTGTCGTAAGCGACGACGTCCGCCTCGAAACCGCGAAAAATCTGCGCCGCAATCCTGCCGATTTTACCGGTACCAATGATTCCCACCGTTTTGCCAAAGACATCAAAGCCCACCAATCCGCTCAACGAGAAATTCAGCTCGCGTACTCTGTTGTACGCCCGATGAATCTTGCGGTTCAGTGTGAGAAGCAGCCCCACCGCATGTTCGGCCACCGCGTGGGGCGAATACTCCGGTACGCGTACCACTCGCAAACCCAATTCGTGAGCAGCGATCAAATCCACATTGTTGAACCCGGCACAGCGCAGCGCGATCAGTTTCACGCCGGTCGCCACCAACGCGCCTAAGCAGGCCCGGTCCAATTTGTCGTTCACGAACACGCAAACAGCCTGCGCACCCTTCGCCGCTGCAATGGTCTCGGAACTCAAGCGAAACTCATGAAATCGCCACGCTATTGCCTCCCCGCAATCAGCACTCACAAGATATTCGCGATCGTATGGCTTCGTGTCAAAGACGGCAGTTTCTATCATGGTTGAGTCGCTTTTTCTTAGCTAGAACAACCCATCATGTGCATGGGGAAAACATGGAAGGATGGACAAACAAAGCGCGATCGCAACAGGTTTCGGTGCACAAAGAAAGAGCAATATAAAGTGCGAACCTGACGCACCCACCGCCAAGTTCCACTGTCCAAGGTCTGATGGCCTGTTTCCTGCGCGCCGCGAACTGTTGACAGGAGCAGGTTAGCGGACACCACCGCGGGCCATGCCTTCGGAAGTGAAGTAGCTATCAGGCTGATCGACGCTGTTGCGGTATGTCCCGGGGATTGGTTTGCCGCTCAGGTTGTAAACATTCTGTAACACGTCATAAGAGCCGTAAGCCAGAGAAAACACTGTGTTGCGATCATACAGGTTCGCGAGGTAGCTATACTGTATGCGCCACAGTTGGCCCTGGCCGTCATACATATCACCTGCGACAGCTGTCCAGCTGTCTTCATCAATGTAGAATGTACGTCGACTATAAATGTGCCGGGCGCCCGGTTTCAGATTGGAGTCTACGACCCACACGCGATGTTTTTCCCAGCGGATCTTTTCCGGGTTGAGAAATTTCTCACCTAGCAGATCCTCGACCTTGTCCTGGAATATCATGTCGTAGTTGGAGGCGGGAAGGATCATTTCCTTCTTGCCCACCAGTGTCCATGTAAAGCGTTCCGGGGAACCGTTGTAGACGTAGGCGTCATCGTAGGTGGAAGTGCCGGCTACACCGGGGTTGGGTGTATCGAAAGAGACTGCCGGCGCCAGACGCACCCGACGCTGGCCCACCAGGTATTGCCAGGCTTTGCGACCCTTACCCTTGGTGTAGTCCGCCGCTGGTTCATGCACGAGTAGAATTTCACCGGCGCGGCGGGCAGGCGCGTCGTAGTTGATACGCAGTTTGCCCCACGGTTCCTCTCCGACAGGCTTATCGGGGTTTTTGAATATGGGGAAGATCTGGGCAGAGGAGCCGGTGGTTGCCAGTATGGGTTTGCCGTTGGAGCCGACATAGTAGACATCATAGTCCAGTTTCGAATCCTCCTGGTAACGAATCATATGGTTCCACATGGCCTCCAGCCCCGTTTGCGGGATCGGGAAGGGCACGCCAGGCAGGTTGCCCTCGATTTTTTGGCCGTCTTCCACCAGCGTGGCCCCGGTAGCATTTTTCACTGAATTGGCATAGAACCAATCCGGACGGATACTTCCGCGATGAGAGGGGTAAACATGAATTTTGAACCCGTCGGCCCCGTACTTTTTGAACAGACCCTGAGTGCCTACAGTGAGGAATTCAGCATACTTGTTCCAGTTACCGCCATCGATAGTGTATAGCGGCTTCTCATCAGCGTAGGGGTTGATGTAGTTGTCTGAACCGGCCACAAAGTTAGGCGGTATGGGCGTGCCCTTTGGATCCCATGGTGGAATACTGCCGTCAGCGTTACCCGCCATTTCGGCGCCTACCGGTGTCAGGTCCTTGCCGAGTCGGGCCGCCTGATCAGAGGACACTGCCGCAAGCACAGTGCTAGCTGCAAACGAAGAAAGGCAGATAGCTGCCAGAGTAAATTTAATCGTCATTACCGTCACTCCTGTTAGCTATACCAGTCAACATGGCGGTACCTTTACGTTATCAGAGCACCACTGACCGGGTACCACGATCCAGATGCTTACTGCCTTGACAACCACACCCTGTGAACCACAGAACAGATCAATTATCTCTAAACTGGAACCAGACAATATTGATCAGGATCAGTTACTGAAGATTTAACTTGGGAAATCCGTCGTTTGCTGCGCTCGTTCTGTATCTGATCGTCACAAGTGGGCATATCACTGAAAATGCAAGTTACATCGCCGAAATGACAAAGTGGGCACTTGTGGGGGTTTCTCGAAAAGTTACTACATCTTCTGCACGATAATGCGCGCTCTGTTAGAAGTAGTGGATTCAGTTCACTGGCATTGCCTGCTGATTCATCAATCGGGCCACACCACGTCCCATGCGGTATAGGACCCATAAACCAATTACCATGACTAAAATCCACGCCAAAGGTATGCCGATAATCGTAATCACCAAAATAGCGCCTATTACCAACCACAGCAACGCAAACCAGAAGGTACGGATTTGCCAACGAAAATGCGATTCCAGATACGTGTCTCGTGTCGCTTCTCGTTTTATGTAATTGAGCACCACGGCGAGTATGGACGGCCAACCACTGAGGAAAGCCGTGACGATAAAAGCACTGGTGAGTACGCCATTAACGGCACTGAACAAATGTAGGCCATAGATAAGATAAGTCAGTTGGACCATATTGGGGCTAGGTAGCTGTTGCATTGCGAAATCCTGAATGGCCGAGAGGAAGATTATGTTTGGTACAAATTGTACCTAAGAATGCGCTATGCCATCAATCTGGTGTGCTTTGGTAGCTACCGATTCATGATGGACTCGCATTCCTCAACTGTGTAGCTACGCTTTTGACTACGGTCAAATAGCTTTTCTTCATCAATCACGATTTCTCTCGTAACTTCCGGTTTATTTAGCCTGTGGCTACATGCTCTAAATGCAGATTCGTCTGGAAACCAAATTTCCAGCAGGACGTCAAATTGCGGCGGCGACAGATTTCCTTCTGTATCAGGAATAGAGTTCAGATATCGGCGAACATAACGTGTGGCGTAACCTGCGAGATATTTTTCACCGATAAGCCGGTGGTGATCTTCATAATAGGCGCGGAAATCTTCCGTGGACATCCCTTTCCTTTTCTGGAGTGTGGTGACTACCTTTATCATTGCGAGACTCGGTTCATATTGATAACTACGCGATAGCGCGCAGCGCCACTGCGCAATCGCGCAACAGCATCGTTAATCTGTGCAATGGGGTATTCCTCTACAACAGGTTTTATTCGATGAAAGGCAGCGAAATCAAGCATCTTTGTAATGGTCTCCGGGGAACCGACGGGTGATGCTGATACAGATTTCTGGCCTCGCAATAGCGATATCACGCCTATCTCCAAAGGTTGCAGGGGTATGCCGACAAAATGCAGGCGGCCTTTGGGTTTTAGAGTATTAAGGTATCCTGACCAATCAAGCTTCACATCTGCGGTTGAAATGATCAGATCGAACGAGTTGGCGTGTCTCTGTATTTCATCGGGGTTGGTGGAGTTAATGGTATGGTTGGCGCCCATATCGAGTGCCTCCTGCTTTTTTGTTTCGGTAGATGTAAAGGCGGTTACCTCACATCCCCAACAATTCAGAAATTTGAGCGCTAAATGTCCCAGACCGCCAATTCCTATCACCGCAACCTTGGCCGTGGGCTGAATATCAAACTGAACAAGTGGATTGAAAACAGTAATGCCAGCGCAAAACAAGGGGCCTGCAGACGCTTTATCAATCCCGGCGGGCAATCTCACGACACTGGCGGCTGATGCACGTACCTTGTCGGCAAATCCGCCGTGACGTCCCACAATAGTGGGTCGCGCCGACAAGCAAAGATTGTGGTCTCCAGACATGCAGGTGCCGCAAGTCATACAGTACTCAGAGTGCCAGCCGAGGCCGACTGTATCACCTGTCACAAGTGTCGTGACGGCTGACCCAACCATTGCTACCTTGCCGATCACTTCATGGCCCGGCACCAGAGGATAGTGTGATCTGCCCCAATCATTGTCGATCATGCTTATATCGCTATGGCAGAGGCCACAGTACTCAACATCAATTTCTACCTCTGTACTGCAAAGTGGACCTGGGTCATATTGAAATTCTTCGAGTTTTCCTCTTTTTTCCATTGTCGCGAATGCATTAATCACTTATCGATTCCTTGTGTTTGGCATTTAATCAGAGATGACTGGGCTGATCGTTGATATTGCGTATTGCTCCCACAATTGCCTCGGAGAAAACTCGTTGTGCATGGATGGTATTGGTGTGATCTTTCAAGGGTAGTCCACCAAGCGTAGTCTATATAATAGCCCTTTATTTATGATTCTGACATGCATGGGAGTTTACTCAAGAGTGCAATCCGCACTTGAAACCGACGGACCTGACTCACTCGACGCCAGATGCGCTTCTACCGCCAGATATGATACAAAGCGCGACGGTATTACCCAAGATACATAGTATGAACATAGTCTTCGACCTTGACGGCACGTTGATCGATAGTGCGCCAGACATACAATGCGTGGCCTCGACAATTCTTGGCCCACTCGGTAAGGAAGACCTGACTCTGGACGAAACCCGTAGCTTTATTGGTGAAGGATCTGCGATCTTTGTGAGCCGGATGATGGCGGCAAGGGGCATAGAGGATACACCGCAGAGGTATGCTGAAGTTCATAAGGCCTTTGTGGCGCAGTACGAATTTTCGGTTGACAAGGCAGTATTCTATCCTGGCGTTTTAAACGCACTTGCAACGTTAAAAGCGGCTGGCCACAGACTGGGTCTGTGTACCAACAAGCCTGAGTTGCCGACCCGTGCGGTGCTGCGATACATGCGGATGGAACCGATTTTTGACGTAGTCGTAGCTGGAGGCATGATCGATAGCCGCAAGCCCGAACCCGATATGCTGTTGAAAACGATTCTGGATCTATGCGGTGGACCGACCCTTTATGTCGGTGATAGCGAAATTGACGCAGAGACAGCAAAGCGTGCAGGTGTACTGTTTGCGCTGTACACGCAAGGCTATCGCAAAACCCCTGTCAGCCAGATGCACCACAACTGGGTCTTCGACGATTTCGACGCGCTTGTGGGTATTGTTGCAGAGGCCATGATGTTAGTAACGAGTTAATTGGCCGTAGTTTGGATTCAAACCCAGTTCAACAGGCCCGGGTTGAAAACGACAATGTACGCACGGTACAGGTATATACGCCTCACTCCCGCCCGGCCAGTTTGTTGCTGCTCTTGACCAGCAAGATGGGCAGGGAAAAGAGGAGGGTAACGCTATTCGCCAGGATGATGGCCAGATCGTCCTGGACCAGGCCATACACCAGCCAGCATACGATACCGAGGTTGAGCATCAGGTACATTGTCAGGGATATTTCATCGGTTTTACGAGTGCGCAGGGTGAGCACCGCCTGGGGCAGAAAGGAGAACGTTGTCAGTACTGCAGCCAGGAAGCCGATATTCTTCATCATGATATTTGTCTACTACACATCATGCTATGCCGCTTCTGATTCTTCTTGAGCCTCTACTTCTTCAACTACAGGTTCCAGCTCTGCCACTCGTGCCTCCAGCTCAGCCACTTTTTTGAGTAACTCGGCATTCTCAGCCTTGGTCTTGCCCAATGACCTCTGCAGCACCTCAGCCGCGCTGGTCTTCTCCGCCAGTCGCTTCTTATTGTCGTCCAGGTTCTTCTTCATCTTCACTGGATCGAACTTCTTCAATTCATTGACCTGATTGCGCTCCTCGGCCAGGTCATTTTGCAGGCCCTTGATACGCTGCTTCAGGGTGCCCACTTCTTCCTTCATGTTTTCACTGCGGTTGTGCAGTTCGCGGTTCTGCTGCTCGATCTTCTGACTGACTGAGGCTTTACCAGACAGTTCAGTGATGGTTTGCAGCTGGGTGGCGATGGTGGCCTGCAGGTCTGCCACCTTCTTGAGAGCGCTTTCAATCTCTGCGGTCTTGGCATCCAGTTGGGATTGGTACTGTGATTTGAGGTTGTCTTCGAGTGCGATGATCTTTTCCAGTTTGTCGGCTGTCAGCATGTATTCGTTGTCCTATGTAGTTGTGGATTGTGGTTGTTGATGTGGGGTCGCTTGCCATTGGGATACACCCTCCGACTCTGGTCTATAACGGGTTTTTCTGGAGTCCGGGCGTATTGTAACCGAAACCGGGCATATGCCAAACCGGGTTAGGCTCAGCTTGCGGGGGCGATCCGCCCCGGCCTACCATTTGGGACCAGCCATCCAAATTAATGGCTCGCAGGACTAGTATTGCGGATTTCGTATTGAGCATTCTCGGCATCGACCGGCATTAGTTGGATGATGTATTTTGCACCGGGCTGACCAAGATTCATTTCGTCTACGTCGTACTCTACTTGCAGTTTCATAAACACTTGCTTGTCCTGGCTGGCAGGGATGACTTGATTAATATCGCGGTCTGCCCAACCACTGGAAGCAGTCGTCAAACCAGTGATAGTGATGGTATGCGCGCCGGGTGTCAGTTCGGTGACCAAATATTCACTGTACTTGAGCACACCAATGCTTTTCCCATCAATAAGCACATCTGGATAGTCGTATTTAAGTGGCTTCATTAAACCCGGTGAGGAGGCCGCAGGGCGATATATATAGAAAACAGTGCTGTTCGGATTACTGGCTACAATGGGTGAAAAATGACCGACAGTTTGAGTACATGCAGTCAGCATGAATATGACAATTCCACCCAACAGATAAGAAAGCGTGATACTTATTTTTTTCATGAAGAAAACTCCTGAATAAGGGTTATGCGATTCAAACCGGTTTGTGCCAGTAAGATGCGAGAGCGCAGTAAGACCATCCAATCAGCAAAGCCGATTCAGTATAGGGCAGATAAAAGAAGTATCGTGAGCGGAAAATCTTCCACCTTCAGCCGGATATTCTGAATAGAGGGTAATGATCTGTGAAAACACCTCTACAGTCAGCCTCTCTGGAGCATGTGGTATATCTGACGATGATCGGTGTGGGTAATTCAGGTGAGGTCTCTAGAGAAAACGTCAAGAATGTCCTCGGTAGCTCTCTTGTGTATAGTGACGTGGGTGGGGGATGCATCCCCAAGTAAGGCTACTACAAACCACCCATCCTATACTCCTTCTGCTGACAGAATTCTGACAAGATAGTTTGATTTTGGCCCTGCCGATAGCCTACTCTGAACAGACTATATCTGTGGGAAGTGTCCTGAGGGCGCCACTTTTGCCGGTTCACTTTAGAGATTTCAAATGAAAAGCGTACTGAGTTTATGCCAGGGTCTCCCTGAAAAGGCGTTTCAGGCGGGCGATATCCTGATGACCGAGGGTGGCAGGGACAAACTGATTTATGTACTTATCGAAGGCGGCGTGGATATTTACAAGGGAGACATTCTTGTCAGTAGCCAGTTTGATCCTGGGGCAATTTACGGCGAACTGGCGGTGTTGCTGGATGTTCCGCATACAGCGACGGTGAAGGCAGCGACCAACAGCAGAACCTATGTGGTCGAGGAGGCGAATGAATTTCTCCGCTCCCATCCGGATCTATCCTTTCATCTTGCCTCGCTGCTGGCCAGGAAGTTGAACAGTATTACCACCTACCTTGCCGATCTGAAGTCCCAGTTCGAAGGCCGGGATGACCATTTTGGCATGGTGGACGAGGTGCTTGAATCGCTGCTGCATGAGCAGGTCGAGGAACTCGAGCCGGGTTCTGATCGTTACCCGGACGATACTATTGATTGAACCAGTCGGGCAGGGCAGTCAATTCGATCGGGGGTCGCAGCAACGGCTGATTGAGTGGAACGGTCTCCCCACCTCGCAGAGAAAGCCACAGTGCTTCTTCAACCGCTGTGTTGATAACGATGTGACATGGCACTGGGCCGGTTTGACGCCCCGCATTGAATACCCAGGTCTTGCCTATGCGGTCGACCCAGGAGCCGTCTTTTTTGAATGGCGACTGGTGAATGTGCCCGGTCAGCACAATGTCCGGCTGGTACAGCTCGATCCAGCCTAGTAGCTGGTCGTCGCCAAAAAAATCCCTGCCGTCCCAGCTAGTAGGGGAGGCGCTGGGCGGCGCGTGGTAGACCCATATCCATCGCTCTTTTTCCACCGGATGGTCCCGATCAAACAGGGGAGCAATCTGGCGGCAACCTTCGGGGCCATCCCACCATGGGCAAACGGTAAACAGCGTGTCACCAATTTTCAGGCTGTCCGAGTCCGTCGGTACACCAAAATGACGGGCTCTTTGAATCCAGCGCGCATACTTTTCCCCAGCTGAATTTCGTGCATCCAGATCATGATTGCCCGAACAGACCAACAGCCTGGTTTTTTCGCCGATGCGGCGCATATACGTCTGTATTACGGTGATTTGTGACCGGATGTCGACCGTCGAAGAAATGTCCAGATGATCGCCTGCCAGCACCACGACGTCATAGGCAGCAGCCTGATTAAGCACCCAGTCGTACTGCTTCAGGTCGTAATGAATATCAGAAACCAAAAGGCATTTCATACTATCAACTGCAAATTGGTAGTTTGTTAAGAGGCATGCGCTTCTAAGGGCAAGTTATTTGTGTGAATCTACAACATCCGGTGCCTGTGTGACGGAAACTGTGCACCCATAAGATCTTCCGCAAATGCGCAACTTTTTTGTACGCGCAGATTTATGCCACACAGTGACACAGCAAAGAGGCACTGACAAGTTAACCGGACGTAACTGCTGTGAGCTGTATGGTCAAAGTTGAAACCCATTCCTGACAAATTGATAATTCAAGGTGCTACGGATAGTTCATGTCGTAAATGACAATGCCTTCTGCGCCGCTGCGAGTTTGATATTAACCATGCTCTGCCCGAGGTTTTCATAGAGACCACACTGGGGCTCGAGTGCTCCGAGTTGATTGGAGGTTGTTTGGGCGAGGGCTGCGCCGCTTTTCTTTCATCCTGTGCCTCCATTGATTCCAGGACAGTCTGCTGCCAGACAAAAATAAGTTAAGTCATACTTGGTCAATACTGTTTCACAACATTCATTGGCGCATACTGTCGTTGCCACGATCGATAAAGGAGTGGGCAGATGTGGTTACATACCAGCTGTGACTTGGTATTCGAGATTGCCATACCAACACCTTTCGTACTGATGTTGCGTCCGCGCAGCGGTGCCCAGCAATGGATTGCCAGCGAGCAGTACTGGCTATCACCAAGCGTACCGGTATTCGAGTTCACGGACGGCTATGGCAATCTGTGCCAGCGACTTATTGCCCCGGCAGGCGTTTTTCGTGTGCACACTGCGGCGGAGGTGATGATCTCTGATACCGTGGACAGGGCACCTGATGCACCCTTTATCGACGTACAAAACCTACCTGACCCGATACTCTGTTACCTGCTGCCCAGCCGCTATTGTGAATCAGATCGCTTTGGCCAGATGGCCAATGAGATTACCGTGGGACAACTCCCAGGTTATAATCAGGTAGCCTCCATCGAGGCTTGGCTGCGTGACAGTATTCGCTTTGTACCGCACAGCGGTGGTGCTATTAATGTATCTGCGATAGAGGTCAACGCCCGCCAGTGGGGGGTCTGCCGGGATCTGTCCCATCTAGGCATTGCCCTGTGCCGCGGCCTCAGTATCCCGGCCCGCCTGGTGGTTGGCTACCTCTATGGCTTGCAACCCATGGACTTACACGCCTGGTTCGAAGCCTATGTGGGTGGTCGCTGGTATTCTTTCGATGCAACGCAGCTGGCAATTACCGGCGGGTACGTGGCAATAGGCTACGGGCGCGATGCTGCCGACGTGGCAGTCTACAATCAGTTTGGTCCCTCGCTGTTTCCCACCGCGCAGCGGGTTGGTGTCGTCCTCGGGGTGCCACCGAGCGACTCTGGCGAATGAACCTCGAGATGTTTGGTGCGTACAGACACGCGGGATAATTAGTGCATACAATTGTTGCGGTAACGTGACGCGAGGAATCTGTTGTACAGATACTCTGGACGGAGGGTTGTTTCTTCCGATTACTCTCTAATGCTTTGTAGTGTCTGGACTATTGTGCTGTTGCAAATACGCCACTCATGGATTTGCTGATAATCCGTATATAGCTATTTTACATTCAGACAATATGTATGGAGGCATGTGCCAATTTGGGAGAGACTAGGGCATCACGAACTGGAGGCATGCAGATGACATTCACGAAGTGCTGGCACATTCTGCTTCTCTTGCTCGCATTTCCTCTTTCCGCTCAGGAGCAGTGCGAAACACTGCCGCCCGCCACTGACGTCGAGTGCCCCTATGCGCAGTCCACTCAAAATGAAGCAATGGGTGTGGCGAGGTGCTGGCACATTTACAAGTCGGACCCAAAAATATCTGGGCATGCCGCGTTGTGTCGCGCCAACCTGAGAAAGGCCAAACTAGCAGGTGCCGATCTGGGTGAGGCCGACCTGCATCAGGCCGACCTGATTGGGGCCAATCTGAGCGGGGCCTACCTGAGTGAGGCTAACCTGCGCGGGGCGAGTCTGAGTGAAGCCGACCTCAGCGGGGCCACACTGTTGATCGCCGACCTTAGAAAGGCCGACCTAAGTGAGGCCAAACTGAGAGAATCCAAATTGAGTGGGGCCGACCTGAGACAGGCGTCACTGTGGAATGCTGACCTCAGCAGGGCCGACCTGAGCGGAGCCAACCTCAGCGAAGCCGACCTCAGAGCAGCCAACCTGAGTGAGGCCAACCTGAGCGGGGCCGACCTGAGTGGGGCTTATCTGCCGGATGCTACGCTGTACAGAGCAACGTACGAACCGGCCGCTGGCAAGGAGCCATCCGTGGATACAATATCTGGAGCCAATGGTCTCGAGACACTCGTTTACGAGCATCCGCGCGCACTTGTCGTTCTTAGAAACATGTTCAAAGACGCGGGCTATAGAGAGCAAGAACGACAAGTAACTTACGCGTTGAAACACGGAGAAATCGTGAATGGTAAAGGCGAACTTCGTTTATCTCTTACTTCCCTCATTCAATATGTAATGTTCGATTTGACCACAGAATGGGGTTTGAGGCCGGAGAGAGCACTCATCCTCTTGCTTGGTTTGATTCCGATCTTCGCGGTGCCTTACTCCTTGGCACTGCTAGCACCGAAACGCGATGGGCTGTGGCGAGTTTGGTTGGACAAGCGAGTCCGTGAAGATCTTGGAGGCCAGAAGCCGGAGCTAATAACAGCGCGATTTCCTGAAGCGATGTGGTTGGGGTTCTACTTCAGCCTGATGTCTGCTTTCCACATTGGCTGGCGCGACATCAATGTCGGCAACTGGATCTCTCGTCTTCAGCCTCGCGAATATACATTGCAGGCGTCAGGATGGGTTCGTTCCGCCTCGGGCATACAGTCTCTGATCAGTGTATATCTATTCGCTTTATGGGTATTGACGTATTTTGGCAGACCATTTGTGTAGGGATGGGGGTCCTCCATAAGGTGTTGTCACGCGGTACACCGCTACAGTGGGTTGCAGTCTTTAATGATTACCCGGCCCTGCAGTACATCGCCGCGCGAGTACTCACGGAATTCACAGGTGTTACTGGCATGGATCAAAACTCTCGATCCATAGATTGTCGTCTTTCCACGTGACGCCGAGATGGCGCTGCCCGTCGGGCACCGAGACTTGCATCACGCCGCCCCAGCGCTTGACAAGAATCTGCTGGTAGTGGAAATAGTACGCTGACGCACCGACGGCTCCGATCAGCGCGGCAATCACCGCAGCGGCGCCCCAGTGTTTGAGCAGGCCGCCTACTAGCCACAGCGCAGCGGCCATTGCCGCGATGACAATCATCCAATACAGATATGTGGTCATTACAATGTCCTTCTATTTCGGATTAGGGATTTGGATCATTTGGACAGATCTATTCGATCGTAACTGATAGGAGATAACCCCAATTCCAAAAATGCCAAGGTAAAAATAAATACGCCGCCAAATTCAACCCTGATTCGGCCAAGGCAATATTAGAGCAGTGCCATCGATTCGTCTTTGTCCCGTCCCTGGAATATCTTGTAGCGCCAGAACGGGGTGGTGCAGACGAGCATGCAGCATAATTTCTATACATTACCACCACTGGGCCACAGTCCGCACCACTAGTTCACCCCATGAGGCCACCCACGCCCTGCCCGGAATCTGCTGAAAGGTGGCCACTCTGGGGCAGAGGGCGAGTCCCCGGAGTGGGCAGGCTATCTTGTCGATGTGATCCAATAAAGGAAGAGGGTGCCCGGTGCCGGCAGGTTTGAGCTAGCAACTCACAGGCGGCGTGAAGCATTTGTTGGGCGACGTGTTCCCGTGTTATCGCGGTTTTGATTATGCTACGCTCAGGACCATCATAGGCGTATCCGGGAGTGGGTTATGAACTTCATCATTGGTGTTCTTGTCACAGCCGCAGCGCTTTGGGTTACCACCGCTATGGTGCCGGGCATCCATATCGAATCTTCACTCGCGAGCTTTCTGATCGTGGCCGTGATTTTTGGACTCGTGAATGTGTTCATTCGACCAATCGTCAGGTTACTGTCATTGCCTGTAACGATCATCACGCTGGGACTTTTCACTTTCGTGATCAACGCGCTGATGCTGATGCTTACGGCCTGGCTCGTGGGGCATGCCATGTCGATTGATGGAGGCGGGATGACGAAGCTTTTTTGGGCGCTCATCGGCAGCATTGTCATCAGTATTGCAAGCACGCTGATCGGCTGGATTATGCCCCATAAGAAATAGCCACGCTTTGGGAGATCTGTACCCTGTGCAAGCCCTTCCATAGGTTGCCACTCTGGAGCGCGCTGGACATTTATAGGTGATTCGTTCACGAAATCCAGGCGAGAGCTATTGGAAAGCCTTTCGAAATTGTCACTGGCAGACAGCTTTTGGGATACGGTGACTTTGGCGAAGCATTCTCCCTCGATAACAATGCGAAATAAGTTGTGTGAGGCCGCTCGCAGAATACGCCACAAGTTAGTGACTTTCATTTGTGGTTCGCTATATTTGGAACCGTGTCATCAGGGATAGAGACTTACTAATCGGGGCTGCTGTATTGGGAACGTAGGCGTTAAAGTCCAATTGCCTCAACTTGGTTGGTAAAATTAAATTTCACATCGTTTATAGAACGCTCCGGAAAATCACTCGGTCAGTTGTTCTGAGAGGATGTTGGTAAAGCGGAGATAGACTTGGGAGTCAACCCATGATTGGGGATGAGTATAACGAAAAATCAATGCAAAATAGGATCAGCAGTATTCTTTCTCGCGATCGTTCTGTTAAACGCGATTTTGGTGCCTGGAACCAAGCAGAGGACGCCGAAGAGATAGAGTACTTACTCGCCAGAGCAGAGGCTGATCTTCGAGATGCCCAAACTCGTGTCGATGAGCTTAAGCGAAAGTTGACAAAGACGCTGTGATTTCCCACTACATCGAGCAGATGCTTGCCGATAATCCTTCAAGGTAACGGCGTCATGCAGGGCAATCATCTTTACTCTATTTAATTAAATAGCAGTGCTTATCTGCAGAATCAGGGGTCTGTTTGTTGCACACATTTCCCATCAACGTAGTCGATCTCTAATTGCTTCTGCCCATTTTCATCCCAAGTAATGGTCTTTCCCTGTTCCTTTCCATCAACATAATTGGCCTCTAATTTCTGCTGCCCATTTTCATGCCAGCCAAGTGTCTTTCCCTGCTTCTTTCCATCAACATAATATTCCTCTGATGCCTTCTGGCCATTTTTATAGAAACCAGTAACCGCTCCCGTATATGGGTTTGGGTCATTATCCTGGTAAACAGTCCCATTCCTGACCTGCCTCTGCGTAACGTCAATAGTGTTGGTCTGTTCCTTTGTAATGGACCCCAAGCATCCACCCAACCACAAAATCGCAAAAATGGCGACTACTACATTATTTAGTTTCATAGCATTCCTGATTTTTTCGTTAGCACCTAAAGTTCGGGTATATTGTTGTACGTCTTCCATCTGTTTTCAATAAGCCACTTTTCTGCCCATTGCTTCTCCAGTGTAGCCTGCCAATCTCAAGTTGCATATTTTTGACCATCAGCGGCTATACAACAGTTCGGGAACATGCATTTGATATAGGCTTAATCATATATATCTGCGTACTTTATTCTTGTAGGCGCAATATTTTTCTCCGAAACGAGATTCCAAAAACGTTTCCTCCCCTTGAATAATCTGGTGATAGATCAAAATGCTGTATGTCCCCAAAACCACAACGATGAAATTGCCAATAAATAAAATAGCTGACAAGGAAAGCAAATTAAACCCTATATACATCGGGTTCCGGCTGATCTTGTAAAGACCCTTTGTCTTAAACTGTGTGTTTTCCTGGGGAAGGCCTAAACGGGTCGCTGAACCCAAATTTATCAGACTCACAGCGATAAGAACTATGCTTATCAAAGCCAGAAAAATAGCCAGTTGCTTTGATATGCTCAACTCGATGATGGCACGAATATGGATAATTTCCACCAGCAGCGCGATCCAAATGGCATATCCTGCTATTTTCCCTGAATAGAACAAAGCAGGATTTATCGGCTCTTTTCCTATTAGTTTCATCATGTTTGAGCTTCTCGGAATAGCGCAGAGCTAATGGGTAGGCGTACACGTGTCCTCGCAGGGATTCTTTGTATCCTGAGTTTAGTCCACAGCGTTGCTGACAGCTGCATAGACCACGTCCGACCTAACATGATCTCCCACATCCACCCCTGCGCTCCGAGCTACAGATCCCACTCCTGCAAGAGAGGGCCCAAGTTCTCTTCGGCGGCATCCTGCGCCAGCGTGTACTTCGCGGTCAAATGTGCGACGTCACTGATTGGCAGCGGATGCTCGTACTGCATACCCGTGGAGCCTGTTCCAATATAAAGTGCAACTCCCTTCTTTTTCTTGTACGTCCCCGAAGTTGAAAACACGCAGTAGAGCTTAACGCCAACCGTTCCCAGTAGGGTCAGAGACAACATATGCGTATTGTCCTCCAGATTTACGTTAAGAACGCCAGCCGGTGTCATGGGAATCTCCTTCGGAGCAGCCAGTCTAACGTGCAAATTACGTATAGTGCATCTTTAAGCAAGTCTGGGTATGACCTGGGTAATGAGCTGGCACAGGCTACTCGCAGTCACCCGCATTGGAGGACGCTGGATATCTGCCAATGACTCTTCGAGGTAATTCAGGCGAGACTGGCTACCTGTTCCCGATTGATCCAGCAGGAATGAACGCCGAAGGGCACGCGCTGAGGCAAATGCAGGCGTGCCACTTCCGCCATGCTGGCGGCATCGAGAATCAGTAGCTCGGCACGGTCTGCCGTCATCAGTAATTCCAGCAGATAGCCGTCATCTTCGCTTGCAGCACTTTTTCGTGGCACGAACAGAGCCTCGCCGCCGTAAAACTCGCCGTAATCGAAATAGGCAACTTCCCGCTCCTCGATCACATCATACTTCAGCACACCCTTGGCCATTATGCCTTCCTTTTCCTCGTCGAGCAGATAGGCATAGCGACTCTGTCGTCCAACATAGCTGGTATTGAAGCTGGGGCGCTCATAGAAGTGATCCAGTAACACCCGATCCTCGGTCACCAGGCCGCTGTCGAGATTCAGGCGCCATTTATTAAATCTGGTGTGGGGTTCCTGGGGATTGTGAATGGGAATATTTGAGGGATAGCTGCGAAAGACCGGGGCGAACAAGACGATATCGGTACCACCGTCCTTGCGGGTTTCCTCCCAGCCATTGACCACATGCCACAGGTGTCCGGGCTGCTCAGTGGTGAACCATCGCACAGCATCGCCAGGCCGATGATCGCGTTTTATAACACCCCAGCGCATCTTGTAAGCTGGATCAAATACCATGGGGCTTTTCTCTGGCCCGAACAAGTTTTTGGGATTAAATCGCAGCGAGAGGTCAGGGAACACCAGATAGTTTTCTGTCAGGTAGTAGTCGTGCAGAAATGCCAGTGCTGGCTTTTGTTGATCAATAACGCTGTGGTGCGTTAGCTTGCCCTGTCGAAGCACCGAGTGATACAGGCGACCGCTGCTGAACTGCGTACTGAAGGTGTACCAATCACCGGTCACCGGATCGATTTTGGGGTGCGCGGTAAACGGGCTGTCGAGTTTACCTTCGAAGGTGTCCCACTGGCCCGTGCCATCAAGTATCAACTGGCCGTCCTGCACCCGCGTGCGCAGGGCAAAGGGATATCCCGTTTCCTGCAAGCAATACAGTTTGCCATGATGGTACTGCACTGCCGTGGTGGACGAGCCGCTTTCGAGTACCTTCAGGGAGGGCAATACACCGAAGCGTTGTTTAAGGGCGGCGACAATCATTCTCGCCAAACCTGCCTTGCCGCCACCGGCCAGATCACCGAAATGCAGGTACTGTTCTTGACCCATGGCGTCTTCTATCTGGTAACGCGGAGTTTTGACATAAGTATTTGAGTAGCTTGCCTTGCTTCCAGAAATCTGGACCTGGTGCAACATGCCGGCGCCATTGAACATGTGGTAGCGGCCATTGGTCTGTTCAAACTGTAGATTGGTACCGTTGCGCAGGTATACGCCTTCGAGGTCTTCTGGAATCTTACCTGACACCCGCAGTGGCGTAGCACGGCAAATGGTATGTACGGGCTTGAAGCCTGGCAGGTTATAGGGGCTGACACGGTTGTAAGCCTCCACATCCAGTGCCTTGTAGGCGCGATTGTCTACCCACTGCAATAGAGGCCCGGGGGCAAATTTCAACAGTGTCAGGAATACGAGCGGCAGTCCGAGCAGGAGTACGGCGATAAGGATCAGCAGGCTGGATAACATGGATAAGTGCTCTTGGGTTAGGTCATCATTCTGGTGCTGCCATGGTACTGGCAAGCGAGTTTCCTGTCTCTTGTGAATCAATGCCGCGGCAGGCGTTTTTTAACAGCCGCCTTGTCAGTCCCGATAGTATGACTTGCCACAACACAAGCGACGATTTACACTCGAAGAGAAGCTAGCGCTGGTTGTGAAAAATGCGCCATCTCAACCGCACGCAGGATGATAAGAATAAGAGCCGCCCGGCGGGTTAATCAGTCGCAGTATCCCGTCAGGTTTAATGTCAACACTAGCAACGCCATCGCGCAGTGTGATGCGTGCAGTGTCTAACTCTGGGAGCAACTTCTATGAGTAGTTTCAATCGTATGTACTCTGTGAAAACATATCGAATGACGGCGGCTTTTGCAGTCATGATTTCGGGCTATGCCGCGCCACCCATGGCTGCCGCCGCCGAGCAGCAGTTGATGGCATTGGAGGAGGTGATAGTCACTGCCCGTAAACGACCGGAACTCTTGCAGGATGTGCCGGTGGCGGTGACAGTGTTCACCGGCGAGGCGCTCGATAACCTGGTATTGCGTGACATCAGGGAGATCGAGGGTTACGTGCCCAACGTGGTCATCGATTCGGTGAGCGTGGCACCCGGTGCCGCTTCGCTCTACATCCGTGGGGTTGGTACGCAGGAAGTGGAAAAGAGCTTTGATCCGGCGGTAGGCGTCGTCGTTGACGGTGTTGCACTCTCTTTCGTGAATGGGTCTATGGCAAACACCTTTGATATCGCTGCGATGGAAATATTGCGCGGACCTCAGGGCACACTGTTTGGTCGCAATACCACTGGCGGTGTTATCAATATTACCCACACCCGCCCCACCGGCGAACTGGGTCTGCGCTATGAGGCGACCGTCGGGACTGATGACAGGAACGATGTCGATGGTGTGCTCAATTTCCCGATTATCAAGGATGAGTTGGCGGGCAAGCTGGCTTTTGCTTCACAGAATGACGGTGGCCAATTCAAGAATACCCTGACAGGTGATCAGGTGGGCAATGCGGATAACACAGACTACAACGCCACCCTGCTGTGGACGCCGGTCGAAACCTTTGAAACGCAGTTCATCTATGAAAACTACGAGGATAAGAATGACGGTATTCCGCTGATAAGTCGAAATTCCCTGAATACGGATAACCCGGTTAACCCCGATCCTGATCTGCCATGTTTAATCTTTAGTGCCTGCGATAACGGAGAGGTCAACAAGACGCGGCAGGATTTTTACGAACCGATAGACTTTCAGTTAGACGCCTACACCCTTGAAATGAACTGGGAAGTCGGGCTGGGAACGATAACGTCAATCAGTGGCTATCGTGATACGGATGAAAATGTTCCTGTCGATTTTGACGGCACTGAGTATGCATTCTTGCATGTACTTAGAGATCAGCAATCTGAGCAAACCAGCAGCGAGTTGCGTTTTGCCAGTAACGAGACGTTGAGTGAAGACTGGGATTTCGTGGTGGGTATCTACGGATTAAAAGACAATTATCAGTTGGAGCAAAATACCGGCATCCTCCAGGTGTTGGGGCCCGCAGTGCAGCAGTTTGCGCAAACGCACACCGACCATCATCGCGAATCCTATGCGATGTTTGGTGAAGCGAATTACAACATAACTGATGTGTGGACGCTGATCGTGGGTGGCAGGTGGACGTATGAAGAGAAAGACATATACGCCGACAGCTTTGCCTCTACCGGGATTGCAGATTTGGCGCCGGTCAGCGATGTCGATGCGGATCACTCCTGGGAAGAATTTACTCCCAAGATAGGCGTTGACTACCAGTACACAAATGACATTTTATTCTATGGCATCTACTCTGAGGGATTTCGCTCCGGTGGTTACAACGCGCGTAACTCGTCGGCCGCAGACATAGGCCCATATGACCCTGAGTACGTCAACCAGTATGAAACCGGGATGAAGTCCGAGTTGCTGGACCAGCGACTGCGCCTGAATCTGGCGGCGTTTTACACAGATTACAAGGATAAGCAGGAGGAAATCATTATTCCCGATCCACTACTTGGTTCACTTACAGTCGTCCGCAATGCGGCTACGGTGACTATTTCCGGATTCGAAGCTGAAGCAAGCTGGGTCGCGACGGAAGCACTGCTATTCAATGCCAATCTGGGCTATCTAGATGCCAGTTACGATGATTACGACGCAGATTTGAATGGTGATGGCGTGGTGACGGACAATTCAAACCTGAAATTGCGCCGCGTGCCGGAGTATACCGGCGGCGTCGATGCCACCTATACCATACCGATAGGCCCTGGCACAGCATCTGCGTATACCGCCTATCGCTACACCGACGAGTACTGGGTCGATGCCTCCAATGACCCGCGTGGATTAGTGGATAGTCGCGGTGTCATTGATGTGACCTTGTCCTATGAATGGGAGTGGACTGCGGGACGTCTGGTGAAACTGACGGCCTTCGGCCGTGATATCACCGACGAGCAGGACTATAATTCTCTGATTTCGATTCCAACGCTGCTCGCTTTTTCTGCGGTCGGCGGTGGCGAGCAATACGGGGTGATGATTTCCGGTAATTTCTAAGGGAAATCTGATACCAGTACCAGATTGAGTAGCTGAAGGATTTTGTCATGAGTAATGTAGTCACTGGCAGTTGTTTATGCGGACGATATCGCTACGAGTTTGATCGTGACCAGACGCTTTCCGCACACCATTGCCACTGCAAGGATTGCCGGAAGATGACCGGGAGTGGTAAAGCCACCATCATCATGGTGCCGACGGGTGCTCTCCAGACACAGGGCGAACTCAAGACCTACACCGTGACTGGTACGGATGGTTCTCATGTCACGAGAGGTTTCTGCCCCAACTGTGGCTCCGGAGTGATCAGTTATCTTGAGGAAATGCCGGATATCCGTTTCGTCAAAGCCGGGACGTTGGACGACAGCGGCTGGGTTAAGATTGATTCGAGTTTCTGGAGCAGTACGGCTGAGCCTTGGTCACCGGTGGACCCCAACTGCGTTGTGTTCGAAAAGAATCCGGCGATGTGAGTCGGGGGCATTTGCAAGCCCGCCGTGAAGTGATCTCTGACGCAATCCACGACACTTTCGAGTATGTGAATGACCGGGATGAGCCGCTGCATTAATCGACCCGCGTCGGTGTTTGCACTCAGAATTCGTATTCCGCCTGCATGCGAAAAGTGTAATCAGGCGCAGCATCACTAACGCCAAAAAGCACAGCCGTATTGTATCGAATGGCTTGTCGATTGCCCAAGGCGATCTTGCCAAAAATGGCGGGGCCTAGCTTGTGGTCTTGCTCGTCTGAATCTTCCCAGTGATTCCATTCACCCATGTCACCAAATCCTTGCAAACCGAACTCGAAGACTTGTTGCCAGCGATATTTAACCTGCCATTGATAGCCCATTTCAGTGGTGTGATCCTCATCGGGTTCCTCATGACCATAGAGGCGCTCAAACAGCAGGTTGGCGTTGAGCTGTAGCTTGTCAAAATCAGTCTGCAATAGCGGACCGAGCTTGAGTTCATAAGATTTATTGCTCTCTAGTGGCGCTTCTATTTCGGTTATCAAGCCTACCTCTATCGGAAATTTTCCCGTCTCGGTCAGCTGAAATTTGTTTTCCCATTCAGCGATATTCAGCCCGTCATTTTCGCCGTTACCATCGGCCGTCTCACGTTTGAGATAAAGCTCGGTAAACCAATATTCGGTGACACCATAGCCGTAACCAAGACTTGTGACATTCTCGCGCGTGCCATCCTGCTCTTCGGCTGTGCCAAACTTAAAATCAATTTCGCGCTCGCCGTATTCCACAGTCGGGGTATAAACATAGTCTGCTGGCCCAGCATGCAAGTGGCTGCAGATGGAGGCGCCCAGAAATAGAACTGTGCCCGTCTTTTTCATCACGTATGGTCTTGCTTTCTAAAAGGTTGTGGGGAGTGCCTGGTCAGTTTCATGCCAATGACGATGGCGAGCAGCACGACGGTAAAAAATACGATTTGCATGCCAGAGGGTCTGGCGTCATAGCCTGCCAAGCCGTGCAGCACCGTGCCCAGCGCGGAGTCGGGTGGCAACCAGCCTGAAGAGTCCCAGAGTGGAGTTGCCAGGCTGGGCAATACATCGGCTTGAATCAGCAAGCGCGCCGCTTGAGAGGCCATGCCCGCTGCCAATAACAGCACTAGCACACTGATGACACTGAAGAACCAGCGTAACGGTATGCGCAGCAGGCCAGCATAGAGTGCCCAACCGACGGCCACACCACAGGCTAGACCCAGCACGCTGCCAACTAGCATGGTCTGCGTGTTTTGGCCACCCGCCGTCGCGATGCCATAGAGAAAGAGTGCGGTTTCAGAGCCTTCGCGGAGCACGGCCAGTGCGATGATGGCAAAAAGCACTGAACATTCGCGTTTGCCGTCACTGATGGCCTGCCCGGTGTTACTGGCATTAAGAGCAAGCTGCCTGCTGTGCGCCGACATCCAGATGTTATGCCAGGCCAGCATCAGAACAGCGATGCCAAGCACTCCTGCGTTAAATAATTCCTGACCAAGACCGCTGGCCATTTCTGCGATGCTTCCGGTGGCTGCGGCGACGAAAGCGGAGCCAAGCAACCCTGCGGCAATGCCAGCACTTATCCAGTAACTGCGCCCAGGCACACCGCGCGTGGCAGCAGCAATGATGCCGACAATCAGCGCCGCTTCCAGCGTTTCACGGAATACGATAATGAATGAGCCAAACATGGTTAGTATCTCTCTACCTGGTAAGGCTACTGCGCGATGACAGCGCCCTTGGCCGTGCTCTGGTTAAAGTCGCCAAAAAAAGGGTAGCGGCCTGCCTTGAGGGGCCCAATGTAAATTGAGGTAGAGCTGTTACCTGGGATTACTTTCTCGCGAGCCAAGTCGTAACTCTCGAACTCCTCGACGGTGGAATCCCTATTTTCAATCAGCAGTTTAACTTTTTTGTCCGCCGGAATAATTATCTCAGGGGGCTCAAATGTGTGATCGCGAATCACGATGGTGAACTCAGAGTCATCAGCAAATGCTGGACCGACAAGAAGAAATAGACCGGTAAAAAGCAGCGTTTTCATTGTAATTTCCTTGTCCCGCTATCGTCCGGGTAACCCTAAGGCCAAATCGCAACTATCACCATTGACCCGGCCCCAAGTAGACTATATTACGTCAATCAATCAGCACTTGTCTGTGAAATCTGGGGTCCGTTTGTCGCACAATTTTCCCGTCAACATAAACCTGCTTTTTCCAAATCACTTGTGAGCATATTTTTCAATATGGTTATTGAATTATGAATGCACCAGTGCTTGGGCGATCTCGTGGTGACAAGTGACGGCCTTGCGGCACTTCAGTCGATATAGCTTATTCATGCACCCACCATGCGCCTGTAAAACCAACGCTTTCCCGCTTCCACCAGCAAGAGATAGGCCGTAACAAGACCGGCCAGCAGACCGAAGAACAGCGGTGGCAGTGGCGTAAATCCAAGCCAGGCTGCGACCGGGGTAAACGGCAACAGCATGGCTGTTGCCACCACACTCAGCGATGTGAATATCAGCCAGCGGTTCGGACGGCTACGCAGCGGATTGCGTCGGGTACGGATGACGAAGATCACCAGCACCTGGGTGGCGATAGACTCGACGAACCAGCCAGTATGGAACAACATTTCGTTGGCGTTGAGTACCGACATTAAAAGATAAAAGGTGAGGAAGTCGAACAGCGAACTGATGGGGCCCATGGTCAGCATAAAGTTGCGGATGAAGTGCATGTCCCAGCGACGCGGGAGCGACAAGTCTTCTTCGTCTACATTATCCAGCGGCAGGGGAATTTCGGAGACATCATAGAGCAGGTTGTTAAGCAGAATCTGCATTGGCAACATCGGTAGAAAGGGCAAAAATAGAGTTGCCGCAGCCATACTGAACATGTTGCCGAAGTTGGAGCTGGTTGCCATCATGATGTATTTCATCACGTTGCCGAAGGTACGGCGGCCCTCGAGAATACCCGCGTGCAATACCTTCAGATCGTTTTCCAGCAAAATCATGGCGGCAGCCTGCTTGGCCACGTCTACCGCGCTATCCACCGAAATACCGACGTCCGCAGTATGTAACGACGGGGCATCGTTGATGCCATCGCCGAGATAACCGACAACATGGCCGCGCGCCTTAAGGGCTATTATAATGCGATTCTTTTGTGCCGGATTGACGCGACAAAACAGGTTGGCCGCTTCCGCCTGAACACTCAGGGCATCGTCGTTCATCGTCTGAATGTCTGCGCCTTTCAGCACACCGGTGATGGTTACACCCAGCTGCTCGCAAACATGGCGCGTCACCAGCTCGTTATCACCGGTCACGATCTTCACCGCCACGCCACTCGCTTGCAATGCGGCTAGCGCTTCACCTGCGCTCGCCTTGGGAGGGTCGAGAAAAGCAGCAAAGCCAGCAAAAACAAGTTCGGTTTCATCGGTCACCATAGCATGAGGGTGATCCATCGTTACAGAACGCCACGCAATTCCCAGTACCCGGAAGCCCTCTTGGCTAAGGGCATCGTATAGAGCCTGAATACGAACAAGCGACGCGTCGTCCAGCAGCGTGGGAATGCCCGCCTGGTTTTCATAATGCGTGCATAAGCGCTGAATGTCCTCGGGCGCACCTTTTACAGCCAGCATGCGTGCGCCTGCGTGTTCTAACAGCACAGACACGCGCCGCCTCTCGAAGTCAAACGGGACTTCATCAATTTTCTGCCAGTCAGAAATATCTATTTCTTCGTGTCGTAGAATGGCGTCGTCCAACGGGCTTTTCAGCCCGCTTTCAAAGTAACTGTTGAGATAAGCCAGCTCCAGAACGCGCGCGCTCTGCTGACCCAGAGCGTCAACGTGGCGCTCCAGCCGTATGCGCGCCTCGGTCAGTGTGCCGGTCTTGTCCGTACAGAGCACATCCATCGCACCCATGTCCTGGATTGCCGAGGGGCGTTTCACGATGACCCGCCAGGCCGCCATGCGCAGTGCGCCCCGCGCCAGCGTCACCGAGACCACCATCGGCAACAGTTCCGGGGTAAGTCCCACCGCCAGCGCGACGGCGAACAAGAACGACTCCAGCAAAGGGCGATGAAAGGCCACGTTGACCAGCAGCGTGAACAGCACCAGTAGCAATGTCAAACGCATGATGAGCATACCGAAGTGGCGGGTGCCAAGTTCGAAGGCGGTCGCCGGTGGTGCCAGCGCGAGGCTATCCGCGATTTGTCCCAGCGCGGTGCGGCTTCCGGTACGGCCGATGAGCGCTCGAGCTGATCCGCTCACTACCGAGCTACCCATGAATATCTCGTTGTCTGATTCTATTACCCAGTTATCGAAGTTCGCCGATGAATCGGCGTGTTTTTCCACGGGATACGCTTCCCCTGTGAGCTGTGCCTGGTTGATGAAAAAATCCTTCGCCTCCAGTAGATGGGCGTCCGCCGGTATCAGGTCGCCCGCAGATAGAAGAACAACATCACCTGGCGCCAGTTCGGTAACTTGCACTTCGCAGGGCTTCCCGTCGCGCAGTGCCGTCGCAGTCGCGGATACCTGCGCGGCGAGTTGTTCTGCGGCCTGCCCGGCGCGATATTCCTGTACAAAATCGAGACTCACGCTTATAAGCACAATGAGGCCAATGATAAGCGCCCCCGTTGTATCACCTGTTAGCGCAGAAATACTGCTGGCGGCCAGTAATATCAGCACCAGCGGATTGCGAAAATGAAGTAGAAATTGCAGTACGATGGCGCGCTGCCGGGCTGGCTTGATTTGGTTGGGGCCGTATTGGCTGAGCCGGGCTACTGCCTCTGTGCTGCTCAAGCCGGTAAATTGAGGCGTAGGTTCGAGGCTCATTGCTTGGTTACCTGGTGAAAATGCAACCAAAATTGCCGCTTACCCTGGGAAATACCAACTCGATCACGGATAAATTCTGTTAGTGCTCCAATCCTTTTCATGAACGGGTATTTCACAAGGCACAGACTCTGAAAACCAACTGGTACAGTTTGGCCGAATTCGATCCCGTCATTTCTTCTGCCCCCTATATCTGTATAGCACAAGGATAGACCCATATAACGTATATTTGGAAGGAGTACCAATTTCCACTGTATCTCAATATAGCGCAGCACTGCTCAGCTGTTATCAAAATATCGACAGTACTATTCAGGGCATTGAATCGCTGTAGAAAATGCAGAGTGCGCGGTGGTGGAGGTTTTCAGCCGAGGGTGGAGTTTACAGCGGACATTGCTGTAGCAATTCGATGAAGGCAATCAATATATTTGGATTTGTCGAGGTATTGCATTCGTGCATGCACATTGAGTGATTCACAGAACGGTGCAAGTCAGCATTGGAGAACATTATAAGATCGAGGCTAAAACGGTTTACTGTAAGTACATCTGGTTGCTACTCTCCGCTTGCATCAGATCGCTCATGAACTGTCGGTGGTTCTGTGTTTCATGAGCCTTGTAAATGCGCAACTGCTTATTGTATTCCGTCGCAAGTAACTTCAAATAGTCGACGATCTCATTGTGAAGAAATGTATCTGTTACCTCTGGCAGTTGTGCCTCCTATTTGCAAATGTAGTATTGCAGAATGTTCCCATACACCTGCATTTCATTGAAGGAAGCCTCTCGACCGTCAGGCAGTGTCATCGCAAGTGAACCTGAGAAAATTGCCATACTGTGACCTCTTTGATTTTTCCCAATAATCCTCGGTGCCTTCTTCAATCTCGCCAAAATCGATACTTGCAAAAGATGCGATGGTTGGTTCGACGAAAAACAGTGGAACAGATTCAAAAAAATGTATCGTATAGGCGATTTGCGCATACAATTGTTACCATTATGTGACGCCAAGAACCTTTTGTACCGAGCCTCTTGATGGAGAGAGTATTAAGTCAAATGTCAATCTGGTCGGGATCTTTCCTTTACCGAACTTCATTGCTGCTGCTTATACATGCACCCCCAGACCTTCCACCCACTCAGCTCCCAGCCATTACCAAGCGCTGCAAGGACTCTGCGGAGATTCTGGCGAGGTATCCTGCAATTGGTAATTCGGAGAGCGGGTGAAATCTGGGGAGTGTTTGTTGGGGGATTCTGGGGAGGGGGGATTGCGTGGGCTGGATGGGAGCAGGTTTCAGCAATGTGCGAAAGGGTAGTATTGATAAATGCGCGGTGCAATCAATAGCTTATCGATTCTATGTGTAAATTAGTAATTCGTCATGCAAAGGCGGAAACTGCCCCGCCGTCTGCTTGCAACTGGCGCTGGTTTTACCATCACATCCGTTCTGGCTCATGCTTGCAATTTGGCGTTAAATTCCGCCAGCATGTTGTTGAATGGCGCGTGCGCTACCCACTGCGCCGGATCACCCTCTTTTTGCCAGGCAAATCCGGCTACCGCCAACACGTCCCCCGCTGCATTTAGTAAGGGAATAGCAATCGCTGCCTGTGCGCCGACAGCTTTGGCACCGGGACGGATATTGCCGCTATTATCGTCTTGCAGATTGCAGGTTTGAACCGTTCCTTACGCACCTGGGCCGAACCGGCCATGCCTTTGCCATGCACCACATGCGCCACAGTGGCGATCACCGGCGGCGGGATATTTTTCGCAGCGGTAAGGAATAAATCGTCACCGCGTTGAATGTGAATGGTACCAGCGGCGGCATCGAGCGCGGCGATACCAGCTTCCAACCATTGTTGATGTTCGGTGTTTTGCTCGTACATAAGATCCTCCTGTTAAACTGGATGGCGTTGTGATTGCTTGTGGTGACGTAGTTGCTGAGTATAATGGATTCAAAGGTGTGAGGGCGGGCAAGACCTGGAGCCTGCTCACCCGGGTTGAATGACCTACACTTTTTATCCCGCTCTAGCCCAGTAGGAGTCTGAGAATGTAACGCTTCTCTCGCTGATGACAAACGGCTCATGCATTCTGCGGGCGATACTGTGGGCCGATACGATACCTCGTAGTGATCGATTTTGCTTATCGACGACAATCAAATGCCGCTCGCCGAACTCTCTCATCGCAGCCACCAGATCACCGATGTTTGCCAGTTTAAACTCGGCGAAATCAAGAGCGCGCAAGTCGCTTCGAGGTGTCATTACCTGTTCCACCGTCAACTCGTTCCACTGCAACCGGGATTGCGCTATCAGTTTCGTCACCTGCTCCGATACCATGTCTTCCAGTGATATCACACCCTGGAAGGATTCATGTGGATCAATGACCAGGAAGAGTGTGCTATGCATGCTCTTCATCATCTGGCGCGCCACATCAATCGTGGTGCTCTGCTCAAGCATCAGTGGCTGTTGCTGGGTAAAATCGATAAAAACCTCCATTGCAGGGCTGTGCATGCTCAGCGGCCGCATCGCCGCAGGGCGCTGAACGTCTCGAATTGTGCTGGTAAATACAGAATCAAGTTCCTTGAATACAGTCATAGCAATACGCTCCATAACAGACGCCACCGCACGCACTGCGCCGGTAATACGCCGGTCAAAAATAGTTGTCCGAAAAGGGGTTCTGTGTGAAAAAAGTTCAGAACCGGGGAGGAGCGCGGGCTTGACTGACAGTGAAAGCAATATCCGGTACCGGGGCCGGGTTAGGTGAGGGAATGGTATGGCGTCGCGCCGGAAGAGCGATTAACCAGTCGGGGCTGCCGCTGATCTTCTGGTCATCCCCGTCCGAGTTACCAAGATCATTGTTCTGGAGATCAACCGTTGATGCGACGGGGTCGGCGACGTAAGTGTCTTTTGTAGAGAAACCGTTGTAGGTGCCGGGCAAGCAAACCGCCGACAGCACTAAAAAGAGCGCTGCAGGTAATAGCGGTTGGGTTAGGTTACGGTTCATAGCGTGGAAAAGGATTGTCCGACTCCGGTAACGACTGCGTCAGTTGCATGGTATGGAGTATAGATCGGGGTTTGACGGGATAGTTCAGTGGGATATCGACAAATTGACTAGCCGCTACTGTATATGCGCATATACTTACCGAGCAATTTCAGTACCGAATCAAGAGGCTCATTTTTGGCCACAATCTCTAGGGAAGCTCTGAAAAACCTCAGTAGTCTGGCATACTTGGCGGAACCTGATCCAGAGATAGAATGATATGAGCCAGCTGGCCATTGCCGGAATTTAGGCTTTGCGGGGGCGAACCCGGGTTGAAGCAAGAATCGAGCGGTGTATCAGAGGTTCCTTAAAATTTAAGCGCGAAATAGGGGTTCCTTTTAATTTATGTCACTGGTTATAAATCGTATTTCCCGAGCCGATCAAATAGAAGAGAGCCGCCGCGAATGGACCAGGTTCGCCGGGAGATGCCGTTTAGCGGGACCATTCTGCGCCCCCAGTACCTGGATTCCTTGGCTGTTGGAGTTTTCGGACCTCGAACCGGCGGTATTCGAGCTGCGCCGGGATAATGAACTGCTAGCCCTGTTGCCGATGTTCCAGAAGGGCCGGACATTGGGCGTCGCCACCGAACCACATCTGGATTATCAGGATATCGCGGCGGTGGACATCGAAGCCGCCGTCTCACTAATCCTGGAACTCATCAGACTGGCAGGAGAAATCCGGGTCAACATCACCTTCGCCAAAGTAGCCCAACATTCACTTGTGGCCAAGGCCCTTCGTGATCCTCGCGTGGCTGAGCGCGCATACGTCCAGAGCTGCTTCCGGAGCCTGTGCCCGACCGTGGACTTTACCATTCAGTCGAACGACAATTTTCTGGCATCTCTTTCTCGGCGCCAGCGCAAAGACTACCGATCCGCCACCAAAAAGATACAGGCCGCGGTTCCCGACCACGTCGTCGAGCATTACGGCGGCCGCGACATCGAGCTCTCCTTTATAGAAGCGGTGGCTTCGCTTCATCTGGAAAATCAGTATCGTAAGAAAGGTAATTCCATTTTCGCCGACCGCTCATTCCAAAGCTTTCTGATGCAACAAATTGCGGCTGGAGCTCCAATCTGTCTGTCCATGCTCCGGGAGCGAGAAGACGGCCCATTGATGGCGTTTACCTTCGGTTACTTTGCGGATGACACTTACTTTTACTACTTGACGGCATATGCAGAGCGCCATGCGAACTGTTCTCCCGGTCGCTGGCTGCTCGTCGATACTCTAAAGCACTGGGCAGGAGCCACCCGGGGAAACACACTACGGCTCGACCTGCTTAGCGGTACCGAAAGCTATAAGCACCGCTGGGCCAGTTCGTCCTATGAGATATCCCAATTCCAAATTATTCCGAAACGGATCGGTAACTGGCCGCGTCTCGTCGCCTACAAGGCATTGTATGGATCAAAACGAGCGAAAAGCTACATGAAAGCCAAAAGCCAGTTGGTCAAAGCACCGCGCTTTACTCGCTGAAAGCCGGGCGTGAACCTCGGGCCGGCCGTGCTCAGCCCTGAGCGGATCGACTACACGATGCCCTGGGCGATATGACGCCCCTGGAAGCGAGGCAACAATCCGCCGGAAACTCTATTTATGAACTGTACGCTTGACGGGGAAGCTTACGCTGTTTCATTTGCTCTCAAAATTGTATGAGAGAACCAGTGTGATGATCACCACCAATCTGGGCTTTGCCGAATGGGCCAGTGTGTTCGGGGATGCCAAGATGACGACAGCCCTGCTGGATCGGCTGACCCATCATTGCCACATCGTGGAAACCGGCAACGAATCCTGGCGCTTGCGCAACAGCCTTGCCAGCAGCAACAGCAAACGACGAAAGACCACCACATCGAAATCAAAAGAGGGAGAAAACGCGAACCAGACAGCAGACTTATCCACAGACGCCTAGGTATACTGTGCACCCATAACCCGGGCCAGAATTGGATGAAAACCCTGGGTCAATATTAAGCGGCAATCAACAGGGCGCCTATGATTTTTCATCTCAAGCGCGTTATTCTAGGGTTTGGAATTATGTTCCTCCTAATTTTTTGTTGGGTTGGGTACCATGAAGCTAATGAGTTTGCCGAATCTAAAGCCCTTTGTTCAACTTGGGAATATCATCTCATGTCGCGAGCCGCTGAGACTTTCACCCCGACTCAAGTTGTAGTCGAACCCTGGAAAGGTCGACACCATGTTTATGGAATTTTTGCCGTGCCCCTGGGAGTCTATCCTGAGGGCATATTGAAAGTATCGCTGCCGGGTCTTGGTGAGGTCTGTGGAGGCGTCACCGATGTACAATTTAGCCAGGCACCGATTAGGGGAGTACAGCCGAAGGCAGGGACTTACCTCATCAAGGCCAATTTGCGCTCGCGACTGGTGCTGTGGGTTATTCTGCAAGGCTACTTCAATTCTTTGCTAGCAGCCGATGCCTGGAGGCTCTATTAGGGTAATGACGAGTTAACTCTAGGCTATGGGCTGGAGCTATACAAATCTGCCTCCCACGCTAGAGATCAATTCACCAATTGCCACTTTAGCGCATTTTTATCGGTTCTATGCGCTCTAGATTTCCACTTTTCAACGACAAATAAGTTAACTTGTCAGTACCCTATTCGGAGGTATTTCCTGACCTTGGGAATGCCTTTGAGTAGATTTATAATGTGCCTTTCGCCGGCCTGAAGCTCACCACGATTTGGGTCAAGTTTTTGGTGTTCTTCGCTCAGCGCATTAAAACGCTCTCGCTCACGTTGACGTAGAGCGGTAATCCGCTTAGGCCATGATTTTTGATCGAGAAACGAGAGATCATCGGATAGGTCAACTACGGTTTTCACTTGCCTTGCGAACGGAGCTGCTTTCACCTGCCGTGAGAATAGAATGGCCACATCACTATTGCGATTGATTCTCATCATTTTCATGCGCGCATTCAATTCGTGTTGCACGTCAGCCAATAATTCATAGGTTAGATTTAACCCTACAACTGTATTGCTTTGTTGCAATGTCGCTGATGCTTTATGAATGCGCCGGTCAAGTTTCTGATACGCACTCATTATTTGGTTACAGCTGGTGCTGTCAAAGACGGGTTTTATTTCCTCAATTGCCAAAGTCAATGTTCTCATGGTATCCGTACCGAGACGCAAGGCAAGCTCTAGTTGCTGTTGCCTATGAATTGTAATCGCCTGGGAAATTGCATCAGCGTTTAATCCGGCGCCCTCCATCGCTTTCACTCGATCTTCATAGTAGCTTTCGTCGAGGTGACATATAGCACCGATGACGGCGTTGTTTAACGCCATTAAGGGCATATAAAATTTATCGAAGCTTGCAAGTAATTCCTTTGTCCCTTGCTGAATACTGCTATCCATCCTGGGTTTGTTCCTTAAACCGTTCGGGATGAATGTTATGGCGCTTCATCAGCTTGTAAAAGTCCGTTCTATTGCGCCGGGCCAGTAAGGCCGCTTCGGACACTGAGCCGCTGGTCAGTTGTAACACTTTTACCAGGTAATCATGCTCGAACTGTTGCCTGGCTTGGGCCAGAGAGGGCATATGCTGGTCTTCAAGGGCTAAAGCTTCACGGACCAGGAATTCCGGAATCACAGGTGTGGTGGAAAGGGCTGCCGTCCGCTGCACCACGTTTTGTAACTGTCGCACGTTTCCGGGCCAACTCGCCTGAATTAGAATTTCTAGCGCCCCTGGAGAAAAATTGGTTACGTTACCCATCTCGTAAGCGCCGGTCGCCCGCAAGAAGTGATTGGCCAGCAAGGGGATATCGTCTACTTGTTCGGCCAGGGAAGGCTGCACTCTTGTCAACGAGAAAACCCCTAGCCTAGTGCTTGCTGTTGTGATTTTTTAATAAGAGCCTGAATATCGTTTGCATCGAGGCAAAACATACGACTCCTGCGCATATCCAGAAAAGTATTCCCATCGTCATGATTTGGTTGCCTCCAAAGGTTTAAAACTGGTCAAGCGCCAAACAGCAAAGCCCGCAGTTATAATCAACGTCATTCCACGTAAAATCTTCGTCCTTTTTTCCATTGATATTCAGTGCTTCAGGGCATTCGGCACTTTGAGTTAATCTTTTGGTACGCACACTAATTCTTGGTTTAGTATGCCTGCGATTTCACGATCAGGGTTGTTTCCTTCTTCGGATATGTGAACTGGATAACAGGGAAGGTCGTTTCTTGCTTCGGATATGTGAACCCGGTACTGGGCCGGCGCATAGGCGGAAATGGTGAGCTCCGACGTCTTACACGTATAACTGAGGCCATCAAAAATATTCGGCCAGTTCTGCAGAGCCGACGCCAATTTCTGACAATCCAGTTAAACCGCTTCCTCCGGGTCAATAATCGTTGAGACATAATCATTGGCCCCGGTACTCCAATGACGAGTAGCCACCTTGAAAAACAGAACTGGGTCACAAAAACCACTATCAAAGTGTGTCTTGGGTTCAGGTTTTCTAAAAAGTGTCACTGGAATATGCCGAAACTATAAAGTTATACCGTTACATGATGTCTAGATATAAGTAGAGGTTATGATGAAAGGTAAGATATTGTTGACGGCTGCGTTAATGCTCGTCGGCTCCTATGCCAGTGCATCGACAGTGCTCGTAGGAGATGGCATTTCGTGGACGTCCAGCATGACCGGCGTGGGCACAAAGGCCGGATCGATTACGCTGAATGCCGACACGAGCGGAGCAAGCGGAGCTTTGGCAGGTGGTGGTTATCTCGCCGGTATCGGGATAAAAGACCTCGGAGGGAAGTTCAAGATTACCTCTGTGTCATTGACCGATTGGGGTTTCAATAATGACGAGCTCAGTGCATCGGATACTGCATGCGATAGTGGAACGGGAAACTCATCCGGTCGCGGGTGTGGCTTTGCGGAAAATCTCGGTGCAAGAGTATCTTCGGCTGCAGGTAGCCTCGAGTTAGGCAATAGACGTGACTGGGCCTGTCCGCTTGAACTATTTGTTGGGCACCGCCATGCCACTCTTTTTGGCTCGCAGTACTTCCTCGTGGCAGGCCAGTGAACGTCAGACGCCCGAAGGGAGCTTGGAGGCCATCATCTTCTTCCGATCAATCTTGTGCCCGTCGACGATGAATGTTCCGTCACCAATGGCGTGAACAGTGCGCCTCTCCTTGCGTGCGGTATCGATGTATGCGGCAACAGCCTCCAACACCACAATGTTGTGTTTTTTAAGAATGTCGATCACCTTGCACTCAATGTTGGCGAGACACTCCTTGATCAAGGGCGGTCGGACGAGCTTTGCCTGCACCGGATGGAGCTTGAACCTGGCAAACTTATCTGTGTCTGCTCCAGAGCACGTCCCTATGCCAACCACCTTATCCAGTAGGTCAACGGTAGGAATTGCAATGACGCACTCCCGATTTCTTCGCAACGCAGCGTATGAGTAATTCCATTCGCCGGTGGTGATAGCAAATACTGGCGTGAAATCCATCACCATGGTCCAGGATATGGTCATGATATTGCTTTTCTTCCCATCATGGGTTGTAACAAGGACGACAGGTCCTGATTCCATCAGAGTAAAGGCCTTGCTCAGTTTCAACCGACGCATGAGAACACCTACGATGGGGGAGGGCTACGCAGCCTCTGCTTCTTCCTGAACTTCTTCCTCAACCACAGGCTCCAACTCAGCCATTCTGGCCTCCAGCTCCGCGACCTTCTTCAGCAACTCCGCATTCTCAGCCTTGGTCTTGCCCAAGGATTTCTGCAGCACCTCGGCCGCGCTGGTTTTCTCCGCCAGCCGCTTCGTTTCAGTAGCCAAATACTTTCTCCATGCCATGTTCAATCATGTAATCGATCATACTTTTTGTTTCTGCCGTATCGTTAATATGGGGAAAGACTGCGTCAGGTACTGGCACCTCAAGAAATTTACACAGTGGACCCCAGCCCTCTTTTACCTCATAAGTCAGTAATCGGTCAGCGGAAATGCCCGCCTGAACCTCAGCGATATGTTCCTTAAAGCGACCAACGAGGATTTCGCGGTCATGCATTTGCCCACCGAACTTGTCATTGATGGTGGATTTCATAAAGTTTGTAGCAATGGAACTGCTAAGGTATTCGATCCAGCGTGGTGAAAAGATGGTTTCTTGAGTCGAATCGAACCAGCGATCAGGATCCCTTACCGAAAGCAAAACTTTGGCATCAGGATAGTAATCCGCCAGCTCTTTCCAGAAGGTGCAGGCTGGGAAATCTACGGTTGCCTTGTAGGGGCCAAAGATTGCATCCCAGTCAGGATTCCCTGCAGCGGCTTGTTCCCACAAATGGAATTCCTGCGGACCCCGAGGGAAAACCTCCACCATGTGGTAACACGGCGCAAATCCCAGTAGCTCCAGGGCGGACTGTAGTGACTTTGTCCCTGTGCGTCCAAAACCAGCTCCAATAACTGCTAAAGCCATAATGCACTTCCTCGGTAATATCTGTTGCAGATTGTAGACCGAAGATGGCTTTGATGCGCCCTCAAGAAGCTGGACGACGCGAGGAAAACTCGAATTCGGCCGGATCAGGCGCTTTGGTAATTTCACAGCACCCCAGAATTTCAGTTTTCCAGAATCCCCAGAACTCCAGGCGTGATCCCCAAACCGGGTTAGCAAGCCCCGGATCTACCCGACGGGCCTGACGACTCGACGTTCGCAGCAATCCGTCAGATTGGGGTGCGTCGAGTGGAATACGGGTTTCTTTCGGGGAGGATAGTGAAACCGAATCTGTGGTCATGATTGCTCGGCTGTCACGGGGGGCAATGGCTGTTAGTACTTCAAAAGTCGCGGTTCTCATGGCGCGAATGGGTAGTATTGATGGCAGTGCGTGGCAACGATTAACTTATTGATTCCATCTGTGAATTACGAATTCGCCATGCACAGGTAAGCAATTAAGTCTGGGCATGTCCTGGGTAATGATCTGGGCAAAGTGGTGCACAGTCGGCCACTCTAGAGCACTCTGGATATCTACCAATAATCTTTCCAGATTACTCAGGGCAGAGCCTTTAAGAAAATCTCGAAAATTTCCCTGGCAGATAGCTTGTGGGCTGTAGAGTCAAAAGGGGATATACCCCGGGGGAAACTTTATCCATGTACACCCGACGCAATACTGAACGTCACAGCACTCGGGAATATCAGGATGCCAGCTAACCTTGGTAACTTCCGCTGTGGCAGCATTTCGATTAAGACTTCTTGGACGTCTTCACATTCACGGTACTGACAATATTCTGAATGCTTTTGCTGCCACACTGCGGGCACTTTTCTTTGTGCTTGTCATGTTGGCTGATCGATTCGGCCCGTTCAAAGCGGTTTCCACATTTCTTGCATTCGAATTCGTACATTGGCATAAATAACCCTCCTCAGTAAAACATTACTAATGGAAGCACGGTACTCAGACAGCCGCTTTGGTATATGTACCTCGCTTAAATTGGCATTTGCCATCGTCCAAGAAACTGCTTCTGGATTGGCACGGGTGAAACATGCCGTGTTTGTATCACTTTAGTCTGCATTGACGAAGTTGCAACATTCACAGTCGCAGGTTTTGAGCCATCTCCGGCTCACCCCATGACCCCGCCACAGCCCCACCAGTAGTTTGCTGCGAGGTGGGCACCTTGAGGCAGAGAAGATGACCTCGGGGTAGGCTGCCGGGAGTAAGCCAGGATCAACTGAATTCCAGTTGTTCAGGAGTGCTGGCCTGGTAAGACGCTTTTTCCATAACTTGTCAGAACCCGGACGACTAATCCCGCTTCTGCTTGTCGACAATGTAATTCACCAGATCCATCGGCAGCGGGAAGATGATGGTGGTGTTTTTGTCGGCTCCGATTACGGTGAGCGTTTCGAGATAGCGTAGCTGGATCGCCTGTGGTTCCTTCGCCAGTATCGCCGCCGCCTGAAAAAGCTTCTCAGCTGCTTGCAGTTCACCTTCGGCGTGGATCACCTTGGCGCGACGCTCGCGTTCCGCTTCGGCCTGGCGGGCGATGGCGCGGATCATCGATTCGGTCAGGTCGATCTGCTTGATCTCGACGTTGGAGACTTTGATTCCCCAGGAGGTGGTCTGGACATCCAGCGCTTCCTGGACGTCCGCATTGAGCTTCTCGCGCTCGGCGAGCATGTCGTCCAGCTGGTGCTTGCCAAGCACTGAGCGCAAGGTAGTCTGTGCCAGCTGGCTGGTGGCGTTGAGGTAATCCGCCACTTGGATGACTGAACGCTGCGCATCGGTGATGCGAAAGTAGATTACTGCGCTGACCTTGACCGAGACGTTGTCGCGCGATATCACGTCCTGCGTAGGCACTTCCAGAACGACCGTGCGCAGGTCGACCCTCACCACCTTCTGGATCGCCGGGACGATCAGCACCAGCCCCGGCCCGGCAACCTTCTGGAAACGGCCAAGAAAAAATACGACGCCACGCTCATACTCGCGGAATATCCAGATCGCAGAGAAAAGAAACAGCGCGACCGCCAGCAGAATCAGCATCCAGACGATTTCAGCAATCACGATGATTCTCCTTTCTTTGCAGGCAGGTTCGACATGCCTGTCATCGACAGTATCGAAGCACCAAGCGTACTACTGAAAATCTCAGAAAGATATGTCCAGATGTCTGAGCCGTCAAAGCATGTGGTGGCCTGATAATGGCGGCTTGATATATCGGATTTCTTGTACTTAACTTGTATTTATCGTTAGAAGGTATATCGACACATGAAGAAACTAAAAAACGAAAAAGAATTGGTCAAAAAGGCAATCGTCGAGGGAATGAAATACGGCGAGGAAAGAGGAGTGGTTGAATTTGAGCCAACAGATTCTGCAACTGAAAAAATCGAATACATATATCGGCTGCTGGTACACGATAAAATAATTCTGCCTCTACCCCAAGATCAGATATCTCAGCTTGCCATGAGACATAAACTTGCCATTTGGGCATCAAAACTAATATGAAAAATACACCGAGAACTTTCCCAGATAACATCCCATCCCCCAGCGCCCCACGCCGTCCAGCCCCATGACCCCACCCATGCCCTGCCCAGGATTTGCCGAGAGGTTGGCAGACTGGGCCAGAGGGAGAGTGTGCGGTGTCGGGCCGGGAGTGACCGGGGGCAGCGACTCAAAACTGCAGGCAGCTAGCAAGCCCCGGAAATACCCGACGGACCTGACGACTCGACGGGGACCCCTGAAATTTCCGTCAGGTCGTCGAGTGCGTCGGGTGGAACCGTGGTTTTCTGGAGGGCTCCCGTGCGAGTGGATTGTAGATGATGTGGATTGGATGTCAGCTTTTTTCCGAAGACCTTCATGGCTTGATAGTGGGAAGGTCGCAAAACACCTCGGAGCAGCATCAAAAAAACACCAATTTCATCTATTCAGCAAGTGTTTCCCCGGTGCCACCCATTTCGGCCGGGACATCGCGCATCTTGGGCAGGCCATCACGGATTGGAAGAACAGATTCTGAGTAAAAGACGTGCAGGGCCGGACGATAGTCGAAAGATGGGATGATGGCCGCGTACACATCGACCAGCCCCATGTTCGGGTGATCAGTCATTAGGTGCCCACCACAATCCTTGCACCACTTGCGATGACTATTATCTGTTTTTGCATAGGTGCCAATTTTATCTTCACCCTTCGTGATCGTAACGGCTTCCGGTTTCCAGAGAGAGAAGGCATTCACCGGCCCCGCTGACCAGTGCCGACAGGATTCGCAATGGCAATATCCCATCGCCTCCGGGGATCCTGAGACTTCGATCTCTACCGCACCACAAAAACAACTGCCTTTAATCGAATCACTATTACTCATTTCCACATACCTCGAGGTTGTTTCTCCGTAAGCAATTCGCCCACCCCTAACCCGTGGTTCTCAGGCCAAATGCCTGTGAAGTATAAACGACGAAAATGCGGCCGCATAACCGAACTAGTAAACTACAGCAACGCGACAAAAGCAGTCAGCTGCTAACGTGGATTGGATGTCAGGTTTTCTCAGATCGCAAAACACGCAGCGGACTTGGGTCACGTATTCTGGATAAACATAGTCCATCTAATCTTTCGTTTATAGAATAAATATTTTGTCCTAACGACAATGTGAGTGCGTTGGCTAGGGAAGGCTGCGCTCTTTTGTATGTTACGTTATTCTTCACGCATTCTGCGGATCTAGGGTTCTGAAAAATCTCTATAATAGCGGAGTTATCAAATATTGGCGGATTTTCGCGAACAGCAAGAGTACTCGCGATTGGGCGGCAAAGAGCTGTCCCACATAGAGCGGTTTATTTTAACCGATGTGAAGGATGGCGCCTTCACAAAGGGCCAGATGGACCAGACCTTAAAATCGGAGAAGATGCGGTTTTTGGATAGAAACCGTTACATTCACATAACTCTTCTTTTTGTAGTCTTCGTTTTCGCGATGGTCACCGCACAGGTTGGGTGGATTTTATTTGGGCAGGATCGTGACGGAATCCCGATCTCCCAATCTGCCACGCTAGACTCTCCTTATATCAATACACTTGAAAGCCCCACCGCCGACAAGCTGGAAGAACGAATCTCCCGTCTAACTGGAAATATGCAAACATTGAGCGGCTTGCTCGCCGACCTAGAGTCCAAGCTGATAGCCACTGATCAGGTAGAAGAACGAATTTCAAGCCTTAATAGAAATGTGGAAAAACTGAACAGCATGACCACCGATTTGGAATCTAGGCAGATCGCCGCGGACAGGCTGGAAGAACGAATCTCCAAAATTACCAAGGATTTGCAAATACTAAGCGATTTGGCCGCCGGTGTAGAATCGAACCAGAGGGCTGCCCTTGCGACCACAAGTACCGTCGTTCCTGTAACACAGAAACTTGTTTCCAGGACCACTGAGCTGCCGATAGTTGCCAGAGAAACTCCAGCTATTGAAACTAAGTTAGCTCCAGTAGCAGTCAGTCCCAGCCCTAAACTCGATACAGATTCTCCAAATGGCAAGCGCGAAACACCGCGCACCGCACCTCAGGAGCGCCAAGATAGTGTAGTTAGTGAACAACGCGCAACTAGCGTGACTCAAAATCGACCCTGGGCTATCAACCTGATTTCCTCGCCCGACAAAGCCTACGCGGTGAGCTTTTCAGATACTGCTCTATCCAGAGGAATCAGCACAGAACTGCAGGAAATCTTGGTGAAAGGCACACGCTATTGGCGAGTCCAGGTAACGGGTTTTTCAACACAGGGTGAAGCGAAAACCGCTGCGGATACCGTCAAGGATAAGTTGGGTCTGACGGATAGCTGGATAATGAAACGCTGACTATACCTGCAGACGGCATTGACAACTTAACTGGTCAGATTCGGTAGAATCGGACTATGAATACTTACAAACGTCTCCAGTTACCTCCCGATATTATAAGTTACGCAGTCTGACTGTACTATCGATTCAATCTCAGTCAGCGGGATATCGAAGATCTACTGGCTGAGCGCGGCAACATCTCCTCGCCGACTTTAACCTGTCTCTGGCGAATTGATAATTCAAGCCGCTACTGGCAATTCAAATAGTCCGCGACAGTGCTTGTCTCCATCGGTACTGATTGATATTTATGATTTTACCGCCAGTTGTTTCCACAGGAGTAAGCCATTTCGCCCAGTATGAGTCCGATACTGGTTGTAATAGCACTGATAATCGTGAAGCTTGTTCTCCAGGTCAGTCACAGTCCAAAAGAAGGTGTGATCCAGTAACTCGCGCCGAATGCTGCCGATCAATCTCTCAACAAATGGATGTGACATCGGCACATGCGGAATTGATTTGATCTCTTCCACTTCAAGTATTCGCAGATTGGCTTTCCATCGGTGATACTGAAACAGTGGATCATTATCTGAACTGAGATATTTTGGCCAGCCTTGTCCGGAAGTAGCGTCGTTGAACATGCGACACAGCGCTGGGCCATCAACGTGACCGTCATGCACGCCAAAGCCAATAATGCGCCGCGTGTACTGATCCATAACCACCATCACCCAGTGACTTTTCAGCAGAATGGATTCGCAGCGGAATAGATCAACACTCCACAGGCTATCCTTTGCGTGGCCGAGAGCAGTTAGCCAGGATGGGCCACGATCGCCAGGGATCCGGTCGGTAGTGGATGGCGAGTATTCGCCGAACAGTATCCTTATCGAGGTCCAATCCAAATGCGAGATTGATCTGTTGGGCGATGCGAGGACAGCCAAATCGGGGGTTGCGTTTCTTCATCTCGACGATGGCCTTATCACTTCCTTGCTTGGACCCTTTGGGTCCTGGCTTGCGGCTTCCACGCGGTGAATAGAGCAGTCGGTACTTTCGTTTCTTCAGGGCAGTGTGGAATCGCAGTAGTGTCGACGGCTTGATGATAATGGCTGACCGGGCGATTCGCCGGGACTCAGAAACAGTGTCCAGAAGCCGAGTAAGTACACGATCCTGGATAGTCAGATTCGGTGCTCGCTGTCGTGATCTGCTGTGAATGATCAATTGCTGCTTCAGAAGCAGGTTTTCGGCCATGATTGCGCGGCTGCCACCGGGCTTGATCATCTTTGCCAGTGTAGTGAGCAGGTGAAACAGTAGATATATGAGGTCTTTCATGGCGTAGAGGGTAGTATCCATCACGGATGCCGCAATAGCTAACCTTCTGATACTATTGATGAATTACTAATTCGCCAGGGACAGGTTATACGCGCAACCGCAAGCGCCACTCAACCAGCTGCAGTCCACCTCAAAAAGTAGGTGCACGCCTTGATTCCAGTTACAGCAGTATATCTGGGTGTATGGAGTGGGCCGCCGAACTCATTTTTCGTAGAGAGGTTTGGAGAGCTCGTCCCAGTCGATATTGCCATCGTCCGGCAGTGTCTCAAACTCCAACAAGCCCAACTCTTCAAAACGCGGCCGAATCTTTTCCGTCAGTAAGCCGATGCGCTTAAGGTTGGGTACAATTCTGGAAAATACGAGGTTGCGGAATTGTTCTCGGGCTTCTCCTCCGAGTGAAATCCCTCTTGCTTCCTCGGTATTCCAGCCAAACTGTGCGTGCACATCAACCGGTACCATTCTATCTCGCATGACCACACAGGCTTCAAAAGCAAACTCGGCCCGGTCTTCTATTTCCGACTGACTCAATGACTTTACATGGTCTTCCAGATAGTTAACACCGAAGGTGACGTGGCGAGCTTCATCGCGAATCACCAGCTGCAACATGTCGCGCAGAACTGGATCGCTGGTCACCATTTTGGCAACATTGAATGCTGCCAGCGCCAGACCTTCGATAACAATTTGCATGCCGATGAACTTCAGATCCCAGCGCGGGTCCGTCAGGATTTTATCGAGCAGCGCCTTGAGGCTGCGGTTGATCGGATACATGAGGCCCACCTTCCGCTGAATAAAGTAATTGAATACTTCAACATGGCGCGCTTCATCAAATGTCTGCGAAGCTGCATAGAGTTTTGCATTGAAAGTCGGTGCGCAGGAGGCGAGTTGGGAGGCAACCAGCAGCGCACCCTGCTCGCCGTGCAGAAATTGACTGATAAACCAGCTGTTCAAATGCCGATGGAGTTCCAACTGGGTGTCGATATCCATATCGAGATAAGGCTGGTAATCCGCAAAGGGAAACCCCTGACGAAATTCCACCAACGCCTGTTCCTTCTCCGCTTCACTACGGGGCGGCTGGTCCGCAGCGTCAAGCGTCTGACTCCAGTCGATATTTATCTCGGCGTCCCAGTTCAGCTGCTTGCCCAGGGCGTAGAGTTTCCGGATGCGATTGTCCTGCTCTGAGTAGTCCCAGTTGTAGGCCCCGGTCAGTGGCGTGTTGAAGATTTCGACAACGTGACGCACCTGGTCAGCGTTGAGTGCCGGCTGTTCGACATAATCGCGCACGTCTGTGGGTGGCTTTTCTACAACTGTTATCTGCATAAGAATTACTCTCGTCTGGTTAAGCGAGCAGTAGGAATCTGCAGTCTAGCCTGCTAAGCGCAGATTGTGTACTTTCCGCTGACCCCAAGAATATTCATGACACCACCAGATCACACAGGTGGCGCCGCGATTCGTGACAACACCATCTCCCACCCCCGCGCCCCATGACCCCACCCATGCCCTGCCCAGGATTTGCCGAGAGGTGGGCAGTCTGGGCTAGAGGGGGAATCAAACCTAGGGGGAACCCCTTTACCTGCAATGTTGATGAAGGCGCGTGTCAATTACTGACGCATTGATTCTATGCGTGAATTAGCAATTCGCCATCCACAGGTAATGGTGATATCTGAGGCCTGTTTTTTGTACCTCCCATACATTTGAATGCTTCCGTTGATTCCCCAATGTGAAGTAACGGTAACACGTGCTGCATCTCATTTGGTGGCATCTAATGAAGGTTAGGGGCCGATGCGTGGGCGTAACAAAATCTGGCACAATTCAATATATCAGCATTTGAAAAAAGACATTTGAGAAACTATAGCGGGTCGAAGTAACTAGGGCCTAACCAAAGGGGTAATCATAAAATCCATGTCAATCTTGACTGCACTTCCGGTAACACTTCCTGATGGAACGGTATCACTATACTGTCCGGGAATGACAAATACTTTGCGCTTTCTGTCCCAAAGGATTTTTCTGGCTTTTATGAAACGATTTGAACGAACATCCTGTAATGTTGCATTGAAAAATTTTAAGCCCTCCTTTTTCTTGTCGATAAGCGCCAGTTGCGGCCTCCAGTACGCCATTTTCTGATCGTCACGATACAGTTCAATGGTTATCTTATCTGCTAATATTCTGGTTACCCGGCCAAGTGGCGCTATTCTTGCTGAATCTGTCCTGCTATGTCCTGTACATGGAGGGGGACACTCATATTCGAAGAAATCGAAAAGCTCGTCGACGGGTTCTTTATGCTCGTAGGTATGCAAGACTATACGTGCATTTTTTAGAACGGCTTCATTCACCGATTTCGCGTTGAATGCCATGAAGCGGCGCGGCCGAACTTCCAGCAAATCCGCTGCCAGAATATTATTCAGACCATACTCGTCGACTTTTGTATAAGTGAACATCTTTATAAGCAGCGGCCTGTTGCTTTCTGGAGACTTCGGCAACTCGGTAGGCTGCTTCTTTGCTGATTCTTAGGTGCGTCACTCTGACCCCATAAGACCAAGAGCAGAATGCCAATACCTGCACTTCCGAAAAGACTGGCAAAAAATACTTTACGAAACACTATTCGAGTAAAGAATGCGCCCAGGAAAAATCCTGGGCGCATCCTCTTGCTGCATATAAACTTAATACTTTACTGCGAGATGTTGGCGAAACCGCTCTGTCGCCATCAATTTTTATTAATGTTAATTGTCTGGATCCCTGGTTCATCTGTGTCGGTATCAATAATTACGCCGCCAAAAGTCGGATCGGGAAAGTCACCGATATCATTTCCAATGATATTTGGCAGTGTTGTGTCATCAAGAACCACGCCATCATTAAAGAATTTTTGAAGATTTACCGACACGGTTGCGATATTTGTCGAATTACCGTCTATTGATGACTGCGCTTCATCGATCCATGTCGTTGTTTCCACTAAATCTGCCGTTTCATCAAGAGTAATCAAATCATCGCTTTGATCGTCAGTTTCGGCATTAATCGAGTCGATGGCTGATTTCAGACGCGCAAGCGCAATGCTCAACGACGCCTTTGCCTCTGCGAGCTTTTCCAAACTCCGGATTGCCTAAAAGTGTCATCTGCTGCTGTATGAACTTCCTCCATTGTCCGGTCGTTGTTTTCTTATATCGTCAATATCAACATTGAGATTGTATGCACGCTGAATCTCTATGCTGGCTTTCACAGAGCTAAACAATCCACTAAAAAACAGCGCATCCCCATAATCGGCGTTGAACACTTCACCGTCATGTGTAAACTCTGCATCAAATGTCGGGGATACTTTGTCGAGATCTGCTGTAGCGGCCTGCAACTCTAGCCTTACAACATCATAGGAAAAGTTGCGTATATCGTTGCCAGTGGGCGAATTGTCAGGCAAAGTGGTCCGGCACTTCCGATTAAGTCCCAATTTGCACGCACTTCATTGTTTGCAAAGCCAAATAAATCAAGCATATCGCCCAAACGCCCCATGTCCTGTGCGCTTCCATCGGATAGTGTATCAGTCCCAAGCGCGGCGACTCGTGTGAGCGCAAGCATGAAATGGGCAGTATCTGTGTCATTTCCGGAGTTGTTCGCAGCAAGATCGACTGCGGCTTGAAAGTAGGTTTTGGCACCAAGAATCCATCCGCTTGCCAACGCATTCTTGCCCTTGGTATTTAGCTCGGCCACCGAAAGGCCGGATGTGGGAGGCTTGTTTATACCTAAGGGAATTTCTGGCACAGCGCCTTTACTCGCGACATCGCTATCGCCAGTGGGACTGTTGGAGGGAATGGCGCGGCCGTCTTCAATATTTATGTCAATAAACCCTAATGCAAGGTCTCCGGTATGTCCCGATGCCAATGCAAAAACATTAGAATCCGATACGCCATTATTATCAGTATCAAAGTACACCGGATATATACCGCCGCCAGTCACCAGGTAGACCCTGACGTCCTCAGTAAGTGGTATCCCGTTTAATACAAATGAAAAGGCATCAAGTGCAGCCGTCATTATTGGTGTCTACATCGGGCGTTCTTCCTGCCGTGTCAGTGGTCGCTACAATATCACCACTGCTGTTCACCGCAATAATGTGGTGCCGGCAACCGAGCCGGATATTGAGCTTGTCGAGGTGGGTGGGGGTGGATTAGTGATCGAGCCCAAATTATTGCCGCCACCGCCACCACCACAAGCGGACAGCATCAACATCGACATAAACAAAGCGGAGTATAAATTTCTCATTTTTATTTCCTTTATTATGAAAGGGGATCGTGACCGTAACATGAATATCCCGATCATTCTATTACCATATAAAATTTAAGGCCTAAACGAAAGTTTAGCCCAAGTGATTAACAGCTTTCGCTGACCCCATGGCGACAAGGGCACGGTCTGCCTCTTTGATTCACCCACAACATTTCTTAACCCTATATAGCCCCATCAGTTCCTCAATCAGCATATCCCTATGGTCATCTGGGATTTCAACGACACAATCTTTGACCTCCCCACCACAACTACATTTCTGTTTGAGCTTCTTTGCCAGATCTTTTAGCTCACCTTTGCGGGAATCAGCCTGGACCGTGTGCCGGATGAGACCACCATCCTGAACTTCCGGCACCTGCTGCTGGAGCGTCATGCGCTGGGTAAAAAGCTGTTCAAGGAGATCAATGCGCACCTGCATGACAACGGCCTGATGTTGCGCGAGGGCACTATTGTTGACGCCACCATTATTGCCGCGCCGAGTTCAACGAAGAATGAGAAAGGTGAACGGGATCCCGAAATGTGCCAGACCCGGAAGGGCAAGCAATACCATTTTGGCATGAAGATGCATATCGGAGTGGACGATGCCCTGGGGCTGATCCACAGTGTGGAGACCACGTCGGCCAACGAGCACGATATTACCGTGGCGGATAAATTGCTGCATGGGGCGGAGCGGATCAAGGCCAGCGTGCGTGCCAAGGTAGAGCACGCATTTTTCTACATCAAACGGATGTTTGGTTATAGCAAGGTGCGTTACAGGGGACTGGAGAAAAATACCAACCGGCTGTACGTGTTGTCGGGTCTGTTCAATCTGTTGCGCAGCCAGAAATACCTGCTGGCGTAGGGTGAGTGCGCCTGAATTCTGCGAAATGGCAGAATTCAGGAGAAGAAACGAACACTACGGACAGATTCATTGCGGGAATCTAGGCTTTGTGGGGGCGAACTCGGGTTGAAGCAAGGATCGAGCGGTTAATCAGAGGTCCCCTAAAACCCCAGCCTTTAAAATCGACATTACGCACCCTCTTTTTGAATTATAACTCTGCTGCCTTATGCGGATAACATGTCACGTCAAATCGGTTGTGTGACGCTATCTACGAAACGAGCAGTCATCATTTCTGTAAATCATAAAACCACTTGGAAAAATCGCTTCCGTAGACGTTACTTCCATTGAATGTCAAATGATGTGAATCTTGATACAAAACCAAATCGTCTCTCTTATATGTACAGCTTTGTTCAGAACAAAAAATACCCAATGGGTCATATATACTAACCTCAGGAAAATCTTCTTTTAGCCTATGAAGACTATTTCTGTGCTCACTCTGCCGACTGAGCACCTCACTCAATTCAACAGTACACTTTGGACGACCTCTTACGCAATCAATCGGAAAGAATGGAAGTTCTGGAATATCGGTCAATACAATGACTCGCTTTTTAGCGTTCATTAGTTCTCGGACAGTGCGACTAAGTCCATAGTAAAAGAGCTCACTTCTTCCCAGGTTAGATGCCTCAACGCCCTCAATTTTAATAGTGTCAGGCCCTAAGTGATTTCTTAGGTGGTCCGCAGAATATGCCGTAGTAAGCGCGTAACTTCCATAATAGGATAGAACCACAGTGTGTATATTTTCATTACTACCGATCCAATTCAAAATCTTTTCGAATTTAATTCGACAGTTATAATTCTTTCCCTGAACATTCACGCCTAGCACAGGAGGGCAACTTGAGTTGCCAACCAGTGCCCAGTTCAAATCCGGAATGTTTTTCGCTATTCCAAAAAACTTGTCATTGGCATGACTGTCGCCAATTAGCACCGCATTGACATCCCCTCTAGTCGCCTGAAGGCAGTAATTAAGACGCACTCCAGCGGTCAATAAGGCGTCATCGCATCTCTTATAGCCAAGCCTGATTGTATCGTAGTCAAAAGCCTGAAACTTTTCTGCTATTGCCCTATTGGGAAAACCTTTCGTGGATTGTCCAATCAATCCAAAAAATACAAAAAATACGGTACCCATCGCGGCAATAACAAAGACACTCTTACGACCGTAGCGCGACTTCTCTCTAAATGGTCTCTCGACAAACTTCCACGAAAGGTACGCTAGAACGATAGTTAGAAGTATGAGGCCAACAAGTACAATTTTGTTTGGCCCATCAAAGATTCTCTGCTTTGCAAACGCAAATATCGGCTGGTGCCATAAATATGCGCTATAGCTTATTAAGCCAACGCCAACAAATGCCTTGTTCCCGAGTAACTTGCCCACGTAAGTACTTTGCGTTGCGCATAAAATTATCAATGCGCTACCGACTGTAGGAATAAGTGTGTATAAACTTGGGAAAGGCGTGCTTTTATCAAAAACAAAAATGGCGTACATGATTGACGCAAGACCAATAAACGCTCCTACCTCATTGAGCGGTTTGGGCGAAAGCTTGCGTTCTTCATTTAGAAAGTGAAGCGCAACAAACACACCAACCAGTAGTTCCCATCCACGCGTATAAAGTAGATAGAACGTTTTCGTTTGTTTTCCCACGGACATCCACTGGGCTGAGGTCAAACTAACAACAAAAAAAGCAATGAGTAAACCCAAAGTCCAGCGCTTATCAAAACGGCCTACAAGGATAAGAAAGATCGGGAAGAATACATAATATTGCTCTTCCACAGCCAAACTCCACGTATGTAACAACGGCTGGAGTTCTGTAGCAGGCTCAAAATAACCACTATTTCGACCAAAAAATATATTGGACACGAAGGTTGAAACCGCAATTAAACTTTTTGAAAAGTTCTCCATTTCCTGCGGCAACAACCACAGCCAGGCAAACGGCAAGCAAACAAACATAACCAGGAACAACGCAGGCAAAATGCGTCGTGCTCGTCGCTCATAGAAGTCGAGTATTGAGAATTTACCTTTCGCAAGTTCGGCAAGAATAATTGTTGTAATCAAATATCCGCTGATTACAAAAAAGACATCCACGCCCACAAACCCGCCACTAAAAGTCTGAAAGCCGGCGTGAAATAGTATGACAGGTAATACAGCTACCGCCCGGAGTCCATCTATCTCTCGCCTGTAGTCCATCACATTACCGTCGGCGGTACAGTGCAGGCAGCTGACCCAGTTGCTTGGGCGCATGGTAGGTCGTGGGGCTGCCGGTGGCATCATTGGCACCGACGATTACGGCTACTTTTGCGCGCACCTTCATCTCTCCAGTCAACTGAGGCGTAACCCAATGCGGGATTATTGGCGGCACATTATATCGAAGTTCAGTTGCACACGCTCTGTGGAGGGTTACGCCGGGCGCAACTCCGGGACGTCCTGGTCCTGTCGATGGGAGAGATAGCTCCGTTGCCGCCAATCTCGACGATCACTTTGCCAGTGCGCAACAAGTAGGCCTCATCGGAACAAATGCGCATCAGTTGCTATTGAGGCGGCTCTGAAATTGCTGCTGTATCTTGCTATAGTCTGGCAGATCAGCAACATTCACCCTTTCAATGCCGTCCTTGCCGAAGTATTGGGAGCATAAAGGGTGTGTATCGAGCAGATTGTCTGCTTCGGTGGTCTTTTGCACTCTCGGCACTCTCGCGAAAAGTTTCCCGATCTTCCTGAAATCGTGTTCGTATCGGACCAGCGGCGGTGAGCATGCAATTCATTTTCGCTCATTCCTGAACCAAACTGCAGCGGCTTTTTCGGGAGCCGTCGTCTTTTTCTCCTAAGGACGATGAATTTTCTCTCTAACGCTTAAGACCGCCTTTAGGCGATAGCTGAATTTTCCCCGCTCCGGTCGAGAAGGTCCGCTTCGCGAAAAAGCGGTCACCGGGGCAACAGGCGAACGTATACCGCCTGTCACGTCAGATACGGTTATACAGTTGGCTAGTGTCGGCCCTGCTCGAACGACAGGATCACTTCTTTCCACAGCTCCGCGTGGGCCTGCAAACCGCGTTCCGAGAAGTGGCAGTAATCAAAGCGGT
>CAVVHD010000017.1:0-227263 GCA_963747995.1 uncultured Gammaproteobacteria bacterium | reverse complement strand
CAATTACGGCGGCCTTCCTGTTGTTGTTGCTCCCGCTTTCCCTTGTCTTTGCCAATCCTATAGTGCGCCCAGTGCGGCAATTGGCCCTTGAAAACGACAAGGTACGAAGGCGTGAATTTGCCAGAGTAGTGCGCGTCGACACGCATGTGAAGGAATTGGATGAACTTTCGGAGTCCATGGTCAACATGGTCACCGCCATACAGTCACACGAACTTGCGCAACGCGCGCTGATGGACGCCTTTATTGAGCTGATTGCTCAGGCCATTGACGACAAGTCTGCCTATACCGGCGGGCACTGTAAGCGAGTGCCTGAACTAGCAATCATGCTCGCCGAGCACGCATCCGCCAGCGACCTTCCCGCATTCAGGAATTTTAGTCTTAAATCGGATGATCAATGGCGAGAATATCGCATTGCAGCTTGGTTACACGATTGCGGCAAGATCACCACGCCCGAGCACATTGTCGACAAGGGTAGCAAACTCGAAACTATATATAACCGCATCCATGAAATTCGTATGCGCTTTGAGGTACTTTGGCGCGACGCTGAGATTGAACACTGGAAGAAACTTCTGGAGTCTCCGGAACAACACGCCCAGCTCTCCCAGCAGTTGCAGCAAAAGCAGGAAAAGTTAGCAGATGAATTTGCCTTTATCGCCAGTTGCAATGTCGGCGGCGAATTCCTTGATCAGGAAAAACTCGATCGACTACAGGATATCGCTAAAACAACCTGGCAGCGACACTTTGATGACCATTTGGGCCTATCTCCACTCGAAGCACTACGCGCTCGAACTTTCCACCAGGTGCTCCCGGTTACAGAGCAGCTCCTAAGCGACAAGCCTGAGCACATTGTTGAAAGGCCACAGGCGACGATTTATCCGTCGGAGTTTGGCATAAACATGGATATCCCGGAGCATCTGTACAACCTGGGCGAGATATATAATCTCTCCGTCTCGCGCGGTACCCTCACCGATGAGGACAGGTTTAAAATCAACGAGCACATGATCAGTACTATCAAGATGCTCGAGAGCCTGCCTTTTCCCGAGGAACTTAAAAATGTGCCGCGTTATGCATCCACCCATCACGAGACTATGAGAGGATCGGGCTATCCACGCAAACTGCCTGGAGATAAGCTGAGCATTCCCGAACGCATTCTCGCTATTGCCGATATTTTCGAGGCGCTAACCGCTGCGGATCGACCATACAAAAAAGCAAAACCGCTGAGCGCTGCCATAGAAATCATGCATAACATGGTTCTGGATGACCACATCGACAGGGACTGCTTTGAATTATTTGTCCGGGATAAAGTTTACTTGCGATACGCCAGGGAGTTTTTGCCTGACAGCCAGATTGATGAAATTGACGCGGAAAAGTATCTTCCATAAAAAAAATCCCGTAGTACGGTGTACCACGGGATTGGGGATTAAAGCCTGGCGATGACCTACTCTCACATGGGGAGACCCCACACTACCATCGGCGATGCACTGTTTCACTTCTGAGTTCGGGATGGGGTCAGGTGGTTCCAATGCTCTATGGTCGCCAGGCAAACTGGCTCGATTGTCCTCGGTCTTACCTGCCGGTGGCAGTGCCTGGTGGCAATCAAATAAGGCGGTAAATCAAGCTGTCTGTTCTTGTGCTTCAACACTGGACCTGTCACAACACCCGTCGTCTCTGTCTTCTACGACCTCCATGGAGGGAGGAAGTGTCGAGAATCGTCTGGAACGATTCCGACCAAATAACTTGGATTATATGGTCAAGCCTCACGGGCAATTAGTACTGGTTAGCTCAACGCCTTACAGCGCTTACACACCCAGCCTATCAACGTCCTGGTCTTGGACGGCCCTTCAGGGGACGTAAAGTCCCAGGGAGAACTAGTCTTGGGAGGGGCTTCGCGCTTAGATGCTTTCAGCGCTTATCCTGTCCGAACGTAGCTACCGGGCAATGCCACTGGCGTGACAACCCGAACACCAGGGGTTCGTCCACTCCGGTCCTCTCGTACTAGGAGCAGCTTCCCTCAATTCTCCAACGCCCACGGCAGATAGGGACCGAACTGTCTCACGACGTTCTAAACCCAGCTCGCGTACCACTTTAAATGGCGAACAGCCATACCCTTGGGACCGGCTTCAGCCCCAGGATGTGATGAGCCGACATCGAGGTGCCAAACACCGCCGTCGATGTGAACTCTTGGGCGGTATCAGCCTGTTATCCCCGGAGTACCTTTTATCCGTTGAGCGATGGCCCTTCCATACAGAACCACCGGATCACTAAGACCTACTTTCGTACCTGCTCGTCTTGTCAGACTCGCAGTCAAGCGCGCTTGTGCCTTTACACTAACCTCACGATTTCCGACCGTGATTAGCGCACCTTCGTGCTCCTCCGTTACTCTTTGGGAGGAGACCGCCCCAGTCAAACTACCCACCACACACTGTCCCCGGTCCCGATAAGGGACCTGGGTTAGAACCCCAACATTACCAGGCTGGTATTTCAAGGTTGGCTCCACGATGGCTGGCGCCACCGCTTCAAAGCCTCCCAGCTATCCTACACAAGTAAGGTCAAAGTCCAGTGTGAAGCTATAGTAAAGGTTCACGGGGTCTTTCCGTCTAGCCGCGGGTACACTGCATCTTAACAGCGATTTCAATTTCACTGAGTCTCGGGTGGAGACAGTGCCGCCATCGTTACGCCATTCGTGCAGGTCGGAACTTACCCGACAAGGAATTTCGCTACCTTAGGACCGTTATAGTTACGGCCGCCGTTTACCGGGGCTTCGATCAAGAGCTTCTCCGAAGATAACCCCATCAATTAACCTTCCGGCACCGGGCAGGCGTCACACCCTATACGTCCACTTACGTGTTTGCAGAGTGCTATGTTTTTAATAAACAGTCGCAGCGGCCTGGTTACTTCGACCAGCCTCAGCTCAGGGAGCAAGTCCCATCACCAAAGCCGGCGTACCTTCTCCCGAAGTTACGGTACCATTTTGCCTAGTTCCTTCACCCGAGTTCTCTCAAGCGCCTTGGTATTCTCTACCTGATCACCTGTGTCGGTTTACAGTACGGTTCCTTATTACCTGAAGCTTAGAAGCTTTTCTTGGAAGCATGGCATCAACCACTTCATTCTGGCTCTCACCAGAACTCGTCATCAGCTCTCAGCCTTAGGACCCCGGATTTACCTAAGATACCAGCCTACAACCTTAAACAGGGACAACCAACACCCTGATGGCCTAGCCTACTCCGTCCCTCCATCGCAATAATAAGAAGTGCAGGAATATTAACCCGCTTCCCATCGACTACGCATTTCTGCCTCGCCTTAGGGGCCGACTCACCCTGTCCCGATTAGCGTTGGACAGGAAACCTTGATCTTCCGGCGAGGGGGTTTTTCACCCCCTTTATCGTTACTCATGTCAGCATTCGCACTTCTGATACCTCCAGCAAACCTCCCGGTTCACCTTCAACGGCTTACAGAACGCTCCTCTACCATGCGTGCAAGCACGCATCCGCAGCTTCGGTTACCAATTTAGCCCCGTTATATCTTCCGCGCAGGCCGACTCGACTAGTGAGCTATTACGCTTTCTTTAAAGGATGGCTGCTTCTAAGCCAACCTCCTAGCTGTCTAAGCCTTCCCACATCGTTTCCCACTTAACTGGTATTAGGGACCTTAGCTGGCGGTCTGGGTTGTTTCCCTTTTGACGACGGACGTTAGCACCCGCCGTCTGTCTCCCGCGATTGTACTCCTGGGTATTCGGAGTTTGCATGGGGTTGGTAAGTCGGGATGACCCCCTAGCCCAAACAGTGCTCTACCCCCCAGGGTAAGACGCGAGGCTCTACCTAAATAGATTTCGAGGAGAACCAGCTATCTCCGGGCTTGATTAGCCTTTCACTCCGAGCCACAGGTCATCTCCGCATTTTTCAACATACGTGAGTTCGGTCCTCCAGTTGATGTTACTCAACCTTCAACCTGCCCATGGCTAGATCGCCCGGTTTCGGGTCTATTGCCTGCAACTATGACGCCCTATTAAGACTCGGTTTCCCTACGCCTCCCCTAAACGGTTAAGCTCGCTACAGACAATAAGTCGCTGACCCATTATACAAAAGGTACGCAGTCACAGAACAAGTCTGCTCCCACTGCTTGTACGTATACGGTTTCAGGTTCTATTTCACTCCCCTCTCCGGGGTTCTTTTCGCCTTTCCCTCACGGTACTGGTTCACTATCGGTCAGTCAGTAGTATTTAGCCTTGGAGGATGGTCCCCCCATCTTCAGTCAGGATAACACGTGTCCCGACCTACTTGTCGCAAGCTCAGTACCACCACCAGGTTTTCGTGTACGGGGCTATCACCCTCTATCGCCGGACTTTCCAGACCGTTCCACTAACCCAATGGCTATCACTTGCAGGCTACTCCCCGGTCGCTCGCCGCTACTGGGGGAATCTCAATTGATTTCTTTTCCTGAGGGTACTTAGATGTTTCAGTTCCCCTCGTTCGCTCCTTACACCTATGTATTCAGTGCAAGGTACCTGGCTTACACCAGGTGGGTTTCCCCATTCGGACATCTCCGGATCAAAGTCTGTTTGCCGACTCCCCGAAGCTTTTCGCAGGCTACAACGTCCTTCATCGCCTCTGACTGCCAAGGCATCCACCGTATACGCTTAGTCACTTGACCATATAACCGAAGTTATCTGTTTCCCTTAAAAGAGATCCGCCATTTTCAAACCACAAAAACAACGTCCAAGAAGACAGTTCCCCGACCCCCTTAACACAGGCCAGGTACTTAGTAGATGTACACCGATCACAGTGCACACCCGCCGGATGTTGTGACGCTTAAGTCACAGTGTTTATTACAACTCGTTGACAGCGGGGAATTGAAACCCGCCATCAAAGAACAATTTATCTATGAACCGCATGACCCACCTCTAAAGAAGTGCTCCATGTCAGCTCAAAGACTCAGCTTGATTTACCTTGTTAAAGAACAATCCGGTTGTTAAAACCAGACAAAAACACACCCCACAGGTGCGCTTGTGTCTGATTCCAGTGATGCGTTTTTCTTAAGCTTAAAAGAGATGGTGGAGCTATGCGGGATCGAACCGCAGACCTCCTGCGTGCAAGGCAGGCGCTCTCCCAGCTGAGCTATAGCCCCAAATAAGTCCTGTCAGCAACCACGAACTTGCCAGGTAAGCCAAATCGTTCTGCAGAACAGGGGGATTTGGTAGGCCTGGGCAGATTTGAACTGCCGACCTCACCCTTATCAGGGGTGCGCTCTAACCAACTGAGCTACAGGCCTGTTGACTGGTCTGCCACTCGTGATGTCTTTCGCATCAACCGTATAAGATGAAGACAAATGTGTGAGCACTCATCAGGTAGCGCCAACATCGTTTAAGGAGGTGATCCAGCCCCAGGTTCCCCTAGGGCTACCTTGTTACGACTTCACCCCAGTCATGAATCACTCCGTGGTGATCGCCCCCCCGAAGGTTAGGCTAACCACTTCTGGAGCAACCCACTCCCATGGTGTGACGGGCGGTGTGTACAAGGCCCGGGAACGTATTCACCGTGGCATTCTGATCCACGATTACTAGCGATTCCGACTTCACGGAGTCGAGTTGCAGACTCCGATCCGGACTACGAAACGTTTTGTGGGATTGGCTCCAGCTCGCGCTTTTGCAGCCCTCTGTGCGTTCCATTGTAGCACGTGTGTAGCCCAGGTCGTAAGGGCCATGATGACTTGACGTCGTCCCCACCTTCCTCCGGTTTGTCACCGGCAGTCTCCTTAGAGTTCCCACCATTACGTGCTGGCAACTAAGGACAAGGGTTGCGCTCGTTACGGGACTTAACCCAACATCTCACGACACGAGCTGACGACAGCCATGCAGCACCTGTCTCAGAGCTCCCGAAGGCACCAATCCATCTCTGGAAAGTTCTCTGGATGTCAAGACCTGGTAAGGTTCTTCGCGTTGCATCGAATTAAACCACATGCTCCACCGCTTGTGCGGGCCCCCGTCAATTCATTTGAGTTTTAACCTTGCGGCCGTACTCCCCAGGCGGTCTACTTATTGCGTTAGCTGCGCCACTAAGAAATCAAGTCTCCCAACGGCTAGTAGACATCGTTTACGGCGTGGACTACCAGGGTATCTAATCCTGTTTGATCCCCACGCTTTCGCACCTCAGCGTCAGTATCGAGCCAGGAGGCCGCCTTCGCCACCGGTATTCCTCCATATATCTACGCATTTCACCGCTACACATGGAATTCTACCTCCCTCTCTCGTACTCTAGTCGGCCAGTATCAACTGCAGTTCCCAGGTTGAGCCCGGGGCTTTCACAGCTGACTTAACAAACCGCCTACGCGCGCTTTACGCCCAGTAATTCCGATTAACGCTCGCACCCTCCGTATTACCGCGGCTGCTGGCACGGAGTTAGCCGGTGCTTATTCTGTGGGTAACATCACAGGTAACCGCTATTAACGGCTACCCTTTTCTCCCCACTTAAAGTGCTTTACAACCCGAAGGCCTTCTTCACACACGCGGCATGGCTGCGTCAGGGTTGCCCCCATTGCGCAATATTCCCCACTGCTGCCTCCCGTAGGAGTCTGGGCCGTGTCTCAGTCCCAGTGTGGCTGATCATCCTCTCAGACCAGCTAAGGATCGTCGCCTTGGTGAGCCTTTACCTCACCAACAAGCTAATCCTACGCAGGCTCATCTGATAGCGCGAGGCCCGAAGGTCCCCCGCTTTCCCCCGTGGGGCGTATGCGGTATTAGCTTGAGTTTCCCCAAGTTGTCCCCCACTACCAGGTAGATTCCTACGCGTTACTCACCCGTCCGCCGCTCTACTCAGCCCGAAAGCCTTTCGCGCTCGACTTGCATGTGTTAGGCCTGCCGCCAGCGTTCAATCTGAGCCATGATCAAACTCTTCAGTTTAATCTTTAACCTCTGCTACAAAAGCAACAAGAGGGGAAGATTACGTGGTTAACCCCACTTCATCTTCCAAATCCAAGGCTCAGATACAATTCGAAAATCAAAAATTACTATGAATTAATGAGTCACTTGTTGCATCTGAATAGTTGTGACAACTATCCCAACAAGTGCCCACACATCTGTCTTCATCTTCTTGTTAAACAACATCCGAACCGCCAGGGCTCAAATATCCAGAGAGGTCATGCCTCATCCGGGGAAGCGCATTATACGCATAGCACCTCCCCCTGCAAGGCCTTTCGCCGAAATAATTCCGGGTATTTCCTCAGAGCCAATTTGCCACACAACATTGCGTTCGAATGATGCTTGCAGATATTCGCTGACGAACACAGAAATCAGCTTCTGGCCACCACAGATCTTCGCTGCTTCAGGGACCGCCGTCTCACCCGCCACACCAACAAGACGGCGAAAATCGCGAAGTATATCAGTGCTTGACCCAGATCTGGGCGGGCCTGCCAAAGAAGGTGCAAGCACGCAAGAACGGCCGCAGGATAGACCAAACGATGCAGGCGCTACCAGTTGCCGCGTAAACGGCGCTGCATCGCATGCGTGGAAGTAATGGCCAGAGGAAACATTAACAGCCAGGCAGAAAAACCCAGCGTGATGTAGGGGCGCTCCACCAGTTCCTTAACCAACGCAGTCGGAGCCCAGCCAATATAAAACCGCAGGACTTCAGCAGGGTCCGGGCCCAGACGATCGAAAAGCGCAGCTAGACTATCCACACAAACGGCAAGAGACACAGAATAAATGCCCCTATGATATCTGAAAAAGGTGTCTGTTGCTCATCTGTGCGAAAACCGTCGGCCACCGATGATGTTTTGTGGTGATCCAGCAGACACTCCGCTATTGCGACGACGGCCTGCGCAGTCAGGGAAACTCCTCCCAGAGCGGGCAATGCTGCGAGACCCGCTGCTCGAATAGAGTCCCTCCGCTTCAAGGAGGGTGATTCGGCAGTGATTTCAGATGAAGCGATCCGGCGTATTGAGTAGCGCTGGCGCATGCAGGCTGATTCCCATGCGAGGTTACGTCTTTTATTCAGAGCAGCAAACTGATTATTGGTTCCCCATCTGTCACACTGCGGAAAAAATCAGTACCGCCGGCGCTTACGACGCTTTACTGCCTGCATAACCGGTCCGGACGACGCATAGATCAGGAACGTCACCAGCAGTACGCTCGGCGGATCTAGTGTAATCAGGCCAAAAATGAGCACTACCGCTATCATTACCACAAAGGGCACGCGCCCACGAAAGTCGATACCCTTGAAACTGTAGTAGGGAAAATTGGCAATCATAAGAAAGCCAACTGTTGCTGTGAGTATTCCAACCAGAATCGAAACCTGATGGGGTAGCGCGTTGCCAACCCATCCCAGATCGTGACAAACCCATACCGTACTGGCAAGTATCGCCGCCGCCGCCGGACTGGCCAGGCCGGTGAAGTAGTTTTTGTCTGCACTATCGATTTGCGTATTGAAGCGCGCCAGACGCAGAGCAGCGCATGCTACATAGATGAATGCTGCACTCCAGCCAAATTTACCCAGATCCCCCAGAGCCCAACTGAAAATCACCAGGGCCGGCGCCACTCCAAATGACACCATATCTGCCAGGCTGTCATATTCAGCCCCGAACTTGCTTGAGGTATTGGTCAGACGCGCGATGCGGCCATCGAGTCCGTCCAGCACCATGGCGAAGAAAATGGCGACAGCGGCGTTCTCGAAGTCCCCGCGCATGGCGGCGATGATGGCGTAAAATCCTGCGAACAATGCGGCCGTGGTGAACAGGTTGGGCAACAGATAAATTCCCTGGCGGCGGACGGTTTGACCATCTTCGGATACCTCCTCCTCGTGCTCGTCAACCAACAGGTCCAGACGTGGAGCTGCGGCGCCGGCATGGGGCTGCGCCTCAGTATCCATAGGATCAGGCGTTTGCCCGAGAGCGGCTTTGTCTTGTTCGCGCATGCTACTAATACCCACTGTGCTAGTTCGCCTTCTATAGTATCAAACCCCGTCGCGGTAGGTCTGCCCCGCGACATCCCACAGCGACTTAACGAGCGGACTGGCGAGCCTCTGCCGCAGACTGCACAAGCCCACTGTGAGCGGAGGCAAGCCATCCGGTACCGTAATCAAGCTGACGGCGGAGGCCATGCCACTCGCTTCAATCACCAGCTGTGGCGCTATGCCGATACCCAGACCCAGACTGACCATGGCAACGATCGCTTCATGTCCCGCCACCTGGGCATAAATCCGCGGTCGAATGCCGCGCTGCCGAAACCAGGCATCCAACATCTCCTTGGTCACACCGCGCTCCGGCACGATAAACGGAATGTCATTCCAATTGATAGTGCCACTGGCAGGGTCACCGGCCAAGCACCATGTCGCGCACTGCGCAGTCCGCCGCCGGTGCACAAAATTGCAGGGGTGACTCCAGCAGCGGTAAGAACTCCAGGCGCCGGGGTAGCTGGCTCGGACACCCACTCACTGCAATGTCGTCCCGGCCCTCCAGTATTCTGCCGATACCATCCGCCTGGTCACCCGTGTGCATCTTGATCTCCACCGACGGATGAGTGGCGCGAAACGCCTCCAGAATAGGCGCCAGCACACTGTAGGTCGCCGTCACCGAGCAGTACAGGCTGACCTCACCCGCCAGTTCTTCCTCACTACCCAACGTGCGCCTCAATTGCTGCCACTCGGCGACGGCATTGCGCGCATATTCGCGGAACTCGCGGCCGGCGCCGGTCAGCCGGACACTGCGATTATCGCGCTCCAGCAGGGGCTGGCCCAGTTCATCCTCAAGCCGCTGTATGGTCCGACTGACGGCAGACACACTCATATGCAGCAGTTCACTGCCGCGACTAAAGTTGAGGGTATCCGACACGGCGAGGAAGACCGACAGAGCCCGGATGTCCATAAGCATCACCCGTATTGCAAAATTCGCAACACAGTATTACTTATATGGCGTTTTACGCAAGCCAATATTTGCCGTATGGTGCGTCACCGCCTGCAATCACTCGCCTGAGGATCTTTATCATGGGACACAATTACTTCAACACCCTGCCACTACGCCTGCAACTCAAGCAACTGGGCAAATGCCGCTTTATGGAGCGCTCCGAATTCGCCGATGGCGTGGACATGGTCCGCGGCAAGAAAATGGTGATCGTGGGCTGCGGCGCACAGGGCCTCAACCAGGGCCTGAACTTGCGCGACAGCGGGCTGGATGTCTCCTACGCGCTGCGCAAGAGCGCCATTGTGGAGAAGCGCCAGTCCTGGAAAAACGCGACTGAAAATGGTTTTACCGTCGGCACCTATGAAGAACTGATTCCGCAGGCCGATATGGTGCTCAACCTGACACCGGACAAGCAGCACACCAGTGTCGTCACCGCGATCATGCCACTGATGAAGAAAGGCGCCTGCCTGTCCTATTCCCACGGCTTTAACATCGTCGAGGAAGGTATGCAGATTCGCGACGACATCACCGTCATTATGGTCGCGCCCAAGTGCCCAGGCACGGAAGTACGCGAAGAGTACAAGCGCGGCTTCGGCGTACCCACACTGATTGCCGTACACGCGGAAAACGATCCCAATGGCGATGGCCTGGAACTGGCCAAAGCGTACGCGGCAGGCACTGGCGGCCATCGCGCCGGCGTGTTGGAGTCCTCTTTCATCGCGGAAGTGAAATCCGACCTGATGGGCGAACAGACTATCCTCTGCGGCATGCTACAGACCGGCGCGCTACTGTGTTTTGACAAGATGGTTGAACAAGGGATCGAGCCTGGCTACGCCTCCAAACTCATCCAGTACGGTTGGGAGACTGTGACAGAAGGCCTGAAACACGGCGGCATCACCAACATGATGGATCGCCTGTCCAACCCGGCCAAAATCCGCGCCTACCATCTGGCAGAAGAACTCAAGAACATCATGCGTCCGCTGTATGAAAAACATCAGGACGACATCATGACCGGTGAGTTCTCGCGCACCATGATGGAAGACTGGGCCAACGACGACGCCAATCTGCTGAAGTGGCGTGCTGCGACGGCGCAAACGGCCTTCGAAAAAACTGCCAGTACCAAAGCGGAGATTTCGGAGCAAGAATATTACGATCACGGCATCCTGCTGGTGGCCATGGTTAAGGCGGGAGTGGAGCTGGCGTTTGAGATCATGGTGTCGGCCGGCATCATTGAAGAGTCGGCCTACTACGAGTCACTGCACGAAACACCACTGATCGCCAACCTGATTGCGCGCAAGAAACTGTATGAGATGAACGTGGTAATTTCCGACACGGCGGAATATGGCTGCTACCTGTTTGACCATGCCTGTCGGCCGCTGCTCGCAGATTTCATGCGCAAGATCGACACGGACGTGATCGGCAAGGGCATCGAAGGCGACAACGGCGTCGACAACGCGGAACTGATCGCGGTCAATGAGGCGATTCGCAGCCATCCGGTGGAGATTGTCGGCAAGAAACTGCGCGGTTATATGACGGCGATGAAGCGCATCGTATAAACCCTACAGGCTAAGCACTTTCTCACCGCGGGAAATCCCGGCGACGCCCGAGCGCACGACTTCAAGAATGTCGACGTCGGCCATCGCCGCCACAAACGCATCTAGCTTGTCGCTGGTTCCGGTGAGCTGGATGGTGTAAATAGTGGGGCCGACATCCACGATCTGCCCGCGAAAAATATCGGTGGTGCGTTTGATCTCTTCACGCGCAGCACCGATAGCCCGCACCTTGATCAACATCAAGTCCCGTTCCACATGGGCACCTTCAGTCAGGTCGGCCAGTTTCACCACGTCCACCAGTTTGTTGAGCTGTTTGGTGAGTTGCTCGATACGCAGATCACTGCCCACCGTTGTCAGAGTTAGACGGGACAGCGTGGGGTCATCGGTGGGCGCCACGTTGAGTGTCTCGATATTGTAGCCGCGCTGGGAGAACAGGCCGACCACTCGAGACAGTGCACCGGGCTCATTTTCCATCAACATAGAAATTATCCGTCGCATATCAGGTCCTCTCGTTCTTGCTGAGCCACATATCCTTCATCGAGCCGTGGGGCGCAATGTGCATCGGGTATACGTGTTCCATGGGATCAATAAAGATATCGAGGAATACCAGCCTGTCCTTCATGGCAAACGCCGCTTCCATCGCCCCATCCAGATCCGCCAGTTTTTTCACCTGAATACCCACATGGCCGTAGGCTTCCGCCAACTTTACGAAATCGGGCAGGGAATCCTCGTAGGTGCTCATGGCATAACGACCTTCGTACTGCATGTCCTGCCACTGCTTCACCATGCCGAGGTAATTGTTGCGCAGATTGATAATCTTGACCGCCGAATTGTACTGGGTGCAGGTAGACAGCTCCTGGATATTCATCTGGATACTGCCCTCACCCGTCACACACGCGACCTCCATATCGGGAAAAGCCAACTTCACCCCCATGGCAGCGGGCAGGCCGAAGCCCATGGTTCCCAAACCACCGGAGTTTATCCAGCGCCGCGGTTTATCGAATCGATAATACTGGGCAGCGAACATCTGGTGCTGCCCGACGTCGGAGGTGATGTAGGCATCGCCCTTAGTAACCCGGTACAGGCTTTCGATGACCTGCTGCGGCATGATCATATCGCTCTGGCCGTAACGACGACCGGTGAACAAACCGTGGGCCGCGCGCCACTCCTCGATCTGCTGCCACCAGCGCCCCAGTGCCGACTGATCCGGTAGTCCGCTGTCTTTCTCACGCAGTAAATCAATCTGCACCAACAATTCCGTCAACACCGATTGCACAGGCCCGACGATAGGGATATCCGCCATGACGATTTTTGAAATGGATGCAGGGTCTACGTCGATATGAATGATCTTGGCGCCGGGGCAGAACTTGTCCACGGTGTTAGTGACCCGGTCGTCAAAGCGTGCGCCAACCGCGAGGATGCAGTCGCTGTGGTGCATGGCCATGTTGGCCTCGTAAAAGCCGTGCATACCCAGCATACCCAAAAACTGGCGATCGCTGCCCGGATAAGCCCCGAGACCCATCAGCGTGTTGGTGACCGGATAGTTCAACTGCCGGGCCAATTGCGTCAACAGCTCGCTACCGTCGCCTAGCACCACGCCGCCACCGGCGTAGATAACAGGGCGCTTGGCAGCGAGTAACAGTCGCGCGGCTTTCTTGATCTGGCCGGTGTGACCGCGCTGGGCCGGCGCATAGGAACGCATCTTCACCGTTTTCGGGTAGCGATACTCGAACTTTGCATCCGGACGGGTGAGATCCTTGGGAATATCGATAACCACAGGCCCGGGGCGGCCACTAGAGGCGATGTGGAAAGCCTTGCGCATAATCAGCGGCAGATCTTCAGTACGCTTCACCATAAAGCTGTGTTTTACGATGGGGCGCGAAATGCCGATCATATCCGTTTCCTGAAAGGCATCCTCGCCAATCAGGTGGCTTTGCACCTGGCCCGACAGTACCACCATGGGAATCGAATCCATGTAGGCGGTAGCAATGCCGGTAATGGCATTAGTGGCACCTGGACCGGATGTCACCAATACAACGCCTGGCTTACCGGTCGCCCTGGCATAACCGTCGGCCGCATGGGTAGCCGCCTGCTCATGGCGCACCAGCACGTGCGGAACCTTGCAGTCCTTGAACAGCGCATCGTATATGTGTAACACCGCACCACCGGGGTAGCCGAAGATGAACTCGACACCTTCGTCCTCCAGTGCGCGGGCGATCATTTCACCGCCGGATAACAATTCCACACTCTTTCTCCATAACAAACGCCCGATGCGTAACCCTCACCGGAACATTCCAAAGTCGTGTGTGGACGTTGCTGCAGAAATACCCTGAACAGGTATTTGATAAGCCACACCACCCCCTTACAAGCTCGATACACCGCCAGCAATCACCCCTGAAGGGAATACGATCACGAACAGCCTGTGTATCGGTCGCCCTGCGGGGTAGCGCAGTGTCTGGCCCTCAATGGTGCCGATGCGGCACACATTGAATACGGGACTTACCAACAGCTGCATCAAATAATGGGATCGACGCAGTGGGCCAGTGGTCGAGGGTACTCGACAGTAGCCGTTGCCATTCGCAAGACGGCCCTATTGTTGCGTCTGCGAGACGCCAAAGTCAACCACTGGAACCTGCAAGGTGCGGTATTCACTGGTAATTTGCTGGATTGCCTATGGCTCTGATGTGGGGTACTTTTGAGGTGGATACGGTCTATCGGGGAGACACCCTCTTGAAGCGCGCAACGATTACCGGCGCACTGGTGCTGGCAACGGCACTAATGGCCCTCTCCAGCTTCTACGCCGGTACCGGCGAAGTGGTGTACCGCTGGAAGGATGCAGCGGGCAATCAGGTCAACAGCGACCGCCCGCCGCCGCAGGGTACTGATTATGAGGTCATTTCCACCACGTCCAGTATGGTGCGCCCGGTTGATGCCCAGGAGGGTGCCGTGCCGCTGCAAGTCAAACCCACTGCTGATAATGATTTTAAACCGGTGGAGGCCAAAAAACCGGCCGTGGAAAAGAATCCGGAATACTGTCAGCGCGCGAAGGATAACCTGCTACAGCTTGACAGCCACGGCCGGATTCGCCTGCGTGATGACAAGGGTGAAGTTCGCTACCTGACTGACGAAGAAAAGGAAGGCGAGCGAAAAAAGGCTCTGGATGCAATAAAGGTATTCTGTAAGTAACTAAAGTAAATTCGTGGGAGCAGGGGTTTGAAACCGTTTTGTCGACACAGTCTTAAGGCCATCATGTTGGTAGTTGTCGCTGGCAGCAGCCTCGCGAGCGCAGCGCAAACAAACTACTACCGCTGGCTGGACAGCAGCGGCCACCCTATTGTCAGTGATCGCCCGCCGCCAGCGGGCACCAATTATGAAGTCGTCAGCACCCAATCAACGATGAAACGATCTGTGGATGCAAAAGAAGGAGCCGTACCGCTGGCAGTTAGTCCAACTCCCGGCAACGAGTTTACCCAGCAGAACTCTGCAGAGGCACAGCACGGCAAGAAGAATGCCGAACTGTGCCAAAAGGCACAGTCCAACCTTGAGGCCCTCAGCGGTACCGCTACGGTAACCGTTCGCAATGACCAAGGCGAAGCGCGGGTGCTGACTCCGCAGGAGATGGAAATTCAGCGCACGACGACTGCGGCACAGATCAAAGTCTACTGCGGGAAATAACAGCCACCCCGATCAGGGAGCGGCCCGACTCCAGCCGGGAGAGACTACCTCCCGGCAACTATCCCACCCACCGCCTCACTCAGTGCGGTCAACGTCTTCGGTAAAGAACACGCGGTGCCTGATTGGCGGCGCATTCGGTACAATTTCGATCGGCTCAAAACCCTCGCAGCCGATACACACTGTCTTCACCTCACACTTCCCTGTGGCACAGGGATCCTCTGGTGCAACCGGACAACTGCTCGCGCTGCACGGCGCCACACCTGGCGGTATCAAAAGCGTCGCGATCACCGGCGGAATCGGAATGCCCGGCCCTTCGATCAAATTACCCTCGGTAAACTGCGGGTCGAAGGCATTGATTGTGTAGCCAGTGCCTATGCCCAGCGGACGACTGCACAGGCCAGTACTGGTACCCCCGGGTTGGAAAGTATTGAAAAATACCTTGCCACCGCCGATCGCCGCGGGATTCGCTACCTGTTCGCCACGGTCAGGCAGATCGATATACCAGCCGTCCTTCGCTGTTGAAAACGGCTCGGTTGCGTTGGCCACCACGGCCAGCATGGTACTGCCATCCAGGTCGACCGTCGTCGCCTCAGTCGGCTGCAAAGCACCAACAGGGTTTGCGACAAAGGTTTTCCAGGGTTCATCGAAAAATGCATAGAACCGATTCTGCACACTCGAAGCATAGGGGTAGTTGATCTCCAGAGGTCGCTCACGATCGCCCGAGCCCACAGCGACCAGCACAGTCCCCTGCAGGGCAGCGGCCGTTGGCGCATTGTAAAAACGGCGTGTATTACTAGAACCGGAGGCGATCTTGACGATGGTCCACTGGTTCTTCGTCAGTGCGGTTAACCCTGCTGCAGGGTTACTACCGTTCATGGTGGAGAAATTAACCCGGTACAGATTGCCTTTCGCATCCGCCGCATAGGCAAAATCCAGGTTGCCATCGAAGTCGATATCGACGGGTGACAACTCGGAGATAACCGGCGCATCGGTGGCGAGGGTCGTCGCAGCAATGCACCGGTCGCCGCATCAAGTACATACACACCCGTACCCTTGGCGGAGCTGCATGCACTTGTAGGATAGGCGGCAGCATCCGCATTCAGGCAATCGTCGAAGCCACCGCCAAACACTACCACGGGTTTGGGATTGTTCTGGCCATCCACATAGCCCTCGACATAGCCGCTAATGGGCATGGACCAGGTCTGGCCGATACCGCTAAAGCCAGTAGTACAACCCGTATCATCAGTGAGGTTGGGACAGCCCACCCGCCACAACAGGTCCGGGGCAGCAGCAGGGTTCGTAACATCCAGGGCATAGACCATACGGCCACCGCGGCGCTGGGTGGGGAAGATATAAGCGAGGTCAACAACGCCCTGGTTATCGTAGCGTGTCAATTGCCCGGTGGCACCATCGAAGAAATAGTCCTTCAGCACACTGCCCACTTCTGCGTTACCCGTGTACGCGATCAGTGGCGTATTGTCGTACAGCCGTTTGATCTTGCCAAAATGCTCCGGGGCCACCAGCGCCCAGCGCTCCGCGCCATCCGCGGCGTTCACCGCCCGATAGACGCCGTCGTTAGCGCCGTAATAAAGCGTCACACTCGTTGCAGAATGCCGGATGGAGAGCGGCCGCGAATGGACCACGTCACCGTGGATACTGGGGCGCAGGCCGGTCAGGCCGACAGAAGCAGGCGCCACCTCACCCGCACCCGCCACGTTGCCGCGCAAATAATCCAGCACTGTCGTCCCCGTCCCACCCAGCGCCGTTGCATCGGCCCCGGCACCCGTGTCCAGGAGTCGCAGATCCGTGTCACTTTGCACCGTGTAAATATTTCGGGCAGCAGCGGCGGTGGCGGCGGCAGTGCCAACAGCGCGCGTCGTCTGCGCCACCCCGCCTTTTTCCACAAAGGGCCCATCCGGCAGGTCGGACCACTTGTTGGTGGTCACATCCGCAGCGAAACAATTTTCTCGCAGCGGCGGGGGATCAACGCTCAGATTCTCCCAGTAGTTCCCGCTATCGGTTGTCCAGAAACTCTCGGCGCAACTTACCACGGAGTCGTCAATAGGATTGATAGCACTGTGCAGCTTGACGTCAGCCAGGCGCGGTACACCGTCGAACAGGGCCAGTTGATAGCGCTTCAGGTTGCCAAACCAGCGCGGCACCTTGCCAGGCGCCGGCCGGAACATACCAATATACACCTGGTTATCCACCCGGGCGCGGTTGGTGGAACTCAACGGCAAACTCACCGCCGAGAAACTGGAACTGACGGCCAGGATATCCCCCAGCGTATTATTGATGGCGGCAATAATCTCTGCTTCACTCTTGGCCTGGAAATAGCGACCGCCGCCCGCATCCGCGGCACTGAAGAACAGGGAGCTCAAATCCCCGCTTTGCTGTGCATTGAACACGTCGATGACATAGCTGGTGACCTTGACCCGCTCATTGTAGGTGACGTTGTCCTTGGTTGCGGTCAGCGGAATACCGTAGTTGTGCAGGAATTTTGTCCAGTCATCAAAGTTATAACCCCTGCCACCTGTCGTATTGGCGGTGCCGGTCGTGGCACAAACGTCAGAAGTTTCATCCGGTCCATACACCGCCGGTACCGCGGGGTGGTTAATCGTGGTAGTAGTAGCTGGGTCTGAATATGCTGCGATATTCCCCGTTATGTTCAAGTGATAGGTTCTATTCGCTAGAGCCCCCGTCGTTACGCAACCGCTGGTAGAAGACGTGGTCGCCGCGACGCAATTGCAGGTATTCACTGTCGGGGCAGGGGCATAACTGGAAGGCGTGCCCGGGGAAACATTGCACGGGCCACCCACGCGGGCTCTCTCTGCAGTGGTACAAGCGGCCGCAGCAGTCGTTTTGTAACACGCGAGGGATGTCCCGAGGGCTTTTGCTGTCTGTAACGGATATGAGGCTCCCGGAACGGTCACAGTTTCGGTATATGCCGGGATTTCCGGGGTGATTAATGGGCCTTTGGTCGTCACCGTGGTGCAGGCAAAGCCCGGCATCGGCAGTGGCGCGCCAGTACTGGAACCGGCCAGCGCATTCGGGGGCGTCGCACCCGCCGCGGTGTACGCCGCTGTAAGCGCAGTGGAATTGGTGGCGTCATCCCCTGTAACATTGCCCTGCGCGTTATTGCCGACAAAAATCAGGTAAGTGCCCGCACAGGCATTCGCGGCGCCCAGCGGGGACTTGAACTTGGAGTACTTGGTGGTATACGCGGCGGCATCTGCCAGAGTAGCAGGCGTCCCTGCACCGCCATTACTGTGGTTACCGCTGTTGAGATAATTGTAAAAATCCCAGGGCAGGTCACCGTAGGGGTTACTGGAACTTCGCTTTTCTGTAGGGTCATTGATATCGGTGTAAATCTTGTCCAGTGTCTTATTAAGCTCAATCACACTAGTGTCGGTTAGCTCCTGTAAATTGAAGCGGGTATAGCCAGCGTCAGTATCAGCAGAGCTGCCCCCGGTTACATACTCCATAATACCCACATTCAACTTCCCGACCTGGGCCGCCAAGGCCTGTTTTATCGCCTTGACTTCCGACTGCCCCTGCACCAGCCCGCCCGGCCATTTTTGTGCCTGGCGCGACCAGTTTGAGGTATTGTCCAGCACGAAGATGACATTCGGCAGGTCGGTATTGACCGTGGTGGTGCCGGTAAAAATATCGATATCCTCTGCGTGGACCACAGCGCCGAGAAGACAGGCGGCCAACAGGCAACGACGCAGCCAATTGCTAGGAATTCTCATGACACTACCCCCTGATAAATCATGGACAAGCCGTTTCAATTTTGTTGATCGAGGTCAGGACGGAGACACCCTGGCGCACGGTCATTTCAGCGCCGGTTGCCGCTTCCGTCGCCGTGGCGCTAAATTCCCATACCGAGTAGGCACACAGGGAATTCACCGCCGGCGGCAGATAACAGCTGGCCTGCGCCGCCGAACCAAAAACATCCAGATCAGAGTTTTTGGTGGGCGTCACCGCAACACAGGTGGGCGCTGCCAGTAACACCTTGACATCGTTTTTGCCATCGCCATTGTAGTCGTAGCACTTTTGATTGTTCACGCCGCAGGACGAGAGAAATACGTTGCCGGGACTGCTAGTGAAACGCAGTGAGCTGCTGGCCTCTTCAATGGCCGCAAGCGCCGCGGCACGTGCGAGCTCACGACTTTCCATATTCTGTACCACCTTGAGGTTGGACTGCACCAGGTTGGAGGCCGTCACCACCATCAGGGTCACCGCCAACAGCATGACCATCGCTATCACCATGACCAGGCCCTGCTGCCTGACGGATAAACTAGTTGGCTGCATGGCACTCACTCCCGCCGCCCGGCGACATTGCGCAAGCCCACCGTCCGGCTGTAGACCTGCCGGCGATGGTTTTTGTATGCAGCGGGAAGTTCCACAGTGCAGGTGGTGGTGTTGCTACAATACGTAATCGGCGTGTTATCTTCATTCGTGCCTATTGTATAAATCTTGGTGTCCTCAAATCCGCTACTGGGCTCCATATTGCGCACGACAAGAGAAATACGCGCCATCACCACATCCGCCCATGCACTGGTCGGGAACGCGTTCAGGGTTGGAGGCGTTGCGGTCAGATCGCTTGTTGGGTTCGGGGTGTAACCGTTCACGCCGGCGTCTATCTGCCCATCGCCATCTTTATCCATCCCGTATTCAACGCTCATCCACTCCACACCGTCAACCAACGCGGTTTGCACATATTGGTTGCCCACCAACTCCGCCCGCATCAGTTGATCCTTGTCGTTAATGTAATAGACGCGATTCAGGAAACGGTATCTGGGCGCGAGCGTCGCACAGTCACGTTGTGTATAAGTGAGCTTGGTCAGGTCCGAATCGAGAGCGTAAGGAATGGGATCATTGGGGTCATTGGGATCGTAACAGGAATTGACCTGCAGGCGAAAATTGGCAGTGGCCGCATCATCGGACGCGGTACACCCTGTACTGCCCAGGGCACAACTATTCGCCCGCCTGACGGCAAGGTAATCCGTTTTCGCCACTGCCGGCGTCGTCCTGAACTTTGGCGTAATAGTACCCAGGGTGCCACAGGCAAATGCTGCAGACCCACCTTGCACGGGAAAAGCCATCGCCCAATTCAGCTCGCAACCAGCGCCCGAAAGATCCTCATCGGCTTCCCGATCGCAGGCCTGGTTGGGGCAAACCGCAGGAAATGTCACCACGGGCTGCGCGCCCATCTCGCCCCAATAACCGGCGTTGGTGATGTCATTTTCCATTTCGCGCAGGGCGTACGTGGCATTCTCGATCTGCCGACCAGCGCGATCCAGTTCATAACGGGTGTTGCTGTTGTTGGTGGCGACCTGGGTGACACCCAGCATAATGATAACGCCCAGTGCCAGGGCGATCATAATCTCGACAATCGAGAATCCTGCTGGTGATCGTTGTAATCGACTATGTCGTATGTTCATGGTCATAGCGCCAAATCCGCCAACACAGTATCGACGCTCGCTACGCGCCGCAATTTGTCATCACTGCCAAAAGTATCCTTGCCACACAACGAGGCTGGCGCCACCGTGGCCACCGTACCCTGCCAGGCGATGGTCAGCCTGATGATCACATCCCCGTCTCCGGAGCCGGCGAGGTTTTCAATACAGCCCACAGTGCCCACTAAACTGCCCACCTTTTTAGTGCCCAGCTTAGTGCCAGTCCCGGCCAACGCTGCGTTCCAATCACACAAATCCCGTCCCGCGGTCGTAGCGGTGCTGCCACACACTGGACTGCCGTCCGGGTATGCACCGGCTTTGGCCGCTACACTGTTCACCCTAATGCGGTTAGCCATATCCTCCAGCAGCAGCATCGCCTGCGCACGATGGTAAGCCTCGAGCTGGTTGCTTAACGATGTCGTTTGCAGCAAGGCAAGGCCGAGCAGGCCAACGGCAAGAATGACAATGGTCACCAGCACCTCGATCAAGGAGAAACCACGATTTTTTCGCAGAGAAAGGCCATTAATGATTAAGGGCATGTCGCGCACGTCCCATCTGGCTGTTGCCGCGATACCGGGCAGCGGCATTCGCCCTTCATCGATCCTGACGCACAACGTTCAAGCGGACATGCCCCGGGACAGTAATCGGTTCGACCATCGAGTCCTACCTCCAAACAGCCCTTCGAACCTGGCTGTGCGTCACCCACTTCTATTTTGAACTGCGACGTCGCCACAACGCGCCCTGCAGGCGTGAAATCCGCTGAAGTAGGGCCGACAATCGCTACATTACCCGCCTGCACATGATTGAATATATCGGCCCCCCCAGCAGTCGGGTTCGGGATTGTCCAACCCGCACCCCATCCGCCTGCGCTCGGCTTCAGCTTCACGACCCTGTTGCGCGTTATCGCTTCAGAGCGCGCCGTGGTCAGGGCGACGCGCAGGTCGGAACTCGTGGCACGTAAACGCTGCTCCAGAATAAAACTTTTAAACAGCGGCAAGCCGATACCCAGGAGAACCGCCACTAACACCACGCCGATCATAAGCTCGATAATGGTAAAACCCCGGTGCGGGTTATTTCGCCCGCCTGCTACTGCCCGCGCATGTCTAGCCCAGGACGCGGAACGAACGCGAGCGCGACCAGTACTCACCACGGCTGTCCTGCGTGCAGTTTTGCACCCGTATTATCGATGGACAGTACGCCATCACGCGCCTGGGTTGTACCTGCTATGGGCGTAGCGGTGATGGTAAATGCCGGTGGCGGTGTCGTCGTTGTAACACTGAAAGTCACTACATAGTTTTTCGTTACACGGTCAGGTTCAGTCACATTTAATTCAGACTTCGTTGCATAGGTACGTGAATCGTTAAAATACAACTGCTCTCTCTGTGCAGCATTCATGAGGTGCGCCTTGGCTTCTGCGCGATTGGCTTTAACGGTGAATGACTGATAGGCCGGGAGGGCCACCAGTGTCAACACGCCCACGATGACCACCACCGCCATCAGCTCAACGAGCGAGAACCCGCCACTCGACTTTCTCAGTGTCATTGAGACCTACCCCCTGTGCCCCTATTTGATCAAGCTAGCAGAGCACGGCCGCCGGCACCACCGTGAAGCTGACAAGTGGCCGGTCGCGGGCGACCAGCGGCACGCAGGGGCCGCAACTGTGGATTAGTTCACAGTTTTTGCTTCCGGGAAGGGGGCACTCTTTGGTATTGGTTTACGGAAAAGGCGGCGTGTAGGCGAGTTCAACCCGGAAGTGGTCCGCACCCGGGAAAACTTCCAGAGTCGCCCCGGGGCCATAGATTACCTGCAGGCGCTGCGCCACGTTGGCGAGGGCCATCTTGTTGCCCCTGTACGTGGCGCCCGCCCCGGGCACCGGATTATCGACCGAGGCGGTGAGTTCATCACCCTTGCGCGCAATGCGGATGTCGATATTGCCGCCATTGGGCAAGCGGGATATACCATGATAGACCGCGTTCTCCACCAGGGGCTGCAAGACCAGGGTCGGCATGGAAGCCCCGAGGGTCTTTTCGTCCACGTCCCAATGCACTTGCAGGCGCTGGCCCAGGCGCAACTCTTCTATACCCAGGTATAACCGGGTCAGGCGAATCTCGTCCTCCACCGTTGTCGGCTCAGGGCTTTCCTTGAGGCTGGACCGGAACAGCTCTGCCAAGTCCTCTACCGCCTTTTCTGCGGTTTCGGGTCGCGACATGATCAGGCTGGCGATGCTGTTGAGGGTATTAAACAGGAAATGCGGCCGGATCCGGGTGTGCAGGGAGTCGAGTCGGGCCTGCAATTCAAGCTGTTCCTTCAGGCGCAGCTGTTGCTGCAGGTAAAAATAACGCAGCACGATTCCCGCCAGCACAATGGCCACCAAAAGGTTACGCACGACCCACCAGTGGTCATCCTGGATATTCGCCATCTGCGCCAAAAACACCTGGGCCAGCACACTTGTCACCAGCGTCACAAATGCGACCAAGGCCAGGCTGCACAGTGTCGTGAGCGGCAGGCTGAGACGGCTGAAGGGCCGGCGACACCAGCACAGCAGCGCGTTACTCAGCAGTACCACCCACAGCACGAACAGTGAACTCAGGGCGAACTCTTCCCAGCCGAACCGGGGCAGGCCGCTACTTGCGAGAACATGAACCAGCACCACCAGCTCTGCCAGCAGGATCGACAACACCGTCGGACGCGTCGCACACAGGTCCGGGATAAAGAAATCCTGTTGCGGTGTCACCTGATCCGTGCGCCGTAGCGAAGGCGTGGCACGACCCCATTTACCGGCTGGTGGCAATTCTTGCATCATTGGTTTCTGCGGGCGTGCATCGCGCGCTTCAGTGCCGCCAGGCGGCGACGGCTGACGGGAAGCGTGTCCGCCGTTCCGCGCAGCCGCACCAGGTATTTCCCCTCCCCGTCCCGCTCGAGGGCCTCGATCGCGCCCACTGCCGCCAGGATGCCCCGGTTGATGCGAACGAAGTCGGGTTCGAACTCCTCGGCCAGCAGCTTCATCGATTCATCAATGAGGTTTTCGCCCGCTGTGTGATACACAGTGACGTACTTCTGGTCGGCACGAAAAAACCGTACGTCCTTCAATGGAATCAACCGCAGCTCGTCGCGGAACCTGATCGCGATGTATTCACGCCGTGTCCCTCGTGTATCAGCGGAGGCAACCCCGCCGAGCTGCGACGCGCCCAACCGCCCGGCCTGTTGCAAAGCGCGCTCAAGTTTTTCCCTGCGGACCGGTTTCAAAAGGTAGCCGACGGCCTGGGCGTCGAAAGCCTCGATTGCGTACTCATCGTAGGCGGTAACGAATACGATCGCCGGCGGCGACGGAAAGGACGCCAGGTGTCTGGCCACCTCGAGTCCGCTCATGCCGGGCATCCGGATATCCAGCAGTACGACTGCAGGGTTCAATGCGCTAACGAGTTTGAGCGCCTGGTCACCCGAGCCGCAGACACCCGCGACGTCCCATCCCGGCAATTCCTCGACGAGGCGCTGCAAACGGTCCCGCGCGAGCGGCTCGTCGTCAACGATTAACACACCCTGGTTCGTCGTATTCATACCCGCATCGTAACACGCGAACGTCCGTCACTTCATTCTGCGGTGACGAGCGGCCTCACGACACACCCATCGTTTAACGCTGTAAGAAAACCGCCGTGCCACTTTCCAGATCCGCGAAGATCGTGTCTCCCGGCTGGAACTCCCCGGCCAGCAGACGCTGTGCCAGCGGATTTTCCAGCTCCTGCTGGATTGCCCGCTTCAGTGGCCGCGCGCCATACACCGGATCGAAGCCAGCTGACACCAGTCTATCCATGAAGGCATCACTGATTTCAAGTGCCATATCCCGCTCTGCCAGGCGTGCCTGCAGGCCGCGCAGCTGAATTGTTGCGATGCCGCGAATCTGCTCCACTGCCAGCGGATGGAATACCACCGATTCGTCCACCCGGTTGATAAACTCGGGCCGAAAGTGTGTGCCAACCACTTGCATCACCGCGGCTTTCATCGCTTCATAATTCGCCTCCCCCGCCATCTCCTGAATGAGGTGAGAGCCCAGGTTGGACGTCATTACTACAATGGTATTGCGAAAATCCACCGTGCGACCCTGGCCGTCTGTAAGCCTGCCATCGTCAAGCACCTGCAACAAAATGTTGAAGACATCCGGGTGCGCTTTTTCAATTTCATCCAGCAGCAGCAGGGAATAAGGGCGACGCCGCACGGCCTCCGTTAAATAGCCACCCTCCTCATAGCCCACGTAGCCCGGAGGCGCACCAATGAGGCGTGCCACCGAGTGCTTCTCCATGAATTCGGACATATCCACCCGCACCATGGCGTCGTCACTGTCGTACATGAAGTCGGCCAGCGCCTTGCACAGCTCGGTTTTACCCACACCGGTGGGGCCGAGGAACAAAAAGGAGCCATTTGGGCGCTTGGGATCGGACAGGCCGGCGCGTGAACGGCGCACGGCATTCGACACGGCCTTGATCGCCTCGTCCTGCCCCACCACTCTTTCGCGCAGGGAATCTTCCATGCGCAACAGTTTTTCCCGGTCGCCCTCCATCATCTTGGACACGGGGATGCCGGTCCAGCGCGACACGACCTCGGCGATTTCCTCATCAGTCACCCTGGTGCGCAACAGGACGGTCTCCGTGGTCTCCGATTCCTGTGCCCGCGCCAGCTGTTTTTCCAGTTCCGGAATACGCCCGTACTGCAGCTCCGACATACGGGTGAGATCGCCTGCACGGCGGGCCGCTTCCAGGTCCAGCTTGACCTGTTCCAGATCGCTCCTGATCTGGGCGGCACCCTGCACGGAGGCTTTTTCGGCCTTCCAGATTTCCTCCAGGTCGGAGAACTCCCGCTCCACCTTGTCGATCTCGTCGTCCAGCATTTCTACCTGCTTTTTCGCTGCCGCATCGGTGTCTTTCTTGACCGCCTCGCGCTCGATCTTGAGCTGGATCAGGCGTCGTTCGAGTTTGTCCATCACCTCGGGCTTAGAGTCGATCTCCATGCGAATACGGCTGGCGGCCTCATCGACCAGGTCAATGGCCTTGTCCGGCAACTGGCGATCAGTGATGTAACGCTGCGACAGTTTGGCAGCGGCAATAATCGCGCTGTCGGTGATATCCACCCCGTGGTGCACCTCGTAGCGCTCCTTCAGGCCGCGCAGAATCGCAATGGTATCTTCCTCGTTGGGCTCATCCACCAGCACTTTCTGGAAACGCCGCTCCAGCGCGGCATCTTTCTCCACGTACTGGCGATACTCGTTCAGCGTGGTCGCGCCCACGCAGTGCAGTTCACCGCGGGCCAGCGCCGGCTTGAGCATATTGCCCGCATCCATGGAACCCTCGGCCTTGCCGGCGCCAACCATGGTATGCAGTTCGTCGATGAACAGGATGATCTTGCCCTCCTGCTTGGAGAGCTCATTGAGCACCGCCTTGAGCCGCTCCTCGAAATCGCCGCGAAACTTGGCACCGGCCAGCAGCGCACCCAGATCCAGCGACAACACGCGCTTGTTGCGCATGCTTTCCGGCACTTCACCATTGACCACGCGCTGGGCGAGGCCCTCGATGATGGCGGTTTTACCTACGCCGGGCTCCCCGATCAGTACCGGGTTGTTCTTGGTGCGACGCTGCAGCACCTGGATAGTGCGCCGGATCTCATCGTCACGGCCGATCACCGGGTCCAGCTTGCCCTGTTCGGCGCGTTCGGTCAGGTCGATCGTATACTTGTCCAGAGCCTGGCGGGATTCTTCGGCTTCCGGTTTATCCACTGCTTCGCCGCCACGCATCATCTCGATAGCTCCTTTGAGTTCCAGCGCCTTGACACCGCTGGACTGCAACAATTCCCCGGCCTTCGTTTTGCTTTCCAGCATGGCCAGCAATACCAGCTCACTGGATATATAGGTGTCGCCGCTCTGCTGCGCTAATTTGTCGGTGACGTTCAGGATTTTGCCCAGGTCGTTCGACATATGAATGTCGCCACCTGTCCCGGACACCGTCGGCAGCGCCTCGACCGCTGCTTTTGTTTTGGCCGCCAGGCCGGCAATATCGGCCCCCGCTTTTTGCAGCAGGGGCCTGCAGGCACCACCGCGCTGTTCCAGCAGGGCGCTGAGCAGGTGGACGGGCTCAATAAAATTGTGATCCTTGCCCAGCGCCAGGGACTGCGCATCCGCCAGGGCCGTTTGCAACTGGTTGGTTAATTTGTCCATTCTCATTTCAACGCTCTCCTTACTGATTACCTCTTTAGAGGTACATCACGCTCATTGCAAACATAAATGGGGTCACATTGTCCTATTTCAAGTATGGAGATTAGCACCCAATGGCGTGACTAGCGCAGCAGTATCAGGCTGGCCGTGCGGCCGGTCTGGCCATCCCTTCGATAGGAGTAAAAGCGATCCGGGTCGCTGTAGGTGCAGAACCCCCCGCCGAAGACGCGGGTCACGCCCAGCGTACCGAGGCGCACACGGGCCAGTGCGTACAAATTGCCAAAGCAGTGACTGGCACGCTCCGGATTGGGCGTAAAGCACGCAGCGATAGCAGACTCCTCGGCGCGGCTTGCCGTCGCCAGGAATTCCTCGCGGACTTCCGGCCCCACTTCAAAAGCAGCCGGGCCGATCGCGGGACCCAGCCACGCCAGCACCTGATCCGGGGATGTATTCATCGCGGCCACGGTAGCTTCCAACACCCCCGCCAGCAGGCCGCGCCAGCCCGCATGTGCGGCAGCGACGACATCGCCTGATGCCGAGCACAGCAGTACCGGCAGGCAGTCCGCAGTCAACACCGCGCAGGCAGCACCCGGACGACGGCTCCACTGGGCATCGGCGACCGGATAGCGTCCGCCTTGCCCGGCCTCAACCACAACGGTGCCATGCACTTGCGTCAACCAGGACAACGTAACTCCAGCGGGTAGTGCGCTGGCCAGAATGTCCCGGTTTCCCGCCACGGCGCTTGCGCTGTCTCCCACATGATGCGCCAGATTAAGACTCTCGTAAGGAGCGGCGCTGCACCCACCCCGGCGCGTGGTGCACAGGGCCAGCACACTGGCCGGGGCCGGCCACTGTGGCTCAATAAACGGAGGCTTAATAAAGGGTGGTATTGCTGGCAAGGGGCGGGTCTTCCTGTTCCAGTACCGCAATCAGTTGCAGCATATCGTCCGGCAAAGGACATTCAAACTGCACCGACTCCCCGGTGGCGGGATGAATCAGCCCCAGCGCGCGGGCGTGCAGCGCCTGCCGGGGAAAGTGCCGCAGGGTATCAATCAGCACATCGGAAGCCCCCCTGGGTATACGCGGGCGGCCGCCGTAGAGCGGGTCACCGATCAACGGATAGTGCCGATGCGCCATATGCACCCGAATCTGGTGGGTGCGCCCGGTTTCCAGGTTCACGGTGATACGGGTGTGGTGACCGAAGCGCTGTGCCAGTCGATAGTGGGTGATGGCGGGTTTCCCACCAGCAGCGAGGACCGCCATTTTCTTGCGCTGCCGGGGATGGCGGCCCATGGGCGCGTCCACCGTGCCACCGCCGGTCATCGCGCCGATACACACTGCACAGTATTCGCGTTTGACCGTCCGCGCTTGCAGCTGTTCGACCAGATGATGATGCGCCGGGAGAGTTCTGGCAACGACCAGCAGACCCGAGGTTTCCATATCCAGGCGATGCACAATGCCCGCCCGGGGCAGTTGCGCCAATTCGGGAGCGTGGGCCAACAACGCATTCACCAGCGTGCCCTGCGCATGGCCTGCTGCGGGATGTACCACCAGCCCCGCGGGTTTGTTCAACACCAGCAGGGTGGCATCCTCATAGACAATGTCCAGCGCGATATCCTGTGCCTGCCAGCCGACTGCCGTCTCCAGCACTGTGTCTACCTGCAGGCACGCCCCCCCTGACACTTTATCGCGCGGGCGGCACTGCTGCCCATCAACGGACAACGCCCCCTTTTTGATCCATTCCTGCAAACGCGACCGCGAGTATTGCGGAAAGAGTTGGGCCGCTACCTGATCCAGCCTGCTGCCGTGCATCTCATGCGGCACGCTGGCCTGCAGTTCCACCCTATCATTCATGACAAATCCTGTTTATGCGCCAGCCAGCCTGTGGTTAAATACCGCTGCATTAGCTCCCGCGCTGTGTGGGATTTTAGCACGCAAGCGCAAGCGAATTAGGTGGAAGCATGAAATACGTCCTGATCCTGTTATTCGGCCTGGCCCTGTACGGCTGCTCCAGCAACGACGAGTTGCCGGATATCGCCGATGATGCGGGTGAGCAGCAAATCTATGATGAAGCCCAGCGTTACCTGCAGGGCGACAACTACGACATGGCCGTGAAAAGCTACCAGGCGCTGGAAGCTCGCTACCCCTTTGGCAAGTATGCAGAGCAGGCGCAACTGGAAATTATCTATGCTCATTACAACGCCTACGAACACGAGGCCGCGGTGGAAGCCGCGGATCGCTTTATCAAGCTGCATCCCCAGCATCCCAACGTGGACTACGCCTATTATATGAAAGGGCTCGCTGCCTACTCGAGCAATGATGACCTCTTCGACCGCTTCCTTCCCACCGATCCAAGCAAACGCGATACCAACCATGCCAGGGAGGCCTTTGCCGAGTTTTCTCAGCTGGTGGCCCGATTCCCAGACAGTCCGTATGCTGCCGATGCCAAGGCCCGCATGGTCTCCCTGCGCAACTTATTAGCCCGGCACGAAATTAATGTTGCCAACTACTATCTGAAGCGCGGTGCCTACCTCGCTGCCGTCAATCGGGGTCGCTTCGTCGTGGAAAATTTTCAGCGCACCCCGGCGGTGGCTGATGGACTGGCCATCATGGCCCAGGGCTATCTCTTGCTTGGCATGAATGACCTGGCCAACGAGTCTATCAAGGTACTGGCGGCAAACTTCCCCGATTACCCCGCCCTTGATAAAAATGGCCAGTTTGAGAGTGGCTACTCCTCGGAAGGGGCAGATTCCTCCTGGGTGAACAAGATGTCATTCGGCGTGTTTGATCCTCCGCAACCACCCCAATTTGACACCCGGCCAAAAATTTAATCCCCTAGACGCCAACCCGATGTGATCGGATAACGCCGGTCACGCCCGAAGCCGCGCCGCGTGATGCGCACCCCGATCGGTGCCTGGCGGCGCTTGTATTCATTGATATCCACCAGGCGCAGTACCCTGAGCACCTGCTCGCGATCCATGCCGGTGGCAATGATTGCCTCCGCGCTGTAATCCTGCTCGACGTACAGGGCCAGAATGCGATCCAGCACATCATAGGGAGGGAGACTATCCTCGTCCTTCTGGTTGGGAGCCAACTCTGCCGAAGGAGGGCGATCGATCACGCGCTGTGGAATGCAGGGGCCGAGGGAATTGCGGTAGCGGCACAGCTCGAACACCAGCGTCTTGGGTACATCCTTGAGCACATCAAAGCCACCGGCCATATCGCCGTAGAGTGTGGAATAACCCACCGCCATCTCACTTTTGTTACCCGTGGTCAGTACCAGGTAGCCTTTCTTGTTGGAGATGGACATCAGCAGCACACCGCGGCACCGGGCCTGCAGGTTCTCCTCTGTGGTGTCCGGCTGTGTTCCGGCAAACTCATTTTTCAGGCTGGCCATAAACGCCTCGTATATAGGCTCTATGGAAATCACCTTGTGCTTTACACCGAGCATTATGCTTTGCTGGGCCGCATCCTCCACGCTCATCTGCGAGGTGTAACGAAAGGGCATCATTACCGCTTCAACCCGCTGCGGACCCAGAGCCTCCACGGCCAGGGCAAGCGTCAGGGCAGAATCGATACCTCCGGATAAACCCAGCACTACACCGCGAAAATGGTTCTTGTTCACGTAGTCACGTACGCCAAGCACCAACGCTCGCCACGTGGCTTCCAGTTCGTGCAGCGGCGGGCACAGTTCAGGACCCGTAATGATCGCCGGCTGGGCGCTGAAGTCCACTTGCACCCAGTAAGCGCCTTCTTCGAAACTGGGCGCGGCAGCCACTACCGTGCCGTCAGCGGCCACTACAAAGGAACCACCGTCGAATACCAACTCATCCTGCCCTCCCACCTGATTGACGTAAACGATAGGAATGCCGGCCTGCCGTGCGCGGGCGGCCACCGTTTCCCAGCGTTCACTACGCTTGCCCCGGTGATAGGGTGAGGAGTTTATATTCAGCAACAACTGCGCGCCGGCCTGCGCCGCTTGCGTGGCCGGCGCCTCCTCCCAGATATCCTCACAGATACTCAATGCGACCTTCACGCCCTCAATGCTGACGACACACGGCTTGGAGCCGGCGCTGAAATAGCGTTTTTCGTCAAATACCTGGTAATTCGGCAGGTACTGCTTGCGGTACTGGGCGACGATTTCACCCCGGTGCAGTACGCCGGCCACATTGAATAGAGTGCCCTCTACACACAGGGGGTAACCTATCACCGCATAGGCAGAGCCGGACATAGCCGCACAAATCGTATCCAGGGCTTGGCTCACCCGCAGTGCGATGCTGGGGCGGAGCAGCAGGTCCTCTGGTGGATACCCGCTGAGGGTCAATTCGGGACAGACAACGACGGGCGTCTCGTGCTTTTTCTCCGCCAGTGCTATGGCGGCGATTACTTTTTTTGTGTTCCCTTCAAAATCACCGACCAGGGTATTCATCTGGGCCAACAGGATATTCAAGATACTCATGAAATTCTCAGGCGGTCGCAAACATCAGGCCGTTATTGTCCGGAAAAGCACCGCCCATAGCCAGCCCTTCCATGCAACAATACCGCAGAGGCGGATACTGGCAACGCACGCTCGCCGACTACACCAATTTAGCGGCAAGGCCTGATACACTAGGCCACACTCCCAAACACATATTAATGTATAAGGCCAGCGCACGGTGAATCGCCCAGCCATACTTACAAAACCTGAAGCGCTCTCACCGAGCCATCAAAATCTCGCGCTGTTTCGGGTCTACGTCGGCTATCGCTCCCTGCTTTCAATAGTCCTGTTGATCATGCTATTTAGCCCCAATACTCGACAATTGGTGGGCACCCTCAACCTGACCCTCTACACCTCTGTAGCAATGGCATACCTGGCCACCAGCATTCCGTTGTTGGGCTCGCTCTCCACCCGCCTCTATGAGAGCCAGAGATTCATGCTGCTGGTGTTTTTGGTGGACATCGTCGCCATTACCTTACTGGCCGATAGCAGTGGCGGGATGGTAAGCGGCTTGCCGATATTACTGGTGGTGACTGTCGCCGCCAGCGCCGTGCTGATCACTAATCGAACCCTGGCCACCCTGATCGCGGCCATTAGCGTACTGGCTATTTTGCTGGATACGTCCTGGTTAATACTGCAACGCGCCCTCGACGTTGGCTCACTATTTCCTGCAGGAATCCTTGGCCTGCTGATTTTCAGCGTATCCCTGATGGTACAGCCTATAGCGCACCGCCTGGGCCGGGCCGAGGAACTGGCCCGCAACCGGACCAGTGACCTGTACAGCCTGCAACGGCTTAACGAGCAAATCGTGCAACACATGCAGACCGGCATACTGCTGGTGAATAACGAAGGTGTAGTGCGGATAATGAACAAGTCTGCGATCGGTTTACTTGCCCCTGACCGACCTGTCAGTGTTGAGCAGGGACGACAGTTGGCCGACTACTCCCTGGAGTTGGCATACCAGTTCCAACACTGGAAAGACTCGGGTGTACACAGGGCCAAACCATTCACTGTCATGGAGGGTACGCCCCCGGTAATCGCCAACTTTCGGGAGTTGCAGCCCAATGCCAACCGCGAGGCTCTGGTTTTCGTGGAAGACTATACGCCCGTTACCCAGTATGCACAGTCGCTAAAGCTCAATTCCCTGGGTCGACTCACAGCCAGTATCGCCCACGAAATTCGCAATCCTCTGGGGGCAATAAGTCACGCCGCCCAATTACTGCAGGAATCACCCGATCTGTCGCGCTCGGACAGTCGTATGGCGGAAATCATTCAGCGCCATTGCGAACGGGTAAACCAGATCGTGGAGAGCGTCATGCAAATCTCCAGGCGCGAGCCTCCCAAACCGCAGTATCTGGTGCTGGCGCCATGGCTGACTGAGTTCGTCAGCGAATATCTCAACGCATTGCACCGACCAGCGGAAGTGACTATCCATTGTGACTACAAAGAACTGTTGGTGGAGTTCGACCCGGAGAATCTGCAGCGTGTTATTGCCAACCTGCTGGACAATGCACTGCGCCACAGCAAGCTCGCCACAGGGCAGGAGACGGCGCGCATTGAGGTCGATCTCGACTCCGCTCTGCACCAGTGCCAGATCGATATTATTGACGCAGGTCACGGTGTGCCTTCTTCGGATGTCGCAAAACTGTTTGAGCCTTTTTTCACTACTATCGCCGAAGGCAGCGGCATGGGGTTGTACTTGTGCAAGGAACTCTGTGAAATCAATAATGCGGACCTCGACTATCGACCGACCAGAAAAGGTGAAAGCTGCTTCCGTATCTCTATGAATCAAAGAGCTCTCTAAATGACAAACCAAAGTGTTTTAATCGTGGATGATGAGCCGGATATTCGGGAGTTACTGGATATCACGCTGAGTCGTATGGGTCTGCACACCCACAGCGCCGCCACACTGAAGGAGGCCAGGGAGATTGTCGCTCGGGAGCAGCCTGATCTGTGCCTGACCGACATGCGCCTGCCCGATGGCAATGGCATCAGTCTGATAGAGCATATCCAGCAGGAGTTTCCGCACATTCCCGTCGCCATGATTACCGCCCACGGCAGCGTGGAAGCGGCCATCGCCGCGCTCAAGGCCGGGGCTTTTGATTTTATCAGCAAGCCGATCGAACTGGAGAATCTGCGCAGACTGGTCAGTTCCGCCCTGCAACTGGAAGTCGACACCAGCCGAACACAGGATGCCGTGGACCAGGAACTTATCGGCTCGGCACCGACGATACAAACCCTGCGCCAGCAGATATCCAAGCTGGCGCGCAGTCAGGCACCCGTGCATATCCATGGCGAATCCGGGAGCGGCAAGGAAGTCGTCGCCCGCCTTATCCACAACAACGGTCCACGGGCCGCAGGCCCTTTTGTCGCGGTCAACTGCGGCGCTATCCCACCGGAATTAATGGAGAGCGAGTTGTTCGGACATTTGAAAGGTAGCTTCACCGGTGCCAGCCAGGACAAGATGGGGCTGTTCCAGGCTGCCTCCGGGGGCACCCTGTTTCTCGACGAGGTGGCAGACCTCCCGCTTGCCATGCAGGTCAAATTACTGCGCGCTATCCAGGAAAAAACGGTGCGCCCGGTTGGCGCGAGCGACGAACAGCGCACCGATATTCGCCTGTTGAGCGCTACCCACAAAACGCTCGCCACAGAAGTCGATGCCGGTCGCTTCCGCCAGGACCTGTACTACCGCATCAACGTGATCGATGTAAGGGTACCCAGCCTGCGTGAGCGTCTCGAGGATCTCCCCGCGCTGACCAGCAATATTCTAAAGCGTATTAGTGCAGGGGACGGCAAGGCGGTAGCCCGTCTCGATAAATCAGCGCTCAAGGCCCTGAGCGATCACACGTTTCCTGGCAATGTGCGCGAATTGGAAAATATGCTGGAACGGGCGCTGGCACTTTCTGATGGACAGAGGATTACCGCCGATGACCTGCAGTTTTCCACCACCGTGTCAGGGGTTCCCCCGGTACCCGGTGCCGAGAGGGTGGAGCGCCGCAACCCCGCAAGCGCTGCACGCGAGGCCTTTGGCGACCTGGAAGGCTACCTGGAAAATCTCGAACGGGAGATCATCAGCGCGGCCCTGGAGGAGTGTCGCTGGAACAAAACCGCGACAGCAAAGCTGCTGGGCATCTCCTTTCGAAGCCTTCGTTACCGGCAAAAAAAATTGGCGCTGGAGGACTAACCACCTCACCAGCACTCCCGTGCAGCCCCTCCACCGGTGGCGCGCTTGATGCCCTTCGAGTCAAGACTCAACGTACCGCATAAACGATCCGCCGCCTGACTGAGTTGCGGGGTGGCGCGCAAGGTATAGGCATTTTGTTGCATTGACAGTTCGATATGATAAATCCTGTCGCCTGCCAGCGCGGACACGGCATTGCCTTGGCTATCAATCGCGTAGGGACTCTCAGGAAAACCAAGCTCTGTAAGCGTTTCAGCGTATTGTTTGTGATTTACAAAGTATTGCTCTTGTCTCATCATGACCTGCAATAACTCAGCACTACCCAGGGTGCGCCGCGTATTTCTCAGTTGGCGCTGGTAGGAAGGCAAGGTAAGCGCAAGTAATATCGCCACGATGCAGACGGCCACCACCACCTCAATCAGCGTGAAGCCGTTTTTTCGCTGCTCAGTCACGTGGGTACTCCGGCACACTTACAAAGGATCAATGCCGGGCTCCCGCCAGTAGGTCCGATACACTTTCCCAGCCAGGCTGGGCAGTAATTTGACACTATCGCGTACGCCGTCGCCATCAAGATCATACAAATCAAGACCACCACCAGGGAGATATATGTTGTCTCCAACTGCCACAGCAGCAGATGGAATACCTGGTCCAAGTTCATACTCTCTCTGCTGATTGGCCACGGCGGTGGCGTTTGCCAAATGAACAACATGCAGAGCGCCGCGCCCCCGCTGCGCGGAGCAGGCCGTCGCAGCACCGGGGATAAAAGTGGATGCAAATACCCTGCCCCCGTCAGTGAGGGGAGTGGATAGGCCTTTCTCTCCGGGCTCCGAAAAGCGCAGTTTCCAGCCACTCTTCAGGCTTCGATCCCCACAAACTGGTCTGTTTTCGCTCCCGCCACCCTCTGCATTCTCTATACCCAGGATACACGTCGTCTGGTCCGGGAGATCGGCGTAGTGGACTCTTCCCGCAGGATTCTTGACATTGTTCTCTGCACGCACAAGGGCACTGCCCGTAGTAATGTGACGATCTTTAAGATAAAAAAGAGCGTTATCAACCAGAGTCTCATTGGGATCCTCCCGATTGCCGCTTTGGATCAGTACGCCGTCAAAGTCGCCAAACTCATCGTAGGAGTGGACAACATCCGGCGCGTGAAAAAATCGCCGATCATCGCTCAGCGTACCGCCGGGCTCTGCGGCATCGAGCCCCAAATTCGCTATCTTGGTAATAAACCAGTGATCCCTGCGGTGGTTATTGTCACCTCCCCTGCCCTCCGGCAAATCGACTCGCCATACTGCGCCACCAGTGTCTCCTACATATAGCCTGTGTATGATGCCGGAGGGGGTGACAAGCGCCGACACTGTGGAAGGAATGCTATCCACCAGCCCCGCATGTGCATAGTGTGTATTGGAGCTACCTCCGGTAACCCCGCGCACCGCCTTCCAGATAAGTGCACCGGTACGTGCATTGACGATGTAGATGGCGTTACCGACAGCATCATCATCGGCACCGAGGTCTTTGCCACGCCGCGCGGTGTATCCGTCATTCCAGCCGCCGTTATAGCCACCGGCGAAGATCAGTGCTTCCACCGGGACACCACTGTAATTCACCTTACCTACCACGGGGGTTGAGAATGTCAAACCCAGTTCGTCAAATGCGCCGCCCACGGTAGGAGAAATTTTCCATAACAATTTGGGGACGATGTCGGGGTTGCTGATATCCAGTGCAAAATAGCTGGAGCCGCCGCGCCGCATACCAACATACACATAGGCTTGATCGCCAGCCCGGTAGTCGAGTGTTCCATCACCATTCTTGTCGACCTTTAACACCACCGGCGCACCGTCGACGCCATAATGCCGCGGCAGCGCTGTAGCCTTCTCATCGTGACGCCACCTGATGTTGGTCACTAACTCCCTGGGATAAAAGCCGAACAGCTCGCGGCCTGACTCGCTGCCGCTGGCATCGGTGTTCTGCAGGATATGGAACATGCCGTCCCCGCTACCAAACAACAGGTGGATGTTCGGATTTAACTTGCTGTAGCCGGGTGTCGCACCATAGTTCAGCGCCACCGGCCGGGAGTGCAGCACATCTCCCATGATCCAGCCACGGGCAGAGGTTTTGCCATTATCTGTGTCCTGCCCGCGCGCCCACCTGATCAGATTCAAGACTGCCTCGTTCGTCATCTCACCCTTGGGATCAAGTAATGGCTTGAGCGCAAGTAAAGTCGTCGCATCGGCATCGAAGGACTCAAAGTTTTGCCCCACTACTGGCTCATAAAATAGCTGCCGCGGTAGATAACCATTGATTGGAGTATCTGAATTGGTATCCCCGATAAAATGCTGTACGACCTCACCGTGGTCGGTGATGTAATTGACGAACCCGTCTATCTTCTGACCAGCGCCACCGCGAGCGACTATGCGGCCATCGGCTTGGTCGGGGATGGCCTTGCCGTCACCGGGTGGCAAGGTGGCAATATCTGTCCAGAAAGTCAGGGCATCAAAACGCAGTTGCCCCCTGTTATCACCGGTCAGTTCAAACGCGGGCTCAGCGTGCACATCAACGACCTGATCAAACATACCCATCCCGATACTGGCAACACTGTCGCCATTAACCTGAGACTTTTTCAATTTCAATTTTTTGACGTTACCCGGCCAGTTGGCACCTGCCTGCGGCAGAAATAGCGGGATAAACAGGTTGTCCAGTACCCGGCCCGAATTAAAAGTATCCTCAGCAAAAGCCACGTCCATAGAACTGCCAGTGACAGTTGTCAATTCTGCGAGGGCCGCAGTCAGACTCGCCTGTAATGCTACCGGTTCATTGACATAAAGGACGGCTTCACCACCCCCAGCGGCGGCGTAAGCAATAGCGCTTGCTGGCCTATCACGAGCCGTCACTACCCACGTCTTTTGCAAGGACTCGTTTATCTCTGTGTTCGGCAGCAAATCCGTGGTGCTATAGTGCAGGTAAGCCAGCAACTGCTCGAACGAGGTAGCGATCGACAAGGGCATCTGTGCAGAAATCTGGGTATTCAGGTCATCGTCATGTGTCGATTGGCCCAGGGTAAACAGAATCGAGTAGAGTTTTTGGCACCCTTGCTGATTGGCAGACGGCGCTATGTATGCGCCGTTTTTGATGATGCTCCTATCGTAATCCGGCATAGGATCAGGTCGGCCAAAGTTTCCGCGGGTATTCTGTCCCAGCGCTACATCGCCACCCTGTATATAACGCAACCACTCGAAATAACTCTCTTTGGGTTGCAGCTCATGCGACATACCGGATGCGAGAACCGGAGTTGACTTGAGGGTAGTGACAAACTCAGCCCGGTGCTCCCGTAAGCGCCGGTATCCCTGCAGTAGCGTGCCACCTCCCCATCGAGTATCCAGAGCAGTTAACTGGTTGTCCTGATGGTTGGATATCAGTAATGCTAAATAGAAATCATCAAAGAATGGGGCGTCCAGCACGGCCGCCAACACTGCCTTGAACACACCGGGCGCAGTGACGCTTTGACCCTTTAGGTACATGTCACCCAGGTGACGATAGGCCGCCTCGGTCATGAAGGGCGGCCCGCAGTTGACCCCATAAGTGCACAGTACGCTATCCTGGTTACTGTCGCCCAGGTCCATCACAACATGTACAAACACTCTGGCCAGCCCCTCGTCGGAAAGCCACGCCTCTATGTCATCGGCCGCCGCCGTATTCACCCACAACAATACGGAGACAAGCACAAAGACAAGTTGATTCCTCATAACAGGTCCCTCCTGGACCTAGCGCAATGCAGGCACACGCAAAGCGATACCCTGCACGATATGTGCGCTGCCGAGTCGCTTCTGGCTGCCATCGATACGCACATCAATCTCGAAGATCGCCGCATCAAAACTGTTGCTACTGGACACCGTGTCCTGCGCCTCCCTGATCGGAAAACCTCGCCATAACAACGGCTCCTGCCTGGTCACCCGATAGTCCAGCGTAACCCCTGTGGGCACTACGGCCGATGCGGGCACAGGCAACTGACTGCGGGAACAATTGATATCATTAACCCCGATCGGGCAGTTGGTGTCGCCTACGCCGCCCTCGAGGGAAAAATTATCCGTATCCAGGGACAACTCCGTGGCTATGGCCTGTGCTTTGTGAAAGGCCTCCTCCAGGAACTGATCGTTGCCGGCCATGCGTAATTGCAAGACAGCTGTCTGCATCACCGTCGCTGCAATCATTGCCAGCATCAGCATGAACACCATGGCGAGCAGTAGTACCGCTCCACAGCTTGCAGTCAGTCCTCGTGTTGCCGTCATTTTTTCCATGGATCCAGAGTATCAATCAATTGGTTCAAGCCGATTGCGCAGAAGCACTGTTGCGCTAAATACGCGCCGCAGGTAGGGATCGTGTTTAGCGGCCAGAATCTTCTGTCCCAACGTGTAGGTTTTGTCATCCCGGTGGCCGGCAATCTTGCTGATGCTGCGCAGCAACAGATGGATTTTCGCCGCGATGGCGTGGTGCATTTCTTCACCCGTGGGAGCTGACTTATACTGGTTGGGGACACCATCTGCGTCCGTATCTATGCCAAACTCGAGCTGCATATTCTCTACACCCTCCACCAGACAACGGGACGTCATGGCATCGCCCGCCAATGTTTCCATGCACAGGCTGGGAATGTCATCGTCCACGCTGCCGGAATCAGAATACCTGCGAATAAAAAAGATGCGCGCAATCGCCTCCCAATAGCTGAGTGATGACACCGTTTGCTTGCCCGCAAGCAAGTCGATTGGACGCAGCTTTTCCCACTCGGGATGCTCCCCTGATGTGAGGCGCAGATACCAACTCGCGATGGTAGAAGCGGTCAAGTCAGCAGCGGGTATCCCACGGCGCAGGCTCGCCTCAGCGGCGGTGCGTTTTATGGCAATCAGGTCGGTGTTTAACGCAATGGCAGCGCTGTCGAGGCAGGTCAAAGGGGTAGAGTGCAGGGAAAGAGGGGCTGACTGGCCGGCATAATCATTTACCAGCTCCAGTGGATAGGTCCCGTCCAGGACCCAAGGCCGATCACTGCAGTCGACGCCCACGGGGACTGGAGAAATGCTGTCCAGTGCAGGAACGCCGCCAAAAAATCCCGCCATGGTCAGCTCCCTTGAGAGCAGACGCATGGCATACCGGCCATTTTCCTGCATGCGAGCCGTCTGCTCCTCATAAAAGTAGTTGCGTTTGGCACCCAGGTAGGCACTGACAATGCCGCCACTAAGGATCAGCCCCAACAACATGGACACCAGCAGCTCAACCAGTGACAGACCATGCGTGCATGGTCCGCAGTATTGACGCTTGTGCCAATGCATCATCCACGCCCCTCGATAAAGGTAGAAATAGTCAGTTGATGGCGCCGCAGTGTGTTGCCGTTAGTGTCACCCGGTGCACCGTTGCTCCCTGGATCCTCGCCGCCGCAAATAGCAGCCGTCGCTTGTTGGGAGGGTGTTGCACCCAGCCAGCTAATGGTTACGGCTACCGCACCCTCGTCACTTATAATGCAAGCCCGGGGCGCGACGAGGCCACCGGCATAGACTCCAGATAATTTTTCTGATTCTCCCAACAGGAGGGATTCCCACTGCCAGACATCAAAGATAGCCAACTGTGCTGCAGAGCACGCAGTCGTATCGCAATCAGCGCCGGGCGCCAGCACGCGATGACCCACTTCCCCGACGTCGGTGGCCCGATAGGCCGCGATCTGGCCAGGATTAGCGCGCATACGCTCGAGCATATCCCGCACCAACGCAGTTGCAATCGACCGCTGGGCAGCCTCGTAGCCCGCTTTCTTACCGGCCAGTTGCGCAGACAGCAGGCCCATCATTCCCATCGAAAAGATCAGCAAAGCAATAATGAACTCAAGCATCCCAATTCCCCGGTGCCCAGCAACACCGAACACCTTTGCAGCATCGATCCGACCCGCCATTGGCGCGACACTTTCGCCATTGCCCATCACACGATCGGACACTCACCCCAGCCCCCGGTCAAACGCGCCCGGCCCACAATATTGATAACGATACTCAGTGATTGCATGGAAGTTTGCTGAGGGGGACAGAACAACAGCGTGCGATTGCTGTGTGACGAGCCATCAGGAAGGTAGTTAATGAGCTCAAACGCCGCGCTGGTGCCACTCTTGTTAGTCAAACGGTAACCAGGTGGCAAACTTTCAAAGACTTGCAGTACCTCATCGGTGCCCGTATCAACCACTTTGTCCTTGTCCGCATTGGAAAATACGATCCAACCACCGGCGTAGGTGCCAGAGCATTTGGCTTGTCCTGTCGCAGCCATCGCAGAAGGACAAATACTGACGGGCAGGTTCCTCATCACGGCTTCGCTGCGCGCCAGATTGAGCGCACCCAGAAAACGACTAGACTCAGCGCGCAACCGATTGCTGTGTAGCTGATTCTGGAACAGGGGCAAACCCACCGACAAAGTGATGGCAAGCACTACCAGTACGATCATCAGTTCAATCAGGGTAAGCCCGCTAGCGGGGCCACGCGGCGACATCCTGTCCACGGCACTCCTCCATTTACGAAGAAGCATAGAATGTCCGAAGATAAGTTCCAGTAATTGGCTTTTTTTGCCGGAAAAGGACGTTATTGGATGTCCGGCGACGGGTGCTAGATCAGATGGAGGAAGTCCTAAATATTCTTCGCAGCGATGCGTAACTCCCGCGGTAGGGAAAAGGTAATATTCTCCGGTCGGCCCGCAACCTCGACCGGCGGTTGCGCACCGAGCGCACACAGGCCGTCGATAACTTCCTGTACCAGGACCTCCGGAGCGGAGGCACCGGCGGTGACACCGATACGCGATTTGCCCTTGAGCCACGCAGGGTTTATATCTTCCGCGCCATCCAGCAGATAAGCCTCGGCGCCCATGCGCTCGGCCAACTCGCGCAGCCGGTTGGAATTGGAACTGTTGGGGGAACCAACTACCAGCATCAGGTCGCAGGTAGCGGCGAGCCTTTTCACCGCGTCCTGGCGATTCTGGGTGGCGTAACAGATATCGTCCTTGCGTGGACCCTCAATATTGGGGTAACGGGCGCGCAGGGTATCAATAACCTTCGCGGTATCATCCATGGACAGGGTGGTCTGGGTAACGTAGGACAGGTTATCAGGGTCTTTTACCACCAGCGCTGCGGCCTGCGCATCGTCTTCCACGAGATAAATCTCACCACCCGCACTATGGTCATATTGTCCCATTGTGCCCTCCACCTCCGGGTGCCCACGGTGGCCGATCAACACACACTCCCGGCCCTGCAGGCTATAGCCCGCCACCTCCACATGCACCTTGGTAACCAGCGGACACGTAGCGTCAAATACTTTTAGTAAGCGCTTCCCTGCCTCCCTGCGCACTGACTGTGAAACGCCATGCGCGCTAAAAATAACGATGCAGTTGTCTGGCACTTCATGCAAATCATCCACAAAGATAGCGCCGCGCGCACGCAGGTCCTCTACCACAAATTTGTTATGCACGACTTCGTGGCGCACATAGATCGGGGCGCCAAATACTTCCAGCGCACGGTTTACAATATCAATGGCACGATCAACCCCGGCGCAGAAGCCGCGGGGATTAGCCAATCGAATTTCCATTGCCAAATATTTCTCCTGACTGGCCTATTGGGCTGGTTTACCGGCACGCAGGATCAAGCCAGACTCACCTCACCAACGCTAGTGTAACTCTACCGGCTCCACCTTGTGGATCAGAACATCAAACAGGATTGTGCGCCCGGATAGCGGGTGATTGAAATCGACCGTCACCTCGTCCTCGTTGAACGCAATTATCATACCGGGCACTTCTCCGCCGCTGGCATCGGCGAAGGAAATGACCAGGCCGATGTTCAAATCCATGTCTGCGTTAAACTGCTTACGGGGTAAATACTGCACGTTGTTGTCATTGGGTTGGCCGAAGGCACTCTCGGGAGGTACCACGAACAGCTGCCGCTCGCCAGGCGACATGCCAAACAACAAGCGCTCGAAACCCGGCAGCAAACTGCCATCACCGATGACAAAATGGACCGAGTCGCCGCCGAAATTGGTATCCACTTCCGATCCGTCCTCCAGACTGACCGAGAAGTTCAGGAAGACACGGGTACCCTCACTCACAGGTACCATGTTCATCGATCTGTTTTCCCTGCACCAACTGCGGCCCGGTCCCGGTGCAGAAAGCTATCCAGCAACATACAAGCAGCCCCCACCGATATCGCCGAATCGGCCAGGTTAAAGGCAGGGAAGTAATGACCCTCGTAGTGAACCGAGATAAAGTCCACCACATAGCCCAGCGCTACGCGGTCCCACAGGTTGCCCAGCGCGCCTCCCAGAATCAGTCCCAGGCCCAGGGCTAGCAGCCACTGCCCCCTGTGCATCACACATAACCAGACCGAAAGGGCCACACTGATACCCATTGCCGCTGCACTGAAAAAGTAACGCTGCCAGCCGCCGGCATCGTTCAGAAAGCTGAACGCCGCTCCCGTATTATGCTGTAGCGTAAGATTGAACCACCAGAATACGCGCACCGGCTCCCCGTACTCCAGGCCGCCGCTGGCAAGTCCTTTGGTGTACTGATCCAACAGAATGACCAGCAGTGCCAGAGCGAACCAGGGCAGTGAGTAAACTCCGTTACGCAAAATTACGTCGCTCGCCAACGCCATCGATATTTTCTATACAGCGCCCGCACAATGTCGGATGTGCTGTGCTGTGGCCAACATCGGCGCTGCGGTGCCAACAACGCTCGCACTTCTCTTCCCCCGCCACTGCAATCTGGAGTCGCAGCTCAGGCAGTTCAGTGCTGACCGCGTCTACGCCAGCAGCATCAAGAGGCAGCAAGGTCGCGGCGGAAGCAATCAGCACAAAGCGCAACTCATCGCTCAGTGCATGCAGGTTTGCGTACAGTTCATCCGAGCAGTACAGCGTGACTGCAGCATCCAGCGAACCGCGCAGCGTGCCAAGCGCGCGCTGCGTCTCCATGGCCTTGTTGACTGCCGTGCGCACGGTCATCAATTGCTGCCAAAAAGCCCGCCCCATTTCCGCGTCCGGCGCCAGGCTTGCCAAGCCCTGGTACCACTGCTGCAGCAACACAGACGGTGCGCGCTCACCCGGCAGGTTTTCCCAGATTTCCTCCGCCGTGAAACTGAGAATAGGTGCGATCCAGCGCACCAGAGCTTCACCAATATGGTACATGGCGGTCTGGGCAGAGCGCCGCGCCACACTGTCGGCCTGCGTGGTGTATTGACGATCCTTGATCACATCCAGATAAAAACCACCCAGGTCATTGGCGCAGAAGTTGTGTAGTTTCTGGTAGATCTGGTGAAAATTGTAGCTTCGATAAGCTTCCACTATTTCCTGCTGTAACTGTGCCGCCCGATCCACAGCCCAGCGATCCAACGACAACATATCGGAGAAACTCACCGCATCCACAGTGGGATCAAAGCCATTGAGATTGGACAATAGGAACCGCGCAGTATTGCGAATCCTGCGATAAGAGTCTGCGGTGCGCTTGAATATTTCATCACTAACCGTCAGTTCGCCGCGGTAATCGGTGGCTGCCACCCACAGGCGCAGGATGTCCGCTCCGAGGTCGTTCATCACCGCTTTCGGCGCAACGATATTGCCGATGGACTTGGACATCTTGCGGCCATCACTATCCACGGTAAAGCCATGGGTCAGTACCGTCTTGTAGGGTGCTACCCCATCAATGGCGACAGCAGTCAGCAACGAGGACTGGAACCAACCACGATGCTGGTCAGAGCCTTCCAGGTAAATGTCAGCCGGAAAGTGCAGCTCCGGGCGCTGGCGCAACACGCAGGCGTGAGTGACGCCGGAATCGAACCAGACATCCAGGGTATCAGTCACTTTCTCGTAGTCGCCGGCTTCTTCACCCAACAGCTCGGAGGTCTCCAGGTCAAACCACGCGTCCACACCGCTGCGCTCCATACGCTGCGCGACCTGCTCCATCAACTGCGTGGTCCGTGGGTGTAATTCGCCTGTTTCCCTATGGACAAACAGGGCGATGGGCACTCCCCAGGTGCGCTGACGTGAGATACACCAGTCCGGTCGGTTGGCCAGCATGCCATCGATGCGCGCCCTGCCCCATTCAGGTAGCCACTGCACCCCAGCCACCGCCGCCAGCGCCTTATCCAGCAGCCCTTGTTGTTGCATACTCACGAACCACTGCGGCGTGGCACGGAAAATGATCGGTGTCTTGTGCCGCCAGCAATGGGGATACGAGTGCAGGTACTCCTCGTGGTGCAGCAACACCCCCCGCTCCTGTAATAACGCGATGATAGCGGCATGGGCCTTTAATACGTGCTGGCCCGCGAAATACTGGGTATCTGGCAGGTACACACCGTGTCCATCCACCGGATTGTAGACTTCCAGATTGTATTGCGTGCCCACCACAAAATCATCCTGGCCATGCGCCGGAGCCGTGTGCACCGCGCCCGTACCGGCATCCGTGGTAACGTGCTCACCGAGAATCACCGGCACCTGTCGCTCCAGAAAGCAATGCTGTAGCAGCAGATTTTCCAATGCCGCACCCTTGCAGCGACCCAGTACCTTGAACACATCCAGACCATAGCGAGAGACACAGGACTGTGCGAGCTCTTCAGCCACTAACAATGCCCTGCCCCGACCTTCGATCAACACGTAATCCAGTTGCGGATGCAGACACACGGCCATATTGGCAGGCAGGGTCCAGGGCGTAGTGGTCCAGATAGGCACGGCAATTTCGCCATCATAGGTCGAGCCACAGGCGGCATTGAATGCAGCCGGATTGACTGCGACGAAGGCCACATCAATCGCCGATGAGCTTTTATCCTGGTACTCCACCTCCGCTTCAGCCAGGGCGGAGGCGCAGTCCATACACCAGTGCACAGGTTTGAAGCCCTTGTGGAGATTGCCGTTATCGACAATGTGTGAGAGAGCGCGAACAATATCTGCCTCGAATTTGAAATCCATGGTCAGGTAAGGATTGGACCAGTCACCAACTACGCCCATACGCATAAAATCCGTACGCTGCCCATCAATCTGGCGCCTGGCGTATTCACGGCATTTCTGGCGGAACTCGGTGGGGCTGATCTTGACGCCGGGCTTGCCCACCTTCTTCTCAACATTAAGTTCTATCGGCAGACCGTGGCAGTCCCAACCCGGCACATAGGGCGCGTCGTAGCCATCCAGTGTCCTGGATTTGACGATAATGTCCTTCAGAATCTTGTTGACCGCGTGCCCCACGTGCAATTCACCATTGGCATAGGGGGGACCATCATGCAGGATAAATTTCGGCCGTCCGGCGCACTCCTGGCGGATTCTTTCGTACAGGCCCATGTCCTGCCATTGTTTCAGGCGCTGCGGTTCCCGCTGGGCCAAGCTGGCCTTCATCGGGAAATCCGTCATGGGCAAATTCAGTGTGTCTTTGTAATCGCTCATAGTCTGTATCGAGTTCTAGCCCCGGCTAAACCAGGCCCGTGTCTGCTCTATATCCCTCGCTATATTCTCTCTAAGTTCTGCCACCGACCCAAACTTCATTTCTTCGCGCAGTTTATGGCGGAACGTGACTTCAATATGCCTGCCGTACAAATCGATCTCCTGGTCCAGCAGATGTACCTCCAGATTGGCCCTGATGCTGTCATCTACCGTGGGCCGTACTCCCACATTGGCCACGCCTGGCGCATTGTGCAATCCGCCACCGCTGACCTCCACCGTGTACACACCGGACAGTGGTGCCCGCAAGCGACGCAATTCCAGATTGGCCGTGGGTGTGCCAATGGTCTGCCCCAACTGGCGCCCGAAGATCACCCGACCGGAAATACTGTACGGTCGACCCAGCAGGGCCTCCGCCGTGGCGAAATCGGCTTTTTCCAGCGACTCCCTGACACGCGTGCTGCTCACCCGCTCACCCTGCACCGCGAACGTTGGCGTAGAGCCGGTAGCATAACCATAGCGCAACCCCTGCTCCCGTATAAACTCGATATCGCCCTGGCGGTCGGCGCCGAAGCGAAAATCATCACCTAGCACCACGTAGCGCACGCCCAGACCGGCCACAAAGATATCGTCAACGAAGCGCTGCGCCGACATGCCGCGAAACTGCTCGTTAAACCGTATGCGCAACAAGCGGTCCACCCCCAGCGCCTCCAGCGCCCGGCATTTCTCCCAAAAACTCATGATTCGTGCAGGTGCCTGGAGCGGAGAGAAATACTCCCGCGGCAGCGGCTCGAAAACGATAATGAGTGAGGGCAGGGCCAACTCCACCGACTTTTCCAGCAGGTGGCGAATAACCGCCTGGTGACCGCGATGAACACCATCAAACGCACCAATCGTCGCGACACAACCATGATGTCTGGGCCGCAGATTGTGCAGGCCGCGGATCAGTTCCATGCGGTATCTAAGCCCGGTCAAGCCAAACGATGGAGTATAGCGAACTTGGTCTCCCTAGCCTATGGCCCAACACCATCCTGACGAGGAATATACCAGCGAGGTTTTGTGTTCAGTGCGACGCGGGGGCCAGCAGGTGCCGCATCCGGGTGCCCAGCAGCCACAGCACAGCGAAGTAGACGGCAACACCGCCACCGCACAAGAGCGCCAGCTGGAAAACCCGCTGTGGCCAGCGCCAGTCGTACCACGCTGCCCCGTCAGGGGCCAACCAGAGGATGGCAGCAACCATGCTGGACGAAGCCAGCAGCAAACGCAGTGCGTAACGTGGCCAGCCGGGCTGGAACTGGTAGAACCCGGCGCGCAACAACCCCCGCAACAACAGCCCCGCATTGAGCATGGCGGCAAGGCTGGTGGCGAGCGCGAGACCCATGTGCCCGATATTGTAAAAATACATCAGGGGCAGGGAGAACATAAGATTCATAACCATGTTCGCAACCATGGCCAAAATACCAATCTTCACCGGCGTGGACGTATCCATGTGTGCATAAAAGCCTGGTGCCAGCACCTTGATCAACATAAACGCGATCAACCCCAGACTGAGAGCCCGTAAACTCAGGGCCGACATATCCACATCGCGCGCCGTCAGTTCACCGTACTGAAACAGGGTAATCAGAATGGGTTTGGCCAGCACAATCAGTGCCAGGGCGGAGGGGGCTCCGATCAGCAACACCCAGCGCATCGCCCAATCCAGGGTGGCGCTGAAATGCTCCTCACGAGCCGCTGCACGGTGTGCTGACAGGTTAGGCAGAATGACCGTGGCAATGGCAATACCAAATATACCCAGCGGTAACTCTGTGAGTCGGTCGGAGTAGTACAGCCAGGACACGCTTCCGGTGGGGAAGAATGATGCCAACACCGTATCCAGCAACAGATTGATCTGGCTGACAGAGACCCCAAACAGGGCTGGCACCATCAGTTTCATGATACGCCGCACGCCTGGGTCCGCGATATCCCAAATCGGCCGCGGCACCAGATCCAGCCGATAGAGGGACGGGAGTTGAAAGAGCAACTGCACGACACCCGCTAATAGCACTCCCCAGGCCAGAGCAAATACCGGCTCATCAAACCACGGCGCCGCGACCAGGGCGGCAAAAATCAGGGATAGATTCAGGAAGAACGGTGTGAATGCGGGTACGGCAAAGCGGCCGTAACTGTTGAGTATGGCGCCACAGAACCCGGTCATGGAGATAAGAAATAAATAGGGAAAGGTGATGCGGGTCATTGCGGTGGTCAGGTAATACTTCTCGGGCTGACTCACGAAGCCCGGGGCAAAAATCGTTGTGATGAGGGGCGCGGCAACCATGGAGATGCCCGTGACAATCAACAGGGAACCCCCCAGCACCCCAGCCACCCTATCGACCAGTGCTTTTACCGCAGCGACGCTGCCCTCTGTCTTATATTCCGACAACACGGGTACAAACGCCTGGGAAAACGCTCCCTCCGCAAACAAGCGGCGCAGGAAATTGGGAATTTTAAAAGCGACGAAAAACGCATCGGCATTGGCGCTGGCACCGAAAACTTTGGCTATTACGATATCTCGCACCAATCCCAACACACGGGACAGCATGGTCATGCTGCCGACCTCAAAGCTGGAGCGCAACAGACCTGGAGCAATTTTTGCGGGAGGGTTTACAGTACTGTCAGTCATGTGCAATCAAGCGCCGGCGAGGTGCCTTAGCACCAGCGCTCCCGCAACGCTGCACCATGAATGTGTAACCACTGCAGCGCTATCAGGGTATGACCATTGGGAATCCGGTTATCAGCGAGCATCTGCAAAGCATCTGTGCGCGCAACCGCATGTACCAGAATATCCTCGCCTTCATCCTGCAGGCCGTGCAGGCCTCCGATAGATGCCTTGTTAACGCGACCGCAGAACAGGCGCACCTGCTCTGTACAGGCACCGGCACTGGGAAACACCGTGGCGATGGGCACCAGATCCGAAAGCTCGCACGCCGCCTCCTCCATCGCTTCGCGGTGTACCACCTCTTCATCACGCTCGCCGACTTCCACGACGCCGGCAATCAGTTCCAGCATCCAAGGACTGTCAGTCCCGCGCATTGCCCCAGGGCGAAACTGTTCGATCATTACCAGGCTGTCGGTCACGGGGTCATAGGGCAGAACGGCGACAGCGTCGCCGCGCTCGAACACCTCCCGCACCACCGGGTCACTCCAGCCGCCGACAAATCGTCGGTGTTGCAGGGTGATGCGGCGCATGGAATAGTGACCGGACCACACGGTCTGGTCATTGAGTACCCGGACGTCCTGCGCCCCGAATGTTAATTCCAGCGCCATCAGAAACGGCCGCCGGTATACCAGTTAACATCCCGGGCATGCTTGTCTACCTGTTCCACAACATCCAGAATCAATGCGAACAACGCCATACGCAGCAGCAAGCCATTATCGGTCTGGCGGAAAATCGCCAGATTCGGATTGTCGTTCAGGTCATCGTCCAGCTCCCTGGCGTTGGCCCTGGAATCCCTTGGCAATGGATGCATGATCACGGTATTCGGTTCACAGTGGCGGGTGTAGATACTCTGGTTGAGCCGGAAGCGCCCGCGATACAGATCCGCCTCTTCCTGGGAACTGAACCGCTCCTCCTGAATGCGCGTGGAATAGACAATGTCCACGTGGGCGATACTTTCTTCCAATTGATCAGACTCCAGCACCTTGTGGCCTGTACTGCGCAGCCCCTCGACAATGTCTGGCGGCATGCGCAACGCCTCGGGCGAGACCAACACGACCTGCACGCCTTTAAATCGGCACAGGAGCTTGCACAGGGAGTGCACCGTCCGGCCATAGCGCAGGTCCCCCACCATGGCTATGCGCAACTGGTCTATCGTGCGGCCGCTGGCAGCAATTTCGCTACGAATCGTGTACAGGTCCAGCAAGGCCTGGCTGGGATGCTCATTGCTGCCATCGCCGCCATTGATGACAGGCACCCGGCTGGCAGCGGCGAACTCTCCCACCGACCCCACCTGCGGGTGACGCATGGCAATCACATCCGAGTAACCGCTGAGCACTCTGGCAGTATCGTAAAGGGATTCGCCCTTCGCAATGGCAGACTGTTCAAAGCCAGTGGTTTCACGCACCTCGCCGCCGAGCAGGTTAAATGCACTGCCAAAACTGACGCGGGTCCGGGTACTGGGTTCGAAGAACATGGAGCCAAGAATAGCGCCGTCGAGCACATTGGTAACGCGGCGACGGTGGGCGTAGGGAACCATACGGTCAGCCACAAAAAATATCCGCTCGACATCGTCGCGCTCGAACTGCTCGACTGAGAGGATGTGGCTTCCGGCAAACTGCACGCTGCTTCTCTCCTGGGCTGGTACAAAACATGAGGCTGGGATTGCGCGGACCATTATAAAGGCGAGGAAAGGCCCTGCCCATGGGCGTAATACCAAAGTATCTTATGACCGCTCAGGCCAACAACGTATCCGCATAGTCCAGAAGCTGCTCCAGCAGCCGCTGCTGTGGCTCCGAGAGAGCACCACTGGCCAGTAATGCGTCGATCTCTACCTGAAATTCCTCCATGCAGTATCCAGTCCCGGACTCCGGCTCAGTAAGCCTGTGGTAGCGGAACTCCTCCCAGCGGGCGAGTTCCTCCGGGGCGAGGCTGCCTGGATAATTGCGCGCACGATAACGGAACAACATCTCGGGCAGACGACTATCCTCAAAAACAAAACTCCCGGCAGCGAGTTCTTCCGGCGTCTGCGTACGCAACTGTTCCATGACCTGCTTGTCCTGCTCACTGAAGAATCCACCGCTGTAGAGCATCAGGTCCGGATCCTCGGGCAGTCCGAAACTGCGACCCCTATAGATGGCCTGCACCTTGGCTTTGAAGCCGGCCACATCCTGTGCACGATAGCCGCGTAGGGCAGCAAGGTGCTGGCGACACTGTTCACCGCTGATCCCAAGGCGCTGGGCGGTCGCCGGGTCAGCCATTTTCGGCGTGAGCACTATCGGACAGCGATTGATATGAATCGACTTCAGACCAAGCCTTGGTGTCCCCTCAGGCAGGTCCTCGGTTCGTGTATAAAGTAACTCCTGGAGCTGCTCCACCGCCAAATCAAACAGCACTTGAGGGTTGGCGCCCAGATCGAAACAGATGATCTCATTTTTATTTACCGGGTGCGCCGCCAGGGGCACCACCAGAGCGATGTTGTGCCGTCGGGCACCGAACATGCCGGACACGTGCAGTACAGGTTTCATCTCCGCGATATCCAGTTGCGCTAGCACCGAACGCTTGTCCCGGTGACGCAACACATAGTCATACAGTTTGGGCTGCCTATCCTTTATCAACCGTGCCAATGCAATCGTCGCGTGTACATCCGAGAGGGCGTCGTGGGCGGCAGTATGGTTAATGCCATTGGCAGCGGTAAGATCCTCCAGACGAAAGCTGGGTAGGCCATCTTCCCGCAACGGCCACTTGATGCCCTCAGGTCGCAGGGCACAAGTGGTGCGTACCATGTCTATGATGTCCCAGCGAGAATTACCGTTTTGCCATTCTCGTGCATACGGGTCATAGAAGTTGCGGTAGAGGGTGTGACGGGTAATCTCATCATCAAAACGCAGGGAGTTATAGCCCACGCCGCAAGTGCCGGGAACTGCCAGCTCACGATGGATTCTGGCAATGAATTCACACTCTGGCAGCCCTTCAGCCAAGGCCTGCTGCGGCGTAATTCCAGTGATCAGGCAGGCTTGGGGATGAGGCAAAAAGTCATTGGCAGGACGACAAAAAATGACCAGCGGCTGACCGATGACATTGAACTCGGCATCGGTACGCACGCCCGCAAACTGCACCGGCCTGTCTCTGGAGGGATTAGCCCCAAAGGTTTCGTAATCGTGCCAATAGAACGTATCAGGCAACGTCTATGGCCTGCTCTGCGATTTTGGCCCGCCAGATTCTTGGTCCGATTTCATGCACGGAAGCACCACTGGTATCTACCGCCACAGTCACGGGCATGTCTTTCACTTCAAACTCGTAGATGGCCTCCATACCCATTTCGGGAAATGCGACAACCCTGGCCGATGTAATTGCCTTGGATACCAGATAAGCGGCACCTCCCACGGCCATCAGGTAGACTGCCTTGTGCTTCTTGATCGCCTCAACACCGACGGGGCCGCGTTCGGCCTTGCCGATCATGCCCAGCAGGCCGGTATGTTCGAGAATGAAGTCGGTAAATTTGTCCATACGCGTGGCGGTCGTCGGGCCAGCCGGGCCCATCACCTCATCCCGCACAGGGTCTACCGGTCCCACGTAGTAGATAAAGCGGCCCCTGAGATCGACCTGCGGCGGCAGCCCCTCACCACTCTCGATCAACTCTTTCATTTTCTTATGAGCGGCATCCCGTCCGGTCAGCATCTTGCCGGATAACAGCAAGGTATCGCCGGGCTGCCACTGGGCGGCTTCCTCGCGGGTCACCGTATCCAGATTGACGCGACGTACATTTTCACCCACTTCCCAGGTAATGTCCGGCCAATCATTGATATCCGGCGGAGTTTGTAAGGCGGGGCCGGACCCATCGAGCACAAAATGCGCATGGCGAGTAGCCGCGCAGTTGGGAATCATCGCCACCGGCAGGGATGCCGCATGCGTCGGAAAGTCCCTGATCTTCACATCCATCACCGTGGTAAGACCGCCCAGGCCCTGGGCGCCAATACCTAGCTTGTTGACTGCCTCCATGATCTCCAGACGCAGTTCCTCGACCCGGTTGGCGGGCCCCCGCTCGCGCAACTCATGGATATCTATAGGATCCATGAGGGCTTCCTTGGCCATGAGCATCGCCTTCTCTGCAGTGCCACCTATGCCGATGCCCAGCATGCCGGGCGGACACCAGCCAGCTCCCATGGTGGGAATGGTTTTTACGACCCACTCTACAATGCTATCCGAGGGGTTCAGCATAACCAACTTGGATTTGTTTTCGGAGCCGCCGCCCTTGGCCGCTACCTGTACGTCGACGGTATCGCCTTTTACCACCTCCATGTGAATGACCGCTGGCGTATTGTCTTTGGTGTTCCTGCGTGCGCCCGCCGGGTCTTCGAGAATCGAAGCGCGCAAGAGATTGTCAGGATGAGTATAGGCTCTGCGTACGCCTTCGTTGACCATATCGACTACCGAAAGATCTGCGTCCCACTGTACATCCATGCCGATTTTGAGGAAGACGGTGACGATCCCGGTATCCTGGCAGATGGGGCGATGGCCCTGGGCACACATCCGCGAATTAATCAGGATTTGCGCCATCGCGTCCCGGGCCGCCGGGTTCTGCTCGCGCTCGTAGGCTTCATTGACAGCCTTCACAAAATCGAGGGGATGATAATAAGAAATAAACTGCAGGGCATCTGCGACGCTATCGATGACGTCGTCCTGTCGAATAACAGTCATGGCATGGATCCTTATGGGGCGGATGTAGAAAAAAGGAGCGTTATCATACATCCGTTGCAGGAATGAACGAACACCGAGAGATCGCCTGCGTCAGGGGTGCTGGGGCGACGAAGTCTGCATTGCCCTTACGGTAGACTGCAGTTCGCCCAAACTGGTGTTGACCTGCTTGCGGAAGGCGTTGACGGAGCCGACCCATTCCTCGTTACCCGCCACTCGCTTATCAAGTTTGGCCAACGCCAGGTCAATTCGATTGAGGCTGTCTGCCATACGTTCCACCTCGGCCTGATTAGCCTTGGCACTCGAAATTAGCCGCGCAAGATCGCCTGCGACACTGTTCAGTTTGGCAATATCATCGGATGCTGCTTTCAATTGCGACTGGGCAGTGGACAGAGAACCTTCCAGGCCCTTGATGTCCTTAGCCTGGCTGGCGCCAGCGGCATCCAGTTTGCCCAACCGATCCTTGGTCTCCTTGAAGCTGTCCCAAATCTTGCGCACCTCTGTCTCAAGCTTCGCAACTTTTGTTGCCTGCACCGCGGCATTCTGGTTCATGCCCTCGTCGGTATCAGACAATCTGGCCTCCAGATCGCCAATACGTGTTGCATAGTTCGCAATATGCTCATTGGCCTGCTGCAACTGAGTCTGTAACTGCCAGGCCCAGGCGCAAGCCAAAACGGCGGCAACGAGGGAAATAGCTATGAACAGGCGCGCCAGCAATCCTGCACCACCCGCAACGGAAGACTGCTTTTGAGTACCGGGACTGCGACTTCTATCGCCCCTGTCGGCACTGGGTTTGCTGATGTTGCGCTGCGGCACACCGTCCCGGGTCGGGACAATGGAGGGAATATGATCCAGATCGTCGTGAGACATGGGGTAAATACGCCGTGTAATACGTTAGGGGCAATTATACATGCCGCCTATCACAGCGAAACAAAAAAGCCGGGTCGTCCCCGGCTTTTTTGTCTTCACACTGCGCCTAGAGGAAGTAAAGCATTGCCCACAGCAGTGCCGTCAGGCCGATACTGCAGTGGATGACACCTTTGACACTGGTCAAGGGGCCTGTTTTACCGAACAGGGCGTTAATTTCCAGCAGCAAAATGACAGCGACACACGCATAAAAACCGGTGCCACCAGCGCCTTCGATAAAAAGGTGCTTGGAACCCAACATGGCGAACAGCATGGGGCCAGACAACAGCGTATTGGTGCGGGACGCCAGGCCAGCCTTGGCAGCGCTGGATGGTCCATCACCTGCTTTCAAACCCAGCACTACCTGCTGGTTGGGCCAAATGATTAACCACACGTTCAGGAACATAATCGTACCGGCCAATGCACCTACCCATATAATGGGCATACCCATGATATTGGTAGTAGCTCCGATCAGGTGCAGCAGAACAAGACCCGTTAGAAAGGTAAACATTGCACCCCAGCGGAACCACCAGAGCGCCCTGGGAGCGAGCTTCTTGAGCGCGTCAGCCTTGGCACCGGCTTCAGCTTCCTTGAAGTATTCCGTTTGTACAAAGTTGAAATAATAAAGCATGCCTATCCACACGATACCGAACAGGACGTGTGCCCATCTGAAGACAAATTCAAGAATCATGGTTATCTCCCATTGTTGTTGTGAATAAACCTGACGTTATTGTACATAAAAAAAAGGGCATAGCCCTTCTAAAACAGGCCCGGCCCCCCTTTTTTTTCGAAGATAAAAAAAACCCCACCATACGGCGGGGTTTCTCGTCGTGGGTCAGTCGATCAGGCTTACATCATGCCGCCCATACCACCCATACCACCCATACCACCCATATCGTGCCCGCCACCGCCGGAACCACCTTCTTCAACGGCCTCACATATCATGACTTCAGTGGTAATCATCAGGCCAGCGACAGAGCCGGCAGCCTGCAGTGCGGTGCGCGTGACCTTGGCGGGATCCAGAATACCCATCGCGATCATGTCACCGTACTCACCGGTGGCAGCATTGTAACCGTAGTTACCCTTGCCATTGTTTTTCACATTATTGAGGACCACGGAGCCTTCAGCACCGGCATTCTCCACGATCTGGCGCAGGGGACTTTCCATGGCGCGCAGCGCGAAGTTAATGCCGTGTGTCTGGTCTTCGTTATCGCCTTTCATTCCCGCAATTTCCATCAGGGCACGAACCAGCGCAACGCCGCCGCCAGCCACAACGCCTTCTTCTACTGCAGCGCGAGTAGCGTGCAGAGCGTCTTCAACGCGGGCCTTCTTCTCTTTCATTTCGATCTCGGTGGCAGCACCAACCTTGATGACAGCCACACCGCCGGCCAACTTGGCCACGCGTTCCTGCAGTTTCTCGCGGTCGTAATCGGAAGATGTATTTTCGATCTGCACACGGATTTCATTTACTCGCGCCGTGATGGTCTTGTGGTCACCGGCACCATCGATGATGGTGCTGCTGTCCTTGTCCATTGTCACGCGTTTGGCGTGACCCAGATGTTCCAGAGTCGCCGACTCCAGATCAAGGCCCACTTCTTCGGAAATCACCGTACCACCACTCAGGATAGCAATATCCTGCAGCATGGCTTTGCGACGATCGCCAAAGCCAGGCGCCTTACAGGCGGTTACCTTCACAATACCGCGCAGGTTGTTGACAACCAGGGTTGCCAACGCTTCGCCTTCGACGTCCTCTGCGACGATAACCAGCGGCTTGGAAGACTTGGCAACCTGCTCCAGCAGAGGCAGCAGTTCGCGGATATTGGAAATTTTCTTCTCGACCAACAGGATATAGGGCTCGTCGATATCGACGCTCATGCTCTCCTGATTGTTGATAAAGTAGGGCGACAGATAACCACGGTCAAACTGCATGCCTTCTACAACATCCAGTTCATTTTCCAGACCGGAACCTTCTTCAACGGTAATGACACCTTCCTTGCCTACCTTATCCATAGCCTCGGCGATGATTTTGCCGACGGCCTCATCGCTGTTGGAAGAGATTGAACCAACCTGCGCAATAGACTTGCTATCCACACAGGGAATTGCAGCGGCAGAAATTTTCTCCACTGCGGCGGCAATTGCCTTGTCGATGCCACGCTTCAGGTCCATCGGATTCATGCCGGCAGCGACACCCTTGAGACCTTCGTTGACGATAGCTTGTGCCAGAACCGTGGCGGTCGTGGTACCGTCACCAGCGACGTCAGAAGCCTGGGAAGCCACTTCCTTGATCATCTGTGCGCCCATGTTTTCGATCTTGTCCTTAAGCTGTATTTCCTTCGCTACGGACACGCCGTCCTTGGTCACTGTAGGTGCACCGAAAGACTTGTCCAGAATTGCATTACGGCCCTTGGGGCCCAGTGTTGCCTTTACAGCGTCAGCCAGTATGTTCACGCCATTCAGCATGCGCTGGCGAGCGCTATTACCGAAGATTACGTCTTTAGCCATGGTGAATATTCCTTACGTATTACGTATTAATCTGTTTGTTACTTGTGAAAACCGACTACTTCGGGGTCTTACTCGACCACGGCGAAGATTTCGCTCTCACCCATGATGATCAGTTCCTCACCATCAACGTCGATGGTGTTGCTGCCAGCGTATTGGCCGAACACAACCTTATCGCCGACTTTCAAAGCCATAGGCCGCAATTTGCCGCTTTCCAGTGCTTTGCCATCGCCTACGGCAACGACTTCACCCTGATTGGGCTTCTCTTTGGCGGAACCCGGCAGCAAGATACCGCCTGCGGTGGCTGTTTCTTCTTCCTTGCGACGAACGACCACGCGGTCGTACAACGGACGGATTTTCATTTGTGTAGCTCTCCAAAGTATCAATGTGATGTTATGGGCACCCCGGATCGGGGGTTAACCCGGTTAATTGGGGCGCGGAAACAGAATTCAAGACCTGATTAGCACTCTTTTCAAGAGAGTGCTAATTCTAGTCGTGAAAAAATTGGAGTCAAGCGTCGGTCAGCAGTTTTTACATCTTAGTCAAAAACACTTTATCTTCTTATTTTACAATATGTTATGTTCTATCCTTGTCATCAACGTGCCTGAAAACACCCTCAATAGTCTCACCGCTACCAGCATCCCTTTTGGGCCTGTAGACCTCAGGCTGCGACCCTGACAGCACACGGGCTAGGCGCCTGCGCAGTGGACCTACCATTACAACAAGGGCAATCAGATCAGTAATCATGCCAGGGATCATCAACAGGAGACCGGCGAACCCCATAGCCATGTCATCCAGGAGCAATTCGGGGCCAAATATCCTCCCGTCCTGGCTCTGCCTGAGGCGCTCGAACATACCCCGACCCTGACGCTGCAATATCGCCAACCCAAGAAGCAAAGTGGCAAACACATAGGCCACTGCCGTCAGAGCACTGGTCTTGACACCAAGCTCGATCAGGGTGAACAGTTCCAACCATGGCAGGATCATAATTGCAAAGCGCATAAACGGAGCTCTCCACTGGCAAAAGATGCGTGGGGAGGGCGACATGTTTTTCAAGCAATGTCGCGCAACCCGTTGCAGTCATTCCGACGCCAAACACACTACCTGAAAAACTGAGGTGGTGCTCATAGGGGACGTTCAGTATATGACGAACTACGAACTTGATACCAACCACCGAATCTGGCAGGTCGTTGCGGGAATTCCGGAGGGAAAGGTCTCGACTTATGGTGGGGTTGCAGAGAAAGCAGGCATGCATCGCGCTGCCCGCCGTGTTGGCCATGCTCTGCGGGGATTGCCTGCCAATACGCGCATTCCCTGGCACCGTGTCGTCAATGCGCAAGGACGAATCTCTCTGCCCGAGGACTCCCTACCCTACGATATCCAAAGGGAACGTTTGGAAGCAGAGGGCATTCCCTTCAAAACGAATGGCACGATCGACCTTCGCCAATACGGTTGGTGACACGAGAAAACCGGGGTTAATCGTTCTCGCCCGAGGGCTACTTCTTACCTCGATGAATTTTTGACGCCATGGTTGGCAGGTGGCCCATATAGTAGAAGGTCTTTTTGGTTATGACATCGCCGTGTCCACGAATTTCTTCGAACTGTTGTCTGTACTTGTCCAGACTCACATCCCTCTGTTCCATACTGACATTTGTTGTAGTTCCGCCATGTAGTTGGTGAAAGCAGCCCTCACCGATAAGTTGAGCGGCGGTAACACCAGGCGCATCAATAGCGCGGCTAAAGATATCCAGATTGATAAACCCTCCCCCAGGGTAATTAAATCGCTCATCTGCTCCGCCTTGCTCCTTGAAGAGGGACCTGCGCATAAAAAGGCAATTTGATTCGAACATGCGATTTAACCAGTTGATATGTTCTGCCCCCGTACGCAGTGGTGTACCGATTTCATAAAGTTTATATCCATCCTCAGGCCAATTGATGTCCCGTAGCAACTGATCTTCGACACTCTTGTCGTATCCCTGCGCAATTGACTCATTCTGCGCATCCGGGCCGAGCCAAAAATATCGGGTAGCCACAACAGGATTGTCAAAGGCGGCATAACAGGCCAGCGCCATTCGAAACACACCAGGTGTCAATATATGCGCCCCGTCTATCATCAAGCAAACAATCTCGCCTACCGCTTCTTCCAGCGCTATGTTGATTGCTCTGGCAGGGGACGGTGACGCATCTTTGAGCTGAATCAATCGAACAGGCACATCCACCCCCGCCCAGGAAGCAGGGTCCAGCGGCACCGGCGATCCGTTATCGACCAGGATGACTTCGTACTCAAGATCCTCTGCGCCATGCTGGTAATTACGTGAGAGCCCCTGCAACGTGCGGGGAATTTCTCGCGCCATATCGTACGAAATGAGAATGACAGATAATTTCATTGATATCTCATACTGAATCACGCCAATGGTTGGTCACGCGCCGCAGGAAAATCAGGCTGTATACCAGGTCACAAACTATCAGGATAGCAAAAGCGCGTCGACTCACACCCGAACTTCCTGGATAGAAAATATCAAATGGGGAGAAGCAACTAACCTCCCTAATCCAACGGCCGTCCCGCTAACCGAGCTCTTCTGCGCTCCCGCGCCGTGATATTCGAAGCTGTAGTAGGCATATGTCCCATGTAGGTAAACAAGACTTTTGCCATCACGTCGTTATGGCCACGAATCTGCGCGTATTGTTCTCTATATTTTTCCAAGCGCGCATCTCTCTCCTCTCCACTCGAATTGGTTGTAGTACCCCCGTGTAATTGGTGAAAGCTGCCTTCACCGATAATTTGAAGCGGTGTAACTCCGGGAGACTCCACTGCTCGCTTAAAAATATCCAGATTGAGAAAGCCCCCGCCAGGATAATCGAAGCGTTCGTCCGCTCCATGCAACTGCTTAAAAAGGGATCGCTTCATAAATAGACAATTGGATTCAAACATGCGATTAAACCATGTAAGTCGACTGGCTCCCGAACGAAGCGGTATGCTTATCTCAAATAGTCGGTAGCCATCTTCCGGCCAGTTTATTCGCTCCAGCAATTTATCCTCAGCCTGCTGAGTGTAGCCCTTCGCAACTGATACTGTTTGCTCATCCATCCCAAGATAAAAATAACGTACTGCTACCACGGCATTCTCGAAAGCCTGATAACTTGAGAGTGCCATTTTGAAGACTCCAGGCGTCAACATGTGGGCGCCGTCAATCATTAAACAAATGATTTCACCTGTAGCCTCTTCCAGCGCGATATTGATTGCACTGGCCGGAGAGGAGCGGGCGTCCTGTATCCTTATCAGTCGCACAGGCACGTCGATATCCGCCCATGTCGCTTTGTCCAGTGGCACTGACGAACCGTTGTCAACCAACAGAACTTCGTACGCAAGATCCTCCCCACCCTGCTGGTAATTGCGCGACAGACTCCTCAAAGTGCGAGGAATTTCTCGCGCCATATTGTAGGAAATCAGAATGACGGATAGTTTCATTGAACTTACCTATAGTGGCTATACCGACATGCGATGGATCTTCTCGAACTTTATGGTGCAGACGGAACTCTGATATTTCTAATGATAACTGTCTCACATAATTGGAAGTTAAAGTGCAAAATTTACTGGGTTACGATTACGCAAACAATAATTGCCAGCCATTTCACTTCCCCTTGGACTGCTGTTCAAGGTAGAGTTTCACTGTTGGATTGTAAACTGAAAAAGTGAGAGCCTCCTAGATAGGAGTGCATATATCTATCAGGCGCAGGGAGATGATCATACACCATCGCGTATTTATGCACCTCCAGGCTTTGATCATAGTTCTGCTCCTAGCTTCAACAGCACACGCACATGGAGCAGATCTCGGATACATCGATATCAACCTTAGTCGGCCCAGCTTTGCTGACAAGCTCACTCAACAAAGTGTGAAGCAATCCTTCCAGGATTCCAGAGGTGCTTTGTGGTTTGTCACCGAGGAAGGGCTAAACAAGTACACAGGGCTCGAACTAGAGACCTACCGATACTCGGCTACCAATCCAGGCTCATTGCCCGTCAATAATATTACAAGAATTGCCGAGGACCATAATGGCCAAATATGGCTGTCAACTCGCGGAGCGGGATTGGTTCTTTACAACCCAATATCTAATAACTTCGAGGCGCTTTACGCTGACCCCAACAATCTTAATACGCCCTATTCGAATGACATTCGCACCGTATTCTGTGACAACGTTGGCAACTTATGGCTTGGATATTTAAATGGATTTAGTCGGTTTAACCCTGCAGACCACTCTTTCCATCACTATATAGCGGGCACCGACACTATCCCCTATACGGGCGAAGTTCGTGGATTCACTCAAACACCCGATGGAGCAATTTGGGCCGCCACCCAGTTGAGTGGGTTACTACAAATTGAAGCAACGTCTTCGCAAGTCACCATTCACGACCACAGGAATGGTGAGTCAGACGCATTAGTTGCCGGCTCGCTTTATAGAGTCATTACTGATCGAAGTGGAAACGTCTGGATCGCTTCCGAAAACTCCGGAGTTAGTCGATACAATCCGAGAGGCAACGTGACATTAAATTTCGTCCACTCAGACGACGATATCAGGTCGCTATCATCCGACAAGATTTTTGACATATACGAAGATGCCAACGGCGCTATATGGATAGCCACCGATAATGGTCTGAATTTATTTGTACCCGAGACTAGCGACTTTATCAAATATACGACGCTAAACACAGATTTACCTGAAGACATTGTAATCAGTATTTATCAAACGCGTGAAGGGAAGTACTGGGCAGGGACCATGTCAGGTTTGGCGGCTGGTATGAAAACTGACTTTCATAAGTACGACCGATCACATGGCAATCTTTCTAACAACTCTGTGAATTCGTTTACGGAATCCGAAGATGGGAGTCTGTGGGTGGGTACAGATGATGGCCTCAATAGACTCCGCCCTGGAAGTACTGAATTTGAGTGGATCAACGAATCTACTAATCCAGCAATTTCAGATAATAGAGTAATGAGTCTTTACAGTGAAAAGAACACATTATGGGTCGGAACATATGAGGGAGGCCTCAATAAGGTGGATCTCATTACTGGTGAATCCACAACATATCGAAGCAGTAAATCCGGGGAATCTAGCATTGAAGCGAATGGAATCACTTCAATCCGACGACTATCCTCCGGGGAGTTACTAATTGGGACTTATGGTGGCGGCCTTAGTCTATATAGAGATAAAAGCAACGATTTTGTAAACCTAATGAATGATCCTAACGATCCCACTACAATTAGTAACAACAGAGTGTTAGCAATTTATGAAGATTCTTTAGGGTTTGTTTGGATAGGAACCGAAATGGGTCTTAATCTATATCTCCCAGAGACACAAACATTCAAACGCTACATGTCGGAAAGGAATAAATCCAATAGTTTCTCAAGCGATATTCCTTGGTGTTTATATGAAGACTCTGGTGGCACGCTTTGGATCGGCACGTCTGGTGGCGGGTTAGATCTTTGGCCAATAGAGGATAGGAAGAATGCACAGATAAATATCCAACACTTTTTTTCTGACAAAGGTTCTCTACCAAGCTCAAATATTTATGGCATTCAAGGCGATACAACAGGTTGGATATGGGTGTCGCACAGCAAAGGATTATCAAGAATAAACCCCAAAACATTTGAGACTCATAACTACGGTGTTCGTGACGGGCTACAAGCGAATGAGTTCACTTTGGGCGCTTCTTTCAAATCTACATCAGAAACAATATATTTTGGCGGAATACACGGCTTCAACACCATAGATCCAAATTTTCAAACGATAGAGCGAATTCCACCCAAAGTAGCGATTTCCGAAATCAGAATAATGAATGTGCGGCGAGAGTTTGACACGCCCTATTTCGCCCTGCCTTCTATTGACCTTGACTTCACAGACAAGATGTTATCCGTCGAATTCTATGCAGCCGATTATTCTAGCCCTGACCTAATCGACTATGCATACAAGCTAGAGGGCGTTAACCCTGATTGGGTTGTATCACCGGAATCGAGGATCGCATCATTTACCACACTTCCACCCGGAACCTATCAGCTCAAACTTGCCGCTGCCAGCCCGGATGGCACCTGGAATTGGGATGGTCTCAGTATCCCGGTGGTCGTCGCTCCGCCACCATGGCTTAGCCCACTTGCATACGTTGCCTATGCACTTCTTGCTATTGCTGTTATCGCATACTTTTTTCGTCGACAGGCTAGCCAGGCTCGACTATCACTCGAAAGGCAAAGAGAGCTGGAGCACCGCGTGGAGGATCGCACCCGTGATCTACAAGAGGCAAGAAAAGTTGCTGAAGAGGCCACCAAGGCGAAATCGGAATTTCTGGCGACCATGAGTCATGAAATTCGCACACCAATGCACGGAATAATTGGTATGACTGAACTACTTCTACACACTAGTCTTAATGGACAGCAGCAGCAATTTGCCAACGCCGCTCACAAAAGTAGTGAGTCCCTTCTTAATTTGATCAACGAGATACTCGACTTCTCCAAAGTTGAAGCCTCGAAGGTAGAACTGGAGCAGATTGGTTTTGATCTGACAGAACTAATTGATGACATTTGTTATCTGCAGGGAGAGCCCGCGAGCAGAAGAGGACTAACGCTGAATAATATTTGTCACCCATTAACTCCCTGTATTTTGCTTGGAGACCCAACCAAGATACGCCAAGTTGTCATGAATCTAGTCAGCAATGCAATCAAGTTTACTCACGATGGAAATGTGAACATTAGAGTAGAACCTAAGTTTAGCCCATCAAATACAAGGAAAGCGCTAGTACATATTTGCGTTGAGGACGACGGCATAGGAATGGACTTGGAGACTCAAAAGCGTGTTTTTGAGCCGTTTACTCAAGCCGACACCAGCACAACCAGAGAATATGGCGGGACAGGACTCGGCTTGACAATCTCTCGTCACTATATTGATCTGATGGGCGGAGATATCGCCATACATTCTGCTGTAGGAGAAGGCACAAAAATAACATTGTCTATCCCGATGGAGATTGATCGCTCTAGCGCCCCTCGTAGCAGAGTTTTCGAGGAAATGACTGCCAGAATATTCACCAATAATCCGGCAACTTATCAGATGGCTTCCAGCCATCTTTCGCGCATGGGTGTGAATTCATCTCCCATTCTGGAAGAAGAACTAGTCTCCATTACGAACTGGAATAAGACCATTCTGGTCGTGGACTATGACAGAGACCAGTTTTCTCCGGAAATTGAGCAAATATTAGTCCACGTTGATACGCCAATTCGGATAGTTTTAACGCCATTAACTGTAGACACTCCACCCGATACGTTTTCGGACTGGACCATAATATCCAAGCCCTTAACATCAAGAGTACTCTATGACGCTTTATCCGAGAACTTGGATGCAGCCGACCCTACTGAAGACATGCACGACTGTACCTCAGAAAAAAATATCTCTGGAAGAAATCGGATTCTGGTTGTGGAGGATGTGGTTACCAATCAACAGATTATCGTCGAAATGATCCGACTGCTTGGCTACGAAGTGGAAATAGCTAGTAACGGTCAGATCGCCGTCGCCAAATACATCTCTGGCGAATATTCGCTCATATTTATGGACTGCCAAATGCCGACAATGGACGGATACGAGGCGACACAGCAGATTCGTAAGCTCGAAGCCGAGCGACAACTTAAACCTGCTCACATCATCGCACTAACCGCAGGAACCGACAAAGAGAACCGGGACAGATGCCGCCAGTCGGGAATGGATGGCTATCTTACCAAGCCATTCTCGATATCTGACATACAAAAATATATTGAAATCTACTTACGACCACGTTTTCCCGATACCAATATGTTTGAGAAAGTTGATAGCTGGCGGGTTCCAGAATCAATTTTTGGCACTGAACTCGAGCACGAATTCAAGGTAATCAATCTCGCCGCGATAGAGAACATAAGAGATGTGGAGCGGCAGACCGGCAAGCAGTTACTGCCATCAATATTTGAAGGCTATATCAATCAAATGGAGGAAAAGCTACGAGATATTGAACGGGATTTTCTCGCCAAAGATAGTACATCCATATACCGCACTGCCCACGCTATCAAATCAATGAGCGCGAATATAGGAGCTGACAAAGTTAGAAGCATCAGTTCCCAAATAGAGAAAAAGGGTAGGGAAAATGAATTGGCCGGGGTGGGAGATGCAATTATTCTACTCACAGAAGCCTACCGAGAATTCATTGAGCAATTTGATATTAGCTTAGCCAAATAGCCCAGTCTTACATCCATACTATTGTTAATTAATTACCTACAGGTGGAACTAAAATTGTGAGCTCGGCAACAGAATTTCGAGGGGCTATGCATTTTTCAGGAAAGAAAATGAGTGCCAATCGAGCACAACACCGGATGAGTTAGATGTGATTGCGCACAAAGTAATATTGTCGCTTAGCCTTAGATTTCTAACTCTTTTTTTCTGCCTGAGCATAGCCGACCACACATATGGTGCGCAGCCCAGAATAACACGATCCAGCTTATCAAATCTGCTGCAACAACCTACCGTTACTGCAATTCATCAAGACAGAAAAGGAGTACTCTGGATCGGCACACAGCAGGGACTTCATCGATTTGATGGAGCCAATCTTACAGTATTTAATTCTGACAGAAGCAACAATAACTGGATTCCGGATTCGGAAATAAAGGATATTGCAGAAGATAATGACGGCAATCTCCTGGTAGCAACTTCAGGTGGCACTCTCCTGAAACTTAATACGCGTATTAAAGCCTTTGATTTAGTCGAACGGTTTAACCCGATCGATATGACTGGGATAGTTCGCCTGCTGGTTTCGAAGAATGGCAGCATCTGGCTGCTTAGCAAGGATAGACTCACTCTCTACGACCCCAGGTTTCAGAACTTCGAAGACTGGGTGCTCAATTTGAACCTGGTCGGCAGCATCGGTAGACTCCATGACATGCTGGAAGACAAATCAGGAAACATCTGGGTAGGAGGAAGTCTCGGATTGGTCAAGGTTATACCTGAATACAAATCCTTTGTGACGCTTGACCTTAAAACTCTGCAATTGCAGAAAAATTGCAGAGTAACCGCTCTTGAGATGAATCGCGAGGGCAACCTGATCATCGGTACAGATAGCGGGCAGCTACTTGTGTGGGATACGCACACAAATAAGCCCCTGGCGAGCAGTGCTATCCCGGGGAGCGCTCCGCACTACATCTCGAAATTCGCACTGTTTGCAGACAAGCTGATCATCGCTACAGATAGGGGCTTGTTCGCTTCCGACAATAACCTGTCTTTCATCGAGGATTGGAGCAAGAAAGGCGATGGGCTTTCAAATTCTGACGTTTATAGCCTCTTTCACGATGGAAAGTACATATGGATTGGAACATTCGATGGACTTGACGTATTGTCATTTTCTGCATTTGACTTATTCAACTCAAGAAATAGTGGTGTTTACAATACTGTGCTCGCGTTTACGGAAGACATAAAGGGGCGCATCTGGGTCAGCACATACTCGGGACTCTATTTCTATGACGAAGCATCCGACTTTCATATACGGTTCAATTTGCGAGATGCTTCTGATTTAGTTACTCGAGGAGACCAAGGAATAGCAACAATAGCCATAAATAGAAATGACCTATGGATTGGTTTTTTCCAAGGGGGCGTTGAAGCAGTAAATATTGCAAGTGGCGACTCTCGTACAATCAAGCTTAGCAACGGAAATACATTAGCGGTAACAAAGATACTAGCTAATGACGAAAGTGAAGACACTTGGATCGCAACCTATGATCATGGACTGTTCCGCATCACCGCAGGAAAAACACATTCGTATTATGAGAACCAATCTCTACACGAGAAGACCATCACATTGCTGTTCCGATCCAGGACCGATATTTTTTTGGCCGTTTCTGAGAATAGAGTCTATCAACATGACCCAAAGAGCGATGAGTTTAATAGGATGGAATTTGAATTCGGTTTGGGAGAAAAACAACCTATCATCTATTCCTTTGCTCAAGCTTTCAACGACGATATTTTGATAGGAACGAAGGATCACGGTCTATTTATATGGTCCCGAAGAAACCAAATTGAAAACCAGTTTAAATTGCAGCCAACTAACGAAAACAGCGGCTTGTCAAGCTCAACTATCTACGGTTTAGAGGTGGATACCGGGGGGAACCTTTGGTGCTCAACTCAAAATGGGATCGTCAAACTGGATTCAAAAGGTCAGTTAATCAAAAGATTCACAACAGCAGATGGCTTACAGGGTAACGACTTTACTCTGGGAGCATCGTTCACTAGTAGAGAGGGGCTCATTTACTTCGGCGGGGTAAATGGCTACAACAGGTTTGATCCTACTAAAATTGATATTGATAGAACGGCGTCGGCCATGCGACTGACCAGTATTGTTCTACCAAAACAAGACGACAGAGAAATGGAATCAGTTGAGGAACTCAAGTCCCTTCAACTAACACACAAGGACTACTTCGTCACATTCGAATTCAGTGTACTCGATTTTGTTTCCCCTGAAAAAAATCAGTTTCGCTACATACTGGAGAACTTCGATCCTGATTGGATTGAAAACGGCGCAAGAAACACCGCTACATATACAAACCTGCCACCCGGGGATTACGTCTTTCGGGTACAGGGCGCGAACTCCGCTGGCATCTGGAATAGGGATGGCATCAAGCTTGAGGTTCGTGTACTTCCATCGCCCTGGCATACATGGTGGGCATATTCCACATACTGCCTGGTGTTTCTGTTCTTCTGGTGGGGTTTTCATCGTATTTATCACAGCTATACCGCCGAAAAAAGTCGTTCCGCTTGACGAAGCAGATGTTCGATGCTGCAAATCAGGCGGATGACGATATGCAGGAACAACTGGAATTACAGGATGAACTTGTTCAATCAGCGCATAAGCACAACCTTACGACACTGTCACTGGTAAGTGATTGTATATCCTATCGAAGCATCAATCAGCCAGAGGAGGTGAAACGGGATTTGACGGAGAGCAGCATCAAACGAATAGCCGCTCTGTCCAGCCTGGAAGATTGCATGTACTACCAGAGTGGAGGCTCGGTAGCCAATCTGCACAAATACACTGATGGCATAATAGCGGTACTACTCAGGAATTCTACAGTCAGCCCGGAAACAATAGTCACCATCAACGAAGTTACATCCACGCTTATCCCCGCAGAATTGGCATCTCCGCTGTCCGTTGTAATCTATGAATTATTAGAGAACTGTATTCATCACGCCTTTGAACCTGGCTCGCCAGCGAACTATATACTCGTAAAGATGTCGTCAAGAGAAAATGTCGAGCCAGACACACACTACCTTGAGCTAATCGTCCAGGATAACGGCGTTGGCATTCCTGACTCTCTTGATGATCTGGCTTGTGAGAGTTCTGGCATCAACATTGTACAGTCCATTGTGCAGAAACTGGGCGGAACGGTTCAATTCTCTGGTGCGACAGGCACTACAGTTTCGATAACAGTTCCCAACCCTGACAACTGATAAATTTCAGGCAACCGACTGAATCCGATCTAGTCAGGCTCTCTCCTGCAATGCTACATTGTTGCCCAGCTGATCGATTAAATTCCCTAAAAAAGTAAGATCATCATCGGCATAAAACGCGCTTTTAACAATAATGAATTTGGTAGGGGATAGTGAAGAAGAGCGAAGTTCGACTACACGCATTTGGTAGAGCATGTCACCTTGTTGTCGATAACGAAGATGGCCGCGGTACCGAACTGCTGCATCTGTGTCAGGACGAACTAAAAAGACTGGAAAATAAGTTCAGTTCATATCTGCCTGACAGCATTACTAGCCTGATTAACCAAAGTGCAGGCACAGGCTACTCTGTATCCCTTGACGCTGAAGCACGAAGCCTGTTTTTCTATATTGATGCGCTGTGGCAGGAGAGCAAACACATCTTTGACCCGACCACCCGAATTTTACAGAGCTGCTATGACAATACGGGTAAACTGCTCGCCTCCCGGGATCAACTTCAGGAAATGCTCAAGCTGGTGGGTTGGCGCAATCTCGAGATAACTGACACAGGGGCACATCTGTCAAGCAAGGGCATGCTGATCGATTTGAACAGCTGCATTCGACCCTATGCACTGGATTCGGTGCGAAAGCTCCTGCTAAAAAATGGAGTCAATAATGCCTACATAGAAATGGACCAAGAGGTCGCAAGCATCGGTAAGCAGCCGGATGGGGCCAACTGGCTGGTAGGAGTGCGCATCCCGAAAGGATCTCGCGCTGCAATAGTGCGCATTAAATTGAATCATAAGGGCTTTGCCATTCGCGGCGACTTCGAGCAAACCGTAACGCAGGATGGTGAGCACTTCGGACGCGCACTGAGCCCGGTGGATGGCCAGCCTATCCCAGGCCTGCTGAGCGTTGCCGTCATAGCAGAAAACTGCCTTACGGCCTGTAGTGCGGCCAGTGTGGCACGACTAAAAACCGAGGCATCGGGCATAAAATGGCTGGAAAAACTGGGGCTGCCATGGTTGGCTGTGGATCGACAGCTCAACTGCCATGGACCTTTGACCCCAAAGATCTGACAGCCTCATCGACCCTCGAACCTAGGGTTGCGCTTTTCGCGCTTGGCCGCGAATCCCTCTTGCAGGTCCTGTGATGCAAGACACCTGGCCGACAATTCCCTGGCTAGCTCCGGGTCGATAGAACCCACAGCAGCTTGCCGCAGCAGGCTCTTCATAGACTGCACCGCCAATGGCGCAAGACCAGCGATATGCCCGGCAAAATCAGTTGCAAAGCCGGCCAGATTCTGCGGCAAGACCAGATGGTCCAGAAAACCAATCTGCAGCAAGGTATTTGCAGCGAGTTCCTCCGAGGCAACCAGAATTCGTTTCGTTAAACTCACCCCCAGACACTCGACAAAGCGATTTATCCCCGCTAGCGGATAGCACAGGCCAATAGCGGCAGCAGGGACACGCATACGACATCCCTCGATGCCAATGCGAAAATCACAACTTACCGCAAGCTCTACGCCTCCTCCGAACACGTCACCATTCATCGCGCAGACAGTTGGGATCGCCAGATTGGCCAGTTGAGCGGTCATCTTCTGGAAAGCGTCGTCACCGATCTGGCCCTCACTCAACTCCTGCAAAGACGCACCGGCACAAAATGTCTTTTCACCTGCGCCGGTGACAATCAATACCCGCACTAGTGGATCTTCCGCCACCTGAGTCAGCAGCGCCTTTATAGCTTCCAACTGCACATGGCCAAGGGAGTTATGTCGCTGCGGGTTATTCAAAACCAGACGGCCCACATGGCCAATGCGGCTATAAAGGATTGTGTCTGTCATCGAATTTTCACTGAAAACTACCAGCGATAGTGTGGCATAAGCTGACAATTGCTGCCAGCGGCTTGCCAAAATTATGGACACTGGCACCACGGGACACCATACTAAAGCGAGCAAAGAGGCCTCACTAAATGATAAGACGCTGTGTCTGGTGCGGGGATGATCCGCTCTACGTCGCCTATCACGATAAGGAGTGGGGTGTACCAGTGCACGACGACCAGACTCTGTTCGAATTTCTGGTACTGGAAGGTGCCCAGGCGGGCCTCTCGTGGATAACCATACTGCGCAAGCGGGAGAACTACCGGGAGCTGTTCGACAATTTTGATGCTGGAAAAATTGCTCGCTACAGCGATAGGAAACTGGACAAGCTGCTGCTGAATCCACGCATTATACGAAATCGCCTCAAGGTGTATGGCGCCAGGAAAAACGCCCGCGCCTTTCTTGACGTACAGCAAGAGTGGGGCAGCTTTTCTAACTATATCTGGGATTTCGTCGACAGCCAGCCTGTACAAAACCGTTGGCGATCGCTGCGAGATGTACCGGCGACCACCACGGTTTCTGACTCAATGAGCAAGGACATGAAGAAGCGCGGCTTCACTTTCGTTGGATCCACCATCATGTACGCCCACATGCAGGCCACAGGTATGGTGAACGACCACACTGTAGATTGTTTTCGCCATGGCGAGTGCCGGCAATTGGTCTAAGCCAGCTAACCCGTCCCTCAGCTGGTAGCGCGGAGGGTCTATCTGCGAGAAATTGATTTGTCCCTGTCCACGCCTGCTAAACCGCACTCTGCCAGCCGCAATGTCTGGCGCCTCGCGTGGCCGACCATCGTCTCAAACCTCCTATTCACCACCGTAGGCTTCCTGCACATCAAAATTGTTGCGCAATTAGGCACCAATGCAGTTGCCGCAGTGACCACTGGTCATCGGGTGTTCTTCCTGGTGCAGGCCATTCTCATGGGCATATCGGTAGCATCCACCGCGCTGATCTCACGCAACTGGGGCGCACAGCAAATCAGGCAGGCAGAACTCGTCTCCTGGATGTCTCTTGTGATATCCGTGGCGCTCGCAATCGCGCTCAGTGTACCGGTACTCCTTGCTCCAGAAGCGATTGCGGGGCTGTTCGGACTGGATGAGCAGACCACAGCACTCGCAGCGAGCTTCATCTTCTGGCTGGGCCTGTTCAGTGTTTTCGCCGCGGTCAACATGATGCTCAGCACCGCACTCAGGGCTACCGGCGATGTCATCACGCCGCTGTGGTTTCTACTTTTCAGCTCTGTATTAAATGTGGCTTTCGCTTATCTACTGGCCTTCGGCGTAGGCCCACTGCCCCAACTCGGTGTCGCCGGTGTTTCCTTGGGTGGCAGTTTCGGCGCAGCACTCATTACAGTCGTTTTTCTGGTCTTCTGGTGGCGTGGCAATTTCAACCTTAAACCGCCAACGCATGTCACAATGGATTGGGCTGCTTCCCGACAACTGATCACGATTGGCGCACCTTCGGTGCTGGAACAAGCCATCGTACAACTGGCCTTCCTGGCCTTTTTCGCCATCGTAGCCCACTACGGAACTGTCGCCTACGCCGCTTACGGTATCGGCATTACTCTGGTCGCCTTTTCAATCGTAATCGGATTTGGGTTTGGCATTGCCACCGCCACTCTTGTGGGTCAGCAACTGGGAGCCGGACAGACCGAACTAGCTGTGCTGGCAGTTTCGCGCTCGCTACGCATGGCCCTGGCAGCCATGATCCTCCTGTCTATTCTTCTGTGCTGGTTCGCCGAGGACCTGGCCCGATTCATGATTGACGACGCGGAGGTCGTCCACCTGACCGTGGTGTTCATCTATATCATTGCCCTGGCCCAGCCACTCATGGCCTTTGAGTTCACCCTGGGTGGCGCCTTGCGTGGTGCCGGTGATACCAGGTTCCCGCTGATTGCGACCTTCTGCGGTATCATCCTGGGTCGCCTGATTCCAGCCCTGAGCTTCTTGTGGCTGGGGCTTTCCGTGTACTGGATTTTTTCTGTAATGCTGCTTGATTACGGCATCAAGGCAGTACTGCTCATACATCGCTATCGCTCGCGCAAGTGGCTGAACATCAAAATTAACCTGACAAGCCAGGTAACTCTGCACACGACTATAGACAGTGACATACAGAGTACTTAGAGTTGCATTCGCTATGTTCTGCAATAGTTTTTTGTCGTACTCAGAAGCTCTTGCGGGCTAAATTTCAGGAGAATTGTTGTGACCAGTGATCTGGATAAGCTACTCAGGTTTCTTGAAGTTGAGCAAATAGAGCAGTACCTGTTCAGTGGCAACAGCCCCAAACGCCCATCACGCGTATTTGGAGGACAGGTACTTGCGCAGTCACTGAATGCCGCGATACGCACTGTGGATGTGACGCGTATGGCCCACTCCATGCACGCCTATTTCCTGCGACCGGGCAATCCCGAAAAGAAAATCAGTTACGAAGTAGACCCCATTCGTGACGGCAAAAGCTTTACTACCAGGAGCGTGGTTGCCAGACAGGACGGTGTTGCGATCTTTAACGCGTCGATCTCTTTCCACCTTGAAGAAACCGGACTAGCGCACCAATGTGACGCTCCTCAGGTACCACCGCCGGAAGAACTTGAATCCGATCATGATCGCTGGTCCCGGTTGGCGCAGGAAAACCCAGGAGAAATAGAGGCTCCCGTGTTGCATCCGATTGAGCGTAGACCAGTGCGCCAGCGCGACTTTCTTAACCCACAGCCCGAGGACCCACAGCAGCAAGTCTGGGTGCGCGCACTGGGGAATCTGGGAGACGATCTGTGCAGGCACCAGACCGTGTTAGCGTTCATGTCGGACTTTGCCTTGCTGGGCACGGCGCTCATGCCACATCCCTATACGGGAATGAGCAAGAATCTGCAATCGGCAAGCCTGGACCACGCACTGTGGTTTCACCGCCCCTTCAAGGCAGACGAATACCTGCTGTACTGCATGGATAGTCCTATTGCTGCCGGAGGACGCGGCTTTAGCCGCGGTGCTTTCTACACTCGCGATGGTCTTCTGGTAGCGTCCACTGCTCAGGAGTCACTGCTACGTCCTCTCAAGAGCTAGTTGACCAGCGTCGTAAGCTCCTCACCAAGAGAGATTAATTCAAGCTTAACGCCGTTGTGGCGAAAGCGAGTAATGGAGCCATTCGCCGGCCAGAAGCACCGCGTTTCATCACAAGCAAGCACATGACCGACAACTGCGTTAATAACAAGAAAATGAGTAAATACCACGGCGGGGTGCTGTAGCGCCAGCAGTTGGTGGAGCACCGCAGTGCGCCATGCAATAAGGCCTTCTCCCTGTTCATGCCACTGTTGTTGCATGAATTGACGCAACCATGTCTGGCGCTGTACCAGTGGTACAGGGGCAGGAATTTCACGGAAAGCTTCATCTTCACGCACGGCTCGCCGCATTATCCTCGCGAGTGGCCCAGCGGTCTCGACAGCGCGTTGCAACGGGCTACTCCACAACACTGTATCGTCGCTAACGTGTTGCTTGAGTGCTGCGGCTGCAGCTTCAGCCTGCTGGATCCCAAGCGCGCTGAGCCCAGGGTCGGGTGACTCCCCCCAACTCGCCGCCGCCTCGCCATGCCGTACAAGAAATATGTTCATAAAATAAGTACAGGCTACCTAGCGATAGCTTAGAAGCTCTTCTCCGCGCTGCTTGCCAAGAACCTGGAGAAAGGAGCAGTCATTGAAATAGGATAGGGATATCTTGGATCTGCTGTAAAATAGCCGAGTGACAGAACAATTCAGGATAGGCTCGTAAAACTGATACGTCTGCGCACCGCCAAGACCAAGCACCTGGGCGACAATCGTGGCCAGCGTCCCACCCGAGGTAAAAACACCGATTGTCTTGCCACCACCCTGATCCTGAATAATGTCTGCAATGGCCTGGCGGGTGTCAGCGGAGAAATCTGCCCAACTCTGTATTCGCGGTTCTTTGCAGGCTGGAGACACCCAGTAGTTGAAGACAGCATCAATGACCTTCTGGTAATCCTTACTGGAACTCAAACCTTTCTCAACCAGCGCCTGTATCGTCGGATTAATTTTCACTACTTCAGGCATCAGGCATTTCAACTGCGCATCGTTCTGGATTTCGTTGAAGCGAGCGTCAATGTGGTGAGGTACTTTCTTGGACTGACTGGCGATGGCCAAACGGGCAGTCTCGCGCTGGCGTGACAGGTCACCACTGTACACGGCGTCAAACTGGATGTCGTTATCACGAAAATATTCGCCTACCACAACCGCCTGACGACATCCCAGTTCGGAGAGTTTGTCATAATTTTCAGCTCCGAATGACGCCTGACCGTGTCGTATGAGATAAATGATGGCCATCAGGCGCTCTTCGCTGCCGTTGTGGGCTGGCGCTTGAAGCGAAGTTCGCGTCGATAGGGAAAGAAATCCTCGACATGACCACTGTGTATTTTATGCTGTAGCCCCTGCCAGAATGATGCCTCATAGATTTCACTGTGCAGCGTGTCAAATACCTCACGCGCCCGCCGGTTACCGGAGAAAAATAGCGAAAACTCCTCCGGAAAAATATCATTGGGACCCACGGTATACCATGGCTTGCTGGACATTTCCTCGGCTTCCGTGCGCGGCTTGGGTATGGTGCGGAAATTACAATCAGTCAGCGGCACAATTTCATCATAATCGTAAAATACCACACGGCCGTGGCGCGTTACACCGAAGTTCTTTAGCAGCATATCGCCCGGAAAGATATTCGCCGCGGCCAACTGCTTGATGGCATTGCCATATTCATCCATTACCGCCTCTACCTGCTCATCCGTGGCATTGCGCAGATACAAATTGAGAGGGGTCATACGACGCTCTACATAGACATGCTTGATCAGTAGTGCCTTACCATGTTCCTCGATCGCAGAAGGTGCAACCTTGCGCAGTTCGTCCATTAACTCGTCCGAGAATCGCTCTCTGGCGAAAGCAAGATTGGTAAACTCCTGGGTGTCTGCCATACGACCGGCGCGGTCCCAACGTTTTACCAGGGCATACTTAGCCTTCACCTGCTCCCGGGTCATATCTTTCGGTGGTGTAAACCTGTCCTTGATAACCTTGAATACAAAGTCGTAGGACGGCAGGGTAAAAACCGTCATCACCATACCCTTGATGCCGGGTGCGATATTGAAATGGTCACTGGTGCTCTGCATATGCCTATAGGCACAGCGGTAATAATAGGTTTTACCATGCTTGTTGTGCCCCATGGCACTGTATATTTCGGAAATGGGCTTAGCCGGCATAAGTTGCTGCAGGAACAAAACCCACTGTGCAGGGATAGTGGCATCCACCAGAAAATAGGACCGCGTAAAGCTGAACAGCACACTGACCATATCAGAGCCAAACAGAATGGTGTCGACGTAAACCGCGCCCGCCTCGTTGTGCAGAATGGGCAACACAATGGGCATCGATTGGCCACCGGACAAGATGCGGCCAACGATATAGGCACCTTTGTTGCGAAAAAAGTGGTGCTCAAGAATCTGGAATTCCACATCCTCTTCATTCAGGTCAAAACGGGGCGCGAGATTCCCGAGAATCGCCTGCCGGATATTTTCAATATCCCTGTGAAGGTCTTCATAGGGAATCGAAAACGAATAATCAGTGAGCAGACTTTCCAGCAGGGTGGCGAGCGGTACATCCAGCCTGTAGGTGCGATACACCTTACTCACATCTGCCGGTGGCATATCACCATGTGGCGAAAACACAAAGGCGAACTCATCGCGAATTTTGCGATGCCTGAATACTGCGCAATAGGCAGAATTGAAGAAAGTCTCGGCGATCTCAAAATTATTGTGCCCATCGATCAACTGTGCATAGATCCGCCTTGCCTCGCGCCAGAATTCGAAGTCATGAAGATCTGATCCGGCTATGAGTTCAACATACTCCAGAACCTCGTTCGTCTTGGCTTTGTACAGATCGATACGCTGGATAGAAGCGTGCCTTATACCGAGCCAGTCGGCATTTTCAAACCGGGACCTGGCCGCCAGCGTAATATTCTGGAACTCGGCAAAATAAGACTCGAAGCCATTCAATATGGCGCGTGCAAAGCGCTCTCGGGCTTCCAACCCCTGCCTCACAGAATTTCCTGGGCAAACAGCTCCAGAATCGCGGGACTGGTGACACTCAACAACATGGAACCAACTTCACCGCGCTTGCCGGCTTCCTTCCAGGGCGCCAGTCGCTCGACAATCCTGCCATGCGATCCTACCAGCGACACAGCATCGATGAACTCGTTCGGCACCAGGGCCTGAGCCTCAGTTTTCTTCCCGCTGAGATACAAATCCTGTATACGTGTAGCCACGTCACCATAGCCGAGGCGCACCGCGTAGTCATGGTAGAAATTCTTGCCCTTGGCACCCATGCCACCGATGTATAGCGCCAACCAGGGACGCAATGAATCGAACGCTGCGGCGAGGTCATCATTTGCTGCAACCATGACGAAGGGAGCGACGTCAAAATTCGTCAGGCTCTTGCCGTTGCCCGCCTTGGCGAAGCCCTGTTCCAGGTGTTCACCCAGAATGCTGTACTTATTGGGATCCATCCAAACCGGAAATACGCCATCAGCCACTTCGCCCGCGCAATGCAAACCCGCCGGGGTAATGGACGCGGTGTAAATCGGTACCTCAGGACAGGGCTCCAGAATAGATTTCAGGGGTTTGCCCAGGCCGGTAGTGCCCGCACCCTTATTTGGCATATGGTAAATCTGGCCATCGAACTCCACCGGCCCCTCGCGCCCCATTATCTGGCGCATGATCTGGATGTATTCCCTGGTGCGGGTGACGGGCTTGCCATAGGGCACACCGTGCCAGCCTTCAACGACCTGGGGACCGGAAGCACCCAGTCCTGCTATAAACCGCCCGCCTGACAACTGGTGCAGCGACATGGCTGTCATGGCACACATGGCAGGGGTGCGCGCCGGCATCTGCATTATGGCTGTACCCACCTTGATCTTTTTGGTCTGCGCCAATATCCAGGCAGCCAGCGACACGGCGTCATTGCCATAAGCTTCTGCGGTCCATACAGAATCGAAGCCCATGGACTCTGCCTGTTTTATAAGCTCCATAGGGACGTGAATTTGCTTACCGGAGTAGCCCAGCAGAAAGCCCAGTTTCATAGATGTTCTCCGTGTAAAATTTTCAATACAACAGACTGTAGAGTTTACGCTGGTACTCTGCGGCCAACGGGTCGCCTTTCCCCAGTAACGCAATAGTATCCAGGAGCATGCGTTTGGTGGAGCCATCCGCGTGATTAAGGTCCTTGCGCAAAATAGCGATAAGATGCTCCATACCTTCGCGGAACTGCCTGTTATTGGTGTATTGCACACCCAACTGGTAGCGCACATTGAGGTCGTCCGGACTGGCGGCCAACTGCTGCTCCAGGGCCTGGATTTCCGGCGACTTTGCTGCCTCACGCCTGATCCCAACCTGCGCGCGCAGCTGCTCGTAAGCCGCATCGCGATTTACCAGGCGCACTTCATCCAATACTGCTTCAGCCTCATCCAGTCGCAGGCATTCGATGAGGGCGTGGGTGTAGGCGAGCGTGATATTGTGTTGCTTTCGGGAGTCCATCCAGGCTTGGCGCAGTGGCGTCAATGCATTGCTGTAATCGCCGCTCTCCATCGCCTCCAGGCCCTGCTGCAACAGAGCATCCCAGGGTTTGGGCAGGTACTTTTCCAACAGTTTCCGCACGACGGGCTCGGATTGAGCGCCGGCAAAGCCGTCGACCGGTCGCCCATCCTGAATGATCATCACGGTCGGTAGGTTGCGTACCCCCAATTGCTGCGCGATGCCCGGCTGCTGATCGGCATTGACCCTGGCCAGCAGAAACGCACCCTGGTATTCGGTAGCAATTTTTTCCAGCAGGGGCGTTAATGCTTTGCTGGGGGCAGACCGGTCGGACCAAAAATCCGCGACTACCGGGCGCTTGTGGGACTCATCGATGAGTAGTGCTGCGGCGTTGCTTGCGTCAATATTGACGATATAGTCGGTCACTGGCTCCCCCTGTGACAGTTCATGTTCGTGTCCGGATTGCTACAGACCCAGTACATCCTGCATATCGTAAAGACCCGCATCCCGCACTGCGAGCCAGCCAGCGGCGCGCACAGCGCCCCTGGCAAATGACATGCGACTGGAGGCCTTGTGGGTGATTTCCACCCGCTCACCGTCCGCGGCAAAAGTGACCGTATGGTCGCCCACAATGTCACCGGCACGCACGGTGGCAAAACCAATCGTATCGCGCGCCCGCGCCCCGGTCTGGCCCTCACGCCCGTACACCGCAACCTTGTCCAGATCGCGACCCAAAGCATCGGCCACCACTTTCCCCATACTGAGGGCGGTTCCGGAAGGCGCGTCAATCTTGTGTCGATGATGAGCCTCGTACACCTCGATATCCACATCGTCACCCAGTACCCGTGCGGCCATGTCCAGCAGCTTAAAACACAGATTGACTCCTGTGCTGAAATTGGACGCCTTGCAGATTGGTATGAGGGTCCCAGCCTGTTCGATAGCGCTCTGCTGCTGTGCAGTAAAGCCCGTGGTTCCTATCACCATGGCGACACCGCGTTCGCTGCACAATGCGAGGTTGTCCATGGTGGCTTCCGGCACCGAAAAATCAATGAGCACGTCAATGTCGGCAATCACCATTGGTAGAGAGTCAACCACCGCTATGCCGTTTTTTCCCTGCCCTGCCAACTCACCGGAATCTGCACCAAGCAGGGTGCACTCTGGACGCTCAATCGCAGCCGCCAGCGTCAATCCATCAACCAGACTGATCGCTTCGACCAAGGTACGCCCCATGCGTCCAGCCGCCCCGGTAATACCAATTCGTATCGTCATAGCTTCATATCGTCAAAAAAACTCTTCACACCGTCCAGCCAACTCGTCTGACGAGGGGATTGCGCTTTCCCACCCTCCCCGCCAAGGCTGCTGCGCAATTCCTCAAGCAGCGCCTTTTGCTGCTTGTTCAATTTAACCGGGGTCTCCACCACTGCCCGGCACAACAGGTCACCGACACTGCCACCGCGCACCGGTTTGACACCCTTGCCCCGCAGTCGGAACAATTTACCCGTCTGTGTCTCGGGGGGGACCTTCAACTTCACGCGGCCATCCAGCGTGGGGACCTCCAACTCGCCTCCTAGGGCAGCGTCCACGAACGTAATAGGTACCTCACAATAGAGATCCTTGCCGTCACGTTCAAATATGGCGTGTTGCCTGACCGACATCTGCACAAACAGATCGCCCGCAGGCCCCCCTTCGGGACCCGCCTCGCCTTCACCAGACAACCGAATCCGGTCTCCGGTATCGACACCCGGCGGAACCTTGACTGACAACGTCTTGGTTTTCTCCACACGTCCCTGTCCACGGCATGTACCACAGGGATCGGTGATCGTCTTGCCCCGCCCGCGGCAGGCGGGGCAAGTCTGCTGTACCTGGAAAAACCCCTGTTGCATACGGACCTGGCCGGCACCGCCGCAGGTACCACAGGTAGCCGGTGAACTACCCTTCTTGCCGCCGGAGCCATCACACGTATCGCAGGTACTCAAGCTGGGAACACGAATTTCAACCGTGGTGCCCTTGACCGCATTTTCCAGAGAGATATCCAGGGTGTAGCGCAGGTCCGAGCCACGCTGTGGGCCGCCACGACCACGACCACCGCCACCAAATATATCCCCAAACACATCGCCAAAAATATCGCTGAAATTTCCGCCACCGCCTCCGCCCATACTAGAATCCACACCCGCATGGCCATACTGGTCATAGGCCGCGCGTTTTCTACTGTCCATCAGGACATCGTAGGCCTCGGTCGCCTCCTTGAACTTGCCCTCGGCACCCGGATCATCAGGATTGCGATCAGGGTGATGCTTCATCGCCTCTCTGCGATAAGCCTTCTTGATGTCCTTTTCATCGGCGCCTTTGCTGACTCCGAGAACCTCGTAATAATCGCGTTTTGACATAAATTCTTAGGCTTTTTTAATTCATCCGGAAATGACTACGCGGGCACTGAAGTCCCGCGTAGTCCTGGTCATGTTACCGGGCGGACTTTGTGTCCATCCCGTTGGCGATAAGCGCCAGAGTTTACTTTTTATCGTCCTTCACTTCCTCGAATTCGGCGTCAACCACATCATCGCCACCAGCGGGTTCAGCCTGCGCGCCGCTCGCGGAAGACTCCGACTGCGCCTGGGCCGCCTGCGCAGCATACATCTTCTGCGCCACAGTGCCTGTCACCTCGGTCAATTTAGTGGCCGCTGCATCGATAGCATCCTTGTTGTCGGCCTTGAGCGCAGCTTCCGCCTCGGCGATCGCCCCTTCGATCGCTGCCTTCTCCTCGGCGCTGGCATGCTCACCCGCTTCCTCGACTGTCTTCTTGGCCGCATGGACCAGCCCGTCGCAGGTGTTGCGCGAGGTGACCAATTCCTCAAACCTGGCGTCTGTTTCGGCGTTGGCCTCGGCATCGGCTATCATTTTTTCGATATCTTCCTCGCTCAGACCGCCAGAGGCCGTGATACGGATGGACTGCTGCTTATTGGTCGCCTTGTCCTTGGCCGACACGTTCAGGATACCATTCGCATCCAGGTCAAAAGTCACCTCGATTTGGGGCATCCCACGCCGCGCCGGCGGAATATCGGCCAGGTCGAATCGACCCAGTGATTTATTCCCCGCAGCCTGCTTGCGCTCACCCTGCACCACATGAATAGTCACCGCCGACTGATTGTCATCAGCAGTAGAGAAGATTTGCGATTTCTTGGTGGGAATCGTGGTGTTCTTCTCGATCAGGGGGGTAGCGACGCCGCCCATTGTTTCAATGCCCAGAGTCAGCGGTGTGACATCCAGCAGCAGAACATCCTTCACGTCGCCAGACAGCACCGCGCCCTGTATAGATGCCCCCACAGCCACCGCTTCGTCCGGATTCACGTCCTTGCGCGGTTCCTTGCCGAAGTGATCGGCCACAACTTTTTGCACTAACGGCATACGGGTCTGGCCACCGACCAGGATAACCTGATCGATTTCGCTGGGACTCTTGCCCGCGTCCTTCAGCGCAATCTTGACCGGCTCCATGGAGCGCGTCACCAGATCTTCCACCAGGGATTCCAGTTTGGCGCGGCTCAGCTTCACCACCAAATGCTTGGGCCCGGTGGCGTCAGCCGTGATGTAAGGCAGGTTGACCTCGGTTTGCTGGGCACTGGACAGCTCTATTTTGGCCTTTTCGGCTGCCTCCTTGAGACGCTGCAATGCCAATGGATCGTTGTGCAGGTCGATACCACTCTCTTTCTTGAACTGCGCTGTCAGGTATTCGATCAGGCGCATGTCAAAGTCTTCACCGCCCAGGAACGTATCACCATTGGTGGACAACACCTCAAACTGGTGCTCGCCATCCACTTCGGCAATCTCGATGATGGAGATATCAAACGTACCGCCACCCAGGTCGTAAACTGCTATGATGTGGTCGCCTTTGGACTGGTCCATACCATAGGCCAATGCTGCCGCTGTCGGCTCGTTGATAATGCGCTTGACTTCGAGCCCGGCAATTTTTCCGGCGTCCTTGGTGGCCTGTCGCTGCGAATCGTTAAAGTAAGCAGGCACGGTAATCACCGCTTCTGTCACCGGTTCGCCAAGGTAATCCTCGGCCGTCTTTTTCATCTTGCGCAGAACTTCCGCAGACACCTGCGGAGGCGCCATTTTGTCATTCCGGACCTGTACCCATGCATCGCCATTGTCCGCGGCAATAATCTTGTACGGCACCATCGAGATGTCTTTTTGCACCACATCGTCCTTGAACTTGCGACCGATCAACCGCTTGACCGCGAAGATCGTGTTGTGCGGATTGGTGACCGCCTGGCGCTTGGCGCTCTGGCCGACGAGGATTTCTCCCTCCTCGGTGTACCCGACGACAGAGGGCGTTGTACGGTCACCTTCCGCATTTTCGATAACCTTGGGCTTGCCACCCTCCATTACCGATACGCAGGAGTTGGTCGTCCCAAGGTCTATTCCAATAATCTTACCCATTCTCTGTCTCCAGTTTGTTGGCGCGGGCCATGCCCGCTGCTATCGCTTACGTTGTTCTGTATATTGGCCCTATTTGACTGATTTCAAGGATCTGCCAAACACTTCATGCCCTAAAAAATGGCCGACCGCTGATTATTTTCCCCCTGCGCTCTTACTGACCATTACCATCGCCGGGCGCACCAGGCGGCCGTTGAGCGTGTAGCCCTTCTGCATCACCGCAATGACCGTATTCGGCTCCACATCGTTGTTCTCCACCAGGCTCATGGCCTGATGCAACTGGGGGTCAAAGGGCTCCCCGGCGGGGTCAACCGCCTCGATATGGAATTTCTTCAGGGCATCCTGGAAACTCTTGAGGGTAAGCTGCACTCCCTCGGCAATGGGCTTGACGATTTCGTGGTCGCCTGTAGTTGTCCCCAGCGCGCGTTCGAGGTTATCCACCACTGGCAGCAACTCAGCACAAAAACGCTCCAGGGCGAACTTGCGGGCTTTCTCAACATCCTGTTCTGCACGGCGCACGACATTCTGGGCATCGGCCTGGGCGCGCAAAACCGCATCCCTGGCGGCGGTGAGTTCCTCCTCCAGTTTTGCTACCACATCGTCCGGGTCCGGCGCTGCAAGTTCCCCGGGATCACCCTGCCCGTCCTTGCCTACCGGAACTGTCGTGCCGGCGCTGCCGGTTCGGGAGTCTAAGGCTTCATGCTGCCCGTCAGTCCCGGGCTGCTGCTGATCTTGTTCTGCCACGCTGGCGCTCCATTCATAGTGACCACTACCCACGCGCAAACTGACACAACGCGCGCAATCCTGAATCTGTTGCCCGATATGGGGTCAACAACGGCTATTTCAAGGCTAGCGCCGAGGAAATTGGGAGAACTTGAAACCCGCGGCAGGAGCAGGCTGCCGGCCGCCCAAAGCGGCTAGCTTGAAAGGGCCGAACTCAACATCCGGGCGGTGACATCAACGATAGGAATGACCCGCGCATACGCCATGCGCGTGGGGCCGATCACCCCCAGCACGCCCAGTGTCCTGGTCCCATCGTTGTAAGGCGCAGTGACCACACTGTAGTTACCGAAGACCTCATAGCCGGCCTCCTCGCCAATAAAGATCTGTACACCCTCGGCCCGGGTACAGCGTTCCAGCAGATGCAGTAAATCCTTTTTTTGTTCGAACGAATCAAACAATTCACGCAATCTGGACATTTCCTCTATGGTGGCATTGCCGAGCAAGCGGGACTCACCGGCCATCACGTACTCGTCCTCATTCCCATCCTGGTCCAACGCCCTGTTGGCGAGGTCCAGAGCGTCCTCCAGGTAACTGTCTATCTGGCTGCGCGCCTCCTCCATCTCGCGCAAAATGCGCTCCTTGACCCGATTCAGTGGCTGCCCGGTATAGCGCTGGTTCACCATCGCGGCTGCTTCCCGCAGCTGCGCTTCCGTAAATGGCCGCGGGGTGTGGATAATGCGATTTTGGACTTCACGCTCGTTGACCACGAGAATCACCAGTACCCGCTCCCCGGAGAGCGGTAGAAACTCGACCTGGCGTAACTGATTGGCCTCCTGGCGCGGCACGGTGACCAGGCCCGCCTGTGCAGTGATGTTGGATAATAGTAAAGACGCTGCCTGCACCAGTTCCGTAGCGGATTTATCGGGGTTGAGCTCGGCGCGCAGAGCTGCGAGGGCCTGATCTTCCAGAGGCTGGACCTGCAGGAGAGTATCCACAAACAGGCGATATCCCAGAGCGGTAGGCACGCGGCCAGCAGATGTATGGGGCGAGTGCAAATAGCCGCGCTCTTCCAGATCGGACATCACGTTGCGGATAGTGGCCGCACTGACCGGCAGACCGGCGGTCCGGAGCAGTGTACTGGACCCCACCGGCTGGCCATCCCGGATATGATGCTCCACCAGCGTCTTGAGTAGAATACTGGCGCGTTCTGATATCACTCCCACCGTCATAGTTTCCCGCCAATAATGACATGCCTAGGTTTTATCACAGCGGCCACAATTTACAAAGCGGTAGAAGCAATATGGTAGTAGTGCGTTGTGGATGTTTATACGGCTTACCTTCTGAGGTATAAATGGAGAAACCACTTGATGATCTGCCATGCTCGCCCAAATCAGTATCAGCAACTACACCATTGTCACCTCACTGGAGATGGAGTTTGCCCCGGGATTCACGGTAATCACCGGGGAAACGGGCGCTGGCAAATCCATCATGCTGGACGCTCTGGGGCTGTGCCTTGGCGACAGGGCAGACCCCAAGACCGTCCGCCATGGGTGCGAGCGGGCCGAGATTACTGCCAGTTTTGACCTGGCCACTATCCCGCAGGCTATCGCCTGGCTGCAGGACCGCGACTTGCACACCGGCGACGAGTGCCTGCTACGCAGGGTTGTTACGGCCGATGGGCGCAGTCGTGCCTACATCAATGGCAGTGTCTGCACCTTGCAGGACTGCGCCGAGCTGGGTGCATTCCTGATCGACGTCCACAGCCAGCACGCCCACCAGTCACTGCTGCGCAAACCGATGCAACGCGATCTGCTTGACGCCTATGCCGGACATAAGCCGCTCACGCGGGCGGTGGAACAGTGCGCCTCGGATTGGCTGCGCAAGCGGCGTGAACTGGAGCTATTGGCTGGCGCGAAAGACGAGCACACCAGCCGCACGCAACTGCTGGCCTACCAGGTGGAAGAGCTCGATGCGCTGCATCTGCAAGAGAGCGAACTGGGCGCGCTGGAGCGGGAGCAAAACCTGCTCGCCAATGCAGAAGAAATTCTGGAGGGAGCCCATCTTGCCCTGGAGCTGTGCGACAAACAGGAGAGCGGTGTATGCCAGGCACTAAAGTTGCTCGGCGGTGCCATCCATACCACTGCCGCAGCGACGGGTGCGCGGGAATTATTGGAGTCTGCAGCCATTCAATTGAGCGAGGCCCGCAGCGAAATTCAGCGGCATATCGACAGCGTCGAGGTTGATCCAGAACGTCTGGGAACAGTGCAAAGACGCCTGGAGAGTATCTACGATATCGCCCGCAAACACCGGGTGCTGCCGGAGCAACTGGCCACTCTGCATCAGGACCTGCGCGACGAGTTGCAGGGCCTGGCCAATGGCGGCCAGCGTATTGCACAACTGGAACACGAGATGGCTGAACTGGCCAGGCAGTATGCGACCGATGCGGCGCGCCTCGGCAAACAACGGCGCAGCGCGGCGAAAAAGCTGGTTAAAAATGCATCCACCGTACTGGCTTCGCTGGCCATGGAGGGCTGTCAGTTCGAGATTGCCTTGACGCCCCTGAAAAGTGATCACCCGCACCCCCACGGCGCTGAGGAGATAGAGTTCCTCATCAGCACCAATCCCGGCGCGCCCCCCCGTGCGCTGGGTAAAATTGCCTCTGGCGGTGAGCTATCGCGCATCAGTCTCGCCATCGGAGTCGTCACTGCCAACACCGCCACGGTACCAAGCATGGTGTTCGACGAGGTGGATGTGGGTATTGGCGGGGCGGTGGCCGAGGTCGTGGGGAAACTACTTCACACCCTGTCGGAGCGGGCCCAAGTGCTGTGTGTCACCCACCTTGCACAGGTCGCGGCCCAGGGCTCCCATCACCTGCAGGTGACAAAAGCCACTAGTGATACCTCCGTTGAAACCAGCTTGCGCAAGCTGGACGACGAGGAAAAAGTGCTGGAGATTGCCCGTATGCTGGGCGGCGTGAAGATTACTCCCCAGACGCTGGCTCACGCTCGCGAAATGCTGGACAACTAAGTCTTAAACTACGTCTTAAAACTACGCCTCATCTTTCTTGCGCACGTACAGGACTAGGGAGTGGTCGATCAGTTCGTAACCGTGTTCACTGGCGATCTCACGCTGGCGCTGCTCTATCACAGCATCGGTAAACTCCACAACGTCCCCGCTACTCACACAAACCATATGATCGTGATGCTCGCCTTTGGCCAGTTCGAACACCGAATGACCTGTCTCGAAATGATGACGCGTCACCAGGCCGGCAGTCTCAAATTGCGTAAGCACGCGGTAAACCGTCGCTAGTCCCACATCCTCCCCCGCATCACGGAGTGCATCATAGACCTCCTCAGCACTCAAGTGCCGGGGGCCGGGTTCGGAAGATTCCAATATATGCAGGATTTTGACGCGCGGGAGGGTGACTTTCAAACCCGCCTTACGCAGTTCCTGGTTTCGCTCGGCCATGGCCTTGGGGGTTCTCTGTGCTGTCCACTGGAGGTATGATGCCACCCCAATACTGGAAGTGGAAGTTTTATCCCATGCGGATTCTGTTGATCTCCTTGACCATCGCCTGCCTTTGCGCCTGCAGCTTCCCCGGCGTCTACAAGATTAATGTTGAACAGGGCAATATCGTCACGCAGGAGATGGCTGACCAACTCAAGCCGGGCATGAATCGCCGGCAGGTGCGCTTCATCCTGGGGACCCCGCTGGTGGAAGACACGTTTAACCAGAATCGCTGGGATTACCTCTACGTCAAGCGCAATGGGGATACGATCCTCAGCCAATCCCGACTGACAGTCGAATTTGAGGGAGACGCGCTGGTAAGGATTTTGGGCGACATGGTCCCTCCCGGCTGGGGCGAGGCAAGCAGTTCAGCACCGGTGAGTCCGCCGCAGACAGAACCTACCCCGGGTATTCCCACCAACCAATAGGAAATCACACTCGGTCAGTCTGGCTTGCCTTGCTGCCTGCGTTCCTTGGCGCGCGCCGCGCGGGCTTTGCGCACTTCCTTGGGATCGGCGATGAGCGGCCGATAGATTTCTACCCTGTCACCATCGCGCAGCACCTGCCTGGGTGCAACTATCTGGCCGAAAATACCGAAGGTAGCGTTATCCAGGTCCACACCTTCAAATTTGCTGGCGATACCGGAGCGCTGGGCTGCCTCCAAAACAGTTGTCCCAACCGGCAGTTCGACTGCAAGAAGAGTCTGCTTGTGTGGCAATGCATAGGCCACTTCCACCTTGATCGTATTGGGTTCGCTCATAGCATCAACCGTAGAGTTGGCTGGCGCGCCGACCCACCGCATCCACCAGGTTGTTGGTCACTTTGTCGAACAAACGGGACGCTGCAACACCCAGTAAAGAGCTGTTAATAGTAAATTCCAGATTCAGGCTCATTTTACAGGCCGAGTCCCCCAGCGCGCGGAAATCCCAGCGGCCGGCAAAATACTCAAAAGGTCCATCGATCAGTTCCAGCGTGATTTCCCGGGCGGCAAGCATGCGGTTGCGCGTACTGAAACTTTGGGTGATCCCGCCGCGGGCGAGATCCAGACGAGCGTCTACCAGATGCTCCTCGGTGCGCAGTATCCTCGCCCCCACACAACCGTCCATATAAGTAGGATAGGACTCCACATCGCTCACCAAATCGAACAACTGGCGTGCACTGTAGGGTAGCAAAGCGCTGCGGTTGATGACTGTCATGAATCCGATCGTACCCTGTTGTGACTCGCTCGCGCTCGACCTACACGCTGGCTACCCAAAACGGTGCCAGCATGAGCAGCACTATGGCCAGCGGCGCAATATACCGCAACAGGAACTGCCAGAGCGAGAAAAACAGATCGGATTCCCGCGACAGGGTCAGCCGCAGAATTTCCGGCCGCATCCGCCACCCGACCAACACAGAGATCAGTAATGCAACCGCCGGCAGTAGCACACCCGCTGTCAACGTATCCAGAATGCCCAGCAGGTTGCGTTTACCAAACCACTGCAGACCCCTCTCCGGCCCAAACGAAGTGACCACAGCCAGGCCCAATAACCACACCACAGCTGCGACCAGCAGTGTCGCGGTGAAGCGCTCCAGTCGTAACTGCTGAATCAGCGTGGCCACAATGGGCTCCATGATTGCCACCGCTGAACCCAGTGCAGCCACTACCATCAACACAAAGAAAACGGTGCCCGCCAACTCCCCCTGCATGAGATTGCCAAAAGCATAGGGCAGGCTAATGAATAACAAACCAGGACCCGCTGCCGGTTCTACATTGCTCGCAAATACGAGCGGGAAAATCACCAGACCGGCCAGCACGCCAAATAGGGTATCGAATACTGCAACCGCCAACACCGAGCGTCCGATAGGAATGCGTTCTGGCGCATAGGCCCCGTAACTGATGCCGGTACCCACCCCCACGCCCAGGGTAAAAAATGCATGTCCCAGTGCGAGCAGTGCAGAGTGGCCAGAAAAGTCCACCAGCCGCGTGGAAAACAGAAAATTCCCGGTAGCACCAATATCGCCGTTATCAAATGCGAACTTGATCAGAAACGCCAACATGGCCAATAGCAGCGGCACGGCGAGCCAGACCAGCATGCCCAGGCCACGTCTTACACCTAGCACAACGGTGCCTGCTGTAAGCAACAAAAACAGGCTTTGCCAATAAACCTGCTGCATCGGTTCGGCCAGAAAGTTCTCGAAGTGTGCTCCCACATCCACCGCTCGGGCAGCAGAAAAAATACCGGTGTGCATGAATCCTGCGTAGGCCATGCCCCATCCGGCGACCACGATATAGAACGACAGAATGAGCAGACCCGTCAGGCAGGCCAGACCGCCCACCACCGTCCACGCGCGCGAGCGCTGCGAACCATCACAGGCGCGACGAATGGCCCCCGCGGGACTCGGCCCACCGTAGCTACCCAGCACGACCTCGGCCACCATGATCGGCACGGCGATGAGAAATAAACACAGCACATATGTGATAACAAAGGCACCACCACCGTATTCACCGCTCAGGTAGGAAAAGCGCCACAGATTGCCCATCCCCACCGTCGAGGCGGACAGCGCAAGTACAAATGTGGTGCGCGTACCCCACCGGTCGAGGGTGCCTGGGTCGCTCACAGTCATCATAAAAAAGCCTGAATTGTCATTGGCTTAGAGTGCCGCAGGCCTGCAGGTGTGAAAAGGGGAGGATTCACGTTTCCCCTCTGGACCTTGTCCGTATAATGCGCGCCATGGCCAAAAAGAAAGCGCAAAAACCCAGCAACGTCATAGCCCAGAACAGGCGTGCCCGTTTTGACTATGAACTGCTGGACACTTTCGAGGCCGGTGTGGCGCTGACCGGATGGGAGGTAAAGAGTCTGCGTATGGGTAAAGGGGACATCGCCGATTCGTATGTGCTGATCAAGGACGGCGAGGCCTGGCTGCTGGGGAGCCTGATTACCCCACTGGACACTGTCTCCACCCATTTCGTTCCCGACCCCACTCGCACCCGCAAGCTGCTCCTGCACAAAAAGGAGCTGGCCAGATTACTCGAGGCAACCTCACAAAAAGGCCTGACCTGCGTGTGTACCCAACTGTACTGGAAGAGTCACATGGTTAAGGCGAGGATCGCATTGGCCGTGGGCAAGAAGTCTCACGATAAGCGCGATACGGAAAAAGACCGCGACTGGAACCGCCAAAAACAACGCATCGTGCGCGACAACGTCAAACAATAACACCCCCACCCGTGCCGACCATGCGATTCAGATAGCACCTGGAAGATCCTTGCGCTGCGCACCTGTGTAATGACCGCAATCGTGACAAGCGGAACTGCCCGCTGTTACCATAGCCGCCGATAATCCGCCCGGCGCCACCCTGTGAAACGATTAATTTTTGCTGCTGTTGTGATACTCATCCTGGCGGTGTTGACGATCTGGGGCAACCGTCTGATCGGGCATACGCTCGACGCGGAGCTCGGCCCCTTGCTGAGCAGGCAGCTTGGCTTACCGGTACAACTTTCCCCCATAAATGCCCACCTGTGGCAACTGCAGGCAAGCAGTCCCAAGTTGATCATGGGTGACCCACAGGATCCCGCCGTCGTCGCAACCGATGTCACGGTAACACTGGCATGGGCGGACCTGCTGGACCGCAAGATACGGCTGGTAACCGCCAGTGCTGCCGATCTCATGGTACGTCCGTCGCGCTGGCCCACCAGCAGCACGCCACTGCCGAATGACTACCGGTTTCTAGACCCATGGCTGCCGGAGAGTTTACAACTGGAGACCGCGCAGTATGTCAGTGATGGTGGTGACAGCTATCCGCTGAGCAAGCTGCTTTGGCAGCGGCAAACCGATGGCAGCGCGACTGCTAATTGGTCCGAGGCACGCACTGCCGGCGAGCTTACGGTGGTCGCTAAGCTCAAATCGCTAACAGATCTGCTCCAGCTTGCCCCGGTTGAGCTTGAACTGGCCGTCGCTATCGTGGGCAAACCTGACTCTCCGATTGCGCTCAAGGCCATGGTGCAGCCCGGGACAACTACGGCGTACTCCATGCAAATTGATTTGCAGGCCGCTGAACTGAGCGCACACATCACCGCCACCGGGCAGACCCCCTGGCAGCTGCCCAATCAGTCTGCAACAACTATTCCGTTGCTGGACACCAAACGCCTTCTGGACGTGTTGGGCAGCTATAACGAATCCGCGCCGGCGGGAGAACTTACCAGGGAACTCGCCGCAACCCTGCCGCATATGCAATTGCCAACACATACGGGACATGTTGCCATTGATGTCATCCGCATGGAGGACGAGATTGGCAAGGCGACCGCTTTCGACTTCACCAGTGGCGAACATGGTTTACAGATCAACGCCCTGACCAGCAGTGGTCCCACGGGCATCCTGACGGGCGAGCTCGGCGTCATCAGCGATGAACAGGGCTGGACCGTGAATGTGGATGCGACCATGCAAGCCAGGGAGGGCGAAAGTGATATAGCACCGCAGTTCGGGGGATCGGATTGGCTCTGGCGCACCGGGCGAGCCAAGCTGGATGGCCGGGGAGACACCTTTGGAACATTGCTCAATTCCCTCCAGGGTGACATCGCACTGGCGGGTCATTACCGCGGCGAAACCCACATTCCAGTAGCGATCGAAGCGCGGCTCGATAATCGCCCAGGCGAATTTGCCCTGGATAGCCTGGCCATCAAGCTGGGAGAACTACAAGTCAGCGGCTCGGCAGTACTGTCCGGTACGGATCGACGCAAGCTCACCATGGACCTGAAGGGTGCGCACATGGATCTGGGCTTTCTTTTTAACACCGCAGATACCAAGCCACTTCCTGGAATAGCATTGCCGGATTATCTCGCAGCTATGCCGGATCTGGACCTGAACCTGACAGTCAATGCAGAAAACCTGCAGGCCCCTGGCCTGAGTCTGGGCCAGGCCAGTGCAACACTGGAGCGCTCTGCGCAAGGCGGCAAGTTTGTAGCGACGGCCAAGGGCACAAATTTTGGCAGTCTTGACCTGACCCTGGAAGCAAGCACGCCACCCGACAAACCCACCGCTATCAAGCTCACCACGAATTTCACCGACATGGATATACCCGACATTTTCAGGCAAAAAGGCCTGATTAACAGTCGCAGCACGGGCAGCCTGACTTTTCAAAGCCAGGGCCGTGGAATAAAAAATATCTTCACCGCTATGCAAGGCAAGGCACAGATAGCGATGGAGGTCAGAGCGGACAACAACTGGCGTCGCGCAGCCAGTGCGCAGGAAAAACTCTCATTGACAGGAAATTCCAGCCTGATACTCGATAAGGATCGGATTGTCGGGGTAAAGATCGAGAAACTCGACGTGGATTCTATCGATCAGGACCTGAATGGCAGTCTTGTTCTGGTATCCGGTCGCAGCCCCTGGTTGGTTGCGAATCTACAGTCCGAAATGCTGAATGTCAGCGGCCTGCAAGCCCTGCTGCCCGAATCCACAGCCAAGGCCGACCAGGCAGGTCTGGTGCCATCACTGACGCGACTCGGTGCGGCCAACATTTCCCTCAATGTCAAAACACTTCGACTGAATGACTTCACGGTATCAGACGCTCGGATTGAGCTTGCTTCAGCCCCCAACCTGATGACGGTCAAGCGGTTTGATTTCGTCTCTGCGGATGTCACTGTGAAAACCCAGGGCAAGATTACCTGGAAGGGCCAGCGCGCGACGCTGGAGAGCACGGCCCAGCTCACGGACCTCGACCTGGACAAGTTTCTGATCAACTACCACGACGTGGAGCATGTGCCCGTCTCCGGGAGTGCTCAAATTTTCAGTGAAGGGAGCCGGATTGAGGAACTGATCCGAAATGTTACAGGCCAGATAGATCTGAGCGCCGATGCACAGACGCAGCGCAACTCGCCGCTGCGGCGGCGCCAACTAACGGTCAAGGCAACCAGACTGGCCGATGGTGTGCAAGCCGATATCAGCAGCCTGCAATGGGGGGAGAGCGATCTCAGCGGTAGCGTTAGCTACCATAACACCACGCCACCGTCGGTGGAGATCAAGATACAAAACGGCAACCTGTCGTTAATGCCCTGGGAAAACGCCCATTTGAACGCTAAAACACCAATTGCAGCGCGACCAGCAGAGTCCGCGCTGGATACGATCGCCAGATCGAGCGCCAACCTGGTGGGCGACATACTATTGAGTCCATTGAGATTCCTGGGCCGCGATGATGCAGCGCCGCCAAGTGCAAAGGTGTTCAGTACTGACACACTCTCTCTGGATGCATTGAAAAACTTCAATATGACTCTCTCGGGGCATTTGGACTCAGTGGTCAGCACCGAGATCGCAGCCAGGGAACTGGATTTCACCAGCAGCCTCAGAAATGGTCAGCTTGCAGTACAAATGAGCAGTGGCCAGCTCAGCGGTGGTCGCGGGGAAATGTCGCTGGCGCTGGATTCCAATGCCGCGCCGCCCAGCGCCAAACTAACCAGCACGTTTCAGAATGTTCACGGATTCAAGACCAGGGCAACCTTCCCCCGCAGTGGATTCATCTCGCTGGAAAGCCGGGGCCAAAGCCAGGCGGAACTCGCTTCCAATGTCAGCGGCCTGCTCTTTCTGGACCTTGGGCAGGGTCCGTTCGACTACGCCAATTCCGCGTTTCTCACGGCTAATCTAGCCACCACGATGTTCCAGACCCTGATACCGGGGATCAACCGCCAGCAGCAGCAACTTGAGTGTGGCACCGCCGTGGCGCTCTTCCAGAACGGTGTGGGCAGCACCCCCTACGGATTTGCCGCGCGCACCAACCAGGCTAATTTGGTCGGGCACATAAAAGTCGATCTGGGCAAGGAGAATCTGGAGATGAATATCGACTCCCGGGGCCGCCAGGGGCTGGGGATATCCGTGGGCACTATCTTTTCCAATACCGTCCAGATCCGGGGCCCTCTCAATAACCCGAGAATCGTGCCTAACCCCACAGGTATTGCCTGGCGCGCCTGGGCAGCGGTTTCAACGGGTGGCTTATCCATTGTCGGTGAAACACTGTTGCGCCGCATCTGGGCCAGCGATAACGCCTGCGCGTCCGTCAAACGTATAATTGTGGAGCAGTTGTGTCCAACCAACCCCATTGCCGCCTCATCTGAAATGGTTTGCCCCAAAACGTAGTGATATGCGCTATACTGTGCGCTCACTTATGGGGGCGATTTGGATTCGACGACGGTAGCGAACCCTGAGGTGCATGCCGTGATGGTAGCCAATCACGTTAATCCAAAGCTGCAAACTACTAGTTGCCAATGACGACAACTACGGTGCACAACTGGCTGCGTAAGCAGCCCGTTTGACACCATCTAGTGGCTTCGGCCCTAGCGGTCTTTAGCAAGGTGCCAGCCCCGCGCTACTGACTGTCATATAGAACTGGATCGCTGTGAAGCCTGCCTGGGGTGGATCTGCTAAATTTTTTCAGGATCGCCAATTACGTCCTGCCCGTTGGGCTGTTTGCGGCTAAATCAATTAACGGAAACTAAGCATGTAGAGCCGAAGGCAGAGTACTGGCGGACGCGGGTTCAACTCCCGCCGCCTCCACCAACAACCCATCCAGCAACATCCAAGGATGACCTTAAAGCCCTGTAAATCAGGGCTTTTTTGTGCCTTCAGCTATTGTACTGTCCAATACCGCATGCCCGTAGACTTTGCACGGATGCTACTCTTTTGCTGCAGACCTGGCAGCGAGTTGCGCCGTAACCCTGGCATGGTCGGAGCGACTGAGACGCAGGCGCGTGAAGAATACGAATGCTACGAGGGCGAGACTCGAAACCATGACCATCGCGAACCAGCCCAGCGACTGCAGTACGTTCTGACCCACCTCTCCGGGTTCAAGCCCCGGCGCCATCCCTGACAGGTCGATCACGATGCCAGCCAGTAACGAACCGGCTCCTGTCGTGGCTTTCCCCACAAAGGAACCTGCTGCAAAAACGACACCTTCCTGGCGTCGGCCTGTGGTCAACTCCTGTTCATCCAGTATGTCGGCCGCCACTGAGATACCCAGCACCTGTAGGGTAATGATCAATATGACACCGATACCGACGTTCAAGCATTGCAGCGGATAAATAAGCGGGTGACCATTTTCCGGCAAGAGTCCAAGCAGGCGTGCTCCGATAAACCAGAGCAAATTCAGGGCCAGTGCAAAACTGGCCGACGCCAGCAGTGTGGGTTTGTCGAAACGGCGACCCAACTGATTAAGTACGATGAAAGCGAGGAAGGTCCCCAATGCGGTGGGGATGATGAGACCTGCAAGTTGGTCCGTGCTAAATTCCCAAAAGTAGGTGCCGAGATACAAGCTCAGGGTTGTGTATACCCCGGCACACATGCCAAACGCCAGGTTGGCGCCCATAGACATCCTGAAGTTCCGGTTGCGAAAAATCAGGCTCAGATCACCGAGCGGCTGAGTCCAGTTGAACGTTTGTCCTACAGTTGCCTGGGGTAAGCGTGGAATAGCGGAGCGCGTACCGACAATACACACCAGCGCAGTGACTCCCGCCACCCCTGCCGATAACACGCCATACTGCCAGTAATTGGCCGCGACCAATCGCCCATCGACACCGTCCTGGGGACGAAAAAATACTGTGAACGCGATCGCGGGCAGCACCATACCCGCCAGCCAGCCCATCGTCACACGAGCCTTGGCAATCACGGTGCGTTCATCATAATCCGCAGAAAGTTCCGCCCCCATCGCAGAGTATGGAATGAAATAGATCGTAAGAAATGTGCGCAGGAGAATAGAGACCGTCAACAGCCAGGTGAACACCCCTGATTCGCTAAGCCCAGCAGGCGGCGTGAACAATGCCAGAAACAGCAATGCGGTAGGCAGGCCGCCAGCCACCAGCAGCGGATGACGACGCCCCCAGCGGGAGTGCAAGCTATCCGACCAGCTGCCCACGATCGGATCGGAGATGGCATCCCAGGTCAGCGCGATGAACATGGCAAGGCCAGTAAGCGTGCCGCTTAAACCCTGCACCTGTGTGTAATAGAACACAACGAAATTGACATAGGCAGCATCCTTCACCGAGAACGGCATATTGCCGATCGCGTAAGTCCACTTTTCCTTACCTGAGAGAGTCTGCACGGTGCGCGTCACCTGCTCTTATATTTTTTAACTGCAAGCGACAGCGTGGCCACTCTCTGTTGATCCTGCCCATATTGTCGAATAGCATGACAAGTGTCAATTTGTCCCCGCAGTCGCCCTGCCCTCGCAATTGACGCTCAATTCGATGACATGCATTACCCGTTAGGAGGCGGCAACAAATGGCGAAGAGAGCAAGAGGGCGTCCTGTGCGAAGCGCCGTGGCTGATGACGCGCTGCTCGATACGGCGTTGCAGTCGTTCGGGGAAAACGGCTATGACGGCGCATCGGTACGGGAGATCGCCCGCCGACTGGAGGTTAGTCACAACCTGATCCCACAAAGGTTTGGTTCGAAAGAAACACTTTGGTATGCAGCTGTCGATCACGGCTTTGGCCGCCTGGAAAAAGACCTGCTGCGCGAGGCGCAGGCCCTGGGCAATGACGAGTTGTTGGTCCTGCGCGGCTTGATCCTTTGCTTTATCGAAATCAACGCATTGCATCCCTCGCTGCTGCAAGTCATCAATCAGGAAGCCAGCCAGCCTGGGCCGCGTCTGGACTACTTGTTCAAAACCTATATTAAACCGGTGCGAGATTTCGGCGATGCGTGGCTGACGCGTCTGGCCGACGAAGGACGCATCGTACCGATCTCTGTGACCTTGCTCTACTTTTTGATGACCCACGGTGCAGGAGGCCTGTTTGCCCTTCCCGCATTGACCAAACGGCTACGCCGTGGCGTTAGCGACAACACCAGGGGGTCTATTCGGGCCCAGGCAGAAAGCGCCGTAAATATCATTTTTGACGGTTTATTGCCGCGCTAACACAGCCTTAGACATGCGGGCATCGGCATCAGGCATAAATTGACAGCTGTCACGTAATAATCCAGAATGAACTCCGACAAACCAACGGAATAGCCTCGTTGGCAACAACGCAAGCGAAGCCGCGAAACTCGGAAATTTCACTGCAGGAGGAAGATTCAATATGTCATCGATCAAAGCTGACATCATTGCACAGATAGAACTCGCGGGTGGGCGCCACGATGAAGCGGATATTTACGGCGGCCCAGCTGGTGACCTCGGACTCACGGGCGGCCCCGACAGCATGTCCTGGGAAATCAACGGTGACCTGGCCAGTGTGACCGGCGCCGGGATGGCAGCCATACTTATGGAAGTGTTACACCCTTCCGTGATGCACGGGGTGTTCACGCAATCGTCCTACCGGACCAATCCTTATATGCGTTCTCGCAATACACTGGGCTATGTGCTGCGCTCGACATTTGGCAACACCGTGGCCGCCACTGCTGTGATTGAAAATGTGAAGCGGATTCACGGCTACGTTAACGGCACTCGTGCGGATGGCGTGGCGTATCGCGCCCTGAACCCGGAATTGATTGCCTGGGTGCATACCTGCATTCCGTGGGCCATCATGATGGCCTTTGACCGTTACAATCGACCATTGAGCCGCGCAGAAAAAGATCGGTACCTTACAGAACAGGCGGTGATTGGCCGCATGGGCGGTGCGCAGTGGGTGCCAGAGACTGTCAGTGAACTGGAAGATTATGTCGAGCGCATGCGTCCATTGATGGCATACAACGACCAGACACGCCAGTTTGCCGACTTCCTGCTGGGCACCAGCGGTGATGTTGCAACCACGCGCAGGCAACGTTTTGAATCATGGATGGGGCTGCACGGCTCCATGACTATGATGCCAGACTGGGCGCGCAAAATGACCGGCACCTATCATTCCGCATTCGCCGAGCGTTTTGTGTTCAGGCCTAACGAAAAGTTGAAGAGCAAGATCGTGCGCTGGGCAGTTGGCGAGATGCCCTGTAAGGTTATGGCGCTGGCCAGGGTATCGGGTAGCCGCGCTCCCGCCGCTAGTGAAGGCATTACCCCGGCTGTACCTGAACGCCAGGTAGCCTAAAATACTGACTGGGCGACAATAAATCTTCGGCCTTAGTCAACGGCAGCCATAAGGATTAGAACATGCTATCGGTCTGGTACATAAGCTTTGGTCGCAGTCTCATGCTCATGACTGCCCTCTTCCTGATCAGTGCCTGCTCCGACACGGTTTCCGAAGATATGCTGCGTCGTTCGCGCGAGGTACCGCAGTGGTATGAAGGTGCGAAGCTGGGAATCTTCATCCATTGGGGACCCGCATCGGTGCCCGCGTTCGCTGCAGGTGCGCCTTTACGCCCTGGTGAGTTGGAGCAAATGCTGTTTTACGATGCCCCGCGCAAGGATTTGCCGTACGCTGACTGGTATCTGAACTCCATGAGCTACGCGGACAGCGCCACGGCGAAGCACCATGCCGCGACGTATGGCAATGCGCCCTACGCGGATTTTAAACCTGTGTTTGAGCAGCACCTGAGCGAAGGTTGGGACCCGAACGCCTGGGCCGACCTGTTTTACAAGGCGGGGGCAAAGTATGTTGTCCTCGTCACCAAGCACCACGACGGTTACACGCTGTGGCCAAGCGCGGTAGCAAATCCCAACCGGGAGAATTGGGGATCACAGCGCGACCTCGTGGGCGAACTCGCCACAGCTGTGCGCGCCCGCGGCATGCGTTTTGGCACCTACTATTCTACCGGGCTGGACTGGACCTTCCAGTTGGTTACGGAAGGCGACCGAATCCGTGACATCATGCGCAGTGCGCCCGCCAGCCAGGACTATGCCGATTATGCGCATGCGCAAATCGTGGAGTTGATCGACCGCTACCATCCGGATGTACTTTGGGCGGATATCGGCTATCCCTCCAAGGGCCGCCAGAACGAACTCTTCGAATACTACTTTGCCAATGTACCCCAGGGAACGGTGAATGACCGCTGGGGTGCTGTCGATGTGCTGGGACAAATTGCGCGGATTCCCGGCGCCACGTGGGTGATGAAAGCACTGGCACGATTTATCCTGTCCAGGCACCCGGACCCCTTGAAGGATGACCCCGCGCGATTCGGCTTCAAGACCGCCGAGTACGATAGCCTTCCTGGCATACCCCCTTTCAAGTGGGAGTCCACACGCGGACTCGGCGGTTCTTTTGCCTACAATGCGCAGGAAACCGCAGCCGATATCCTGACAGCCGCCAACCTTATTGACTACCTGGTGGACACTGTCGCCAAGAACGGCAATGTATTGATCAATGTTGGCCCGGACAGCTACGGTCGAATACCCGTCATCCAGCAAAATCCTCTGCTAGGCCTGGGCAACTGGATGGCGATTAACGGCGAGGCTATCTATGCTACACATCCTTGGATACGATTTAAAAACGAACGCGGCCGTGAATTGCGCTACACTCAAAACGATAAGGCCTTGTATGCCATTGTCGTAGGCGCCGTGGAAGATAGTTTTACCATTGAGCAACCGGGCATCGCATGGCGCAGCGTCGAGGTATTGGGCGCAGACGTGATGCGAACCGAGGATCACGACGGATTGCTAACGCTTGTCCTCGATAAGCCCCTGGCAGGTCCTGCCGTGGTGGTGCGCTTTAACCTGCCCTAAGGAGTTCCCATGATCGACGTCATAATTCGCGGCGGTACCGTTGTAGATGGTTCCGGCTCCAAACCCTACCGGGCCGACGTAGCTATCACAGGAGACAAGATTGTCGGAGTGGGCGATTATTCTGGACACTCCAGCACCCGCACCATTGATGCCGTCGATTGCCTGGTCACCCCCGGCTGGGTGGACGTGCACACGCATTACGATGGACAAGCAACCTGGGACCCTATCCTGGCCCCAAGCAGCTGGCATGGCGTAACGACCGCGGTAATGGGTAATTGTGGCGTCGGTTTTGCACCTGTGCGACCCGGCTCGGAAGATTTTCTGATCCAGTTAATGGAAGGAGTGGAGGATATTCCCGGCACGGCGCTGGCGGAAGGCATTGACTGGCAGTGGGAGCACTTCCCCGAATATCTTGATGCTCTGGACACCATGCCCCGCACGATCGACGTGGCAGCCCAGGTGCCGCATGGGGCAGTGCGCAGCTATGTCATGGGTGAACGCTGCAATACCGACGAGTTACCCACTGACGCCGACATCAAGGCCATGGCCAACATTGTTCGCGAAGGACTGCTGGCTGGAGCTGTAGGTTTTTCCACCTCACGCACCTTCCTGCACAAGGATGTTCATGGCGTGCTAGTGCCCGGCACCCATGCGCCCGCCGATGAGATGCGAGCGCTGGGGTATGCCATGAAGGGCATTGACCATGGCGTATTTGAAATCGTGTCTGACCATCTGGGCGAGGAGAGTGAGTGGCGTTGGGTGATCGATGTGGGCAAGGAAAGCGGTCGACCCGTCACCGTCGTGTGGACCTCCTTCGATGCTTTCACCGGCGATAACTTTATGGCACTGGCCCGAAGAGCGGCAAAAGAAGGTGTAAAAATCATTCCTCAGGTGGCAGGCCGTCCCACAGGCATCCTGCACGGACTGCAATCCACTGTGCACGTCTTTCTGGCTCATCCAACCTACATAAGCGAGCTTGCCGATCTGCCCTTCGAACAAAAACTGGCGAAAATGCAACGCGCCGAGATTCGGGCAAAAATCCTTGGCGAGCAAAGCATGCTAACCCATACGCCTTTTGGTGGTACCTGGGAGGAACTCCTGTGGTATGTGTTCCCACTGGGAAAGAAACCCGATTACGAGCCCTCCCGGGAGCAAAGCGTCTGCGGTATCGCTGCAGCCCAGGGCAAGGACTGCTTCGAAGTCATGTACGACTTATTGGTAGCGGACGGCGGCAAGGAATTGTTTTACCAGCCGCTCAATGCGTACGAAAATTACGATTTCAGTTTTTTTGAGTCCGTACTGACCGCCCCTGACGCCCTGTTTGGACTGTCAGACGGTGGAGCCCACTGCGGCCTCATAGCCGACGCGGGGATGCCCACCTTTGTCCTGACGCACTGGGTCAGGGACCGCAAAAAGGGGTTGCGCCTGCCGCTGGAGCTTATGGTGCGCAAGCTGAGCTATGATACGGCCCGCGCCTATGGCATGGATGATCGTGGCTTGCTGGCCGAGGGTTATATGGCCGATGTTAACGTTATCGACTTCGACGCCCTGCAATTGCATCGACCAGAGGCCATCTACGATTTACCCGCCGGTGGCAAGCGCCTGGTGCAACAGGTAGATGGTTATCGATACACGCTCAAGTCTGGGGTGACCACGTTTATTGCTGGTCAGCATACCGGCGAATTACCCGGGCGTTTGGTGCGTGGAGGTCAGCGAGCCGCTCGTTTATAGTCACTGAACGTGACACCGACCAGGACATCAAAGCTCTTGAGAAATCCTGCCTTACCGACGGCGTGGGACTCCAGTTTTTTCAACAAATTCTCGCCCTGCTCCTGCTGGAATTTTAGCACTAATTGGTAGGTATCTACCGTAACCGAGAATGCGGGAGACAATTTCCCGGTATTGTTAATTTCGATTTCTTCTATCTGTTGTGTTTGAGTATTGAGCAGTAACGCCCCGCGAACCTGATCACGAGATTTCTCCATAGCCTTTATCCTGGGCACGAAAGACAGTTTTGCGTAGCCCTCTCGCTGTTCAATCAATTCCAGCGTTTGCATATCTACCATATAGCGATAGCCGGATGCATCCGGGTCCAACTCATCAATGCGCTTTACCTCGCTGTCGCGAAATTTTTTCTGGCGACTATCATCCGGCGTGATTCCATCTACACTCAGCAACTGCCGCTTCTCGTATTTATCCCGATGTGGATCGCTACGGATAACCTTCAGCTCGTCTTCCTCGACAATTTCCATCGAGAAATACCAGTCGTCGTCGAGATTGGTCGCATCCAACTTTGCAAGCGCTGCCTCAAGAACCACGAGCGTCGGATCCGGCATTTCGCCAAAGGAGTCTGATTGCCACAGAAGAAACGGAGAAAGCACCGTAAACAGACAAATTTTGAACAATATCCTACGGCAATACTTCCGCCTTCGGTGCGTGCCATTGAATTCATATGCGACAGGTGAACAATGCACTGGAGGACCCAGACCTCTGCCGCCTATTTACTATAGCGCGGCCCGAAACTTACCCCGTCGTAACTGGAAGTTGTACCTGAACAACTGATAACCCATCACGACTTTTTTCCAGAGGGAAGGGTTTTCGATGGATTCCAGCAGATCTGCAGGAAACACACTCTGGTAAGTGGGTATTGCGTATTTAGTCCGTATTGCTTCGAGTGAGTTATTCCACTCGCTCTCCCATTCAATATCCATCATCACCGGCGTTTCCCGCCCGTGCTGCCAGGCCTCAGTGATTATCTGCATCAAAATGGTAAATCCCCTGGGCTCCTTGGTGGTGCTCATTGCCATACCGGCCGCCAAAAACATGGCCGAGTAGTTGTGGCCAAACTGCGCCAATTGAAATGCTGAAATAGCGATTTCATTCGAGGAGTTAGTGGTATACCCGGCTACCAGGTGCCATACATCATGCATCTGCAATATGCGGGCATTCAGGTAATGCAGGGAGTGTGGCAGCGCACTCAGCTTGATGGATTCCCGGTCAAGAACCTCAGGATCATAACCATTTTCCACAATCATCTTGTGCAGCGTTAAGCCGAGGCTATTCTCCGGACAACGGGACAGGACATCAAAATCTGTATGGCCGGGGATCGGCTTGGTAAGCGCCACTGCTGCCCCTCGGTGGTTACGCGCACTGTTCTCGGCAATTTGTTCAAAATCGGGGTGCAGCGCCCCTGCCAATGCGGCAACTGCGACAGTGATGGTAAGGGCATCATAGCCCTCCGGTGGACCCTCAACCACGGCCCAGAATGCTTTCCAGAAACTGTCTTCCACCGGAGCTGCGGCAAGACCCAAGGGAATTTCCGGGGTAGGGCCACTGCCGAGCCAGGCGGACGCGATATTGTCGTAGACCGCGGTGGTTGCGTCCGGGCAGGCATAGGCTACCCATGCCATGACGCCTGTAAGTTTTATCTGTCCGGAAGGATCACCGCGTTTGGCAGCTGACACGGCCTGGGCGATGGACTGGCGGTCGATTCTGGTGGTGGCCTGCTGGATTTCTTCTCGCAATGTCATTAGCAGTCTCCTTCCTGGCAATCCAGGATGCAGCAAAAGGCGGGTTTACCGCGGTGTGATTGCTTCTGCGCTTTACCCCAAGGGATTATACGACATTGTGTGCCGATGGCCAGCAACGGAACCTGCCAAGGGAGAAGAGCATGAACCTTGCAATTCTTTAAGTAACACGACTTTATATGGAGAAGTCACAAGCCTTGTCGGACAGTATAAATGTCCATACACTCCGGGTATGCAGGCAATCAATTCAATCAGAATTGTGGCGGGATTAGCTATCGCGTGTAGCCTCCTCCTGACCTCGCCCCTGTTTGCCTATGAAATTTCCAGTTCCGCCAATGTCAATGAAGATGGTACCCTGCGTATAAATGGCAAGACTATTCACCTGTATGGTATTTACATTCCGCGCACCAACCGTACTTGTAGAAGTAATCGGCTACCTACAGTTTGTGGATCGCGCGCGTCCGTGGCGCTGGATTTCAAAATAGATGGCTTTGTCCGCTGTGAAATAAAGCGCGAGTTGGATGACGGCAGTGTGGTGGGTTGGTGCCGGGTAAATGCCTCCCGATTTGATGAAGGCGAGGACCTCAGCGCGTATCTCCTGGAGAAGGGTGGGCCGTGGCGCTGCCCGATGCTCCTTTCGAGTACCAGACATTGGAAAAGATCGCCCAATCGCGACGGTTTGGTGTATGGGGTATACCTGTTGACAGGGTCGTGGCGCGTCCGTGAGGCGTTACTGCGCTGTGGACACTCAGTGGAGGTTCGTATGCGTTGCGCTATCCTGTTGGCATTAGCTTTAAGCTCGGCGGGTGCGGGCGCGTCAGAGCGAGAATTGCTCTGGGGTGACACTCACCTGCACACCTCCTACTCCTCCGATGCTTACACTAACAACAATCTGACCGGTGACCCGGACACCGCTTATCGCTATGCTCGCGGCATGCCGGTGATACACCCATATCACAAGGCGCGCGTGCAGATAGGAACGCCGCTGGACTTTCTTGTGGTGACCGATCACGCCGAGTTTCTGGGCCAAATCCGCAACATTCATCTCAATGGTGTGAACACCTCAAACCTCGGCTTCATTGACTCGATCAAGGCACGGGTCGCCGCGTACGTTTTGAATCGCTTTATCGACACCGGAACAGGACGTGATCTGTTCATCCGCGTTCTTCCGGATCCCGAGTTGACCCCTCTGCAAGACGTCAAGGCCAGCAGCATTGAAAGCAGTGACGTGAGTCTCCTGCCCATGCCGAAACAGGTTGAAATTGACGCCTGGCGCACGATTACCGAGACTGCTGACAAGTACAACGAGCCGGGGGAATTCACTGCCATGATAGGCTGGGAGTGGAGCTCCATTCCGGGGGGCGCCAACCTGCACCGGGTGGTAATTACCGACAGCGGTGCAGCCACCGCTCAACAATACGAGCCCTTTGGCCTTGACGACAGCCCTTATCCTGAAGATCTGTGGGCCTGGTTGGACAAAACCAGCCTGGCGACCGGGGCAAGGTTCACTGCCATTCCCCACAATTCAAATATCTCCAAAGGTTACATGTTTTCGGATACGACCCTGCGTGGAGAGCCCTTTACGAAAGACTATGTGGCACAGCGTAGCAAGTGGGAGCACGTAGCTGAGATCACCCAGACAAAGGGCGACTCGGAAACACATTCCTCGCTCTCCCCTGAAGACGAATTCGCAGACTTTGAAGTCTACCCCTATTACATTCAGCGCAAGTGGACACCCTACCAACCGCAACGTGGCGACTTCGTCCGAGAGGCACTAAAGCAAGGCCTTGAACTGGAAAGAAAATTGGGCCAGAACCCCTATATCCTCGGAGTGATCGGATCCACAGATTCCCACACATCGCTGTCATCCGCCGAGGAAGACAATTTCCACGGCAAACTTGCAACGGACTCCATCCCGGCCAATAAAAATAAGAAATGGAACGACGATGGCCCCGGTGCCACCGGCTGGGCAATGTCCGCATCGGGGATGGCAGCCGTCTGGGCAAAGAGTAATACCCGGTCAGACATTATGGACGCACTGGAACGCAGGGAGGTATACGCCACTACAGGTCCGCGCATTGCGGTGCAGTTTTATGGCGGCGCCGGTTTTACTGCGGCGGACCTCGAGAATGCAGACGCACACGCCTACGCAACCTCGCGTGGAGTACCGATGGGGGGCGAATTGAGCCAACCCGAAACACCTTCATTTATCGTACTCGCCGCCAAGGATCCCAAAGGCGCGAATCTCGATAGGGTACAAATTGTAAAGGGCTGGCTGGACGAGACGGGGAAGTCCCGGGAAAAAATCTTCAATGTTGCCTGGTCGGATGATCGCCAGTTGAACCCCGACGGCAGCTTGCCCGCGGTGGGCAATACGGTGAACCTGAAAACCGGCAAGGTGGACAACAGTATAGGCGCCGCACAACTGGCTACCACTTGGACAGACCCGCAGTTCGATGCGCGCCAACCCGCATTCTACTACGTCCGGGTGCTACAAATTCCAACGGCCCGTCACTCCCTGTTGGATGCCATTGCCCTGGGTGTCGAGCATGCAGCGGAACAACCGGATACTATTCAGGAAAGGGCCTATACGTCCTCCATCTGGTATCGGCCATTGAGCACCGGGGCCAACTCGGATGAGTGATGGTCTTGCGTACTTTCCACATTCTCCGTATAGAACGCCCATCTGTACGCTCCAATCAAGTAGTTCGAAAATCGCTGTTCAGCGCTTCTCACCTGGCTCGGAGTTAATAAATTCCAGCAGATCAAAGGACGCTCTAACTCTAGCGCCTATTCGTTGAGCTCCCAATTTGGTGAAATGCCGCTCATCAACATAAAGCAGGTGATCATCCTCGACGACATCACAACCTGGCGAGCACTGTATGCACCTATGTCCAGAATCTCCACATCGGGCATAGCGGTTCGCATCTGGTTCAGCAGCGTATTGTCCTGGATGACACGATCACGCAAACGGTCATTTACCCCATCGAGGGACGCCTCTCTGGAAATCAGCAGGGGAATGGCACCCTGGAAATGAGCACGCGGTCCCATGACCAATACTTTTTTTCCACGCGAGCGCAGGTAGGCTACGGTCTCTATGAGGGGCTGTATTCTGTCTTCATTCCATATGGATGCGAGCACAATGAGGTCCATGTCCAAATCGACCAGCTTGGAAAACCTGTACTCATTTAGTGCTTCACAGGTCGGATATTTTCCACCGATGTCGGAGATATTAAGAACAGCGGTGCAAGCGCCTGCCGTAGCCTGTGAGAATTGAATTTCCGGGTAGGTCTGGGACAGCATCATGTAGGTATCTGCTGCCATACTGTCGCCAATGATTAGGACATTTTTGCGTGCGGAATCGATCGAAGCACATTCCTTTGTGTTGTATGCAGAAAATTTATGCATTTCATGTAGGTTGCACTGACCAAAGCGGATGGCGCGCCGACGCTGGTCTACCTCACCGTCTACACTGTCTACAATTCGCTGTATGCGCGGATCGAGTCGAGATGGTAGACCGTTCAGGCTCCAGATGACTGCAGCAATCACAACCGTGACAAATAGTGTTGAAACCGAAATACGCAATGCCATGCGTTGGAGGATCGTAGTATCCTTACCCTTCTTGCGAAAAGGCTTCTCAACAAGGTCATGTAGCGCGATCGCAGCTACGATAGATAGAATTAGGAGCAGGGCTCTCTCGACATTATTCAGCTGAAAATCTGTGTAATACTTGAACAAGACGATAATCGGCCAGTGGACCAGATAGATCGCATAGGAGCGCTGACCAATCCACTGCATCGGTTTGTTACCAAAGAGTGCTTGAGCCAACGCGGCGTCTCTCCCCAGAAGCATGAGAAAGCCAAAGCCCGCCACCGCCGCGGCCCCCACTGCCGGCGAGTAGCGCCCGTTTAGCGTAATGGATAAAGCAACGAACCCGATAGATGCCAGAAGCGTGCTTAGGTTGCCCCAGTGATCCGCCAGACGCAGTGCGAGAATAGCAATCAGAGCGCCGGCCATTAGTTGGTGTAACCTGAAAGGAAGCAAGAAAAAAATACCGTTTGGGAAACTGTCTCGCCATAGCAAGGCCGAACCCAATGACAATAGGAGTAACACCACAGCGACAATTATGCGTCGTCTGGTATTTGCCAACAGTAGAACCAGGGCAGGCCAGAACAGATAGAACTGCTCCTCCACGCTGAGTGACCAGGTATGTAGCAGCGGCTTGGTATTGGCCGCAGCGTCGAAATATCCGGACTCCAGCCAGAAATTGAAATTCGCCAGTGAGAACAAAGCGAAAATCGCTGACTTTGCCGTATTCACCAACTCGATCGGTGGCACAATCACAACGGCAACCACAAGGGTTAATAAAACGGTGACCAGCAGCGCAGGAAAGAGACGACGAAAGCGGCGAATATAAAATTCTTTAAGCGAAAATGTGCCACCACGCAGATCCGATAGAATATTCCTGGTGATGATAAAGCCGGATATTACAAAGAAAAGGTCGACACCCAGGAACCCACCTTCAACACCCGGAATATCCAGGTGAAAAAGCAGGACGACCAGAACGGCCAAGGCCCGCATTCCCTCAATACTCGGTATGAAACCGCCATGCGCAAACACTTCTCCCGACCGTGAAGTGTGCATCGACACGTGGGCTTACTTCGCCGCTTTGGACGGATCGCCCATTTGTTTCAACTTCTCTGCTATAGCTCGATTCCAATTAGCACGATTCAATTCCTTACGCTTTTGGACTAGGGCCTGCTGCTCCTGCATATATACCGCCAACACTTTCGGATCCTGCCGACCATTGAATGCTGCCAGCATGGGATCCTGCATATCGGCAAGCCACTCTTCAAGCACGTCCCTGTGGGTTTCAACTTCATGCCGATGGGCGGGATCGGCTATCAAATTGACCAAACAGTCCGGATCCTTCTGAATATCGTAAAATTCCTCCAAAACCCGATACTTGAGCAAGTTCAATCTGCTGGCAATTTGCAGATTATCCTTAGCAAGTTCGGTCATACGTTTATGGGTTCTGGTTTCATTCGTGGCAGAAAACATAGCCCGCCTGCCATCAGACCATGGGTTAAAAATATAGAGAAAATGTCGGCTTTCTACCGCTCGCATCGGGTTGCGCTGTCCAGACGAATTTTCATTGTGCGCTTTAAAAACAAAGTCGCGATCGCCCTGTGACTCACCTTTCAGTAGTGGCAGGAGTGTGCGTCCGTCAACGCCCTGGGGAATGTCAGCGCCCATCACTTCCGCCAGTGTTGGCAGGATGTCAACAGCGGATACCATATGCTCGCTATCGACAGAATCCTTTTTCGTGACACCGGGCCAACGGAAGATCAGCGGGGTTCGGGTGCTCTGGTGGTACAGTTGTGTTTTCGCAAAGGGAAAAGGCATGCCATGATCTGAAATGAACATAACAAGGGTATTGTCGGCTTCACCCGATTCTTTCAGCGCCTGCAAAATCTGTCCCACAGCATCATCAGCACGACGCACTGAAGAGTAGTAATGGGCCAGCTCCTGTCGAACAACCGGATCATCAGTTAGAAATTTTGGAACAGAGATCTCCTGTGCACCGTATACACGGGAAGGTCGGAACACATCCTCTACATCCCTACCTGCTTTATTGAGACCAAAAAAAGGCACATGTGGGTCGGCGACATTGATCAACAGATAAAAAGGCTTACCGACTGACTTCGCACTATGTATGCCCTGAACCGTGGAAAGACCGTAAGACTTTGCGTCTTTTATGTTCGGTTTTACACCTCCAGGCACATCATCGAGCACCATGTCCCAGGCATAAGGGTAATAAGGCGTTGAGTCGTTGAGTTTGTGGCGAATCGCTGTGAAATATCCGGCCTTTTTTGCCAGATCGGCCAATGTAGGGTAGCCAGGGTCACGCACCTGATAGAAACCTTCAACCTTGTTATTTTGAGGGTAACGCCCCGACCACATAACGTTCCTTGACGGCATACAATTAGCCACCTGGACGTGGGCAAGCTCAAATCTCAGACCTTCGCGGGCAAGTTGATCAATATTAGGCGTGATATCCGGCACGCTCGATCCAAATACGCCAACAGAGTCGGCACTCATGTCATCAACAGTGATCAATAATAGATTGGGCCTACCCGCAGCGCCCACTGTGGTGCTAATAAACCCAAACCACGCCAAGATAAGCATGGAAAAAAAGTACTTAGGCATAACATTTCACCTTGAAGCTTGCAGCTACCTTAGTACTACAGGGTATTTTTTCCAAGCTCCAATATAAGCACTTGGGCGGCGGTGTTCAAAATAACCATTAATGAAAAAGATACTAGCAGCGAACTCAAATTTTCGCGGTAAAGCGTGTGTACCGGCTACTTGGGGAGTGGCATTAAGGGCTTGGTTGCGTGTTTCATGACGAAAGAAAGTCAAGTGATAGGGGAAACTCCCTTATATCCCGTTACTGACGTTACTCTGCTACCGTCACCGACCAATAAGTATGTCTAACGATAGATGAACATGCACCTTCTGTTTTACTTCCTAAAGTTAGTGACCCGTAACAACAGCAAGAAGCATACGGGATATGCGTATGGCAGAGGAACAAATAGTCGCCCTACGAGAAGTACTTATACTCTGAGCTCTAATGCGGACGATAGTGCAACAGTACAAAATGCATACGCAGAAACACCCACTGGGGGAAGGCGACCCCAGCAAGCATTCTGCTATCGAAAAACTGACCTTACTTATGCGCCTCTTCGCGCTCTAGGTGCGTCCCCAGCGATTGCCTGCCTGCTCGGACACGTTAGTGCGTCCCCAGCGATTGCCTGCCTGCTCGGACACGTTAGTGCGTCCCCAGCGATTGCCTGCCTGCTCGGACACGTTAGTGCGTCCCCAGCGATTGCCTGCCTGCTCGGACACGTTAGTGCGTCCCCAGCGATTGCCTGCCTGCTCGGACACGTTAGTGCGTCCCCAGCGATTGCCTGCCTGCTCGGACACGTTAGTGCGTCCCCAGCGATTGCCTGCCTGCTCGGACACGTTAGTGCGTCCCCAGCGATTGCCTGCCTGCTCGGACACGTTAGTGCGTCCCCAGCGATTGCCTGCCTGCTCGGACACATTAGTGCGTCCCCAAGGATTACCAGTCTGCCCGGCTGTATACTGCGTATCAGCAGCCAGAGCGTGGCTCACACGGTGCACGACACTTGAGCTCTCTTCACTTGTGTTTCGTGCTTGTGCCGACTCCGTGATACTCATGGTGGGCAACAGCAGTACAAGTGCTGCACTTGCTATGCCCGCATAGCCGATCATCTTGATAGTTTTCATGGTTTTTTTACCTGCCTTCTTCAATTTTTGCGTATGGGTTGTGTGACTGAGTTCTCCCAATCAGCCCCTACTCAGGACCTGGTTCGCATTCTTTTACCATCATGCTTGACGCTTTTATACAATGTACGGCAGGGGAAATGAAGGCACCTATATGCCCTTTTTTGGGTAGGTGGGGTACAACCCACTAAAGCTGGTGAAGGCGAGAAAAAAATACTCGATAAATCTATGAGTTAGATGGTATTTGAGGAGCCCTGGCGGGACTAGCAAGCCATTAACCCGAGAGGGTTACTGACGCTATGTTGCCCTAGTGATCCTTATTGGAAGGGGACTCGGTAGAAGCATCGCTGGTGAGGGCCTCAATGGTGGACCGTTCCAGCAGATATAGCTCCTGCCAATTGAAGGGAGATTTTTCAGGTGGAAGCAGGTCAGAGGCCTGCCTGACTTTTCTCTCTATATGGTCTTTAACACCCCACTTGCGGTTTTCACTCAAGCCGTTTTCGCTAGGCTGGGCAGAAACCATATCCTTGACTCCTGGCAGACTGGGTCCTCCATCCTCACCAATGATCGCGGGTCCGTAGAAATGCTTTTTGTTCGTTATGTCAGCCCCCAAGTCCATATCCGGGTTTCCACACCCTTTCTGACCCAGGGTCACGGCTCTGGTGGCAGTCACTAAACCGTACCCCTGCTGGAATGGGCTGTACGCAAGCTTTCCATCACGATTGATAGCAGGTTCAGCGCTTGTAACCAACTTGCACTTGAGGTCGTTGGGGGTAAGATCAGGCTCCAACTGCAACAGCAATGCAAGCAATCCAGAGACCAGTGCACTGGCCTGCGAAGAGCCAGTGGAGACAAACTCTCCAGTTCTGAGCATGTCCTCGGGCTGTTCCATGGCAAGGGCCGACTCCGGACGAATAAGGCCAGTCATATGTCCGCCAAGCGCAACGATATCCGGTTTGATATGCCCTTCCTGGGTGGGTCCACGTGAAGAAAAGTCCGGGAGGTAGTCGTCATCGCGAGTATTCGGGGTCCAGGAGTCCGTCACGGCTCCGACGGTGATGATGTAGGGCAGATTACCAGGTGATCCAATGGTTCCAGGGTCAGGCCCCTCATTTCCGGCGGCAGCCACCACCGCGATGCCAGCCGCCCAGGCCTTCATGGCTGCCTGGTCGACCGGATCTTCCCAGTAAGGCCATCTGGGAGTTTGGGCAAAAGACAAGTTGAGCACTCGGATATTGTATTTTTCGCTGTGATCAACCACCCATTGGATCGCGCGAACAATTTCTAGAACATGGGCCAACCCCTCGCGGTCCAGCACCTTCACAGCCACCAGACTGGCGTCAGGAGCTACCCCCTTATAGGAACCCGTCGGACGGCCGCTTCGCGTCGTCTGACCACTGTTGGCTACTATGCTGGTCATATGGGTACCATGACCGCTCTCATCAATCACCTCGTTACCGAGAGTGTCTGTGATGGCGTCATACCTGGCGACCACCCGATTTCGGCCATTAGTATCCTTCATCAGCGCGTCATGTTCCCATAACCCGGAATCCACCACTGCAACTGTGACACCCTTGCCAGTGACGCCTTGGCGGTGCAGGGCATCTACCCCCGCCACAGTGTTATAATAAAAATCCTCATGGTTATTCTCATAACCCGGCACAAGGTCGGTGGAACAACCGCCCACAAAGTTAGCCTTGATTGCGAAGTCCCGTTGCCGTAGCGGTGGGTCTCCCGCATCGGGTGTCGGTGACTGAAAGTCGACTTTCAGGTCCGCCCTGTCCTTCACCACTGGACCGCGGGAAGCAGGGAAGTCTATTTTCAATGAACCGCTTGCAGCACCCTGGTAAAGCGCCGGAGCGACCGCGGTATCCCCGACGGAAATCGCTTTCACGCTTCCCAGAGCAGGAGGCCATGCAAGCTCCAATCTCTCCAACGCAGCGGAAGTAGGTCGCTTATTATAGAGGGGCCACCGGATACCTTGTGGGGTGAAGTCAAGTTCGATGTGCCCCCTGACTTTGCAGCCTTCCTCCTTCTCATTCTCCTTGTCGGGCCGCCCTGTGTCAGCAAGATCGTCTATATGCCGGGTAATCAGTGGAGATTTTAATACCTCCTTTAGCTGCTTCTCACTGAGTCTTGCTCCAACAGCGTTAATTATATGTAGATTGTGGGTGACATTTCCCCCCGCATTCTCTACCAGCGAAACCAGCGACGTGACTTCCACTGTAGAGGAGCCTTGCAAAAGGACTAACAACGTGCCCGGCTCGCCGGCCAGTGCTGGTAGGGGGAGTAGCAACCAGGCCCATAGTGTTGCCGCGTTAATGCAATACTTCATCAGGGGCGATTTTCTTCTCCGAACCAGGTGCCAATGACCGCGTGAATCTGTTTGGAAAAATTCGTCTGCAGCATATTGGGCACATCTTCTGGATAGAGTGGTCGAGCAAAGTAAAAGCCTTGCAGCAAGTTGCAGCCTTTAGCCACCAGATACGCCAGCTGATGCTCATTCTCTATGCCTTCTGCGATCACTCGCAGCTTCAGCGTTTTTGCCAGCGCGAGTATGGCATCGACAATCGCCGCTCCATCCGGGGTGTCCAGATCAGCAACAAAACTGTGATCGATCTTGAGGGTATCTATGGGAAAACGTTTAAGGTAGCTAAGCGAAGAGTAGCCTGTGCCGAAGTCATCAACGGCAAGGTCCACACCAAGAGCTTTGAGCGCGCGTAACTTTGCAATATTGGTTTCAGCGTCGTTCATGATGGCACTTTCTGTCAGCTCCAGTTCCAGACGTTCTGGCGGCAAGCCGGATTGATCAAGAAAGTCTGCTACCCACTCGGGCAAATTACTCTGGTTAAACTGTAATGGTGAGATATTGACGCAAACCCGGAATGTCTTCAGGCCGAGAGTATCCCAATAAAGGCAGTGCCTCGCGACTTCACCCATGACCCACTCACCAAGCTCAATAATTTGCCCGGTACTCTCGGCTACCGGTATGAACTCCTGCGGAGATACCATACCGCGTGTGGGGTGCTTCCAGCGTACCAGTGCCTCCATACTAACGACCTGACCAGTTTCGGAATCCACCTGAGGCTGGTAACGCAATTCAAGCTCGTGATTGCGCATGGCGGCGCGCAGTTCTTCCTCCATTTTCAGTTGTTCGACTGCCCTGGAGTTCATATCTTCATTATAAAAACGATAACAGGCTCGACCCTCTGCCTTAGCAACATACATAGCCGTATCGGCATTTCTAATCAGGGTATCGGGATCTTTGCCGTCTTGAGGATAAAGCGCGATACCAATACTGGGTGTCACGACCGGATTGTGAGACTGCAAGGCAATCGGCTCAGAGAGTGTGCTAAGGATCCGCTTGGCGACTTTCTCTATATCAGCGATGTCTGGTACATCCGATAATACAACTGTGAATTCATCCCCTCCCAGTCTGGCAATCTCCGTAGCACCGTCAGCGCTATCCTCATCCTCTTCACCTTTTTCGGAAAAGTAATTAATAGCATCCTCTTCCCGCAATTCCATGGTGAGCCTTTTGGCTATTTCCACCAGCAAGCTATCCCCACGAGCATGACCAATCGAGTCATTGATGCGCTTGAAATGGTCCAGATCAATAAAGAGCAGCGCGGCGGACGTCTTGTGTCGCTGGCTGCGCTTGAGAAGCCTGCTTAATTGCTCATTGAAACTGCGCCTATTGGGAAGACTGGTGAGCGGATCGTAGTAGGCAAGGTAGCGAAGTCGGTCTTCCTGTCGCTTGAGCGAGTTGAAAGCACTGCTGGCGCGAAGCATGTACTGCACGTCGCGCCCTAACAAGGACCAATTTACAGGTTTGGTCTTGTACTGGGTCGCGCCCGCTTCAAAACCCTGGTCTATTGATTGACGATCATCCGATCCAGTGACGATCATAATGGGTATTGATTCGCCCTGCGGCAACTCCCTGATGCGCTTACAAGCCTCCAAGCCTGTCATTCCGGGCATTTCCACATCCATAAATACAAGGTCTGGCCTTTCGCGCACGAACATGTCTATCGCCTCAAATCCATTGGAGGCTTCGACTACAATCATACCTTCCGCTTCCAGGCACTGACGCGTAAGGAAACGGACATTCTGATCATCATCAACGACAAGAATTTTGGCTTTTTGGCGTATGAGACCTGTACTCGACATTTGCTGGAAGAGGTAATGCGTCTAGCTGTGTTTGTAGGCTATCATTACTATGAGCTCGCGACTAGTGCGAATAAAAAAACCAGGGGGCAGAGGTCGGATCAGGCCAAATGTCAGTGTACCGTTCGCAAGGAGATAAGACTGGCGCGATGCAATTGTATCCAGCGGCACTACGAAAGATCTTACTGCCAGCCACGCTGATCAGCGGGGCCTATTTTGGCCGAGCCTACATGGATCTGCTGGGCAGTGATTCGCGTGTTATTCTCGACAAATTGCCCTATCTGTTTTGTCTGGTGGCTGTACTCATGGCCTACCAGTTCAACCGTTGCCGGCTGATGTTGGCCTCATTTGGCGTGGCCGTTTTCTACTGGTCAGTGCAGCGTTTTTTGCAAGTCAGCCTGTCGGAACCCGATGTCTGGCGCATGTATCTGGCAATTAGCCTGGCGTTACCGGTGCTGACTTTCTATTTGCTGCTGCTGCCCGAGAGAGGAATTTGGAATCTCTTTGGTTTTGGGTTTTTTCTGGCGCTTATACTGCTGGGACTTATATGCATGCAACTGGGCCCATGGTTAGCTCAAATCAATGAAGCGACGCTGAGTTATTACGCGCCGCAACCTGCCGGGAGTTACGTCCTTTCCTTTGGCGCCACCTTGCTAGTCGCATTGGTCGCGCTGGTCGGCACCAGCCTTTTGTGTGTGCGCAATGAAGATGTTGAAGCTGCATTACTAGGCGCATTTTTCTCACTCTATCTGTCGCTTGCCTTGCTTCATGTGCAGCATATTTCCGTCGCAATGTGCACTGCTGCAGCACTTTGCCTAGTATGGGGGCTGTTACGTAGCTCCCACGCTATGGCCTATCGTGATGAACTGACCGGGTTGCCTGGGCGCCGAGCTCTGAATGAGCGGCTGAAAATGTTAGGCAGCGCCTTCACCATTGCCATGCTGGATGTCGATCATTTCAAGCGATTTAACGATACCTATGGTCATGATGTGGGCGATGAAGTGCTTAAACTAGTTGCCTCGCGAATCCGCTGCGTAAGGGGAGGCGGCACCGCTTACCGCTATGGCGGAGAAGAGTTTTGCGTCGTATTTCCGCGCAGAACCGTCGAAGATGCTGTTGAACCTCTGGAGCAGGTAAGAGAGCAAATCGCTACTTACATCATGTCTATCAGGAATCGTGACCTGCGCCCGGTGCGCAGCAAAGAGGGCTCTCGCAAGCGCGGCGCTACGCGCCTCGGAAGCAATCAGGTGTCGGTAACTATAAGTGTGGGAATAGCGGCGCGCAGTGCCGAACATCCCGACGCGCAAGCAGTGATTGCTGCCGCGGATAAAAAACTCTATCAAGCAAAAAAGGCCGGAAGAAATCGCCTTGCCTACAAGTAGCCCCGTCCTGGCATCAGGATAATAACTGGCCGCGACGCTTCAGACCCTGCTCCTGCACGAAGCGCGGGAGCTTTTGCAAGGGTATCGCCGGGCTGTAGTAAAAGCCCTGCACTTGATGGCAGTGGTGATTGCGCAGGAATTCGATTTGCTCATGGGTTTCCGCACCCTCCGCTACGACTAACATGCCCAGACGACGACCCATTTCTATGATCATTGTGCAAACCGCTTCCTGATGCTCGTTGTAAGGCAAATCGCGCACGAAACAGGCGTCGATCTTCAGTGCGGAAATGGGTAGTTCAGTGAGGTGAGTGAGCTGAGAGAATCCGGTACCAAAATCGTCCAATGAGAAGGAAATGCCGATCTCCCGCAGTTCGTCCATGCGCGCCTTGATCCCACCGGGACTTTTCAGGATGGTGGATTCTGTTAATTCGAATTCAATGCGGGCGGCGTTCGCACCGCTGCGGGCAATGATATCTTTTACAATTTCCACAAAACGATCGTCCTGGATCTGGGAAAATGAAATGTTCACAGCAACATCTACATTTTGCATATTTTGTTCTTTCAGCCAGACTTGGGCGCTACAAGCGTGTTGAATCACCTGGTAGCCGATAGTTTTCATTAACCCCATATCTTCGCAGACGGAAATGAACTCACCCGGCGATACCAGACCACGCTCTGGATGATTCCAGCGCAACAAGGCCTCCAGCCCGACCAGATGCCCGGTGGCCAGGTCTATGCGGGGCTGGTAATGCAGCTCAAACTGGTTTTTGCGTACCGCCGTACGCAACTCCGCCGAAAGTGAACTGTTGCCGGAGATATCGAAAGTAAGTCTTTCCGAGTAGCGGATGAAGCGGCCACCGTCCATGCTTTTGGCCTGCTGCATGGCGCTGCGGGCGTGTTCTACCAGGTCTGAAAACTCAGCTCCGTCTTCGGGGTAAATCGCTGCCCCGATGCTGGCTTCAACGGCCACCTGCTGCTCGCTGAGGATCATGGGCGCAGAGATGGATTTGAGCATTTTTTCAGCAATGAGCTCCACATCGGCTGCAGAACTCACATCTTCAAGTACCACGGCAAACTCATCGCCACCCAAACGCGCTATACTGTCCGTACTGCGCATCTTATTAAGCAGACGTCGCGATATAGATTTGATCATCACATCACCATCGGCCTCACCGTAGTGGTCATTGATATTGGCGAACTGGTCGATGTTGATGTAGAGGAGTGCCGTATTGAAGCCGTAGCGCTCGGAGCGGCCCATGGCGCGCTCCAGATGCGCCCGAAAGCCCACTCGGTTCAGTGCACCAGTCAGCGTATCGCGATTGGATAGCTGCCGGATTTGTTCCCTGGCCTGTTTAAGCTGGATACTGTAATCGAGGATGCGGTGTACCAGCGCATCCTGCAATTGCCCGCGAATTATATAATCCTGCGCCCCCAGTTCACGCAACTGAGTGGTCGTACTATGGTCAGTCTCATCCAGCAGTAGAATAAGCGGTGCCGCAGCATCGTTCTTGCTAGCCAAGCGCAGTAGATACTCTGTCTGGGGACCGTGGGCCATAATCACGGCATCTATCATGGGGTCCAGCAGCGCTTCCAGCGGTCGCTCCATGGATTCCAGGGAAGTGGGATGAAATCTCGCTGGCCTTGCACGGTCGAGGCACGCAGAAATAACAAGGTGGTCGGTCTTGTTCTCGGAAATAATCAGTACTGTGTGCTGTTCCACGCTTGTTTCCTGGCTACTCAACCGATTTACACTGGCGATTGCGGCGCTCGCGTTAGCCAGGTTATCGCTTTCCTGGTCCGAGTTAATGCAGTGCTTATTCTTTATATAACATGAAGTTATACGGAATTAGTGAGTGAAATTCTAGTAAATGTTTATTTAAAATTACCAATCCCCTTGCTACTCGCTCCAAAAGTTACGCTCCACAACTCAATGGAACATTGCAAATGTGGGGCTGTGGCCATCACAACGTGGTAGTGATTGATGGCCTCTCCCACTATTGCCTGACAGAGGAGATGGATTACGCTAAAGCGCACGAGTCAGGAAGGTTGCTCCATGAACAAAGAGCTCAAACTGTCCGTTGTGGACGGGATAGCAGTGATCACACTAAATCGTCCCGAAGCCAATAACAGCCTATCCAGTGCCATTCTTGAGGGGCTGGGGGCGGCCTATCGCCGCTGTGATGAGGACGATGACGTTCGGGTGGTGGTTATAACAGGTGCCGGTAACGCTTTCTGTGTTGGCGCGGATATGGCCGGGGGTGGCAGTACGTTCGATGCCGCTGCACAAAGGGTGGAGGTCAACTCTTGCCCATTGAGTATGCAGGCCTGGGAAGTTCGCAAACCAGTGATTGCAGCCTGCAATGGCCACGCAATAGGTGCCGGGCTTGGTCTGGCTGTTCAGGCCGATATGCGCGTATTTGCCAATGAAGGAAAATATGGTTTCCTGCAATCGCGCCGCGGTGTGGTGGCGGATTTTGCCATTGAGTATGTGCTGCCGCGACTGGTGGGATTTGAGCGTGCCTTTGAGCTATTGGTTCGTGCACCACGACTCTCTGGGATGGAAGCAGTCGCGTGGGGTCTGGCGGGCCGCAGCGTACCGGCAGCGGAGGTGCTGGAAACAGCCCTGGAGATTGCTCGGGATATTCGTATCAACTGTGCCCCTTTACCCGTGGGATTGCATAAACAGCTGCTTTGGCGTGGGCTGGCCATGAATATGGGGGAACTGGCTTGCTTAGAGAGTCGGGCCCTGCACCACACCATGTCCACCCCCGACGCTGTCGAGGGTGGCATGGCCTATCTTGAGCGCCGCACACCCCAATGGACTGCCAGCATCAACAAGGACTGGCCGGACTGGCTGAAGGACTGATCAGCCGAACACGGGCTGGCACGAGATAAGCGCGAATTAACACCTTGCCAATCTATGCTAGACTTGCCCTTCGTTTTTACCCGCTTTATATCAGCATATGAGCTTAGCATCTGACAAACTGGAAACGATCCGAGCGCAGGTGCAGCACCATCTGGATCACGCTGAGCAAAAGAAGCTGACTGCACATCAGGAGCGTTTGCTAAAGGACCAGATCAAGACGACGTTGGATCGGGAAAATGCCGTCATCGTTGCGCATTATTACACATCAGCCGCGATCCAGGCCCTGGCAGAGGAAACCGGCGGTTGCGTCTCAGACTCCCTGGAAATGGCGCGATTTGGCCGCGATCACCCCGCCAGCACGCTCGTGGTAGCCGGGGTAAAGTTCATGGGTGAAACGGCCAAGATACTCACTCCGCATAAGCGGGTCCTGATGCCAACCCTGGAGGCAACTTGCTCGCTTGATCTGGGCTGCCCAATCGATGAGTTTTCCGCTTTCTGCGACCAACACCCCGATCGCACGGTCGTAGTCTATGCCAATACTTCAGCAGCTGTAAAAGCCAGAGCTGACTGGGTCGTCACTTCAAGCATCGCCCTGGATGTCGCCTCTCATCTGGCAGACCAGGACAAAAAAATAATCTGGGCGCCTGACCAGCATTTGGGGAATTATGTGCGTAGCCAGACCGGTGCAGACATCCTCATGTGGGATGGCGCGTGCATTGTGCACGAAGAATTCAAAGCACGCGGCATCGCCGATTTAAAGCACGTTTATCCCGATGCCGCAGTGCTGGCTCATCCGGAGTCACCGACCGCAGTTCTGGAGTTGGCCGACAGGGTAGGATCAACCACTCAGATTATTCGAGCCGCTTGTGAAATGAGCAACAAGCGTTTCATCGTCGCCACAGACGAGGGGATATTTTACAAGCTGCATCAGCAAGCACCGGACAAGGAATTTATTATCGCGCCGACAGCCGGCAATGGGGCGACCTGTCGCAGCTGCGCCCACTGTCCATGGATGGCAATGAATGATCTGGAAACTCTAGCGCAGGTCTTTGCACGCGATGACAATGAGATATTTATAGATCCCGCAATCCGCGAGCGGGCTATGGTACCTTTGCGCCGCATGCTCGATTTTGCCAGGGAACTCCAGGTCACTGTAAAGGGTAACGCCTGAGATATTTCCGCGCCGGCGACAATTGCGTTTGCAATCTACAGTTGTTCCATCTGCTCCTGCATTCTCGCAACATCATCCAGACGTTGGTTTATCCTAGCCGAAGCAGGAAAGTCATCCCGCGTCAACTTGAGAGCATAAGTGAGTTGCTTTTTTGCCTCATCCAATGCACCCGTCAGGATGAAGTATTCGGCCCGGGATTGGTGCAGCCCTAAGATATTACCGGACAGGCCCTGCACCTCTGCCAGCAGGTACCACAGGGCAGGATCATTGTGCCTGAGCTTACTCTGCGCCAGCAGTACTTCCTCAGCAATGTGCGGCTGTTGATTTTTCAATAGCGCGGTCGCGTAGCTCATCGTCAATGGGTGATTGCCGGGCGACACCTGTAACCTCTGGGCCAGCTTTTTTGCGGCCTGATCAGGCCTATTTCGTGCCATTTCAATTTCAGCATCGGCGATAATGTATTCCAAGCGGTCCGGGCTTTTCGACCAAATAGTATCCAACTGGAGGCTAGCCTCGTCGGCACGACCCGCATTGGTCAGGGCTAGGACCAAGCCATAGGTGGCCGCTTCGCGCGAACGCGGTGTACCCTCCAGTTCGCCCCGGAACCTTGCTACCGCCTGCTCCGGTGTGTCGGCCAGCTGAATAACCACTCTGGCTTGCATCAGCTGGTAGTCGAGAGCGGGTTCGTGGATTTTCTTGGGGTACTTACTGGCGCGATTGCGCGTATCCGCGACTCGGCTTTCGGAGAGTGGATGAGAGCGCAGGAATTCAGGCATCTGCTCACTATTGGTGGAGTACCGCGTTGCCTGCAACATACGCTCAAACATCGCCGGGGCTGCATAAGGATCCATATCCGCATCGACTATTGTCTGCATGCCAATACGGTCCGCTTCCTGCTCATTGGCTCGACTGTAGCGTAATACTGAATCCTGCGCCGCAGCCTGAGTCGCCGCCAGAGCCGCCATTCCGGTATCTCCGCCTGCTGTTGCCATCAACACAAAGCTGGCTAGCATTGCCGCTAGAGTCAGCGGTTGCAGTTTTTGTTGATATTCCACCCCGCGCGAAAAATGGCGCTGGCTCAAGTGCGCGATTTCATGAGCAAGTACGGTGGCCAGTTCATCCTCGGACTCAGCCCAGAGAAGCAGCCCGTTATGAATACCAATCACGCCGCCGGGCACAGCAAAGGCGTTAATCGTCGGGTTGTCCACAATGACCAGATCAATGCGCCTGTCCTCCAATTTGCTGTGGGTGACCAACTTATAGATGAGGTTTTCCAGGTAATCGAAGAGCAGGGGGTCGTCCACAGTGGGGACCTTGCTTCGGAAGACGCTCAACCACGCACGACCCAACTGGTATTCATACTCCGATGAAAACATGCTGGTGCTGGTTTCTCCGAGATTCGGAAGTTTAAGCTCCTCAGTACTGGCGGAGCTAACATTGGACAAAATAGATGACAGGAAAAATACCAACGCGAAGCGTCGCGCCAATATCATCAGCGCTGAAAATTCAAACACAGGATGGAACCGCTACTCAAGTGATTCAGTTGGCTCTATTGTACTGCATGCTAGTGGTCACAAGACAAATCGTTTTCCAATGGAATTTTTGCGCATTCTAAGGAGAATCTTTAAGTGGCGTACGGGAGCTGTCGACTCAACAAAAAAATTGACGTAAAATTCTAAAGGTTTTTAGTTACTGAAGTTATCCATGAGTAAATTTGAACTTAGCCTAGCTACCCTCGAAGCACGCAACATTGTGTCAGATTGTGCCACAATTGGAACTCGAATTGAGGCTTACCGCACGCGCGAGCCATCTGAACACCCCGCTCTTATCGTTAACGAGCAAAATAGTGCGGCCGTAGAGGCTCAGCGGTGCGTCCCGGAAATAGACGCCAAGGACTTCACGGTAGACCAGTTGCGCGCCGCTGTGGCCAAACATGGCGCCCTCATCGTCCGCAATATGTTTTCCCGGACATCAACGGACACACTGATCAAAGCTGCAGACAGGGTCATTGACGCTTGCGCTGATCCCAAGGCAACCAACCCAGTCTCTACCTATTTCAATCCGCCCAATAATCTCAGTAGCATCATGCCCAAAAAGGATAAAGAGCTTGGCAATACCAGAAGTTTTCACCGCGAATCAGGGTCCGCCATGTGTGTCGAGGCTCCCAGTGTTGCCGAAGCGTTGTTGCTGCTCTATGAAGCACACGGACTGAAAGAATTGGTGGGCGCGTATCTGGGTGAGCCACCCTGTCTCTCTGTCAAGAAGTGGGTTTTAAGACGCTCCAAATTGCCTGTGGCCGAGGCCGGGTGGCATCAGGACGGGGCATTTATGGGCACTAATCTCAATAGCATTAATATGTGGATGCCACTGAATGAATGTGGGGGCGAGACGGGCGCGCCCGGCATGGATGTCGTACCACAGAGACTCAATAGTCTCGCTTCAGCCGAAGGTGCGCAATTCGATTGGTCGGTTAGTCATTCACAAGTGACCAGTCGCTTTGCAGAAAACCAGCCGCTCATGCCTGTATTTAATGCGGGGGATGCGTTTTTTTTCGACCATTTTTATTTGCATCGAACCCAGTACCGAACCGATTTTACCAAGCTGCGCTATGCAGTAGAAACCTGGTTTTTTGGATCGTCAAGTTTCCCGAAGAACCAGATACCACTAGCCTGGTAATATCAGAACAAAAGTCTCCTGTTCTGTGATGTCGCTATTTACAGGGGATGCTCTGTAGCTTGCCCCTCTTCAATCCTGATCACTCGCAGACCGGCCTTCTTTACGGCGTGTTAATGCGATGTTATACGCGAGCTGCTGCTCATAGGCTTCATCGACATGACCTTCCGGCAATTCATGCAAAGAAGGATTCCAGGGGACTTCCACGTAATCTTTGTTTCGCCAGTAATACTTCAATCTATCAGATTTCCAATCCCGATAAATCTCTTCCCAACTGACACGCTCAAAATGTGGTTTAAGACAACCCTTGGTCAGGGCTTCACCTTCCAATTGATAGCGAAAATCCACCGACAGACGCATATGCTCCAGATTGTGATTCTCCATAGCCTTGTGCACTGTCAAGGAGGGGAAAAGCACGATATCCCCGGCCTTAAAGTCCGCGCCCACCCAACGACAAGCCAGAACTTCCTCACTGAGGACAGCACGTCGATTGCCCGCTCCGAGATGAAACTTTAAAGGAAGCACTCCATACTTGTGCGAACCTTCCATAATGGCCAGCGATCCATCCTTGATTGCACAATCCCCCAACGGAATCCAGGCAGCAGTAAGGTTAGGAGTGCCCTGGTTGTTGGGGAAGTCCTGGTGCGGCGGCGTAGCGAGTTCCGGACTATCAGGAAAAATGAGCCTGACAATACTCAGAGGGTGAGGAAAAGCAGTGTCACCAAGGGCCTGTCGCATCACATTCATTAGATTGGCTTCGTGCGCCAGAGTGTGGAAGGCCTCCAGTTTCACTATACGATCATGTGCCTCAAAAAACTTGGGCTGCCCCTCGCGGCGCGGTCGGCATATGGCCTTGGCCGTCATCCGCTCCTGCCCCCCTTCGATCCAACCCAACTCGGCAAGAATGGCGGTTATCTGGTCCCTGACTTCCAGTAAAAGCTCTACAGGTACGATGTTGCGAAAGAAAAGGTAACCATCTGTTCCAAGCCGGCCACGTAGGGCGCTGGGGTTGCCCAATAACTCATTCGCCTCATACATGGGCTCCAGAGTTATTTTATCGGCTAATTTGGGGAAAGCCTCCACACGTAGTTCGATCAGTCGTCTCATCAGATCTTCACTGCCGCTGGCCCGGGCTACCTTTTGCAACAGGGCAACACCCGACTCATAATCGCCATCGGCAACCAATTTCTCAACTTGCTCAAGAACGTCTCGATAGGATTTTAGCTCATCAGTTGTTCCACCAGTCGGCACACTGTCAATTGGCATACTAGAACACCACCGGCTGCTGCTTAAGGGGCGCTGTAGATCCGGCAAAAAACCAGGACTCTATTGCATAGCGATTTTTCGTATGATTCAAGCCGAAACCGGTGCGATGCAAATTGAAGTGGTCAAAGAAAAGGGCATCTCCAGCATTGAATCTGGGGCACAGTACAGGATTGGTTTCAGCTATTTCGTCTACGAGTTCCTGGCCCACCGTCCAATTAAAAGGTGATCCACGGGTGCCGGTTTCAAATATCTTCCGTCTCTGTACCAGCGATTATCTCCAAACCAGGGGCATCCGCATCGCCACCGCAGTCTGTCAGTGCGATCCACAGGTTCGCAGTGCGGATAGCGCTGGCGTCCCCCAGAAAGTAGCCATCCTGATGCCACCCTGAAGAAGCGCCATTGTTCGGCGCAGCACAACGTACCACCCACTTGCGCACCGAAAGCACCGGGTCCTCCTCGAAATAGCTGGTCAATAATGCCCGCAGTCCAATGTCGCGATAGAACTCAATCAGCTGAAACGCTATGGGAGGACTGTCAACACTCCATACCGAACCTATATTGGTATAGCGCTCGCCGCCACGAAACTGCGCGGGACCACCCTGCACACTGGGACACCTGTGGTACCAGGGATTGGCTTCAGCGCCGGGTTCGCCGTTCGCCAAATCCATCCTGCCCTGCAACACCCGGTCAATATTTCTGCGCATTCCTTCAATTCGTTCAGGACGCATCAATCCACGGACAATCAGGCCGCCCTTCCCGAGAATTCCGGCTCTTAGAGCACCTACATCCAGCTTTGTAAATTCCACCTCTGGAAAGCCCTTTACCGCTGCAAAGCGATTGTCGTGCGCAGGAGGCCAGCTAGCATGAGGCTCCGGCCATTTCACTTTAGGATAAGCCTGGATGCGCAACTCGATCAGCCGTTGTGCCAGCGCAGAATCATCGTATCTTCCGCCCTGCTCCAACAATGCAATAGCCGACCGATAATCACCTTCGTCGACAAGTTGATTGGCCTGATCAAGGAGATCGTGATTGGTGTTCATTTGATTGCCCTGCACACCACCTAACGCACTGTCAAATGCCATAAATACCTACTCCAACACAGCCTAACCGGCTAACGTTTTCAGGCAGCGCCTAGTCTATATGGGGGATAGACCATGCTATCTTGATTTGGAACAAGATTTAGACGAGCCCGAGAACGGAATCTACTAGCCATCTCCCGCTTCGGCGGGCTTATCTTTACCCTGGCCACCTTTCTTACCCCCCTTTCGGGCCTGGCGCCAAAAAGTCGCCTGCCGACGAGCTTCTAAAAAGAGTCCGGCGTGCACATAGAACTGGCGCAGCTGTTTTTCTGTCTCTTCATGTTTGGAAAAAAGCAGATTTAAAAGTGGCTCATTAATGGGCTCACCACCGGGTTTCCTTATGACTCCCAGCCCGAAGCCGTGATTGAACTTGAATACATCATCGTGCTCTTTTTCAAGTTCTTCAAAGTACTTCCAGGCACCAAAGTCCTTTATTTTAGCCATAACATCATGAAACAAAATGATACCGCCGGGCTTCACCTTGGGATACCAGTTGGTGAAATCTTCCTTGACTGCCTCATAGGTATGCAGGCCGTCGATATGGAGTAAATCCAATGAGTTTTCGTTAAAATGCTGCAACGCTTCATTGAAAAACATACGCAGCAAATAGGTGTTTCCACGGTAGTGCTCACGCGAATGTTCATTCACATCGTTGTAGATCGAATCATCATAGGCGTCAGTGTGCTCATCGCCTTCCCAACAATCGACACCATATGCGACTCCGTCGATATTGTGTTCAACCATCGACTGGCAAAAAGTGAAGAACGAAAGTCCGTTATACACACCCAACTCTACAATCAACTTGGGGCGAATGGCGGCAACAAGATCGTATGCAAATGGCAGATGATCAACCCAAGTGCTGAAGACCATCCGTTTCGGTTCAAAACGCTGCAGTGACGGTGGGAAATATAGGCCATTATTCATAGGATCTGATTAACCTCTCATTTGTCGCAAAGTCAAACCGAAACTCGATGCGCTTCGGCAGTATTTTTCAATCTTTCCATTTTTTTAGTCGAAGAAACCTGTACAAATCTCTGTACCTCATTAGACAACTCACCCAAAAATATCGGGTTAGTCTCTGGCGCCGAAAATCTTTGTCCGCGAATTTGTTGGTATTGCTCCCTGATCGCATCGATAAACTTTTGCCTGTCTTCAATATCCTGGCCACCAGTTGTAACTCCTCCATGAAGCTGGTGAAATGTGCCTTCTCCGTGCAGAAAAATATGGGTTATTCCCGGATATTCGCAGGCCCTCTTGTAGAGATCAAGGTTCACGAGTCCACCACCACGCATATCGAATCGGACATCATACCCGCCGAGATCATCCCAAATCTCTCGAGGCATACTAATGCAGTTGCTCTCACTATGAGCCAGATAAAACCCGTTAGCACATGAGCCGCTGAAACAGGATATGTCAAATAGACGATATCCGTTATCAGGCCATGAGATTGTACGCATCAAAGCCTTTTCCTGGTCAAGATCATAGCCACTACCAACTGCTTTTTGGTGTAGCTCGAAACCCAGGTGATACCCGGGAACAGTTACAACCGCGCGATCAGAAACACGATGCCCAAGAATCGTATTTTTTACGACCCCGGGGGTCAACAGGCGAGCACCATCAATCATCACACAGACATTATCGCCTCGCGCTCGCTCAATACCATAGTTGATCGCGTGAATCGGAGTAGGCTGAGTTTCCTTGCGCAGATGATATGAAAAATTGGACGGTAATGAATCAAGAAAATCGCGGGACATCGTGTTCGCTGATTCGTTTTCTACAATAAGGACCTCATAATCCTGAGAGCGAGCATCCCGTTGATAATCGGGAAGCAGCGATCGCACGGTATTCTGAGCCTGAGCCGGCATATCGTAGACAATCAATACAAAGCTGACCAGGATTTCACTTTGACCATGCCTTTTCGACCTAACTCGACGAAAGCGCTGTTGTAGGCGACTTAACACTCGATTAATGCCATTCAAAGTCCAGCTTTTTTTAACTTGTTGTACAAACGCCGGACTTTCCAAGGGAGCGAGGGGCCGCCCATTCCATCGTTGTGTCTCAGATCCGCCGTATAGAACTTCTCTTCGCCGCTTTGATGAGACAGTCCCATTTTCCCAGCGACGCGAAATATTTTCTCATCCAATACCGCCTCATCATCATCAAAATCAAGTATTGGAAATGGCTTTTCTTTATACTCCCGATACAGAATGCTGTTATAGGCATACCATAATTTCAGTGATTCTTCCCGGGACTTGCTACTGCGTTTTTCAAGTGACTTGGCAACCGCATTGGGGTGGCGATAGATGCCGACAAATTCAATCCCCGGAAACAGCTTCTTCCACCCATCAAGCACCAATAAAGCTCTTGGATCCTTGAATCCAAAATTGGATTCCCTCGCGTGATCTGCCAATAGCGCTTTTGCCACGGCAATGTGTTCTCCGCTCCAGATCACCTTCGCGGGAGGCACATCCCATGCACCCGCGTTCGCCTTGAGGATTGCATCATGCAAATCGACGAATTTCTGATTTTCCCGATTACCCTTCTCGTTATGTTTATTCCAAGTGTGACAATCACCCAAAAATAGGCCGGCCTCCTGCAGCGTTCCTGTCAGGAAGCTGGTGCCGCTGCGATGCATACCGAGGACGGCCACGACCCTCTGAGGTACTTTGAAATTCGGCTCATTTAGCGCACGCTCCCCCACTTAGAGGCATCCACTTCGGGTAAATCCACAGTCCTGCTTCATATTTCCTACACTTATTAGTTTTACTATTAGCCGGCTAGCGTATCTTCACCTATTTGCAATAACTATGGCAACTTTGATTTATATCAGCAACCGTGACAGAGACCCCAAAAATCAAAGCCTAGCCAGTCACATAGGGTGGGCTAGCTACCGCTCGGCAACCGCTGTGGACGGCTGGCTTTTCCAGGGTGCAACCCAGACCAACAGCAACAGCCCCGGCAAAGCCAGCAGGGTGCAGAACAGAAAGAAGTCGACCCACCCGATTCGCTCCACTATGATTCCGGTGCTGGCATTGGCCAACGTCCGAGGTACCGCCGCAAGTGCAGTAAATAGGGCAAATTGAGTTGCGGCGTACGTCTTGCTCGTCTCCCGCGCGATAAAGGCAGTAAAGGCCGCCGTGCCCATTCCCACTCCCAGGTATTCAAGGGAAATCACTGCCGCCAGTAGCCACAACTCGGGGCCGGTACTAGCTAGCAGGGCGTACCCAAGGATACTGACCATCTGTACCACACCAAACATCCACAGGGCGCGATTGATGCCCACGCGCACCATAATCAGACCGCCCACCAAGCCACCAATGATGGCCGGCCACAAGGCCGCATGCTTGGCGATCAGTCCGATCTCTGTCTTGCTGAATCCCATTTCAAGATAGAATGGCATGGACAACGCTGTGGCCATATTGTCACCGATCTTGTAGAGAAACATGAAACACAACACCAGCAACAATCCGGACCAACCCCGACGATGCAGATATTCAGAAAATGGCGCAACCAGGGCCTGGCGCAGCCCCGATGCCGCAGGTAGCTCGGAATCAGACTCGGAGACCATCAGGCTCATCGTCACACCCACAAACATGAAGCCCGCAGTAATCCAGAACACACTAGACCAGGGCAGAATATCCGCCAGGATCAGGGACAATGAACCAGGCACCAGGCTGGAGATACGATAAGCCTGCACATGGATAGCATTGCCCATGCCCAACTCTTCGTCCGCCAGTATTTCACGCCGGTACGCGTCCAACACCACATCCTGACTCGCACTGAAGAAAGCGACAGCCACTGCCAGCCAGGCAATCAGCCAGGTAGACTGCGCAGGCTCAAACATACCAAGGACGCCAATTGAAAATACGAGTGCAATTTGAGTCACTAGCATCCAGCCTCTGCGCCTCCCCAGAAAAGGAGGCACATAGCGATCCATCAGGGGCGCCCACAGGAATTTCCATGTATAGGGAATTCCAACGAGGGAGAAGAGACCGATTTCAGCCAGGGATACGCCACCCTCGCGAAGCCAGACGGGGACCATTTGGAACAGCACATAGAGCGGCATACCGGAAGCAAACCCGGTAAATACACAGATCAACATACGCCGATTCAGGACCGAGGCACGCCAGGCAGTGTTTGTCATATTCAATCCAAAATGCGCCAATGGGGTTTATCCAGGAGGTGATTGGACAGTGCCGAGAATAACGGCACGGCGATCCTAAGTTAACCTCGGTCATACCGATCAAGGAGACAGCAAAAACCAGAAGGCGATAAAATCCTTATTTTTTATAGCGCGACATAGTCATGCAACCGTACCAGATCGTAGCTTCCTTTAATAAAATCCGAGCCAGCAGTTTGTCAGATATGGCCTTCGCTGAACAGATAAAGGCCGCGCCTTCCAACCCAGATTTCATTGGCCTTGCGCTGCTTCGAGTCCGCGAAAGTAAATTCGCCGCTGTTTCTCCAGCAGTCCGGCGACGCATCCGTTGATCTACTCCGCACCGCTGTCGTAGTGGAAGTCATGGATGACGAAAGGGAAGGCCGCGATGAGGGCGTCGAGGTAGATGGCAGCATGATGCATGGTGTACGAGGAGATATGTGCCAGACGCTAGAAGCGCTCATCGCCAGACTTGTTTAGATGCTGATCCGTAACTAGCAGTCGAAATCTCTACGAATGCGTGGCTCTCCAAAATCGCGGCGCAAAATTTCGCTGGCGCGAGTCTTACTGAAGTGTTGATTGAGATAATCCGAATATCGATTGAGTTTACTCAATCTTTCCTCGCAACCTCGCTCGAGTTCAATTATTTCGTTTGCAAAGTCTGCGGCCGTTTCCTTCACATTAAAAACAACATCTGCATCGGGAAGACCCTCGGCGCCAATAGGGGTGGTAACCAGTGGCACGCCGTGCTGCAATGCCTCCAAAACCTTGCCCTTGACCCCCGCCCCATAGCGAAGCGGTACCGCTACTATTCTTGTCTGACTGTATTGTAGCGCCAGTTCTTCATCACTCAAATAACCATGGATGATCACGTGTTTACTAGCTGCGTCCATGACAGCCTTAGGTGGGTTTGCCCCGACGACGTTAAGCTTAATATCCGGGAATACCTCGACCACCAACGGCAATACTTCATCCACAAACCAACATAGCCCATCAACGTTAGGTGTATGATTAAATCCGGCCACAAAAAGAATATCCCGACGATCCTTCCAGCAGTACGTACGTTGCTCGGTCTCGTCCAGCACATACAACGGGATGGTGCTGACATCGGTCCCTGGCGCCATTTCAGCGACCACATCAACTTCAATCTGGGATGCGTAATACACTTTATCGAAGCCCTCGAAAACAGCGAGTTCACGACGCTTCCAGTCGTCAGACAAAGCACGAAATGTACTGTCGCCAGTAATGACGAATTCACGCTGTATCCTGAGAAAGTGCAGGTCATGGCCGAAATAAATCAATTTTGGACGGGGATTCATTTGATTGAGAAGCAGAGAAAACTGTTCTGCTATATGCGGACGGTGCACATAAACGACATCAATGGAGGCAGCATTCTCGCGTAGCCAGGTGGAGATATTACGCGCCATTTTTTCGCCGACCAATACCTCAATCCCAATTGATTGGAGAGCTTTAGTATAGGGTTGGTGGGGGAAAAAGTTTGCCCCGATGAACTTAACGTTATACCCCATCTCAACCATCAACTGGAGGTAGAGCCAGGTTGACCGCGAGCCCGCATCTTTGTCATAGGATGGAACGTAATGATCAATAACCAACACGGTGCGACGATCACGGCTTCTATCCTTGGCAAGAAAGACTCTTTCGGCGTTAGGAAATTGTTCGGCCCGTAAGGTAGAAGCCCACTTTTTCAAAAATTTACCTTGATTAACTATTTGATTTTGTTTTACTCCGCTGGACAAATCGGTGCCATGGGACATGCCTTCAAAGTGATAAACCTTTGCGGTAGGTTGATAAAGTACTTTGTAACCAATAGCGCGCGCGGAAAAGCATAGGTCAGTATCTTCGTAGTAGGCAGGGATATATCGTTGATCAAAACCGCCTAACTGCTCCCACAATGTACGGCGAATCAGCAGGCAGGCGCCGGACACATAATCAGTTTCCTTAAGATAGTTGTATTCGGGCATGGCGGGATCATCCATGCGACCAAAGTTCCAACCAGAAGCGTCGTTCCAAATAATGCCTCCTGCCTCTTGCAGCCGGCCATTACCAAATAGCAACATCGGCCCAACAATGCCAGCTTGCGGGTCCGCATCAAGCGCCGCCACCAGCTGAGATAGCCAGCCCGTGGTAAGCGAAGTGTCATTGTTGAGGAACAATATAAACTCGCCGCGAGCTCGACTGGCACCGTCCCTACAATTGTTAACAAAACCTTGGTTCGTTTCAGAGCGAACCAATTGTACCCCTTCGATTCGCTCCAATAGAGTGCCAGTCAGGTCAGTAGATGCATCGTCTGCAACAATCACCTCATATGCAACATCTAATGTATTGTCTAACAGTGATTGCAAGCAATACGCCGTCATACGATATTCATTGTATACGGGAATAACTATAGACACGCGTGGCTTTTCGGCAGCAGGGAAATTTAACTGTAAACTATCCAACGTAGAATCGAGTTCTGGTTTGACCTCGGGCATGGTGAAGTCATCAATTTCAGGAAAACGTTGTTGTATCCATATCTCCAGGTCCTGCCGGTTGGCGCCAAAAAAAACCGAGAGCGCTCGTTTAAAACGCGGCAAGCTCATGCTGCGCAAAGAAGACGCCGGGTGCCGCAATAAATAAGACAAGACAGAAATACCGAGGTTTATGCGGGACTGGCCCGAGAGCAGTGAAGTTGATTTGTATTCCCTGACATGTTGAGATGCTTCGTCGAGGATATCCTCAAAGGCGGTTAGGCGCCGTGGCCGCAGTGTGAGCAGCTTGTACAACATAACAGTGAATGCGCTGAATCTGCCTATCGGCGCGCTTCTAAAGTCCAGCAGCCTGAGGTACACAATATCGAGCTTATCGAACAAGTAATCTGCCTTTTTAGCCTCTAGATCCCGTTCGCTGTAAGCGTGCTTCAGCTCAACTTGCGCGGTATCGAATTCAACGCGAGCCTTATCCCGTTCGATGTAAGCGTTCGTCGCCTCCATTTGCGCGGTATTGAAATCAATTCGCGCCTTATCTCGTTCTCTGTAAGCGTTTTTCGCCTCCAGTTGCGCGGTATTGAAATCAACGCGTGCCTTGTCCCGTTCGTCGGTAACAATTGCTAAAGCGCTGAGAATCTCTGGCGCTTTAGCTAATTCTGAAAACGCCATGCCAAAATCCTGAATTCTCTCCACGAGATTTGCGCTCTGATCCGGAAGCTCTATGGTCAGTGAACCACGCTCGCAGGCTTCCAGGCAGAAATTGTGCAGATGTAACTGTTCCATAGATAAGCGACTTTCATTTTTTTTTGCTGACACGGAATGATTAAGCTTCTGCTGGTAGCGAATTCCCCCGCCTTCCGCTTGCACATGAACACCAACTGCACACAGACGCTTGCACAACTCATTCCAGGCAGACTGAGGTGCATCGGAGAAAGCTTCATAATGAATTAATGTACCGCCTTCCGCCTGGATAATTTTTAGAGCCTGGCGATTATAGGCCTCCCACAAATCCAGCGAGTACTCCAACGGAAATCCGTGCCGTTCTCCAAGAGAGGCCGCCACTGCGAGTGGTGAACGGTAGACAAACAACTTGGCGGCATGTTGAAGGGCAGATTTCCAGGCCGGCCAAGTGAAACATAAGCGCGGATCTTTCAATACCCAGGGATGCAGTCGATCAAGCTTCTCGAGTATCACTCCAATTTCCGGAACTCTGCGATTATCAGCAACTGTCGGTTTAAACCAGGTCGAATCGGCTCTCGCAAGCAAATCATCATTGAGAGCAACCACATCTCGACGCTCCCAAAAGCCTTCGGGATTATCGAAGGAGGCAGGCATCAACTCGTCCTCATTTCCGGCCTGTAATCCACAGCGGCTTAAAGCACCTGCTATCATGGAGGTACCGGATCGGTGCATGCCGAGAATGACTAGATTGCGTTTTAGCGGGTTGGAAGCCACTGCTTTATCATTAACCATATTCAAATCTTGTGCAGTGTTGCATAAAAGGGTTTAATGATCACCTCGAGATACAAAAAAGTGCAGCGCCTTGCATTAGAAGCCTACACTGTTTGCGCACCAAAGATGACCCGATAGTAACTCTCCCGATCAAAAATCAGTAATCGTTAGCAACTGATTGGCGTTCACGTCTTGAAGCACAGATACATAACCATTAAGCCACTGAACTTGTATGTCTACCTTTGAATTCTGCGCAAGGCCAATATGTAATTCGTTGCAACTTGCAGAGCGCAAGTTGCCAGGTGTGCCTGTGTATTCGCGATACGCAACGAGATTGCCCTTTGAAGTAATCCAGATTTTATTACCAATTCCCAGTCTGTTATTATTTTTTCCTTGAAACTGCAGCTTTAGCCAGTGGTTTGAAGTGGCAGTCTCATTGCGCAACAACATGTATGCGTTCGAATCATCTGTGGCTATATCCAGAAGGCCATCATTGTCGAAATCGGCCAGAGCAGCATCGCCACTTTTCTCATCTGTAATTGCAGGCGCTGGAGCGTCAAGTTTTACTACCGAAAAGGATAGCTCACCTTTATTTTTATAAATAAAGTAACCATCAGAGCGGATGCTCACTAGGTCCAGAAATCCGTCGTTATCCATATCTCCCCAGGCAACACCGGTCGATATATTATTTCCATTCAACTTCCATGCATTGCCCTCCAGCTCGCGAAACGTCCCTTTGTCATTGATAAGGAGCATACTTTCATTACCCAATCCGCTGAAGAAAATATCGAGGTCGCCATCGTTGTCAGGATCACCCCAAACGATTCCGTATGCAAACATATCTTTATACTTAAACTCTGCTTTTGTTAGCTCTACGAATTTCCCCGAGTTGTTATTGCGAAACAGTCTGAGCGGCCAAGCCACTAATAAGTCTATGTCGCCATCCTGGTCAAAATCTGCAGGCGCGGCATGAGCACCGGAGAATCCCAAACCAGTCTCAGCAGTAACATCAGTGAAAGTTGAATCACCATTATTTTTATACATAACGTTATTCGAATCGTAATTCGTGACATAAAGATCGAGCCAACCGTCATTGTTATAATCAAACCATATACTTGCTCTACCGCGGCCAAATTGATTCAACGTGCCAGCAGAATGGGTGATATCAGAAAACGTAAAATCCCCATTGCCTCTTAGTAGCTCATCATATTTTATCCCTAGAGTTTCCCCCTTCTGGGCACCATGGGAAATATACATATCCAACTTTCCGTCGTTATTAAAGTCCGTACAGCTTGCGCCGTGGCGATCATTTTGTTGTGAATACACCCAGTCAGAAGTTTTGATACCAGATCTACTTGTTACATCTGCAAAGGAATTATCTTCCTTTTGAGCCAGCATTAATGGGCCCTCTCCGTGACCCATAAAAATAAGGTCAACTCTCCCGTCGCTGTTAAAATCGCCCCACAGAGCACCATAATTCCCATATACTTTCATCGGAGGTATAGCTGATGAAAGATTCCGAAAGTTCGAACTAATAGGCACTTTGTCACTGCTATAACAACCGATTACCGAGATAATAAAAAGGGCAATAATACAAGTTAGCGTTGTGCGCATATGTAATCTCGTATATTCACAAAAGTGCCTGATAAATCCGTAATTGGTCGGCGGGCTAACACGTTCAGGAAAGAAAGATAGCTGTCAGTTAAATTTGCACCGAGCTCCGTCAATATAATCGGGTTGTTAGTGTATTACTATAGAGCGAAATTTTCCTTATTATTTGCTCGAAAGCGCCGGTTCCTGGCCACCAATGATGTACACCTTGCTAATCGAGTAAACTTCTCTACAGGGAGGCATCATGACAAATCAAACAGGGAAGAAAAAGACAATCCGGAGGCAACATACTCAGGAGTTGTGGGCCGATGCACTGGCCCGGGCTGAAAAGCTCGGAGCTGCCAAGGCCGCCAAGGAACTGGTTGCAGACAAGTCACAACCGTATGAATGCTAACAAAGTCTCGTGCTCCACAACGGCGAAGCAAGTTTCAGCAGCAAGACCTCGAGATCGCCCGACTTAAATGCTAACTGGCCGAACAAGTGGGGGAATTTGCCATTGTAAAAATGGTGGCCACATACTTCGTCAATGTTCTGACGTGAAGTATGTGTTTGTGAATCGGCAGGCAGACAACTTTCGAGTGACGACTATGAGGCGAGTACTTAAGGTTTCTCGACCCGGCTTCTATTACTGGTGTGACCGGCCACAACGGCCCTAGCACCGGCCAGAACATCGTCGCCAACTGGACAAGTCTTTGAATGATAGATTTGATCACTAAAATAAATCCGCTAGGACAGCCAAGATTAGACCTGAATCTGACCGCGGCCCGACACCAGCATGACTGCGCAATTGGTCTGCGATGCACTAATGATTGCGTAATGGCTTCGTCGCATGCCAATCGGTGTCATTGTGCATTCTGATCGCGGGAGCCAATACTATTAAGGGGCCTACCAGGCACTGCTGGATGAACATCGACTATTTTGCGGCAAAGGATATGCGACAAGCAGTATTAGAGTACATTAAAATAGATTACAATCGAACTCACCAACATGGTGCCAACGGCCGTATCAGCCCGGCAGTTTTTGAGGCACGACAGGCCGCCTAAAGACACGTCCCCTATTGGTGCGCAGGATCAGTCGGCTACCGATCAGACCCGAACCATTCGTTGTACCGATGGTTTTCTAACTGCTAAGGATACTGCGTAAGGGTCAGTAATTCTGAACAGTTGATCGTATAATTAGCGCCTAACTAAAGTACAACATTTGTTGTAGGTTATTTTCCTTGTTATAGTCGGAAGAGGATTGTATGAAGATATTTCGTATTAGAAGTTTATCCGAATATCAGGTGCATTCTGAAAATATTCAGGAAGAGATGGCTTCACGCGCTATTTTCCAAAAGGAACTGAGCGAACAGTCGTCACATGAGTTAAAGAAAAAAGTAAGAACCTGGCTAAAAAGTGAAACAATTACCGGGGTAGGAACAGTATCTGGCTACTCTTACACTGCCGCGGCTTATGTTGATTTCATTATCCCCCCCAGACGACCAGTAAATTGGCGCGAAAGTCTCAAATGCCCTAAAACCAACCTCATTAATCGTGTACGCGGTTGCATTCATATAATGGATCTAGAGTGCGCACCTTACGCTTCAGACAAAATTTATATCATGGAGCAGAAAACAAGTACATATCGATATTTGAAGGAACGTTACAACGGGCTCGTCGGAAGTGAATACCTGGGAGACGATCTGCTACCCGGAGAGCTAATCAACGGCATAAGACACGAGGATGCAACCAATCTCTCATTTTCTGACCAAAGTCTTTCCCATATACTGTCCTTCGACGTGTTCGAGCATATTCCCGCCTATCTAGATGCCTTCAGAGAGTGTTATCGTACTTTGAAACCCGGAGGCTGCTTGCTCTGGAGTGTGCCAATGGCTCGTCGCAGGCATGAAAATACAGTTCGGGCAACACTTAATGACGATGGCAGCATCAATCACATACTCGAACCGGAGTATCATGGTAACCCGGTCAAGAAGGAGGGGATTCTGTGTTTTTACCACTTTGGTTGGCAGATGTTGCAAGATGTCCGCGATCTTGGTTTTTCAGATGTTTACGCAACTTTATTCTGGTCCAAGGAGTTCGGTTATCTAGGTGACGAGAGCCTTCTTTTTATTGCTCGTAAATAGTGCTTTTTGTAAGCAATATTCAATGCTCACTTGACTCGACGACCTGACATTCTATTAGCCAATGTTACCTTTCGAACCCCCCAAATGAAAACAAGTGCAACGAACATACGCCCAGAAAACCGGTTTTCATCAAAGAATAACATCCAGAGGATTGTAATTATCCTTGGGCTCCCGAGATCGGGAACGACACTGGCCGCTGCGATTTTTGACGCACACGATGAAACTGTTGTCTGTTATGAACCCTGGAACAGGAGTAAAAAGGAAAAGTTGGGGCCTCGCCTGAGCCCACAACAAGTAGCTGATTTTTATAAACAACCGGTGCCTACCACTGCCACAACATTTGTAATAAAGGAGACTTCAGTTGAAGTAGATGCACTCATATGGATATCGAGTTTCATAGAATATAATTGCGATCAATATCCGATTAAAGTGATCTGGACTGTAAGGAATTTCAGTCACAGCTATCTTTCTCTGATGGAGCGTGGGCGTGAGTGGTGGGGCAATCATAAAATGACTATTAGTATCGCCAGCTATAACAGCTGGCTGACAAATGCCTTACGCGCCACTGATTTAATAAGCAATTTGTTCAAAGCAAGCCCGGGATTAATCTATTCTTATGAGGCGCTTGTGAACAACCCTCAAAATATCATCAAGAAATTGATGGAGACCTGTGACCTTGCGTACAGCGAAAAACTCATCAATTATTTCGAACATGTTGCCAGAGTAAATATCCATGGGGACATTAATATTCAAAATAGTCCCGGCGCCATTCAAAACCACTCTATTGCTGCTCGCGATGCTGAGTGGGAAAACTATGAGAGTGATCTACAAGAAGCAGCAATGCACGAAATCATGGTCTATCTTAACGGTGTTTCAGCAGAGCTATTTAAAATTGAATACATTGAAACTTATGGTCAGCTTAAATGCATTGCAGCCATTGCTTCAAAAATAGTAAAAGGAAAAGTAATTGCCAACTACATTGCCAAACAGGTGCAAAAGAAGCTGTCCGTTATCGTCGTTGTTAGCCAAATGACAGAACAGGCATTGAACACTATTTATTCTCTGTCAACCCATCATCAGCAAGAGGTAACAGAGCAGGATTATGAAATTGTTGTGGTAGAAATTCCTTCGGACCGGTTACTTGATGAAAATCGGCTGTACAAAATGGGCGGAAATATTCGATATCATCTTCAGGATGAAAAAAACGCGTCAGTTCTATTTGCCGTTAAGGAAGGCATTAAACTAATACACTCAAAATTTGTCTCCTTCATGACAGATGGAGGAGGGCTGGTGACGCCTGGTGTAATTCGAGCAACGCTAGATGCGATCAGGTTGAATAGCAATGCCGTAGTTGCAGTTCCCGCCTATGACATTAATGTCGATACACGCAACAAACCTATTAAAGGCGGCAACAATCAGGTTACGCAGACGCATCCGCTGAACTCAATACATTGGAAGGAAGATGGCTATCGCCTCTTTGATATAGGCTTACTCAGCAAAAGTAGCAAACGAGGTAGATATTTTCTGAATATTACAGAAAGCAGCTTTCTGACTTTACCTAAAATTTTACTTAAAACAATTGGCATCTATGATGAGGATTCTAATTTTGAAGGCAGTGGTTATACTAACCAGGAAATGTTCATTCGAGCCTGCGAACAAGAAAATACCCTGATTTATTTAGCCCTATTCGAAGGCACTTTCAGTCAGTACCACGACCGTGACACGATTGGGAGCGGCAAGCGATCGGGAAAAAATCTTTTAGCCAAGCTTGCCAGTAAAGCACACGGTATACGTGAGAAAAGACTTTCACCAGCTAACCACCGGTTTGAAATAATCGGAAAGCTTAATCCGCAAGCAACTCCATGTCTAATTGAAATACTACAAAATATTGGCCGGCGATAAACCTAACATAAATGAAGATTCTTATAAGCCACTGCAACACCGAAGACTGCTCCAACTTCGGCCTATCTTTTTATGATACGGAAAAACAGCTGTGCTACCTGGTGGACTTAAGCTCAGCCAATCTTGATAACTCCAATGATGTTGGCCTCACGGGAATTTGTAGCGACAATAACAACATCTATGTTGGTGTCCAATCCGTATCTGGAGGGAAAATATTGGTATTTAGCAGCGACCTTTCCTACGTCAAAACCATTGAACTCAAGCTTGTAGAAGACTTACATTCCATAGATTTCCATGAAGGACGTTTATACTGCACGTCGACTCGAACTAATACGGTTATCTCCCATGATATCGGCCTGGAATCAGAGGAAGTCGTTTGGAAGCACGATAGATATGTCCATTTGAATGATGTCAAATTTCACAATGGTGAAATGTATATTCTTTCACAAGATAGCCTTTCAGAAGTGAATACGGGTGGTACCGTTACCAGGATCAGCGATCAATCAACCATCATTACAGGCCTGAATCAACCTCACTCACTCTATTTTAATGATGAACACCTCTTTGTGCTTTCAAGCAAATCCGGAGAGGTGAAACGAATTTTCCTGCACGATAATCAATCAATAACCCTCTCCACAATTACAGGCTATGCTCGAGGGCTTGTTATCGATGAGTCTACAATTCATGTAGCCAGCAGCGCTGAACGACTGCACTCCAGAAAACAGGGAGAGCGGATAAAGTACGTTACAGCGTTTGATGATTACCTGGGAAACCCTATTTTTAGAAGCGGCATTCACAGCATTAGTCTTACTGGTGAATTGCAGACCTACAGTGACTTCACAGCAGTAAACTTCGAAATATATGAGTTATTTCAGCTGAAGCAGGCCCCAGCACTGGTAAACCTCCTACCATTCCCCGAAGCGAGGAAAGCACAGTTTTTCAGGAAGCGGCTAAATGACGCCAGCCAGCATATCAGTGATCTCAACAGTAGAATCGAGGCGCTCAGTGTAAATACTCCACGGGATGTGTCTGACATTGTAGCCAAAACTCCATTTGGGCGAGAGAAACTGCTCAGATATCTTGCAAGAAAACTTCCCTTGTTTGTTCGCACCGCTGTAGAGAATCGATGCCGTCACAGTTATTGGAAAGAGTCGTACTACGCAGGTGCGTATTACTTCAGTGATGCATGGCCACTGAACTTCTGGAACAACTTTCAAATCGACAAGGCTAGGCGTGAGTTAAAGAAATATAAAGAGTTAGGATTTAATACTGTATTTATTGCTATTCCGTGGGCAGGATTTCATCCTGATCCTGGCTTAAAAGCTCTAAACAACGACTATATCGAACGTGCGAGAGATTTATACAACGTATGCCAGCAACTGAAACTCAAAGTCATTGCCCGCATTAGTTATAGTCACTGCATTTGCGACGAATCCATTGTAGAACCCTCTCAAAGAATTCAAGACTTGCTGACGAATGTGTCTAAGTACGAGAACTGGCTTTACTACATTCACGAGCTTCAGCAATTGACAAAATATTCCTCTGCAAAGTTATTCTTCCTGTGTTGGGAGGACTTCTGGCATACCCTCGCTGGATTCCAGAAAACCGATACCGAGCATCGACTTGATCTTGCAAAAACCGTTGGCTATCAGGAATATATTAAATCCAGGTATTCGCTTGAGGAATACAACCAACTCAGAGCGTCTTATGGCAATTCGTTCAACAGCTTCCAAGATATTCCCATACCCACTAACGATGTACCTCAACACCGCTGCTATCTTGAGTTTATGAACTGGAGGATCAGGATTCTTTTTGACGACTGCAAAGTTCATCTCCAACCGCTCAGCATGGAAGTCCGCGTTGACATGGACCCGTATAGAGACCCGGAAGGAACCCTGCAATGGTTTCAACATGATAAATATGATGATATTGGTCTGCCGATTCTTACTTATTGGGCGCCATTTATGGGCGCACAAAACAAAGGAGAATCATTAACTGCTGAAGAAGCGATTACAAACCTCAATAGCATGATTGATAGATACAAGGGCATCGAACAAATCGTCAACCAATTTAACTTTGTCGATCGTACACCAGAGTTTCAAGGCGTCCATGCACAGATATTTGAAGATGACGTTGATACCTTTCTAAACAGAAGTGCCGAAATACTGGCAACACGCTGTTCAGGGTTCGGGCTATGGGCGATCCGCGACTACCATCAGAACTTGCTGTATAACGCTAACTTTTCGCTAGCTACAGAGGGCTGGTCAACAAGTCATTGCAAAACTATCAAGCGGTTTATATTCAGAATCAGGCCAGGAGTGACTCTGTCGACTAATGGTACGCTGTCTCAAGAGTTCATACCAAAAATTAGAGGTATGGGATGGATTCATAAAGCCAATCGGTTAACACTCTCCGTAACTTGTATAAACTCCTCGGAAGATATAGCACTCAAAGCAAGCCTTGAAGGCCATGGGCGTTCTATTCTGCAATTTGACGGTGAAGAGTTCACTGCGGATATAGAACTTAATCTCGGGCACAGAGCCAAAAAGCCACTAAAGCTGGTTATTGAAAATGTTGGCGCGCAATGCCAAATCACCAGAGTTTGCCTCTACCATTATACGTTTGATAATGACATTATCACTAGCACTGGAAACGATGGGAAATACTTGAGCTCGGTCAAGAAAATGACAGCATCAATAAAACAACTCATTCCGATTTTTGACTAAGCTCTATTGAAAATACGGCTCCAATAATGTTTGGCTGTGCGACTAGGGAACCTGTCTCCGGCAATTCACGCAACCTCGAACAACCCTGCAGCACCCATACCGCCGCCGATACACATGGTCACCACGACGTACTTAACTCCACGACGTTTTCCTTCCAGTAGAGCGTGCCCCACCATGCGGGCACCGCTCATACCAAAGGGATGGCCGATGGAAATAGCGCCGCCGTTGACGTTCAGCTTGTTATTGTCGATGCCCAACTGGTCACGGCTGTAAATCACCTGACAGGCAAAGGCCTCATTTAACTCCCACAGGTCGATGTCGCTTACGCGCAGGCCGTGTCGTTGTAACAGCTTGGGCACGGCAAATACCGGGCCGATACCCATCTCATCCGATTTGCAGCCGGCGACGGCAAGACCGCGGTAGATACCCAGCGGGGCCAGTCCCTTCTGCGCAGCGAGCCGGGCTTCCATCAGCACGCAGGCGGAGGCACCGTCGGACAACTGCGAGGAGTTGCCTGCGGTAATGAACTTCCCTTCCTTCACCCACTGGCCATCCTTGTACACGGGCTCCAGCGCCATAAGGCTCTCCAGCGTGGTGGAAGGGCGGTTACAGTCATCCCGATCCACCACCGTGTCCTGGTAAGTGGTCTCCTTCGTCTCCTTGTTAAACTCCGCCCTGGTGGTTTTCATCGGCACGATTTCAGCGTCAAAAAGGCCTGCTGCCTGCGCCGCTGCGGTACGCTGCTGGCTTTGCAGGGAGTAGATATCCTGCTGCCTGGCGACTGATGTTGTAGCGCTGCGACACCACCTCCGCAGTCTCCAGCATCGGCATGTAGGCCGTCGGATCGAGAGCAGTCACCGTCTTTGACACATTGCGATAGGCGTTCTTGTGCTTGGTCTGCACCAGGGAGATGGACTCCACGCCGCCGGCCACCGCGATATCGTACTCGTTACACATGATGCTCTTGGCGGCAGTAGCAATCGACATCAGGCCGGAGGAACACTGGCGCTCGATTGCCATACCGGCAACCGTGTCGGGCAGGCCTCCGGCAATACCGCACAGACCGGCCAATATTGTAACCCTGCGTACCCTGCTGGGCGGCGGCACCAAAAATACAATCATCCACCTCGGCCGGATCGATACCGGCGCGCGCGATGGCCGCACGCACCACGTGACCGCCCATGGCAGGTGCTTCCGTGTCATTGAAACCGCCACGGAATGATTTAGCCAGACCGGTTCTTGCTGTGGATACGATGACTGCTTCTCTCATGATCTTACTCCCGCGAGGATAATGCATTTACTGTTTGGTGGTGGCCGGCACGCGCGCCTGTGCGCTCAGGACCGCTGGCTGGAACAGGAGACAATCTCCCCGGTCATATAGCTGGAATAATCCGACGCCAGGAACATCATCACATTGGCCACTTCCCACGCTTCAGCCGCGCGGCCGTAGGCCTCTCTGGACTCCAGTTCTTCCAGCAACTCCTGCGATGCCGATTTGCGTAACATCGGGTGCAACACAATAGACGGTGACACGGCATTGATGCGCACATTGAACTCGGCCGCCTCCATGGCGGCGCAGCGGGTCAGCGCCATCACTCCCGCCTTGGCGGCGGCATAATGCGCCTGCTCTTTCTGTGCGCGCCAGCCCAGCACCGAGGCATTGTTGACGATCACGCCGCCCTGCCCGCGCGCCTTCATAATCTTCATCATGTAGCGCGTCATGCGCATAGTGCCATTGAGCGTGACATCGATCACGCGATGCCATTCCTCATCTTCCATCTCAATCAGCAGCTTCGATGTGCCGAGGCCAGCGTTATTGATCAGGATATCCACGCCGCCCATGGCCTGCTCGGAAAAATCCACCAGCGCACGCACGTCCGTCTCGATCGCCACGTTGCCCACCTTACCGTACACATCTGCCAGGCCTGATTCCGTCTTGAGCTTGTCAACGGCCGCTGCGAGGCGCCCTTCGTGGATGTCGCTCAACACAATGGCCCGGGCACCCTCTTCTGCCGCCCGGGTGGCGGCGGCAAAGCCGATACCGGCGCCGGCCGCAGCAGTTACCAACACGGACTTACCTTTGAGCAGGCCGTGGCCTGGCACGTACTCGGGTGATTTCAAATTCATAATGAGACCTCTGATTCTGTTACCTGGCCGCGCCCCTGGGTTCCTTGGGCATGCCCAGACCCCGCTCGGCGATGATATTGCGTTGAATCTGGTTGGTGCCGCCATAAATCGTATCAGAGCGCACAAACAGGTACATCGATTGCAGGCGAGTCAACGCATAGGGCCCACCCTCAAGAATTTCACTCTCGGGACCGAGCACATCCATGGCCAGTTCGCCGAGACTACGGTGCCAGGTGGCCCAGAACAGCTTATAAATGAGGGCTTCCTTCTGTAGTGCGCCATCGCTGCCACTTTGCCCGGACAACATGCGCATGGAGTTATAGCGCATGATTTTCAATTCCGCATGCGCCCGTGCGATGCGCTGGCGGATGATCGGGTCCTGGGCGGCGCCGTTGCGCCTGGCCTGGCGCACTACTTCATCGAGTTCGTTCTGAAACTGCATCTGCTGGCCGAGGGTAGACACGCCGCGCTCAAAACCCAGCAGACCCATGGCCACCTTCCAGCCGTCACCCGGTGCGCCGACAATATCGCCCGCGTCACACTGGGCATCATCGAAAAATACTTCATTGAATTCCGAGGTGCCGGTGATCTGCACAATCGGTCGCACCTCGATACCCGGCTGATCCATGGCAATCAGGAAGAAACCCAGACCCTTGTGGGCAACAGAGTCCGGATCAGTGCGGGCAAGCACAAAACAGTAGTCGGATTCATGCGCCAACGACGTCCACACCTTCTGGCCGTTGATAATCCATTTACCCTGTGCTTCATCAAAACGTGCCCGGGTCTTGATGTTGGCCAGGTCGGAGCCGGCACCGGGCTCGGAATAACCCTGGCACCATAATTGTGTTCCGGCCACGATGCCGGGCAAGTACTTCTTTTGCTGCTCTGCAGTGCCATAAGCGATGAGCGTCGGACCGGTCAGTCCTTCACCAATATGTCCCATGCGTCCGGGTGCGCCGGCGCGCGCATACTCCTCGAAAAAAATCACCTGCTGTTCTATCGAGCAGCCGCGCCCGCCAAATTCCTGCGGCCAGCCGACACAGGTCCAGCCGCCTTCAGCGAGCTTCTGTTCCCAGACCTTGCGCTCCTCGGGAAAGGTATGCTCATCGCCGGGTCCGCCCCGGTACTTCAGCCGCTCGAAGTCACCGGTCAGGTTCTCACGCAACCAACTGGCGACCTCGTGGCGAAATTGCTCGTCGGCAGGACTAAAACTCAACTTCACAGTCTTCTCCCTTCAATCCAGCAATGCACGCGCCAGACGCTCACGGTGCAGCGCGCCGTTGCCCAGCAGGTGCTCAGATGATTTCGCACGTTTGAAATACAGATGAATGTCATACTCCCAGGTAAAGCCGACGCCGCCAAACAATTGCAACGCGTCGCCGGCGATTGCAAAGTAGGCATCGGAGCAATAAGACTTGGCGACACTGGCCGCCTCGCTGAGTTCGCCAGCCAGCGGGCCGCCTTCCAGTGCTTCCTGCGCGACGCAGGCGGCATAGTAGACGGCAGAGCGCGCAACTTCGGTTTTCAGCATCATGTCAGCGGCCTTGTGTTTTACCGCCTGGTAACTGGCTATGGTGCGATTGAACTGCACGCGTTCGCTGGTGTAGGCCACCGTCATGTCCAGTAACTGCTGGCAGCCCCCCACCTGCTCCGCTGCCAGGGCGATGGTCGCAAGGTCGATCACTTTTGATAACGCTTCCCAGCCCTGCCCGGACTCACCCAGCACGGCGTCCAACCCCACGCTGACATTGTCCAGATGCACAGCGGCCTGCTTGCGCGTCTGGTCCATGCTGGGCAGCCACTGGCGACTCACACCTTTAGTGCCCGCCGGCAGCAGGAACAGGTTGATACCCTCTGCACCGCTACTGCCCTCTGCGCGCGCCGCGACAATCAGCAACTCGGCAGTGTGTCCGTCAATCACATAACGGTAGTCACCATTGAGAACATAGCCAGCGCCTTCCCTACGCCAAGTGGCCGTGATCGCTTCCGCATCCCAACGACTGCAGCCGCCGTTGAATGCCACAGTCGCCGTCAATGCGCCATCGCACAATTGTCCCAGCCAGCGTGCCTGCTGTTCCTTGCTGCCTGCCACGCGCAGCGCATTCCCCGCCAGGCATACGGTGGAGAAGAAGGGCGCACACAACAGATAACGACCCATCTGCTCCAGCATCGCTACCAGCTCCACATAACCCAGGCCCATGCCACCGCAGTCCTCGGGAAGATGAAGCGCCTGCCAGTACATTTCAGTGCAGATTCGACTCCAGAGTTCAGGCTCGTAACCGTGCTCCGAGGCCATTGCGCGGCGCACCGCCGCGCTATCGGAAACCTCAGCAAGAAACGCCGCAGCCGTGTCGCGGATCATTTGCTGCTCTTCTGTAAATGCAAATTCCATAGCTTCTCCGACCAGCGATGGGCCCTAAGTGCCCCAGACTTTCTGCGCGGGGACTTCCTTGGCCAGCAATATCTTCATAGCGTCTCCGATGTCGGCGGGAGCCCAGGGAGCGCCACGATCAACGCCATCAGTGGTGCGCCAGCCGTCGCAAATACAGATGCGACCGCCTTCGGCCTCGAACACCCGGCCGGTTACATGTGCCGCTGCAGCACTGGCCAACCACGCCAGCAGGTTGGAGACATTTTCCGGGGCGAAATGGTCGAAACTGCCGTCCGCCGGCTTGGCCATACGCGCAGCCATTTCCGGCACCGCGCTGGTCATGCCAGTGCGGGCCGAGGGCGCCACTGCATTGGCTGTGATGTTGTAGCGCGCCAGTTCCGCCGCCTGGTTCAGTGTCAGCGCTGCGATGCCCGCCTTCGCGGCAGCGTAGTTGGACTGGCCGATGGAACCCTGCAAACCCGCACCGGAGGTGGTATTGATGATGCGCGCGTCCACGGGCTTGCCCTCTTTGGACTGGCCGCGCCAATAGTGCACGGCGTGGGAGCTGATGCAGAAATGGCCCTTCAGATGCACGGCCATGATGGCATCCCACTCCTGTTCGGTCATCGAGGCGAACATGCGGTCGCGATTAATACCGGCGTTATTCACCACGATATGCAAATCGCCAAAGCTGTTGATGGCCTGCTTGACTGCATTCAGGCTGTCGTCGTAGTTGGTGATATCAGAGCTGTTGACCACGGCCTTGCCCCCGGCGGCGGTGATCTCATCCACCACCGCCTGCGCGGCTGCCGTGTTGATGTCATTGACCACCACCGCACAGCCTTCAGATGCGAACACTCTTGCGTGGGCAGCACCTAGTCCGCCACCGGCGCCGGTAATGATCGCAACGCGCCCTTGTAGAATTCCACTCATCATTACTTTCCTCATAACCGCTCAATAATCGTCACATTCGCCTGACCACCACCCTCACACATGGTCTGCAATCCGTACCTGCCACCGCTGCGCTCCAATTCATGCAACAGCGTGGTCATCAACTTGGTGCCCGACGCGCCCAGCGGATGCCCGAGGGCAATCGCACCGCCGTTGACGTTGGTTTTTTCAATCGGGTAACCGGTTTCGATCAGCCACGCCATGGGCACGGAGGCGAAGGCTTCATTAATTTCCACCAGGTCAATGTCCTGCAGTTTCATGCCGGATTTTTTCATCGCGTATGCCGTAGCAGGGATCGGCGCGGTCAGCATCCAGATCGGGTCGGCCGCGCGCACGCTCATGTGTACGATGCGCGCCCGGGGTGTGAGGTTGTAGCGCTTGAGGGCGGCTTCCGACACAATCAAAACAGCAGAAGAACCGTCGCAGGTCTGGCTGGACACCGCTGCAGTGATGCTACCGCCCTGCATCAGCGGCTCCAGTTCCGCCATTTTCTCCATGGAGGTATTGCGCGGAGTTTCGTCCATGGACACGCCATTGAGCGGTGCGATTTCACGGTCGAAGCGCCCTTCCTTGATCGCTGCCAACGCCAGTGTGTGTGAGCGCAGAGCGAACTCTTCCATCTGCTCGCGGGAGATCTGCCATTTGTCGGCAATCATCTGCGCCGAAGTGAATTGTGAGGGCGGAATAGCACCGTAGCGCGCTACCCAGCCCTGGCTGCCGGAGAACGGGTCGCTGAAGCCCATGGGCTGGGCGGCAATCATGGCTGAGGAGATCGGGATCTGGGTCATGGTCTGCACGCCGCCCGCGATGACGACATCGTTGACGCCGGACATAATGGCCTGCGCCGCAAAATGCACCGCCTGTTGCGAAGAACCGCACTGGCGATCAATGGTGGTGCCGGGCACCACATCGGACAGGCCGGCGGCGAGCCAGCAGGTGCGTGCAATGTCGCCGGCCAGTGGACCGATGGTATCGACACAACCGAACATCACATCGTCGTATTCATTGTCGGGAATGCCGTTGCGCTCAACCAGCGTTTTCAGCACATGCGCGCCGAGATCAGCGCCGTGCACATCGGACAGGCCGCCCTTGCGGCGACCGGTGGGTGAGCGTACTGCATCTACGATATAGGCGTCTGCCATAGTCCTGTCCTCTGTGATTATGCGAACGTAGCGCCGGCACCCAGTGCCGCGCCCGTGGCGAAAATAGTGTCGCCGATCCGTGCTTTATGGAAACCTGCATCGCCCCAGGTATTCGCCAGGGCCCAGGCTTTTTTCATGAAAATATGCAGATCCACTTCCCAGGTGTAACCCATGGCGCCGTGTACCTGATGGCTGTTCTTGGCTGCGAGGTTGGCCGCTTCGCAGGCGACCAGTTTGGCGTGTGACACGGCGTGGGCCGCCACTGCCTGGCTGTGCGCGATCGCGTAAGCGGCACGGTGCGTCGGCGCCTTGGCATATTCCAGTCGCACGGCGACGTTGGCCATATGGTGTTTCACCGCCTGGAAACTGCCGATAGGCTTGCCGAACTGCTGGCGCTCGCTGGTGTACTTTACCGAGAGATCGATCATGCGCTGCGCCAGTCCGAGGGCCTGCGCCGCACAGCCCAGCGCACCACGGTTGAGTGCATCAGCAACAAGGGCAGCTGCGTGCGCACCGGCAGCGACCTTCGTTGCGCCCGGTAAAATGTCCACTGAAAAAAGTTTACGCGATGGGTCGATGGATGCGTTGTGTTGCAGACGCACCTGCTCTGGTGTCGCCGCCACCAGGGTATCGCCCTGCTGTAGCAGCAACAGATCCGCCATGTGCGCATCCTCCACGACCAGATTCTGTTGCAGTCCTACGATCACTTTCGCCTCCCCTGCAGCTACTCGCGGCAGCCACTGCGCGGCATCTCTCCTCCGATGTCTTGAACATAGGCACCGCTACCAACACCGTGTGCACCAACGGTTCGGGCAGCGCCACGTATCCGCACTCCTGCGCCAGCAGCACGAAATCCAGCTCGGTCATGCCGAGGCCGCCGTATTCTTCCGGTACAGTCATACCGGTCAGCCCCAGTTCCGCGAGTTGCCTCCACAGTTCGTCTGACACGGCCACTCTCTGTTTCCCAACTGGCGCGGATGCGCTCCGGAGTCACTTCATTTACCAGGAAATCCCGCACGGACTCCTGAAACAGCAACTGGTCATCAGTAAACGTAAAATCCATGAGCTACCTCGGCATTCCCAGCATGCGTTCTGCGATAATATTGCGCTGCACCTCATTGGTCCCGGCGTAGATGGGTCCGGATTGGGCGAACAACCAGCCATCCAGCCAGGTGCCCACACCCTGTGCTGCAGGCGCATGTGGCAACAGCTCCGCACGCGCACCGAGAATACTCATGGCGGTGGCGTGCATGCTCTGGTCCAGCTCTGACCAGAATATTTTATTGGTGGACGACTCGGCGCCGATCTTGCCGCCCTTGTTCAGGCGACATGCTGTCTGGTAGGTAGTGAGACAGTAGCTCTCCGCGTCCAGATATGCACGCAGCACGGCATCCTTGACCGCCGGATCGCGATCAGCGGATTCCCGATTGGCGCTGTACAGTTCAACCAGGCGACGGGCCGTCTCCTGGAAGCGCGCCGGTGAACGCAGCATCAGGCCGCGCTCGAAGCCGGCCGTCGCCATGGCCACGTTCCAGCCCGCGCCCTCGTCACCGAGGCGATTCTCGACGGCCACCTCGACATTGTCGAAAAAGATTTCCGCGAAACCGGGCAATCCATCCAATTGCGGTATCGGGCGCACGGTGATGCCCGGACTGTTCAGTGGCACCAGAATAAAGGTGAGACCGTGATGCCGTGCGGATTGCGGATCGGTGCGAAACATGCCGAAACACCAGTCCGCCCAGACCGCCCGGGTGGACCAGGTTTTCTGGCCGTTGATAATGTACTTGTCCCCTTCCAGTCGCGCACTGGAGCGGATCGCCGCCATGTCGGAACCGGCATTGGGCTCAGACCAACCCTGCGCCCAGACTTCCTCACCGTTGGCCATCTTCGGCAGGATGCGCGCTTTCTGCTCCTGGTACCGTACTCCATCAGGGTGGGACCGAGCAGGAAGATACCGTTCTGGTTGACCCGCAGTGGCGCGCGCGCCTTGTAATACTCCTCCTCGAAAATCAGCCACTCGATCAGGTCGCAGCCGCGACCACCGAGTGCTTCCGGCCAGGTGACCATGCCCCAGCGCCCCTGGTTGAGGGTGGCTTCCCACTGGCGGTGCTGCGCAAAACCTTCGGCGGTATCAAAGGATTGCAGCGGCGCGGCAGGGACATTGGCCGCCAGCCAGTCGCGCACCTGGGCGCGAAAGGCCTGCTGTTGGCGGTAAAGGTAAGATCCATGAGCTAGTCCTTGAACGTCGCGTCGCGTTTTTGCACAAAAGCATCGCGCGATTCCCTGGAGTCCCCTGTGGTGTAAGCCTCCAGCGTAAAACCCTGCTCCCAGCGATACTTGTCTTCCAGGTTGCCGTCCTCGATGCCGGTGAGCGCTTCCTTGGCCAGCTTGACCATGGCCGGGGATTTCGCCGCGATTTTGCCGGCGATCTCGCGCGCCGTCGGCAGCAATTCGGCCAGCGGCACCACCCGCTCTACCGCGCCCAGGCGGTAGGCTTCCTGCGCGTCGATAAACTCACCGGTAAAGTACATGTAGCGCACCTTCTGCACCGGAAACATGCGCTGCAGGTGCGCGCCGCCGCCCATCGCACCGCGATCAATTTCGGGCACCCCGAAGCGCGCGCATTCAGAGCAGATGATAATGTCGGCAGCGCCGGCCATCCCGATACCGCCACCGAGCACGAAACTGTGCAGGGCCACGATCACCGGTTTCGGGTTGCGGTGAATGGCGCGGAATGTCTCGTAGTTACCCTTGTTCACAGCCACGATCCTGGTTGGATGCGCGGCGAGTTCCTTGATATCCACGCCGGCGCAGAAACCCTTGCCCGCTGCTCCGATGATAATGACGCGCACCTGGTCGTTGGCACCCAGGGCGTCAATCTCGGCGGCGATGGCAAACCAGCCCGCGCTGTCAAAGGCATTCACCGGTGGGTGATCGAGGATCATTTCGGCGATGCCGTCTGCGATGGTGGTGTTGAATGGCTGGGACATAATGCGGCTCCTAGGAATTTTCTGTGACGCGCAGCGACAGCAGGGTAAGGCGCTGCTGCGCCTCTTTCACTATCGACTGTATTAATACTTCGCAGGACAACAACTTGTCGATCACGCCCGCCACCTGACCCGAAGGCAACACACCGTGAGCGGGATCACCCTCCACCATGGCTTTCTGGATAATCATCGGTGCGTTAGCGGACATGATTGCCTGAGCCGCCGTCATCTCATCGTCCTTGCTCATGGCGATAGCGGACTTGAGCAGACTGAACAGGCTCGCACCGGTGTGCTTGCGAAAGGCGAGGCCATTGCGCAGTGCGATGAGCAACTTGTGCAGCGTACCGGCCTTCTCCAGCTCGTTGAGCAACTCATTCATGATCATGCGCTGGGGCAAGCCGTCCATCGCCCTGGACACAATGATGTCACCGGGATTGTTGCAATCGATGTAGCGCTGTAACGTCGCCCTTGGCACCGGGCTTTCCTCGGTCATCAGAAAGCGAGTGCCCATAGCGATACCGTCCGCGCCCCAGGACAACGCTGCCAACAGGCCGCGACCGTCCTTGAAACCACCTGCGGCAACTACCGGCACCTTGTCACTCACTGCATCGACCACCTGTGGAATCAGCAGCGTGGTGGGAATCGCGCCGGTATGGCCGCCGCCCTCCCCGCCCTGTACGGTGACTGCATCAGCGCCCAGTTCCACGGCCTTGATGGCATGCTTGGGCAGACCCACGGTGGGCATGCAGACCACGCCTGCATCTTTCAACTTTTTAATGAACTCGGGGCCTGGCGAACGCGAGTAACTCACCGCCCGCACCCCGTGGCGAATCACCAGCTCCACGATCTGCGCCGCATTGGGCTGGTACATGTGGAAATTCACACCGAACGGTTTGTCGGTGAGTTCCTTCACGCGCAGGATATCGCGCTCCATCTCGTGCGCCGGAATGGTGGCTCCGGCCAGGAAGCCAAACGCGCCCGCGTTGCAACTGCCGGCCACCAGCTTCGGATCCGCGACCCAGCCCATCGCGGTCTGCACGATCGGGTACTGGCAGCCCAGCAGTTTGGTTAAACGCGTTTCAAGCATGTTTCTGGCCTCGTGTCAGGAACGGTTTCCCGGCGGGTTGTCCTTGATCTGCTGCGCGCGCTGGTTGTGCGGGTCCAGCGCGGCAATGATATCCAGTTGCGCGCGGGTCGGCGCCGCGGTCGTTGGCACCACCTTAGGAATACTGACCGGATAGCCGGTGTTCTCCTGCACCTGCTCTACAGTGACACCCGGATGCAGTGACACCAGGCGAATCTGGTGCTGCGGGCCGCCGAAGTCCATCACGCACAGGTCGGTGATCACCAGCCGGATATCGATATCGTCCAGGCTGTGGCCCTTGGGCAGGCGCGCGGGGTTGTAGCCGATGGACGATACAAAGTCACATTCACCGGCCAGGAACACCCGCGTGTTGTGCTCGGGCACAAAAAAACTGTTGGGGTGGGAAATCGAATTTCCCGGAAAACCCCGCGCACCCAGCATCATGCTCTTGGGTTTTTCATAGGTGCCACCCAGCGCGGAAGTGTTGGACTGGCCGAAACGGTCGATCTGGGTCGGCCCGAGCATCGCGTGGCGCTTGCCGCTCCACACATTGTCGAAGATACGCGCAAAGCCCATCCAGGTTTCGGTGGCCGGCACGAAGCCGGCGGCGCGTTTGCCCAGCGGATTGGGCTCGCTCAGCAGCCAGGCCTCGGAGTCCGTCATCATCAGGTCGGGATTGGTGGTCTTCATGGCGAGGCTCGCCGCCAGGCGCGGAATCACGCCGATGCCGGTGCCCAGCACTTCGCCCTCATTGGCAAAGGCCTGGCTGGCCGCGACGATGCACAGCTCGGCCAGGGTGTAATCAGTTGCTGCAGTCATTGCTTCTCTCCTGGCCGATCAATAGGTAGGCAGTTCAATGGCACGGATGGCCGTCAGGCCGCCGACATTTTTCTGGTACTCCTCCTCCGAGGCGCCCAGGAACTTATCAAAGTAGCCACAGATACCAGACTCCTCTTTCGCGGAAGCGACATAAGCCTTGAAGTGCGGCACGTCGAATCCGTACAGCGGGCTGCAGGATGTGGGGTGAGCGCCGCCGGGAATCGGAATCACGCCGGTGGTCATGGAGCGCTCCCAGTGCACCAGTCGCGCCTGGGCGGGATCGTGAAAATACTCGGTCGCCACCAACTCGTCGCAGGACACAAAGGTCTTGGCCGCCGCGCGGGCAAACCAGTCGTCCATGTAATGGTCGGGGCCCGCGATCTGGCACACGCCGCGCACGTCGGCGCGGTCCACGTGCAGCAGGGACACATCCAACTTCAGCGCCGGCATGGCGACCCACTCCTTGTCGTCGTAGGGGCTGTCGATCACCTTGATACCGGGATTTTTGGTAATGATGTCCGTGCCCAAACCGACCTCAGTGGGGATAAAGGGAATGCCCCAGCTGGCGGCGCGCAGGCCCAGCAACATCATGCCCTCGTCGATCTCCATCACCTCAATAGCGCCCGCTTGGCGCGCCTGGCGGAAGTAAGGCTCCAGCGGAATAAAATCCAGCGAGACAAAGGCGAACACCACTTTCTTCACCTTGCCGGCCGCACACAGCATGCCCGACATCGGCGCCGCCGTAGGACGACCAGCGTCAGGTCCTTAAGGTCAGAGCGCAGGATTTCGCGCACCAGTGCCATCGGCTTGCGCCGCGGGCCCCAGCCGCCGATACCGATGGTCATGCCATCGCGTAGTTGTGCAACGGCCTGTGCCGCTGTCATTTGCTTGTTCATTTCATCCTTCCTTTTCTAATTGTTAGCTAACGATCCGCGCCATGCGGTAATCGTGTTTGATAAAATTGACACCCAGGGTGCTTTGTGTGCCCGCGCACACCCTCGATGCTACTGATACGTTTATGCACAAACTCCGCCAGGTGCTCGGCATTGCGCACCATGGTGATCACCAGGATATCGGCGCGCCCCAGCATCACGCCAACAAAACCCAGTTCGGTGATGGCGGCCAGTTGCTGCGCTACGCGCCTGGTCTGGCCGCTGCGTTCCACCTCGATCCAGATGTAGGCCAGGGCGGCATCCTTGAAGCGGTCGATATTGGTCACCGCAGTGATGCGAATGAGTTTCTCTTCCTCCATGCGCTTGACCCGGGCGCGCACCGTGCCCTCGGTAACGCCCAGTTGTTCGGCGATCTCACGGTTGCTGACCCGGGCATCGTGCGACAACCGCTCCACGATGGCGAGGTCGGCTTTATCCAGATTACGCCGCATGAAATGGCACCCAGTCCGGCTGGTTCTTCAGTACTTCCAGCGCCAGCGCGGGTGTCAGGCGGCGCACACCGGGTATAGCACCGAGTTTGTCCGTGATCAATTCGTTGAGAGCGGTCTGGTCCCGGGCCACTACTAGTATCTCGATATCCTGTGCGCCGACCACAACGCTCACCGAAAACACCTCGGGGATGGCCGCCATCTCGCGGGCCACCGCTTCCGGCGAGCGCCCCTCTACCTGTACGCCAATAGCCAGTAACATGCCGTAGCCAGCCGCTTCGATATCCGTGACCGCCACCACGCGCATGGTGTCAGACTCTTCCATGCGCCGCACCCGGGAGCGCACGGTATTTTCCGCAATATCCAGTGCGCGTGCTATAGCGCGATACGGCATGCGCCCGTCTTTGCGCAGCAGATCAATAATCGCCTGGTCGGTGTCGTCCAGGTTGATATGTACGGCGTACGTGCGCGGGGTGCCAGTTCGTTCATGGCTGTTCCTGCGCCGACCGTTTCGCCAATGCCGCTTTATCGACCTTGCCACCGGCGTTCATGGGCAGTTCATCCAGGAAGATGACCGAGCGCGGCACCTTGTAGTTGGCCATTTTGTCCTTCGCCCACTCGATGACTGCTGCCTCGTCCAGTTGCGCCTGCGCCTCTTTGACCAGCGAGATAGCCCTGGCTACCTCACCCATGCGCTCATCGGGCACACCGATCACCGCGGCCCGGGCAATGCCGGGCATATCACAGAGAATGAGCTCTATTTCGGCGGGATAGCAATTGAAACCGCCCACAATAAACATCTCTTTGATGCGCCCGGTGATACGCACGTAACCGTCCTCATCCATGACGCCGACATCGCCGGTCTTGAGCCAGCCATCGCGGGTGATCGCCTCCGCCGTCGCCTCGGCGTTATTGAAATACTGCTGCATCACATTGAAGCCACGGCACCAGATTTCACCGTCGGTGCCCGGGGCAACGGTCTGCCCTTCACGGTCGACACATTTTATTTCCGTGCCCGTCCATGGCGCAGCCGGAGGTGTGAGAAATACGCTCGGCGCTGTCATCGGCGCGACAGATCGACACCACGCCGCAACTCTCGGTGAGGCCGTAGGCGGTGACAACCACCTCAAAGCCCAGTACCTCGCGCATCTGCCGCACCAGTTCCACCGGCACCGGCGCCGCGCCGGTCACGGCCAGGCGCAGGCTGGACAGGTCGTAGTCTTTACGTCGCGGGTGCGCCAGCAGGGACTGGTAGATGGTCGGCGGGCCGGGGATCATGGAAATGCTGTCCCGCTCGATCTGCGCCAGTACAGCGTCGAGGTCAAAACTCAGCACCGGCAGGATATGCGCCCCGCTGATAATCGCCGCCAGCCACCCGGCTTTGTAGCCAAACGAGTGGAAGAACGGATTGATGATCAGGTAATTGTCGTCGCAGCGCAGGCCGACGGTCGCGCTCCAGGTCTCGAAGGTGCGGATATTCTGGCCGTGGCCGGTCACCACCCCCTTGGGATTGCCGGTGGTGCCGGAGGTAAAGAGAATGTCCAGCGTGTCGTCCGGCGTCAGGGCAGACGCGCGGCTGGCGACCTGTGCCGCAGGCACCGCCTCCCCCGCCGCCAGGAATGCGTCCCAGGACTGGCAGCCCGGCGCTGTCCCGCTAAGCAAAATAGTGCGCTCCAGAGCAGGCAGGGACTGGTCAGCCAACAGTTCGGGATAGCGCACGCCGAGAAAATCACCGACGGTAAATAACATTTTCGCGCCGCTGGAGCGCAAAATGTAACCCGCCTCGGCGCCCTTGTAACGCGTGTTCAGCGGCACCAGCACGCCGCCGACACTCTGTGCGCCGATGGCGGCGATAATCCACTGGTGAATATTGGGGGCCCAGATGGCAATGCGTTCGCCCTTTTCCAGACCGGCGGCGATAAATGCCCGTGCTGCACGTATGCGCGCCGCATCCAGCGCGGCATAGGTCAGCCGCACCGCGCCATCGGTGATGGCCAAACGCTGGCCGTAGGCAGCCGCCGCGTCGGCAACGACCTGCGGCAGGGTACGAGCTACATACTGCTGTGCTGGCATGGTCAGGGCTGTGCTCGCAGTTCTGGTTCGCTGGGAGGCGTATATTAATCAGTTTTTGAACAAATTAAAATCATTATTCGTAGATTATATATTATTATTTTACGAATAATTCATATTTCGACAGATAAACCGCAGCTGTCTAGTGAACGCCTGAAACAGGGCGCATCTGCGTATCGCACATGCCGCCAACCTCCACTGTCACAGGTTTCTCCGGCGCGCCGCAAGATTCGCTGCGGTCCGCGATCCTGCAGGTCAAGCCCTGTGGTTTGCCTGCATTCAACCAGGACGGTGTCTTGCGGTAGCGACCGATCTCGCCGAGCTGGCAACCGGCCGGGATGCCGTAGGGCTTACAGCCCGAGGCAGCGATAAGCGACACCTTGCGCCCATCGACCACGAAACCGGGATAGTCGTCGCGGGTATCCACGACATCACGCTCGTCAGTCTCCTGAAACCGGAAAGCGCGAAACCGGTAGTCATCGCCGGTCTTGTCACCAACCTGAATGCGTGTGTTGGCGATCAGCGCGAAGTCGTCACCCTTGCTGGCCACGGCACCCGACATATATTCGACGCCCGCGATCTGCGGAAAGCACTTGCCCATTGCCGGGGCGTGGTAGTAGTGGGCGGTCTTTTTCACGTCATCAAGCGCTGCGCCCTGGAAGAGTTCGAGCAGGTCCGCGTCGGTACCAAACAGTATGCGCTGCACATCCTGGACATTCTGCGCATACATCGCCTGCAGCTTCGCGTATTTCGGAGACGTCGCAAGGTCATCGCGCAGATAGCACGCCGTCAGCCCGGAAATCTGCGTGAGATACTCATCCCAAATGTTGTATTGCGAGACGGTCGAGGCGACCCCCTCAAAATCGCCACTGGCCGTGCAGCCCTCACGTTCGAAACAGCGCTCCAGCGCGCGATTACGGATGGAGAGCGCGACAACATTGCGCTCGCAGGCGCCGTAGGCACTGCAGCCACGCTCGAGATGTCCCTCGAACAACGTCGTGCGCATGGTGAAGTCAAGATGACGGGCCCTGGCCAAATCGTCCTGTGGCCAGTGCCCGGGATTGGTTTGTTCGAATCCGGTCCAGGCTGTCTGGAGAGCCTCGCGTCGACCCGTGAGCCTGCTGTTAGCCTGCGCACACTGGGAGCTGTTGTGAAAAGCGCGCACGATTGCGTCGAGGCCAGAACTCGCTGCCGGGCGCGCAGCGTCAACCTGAAGTGCATTGGTGCCCAGCAGCGGATCGAAGAAAGGAACTTTCTCCATCGGGTAGAGATTGCGCACGTCGATCACGTGCTGCACGCCCGGGCCACAGTGATGGTTTTCAACCATGAGCTCTTTGCGCCGTGCGATAGCCTCCGTGACAAGCGCTGTCGACTCGGCAGTCGCGGTGCGCGGGTCAACGACGATCTCGAAACCCACGAAGGGTGTGCCGCTGTTATCGGTCACCGGACGTCCGCCGCGTATCACGAGGCAGGGAATCACCGTGGTGCCCTGTACCAGACTCCCGGCCGGGGACACTGCGCCAGAGGCCTGAAATCGCTCTACATCGTAGTACGGCAGGGTCAGGTCACCGTTGAAGCGGTAAAGGGTTAGCACTGGGGTTGCAGGGATATCGGCGGCAACCACCAACGATGTGACGAGTGCGAACAGGCCGACGAGCGGAGTCAAGCCCCGCGAGCAAAGCGTACGAATCAAAATCCAACCCCTTTTCCCCGCCAGGCGCGCGAGTTCAGCACCTGCTGGAATGCATGAGCAGGCAGTATAAATTCGCAATGGATTTAGTCCACCCCTCAATTGCTGATCACTTGAATATTTAAAAGCTATCAAGCTGATAATAACAATTGAGTTGATCAATGATCGTGCATGGAGGAAAGTGGAGTCAGTTAATCGATCAGCAGATCGGATGAGTAAAACAGTAGACAGCTGAAGGAGAGGACCATGTCAGACGAATCAAAATGCCCATTTTCGAGCGGTGCACGCCGGCACACTATCGCAGGGGCGCAAACGACCGCAACCTGGTGGCCCAACCAGCTTAACGTGAAGATGCTGCACCAGCACTCGTCAAAATCCGACCCCATGGGTGGGGATTTCAATTACACCGATGAGTTCAAGAGCCTCGACCTGCATGCCGTGGTCAGGGACCTGCATGCCCTGATGACGGATTCACAGGACTGGTGGCCTGCTGACTATGGACATTATGGGCCCTTCTTCGTCCGCATGGCGTGGCACAGCGCGGGCACCTACCGGATCGCCGATGGTCGCGGCGGTGCGGGCGCCGGGGCGCAGCGCTTCGCGCCCCTGAACAGTTGGCCGGATAACGGCAACCTAGACAAAGCGCGCCGTTTGCTCTGGCCGATCAAGCAGAAGTACGGTCGTAAACTCTCGTGGGCTGATCTGATGATTCTGGCCGGTAACGTCGCGCTGGAATCGATGGGCTTCAAGACCTTCGGTTTCGCCGGCGGGCGTGCGGACATCTGGGAACCGGAAGAAGACATTTACTGGGGGCCGGAAGGCAAGTGGCTGGATGACCAGCGCTACAGCGGCGACCGTGAACTCGAGAATCCCCTCGGCGCTGTGCAGATGGGACTGATTTACGTCAACCCCGAAGGGCCCAATGGCAAGCCGGACCCGATTGCTGCGGCGCGGGATATACGCGAAACATTTGCGCGTATGGCGATGAACGATGAAGAGACCGTCGCGCTGATTGCCGGCGGGCACACGTTTGGCAAAGGCATGGCGCCGCCGACCCAGGCAAGTATGTCGGTCCAGAACCCGAGGCTGCCGGCATTGAGGAGCAGGGGCTGGGCTGGAAAAATAGCTTCGGCACTGGCATCGGCGTGATACGATCACCAGCGGACTTGAAGGCGCATGGACCACCAACCCGACCAGTGGGGCAACAATTATTTCTGGAACCTGTTCGGCTACGAATGGGAACTGACGAAGAGCCCGGCCGGCGCGCAGCAATGGATGCCGCGCAATGCGGCGCAGCGGTACCGTGCCAGATGCCCATGACCCAGCGCAGAAGCATGCGCCCGCGATGTTCACCACGGACCTCTCACTGCGCATGGACCCTGCCTACGAGAAAATCTCGAGGCGCTTCCTGGAGAATCCGGAGCAGTTCGCAGACGCCTTCGCCCGCGCCTGGTTTAAGCTGACCCATCGCGACATGGGCCCTATCGCACGCTATCTGGGGCCGCTGGTGCCACAGGAAACCCTGCTCTGGCAGGATCCTGTGCCCACCGTCGATCACACGTTGGTCGATGAGCAGGACATTGCCAACCTCAAGGCAAAGATCATTGCATCCGGACTGTCCATCTCCCAGTTGGCTACCACCGCCTGGGCGTCCGCTTCGACCTTCCGCGGCAGTGACAAGCGCGGCGGCGCGAACGGTGCGCGCATTCGCCTCGCGCCGCAGAAGGATTGGGAGGTTAACCAGCCGGCTGAACTGGCTAAGGTCCTGCAGAAACTGGAAGCGATCCAGAAGGACTGCAACAGCGTATTGTCTGGCGGCAAGAGAATTTCTCTTGCCGACATGATCGTGCTGGGCGGCTGTGCAGCTGTTGAGAAAGCTGCGCAGAAGGCTGGGTACGATGTGGTGGTTCCCTTTTCACCGGGACGCATGGATGCAACGCAACAGCAGACCGATGTGGAATCGTTCGCTGTGCTGGAGCCGACTGCAGACGGCTTTCGCAACTATGTTAAAACGGGCTACGAGACGGCGGCGGCTGAGATGCTGATAGATAGGGCGCAACTTATGAATCTTTCCGTCCCCGAGATGACAGTGCTCATTGGGGGTATGCGCGCCCTGAATGCGAATGTTGCACAAACCGCACACGGCGTTTTCACGCAGCGACCCGAGACGTTGAGCAATGACTTCTTCGTGAATCTGCTCGACATGAATACTAAGTGGCAGACGTCTGCCACATCTAGAGATGTGCTGGAGGGGCGAGAGCGCAAGAGTGGTGAACTCAAATGGACCGGTACGGCAGTCGATCTCGTCTTTGGTTCAAACTCGCAGTTGCGGGCTGTGGCAGAAGTTTATGGATGTGCCGACGGGCAGCACGCGTTTGTGCGTGACTTTGTGGCGGCCTGGAGCAAAGTAATGCACCTTGATCGTTTCGACCTTGCCTGATATCAGGAAAATCGTGGCCCTACTGATATACGTGGGTAACTTACTGACAGTTATGGGATGCCTTGGCCTGGCCGCTGCGTCCCTTGGGTTAATTCCCGCAGACGTATTTGCGATTGGACTGTCATCGGGTGTACGAATGATCGCAATGGTAGCAATTGCTGGTTGTCTGCTAAGCGCTATTGGTTATGGCCTGCAGGATTATTTTAATTGTTAGAGCAACGGGAGAATTGGTATGTTCAAAAAATCTGATTATTTTATTCTTTTAGCTGTGATGCTGTCTTTTTTTGTATCCGCTTATCTGTGGTTCGTCGTCAAGGATCCCCAGCAGGCGATATTTACAGCGATCTGGATACCCTCGATCTTTGCCTTCGGCATCTACTTCAAGCTGTGCGCACTGATGGGAAGGAAATAGTTATGGACTTTATCCTGATTACCGGTATCGCTGCTTTCGTGCTTCTCACTATCGGGCTTGGTCTTGACCTACTCGGAATTCGCAAGTTTGATTAAAGAGCCTATTCGCCTTCACGGGGAAAAGAGCCGTTGAAATTAAACGGCCTTGTCTGATACCCCTTAAAAAGGCAGGACAGAACCATCCCAGTTGAATAACAAACCGCTGTGCTCAGCTGTAATATTCTGCGCAACTACAGCGAGTCGCTCTGCGGTTTGAGACGAATTTTGTAGCTGTCCTTCGGCCAAATTACGCTGAAACGGCTTTGATAGTGGCGAGTCCGTGGTCCCCGGATGCAGGGTGACCACTGCGGCATTGGCGTTCTTCTGATATAAGGCCATAAGCCGCGCAGGTAAAATATTGGCATCTCCAAGTTAACCAGCAATGTGCGGCGCAACAACAGCATAGAACTCTGGCCCAAGCTTTTCTCTGGCTTCAAGTGCTCCTGATGTAACCAGCCAATACTATTGAAAATAATACTGACTTGCTGCAATTTAAGCTGGGCTATTACGTTCTCAAAAAATGGTTGATGCAGACCCCAGTCGTCACAATCTTTCCGGGCAGGAGCGGGATCACAAAAAGGCGATCGTGCTCAAAATTCGGGGCGCCACGTGAAAGCCAAAACACAACACGGTCATGCTGAAGGTAATGCTTTGCCAGCGACGTTCCTATCGCGCTGCTGGCACCAATGATGAGAATGGCACTCGTAACTCCAGTCCCCGCCTAACCACAGTTGCTGCTCAGGTACTGTAATGATGCCAGGGGGTGTTAGCTCGGCGTTTTGGCTGGCATACAGCCAGCGGTGCGCTGTTACCGGTTCGATTCCCTCTCCAATACCGAGTTCGGACTGCAAAATATCGATAGCCTGGCTTAAACCAGAATTCCTCCGGCTGCGCAAGATTTTCCCGGCTAAAGGTTGCATTAAAATGCAGAACGTAACAACTGAAACGCCCAGACTTCTCCGCCTGATGGGTGATAAAGCGCAACTTTGTATGCTCGCAGAAAATAGCATCTACCGGCAGGCAGACATCAGCACGCAGCGCTACAGCCCAGCATGGCTCAAGTAGCGAATCCTGGGCAATGAATACGTCAGCCAAACCGCTTTGCACCAGCAACTGCTGGTCCTGCACCGGCGGCATGGTCAGCACAACGGCATCAAAATCGGTGTAACTCGTCCCCGGCTCACTGAGCAGACTCCAGCTCTGCCGCTGCTGTACCAGACTATCGATACGGCAGCCTGTTATAACAGGCAAGTCTACCAATAGGGCTTTCACTGGCGCCTGCATCGAGGGGATACCTATATAACGGAGCTGCTGATCGACGGAAACCTCCAGCGCAGAATAGCCTTTATCAGATTTCAGTACGGCAGTGGTACAGTTCCATATTTGTGCACATCCAGCTTCGAGCCATGTCTGTACCTGACTCTGAAACTCTATACTGCGGGCAGTGAAATACTGCGCCCCCATGTCCAGATAACCAGACTCTGTTCTTTTGCTACTCATACGGCCGCCGACAGCGCGGCCTTTGTCAAATACAGTGACCTGAAAATCAGCGTCCATCAACGTTGCCGCAGCTGCTGCGCCACAAAGACCCGCGCCGATCACGGCCACTCTATTCATACAGGTCAGTCTTATGTACACAAGCAGGGCTTTTCGCAAATAAACTTAGGCCAGGATTAACAGTCACCTGATACCTTTTCATTTGAGGCTAATCTTCCAACAAGCTTCGCAACATCCACGCAGTTTTTTCATGCACATCCAGACGCTGGGTTAACAAATCAGTAGTCGGCTGGTCATTCGCCTTCTCGACAACCGGGAATAGCTTGCGCGCCGTTCGCGCAGTAGCTTCCTGTGCGGCAACCAGGTGGCGAATCATGTCCGTGGCTTTGGGCACCCCTTCTATTTCCTTGATTGATGCCAGCTTGACGAACTCCTTATAGGTACCAGGGGCCGCAAAATCGAGTGCGCGGATACGCTCAGCGATCTGGTCCAGAGCGGTCCATTGCTCAGTGTATTGGCCCATGAACATCAGATGCAGCGTATTAAACATCGGACCCTTTACGTTCCAGTGGAAATTGTGAGTCATAAGGTACAATGTATAGCTGTCTGCCAATAATGCAGATAGCCCCTGCGCAATCTTGCGCCGATTACTTTCTGATATGCCAATATCAATGTTCGCGCTTTTGCTCTGCTTTCTTTTTGCCATTTCGATCTCCCAAAAAACGTGTTGCGTCAATGAATACCTTTCGATCACACGGTATGCAATTCAATCTGAGATGCTATCAGATACGAACAAACAGTTTTGCAGCTCCAAGCTTAACGTTATCATGGGCAATACGCAGCTAATAGCGGGCCCTGCTAAAAAAACATGGACGAAATCAGTATCCATCACGCCTTGCAAGAGCTGGAGATCACGCTTGCTGATTTGCTGCGCCAGTCCAACGCGCGGCGGCTATCAGACAATTCGAGCAGCATCAGTTGTCACCATTACTGGAATCCGATGGCAAAAACTTTCAGCTATCACACACATGTGATGGTGCCGGATATCGCTCCTACAGCGCTCGCAACACTCAGTCATCTGTTTTTCAACGCCTACACACTGCAGCAACATGGCTGGTACTCCCAGTTTGTCAGCGGGACGATGATGCCCTTGCCCTTCACAACTGATGTGCCGGGTGAACACCAGTTGGGGCAGGGATATTTTAACTTTGGTGTGGGCGCATTGCGTCGATATCACTTGTTGTTTTCAAAAATTCCGGTCAGCGCACAGACACATGCTGTGGTGTTGCGCAGCGTGCCAGAAAGAATGCCCGCGTTAAGGTCGTCGCGGCAGGTGTTTGTTCTGCAGCCGACGGGTGACATTTTTTCCATTGACGAGACAGGACTACACTGGCATCACATTTGTACAACCAGTGGTGTAAGTTTGTTACCCGGCGTATTTGATCGCTGGCTAATGAATGCATTACGAGCGACGGGCTTCGACAGCAAGGAAAGGGCAACCTATATCAGTGAAGCCGAGGCATTTGTGAGTTTTGTAAAAACACTACAACCGTAAATAGTCGTCAGCGACATGGGAATTATTCGATTCAGGCTACGCGGCAACTACACTCAAAAAAAATCAGCTGCAACCCGCATCAGCCATTTTTGCTTTTAGTTCTTCAACCATCTCCCGCTGACGCTCTGCGGAAACGGGCTTGCCATCCTCCCCTTTGATGTAGGTAATGGTGCGAACGTCGTTTTCTATCACCATTGCACTGAGCTTCTCTACTGCTTCTTCGTATTTTGCGCAGAGAGCCGCTTGCGCCTCGGTTTTCTTGACCTCGGCTTCCTCCTGCGCCTGCTGCTCCTCGCGTCGGCGCATTTGATCTCTCAGCATTATCAGGCGCTGTTCCTCGTCGTACTCTTTCTGTTCCTGTGCCGTACGCACAGCAGGCTGATAACTCTCCCGCAACTCTACCTGTTTAGCTGCACTAGCTTGTGCCGGGTCTCGCGGCTTGTCGCCGAAATGTACTTTGCCATCGGCATCAACCCATTTATAAATCTCCGCGACTGCTACTTCAGAGGAAATAGACATCATCGAAAGTAGCAACATACCGAGGTATCGGGTGTGGGCTCGACGCTTCACGGGCCTCCAGTTCAATCTCGTTCACTTCAGTGTGGCGCCGCACAGCCTGAGTAGCGTATTGCGCGTATACCTTTGCATTGTATCTTCAATTTATCGGGTCTGTCCCAATGATTATAATTGTCAGGTACAGAAAAAAATGCTCCGCCGCACGGTTGACAGCGAAGCACTCCAATTGAGACCTGCCGGTGCAGGCCCTAACGACTGACCCTAATCGTACTTGCCTTTGCCGTGAGTAACAGCAGGCGCCATAAGCATGATAGTGCGATCCACTCCACTGTCGGGGTGCTGTACATTGACGTAAGCGAGGTGGGGGTTAAACGGGTCGAAATATAGCCCGGTCGCCTCGGCACCCACAGTGTTCAGGCTAGCCCACTTGCCAATCGCCTCGGCCACGCCGTCGTTGTTTTCATCGACGGCATACCATGTATCCTCGACACCACCTGGCTGGTCTTCAACAATATAGATATTGTTTTGCGCATCAATCGCCAGGTTATCGGGGTTGGTAAACTCGCCACCTGCAGGGAGGGATGTCGCCGTATCTGTGGTCTCGCGACTGGCAAACAACTTAACCTCCATCCCCTTGAGATCGATGGCAAAGACCTTGTGATTGGTGGTGGTGGCGACGAACAACAATTGGCTTTTGTTGGTCAGCGTCTTGATCTCCATGTCTTCCGGGCGATCAAATCCGGTACCGAGAAATGCTGGGAGTTTCGGGGTGGCACGCCCGTCGATTTCATTACCGTACACCAACACAGCTCCCGGCAGAGGGACACCATCCTTGTTGGTCAGGGCTATCCACTGCGCCTTCCCGGTCGCCTCTTTCACCGTGCCGTCACCGACACGTAATACCGAGGTCTGGCCTGCGGCAAAGTAGTCATCACCGCTGGTTGCATTGGGATTTTTTGATGTGAACCTGAATATATGACTGCCGTTGCGTTCATCGATGAAATACAGGTTGTTGTCCTTGTCGAAGGCGAGGCCCTCGTGCGATACACGTGGCAGGATATTACGCTGCTTGATCACAATAGCGGCCGGCTCAGCCAGGGGATTGGTGACTTCGTAGAGACGGCCATAGGGGCTGACCGCCTGGCCTGGGTCGCTCCAGGACTCTTCTCCTGTCAGGAAGGAACCCCATGGAGTCCAGCGCGCGGCATCAAAAGCGACTTGATCGCCAGAATTCTCCGCCTGCCAGATGGTTGTGGTCTGCATCGTGCGCAGATCCGTCCGTTGAATGCCAGCTTGTCCAGTTTCAAAGACGGTGTACAGGTATCTACCGGCTTCGGGGCCGTTCTCATTGACCGTGTGCATATCGTAGTTACCCGAATCAAAGCGCTCGAGTTGTTGTGTATCCCTGGTAACGATACTCACTTGTCGAAAATTATTGGAAGACAGTCGAAAGGGCGCGGACTCCGGTAAAGAGCCAGGCACGGTGTTACCGATCATGGGGGTGAAATCATCGAAATTGGTTGCAGCTGACAAGTCAGCCACGGCGTGAGAAGCAGCAATCGCCAGACCAACAGCGATGGACATTTTTTTCAACAGCATAGGACAATACTCCGCGTGTGGTTAAACAGTTTCAAGATAATTGCGCTATGCCCAACGATGAAAACCGCTCAGCCGGTTACTTGCGAACAGGGTTTTGCGGGACCCCTTCCTGCAAAGAAAACCGCGATGAAACTATCATTGAGGGTAAGCGCAGGGAAACGATAGATTGGGGAGGTTACGACTTTAAGACAGTGGCATGAAGTTTCGAAGACCCTGTGATCCGCAAACACTATAATTGGGTCGCGGAACATCCCCAGGAGCTTGCCCGCCGGCAGGCTGCTCTACCAGATATCACTCAGCATCATACTCATGGTGAATGTCCTTACCGGTATAGTCCTTGATCATCGCGGTGGCGATCAAGCTACACAAGGCGCACGCCGCCACGTAAAAAGCGATGGCTGTGCCCGAACCAAATCCGGCGAACAGGGCCGCGGCGATCAATGGTGCGGGCCCGCCCGCGATCAGCGAGGCCAACTGATACCCCAGCGATGATCCCGAATAGCGCAAGCGGCCGGTAAAGGCTTCGGCGATCAGGGCTGCCTGCGGGCCGTACATCATGTCGTGCGGGATCAGCGAAAGCACAATCGCCACAAAAATCCAGGTGGGGTCTTTGGTATCCAGCATCGCGAAATACACGAAGGCAAACACCAGCATCAGGGCCGCGCCCATCATATACATTTTCTTGCGGCCGATGCGGTCCGACAAATAGCCGGATAACGGGATGGTGATAAACGACAGCAGGGCGGCGCACAACACTGCCGTCAGCAGGAAATCGCGGGACACGCCCAATGCCGTCGTGCCATAGGAAAAGACAAAGGCCGTGAAGATATAAAACGGTGCCTGCTCCCCCATGCGCAGCAATGCCGACAGGAGAATCTCCTTTGGGTGCTTGCGGATGGCTTCCAGAATCGGCTGGCGTGCAACACGCTTGGTGGCGACAAGTTGTCTGAACGTCGGCGTTTCCAGAATACCCAGGCGGATATAAAGCCCCACCGCGATCAAAATGATCGAGAGCAAGAACGGAATCCGCCAGCCCCACTCTAAAAACGCATCGCCTGACAAGGCGCTGAACCCCAGCACCGCCGCGTTGGCCAGGAACAAGCCCGCTGGCACGCCAAATTGCGGCCACGAGGCGATGAAACCGCGGTGGGAATTGGTGCGCGCCCACTCCATCGCCAGCAGCACCGAGCCGCCCCACTCGCCGCCAACACCAATGCCCTGGATGAAGCGCAGCACGGTGAGGAGCACCGCGCCCCAGATGCCGATGGTTTCGTACGTCGGTACCAGCGCCACCAAAAATGTTGCCACGCCCATCAGCAGTAGTGTCCAGACCAGTGTGGCCTTGCGGCCGATGCGGTCGCCGTAATGACCAAAGATAGCGGCTCCCACCGGGCGCGCCGCGAAACCCACAGCGTAAATCGTGAAGGCTTGCAGCGTGCCCACCAGCGGATCGGATTCGGGAAAGAAGAGCTTGGCGAACACCAGGCCGGTGACGATGGAATAGAGAAAAAAGTCGTACCACTCGATGGTGGTGCCGATAGTCGAAGCGATGATGGCGCGTTTCAGATGAGCGTGGTGGTCCGCAGGCGAAAGCCCGTCATGATGCTCCACATAGTCCGCACTTGTTTGGTTCATACTGTCCCCTTTCGTACAAGCACCGCTTACAGATTCGCATCGATCTAGCCGACAATGCGATTGCTGTGCCGTGTAAGATACACTGGGAAAGTATTGAGAAGAAGTCTACGAGCAACACACCGGACATATCCGACCTGTTGGCGTGGTATCGGCCACGCCAACAGGTCTGCACAGCTATTTCTTGGACTGCGGCACGGCCGGCAAGAAGTTGGGAATGTCGCTGGCGGGCACTTTGTAAGCTACCAGAACACCGGGTAGCAGCTGGTAGCTGCCATCGACGGGCAACACAGCGGCACCACCCCCAGTCGTCCAAAAGCAGTTACTGGTCGAATCCAGCGGGCACTGGATTGAGCTCTGGAACGGCGTGGCATCGGTCAGGCGGAAGTACACGTCATATTGCACGTTACTGGCATTTTGCGTCACGCTGTAGTCGTTGTCGGTGCCGGCCAGCATGAGGTAGCTGCCATCGTTCAGGCGCGGCCCGACCGCCAACCCTTCCCACTTCTCGGGCACCTTGCCAGCCAACTCCGCTGGTCCGTTGAGCGCCAGGTCGAGGAAGGGGGTCGCAACCTTACTGACCTTACCGGCCGGGCAGCTGGAGCTTGCGAAGGTGACGCCACTGACATCCGTCGCGTTGCCAAGATCGATCTTGAAAACTTTCTTGTTGAATGGGACGGTATTGTCCGCCCCGGGACCCACACCCCGGTTATTGCGTTCCAGCACAAGAAACTCGGTATCGTTCAGCGCGAGCAGCGCGGAGATGCCCCGGCCCTGACTGGATCCTTCCATCTGGTAAGCATACTGGCCGACAGCCGTGCCAGTACTGGTGTCAAACTTCACGATGCGATTGCAGACGCCGCTACCACCGCCCTCCTCCAGCATCGCGCTTTGCAACATTGCGTAGACATAGGCCCCGTCCGGGGTGATGGCCAGTCCTTCAAACCCACGATTGGTCCGCTTGCCCAGTGTATTGCCGGTGTCGCTCGCGAAGTTCGGCACGCCGTTCGAGCTGCGTGGTACCAGGTTGGCCGGTGTCTGGAAGGTTCGCACGCGATAGCCCTCGCGGTCGAACTCATACAGCGATGGGCCGTATTCATCCGAGACCAGAAAACGGCCATTCTTGGGATGGATTACAAAGCCCTCGGGATCGAAAGACAGGCCGATTGCGCTGGTCGGATTCGGTGCCAGGCCATTGAGCGCATTGCCCATCTCGTCACGGAAAATAACCGTCTGCAGAACCTTGAAGCCGCTGATCGCCCCAGTATCCTGGTCGATATCCAGTTGGAAACGTTGCACACGTGTCTCGTAGTCCAGAGCGCCGCCGCCAGGACCGCGGTCAGACAGGCCCCACCAGTGCTTGCGTTTTGCATCGTAGTGTATGTCCGAGAAATAGCCGATACGGCCGTTGTTAGCATTGGACCCACCACTGAGATCCAGCGCGCTGCCGTCCAACGCAAGGCCATTGACGTATTCCGGTGTTGCGAGGCTGACTTGAGCGACGGCTGCGCACAGTATGCCGAGAGCGAGTTTGTTCCTAAGCATGATAGTAGACTCCTGTTGTTTAGTTCTGGCTGTGTCAAATAAAACACCTTGTGGCAGACTACCTGGAGTTTGTGACGACTTAGTGAATGTTTGTTGACACTGTGACAAGGATTGTTAGCTTTCTTCCGTGGAAACCTCGCGATACCAGTCGGTCATATCGTCGTACATGTTTCCCTTGAGAATATGTAGTGGTGATCGATGATAGATTTTAATGTCGTGGAACGGGTCGGTGATGATCTTGATCGCCCATACGAGGCCAGACTGAAAGCCCATAAGATAGAAGAGATGAACGGCTCGAAATAATACCGCACCGACGCCGGTAAAAAGCCAAAGGATGGCGGTGTTATAGACTAATCCCCTATCTATTTGCTGGTCGCCCAAAAGTCCAAAAAAGTCAGGCATCAACCACAGTACAATGGGAACCATTATCCAGACCGACAACAGTACGACCTTGCGCCGCAGGTTGTAACCCACTTTTACGCTCTCCTTATATTCGTGTGTGGCCTCATTGACGACATCATAAGTCTTGGGTTCGAAAAAAAAGTGGCCGATCTGCCTCAGTACCATCGCCAGCAGCCAACCCACCATGACCGCAGCGACGGGATCAACAAAGATCAGGTAATAGCTCACAACAAAGCAGCTGGCGCTTAGAAGATGCAGTAGCTGATTAACCCGGTTATGGTGATAGTAACGGTGGTCATCCCAGCGCTGACGGTGCAGTTCTTCCAGAAATGTCATGTAGTCACCTCATTAGATTGTGTTGCTGTGTAGAAAAGTTCTTTCTTCTGCGTGTGAACAAAAGACAGGAGTGATTGGCCCATTTTCACCCGCTCTCCTGTCTGCGCGCCGCCGCAAAAACTGTAGTCAGGTGTAGCAAACAGGATGATTGTGGAGCCGTGCTGAAAGTATCCCAGTTCGTCGCCCTTATTGAACCTTGCTTCACAGGAAATTTTGTTGGGCCCCTTGTATTTCAAACTTAACAGCTCAGCTAACCAATTGAGCCGGATACTCGCCACCAGTATTGCCGCCACTGGTACCAGGCAGATTCGGCTCTGCGCGCGGCCCGTGTGCAGTTCGATTACTGCTCTTTCATTTTTGCAATACAGTTTTTCGATGCGCTCCAGTGCAATCTCATTGACATTCCAGGTATCGCCGGAGATGTACGTAACCTCGTGAATCAGGCAGTCAAGCGGTGCATGGAAGCGATGGTACATACTGCTCTTTAGACGCAAGGTTATGTACTTACCATTCTTGTACCTTTCCCGAATTTCCTGATCGGGGATGAGATCCGCGAGATCATACGGAAAGCCCTTTGCCTGAAAAGCGGTAGTCCCCTCTATGTCGCCGCGTGCACATACAATTGCATCACAGGGACTTACAACAATATCCTGACGCATATCTATAGGGCGTGCTCCGGGCTGCAGCTCCCGGGTAAAGCATTCATGCAGACTGCGAAACTCGCGCTTCTGTGCCTCATCCAAGTTCAGGTCGTCCGCGAACAATCGCCAAATTCTGATCAAGAGTCGGGTCAGGAACGGGCTCTCAATAGCACTGAGCCAACCCATGGCTTGAGTGGCGAGTCGACGGGGTATCCGATTCGTCAGAAGAAAATTGAGCTGTTCCTGCCGCGACAGTGCATGAATCAGGTTAGTCATAGCTCAGGCAGCCGTTCTGTGCTCGAGCATGCAAACAGGTGCAGGTAGTCCGAGATCTTCAACGTACTGCGTCATTATCCGATCTGGACTGTAGTAGGCTGCGCGCAGACGCGCGGCGACACGCATCGCGTAGCGAGCCTCTCGTTTTCTGAAGTGCGAGATTATCAGTGCGGCCATTTCATGTGTATTATCAGCCAGGTAGCCGTTTACGTTGTGCTCAATAATGTCGCGCGGACCCTTGCAATCGTAGGCAACAGCGGGCATTCCATGGGCAAACGCCTCCAGCAACACATTGCCGAAGGTATCAAATCGTGAAGGGAACACAAAAAGATCAAGGCCAGCGTAGAGAGATGCGAGCTTTTGCTTATCTACCCAACCCAGGAACAGCGCGTCGGGCAACTCCAGCTTCAATTCTTCCTCGGCCGGGCCGCTACCCGCGATCACCAGTTTCAGGTTCGGCAGGGATCTTTTCGCCAGCGCAACTATTTCAGCCAGATCAAATATCCCCTTCTCTGAGCTCAATCTGCACGCAATAAATATAACGGGCGTGTCCTCGTTAGCGTCATCGAATAGATCTAACTTCTTCACCGGTCGAATCGCTTTTTCGACCTGCGGTGCGTGATGCGCAGTCAGATATATCCGGGTCGGGTCCAGTTGCATCTCAAATCCTGCCAGCCAGTCTCGATGCTCGCGGTTGAGGACAAATATCTTGTCAAACTGGCTATAGAGAAGTCGCAAAACACGGCGAATACGATCCCGCTCATGATGTGAAGCTTGTGTAGTGCACTTGATGTATTCCATCCAATCCGTATGCATAAAGAAGAAGCAGGGCACGTTGAACATATACTTTAGGAAAAGCGCCACAGCTACCATAGGGCCTTCAGTAGAGCATATGACTCGATCGTAACCGCCCTCATAGAAAATACTTGCGATTTCTAAAAGATCAGGGATGCGTAGCTGCTGTCCACCCGAATCCGGGAGAGTAAAAGCTGTCAGCGGGCGAGTGACGTGAAGATGGGGTTCGGGGAAGGCGGTCTCATGACACACCAGAAAATCAATCGCGATGCCGTTCGATTGTATATGTCGCAACTTTCCTGTCAGGGAGTTGGACACGCCGTTCTGATCAAACAGCGTATCTGTCAGGTGTAACGCCCGATGCTCGTGATGATTCCGACCAAGATGAGTGGCAAAATTGTTGAGGAATTCTCTATTTTTGTACAGCACTCTGGTGCTGGCGAGATTGGCCCCCGCCAGTACCGCCGCGATCATCATGGGAAATGATATTTTCTCGAACAGCTCGCTGACGCAGCGACTAGCTACCTGACTGTGCTTGCTGCCACCACCCAGGAGCCAGGATGTCACCTGGCTGGGCACCTCCAAACTACGCGCTAGATTCTCAGTAGAGTATCCACCCGACTCACGCAGGCTCTCGGCCAGTCTGGAGTCCCGTATGCGCTTGAAAATGACCTGATTCAGTTCAGTAAAGAGCTCCGTTATCGATTGATTCACCGTATTCGTAAAGGCCTCCGATGTATTATTGCGACTATCGGCGATCCTCTCAAGGTGAGCTATACAAAAGCGGTATTTCTTGGATACTTTCCATTTCAGCATCTTGTTCGGCTTTTTACCCTGCAGCGCATCGTGAACAAACTCAAAAAACTTACGCGACTGTTTGTTCTTCTGCAATTCCAGCAGCGCGTTACTGAGTCCAAAGCAGGCCAGCTTGTCGAAGGCTTCCCCGCGGTGCAGCATGATGCGCAGCAGGCCTGGATCCTCAATGCGCGTGGCGATCTGTGAGAAGTAATCGAGCAGTGCTATATTCAGCTTCTGGTTGTCAGCCACATGACCGAAGGGCGACATATTTCCCGCACGAATTGCCTCAAGTGCCAATTTTGATGGCTCCTCAGTATTCAAACGCTGTTGTAAGTTGGGCACCATGAGCCGGGTGCCGCATTGGCCTGCGAAAATACCCATGTGATCATCGGAACCGCCGACAAGCACCTTGGGCGTATCCGGATCGACATTAAAATCCCGTGGATCGAGTTTGTGTTTTTTCGCATAAGCATGTATTCGCTCCGGCGTCAGGCCCTGTGCCCAATTCAGAGTAAGCGTGGACTGCCACAGATCACGCTGCCCATTCAATACCTCAAAGCGTTGAAACATTACTGCGAGTTTTTCGAACAGCTCAAGGTCAATGTTTTCGTTGCTTGTATAGAAATACAAGGGGTGCGGCAGAACCACCGGAATGTCGTGTTCTGCCGCATAACGCAAAAAGTGATAGATGTTTTGGCGTTTTTCAAAAAGTACCGTTTCTTGCTCCGGCGAAAACCCATAGGTCAACACGTGCAAGTACAGATTGGCCTCTGGGAAGTAACAGGTAAATTCAGCTCCGACCAGCACGTCATAGCCCTTGTCCAGCAAGGTCCAGCAAGAGCGCGCATTGTTGTGATTCGTAATGGTGATGACGTCAGTTCCGCTGCGATTCAGCCGTTTGACGAGTTTGCCAGTCTCCAGCCACGTTTCAGGAAGGCCCAGGATACGACCCCACAACTCGTCCGGCGTATCGCTATTCATGTCATGGCAATGCATGTCAATGCGCAGCGTATTCTCAGGCGCAAAGCGCTGAGACTCGCGAAACAGATAGGCATTGAATTCGTCGGTCAGGGAGTTCCGGAATTTCCCGGGGCGATTTTGCATCAATTTCGGCTGCACTGTCATGGTGCTATCTCCCCTAGAAATTCTGACTGATCGTCCCGCCTACCTGTTTTTATCTGTCCCAGCAAAGGGAATCGCGCTTGAAACATTTCAGCAACTAGCTGCTTTTGTATAGTCTTCGTTGTCAGTTCAGGCGAGTGCCACCACCATCCATCATCGGACATCTGCTGAGCCGCTCGAACAAAGCGGCAAGCAACCTCGTCGAAATCCTCTGTCGTAAAGTTCAGACTCATGATCATACGGCCGCTACCCACCCAACTCAGTTCCAGTCCCTGGTCGCGCAGATAGAATTGAAACATCCAGTTGTAGCGGCTCGGCCTGCGGTAGAGAACCGTGCAGATAGTGTGAAGATTGACAACCTCGACGGGGAGACCTGCGGCGTGTAAACGTTCGTTCAGCAGCGCAATACGAGCATCCCAGGTTGCCTCTGCTTGCAGGTATAGTTTTCGGTACTGAGGTTGCTCTATGCGCTGCAGGAATACGTTCATTGCAGCCAGCACGTAGGGGTGAGAATTAAACGTGCCGCGGGCAAATGAGATATTGGCTGGCTGGTCAGGCCTGAAACGCTGCATCAGCTCGCGACGTCCACATAGCACGCCAACCGGCAACCCTCCGCCCAGAGTCTTGCCGTAAGTGACCATGTCCGCCTGAACACCAAAGTAGCCCTGGGCGCCATGATAGCCCAACCTGAAACCTGTGAAGACTTCGTCAAAGATCAAAACGATACTTCGTCGGGTGCAGACGTCCCGGATCTGCTTTAACCAGGCCGTATAGCCCGTTCGGTCAAAAGCAGCAGATCGTTTACTGTTGACCAGGCTCGCATCGCCTGGAGCGTCTTTATTGGGATGCATCGCCTGCAGGGGATTGATCAGGACACATGCAATGTCCTTGCGCGTATCCAATACTTTGAGCGTTCGCTCGCTCAAGTCTCGCAAGGTATAAACGTCGTCGGTCTTGCGTTGATTGCCCACACCGGGCTGCACTCCATCCCACCAGCCGTGGTAGGCGCCACACAAACGTACAAGATGCGTCTTGCCGGTATGGTAGCGGGCCAGTCGCACCGCTTGCATGACGGCCTCAGTGCCGGACATATGGAACGAGACTTCGTCCAGACCTGCTATTCGCCTGATTTTCTCGACATTCTCCAGTACGACTGGATGGTACGCTCCCAGCACAGGACCGAGGTTGCGCACCATTGCCATACCCTGCTCCATACACTCTTTATAAAAGTCATAGCCAAATACGTTGACGCCATAGGAGCCCGAGAGGTCGTAACGCCAGTTGCCATCCATATCGCGGATCTGCACACCAGAGCTCTCCTCAACCACTGAGGCCTGGCGCAGCTCTTTGGGCAGGAGCTCGCGGTAGGGGAACGGTACACGATAAGCGCTGGTGAAATTGACGTCGGAAATAATCCCTTCCAACGCGGCTCCGCAAGCCAGCGACTTGGGCGATCTGGCGATGGATGCCTGTGTTAGTCGTGCCAGCCCAGCGCGACGCGTTTGTGCAACGGATTGCGGTGCGTTGTCGCTGCTATAGAAACGCTCATTATCAAAACTGTAAGCCACCACCTGGCGCGCCAGTCTCCGCGACCACTTGGCATGTCCGAGAAGTGAGGGATGCTTGGCCCGTGAAAGCCGTAGACGGATGTAGAACTTATAGAATAGCGCAATACTGGCTAGAGCCAACAATACGCAAGCAGTAGTAGTCTCTTGCATAGCTTCCCTGGTTCAAGCGCACACCATTGACATGGATTGCGCTTGTTGGTTTAAGAAAGACTAGATAGAGACGGTTGCAGTTAAATGACAGTTTTACGAAATTTTTGTGTCAGGACTGGATTGGAATTGGGACCTCTACAGCGCGAGAGGCAGAAATATCAGCGCCATGCTGAACCATACACCGACGCTGAAATAGGGTGTCAGCCATAGGGCATCGTCTTTCCACCTGTCCCAGCTATGACTCATTTCCCGACGGTGCCATGCGTCCCTGGCTCCCTGGTTGATACTCAGATAACTGTGACCAAGAGCCCGTCCACTACGAAAGCGGCGCAGATAGAGCGGGATATCGATAATAACTGCGTAGGCTACGAAAGCAGCGGACCCAAGGGCCCCAGTGATTGCGAGAAAATGGACCAGGCCATTGGTGTCCAATGCGATGATAGTCAGAAGAGCAGCCATCCAGGAAAATCCCGCGGCCCAGAGCAATGATTCAATCGCCTGTGTAATGTGATTGAGTGTCAGGATGCTGTGCCAACAGAACGCCTGCGCTATCGTCATGAAAATCGGGATAGCCCAAGCCGCATACTGGACTATGGGCAGCCCCGCATGTGCCCCTAACTGATGAACCAGCAGGCCCAACTGCAGTCCGAAGCAGATTTCCGCGACGGTGGCTGCGGTGCGTCCCAAAAAGATGTTCGACAGAGTTGAATCGACTACAACGAGGCGCTCCAGATCGATCCGCGGAAAAATCGAACGATAGGCGCACACGAAGACATACACGCCGGATAGAACAAGCTGAATGGCGCAATAGGGGTTATCGCGCGGGCCGAAGTACCAGATTCCCAGCCAAAGAATGACATTTGAAATGCCCAGCACAGACAATCCGCGCCACCACATCAATGCACTGAATCGCCACGCGAAGATTTGACCCATAGTTTTATTACAATTTAGTAACGTTTATATTAAGAGACCGTGACCGAGTCTAGACGTATGCGTCGGTGCGGGCAAGCTAAGTGGCTGTATTCGACAATCGGACATTGCGAAAATACAAGTGTCACAGAAGAACCAGTGTAGCCAGCCCGAGGAAAATCAGGAAACCCATGCTGTCTGTGGTAGCTGTCAGGAGAATGCTGCTGCCCATCACGGGATCCCGGCCCCGCCAATGCAAAACTGCCGGGCAGAGCACCCCGACGAGTGCTCCCAGCAACATGTTCAGCAGCATCGCCGCCGCCATGACGGCGGCCAGGGGCAGGGAACCGTACAAGACGAGCGTGCAGGCACCCATAACGGCACCCCAGAGTGTGCCGTTCATTAGTCCGATCGACAACTCCTTGCGCAGCAGGAACTGGAGATTTCGACCATCGAGCTGGGCGAGAGCCAGTCCACGGATTACCAGCGCCGCCGTCTGGTTGCCGGTATTACCGCCAATACTGGCCACAATCGGCATCAATGCGGCCAGCGCTGCCATCTGGGCTATAGACCCTTCGAATGCCCCTACCACCCGGGAAGCGACAAAGGCCGTCAACAGGTTGAGGCCAAGCCAGACCCAACGCTTGCGCCCGCTGGACCAGATCGGTGCGAACATATCCTCATCCTCGCTCAGACCCACCTGGCTCAGCGATTGTTTGAAGGAGTCCTGCTTGACGTAGTCGAGTACGGCGTCGACCGCCAGCCAACCAACGACCTGGCGGTGCAGGTTCACAACGGGCGCGGAGATCAGGTCATAGCGTTCAAATGCCGTCGCCGCGTCATCAACCGGATCATCCGTGAAAAAGAACACCGGCGCTGCATTCATGACTGCACCAATGGTGGTATCACCCGTGCCTACAATCAGCCGATCCAGCGTCAGGACACCGACAAGAACATTGTTCCGATCTACCACTGATACGGCCGTGAGCTGCTCTGGCAAGTTCTGGCGACCGCGGAGCGTGGCTATCCCCTGCTCAAGCGTGATGTCGGCGTAAAGGGAAACCACATCCAGCTGCATAAGGGACCCGACGCTAGCCGCGGGAAATGCCAGGATTGAACGGACCTCGGTACGTTCCCGGGAATCGAGTCGCGACAGGATGCGGCTGACCATATCTTGCGGCAACTGCTGAATCAGGCCGGCGAAGTCCTCGGACTCCATCTGCTGGCCCAGCGCGGCGAGTTGGGGCTCATCGAGCAACGTCACCAGCGATGCACAGACTGGCGCCGACAACTCCAGCAGAATTGCGCCATGCTGCCCGCGATCAACCAGGCGCCACGCGGTCAGCCGCTGCGCCTGGGGTAGACCCTCGAGCACAAAGGCCGTGTCCGCCGGATGCAGCTTGTTCAGCTTCTTCTCGAGTTCGGCCTCGTGCTGGCGTGCCAGGAGGGATCGGACAATCTCCTGGCCTGGCGCGTCCTGTCGCTCGACGAGCCGACTTACCAGCGCCTGGCGTTCGAGGAGGTCCCGCACTTCCCGGAGCGTGGACTCCAGATTCTTGTGATGTTCGATTTCGCTGCGCACGTTGCCTTGATCCTTGCCAGTAGTACCGTATGGTCCGATCTTCAATTCGTGGAGAGATTACCTCATGGTGCGAACCTACGGACCAGTCCTCAGGGGCGCACTCGCAGCACGTCAAGCCCGCGTGCACCCAGACCAATGGTGCACGCACAGTGGATAGACATTCCGCAAGTCGGTCCGGCATAGCACATCCGACCCAGGCAGCTCGCGAAAGTATATACAATTGGTAGGGTAGCGGTGAGCGGCGTCAGTTCGCCCGCTCCAACGAGTGCTTCATTTCTTCACCACGGGCGTCAAACCAATCCGCCTCCGCGCGGGCATCGAACCACGCCGCTTTTGTTTATCGATTTTGATCTGCGGCGGTTCCGGGGCCGTATATAGACAGTGCAAAGATTAATCTAGACAACAAAAAGATGTGCTGTCAGAATGATCTAGCCAGTGTCTAGTTTGGAGTGGGTCATGCGTCATTCGGGTCTTTTGGTCAGTCTTTCTGCGGTTGTGCTCAGCCTGGGCCTTGGGGCGTGCGGCGGCTCGGTTGCGGCTCCGGAAGTGGCTGCAGAGCTGCAGGCCTCCCCGGTCCGGGTGGCGACGGCGGGCCCGGCCGACTTCCTCAGCCAGATCAGGACGGTAGGGCGGGTGGAGCCGGATCGGTCCTATGTGCTCGCCTTCAAGACGGCCGGCGTCGTGTCGGTGCTGAATGTTAAGGAAGGCGACGCGGTAAAGAAGGGCCAGATCCTCGCCGAACTTGACCCCCGCGACGTCGACGCGCAGCTGCGCGAGGCGCAAGAAGCAGCGGATAAAGCCGCGCGCGATCTCGACCGAATCCACAAGCTGCAAGCCAGCGGCTTTGCCTCCGCTGCCGAACTACAGGACGCGGATGCGCAGGTTAAGTCGACTCGCGCTGCCGCGCAGGCGGCCCGCTCAAACCGTGGCTATGCCAGTATCATGGCACCCGCTGACGGCATCGTGTTGAAACGCAATGTCGAAGCAAACAGCGTGGTCGCGGCCGGCGTTCCGGTCATGACCCTCTCGGACATGAGTGAATCCTTCGTACTGGCGGCTGGCCTGGCCGACCGCGATGCGCTGCGCGTAGCACTGGGCGATGTGGCTGAAGTGTCTTTCGACGCGTTCCCCGACCAGGTTTTCGCCGCCTCAGTGACCGAGATCGGCGCTGATGCCGACGCGCGCACCGGCACCTTTCAGATCAAGCTCAAAATCGCCGCAACTGTAGTACCTCTAAAGAGCGGCCTGGTCGGTCGCGCGACTATCACGCCATCAATTGCAGCAGGCGTCGATCTCGCCATTCCGGTGGACGCAATTCTGGAGGGCCACGGTAATGAAGCACTGGTTTTCGTCGTCGATCCGGCCACCGGAGTCGCCAAGCGCACCCGCATTGCCACCGGCCGCTTCTTTGGCGCGCTGGTTGCTGTGACTGCCGGCCTGCAGGCCGGCGACCAGATAGTGGTTGATGGCGCCGGGTATCTGGCAGACGGCGAGAAAGTGTCCATCACCAAGGCGAGCGTGGAGTAATCCAATGAACATCGCTGGCTTCGCCGTTCGCAATTGGCAGTTCACGCTCGTCGTCACCCTGCTGTTTGCCGCGCTTGGCTACAATTCCTTTACGTCGGTGCCGCGCACCGAAGACCCTAGCTTTAACGCACCGTTCTTCACCGTAATCACCATCGCCTCCGGCATGGAGGCCACCGAGGTCGAGAAGCTAATCACCGACAGAATTGAGGATGCGTTCAACGAACTGGACGACGTCGAGGAGATCAAATCGACGACGAATGCCGGCGTTTCCATCGTCAATGTCCAGTTCGACTGGAGCCTACCCGACATGGACCGCAAGTATGACGAGATCATCCGCGAGATGAACCGCCTGCGGCCCGACCTTCCCGCGGCCGTGCGCAGCGTAACGATTCGCAAGGGCCAGCCGGGCCTCACCAATATCGTGCAGTTCGCGCTGGTCGGCGATGTTTCATACCGCGAGCTGACTGACCGCTCGCGCGACCTGAGGGATCTGCTCGAAGGTGTCGATGGCGTGCGGCAGGTCGAGATCTGGGGCGCGCCAAATCCGGAAGTGCGCGTGGCGCTGGATCTGGCGCGCATGAGCCGCCTCGGCGTGACCCTGGATCAGGTTACCCAGGCCATCCAGGGCGAGAATGCCGAAATCCCCGGCGGTGCGGTGCAGGCTGGTGGCGTGCGCTATAACCTGAAAACTACCGGCTCCTATGACAATCTCGATGAGGTAGCCGATACGATCGTGACGGCGGAAGGCGCAAATGCCGTGCATGTGCGCGACATCGGGACAGTCGCCTGGGCTGAGGAAGAGCATGTGTACACCACGCGCTTTAACGGCGCCAAGGCCGTGTTCATCACTGCCAACCAGCGCGATGGCCAGAACGTCTTTGATGTGCGCGACGGCATCATGCAAAAAGTGGAGGTGTTCAGGACAACACTGCCCGGCGACCTCCAATTGATCACCGGTTTCGACCAGACACAGGCTGTTGCCAAACGCCTGAACCAGTTGGGTACCGACTTCCTCATAGCAGTGTGCCTGGTACTGCTCACTCTACTGCCACTTGGTCTGCGCGCCGCACTGGTCGTCATGTTCTCGATCCCGATGTCGTTGGCACTCGGCGTCTGGCTGCTCCACCATACCGGCTTCACGCTTAACCAACTATCGATAGCGGGCTTTGTGCTCTCGCTCGGCCTGCTGGTCGACGATTCCATTGTGGTCGTTGAGAACATCGCCCGGCATCTGCGCATGGGCAAAACGCCTGTCACAGCGGCGATCGAAGGCACCAGGCAGATCTCGCTTGCCGTGCTTGGCTGTACCGCGACTCTGCTGCTCGCCTTCCTGCCTCTGTTATTCCTGCCGGAAGGGGCGGGCGCCTTCACCCGTTCGCTGCCCGTTGCAGTACTGCTGACAGTGACTGCGTCGCTGTTCGTATCACTGACCATCATCCCCTTTGTTGCCAGCCGCGTGCTCAAGGAGGAAAAACATGCTGACGGCAACTGGCTGCTGCGCACCGTGATGAGTGGCATCCACCGACTGTATCGTCCGCTGCTTCACAAGGCGCTGGCCCGTCCCCTCGTCACCTGTCTCATTGCGCTGGGACTGTTCGCGGGCACGCTGACCCTGGTACCCGGCATTGGTTTCAGCCTGTTCCCATTGGCCGACTCGCGGATAGTAATGATCCAGATCGAGTTGCCCGAGGGCGCCTCGACGGCGAAGACCAATGCGGTGCTCGAGACCGTGGAGGGGGAGCTGAAAAAGTATCCCGAGGTGGAGAGTGTGATGTCGAACCTCGGCCGCGGTAATCCGCGCGTCTACTACAACGTCAACCCGCGCGAGCTTGCCACCAACATCGCCGATGCGTTCGTGATGCTGAAGGCCTATGAGCCGCAGCGCACACCGCAGATGCTGGATGAATGGCGCGCCACCTTCGACGCCTACCCGGGCACCAAAATTCTCGTGAAGTCGATGGAAAACGGGCCACCCCTGGAAGCACCAATCGCTATCCGTGTGCGCGGACCGGAGGTTGAGGGCGTGCGGCGCATCGCGGCACAACTGGAGGACGTGATCCGCCAGGTGCCGGGCACGCGCGATGTGAACAATCCTTCGCGCGCCACGCGCACCGACCTCAAAGTGGATGTGGACGAGGCTAAGGCCGCACTACTGGGCATTGCGCCCGGCACAGTCGACCGCGTAGTGCGCCTCGCGGTGGCGGGCGAATCTGTCGGGGATTTCTTCGACAGCGACGGCGAATCGTATCCAATCACCTTGCGCCTGCCGCTGGGCACTCACCATGCGCCGGATATACTGGATGAGATTTATATCCCAACTGCAACCGGCGCTGCCGCGCCGCTGGCCCAAGTAGCAACGCTGCGCTTCGATGCGAGTCCTGCGCGTATCGACCGCTTCGACCGCCTGCGCTCAGCAACGGTGACAGCGTATCCACAGTCGGGCTTCCTGACCTCGAACCTTACGACTGAGATCATGAAGCGCGCAACGAAGATCGATCTGCCGCCTGGTTATGCGTTGCAGACCGGGGGCCAGTCAGCGGCGAGCGCCCGCTCTTTTTCAGGCATGGGCAGTGCTGCCCTGGTGGCGCTCTTCGGTATCTTCGCAGTACTTATCCTGGAGTTCCGCTCGTTCAAGACCTCGCTGATCGTCGCCAGCGTTATCCCGCTAGGCATCCTCGGCGGCATCCTCGGCCTCTGGGTGTCGGGCTACAACTTGTCGTTCACGGCGATGATCGGGATGATCGCGCTGGTGGGCATCGAGATCAAAAACTCGATACTGTTGGTCGATTTCTCCAACCAGCTACGCGCACAGGGCACACCATTACGCGAAGCTATCGAGAAGGCCGGCGAGGTGCGCTTCCTGCCGATCCTGCTGACCTCGGTAACGGCAATCGGCGGCATGCTGCCACTGGCAGTGCAGGGTTCCGGTCTCTATTCGCCGCTGGCCTGCGTCATCATCGGCGGGCTGATTACTTCAACGATTCTCTCGCGTCTGGTGACACCTGCCTGCTATCTTTTACTGGCGCCACGCGATAAGACTCCCACTCCGGAAGAACTTCCGACCGTCGCACTAACTGCAGGAGAATAATAAGATGAACGATTTGGCAGACCGATCCTATCATCACGGCGACTTAAGGGTGGCGCTGCTGGCTGCCGCACGCAGCATGGTCGAGGACGAGGGTGCCGATGCCTTCACCCTGCGCGAGGCTGCACGCAGAGCCGGCGTCAGCCATGGCGCACCTGCTCACCACTTCGGTGACAAGACAGGGCTGCTCACCCAGCTGGCCGCACAGGTTATGAATGAGCGGGTGGCGCAAGTGGAAACCGCCAGAACCGCCGCGGGCGCGGATCCTATGGACCAACTCAAGGCCTGCGGCATGGCGCATATCGATTTCCTCATCTCTCATCCGCACCTGGAGGGCCTGTGCTGGCGCGACAACCTGATCAATCGAGCAGACCCTGGACTGCAGGATGCCCTGCAACGCATGACGACCAATCTAATTGAGACGATGAGCGCGGTGACCGGCAAGGCGCTCGCTCCAGATAAAGAAGCCAATCCCTCGACCCTGCTGGCCATCGCCGTGGTTCACGGCTTCGCACAAATGGTGAACGAACGCATCATCCTGCACGATGTGCCCGACCATGAGCGCCCCTTGCGGGCCCTCGCCATGGCGCATGACGTGCTGGATCTGTTAGGTACGGCTTTCGGCAGTGCGGGTCGTACGCAGTCTTAATCGCACTGGCAGTTCATCAGCTCGTGCCTGTTGCGCCAAAGTCCCTTATCAGACACATCAGATAAAATCGCGTTGCTGCTGCAGCTGCGCGATGCGTTGCTTAAGCCACTTCGCCGTAAGCTTCTCGGCCAGTGAGTTCTGCTTTAGCCGCTCGTTAAGTACCTTCCAGTCGACGCAGTCAAGCGGCTGGTCCTGGTTGAAGCAGGAGAAGACGTAGCTGGTCTCGCCGGTAACCGGGTCGCGGTGCGGCTGCAAGCATTGCGCACAAATTTCCTTCATCATGCACTGCATCGGCGAGTTGATCGAACCAATCGCAAAGTGGTGCGGCTTCAGGTGTTCCTTCAGGACTTCGTGGCGCGCGCGCGCGACACCAGCCATCATGCGGTCCGAGCCGATCACGATGATGCGATCGCCGTCTTCCAGGCGGATCGTGCACTCGCCGAGCAAACCTTCGGCATACGCGTCCATCGCCTGCACGATGTTGCCGACGAAGCTGCGATCCTGCGGCCGTCCCGGCGTGAAGCCGGGCTCCTCGTCACAGCACCAGATGATCACATCGGCGGCATTCTCGATGTCCGGGACCTTGTAGCGATCCTGCACCTTCTTGTAGCCCGCGAAGTACAGCACCTTCGAGCCCGCTGCGCGGAAGGCAGCACCGATAGAGAACAGCACCGCATTGCCGAGCCCGCCGCCGCAGAGCACCACGGTCTCGTTGCTGGTGATGTGCGTGGGCGCGCCGGTCGGGCCCATCAGGATCACCGGCTCGCCGGGCTGCAGCATCGCGCACAGGCTGCTGGACCCACCCATCTCGAGCGCGATCACCGAGACCAGCCCGCGTTCAGGGTCGACCCAGGCACCGGTCATTGCCAGGCCTTCCATCTGCAGACGCGTGCCCTCTACCAGCGGTGCCAGTGTCTCGAAGTTCTGCAGTCGATAGAACTGGCCGGGCTGAAACTTGCGGGCAGCGAGCGGCGCGTGCAGTATCACCTCGATAATAGTCGGTGTGAGGCGCTCGACCTTGTGCACAGTCGCGAGCAACAGTGCGGACAGTTCGCCGAAAAAGCTCGCGCACGATATGTCGCGCTCGGGCGCGCGCTGCGCCAGCATCCTCGAGACCACGGGATAGCCCTGCTTCGCCGATGCCATTGCCTTCACGACGTTGCCGAAATAGGAAGGATGCACGTCACCGAAGTAGCTCATGAAACGGCCGTCGCTCTCGAGCGACAGCAGCACCTGGGGTGTGGTGGGCTTAGCGGCACCGTATTCAGGCTTGACCGGCTTGCCCGCCTCATCGACCGCGGAGAAATACTTGCCGTCCAGTGTAAAATCGTCCGGGTGTTCACGCGCGAGCACAGTGTTCGGCCGCGTGCCGGCCGCGACAAATACCGTGCGCGCCGGGAACCAGTGCTCGGTGCCGGTGCCGGCATTCTTCAGGCGGATGCCGCGCGCCGCACCGAAATGATCCACGTCGACATCGAGCGGGGTCATACCTTCGGCAAACCAGATGCCCTCCTCCAGTGCCTTCTCTACTTCCTCGTGGTTCAGCGTGTACGAGGGGCTGTCGATCAGGCGGCGGCGATAGGCGATAGTGACGCCGCCCCAGTGGCGCAGCATTTCGGCGATACGCGGCTCGCGCCCGGCCGACTCGGCATTTTTGCGTTCCTGGCGGATCGCCCGTGCATGTGCCAGGAATTCCTCGGCGATCTCGCGTTCGTAGTCGTCCCAGGGATCGCGGATCGCGTCCTCGCCAATATCCTGCGCCAGCGCCTCGTAGCGGAGCAGGAACTTCTCGACCTGCACCACGTAATAGGCCAGCGACTCGGTGGCGGTGTCTATCGCAGTTAGCCCGCCGCCGATCACCACCACTGGCAGGCGCACTTGCATATTCGCGATTGAGTCGGGCTTCGCCGCGCCTGTTAGCTGCAGCGCCATCAGGAAGTCTGAAGCCGCACGCACGCCGCGTGCCAGGCCGTTTGGAATATCCAGCACCGTCGGGCCACCGGCGCCCACGCACAGCGCAATGTGGTCGAAGCCCATCTGCCAGGCGTCCTCGGGTGTCACCGTACCACCGAAACGCACGCCGCCGAACATCGCGAAAGTGCTGCGGCGCTCCACCAGCAGGCGGATCAGCTTCAGGAAGTTCTTGTCCCAGCGCACCGTGATGCCGTACTCGGCCACACCACCGAAGCCCGCCATCACACGCTCGCCCAGCGGCTCCATTAGCGTTTTCACATCGCGCACCGGAGTGAAGGGCACGCGCTGGCCGCTGACCTCGACGCCGGAAAGATCCGCAGGCAGCGGCTCAATCTTCAGCCCGTCGATGCCGACCACCGTGTGGCCATCGTTCATCAGGTGGTGTGCGAGTGTGAAACCGGCCGGCCCCAGGCCCACCACCAGCACCTTGCGACCCGTGTCGGGAAGCGGCAGCGGACGGCGCACGTTCAGCGGGTTCCAGCGCGTCAGCAGCGCGTAAATCTCGAAGCCCCATGGCAGTTCCAGTACGTCCTTCAGCGTGCGCGTTTCAGCCTGCGGAATATCGACCGGCTCCTGCTTCTGGTAGATACAGGACTTCATGCAGTCATTGCAGATGCGGTGCCCGGTCGCGGCGGCCATCGGGTTGTCCACCACGATAATGGCCAGCGCGGCGATAGGTTCACCGCGTGTCTTCACCAGATGGAATTCCGAGATCTTCTCCTCCAGCGGACAGCCAGCCAGCGTCACGCCGAAGGGTGATTTCTTAAACGGTGCGCTGTTGGGCTCAGCACCCTTGGGCGCTTTCTCGCGCAGCCCGGTGGAGCAGGAATCCTTGCCCTGGTTGTGGCACCAGATGCAGTAGTTCGCCTCGTCCAGCGCACCCGTAAGGTCGGTACCATGATCGGTGAGTGCAAAGCCCTCGCGCCGGCGCAGGTGGTCAATAGTGTGGCGCGGGAAGCCCAGAGTCTCACGCGTGATCAACGGCACCAGATTCTGGTAGTCAAGTTTTGCGGGTGCCTTGAACAACACCCCTTCGCGATGCCGCGCCCGCCCGGCCTCGGTACCGGTTGCCCACACGGCGTAGCGTGCCGCGAGATCAAGCTGGTCGGCGTTGGCTGTCTCGTCCTCCTGCCACGCCGTAACCTGACGTGCGAAGGCCAGCTCACTGAACGGCTCACCCAGCAACGTCAATGCGGTAGTCTCTGCGTCGAGGTGCGCAACATCCTCGGGCTTGAATTTCGTCAGCGCCTGGCGCTGCACGAACAACCGTTTGACGCTGAAAATGGGCGCGAGCTCATGGTGCCGCTCTGCCAGTGCACGTACATCGGCCTCAATGCCGAACAACTGCGCGACGAAGTCCTCAAGCTGCGGCGCCAGCGCGATCAGCAGTTCGGATTCTGCCTTGCGCGTAATCCCATCGGGCGCGGCGCGAGCTGCAACCAGGGCATCGCGCAGCGCGGGGTCTGCTCCTGCGACGAAGTCGAGGAACAGCGTATCCAGACGCATCAGGCCGGCACGTTGGTAAAGGTCCGCGTATTCAATTCCGAAGGACAGCTTGAGCATAATATTGGAGTTCCACACTGGGGAGGGCGCACTATAAAGCGGTGCCGGTTGTTGATCAAGCTATGGCGGTGCCCATGCGCCGAGGGCGCGCAGCAGCGAGCGTTTCTTGGTCTGATGTGACTGCATGCGCTTGAGGATATCTTCGAGCACGCGCATTGCATCAATAATGTGAGGACCCTTGTTTAGCATCACGCACTCGGCCCGCTCGCCCATCGCCGCGTCGGTGATTTCGGCGCGCGAGGGCTGGCCGGTCTTGGCCAGGGTTTCGAGCACCTGGGTCGCCCAAATCACCGGCATGTGGGCAGCTTCTGCCGCCCACAGGATCTCCTCCTGCACTTCCGCCAGCCGTTCATAACCGCATTCCACCGCCAGGTCACCGCGCGCGATCATGACCCCGGCGGACTGACTCGCCATCGCCGATAGCAGCAGTTCGGGCAGATTCTCGAAAGCACGACGGGTTTCGATTTTCAGCACGATGCCGATAACCTGGGCGCCCAATGCATCGAGACGAGTCCGCAGCGCCTCGATATCACGACCGTGCTGCACAAAAGACAGGCCGACGATGTCGGCGTCACGGGCGACTGCCGCGAGATTCTCGATGTCCTTGGCGGTCAGTGCCGGCAGATCCAGCTGGCTGTCGGGCAGATTGATGCCCTTGTCACCGGAGAGGCGGCTGCCTTCGCTGCTGGCATGCACGATCTCGACGCTCAGGCCTGTGGGATCCACTTCCCGAATCACGCCGCCGATACGGCCATCGTCGAACCATATCCGCTCGCCGACAAAGACCTGGCTAAAAACCTCGGGCAGCGTGCAGGCGATTGACACGGCCGTGGGGTGCGCGCCCATCGCACCGCGCTCCATGGGTTCGGCGACTCCTTCGTTTGTCAGACGCAAAATGTCGCCACATTGCAGCCACAGACTTCCGCGTTTGCGGGGCAGGTCCGCAATGGCGGTGGACCGTAGTCCATGCCCCTTATGCCGACCGCGCCGTTTCAGCCGGGTTTCGGGCACGAAATAGATGGTTTTATCGCACTCGGCAAGCGCGCCGGCCGAACTGCATTCGACGATATGCAGATGACGACGTGCGCCTCTGGCATCAACCAGATCCAGCCGGTCGTCGGCGGCGAGTTGCTCCAGCCACTGTGGTTCCACACTGAGATGCTTAGCCGCGCCGGCAACAGGAATCTGCGACCCGAACGGGCGCAGGCCGACGCGGGCCTTGTCGACGACCTGTCCGAATGGGTCACGGGACGGATTGAGTTTCAGTACGCACGGACCGGGTGCCACCGGGCCGGTGCGCAGCTTCGGTCCACCCAGATCCATCAGGATGCGCACCGGCCGACCCAGGGCCTTGGCGGCACGGCGCACATGGTCTGCCATCGAGGCCCAAGCGTCGGGCTCGTCATGGGCACAGTTGATGCGGGCGATGTCCATGCCTGTAGCGACGAGCTGATGCACCAGACCGTAATCAAGCCTTGCTTCTGAAGGCAGCGTCACCATGACGCGCACCGCGCGATCTTGGGGCTGTGCGCCGAGCAGCGCAGCTGTATGACGTTCCAGCAGTTTGCGGCTGCTGTGGATCCCGACGGGCTCTTCTGACGAACGTTCGTCCCAGGTCTGGCCGGTGAGCCGGTGCAGAATGCCCATCACCTTGTCCAGATTGGCGAGCACGTGAGACTCGGCTCGCCCCAGCGACGATAGCCCCAGCCATGCCAGCTTATCCTGCAGCGGGCGACGATCCTGCTGCCGCAATGTCAGGTAATGGACGAGGTTGCGCGCACTGGCAAGATTATCGGCAGACACCCTCGACAGATGCATGGCAAGGCTTCGCTCGGATGCCAGCATCTGCTCGCGCAATGTCCATAAGTCGTCGATCAGGGCGCGACATATCTGCTGATCCCAGCCGCCGACGGTGGCTTGTGGAATATCCTGAATGTTCATCGCGGGCTTCCTGACCTGTCTTATTTCTGGAATGCTTAGCTAAAATTATGCACCAACCGTGAACTTTGTGTGTCAGTTTGATGACAACCGCGAAACGGACAAGACCGGCACCCAGCGGGGTGACGCTCTGGCATCAATGAATGTGGATCCATTTAGCGAGGATGCCATCGAACCTGTCCAGCTGGAGTTTGAGGTTAGAGAGGCGTTTGGGGTGAGAGTAAAAAAACCTCTTGCAGTTTTTACTCCGACCTCAAAAACTCAACACCAAAGCTCAACTTGCCTTGCGCTGGCGACGTGCCGAAAGCTCGCGAAACAGCACGATGCCAAGTGTAATAATCGTTAATGGCAGCACGAAGTACATCATGGCGTTACTGAAGACCGGCAGCGCGTCGTGCTCGGTGGCCGCCAGAATAAGATAGGTACTGTAAGCCACGTAGTAGCCTAGGAATAGCCCGCCTTCCCAACGCTCGATAGTGTAGCCCACGAAAAAAATCGGCAGGCAGGCCACGGCCACGGCTATCATTACCGGGTAGTCGAAGTTGATAGCCGCCGCCGACACGGGCAGGTCGCCGGGCGCTACCATCGCCGTCAGGCCCAGCACGGCAAGGATGTTGAAGATATTGCTGCCCACCACATTACCAACAGCGATATCGCGCTGGCCGCGTATCGTCGCGATGATCGATGTGGCCACTTCCGGCAGGGAGGTGCCGGCCGCGACGATAGTGAGGCCTATAACGAGTTCGCTCACCCCCATCGCTTCGGCAATAGTGATGGCTGACGACACCAGCCAGCGCGACCCCAGGATCAACAGAGCGAGACCCGCCACGATCAGCGTTACATCAATGGCCCAGTGCCGGGACTGCTCTACGGTCTCACCCTCTTCTCCGCTACGGCGGCCGATGCGAATAAGGATCGCGACATAGGCAAGAATGCCGCCAAACAGCACCGCGCCTTCGAGGAAACTGATGCGCCCGTCGATCGACACGGCGAAGGCGAGGATGGAAACTCCGACCATGATTGGCACGTCCATTCTGACCAATTGCTTGCTCACCAGCAGCGGCGTAATCAATGCCGACACGCCGAGGATAAATAGCACATTGAAGATGTTGCTACCGACCACATTGCCCACGGCGATATCGGCTTCGCCCTTCAACGCCGAGCTGACGGAAATCGCCATTTCCGGCGCACTGGTACCGAAGGCCACCACAGTGAGGCCGATGATGAGGGGTGAGATACCAAAGCCTGCGGCGATGCGCGAAGCACCTTTCACCAGGAGGTCAGCGCCCAGGACGAGCAGCGCCAGACCGGCAATCAGAATAAGGTAGGTGATCATTGTGTTTCTTTAAATTAACCAGAGAGAATGTCGCATTGCCCAGCGTATACTAAATCCAGATTTAAAGTAAATTCAAACAACCCTGTTGTGGATGAATTTCCTATCGTTTCAGGTGTACCCGAGTCGAGTTATCCATGCCAAAAAATCGCGCGCACCATTTCTTCCAGCTCGAAGCCCAGCACCAGCAGCCAGGCGAACATGACAATGCCAACGCCTGCTGCCGCAATGTCCTTGATAATGCCAATTTTTTCGTTATGCCGGCTCTCAACGAAATCGCATAAGGCCTCAATGGCGCTGTTCATAATTTCTGCAAACAACACCATAGCGGTGACGACTATGATCAACACCAAGTCTATCGAATCACGCAGAAGCACTGCGGCGGCCAGGACCAGCAACGAGGAGATAAGCTTCCACGCAACGCTAAAGTCGTAGATCACAGCATAGCGCAGCCCGCTGTAGATAGTGCGAAGCTTTCTGAGCGGGTGATAGCCAGGCTCCCCGGTACCCAGAAACTTGTTTCTCATGCCGAGCCTCCTATCAATCGCTAAGCTAAAAAGTCCGACGGTGCTATTACTGCGGAAAGGAGTAACCCTTATACATCTCCCGCAGCGCAACCTTCTGCACCTTGCCCGTGGCCGTGTGCGGCAACTCGTCGATAAACTCCACCGCCTCCGGCGTCCACCACTTCGCGATCTTGCCGTCGAACCAGGCCAGCATGTCCTCGGCGGTAAGGTCCTGTCCGTTTGGTCCGCGCACGACCAGTAGCAGGGGACGCTCGCTCCACTTGGGGTGGAAATGCCCAATCACCGCCGCCTCGGCGACCTTGGGATGGTCGGTGGCAACGTTCTCCACCTCGATGGAAGAGATCCACTCGCCGCCGGACTTGATCACGTCCTTGGTGCGATCGGTGATGGCCAGAAAACCCTGCGGGTCAATTGTTGCGACATCACCCGTCTCGAACCAGCCGTCTTCGGCATGGGCAGAGGAACCCTCCAGCTTGAAGTAACTGGAACACACCCAGGGGCCGCGCACCTTGAGCGAGCCGAAGGCCGCACCGTCCCATGGCAGGTCACGGCCCTCGTCGTCGACGATCTTCATCTCCACCCCAAAGATAGGACGACCCGCCTTGAGGCGAATTTTTGCAAACTCCTGCGCACTGTAGTCTGCCCTGGCGGCGGTGACGGCATTAACGGTGCCCAGCGGACTCATCTCGGTCATACCCCAGCCCACCCGCGTCTCCACGCCGTAGCGGTCCATGTCCTCCATGATGGACAGCGGGCAGGCCGCCCCGCCCACCGTGATGCGCTGCAGTGAATCCACCCGCTCGCCGGATGCCTTGAGATGGGCAAGCAAGCCCAGCCACACTGTCGGCACGCCTGCGGATAACGTCACTTGTTCCTCATTGATCAGCGCCGCGAGGGTTTTACCATCACCCATTTTGCTGCCGGGGAACACCAGCTTGGCACCGGCCATGGGGCAAGAATAGGGATTGCCCCAGGCATTGACGTGAAACATGGGCACGATGGGCATTACCACATCGCGGCGGGAAATGCCCAGCGCATCCGGCATCATGGTGGCATACGCGTGCAACAGTGTGGAGCGGTGGGAGTACAGTACGCCCTTCGGATGGCCGGTAGTACCCGAGGTATAGCACAGTGCACAGGCGGCATTTTCATCCAGCGGCGGCCACTGGAATGATGCACTCCCCTGCGCCAGCAAGGTTTCATAACAGAAGACATTGGGAAGACTGGTGTGCGGCATACGCTCGGCGCTGGCCAGCACTACCCAACCCTTCACACCGGGACACTGCCCCGCCAACCCCTCGGCCAGCGGTACAAAATCCGGATCGAGGAATACGTAGCGATCTTCGGCGTGGTTGATGATATAGACCAGTTGCTCGGGAAACAGCCGGGGATTGATGGTATGGCAGACGTAACCGCTGCAGGCCGCAGCGTAGTAGGTTTCGAAATGGCGGTAATCGTTCCAGGCCAACGTGGCGATCCTGTCGCCCTGCGTCAATCCGCCAGTCGGACATACTGTCGGCCAGTTGGCGTGCCCGCGCAAACGCCTCGCGATAGGTATAGCGGTGGCGCGGATTCTCGGCCGTTACCGAGACGATCTCCGCCTCGCCGTTGACGCGCTCCGCGTGCTCCACGATAGATGCAATTGAAAGCTGCTGGTTCATCATCAAACCGTTCATCGATGCCATTCTCCGATCTTATTGTTGGTAATACCCGCGCATACGGTAACGCATTATCATCCGATGCTCAAAGGAAGTCCTGGTCTATGCAAGCTGCTAAGCGCTGTTGACAAGGCAAAGTATGAAAGCAAATAATCCCGCGCATCAGAACTGCCTGTTGCGCATAATGTCCGCACTTGAATGGCGTGATTGAAATTCAACGCGTGGGGTGAGGTAAGAAATGAAAAAATCAATTAGCATGGCAGTACTCCTGTCTGTGTCAGGAATATACACTTTGTCCCAGACTGTATTGGCTGATACCGCAGATGCGACCTGCGAATTCTACAAACGTGGCGATGAGAAACACGATAAGTGGGGAACGTGCTCCTTTTCCCAGCGACAGGGTTATATCGATATCACATTGAAGGATGGCAATACCTATAACCTCAGCCCACGAAGTGAAGCAAACCAGTTCAATGACCGGGAAGGCCACAAAGTGGTGCGTACCCAGGGCAGCGGGAACCAACAGATCTATGAATGGGAAAAGAACAAGCGAAAAATTGTGGTTACCTTCTACGAAAGCATGTCTGCCAATAAAGGCGACGCAGGCGCGCCTGTGTCGTCGACAGATAAGGCCGAGGTCAGTGCATGGCACGCTACTTGCCGTGAGCCTCCGCAAATTCCAACAACAGCCAAGACATCAGCACACAGCCTGCAATCCAGGACCAGCGCATGTACTCCGTTTTCGGGCAATACCCGCCGTCGGGTCCGAATCCCACGGTGTTCATCTGTACCTTTACCAGCGATGGCAAGTTTATCCGGTTGATCAGGAATAGAGTTGAACGTGATGTTTGCGGTCAGAGTAAAAACGTCTTCCGGTTTTTACTCTGAACGCCAAACTCTCTGACTTTTTCAGCCACAACAGGTACAGCAACGTGAGACAACAGAAGCCCGCGCCGGCCAGAAAGGTTGCCGCGGCACCAATTTCATCCCACAACAGTCCAGCCAGCACGCTGGCAACCAACAGGGCCAGCCCAGAGGCGAGGTTAAATGCGCCAAAAGCAGTGCCGCGCAACTCTGGCGGTGCCGTATGGGCCACCATCGCGGCCAGTAGTCCCTGTGTCATGCCCAGGTGCAGGCCCCACAGCATCACGCCGAGCACCACTACTGTCCAGTGATTGCTGTACGCCAGAACGAAATCGGCGAGCGCCAGTATCACCAAGCCCATGGCCAGCAGCGCGGTGTGGCTCATCCTGTCCGCCAGTTGCCCCAGCGGGTAGGCCGACACGGCATACACCACGTTCATCACTACCAGCACCAGCGGTATCCAGCTGACCGCCATTCCACCCTGCTGCGCCCGCAGCAACAGGAATGCCTCGCTGAAGCGGGCCAGCGCAAAACACGTCCCCAGCAACACCACAATCCAGTAAGGCCGAGTCAGCAGGCGCAGGTTTTCCCGGCGGATCGGGTTGATACCGCGGCCCGGGTGATGATGGTCGGGCTCGCGCACACCGAATATCAGCACCAGCACGGACAGCAGCCCGGGGATCACCGCCACCCAGAACACCGCCTGGAAATCGTTGGCCCATAACAGCATCAGTCCAACGGCCAGCAGCGGCCCGAGGAAGGCGCCGACCGAATCCAGGGCCTGGCGCAGGCCAAAGGCGGCGCCGCGCATATCGGCCGGGGCGATGTCCGCGATCAGGGCATCACGCGGCGCGCCGCGAATACCTTTTCCGGTGCGGTCGATCAGCCGCGCTACCAGTACCAGTCCGGCACCGGAGGCGAGCGCAAACAGCGGCTTGCTCAACGCGCCCAAACCGTAGCCCAGTACCGCCAGGCCTTTGCGCTTGCCCCAGTAATCACTGAGTACGCCGGAAAACACCTTGACCACCAGCGCCAGCGCTTCGGCCAGGCCTTCGATGACACCCACCACCAGACCACTGGCGCCGACAGCAGTGACCAGAAACACGGGCAACAAGCTGTGCACCATCTCGGAGGAGACATCCATCAGTAGGCTGACAAAACCCAGCGCCCAGATGGCGGTGGGCAGGCGGGTGACGCTGGCGGGATTCTCAGTGGCGCCGTTCACGGTGACCTCCGGATTGTGGTAGACAGGCTTAGTTTGGGGTCAGAGTAAAAACTTCGTCCAGTTTTTAATCTGATCCCAAACTCCTCTTTTCTCCTGCCTGCGGTCGGCAGTTGTGTAAGTTGGCGGTAATTTCTGCCAGAGTCCTGTAAAACTTACAATTTCGGTACAACCTTTTTCACCAATTCTTGCACCCATGCACGCTTTGCGGCGCAGACCGGCGCCTCAGTTAACAAGGATGAGCAGCATGGCGAACAGGATCAGGCAGGCACTCAGCACGCTGCCTAACGCCAGGCACAGCGCATGCCAGCGTCCGAGGGTGAGCCGGTCGCGGAACACGGCGGCCTGCGCGGTGACGTACCATACGGCTGCACCGAGCAGGATGGCCGCGCCCAGCAGGGCAAGTACCTTGTCCGGAGCGCGCAGGAGCACGGACGCCATGGATGTCAGCACAGCGAAGGGCGCCGCGAGGTAGGCCTGGACGTAGAAGGGCTCGCGCAGCGAGTCCCGGTCCAACGCGATGCGCTGCCTACGCATCACCAGCAGGGCGGGAAATAGCGCGAATACGGCGTAGACCACGCTGCGCGTCAGCAGCAGTCCCTGTTCAGTGGAAAAAAGTATGCCCTGTAGCGAGTGGGCGTTGGCGTCCACGTCCTCCTTCATCGCCAGTTCCAGGCCGTGCGCCAACACGACAGACAGTATCAGCATCAACACCGGGCTGACCATCTCGGTGAACTGCCGTTCCTGGTCCTGCTTGAGCTGCAGGCCGGTATAGCGCGCGACGGCCACGGGGTTGCCCAGGATGCGGGCGAGTGTGCGCGGATAAAATACGAGCCAGCTCATCAGCTCGTACAGGAATTCTTCCAGCGAGCGCAGCAGTCGGATCAGGTCCACAGTAAAATCCTGGAACCGCATAGTGCGCACAGCTGGTGAGTCCTGGTGGAAAACTCGTCAAACATCCAGCATTTCCCAGCTGTCATCGGCAGAGTAATGCCGTGCCCGATGTTCATCGCGCAACTTGATCAGGTGTGCGTGCAGCGACAGCATCGCCATCTTGTGCAGGCTGCTATCGACATCGTCGTAGACAACCTTGACCAACTCGTCCAGCGGTGCGCGCCCAGTGGTACGCAGGCCAGCGACGACTTTCTGTTCCCGCATCAGGCGGTGCTTGACCAGCCAGTCCACCGTTGCATTGGGCTCGCTCATGACGTCACCGTGTCCAGGGGCGATGAATTTGAGCGGGTAGTGCAGCAGCAGTTGCAGCGATTCGATATACGCTTTCATATCGCCGCTGGGCGGAATGATCACCACGGTAGAACCATTCATGATGTGATCGCCGGCAAACAACATGCCCTCTTCTTCCAGCAAGTAGCAATAATGATTCCCCACATGGCCGGGGGTGTGCACAGCGCGCAGCGTAAATTCGCTGGTCGCCAGCAGCTGATCGTGTTGCACTTCAAGGGTGGGTTTGAATGTTTTATCCTGGTGCATGTCATCCGGCGGCGAGGCGCCGATGACCTGCGCCCCGGTGGCGGCGGCCACGGCTTGCCACGCAGGTGAGTGATCGGGGTGCGTATGGGTGCAAACTATCCAGCGTATGCGATCACCAGCGATGTCCAGGATCGCATCGATATGCGCAGGAATTGCGGGGCCGGGGTCCAGCACTGCCACTTCATCATCGCCCAGCAGGTAGGTGTTGGTGCCCGGCCCGGTCATCACGCCCGGGTTGGGCGCGACCAGTCGCCGCACCCGGCTGTTGAGACGAAAAGGAATGCCGTGCTCCAGCATTAGCTCAGACCATCCCCGCGATAGTGACTTCAGGATTCACTTCGGCGTCATAGTCCACGCCGTCCACCTCAAAACCAAACAGTTGCAGGAACTCCCGCTTGTAGCCCTCGAAATCCGATAGCTCGCGCAGCGTGTCCGTATTGATGCCATCCCACAATTTCGCAACTGCAGCCTGTACCGCCGGATCCAGCTCCTTGTCGTCGGCGCGCAACCGCCCTTCCTCGTCAAGGTAGGGCGCAGCACTGTACAGCGAGTCGCGAAACAGGCTGTCGATCTGCTCGATGCAGCCCTCGTGCGTACCCTGCGCCTTCATCACCTTGAACAGCAACGCCAGGTAGATGGGCATCGCGGGTATGGCCGCACTGGCCTGGGTGACCACCGCCTTGAGCACCGACACGCGCGCATCCCCGCCTTTCGCGGCCATACGCTTTCGAATCGCGACCACGCGCTTGTCCAGGTCTTTCTTGGCGGCGCCGATCGTGCCATGCCAGTAAATATCCCAGGTCAGTTTGTCACCGATGTAGGTGTAGGCCGTGGTCTTTGCGCCCTCCGCCAACACTCCCGCCGCGTCCAGCGCATCGATCCACATCTGCCAGTCTTCGCCACCCATGACCGCCACGGTGTTGTCGATTTCTTCCTGCGTGGCGGCCTCCAGGTGAAAATCCTGTACTTCCTCCTTGTCGGTATTCACACCTTTTTGCACAGCAGCGCCACCAATAGGCTTCAGTGTGGAGTTATAGACGACGCCGGTGACCGGGTGTTGGCGGCGCGGCGATGCCAGGCTGTAGACCACCAGGTCTACCTGGCCCAGATCGGCCTTGATAGTGGCTATCGCTTTTTGCTTGATCTCGTTGCTGAACGCATCGCCATTGATACTCTTCGCATACAAGCCCTCGGCACTGGCATACTGATGGAAGGCAGCGGAGTTGTACCAGCCGGCCGTACCGGGCTTGGCATCAGTGCCCTCCTTTTCAAAGAAAACGCCCAATGTGGCGGCACCGCAGCCAAATGCGGCAGTGATACGGGAGGCCAGGCCATAGCCCGTGGACGCCCCGATTACCAGCACGCGTTTTGGACCGTTGGCGATTGGCCCCCGGCTCCTGACGACGTCAATCTGTCGCTTGACGTTGGCAGCGCAACCCGACGGGTGAGTGGTGACACAGAGAAATCCGCGAACGCGTGGTTTGATAATCATTGGCTAGGCTGTCCTGGTGAGTGGGCAATATCGGGGATGCGCAAGTGCATGACCCGAAAGCGACGGCGCAGTTTAACATAGGGTCTGCGCCCTGCCACGGGTCGTGACGATCCGCTAATCTTGTGTTCGCCGGCTACTTACAGTTCAATACCAACCCCTGTTTCAGATCGTGTCATGCAGCCGTATGCCCAAGTCACCCCTGCGCTACACCACTCCGGCCGTCTGGACCGAAGCCGTCATGGCGGACTTTGGCAGTTTCCTGCTCGACCACGCCACCGCAGAAAAAAAGGCCTCGGGCATGGCGATCTCCCTACTGTCCCACTATCCCGATCGCATTGAACTGGTCACCGCCATGGCGGACCTGGCGATTGAGGAACTGACCCACTACCGCGAGGTGCTCAAATGGATTCACCAGCGCGGCCTAACCATCGCGCCAGACCACAAAGATCCCTATGTGGTCAAATTTCGCGAATCGATGCGCCAGGGGAGGGAGGTGTATCTGCTGGATCGCCTGCTGACTGCGAGCATCATTGAGGCTCGCGGCGCCGAGCGCTTCGCTCTGGTGGCCGCGGCGCTGGAGCCCGGCTTCCTGAAAAAATTCTACCAATCCATCGCCCGTTCTGAAGAGCGTCACTTCGAGTTGTTCCTGGCGCTGGCGCACAAATACATTGATCGAGACACCATTGAACAGCGTTGGCATGAACTGCTCGATATCGAGGCGGCCATCGTCGGCGCACTGCCGATCAGGGCAGCGCTGCACTGATGGGATACGCGGCGTAATGCGCGACGGTGTCGCCCTGCAGCGTTACCTGCAACGGCACACGGAAGCCGGGCTGCCACAACACAACTTTACTGAACCGCACTGGCAACAGGTGCTGGTGTTGCCCGCGTACCGGGAATCTTCAGTACTACTGCAGAGCTTGACGCAGCTGCCTGCAGGCCAGGGCAGGACTCTGCTCATCCTGGTACTGAATCGCCCCGACTCAGATACTAACCCGCAGGCCAACACCGAGCTGCGACTCGTACTGCAGGATTCGTCCCTGCCGCGCGAGAAGCGTGGCGCTGTGTTGATTCAATGCCTGAACACGTACACCGATCTGTATCTGCTTGACATGGAAACACTGTATGGACCGACGCCCGCCGCGCACGGCGTCGGCCTGGCGCGGAAAACTGGCTGCGATCTCGCCTTGCAATGGATGGTTGCGGGGGGGATCAGCAGCGAATGGCTGTGCAGCACCGACGCTGATGCGACCCTGCCAGCGGATTACTTCGAGCAGCTGGGCAGCGCGGCACCCGATGCGGTGGCCGCTGTGTTCCCTTTTTGCCATGTGCCGGGAGGAGAACAAGACTGCGACACCGCCACCGCCTTGTATGAACGGCGCCTGCACCACTACGTGCTGGGACTGGAATACGCTGGCTCGCCATACGCCTACCACACGCTGGGCAGCTGCCTGGCGATAAGGGCCAGCGCGTATGCGCATGTGCGCGGCTTTCCCAAACGCGCTGGCGCGGAGGATTTCTATCTGCTGAACAAACTCGCCAAAATCGGGCCGATTGCGCGGTTGTCCGGCAGCAGAATTGAGCTGCAATCACGGCGCTCTTCTCGGGTTCCCTTCGGCACTGGCCCGGCAGTGGAAGCTATCCTCGCAAGCGCTCAACCGCACAATGCGGCGCTCTTTTACCACCCGCACTGTTTTGATGCGCTCAGAGCGCTGCTTGCAAGCCTGCCCGAACTGTCACACGACACCGACCAGGACATCGCGCAGCTGTTACTGCGGCATGGTCTGAACCAGGCTGCTGCCGCACAGGCACAGCAGGCCCTCGTGGCGCTGGGCATACAATCAGCCATCACCCACTGTCAGCGCCAGAGTAAATCGAGCGACCAGTTCCAGCGCCAGTTCCACCAGTGGTTTGACGCCTTTCGCACGCTGAAATTTATCCACGCCCTCCGCGATGCCGGCTGGCCGCAACAGTCTTTAACTCAACTCAACGCACTGCCGCAACAATTTCATCTTCAGTAAGAGACTGTTACAAGCTGGAGACACTGAGAAGTTGGTTACAGACTCAGCTGACGAATATCACTGAGCAGCGCGACCAGTTGCGTAAGAAAGCGCCCGCCATCACCGCCGTTAACGACCCGGTGATCGTAGGACAGCGCCAGGGGCAGTAGCGTTCGTGGCGTGAACGCGTCACCATTCCAAACGGGTTTTCTGGATGCCTTCGAGACACCGAGAATGCCGACTTCCGGCGTGTTGACGATCGGTGTGAAGCCGCTGCCGCCAATGTTCCCCAGGCTGGAGACGGTGAAGCAGCCGCCCTGCATCTCTCCCGGCAGGAGTTTGCGCTCCCTGGCTTTGGTCGCCAGCTCTGCTATCTCCCGAGCCAGTTCCCAGATCGTTTTACGGTCGACGTCGCGCAGCACTGGCACCATCAAGCCAGCGGGTGTGTCCACCGCCATACCGATGTGAATGTATTTCTTGTAGACCAAGTCCTCGCCGCCGCGCGCCAGGGAACTGTTGAGCCTGGGGTTGTCGCGCAACGCGACCGCGCAGGCCTTGAGCAGAAAGGGTAAAGGAGTAAGTCGGGTGTCGCGCCGCTGCGCCTCGGCCTTGAGTCCCGCGCGGAACTCTTCGAGGTCAGTGATATCCGCCTCGTCGAACTGGGTGACATGCGGCACATTGAGCCAGCTGCGCTGCATGTTGGCCGCGGTCAGCTTATCGAGTTTGCTGCGCTGGGTAACTTCGATCTCGCCAAATTTGCCAAAGTCCGTCTCAGGTACCAGCGGTAGGCTCACGCCGCCTGTGGTCTGCGTTGCACCGTCACGCAAGGACTTCTGCACAAACTGCTGCAGGTCTTCCTTGAGGATACGACCCTGCGGACCGCTACCTTCGACCTGCCCCAACCGAATGCCGAACTCACGCGCCAGTTTACGTACCGCAGGACCTGCGTAAACGGCCACCGACCCCTGGGTGACATCGCCGTCCACGGGCGCACTGGCTGCGACTGGTACGGGCTCCGCTACCTCGACCGGATCAGGTGCGGCAGCCATCGAAGGGGGGAGTGCTGCTACCGCGCTGGTCGCCTGCTCTGCCGGCGGCTGCACTACTGCAGCAGCCGTCTTAGCCTGAGCCGCTGCTTTCTCTGCCACTTCAATCACTCGCTATCGGTGCGCCCTCCCCCAGGTGATCCCCTACCGCCACCAGCAGCTCTACCACAGTACCGGCTGCAGTAGCGGGAATCTCCATGGAGGCCTTGTCCGACTCGAGCACAATAAGGCCCTGGTCCAGGACCACCTGGTCACCGACCGCCACCAGCAGTTCGATGACTTCCGCACCTTCTGCGCCGCCGATATCGGGGACTGTGACTTGTTGTACAGGCACTTCTTGTTCCTTTTTGCTCAGACCGTTAAAGGATTAGGTTTGTCCGGGTTCACTCCCAGTGCACCCATGGCCTGGGTTACGCGGGAGCGCTCTATACGCCCCTCATCCGCCAGGGCCTTGAGCGCTGCGATGACGATATATTCGCGGCTCACTTCGAAAAACTCGCGCAACTTGCTGCGCGTATCCGAACGACCGAAGCCATCGGTGCCCAGCACGGTGTAGTGTCCCGGCACAAATTCCCGGATCTGGTCGGCGTACAACTTCATGTAGTCTGTTGCAGCAACAACCGGACCGCCCGCATCGCGCAGCAGTCGGGTGACATAGGGCACGCGGGGCTCCTCTGTGGGATGCAACAGGTTCCAGCGCACCACCGCCTTGCCCTCACGCTGCAATTCGTTGACGCTGGTGAGGCTCCACACATCGGCACCTACCTGGTAATCACGCTCCAGGATTGCGGCTGCCGCCTCTACCTCACGCAGGATCGTGCCGCCGCCGAGCAACTGCACGCGCAACTCACCCGGTGTGGTAGAGGTCTGTAACCGATACATGCCCTGGATAATGCCGTCTTCGACACCCAGCGGCATCTCTCGCTGGATGTAGTTTTCATTCATTGTGGTGATGTAATAAAAACGGTTCTGACCCTCGTGATACATCCGGCGCAAGCCATCCTGGATGATCACCGCCAGCTCAAACGCGTAGGCCGGGTCGTAGCTCACGCAGTTGGGAATAGTGCCCGCCAGCAGGTGGCTGTGTCCGTCCTGGTGTTGCAGGCCCTCGCCGTTCAGCGTGGTACGCCCGGCGGTGGCGCCGATCAAAAACCCGCGGGCCTGGCTGTCGCCCGCCGCCCAGGCCAGGTCCCCGATGCGTTGAAAACCAAACATCGAGTAAAAAATATAAAAGGGCACCATGGGGTACGCACTGGTACTGTAAGACGTCGCCGCCGCCAGCCAGGCCGAGAACGCACCCGCCTCGTTGATGCCCTCTTCCAGAATCTGTCCCTTGATATCTTCCTTGTAAAACATGATCTGGTCCGCGTCGTGCGGCGTGTAGCGCTGACCCACCGAGGAATAGATGCCCAACTGCCGGAACATGCCTTCCATGCCAAACGTGCGGGCTTCGTCCGGCACTATAGGTACCACCCTCTGACCAATGTTCGCGTCTTTTACAAGGCTGGAGAGCATGCGCACAAAGGCCATGGTCGTGGAAATTTCACGCGTGCCACTACTCTTGAGGTGATTGCCGAACACCGTGAGAGGCGGCGCGTCCAGCAACTCCATCTGTGAACGCCGCGCGGGGATCAGGCCACCCAGTGCCTGCCTGCGTTCCAGCATGTAGCGCATCTCGGGACTGTCCGGCGGTGGCCGGTAGTAGGGCACACTTTCCAGCTCCTGGTCGCTGATAGGTATGTCGAAGCGGTCCCGAAACGCTTTCAGGCTTTTCAGGTCGAGTTTTTTCAGGGCATGCGTTTCGTTATTGGCCTGGCCGGCCTCACCCGTGCCGTAACCTTTCACAGTCATCGCCAGGATGACTGTGGGTCGTTCATGCTCCGCCACTGCGGCGGCATAGGCCGCATACACCTTGTAGGGGTCGTGTCCGCCGCGGTTGAGCTGCATGATGTCGTCGTCCGACAGGTCGGCCACCAGTTCCAGCAGTTCGGGGTACTTGCCAAAGAAATGCTCGCGCGTGTAGGCCCCGCCGTTGTACTTGTAATTCTGCAACTCGCCGTCACAGACTTCATCCATACGCTTCTGCAGCAGGCCCGTTTTATCCTTCTCCAGCAGGTGATCCCACTTGCGGCCCCAGATCACCTTGATCACGTTCCAGCCGGCGCCGCGGAACACACCTTCCAGTTCCTGGATGATCTTGCCATTGCCGCGCACCGGGCCGTCCAGGCGCTGCAAGTTACAATTGATCACAAAGTTAAGGTTGCCCATCCCTTCACGGCCGGCCAGTGAGATCGCGCCCAGCGATTCCGGCTCATCGCACTCCCCGTCCCCGATAAAACACCAGACCTCTCGGTCTCCGTGGTCCACCAGGCCGCGATCCTGCTGGTACTTCATCACACGCGCCTGGTAAATCGCCTGTATCGGGCCCAGCCCCATGGACACGGTGGGAAACTGCCAGTAGTTGGGCATCAGCCAGGGGTGCGGATAGGACGACAGGCCGCGACCATCAACCTCGCGGCGAAAGTTATCCAGCTGCGACTCAGTCAGCCGCCCTTCCAGGAAGGAGCGTGCATACATTCCCGGTGCGCTGTGCCCCTGATAAAACACCAGGTCTCCAGGATGACCACCGGCTGTACCGCGAAAAAAATGATTGAAGCCCACGTCGTATAACGTGGCGCTGGAAGAAAAGCTGGATATATGCCCGCCCAGACCCTCGTCGTTATCATTGCCCCGCATCACCATAGCCATCGCATTCCAGCGCACCAGCGAGCGAATCCGGCGCTCCATGAAGACATCCCCGGGCATCATCTTTTCTTCGGAGGGTGCGATGGTATTGCTAAAGGGCGTCGTGATGGCGGGGGGGAGGCGCAGGCGGGAGCCCATCGCATGCCTGGCCAGCTCCAATAACAGAAAGGACGCGCGCTGCGGACCGCCGTGCTTGACCACATCATCCAGTGCGTCAAGCCACTCGCGTGTTTCCGGGGGATTCGTATCTTCTTTCATAGCCAATTGGTTCCTTACGGGAACAACAAATTCGACACTCCCAATACCCGCCGGAGTTTATTCTATGACATAGGCCGCATGCCCGGACTTGATGGCCTCAGCACTATCATACACGCGAAAATCTCCCTTCGGCACACGCTCCCATTTGCCGGGCGCCACCACCTGCAGCGAGTGGCGTTGATGGAGAAATACTTGCTCGTAATAGGCCCTCCAGCTTTGCAGCGTGAGTGCCCCAACCGCATCAGCCAGGGCCTGCCGGCCGGCGAAATCCCACTCCTTGCGCGCGATGGCCTGCCAGTAGTACTCACCCCGTTCGTTGAGGTTTTTGTCCGGGCGCAATATATCGCTCACCAACGACACCTTGTGCCGCTCAAATTGTGCCTCGTCCAATCCCGGCTCTACCCGCAACATGAAATCCTGCATCGCCTTTGTGACCGCATTGGCGTCGGCCACCGGGGACTGCACCAGCATCACCAGGCCGGGCACTTCCGCTTTGGGAAAATCAACGACGCCCACCACGTAGCCTAATTGCTGTTCGGTACGCAACTCCTGGAAAAATCCGGATGCCATAATCTGGGCCGTCAGCGCCGTGGCAGCCCTGTCCGGCCAAGTGTCCCCTGCACCCTGCAGGTACCAGGCCACCACGGAATCATCGTGCGGGACATCCACTGGATATTGCACAGACTCGCCTGCGGCCAGTTTCAGGACCTTACGGTCGGGGAGGATAGGTGCGGGTTCGCTGCTGACAACACTCTTTAACATCTTTGAGACCTGTTCGGTTTCGTCAGCATTGTAATTTCCATAGATCAACACTTCCGCCGTGGCGCTGGCCCAGAAGCGATGGATATAGTCGTCGAGGTCGCTCATGTCCGTCTGCTGCAGGGCTGCAATCAACGCCTGTTCGCCCCACTCACCGTACAACAGGGCTTCGTTCAGATCGTCTACTGCCTGGCTACTGGGGCGCTTGGCCACAGAGTTTTGCAGGCTGCGGATCATGTCAGCGCGAATATCATCAAAGCGCTGCTGACTGAATTTGGGCGCGACCATGCCCTGCAACAAACGCTGTAGCAGCAGGGCCTGCTTGTCGTTGTAGCCGCCCACTCGCAGACTGATACCCTGGCTATGCTTGTAAAAATCAAAATTCATCCCGGCCAGTTGGGCGGGATAGGCAAACTCATTAACCTGGTCAGTCAGCAGTGCTGTATACAATGCCACCAACGCCGTTTGCCCGGCGGTTTCTCCCACCTCCGGTGAGCGAAAATTGATATAGGTTAAACCCCTGGGAACCCGGAACTCAGCGTCCGGCATAAACCAGATTTTCTGCCTGTCCGTTTGCAGTGCAACCTGTGGCACCGCTGGCATGCTCTTTGGCAGCGCGACCAACGAGACGTCCTCCGCTATAAATTCATTGGGCGCGGGCAGATGGAAGGCGCCTGCGGCAGGGTCGGCATCAGGACCGGCGACGCGCTTAACATCCAGCGGCTGTTGCGCATAGGGCACCTCGTAGTACTTCGAGACCTTATCACCTTTCACGCTTTTGTCGCTAAAGGTCACCAGCGCATTATCCGGCCTGATCTGCTGCAGCAGTTGCGCCAATACCACCTCCTTGTAATCGTCCATCATATAAGGGCCGCGCAGGATATCCTGGGGGGCGTAATATTGCATGCCACTGGCCAGCGCGCTCACATAACCCATGGGACTGCTCTGCTCGCGGAAACGAAAACTGAGGTCTGCCAGGCGCGACTGCTCGGCGTAGAGCCAATCCTGAGGGCCCTCCTTGCGCAACATTTCCATATAATCGAAAAACAACTGCAACACCCGATCCGGATTCGCTGCGCCTTTTTCTGTCAGGGTAATGACAACACTGAACAATGCGCCCCCGTGCCAGGCGAGACCCTCGCCAGCGGATAAGCCCTGCGCCAGGCCCTCGGCCTTCAACTGGGACAAAAAACTGCCCTTCCCTTCATGCCCGACCAGATTGCCGAGATAGACGCTCGGATTGACGCGGTACTGATCGCGGTAATCAGGAATCGGAAAAGATATATCCAGTTGCTGCTGCGTCGCCAACGGCTGTACCTGCACAAACATTGGCAAAGTGCCTGGCTCAAACAGGGGCGCAGCAACGGTCGGGCGCTGGACAGATCGATTGGGCACCTGACTGAACAGGGGACGCGTGAGCGCCTCCAGCTCATCCAGAGGCTCAGAACCCAGCACAACCAGTCGCATCGCATTGGCGGAATAGTGCTTGTTGTAAAACTGGATCAACTCGTCGCGCACTGCAGAGTCGGGGCGGTCCGCCAGGGTGTCCAGGCTACCTACCGTAAACTGGCTGTAGGGATGATTCTTATTGACGATCTCCTGTAGCACGTCCAGGCCGCGGCGCTCATCGCTCTTCAGGCCCATTTGATATTCAGCCTGTACCGCATTTTTCTCCCGGTCCACATACTGCGCCTCGAACCGTGGCGCAATAAAAAACTGGGCGAACCGATCAAGTGCCACCGGCAGGTCGGGAGCATTGATATCAAAAAAGTAGTTGGTGTTTTCAAAACTGGTATAGGCGTTGTGCGTGCCCCCATGCTCGGTAATGAAGCGCTCGTATTCCGCCGCGTCGGGATATTTGTCGGTGCCCAGGAACAACATGTGCTCCAGAAAATGCGCAAGCCCACCCCGTCCGCGCGGATCATCACCGCTGCCCACCAGCACATCCAGGGAAGCGGCGGCCTTCGGCGCGTCAGGGTCGGAAATGAGCAGCACTTCCATCTGGTTATCCAACGTCAACAGCCGATACTGGTAGTCGTCATTCGGGCTCTTGACCGGCTGCTGCTGGCCCAACGGCGAGGTAGTGACACAGGACACCAGCAACAGGGCGCCAAACAGACATAGCAGGGCCTTTAATCCTTGCCGGGGATGTAACGCGGGCATCAAAGTCTCCATCGGGTTTGCGTTTATTGGGTGGCCTACGGAGCGAACGGCTCCGCCGTTGGCCAGGCGTTAATTATGGCCTTGATCAGGGTCGCCAGCGGTATGGCGAAAAATACGCCCCATAGGCCCCATATCCCGCCGAAAAAAAGTACGGCAATAATAATGGCCACCGGGTGCAGATTCACCGCCTCCGAAAACAACAGCGGTACCAGCACGTTGCCGTCCAGGATCTGGATGATCATGTAGACCGCAAACATGGTATAAAATTCAGAGGACAGTCCCCATTGAAAAAACCCTACCATGATGACCGGCAGTGTCACCAGCGCAGCACCAATATAGGGGACGATAACCGACAGTCCCACCAGCAAACCCAGCAGCGCCGCGTACTGCATGCCCAGCCATATAAACGCGAAATACGTCACGAACCCGATGATCAGCATCTCCAGCATCTTGCCCCGAGCGTAATTGGCAAACTGCTCGTTCATTTCGCTCCAGATACGCCGCAGGAAGGGTCGCTCGGCAGGCAGGAAGCCTGCCAGCCAGTTGAGAATCTGCTGCCTGTCCTTGAGAAAGAAAAACACCAGCAGGGGAATCAGGATCAAATAGACCATCACGGTCAACAGGCCGGGTATAGACGCCAGTGACCTTGTAAGGACCGCCTGACCAAGGCCCGCCAGCTCCCGTTGCGCGCCGGTGACCAGGCCTGCAAGTTGCTCGGGGGAAACAATGTGCGGGTAGCGATCAGGCAGGACGCCCAGAAATTGTTGCCATTGTTCAAGCATACGCGGCATTTGACTGACCAGGCTCAGCGTCTGGTGCCACGCCAGCGGCAGCAGCGCGAAGCAGAACCCGAAAAAGACGCCGACGAATACCAGGTAGGCCATTGTCACGCCCAGCCAGTGGGGCAAGCCGAAATTCTGCAGTTGCTTGGACAGGCCCTCGGCGAGGTAGGCCAGCACCATTGCAGCCAGTACGGGCGCCAGGATATCGCCTATGGTCATCAACAACACCACAGCGACGGTCAACAGCACCAACAGCAGCACCGATTCTTCCTCGAACAGGTAACGGCGGTACCACTTTTTAAAGATTTCAATCATAAATGTTGCTACTGCCAGTACTCAGTGGGATCTTTATTAACGTGGCGCGGGATTAGCCTTCTCCCAGACCCGCACCTTTTTGGCTGCGGCGTCAAACAGCCGGGCAAAATTGCCCTTGCGCACCGCCTCGCTGGCTTCGGGTGAGAGGGCATCCCACAACGGCTGGTATTGGTTGAACACGGCGAATACCGCCGTCGGATCGGTCAGGGCGACGTTGTCTGTCCCCATAAAAAACGATCGGGATACTTCTCGATCAGCGCAGCCGTCAACCGCGTCGCTTCCGGCGTTGCCACCACGTACTTGGCAACCTCGTCCCAGGAAATATCGAAGTTCACATTCTTGAGCGCCGGATCAGCCAGAATTTCCTCCAGCATGGCCAGATGATCTGCCACCGGCTGCACTACGCGCCCGAGCCCGGTATGCGCCCAGATGATAGTCGAATTCGGGTGGCGCCTGAACAGGTCCACAGCCTGGTCGAAATACAGCCGCTTGAATTCAGGCTTCACGAATGGCATATGAATATCGGTATGTAAAATAGACAGCAGCCCGCTCTCGGCAGTGAAATCGAAGATGCGATCCAGCGCCGGATCAATCAGGCTCGCCACATCGCCACTGACTTTGGCGGAGACAAATTCCTTGTGGATGGAGAACTCGCCGATACCGGTGAACACGCCGGGATAGGTCTGTAGTACACGGCGGATATGGTCAGCGGCATACATGTCGGCCGGGTTGAATCCGGTGATCATTGGTTCAAAGCGCGCCTGCTGCGCGGGCGATAGAATGCAGATACTGTTCGGCGATATAGGCATCCGTGAATGAGTAGTAGTAGAGGTCAGTGTCGGAATCGAGGTAATACGTGGGCGCGACCTTGCCGGTGACACGGTCGGACCAGTGCATTTGCAGCGGTATGCCAAACAGCGCGGAGCGCCCCACCCGGTCACCTACCGCCTCCAGGTATTGCCGCGCGGTGAGGCCCTCCTGCACATAGTTGGTCAGGTGGATGTGGCTGTCATAGTATTCCTGGGCCTCATTGGCGCTTGCCGGTAACGACAAGGCCAGGACGGCGGCAGCCAATATCTTGCTGATGTGACTATTTCTCAAGGTGAACCTCCGATTTCCAGAATGCGACATGGCCAGACGCCAGCACGCGCTAGAACATCATCTCAACGTTGCTATTTAATATGGGCCCGTCTCCACCCACCAGGTAAGGAGCGCTGGCGTTACCCACAGCAGAGTCATTCAGGTACAGAACTCGGCATTCACGCGCAGCATGCGCTGCGCATCGGGAACCAGTTAATGCCCACGGCGGTATCCCACGGGTTGCCGTACTCGCCATAGATTTTGGAACAAGCTATATAGCCCTGCAGTAGCTTGGGCATGAACATGTAACTGGTTTGCACTTCGAATCCCTGATCATACAGTTTGTCCACGGGGATATAGCCCTGCGTGTTGAAGTCGTCAACCCAGCGGGAGTAAAACGCTCCCGCTAACTCAAAACCCTGGTACTTGAGCCCCGCGTCCGCCGACACCATCTGATAGGTCGCGCGGTCAATACGCCCTTTGGTAGCGAATGCGCCGGGTTAGAATAGCAGCGTTCCGTCAGACAGTCGTATCTGGGTATTATTGACATCCTCGGTGCCAGGCTGGCTCTGGCGATCCGCTCGGCTGTAGGTGGCCGATAAGCCGAACTGGGTGGCCAGATGCTCATGCATCTCAAAGTCCCCCCAACCGCTTCTGGGCCGAATTCGCCGGTGGTGGGCTGCCACTGTATGCGACCGGACCAGGTATTAAGTGCGCCATCCAGGCGCGTCGCGTTGACCCCCAACTGGGACAGGTTGTTGCCCAGCATCAGCTTGTAGGTGAGCCCCTTATCAAGTTCGCCAGCGCTCCAGATTCCGGTGGTATAACTGGGCCGGAAAAACTCGTCAGCCATGGTGCGCATATCGACCTTGTTGAAATAAGGGAAGTTACCGTACAGGCTGCGTGTGCCGGGCAGGGCGTCGATACCCACGCCGACATCCACCGCCTTGTTGAAGCGGTATTTGAAGTTCCCCGCCACCACCACCTGCGCGCCTTCGCCCTGACTGGTGTTGTTTGTCCAGGTATACAGCAGGTAGCGGAAGTCTTGATCGAACAGCCAGCCGTTGAACGTCAGGTTGACCTTGTTAAACTGAAAATCATTACGTCGGTTGATCTTGTAGGTGCGATCGAAACTGTCGGTGTAGGAATTTTCCAGGGCATTCTGGTTGAGATAGCGCACATACGCCCACGCACCGAAGTTGACGGAGCCCATCGGCGTGTCGGCTATCAGAAGCCCGCGCCGCCGGGTTGAAAGCGGCCGATATTCCTGCGTGTCCTTGCCGGCAGCCGCTGCCAGCGTCGCGGGCTGTGCAGCAGCGCTGCAGCTTGCTGCAGGCGCCGGTGCTGCTGCCGTTACAGGTGCCGCTGCGATGGATTGATGAACCGGATTCGTCAGTCGCCGGCTGTGCGCCAAGCCGTTGCTCCAGTTCCTGGATGCGCGCATCCTTCGCGTCCAGTTCGCTCTCCAGTCGGCGCTGGTTTTGCTCCAGCGCGGCCAGGCGCGCGAGGATCGCTTGTTCCGTCGCGGTATCAGCCGCGGCAGTCGCACAGTAGATCGAAGAGCCCACATAAACCATAAGGGCGGCACGAACACTCGCGGTAAGCCATCGCATCGGGAATTGCCTGCATCAATGTTAAATAAAATTGCTGCGCGACAGACTACGGGAAGTCTCACGCCAAACCAAGTGCAAAGTACAAATAAATGCGTCGTCGTCAGCACGCATGCCGGCTGGCCGGCGAATGCCTATGAATCTGCTTGCCAGTATTGGTCAAATCGTCTATAAAAGCCAGTGTTAACATCAGCCGTTTAAACCCAGTCGTGTCCTGCACATGCCGGATCTGGCCGGTGATTCATGTATTCCCTCGACCTTCGGAGAACTTGTTATGCGACCCATGTTACTCACCAGAACGTCTGTGCTGCTGGCGGCGTTTTTCTTCGCCACGGGCTTCCAGGCCCCTGCACCAAATGACAAGGCGGATGTCGGCGCGGCAGTCACCACCAAAACCGGGACACTGCAGGCCGCAGAGATCGAAGCGGCGCTCAATGCGGCCTACACCAAATACAAGACGCTGCAGGAAGGCGCCAATGCCGACTATATCCCGGCGCTGGCCAAGGTCGATCCCAATATCTACGGCATCGCACTGGTAACGCCTGATGGCAAAATCTACACCGCAGGCGATGTCACATCGGAAGTGTCGATCCAGTCCATCTCCAAGGTGTTTACCGCGGCGCTGGTGATGGAGGAAAAGGGGCCGGAAGCGCTGCTGAACAACATGGGTGTAGACGCCACCGGCCAGGTCTTCAATTCCATTGTCGCGATCGAGCAGTACAAGGGCGCCGAGATGAACCCGCTGGTCAATCCCGGGGCGATTGCCGCCACCAGCATGGTCTCGGGCAATTCGCGGGAGCAGATCTGGAACAAGATTCTCAGCACGTACAGTGATTTTGCCGGGCGCAAGCTGTCGGTCAATGAAGAGGTGTTCAAATCCGAGGCGGACACCAACCAGCGCAACCAGGCCATCGGCAAACTGATGTATGCCTATGGGCGCATCAAGGACAACCCCGACCAGGCGACGGACATTTATACCGAGCAGTGTTCGGTCAACGTCAATGCGCGGGACCTGCGCCATCATGGCGGCGACGCTGGCCAATGGCGGCAACAATCCGGTGACGGGCAAGCAGGTCATGCGCAATGAATATGTGCCTGAACTGCTCGCGGTCATGGCCACCGCGGGACTGTACGATGACTCCGGCAAGTGGCTGTATGCCACCGGCCTGCCCGCCAAGAGCGGGGTCGGCGGCGGCATTATCGCCGTCTCGCCGGGCCGCTTTGGCATCGCCGTCATTTCGCCGCCACTGGATGCCGCCGGCAACAGCGTGCGTGCGCAAAAAGCGATCGCGGATATTTCCAATGCACTGGGCGGCAATCCCTATGCCGTGACGCCCGCCAAGTAACGCCGCACACAGGTGCGATAAGCCGAGGAGAATAAAATGCTAGCAAACCGTAAAGCCCTGCTGCCGCTGGCGGTGCTCTGGGCCTCGTGCGTACTCAACGCCGAGGCGGCCACGGATGCCGAACGCATTGCCGCGCTGGAAGCACAACTGAAACAGCAACAGGCCGCGATGCAGCAACAGCAGCGCATGATGGAGACCATGCAGGCCGAGTTGCAGCAACTCAAAGCCAGCGAGCAGGTCGCGACCACGCCGGTCGCGCCGGGAGTTCAGACGCCCACAACGACCAGCGTGACGACCAGTGCAACCGCACGCTGGCACCAGTGCCGAGAAAAAGCTCTCCATGACCGTTTATGGCTTCGCCCAGGCGGATGCCATCTATGATTTCAAACGGGTAGATCCCGACTGGGAAGATACCCTGCGCGTGACCACGATTCCCACGCAGAGTGGCGCCTTTGGTAACGATGGCGACTTCCTGTTCAGCGTGCGCCAGTCACGACTGGGTGTGAAAGGTGATTACGGCCAGGACATCACCTACAAGCTGGAGGGCGAGTTGTTCGGGGTGGGCTCGGACCAGGGCCAGACCACGTTCCGGGTGCGCCATGCCTGGGCGACCTACAAGGATTTCGGGATGGGCCAGACCTGGTCGAACTTCATGGACATCGACATCTTCCCCAACACCATCGACTACTGGGGCCCGACCGGCATGGTGTTCTATCGCAACCAGCAGGCACGCTACACCTTCCCCATGGGTGACGATGAATTCGCGGTGAGCCTGGAGAATCCCGACACGGCATTAACCGTGGGGCAGTTTCGGGATATCAACAACTGTAACCTGCCCAACCCGTCACCCGATTGCGAGTCGGTGGATTCCACGGCAGAGGATGTCTTCCAGTCGTACAACGACGTGCCCGACCTGACCGCCCGTTATCGCCAGAACGGCGACTTCGGGCATTACCAGGTGGCGGGCATTGTGCGCAAACTCGGCTATGAACGACTCGATAACGGTGACAAGGATTACGAGGTGGGCTGGGGCATCAACACCAGCACTGGCCTGAAAACCTGGGGCGCCGATATGCTGAAATTGCAGCTGGCCTATGGCGAGGGCATCGGCAACTACATGAATGACGGCGGCCTGGACATTGCCCCCGACTCCGCGGATATTACTCGAAGCCAACGCCGAGACCGTGCCGACGCTGGGCATCAGCACCTACTACGACCACTTCTGGAATGACCAGTGGGCCACCTCGGTGGGCTGGTCCATGACGGATCTTGATACCAGTGACGGACAGGAATCCACGGAATTCAAGCAGGGGCAGATCGCACAGATCAACCTGCTGCACTACCCGGCGGAGCATGTCATGCTGGGCACCGAGTTCATCTGGGGTGAGCGCGAGGACATCAGCGGCAATACCGGCTCGGACTACCGTGTGCAGTTCAGCCTGAAAGTCGACTTTGATTCGGGCAATCTCTTTCAACTCTACTAGACTAGAGCGTACGCTATTGCAGGCCAGCAAACGAAGAAGTCGCAGGGTCGTGGTCGATGTTACGAAGCGAACAAAATCCATCCCTTCTGGCGCTGGGTGTACTGGTGCTGCTATTGGCAACAGGGGCGCACGCACAAAGTGTTGCAGCCCAGGACACTGAGCGCAAAGACACCGCCTCACAGTCACTGCAAGCTCCGGATCTGAACGAAGTCATGACATTACTGCGCCAGCAGCAACAGGAACTGGCGGAGCAGCGGCGAATGCTGGAGACACAGGCGCAAAAAATCGCCACGCTTACCCGCGAACTGGACACACTGCGCAAGCCGCCCGTGCACCTCCCGTGGAGCAGGTCGTCAATTCCGACGCACAGGTACCTTCTCCCACTGCGACACCCGCGGCAACGCCGGCGGTGGCGAACGATGGAGCTCCAACCGTCGCAAACGTGAGCGACAAAATTGGAAAATCCGTGTCAAAAGCACAAACCGACGACCCTACAAGAGCGATGCTGGAAGACTTCAAGGGCGCCTGGCGCCTTCCCGGCACCAACGCGGCGCTGGCCATCGGCGGCTTTATTAAAACAGCCGTCGTCTACAACAATGATCCGCTGCAGATTCCCGACCGGTTTATCGTCGGTTCGATTCCCGTCGGCGACAGCGACGACTCCACGGATGTCGCGCAGAGCAGCATAACAGCCGATCAATCGCGGCTGAATTTCGATCTGAGGGAACCGACAAAATTCGGCCTGATGCGCGGATTCGTGGAGGGAGATTTCGCCGGTGACGGCGAAACTTTCCGCCTCCGGCACGCCTTCGGTCAGTGGAACCGTATGCTCGCAGGCAAGACCTGGTCAACTTTTGTCGACCCCGAAGCGTCGCCCGAGGAAATCGATTTCGAAGGTCTGAACGCTCGCGTCAATGTCCGCCAGAGCCAGATCCGCTTCATGCCGCAGTTTGGCGAGGAGTACGAGCTGCAATTTGCGCTGGAAGATCCCGATCCGGAAATCCAAAATGGCTCAGGGATCAGCCGCACACCGGATATCGTGCTGGCCGGGCGTTTCTCACCCCGCGAACGCCTGCATACAAAACTCTCGCTACTGGCCAGGCAGCTCCGAGCGCAAGCGACAACGGGTGGAGTTACAGAGGAGTTCGGCTGGGGCGTGTCGCTCAGCGGCAGCTACGCCACACCTAATTTCGATGAGCGCGATAAACTGTTATTCCAAATCAATCGGGGTAATGGCATCGGCCGCTACATCAATGACCTCTCCAGCATCGGCAACTACGACGGCATCTTCGATCCCGCCAACAGTGACCTGCAGCTATTCGATGTGATGGCAGGTTACGCATCGTGGCAACATTGGTGGAACATCGAACAGTTGCGGTCCAACTTCACCTTTGGCATGGTGGACTTAAATAATCCGGGCTTTTTGGCAGGTGATGCCTATCAGCGAACCCTGCGCTTTTCCTCCAATCTGATATGGTCACCCATCTCGCGCGTCAATATCGGTGGCGAATACCTCTGGGGCAGCCGGGAAAACGAGGACGGAGACAGCGGCGACGCCAATCAGGTGCAATTCGCCGTGAAATACCTCTTTTAATCCACGCCCGTACGGTGACGCAGCGCTGTCGATGTCAACGCGCAATTAACCGTCGTTTCTCTGTGCATTATCCAGCGCCTTCGAGGTTATCTCATGGTACAAAGCTGTTAGTTTTGCCACCAGCGGCTGCAGCTCCGGATGTCGATCGCTGAGGGGCTTGCCTGCGTGTGCGTCCTCCAGCACTCGCTCGAGAAACTCAATATCGTATTCATCCAATGTGGCACCACTATCCACTCTCTCCTTAAGCTCGAGGAGGCGGGGCAAGCGAAAATCATTGAGGCGTTGCAGCAGCGCCTCGATCATGCCGGTGTCTTCGATGTCGTTACTCATAGCTTACTCCCAATGCTGATCATCAAAACTGTCACTTGTAGTCCTTCGCTGTTATGCAATTCCTTAAATACTGTCGGCGGCGCTGAGGGTTCGGGCTTGTCATGCAGGACGTAGAGTTTGTCGAGACACAGGACTTTGTCTTCAGACCACAAGTGGCGCTCGGCCTCCGCCAGCACCGTGGCGATAATAGCAAGATTATCCGACAGTGTGTCCTCGGCGGAGCCAAGCTCCGACAACTGCACGTCGATTTCCTCAAGACGGGTTTGTAACTGGCTTTGTTCAAGCGCCCCGGTGTGCTGCGCAAAGCCACCGCCGCGCCGCATTATATCGAGTTTGCTGCGCAACAGGGCTTTGCGGCTGGTCAGGTTCTCCCGCTCCTCTTTACGTTCCGTGATATGCGAGAGGGCTATCGAGAGCAGGTGATCGAATGCACGGCGCATCAGCAGGCGCCGGGTTTCCTGTTCACCAACTGCAGGCTCCAGCAGGCGGTGCTGGTCAAAACTCACGGTAGTCCTGGGAACATCGCTGAGTACCTGGTCTCCAACCTGGGCAGTGCCGAAACCATGTTTTTCAGTTTTCTGCGCCACCAGAAGTGCGGTGACGGGAGCGGTCGTCAAGGGATTTGCCGCGCGAAATTCCCGCAGCGCGGCGTCCCGCTCAATGATCTGCTCCATGCGCGCCTCGGAATAGAACAGTGCGGCGAATGCCGGATTGTCAGTCAGTGCCTGCTTGCTGGCCGCAATCGGTTCCGGAAATCCATCTACCAGTTCAATCACATACTCGACAGCGTGAATTACCGGTTTGCGCAGCGCTTTCGCATAACCGGAATCTATCCGCACGCGTGGGTCGGTAACATCCACAGCGCGTTCGATCGCCTCTTTGACCACGGACTCCGGCAGTTTCGATCCACCGTCATCGGACTGGCCGAAAATATTTGCAAACAGCTTCAGCACGGACAGCTCTCCGCTATAGACCACAGGGGAGGAGGCATGAGCCCGCATGGCCTATATCCTCAGAATTTCTCCGCAATGATCTTGAACGGATAGTCGATCGACTTGTACTTGCCGATTTTCCGCTTGCCCAGTTTGACCTTCTCCTGCGGCAGTTCCTCGTAGGGAATTTGCTTGAGCAGGTGGCTGATCAGATTCAGGCGCACGCGCTTCTTGTCCTCGGAATTGGCGACGATACCAAGGCGCCCATGGAGTATCGGTGGCTTTGAACATTTCGTCCCGGGCCCGGGTGTAATCATCCCATCGGTGGTAGGACTTGATGTCCATGGGCGACAGCTTCCAGATCTTGCGGCCATCGTCGACCCGGCTCTCCAGGCGCCGCTGCTGCTCCTCGGGACTGACTTCGAGCCAGTACTTCAACAGAATAATGCCGGAGTCGACCATGGCGCGCTCGACCATCGGCACCGCTTTGAGAAAGCCCTCAGCCTGTTCCTCGCTGCAGAATCCCATCACCCGCTCGACACCGGCGCGGTTATACCAACTGCGATCGAAAATCATGATCTCTCCCGCGGCCGGAAAATGCTTATATAGCGCTGGATATACATCTGGGTCTTTTCGCGCTCCGTCGGGGCCGGCAGGGCGACTACGCGAAAGATGCGCGGACTCACTCGTTCGGTTATCGCCTTGATGGTGCCACCCTTGCCGGCGCCATCGCGTCCCTCAAAAACGACGATGACCTTCAGGCCTTTATGCACGACCCACTGCTGCAGTTTGACCAGCTCGACATGCAAGCGCTCAAGCTCCTTGTCGTATTCCTTTCCGACCAAGCTTTTCCGGGTTTGCCGGAGTCCTACGGTCTTTTTACTTTGCTCTTTTTCGCCTTTCTTTTTGTCCTGCTTGTGTTCTTTCTTTGACATGACATCCTCCGTCAATGATTAGTAATCGAGTTTGTGGCCAGGAGCGCGCATGGCTCTTATCCCACGGCCAGCTGCGCACTGCATTGATCTACAGCAACTTCCACCGTGGCGAACAACCCTGATCGGCCCAGTGTAGCACCGAGGGTGGTCCGCTGGACCGCCTCCAGGGCGGCCGGGTTCAGCGCGGCAAGCACCAAACGGATACCCTGCCTGCGCGCGTTCGCCTCCCATTCCACCATTCCCACCAGCGCGGTGTACTCCAGATCCGGGATCGCGCTGCAGTCGAGGATCAGCACTTTCGGATGCTCTGCTTCCACCAGATCGCGCAAATGCTGTCCGACATTTTGTACATTGGCAAAATAGACGCGCCCGACGACGCGCGCAACCAGCAGTCCCGGTGGCACATCATCCTGCGGATGTTCCGGCGAGCGCGGACGGAACGTATTGGTCCCCGGCTTGCGCCGCACCTCGTAGACCATCGGATTATTTTCCTGGTACACCAGGCTCAACATCGACAACAGCACGGCGACGATAATGCCCTTCAGGGTTCCCAGCAGTATGACGCCGAAAAATGCGAACAGCGCCCAGCGGAACTCCAGACGCGCGCACCTGCAATATTGCTTTCATTTCAACCGGGCTGATCAATCCGACCGAATATACGATCACCACCGCCGCCAGCGTGGCGTGTGGCATTTTGCTGATCAACGGCGCCAGAAAGAGCATCGTGGCGAGAGCGATCGCGGCCAGAATGATGCCCGACAACTGGCTCCTGGCGCCCGCGACGCTGTTGACCGCTGTCTGCGTGGTCCCGCCACCGGAAGGCATGGCGCCGAAAAAGCCGCCAAGCACATTGCCCATGCCGATCGCCACCAGTTCCTGGTTCGATGCGACGTGCCTGTCCCCTTCGCGGCGGAACGCCCGTGCGGCGGCGATGCTCTCGGTGAAACTCATCAGGGCGATACCCGCCGCAGCCGGCCACATGCCCAGTAGCAGGTTGCGATCCGGCATCGATAAAGACGGCAATCCGGCAGGAATGGCGCCCACCACGCTGACGCCTGCAGCCTCCAGACCAAACAGAAACGAAGCGGCGATGGCACCGCCAACAGCGATCACCGGCGCGGGCGCCGGGGCCAGACCTTTTTGACCAGCACCAGACACCCGATGGTTGCGCCCGCCACCAGCATTGTTGGCAGCGACACATGCGGCAGCTCACCGAAGATGGCATACAAGTCGTAAAGAAAACCGCTCTTGTCGATGTGCACGCCCAGTACCTTGGGCAGCTGATCGACGATAATGACGCAACCTATACCCGCCTTGAAACCCGCCAGCACCGGGTCGGAAATGAAACTGGCCAGAAAGCCCAGGCGCAGGACGCGGGCCGCCAGCAACATCAAACCCACCAGTACCGAGAGGGTCGCTGTCGCGGTGAGCAGCGTTGTGTCAGGATTCGTGGCCGCTGCATCGCCGATCGCCGCCGCCGCCAGTATCGCGATAGTGGTGGTGGTGGTTACACTCAGGTTTACCGAGGTGCCCAGCAGCGCGTAGACCAGCGGGGCGATAAACGCAGTGTAAAGGCCCACCTCAACCGGCAGCCCGGCAATGGTGGCATAGGCCATGGCCTTGGGAATCACCACGGCCGCGGCGGTCAAACCCGCGGCCACATCGGCGGCGAGCCAGTCGCGCTGGTAATTCGCAATCCAGGCGCGGGCGCGGATCACGATCTTCTGTCCACGATCGGATAGACACCGGTGAGGCGCGCGATCAGGATGGCGACAAACATCACGCCTACCACCATCTCCAGAACTGTCAGGTAGCGCGATTGAATCAACGCAGGAGCGATGTCGCCGAATCCAGCCGTCGTGAGCGCCGTGAAGCTGAAATAGATCAAATCCGTTATGCCGAGAAATTGCTGCTCTCCTGCCCAAGGTATACGCGCCGGGGTAGAAGTACTGTGTCAGTCCGTGCAGTTGGGCCCAGAAGATGGCGATCAGAATGTATGCAGCCACCGCGCCGTACAGCTTGTCCCGCGACATCAGGTCCAGCCGGAACACATACTGCATAAGACTGGCGAGGATGAAAACATAAAAAACGGCGTTGAAACCATAGGCCAGGGCGAAGTGTCCGGGGCTGCCTGACCGAACCGCCAGCAATCGAAATACAAGCGCCGGCAGCACCAGAATCACCGCAATAAGAAACGAAACCCTTGTTCGCCCAACCGCGGCAACTGCGGTCAACAGCACAGCGACATTGACAATAGACAGTAGCGCCTGGCCATGCGGGGTTTCTCCGAGGAACGGCAGCGCAATCAGCAACGCAACCAATGCCCAGAACAGGAGCATGCAGCGCTGCTCGAGCAGTTTTTGCAGTTTTTTCAAGGCTTCCATTCCACTGTGTATTGTTCCAGGTACGCATCGACAGCCGCGCCGACGGTGGGATGAAAAATATTACTACCCAACTTGTCGAGTAATTCAAAGCGCTTGAATTTGTCCTTTACCGGATCTTTCATTTCGGCGAAATGCAATTCGATATGCGAATAGCCAAGCTTTTCATTCAGCTCTGCAATCACATCCGCAGAAGTGATATCCACGCTGGTCACCGGCTCTGCTGCGACAACAATGCGCTTTACCGGCGTCGGTGATTGGCTAACCGCCTCCAGAATACAATTTTGAAATAACTCGGCGTTGGCAAAAAACAGCGGCGCATCCCAACGAAACAATACCAGACCGGGAACCAGTCGCGCGTCAGGGTAACGTTTGAGATCGTGATAGCCGCGCACGCCTTCCGACACGCCCGAGCACGGCATAATGCGGCCGCCAGCCATCCCACAAAAATTCAATCACGGCAATAACAATGGCCAAGCCAATACCGGGAATGGCGCCCAGCACGGCCACACCCACAAAACAGACGATGGATAACCAGAACTCCCACTGCTGCAGGCGATAGATACGGCGCAAATCGCTGAACTCAAAAAGCCCAATAGCCGATGCAATCACCACGGCGGCCAATGCGCTGGTGGGCAAATTCTGTAAAAGATCGGGCGCAACAACCAATAACAAGGTAACAGCCAGTGCACCCACCACGCCGGTAAGTTGCGTTTTTGAACCGGCGGCCTCCGCCACCGGCGTGCGCGATGAACTGCTGCTGATGGGAAAGCCCTGGAAAAAGCCGGCGGCCAGGTTGGCCGCGCCCAAACCGATCATTTCCTGATTCGGATCGACATAGGTGTGCGTCCTGGCGGCATACGTGCGCGACAACACGCTGGTATCGGCAAACGACACCAATGCCACCGCGCAGCCGCCGATGATCACTGCCTGGATATCCGCAAAATCAATCCACGGCAACGCGAACAGCGGCAAGCCTTGCGGCAGTGATCCCAGCACTTTTACACCAGCGCCATCATCAAGGTTGAATACGCCCACTATCACGGTAGCGCCAATCACAGCCAACAAAATACTCGGGAAGCGCTGATAACGTTTGAGTAACAGAATAATCACCAATGCCGAAGCACCAATTATAAACGTGGTGATGTTGGTTTTGCCGTCGAGGATCGATCCGATGATCTTTAATACATTTTTTACCGGGCCTTCACTGTCAATGGAAAATCCAAATACCTTGGGTAGCTGGCTAATCAACACGGTGAGTGCAATACCATTCATGTAACCGTAACGAATGGGCTTGGACAGCAGTTCGGTGATAAAGCCCAGACGCAACACGCCAGCCAGGATACACACAACGCCCGATACCACGGCCATCATGCTGGCCAACGCAATAGCGCGAACAGGATCACCGTGTGACAGCGGCAACACCACCGCCAGAATAACAGCGGCCAGGGACGAATCAGGACCCAACACCAGAATACGACTCGGGCCGAATAATGCGTACGCCAGCAGTGGAATAATCGTGGCATACAAGCCGTAAATGCCGGGCACACCGGAGGCCTCCGCATACGCTATACCCACCGGCACCAGCATGGTAGTCAGAACCAGGCCGGCAGCGATATCGCTCGTCAACCATGAGGCTTTGTAATGGGACAGTGTTTGCAAGCCTGGCAGCCAACGCTTCCAACCGGCTTCCGCAGCCGATGGATGCGCTACGCGACCAGCATCAGGAGTGGGTATGTCATTGTTCATGCCTTGTTCACTGTAAAGTAGTACCTTCTAAGGCGCTGGTAATGAGGGCGCAAAGAAGAATGCCATCCCCAGAATCAAGTACACGGCAAGCAGTTGCACGCCTTTTAACCAATCTGAGCGCCCATCGCCAGCGACCTGCGACGTAATCAGCACGGATAACAAAATAGAGACGACAAGGCCGGTGCCGAATAATAAATCCATGGGCGTTGGACCTATCCACAAACTGGCCAGCACCAGCACCGGCGCCACGAATAAGCGCAACCTGCACACTGGAACCAATGGCAATTGACAGTGACAGATCCATGCGATTTTTCATGGCAGCGGATATGGCGGTGGCGTGCTCGGCGGCATTGCCCAGAATAGCCACGATGAACACACCGACGAATATTCGATTTAAACCAAATTCATGCGCGGTAGGCTCAATGGCACCCACCAGAATCTCACTCACCCAGGCAATGGCGGCAGTTGATACGGCCAGGATCAAAAGTGCCTTATTAACTGGCCAGGAGCCTCTTTTTCTTCATCTTCCATTCCCTGGATTGAGCCGGTAAAAAGTACTTTATGCGAGCCGAGAGAGAACACCAGGAAAAGCACATACACCACGAGTAAAACGATCGAAATGGAAATACTCAAAAACCATAAACCCTGCTCAGACTGTGAACCCACCAGGTTGTTATAGGTGGCAGGCAAAATAAGCGCGATGGCGGCAAGTGTTAACAGTGTGGCCTCGGAGCGCGCGCCGGCGGCGTTGTAGGTTTGCTCAGAATGACGCAAACCACCTGCCAGCATGGACGCACCAAGCACCAGCAGGATATTGCCGACAATAGAACCCGCTATTGAAGCCTTGACTACATCGTACAAGCCGGCTTGTAACGCGGCGATCCCGATAATGAGTTCAGCCGCATTGCCGAACGTCGCATTCAGCAAGCCACCAACGCCCTCTCCCGCCTTGTCGGCCAGGTGTTCCGTCGCGCGGCTCATCCATCCGGCGAGTGGCAATACAGCGACAGCAGCGGCCAAAAATATATATAGATGCTGCTGTGGTGCAAGGAACTCCAGGCCTATGGCGATGGGAACAAATATCAAGCAACCAGTTCTTCATACCGCGCGTCCCTTTTATTGCTGCCAGCCCCCGCCGAGTGCCCGGTAGAGTTCCACATACGCGCGTAACTCATCACCCTCGGTTTGGGCAAGCTGGATTTGTTGGTTGAACAACTCCTGGTCGGCGTTGAGTACTTCCAGGTAGCTGGAAAGACCCGTGTCATAGCGCAGCCGGGACAGCTTCACAGCATCCTGCAGCGCTTCCACACCCGTTTCCAGTGTGGCGCGTGTTTCACCCAGTGTCCGCAGCGCGACCAGAGCATTTGCAACTTCGCGGTAGCCGTTCAGCGCCGCTTGCTGGTACTGCGCAAATGCCTGTTCGTACACCGCCTTGCTCGCTTCATAGTTGCGCGTAAGCCGACCGCCCTGGAATACCGGCGCGAACAGGCTGGGGTTTACGCTCCAGACCTCGGCGTCATTATCCAGCAGGTCTGAGAAATCACCGCTTACGCTGCCATACAGTCCCGTGAGTGAGATCCTGGGGAAGAACAGGGCCTTGGCCGCCCCCACCCTGGCGTTTGCCGCCACCAGTTGCTGCTCAGCCGCCATCACATCGGGCCGCCGCTCCAGTAATGCCGCAGGCAGCCCCACCGGGATCGTGGTCGGCAGATGCATGGACGTCAGCGCTGCGCCGCGCTTGATCGGTCCAGGCGGCTGACCGAGGAGCAGCGACAGGGCATTCTCGGCAACCGCGATCTGGCTTTCGAGCTGCCGGGATAAGCGCATTGGTGCGTGCCAGGTTTGCAACTGCCGTGTCGAGTTCCAGGCGATTCGAGAGTCCGCCCGCCAGCCGCTTGCGGTAAAACTCCACGGTCTCCTCGTTGGTGACCGAGGTTTGCCGCGCAATTTCGAGCTGCATATCCAGTTGGCGCATCAGGAGGTAAGTGGAGGCCACGTCGCCCACCAGTGATACCAGAACCGCCCGCTGGCCCTCCTCTGTCGCAAGATACTCGGCGAATGCAGCCTCGCTCTCGCGCCGGATACGCCCGAAAAGGTCGAGCTCCCAGGAGGCCTGTACACCGACATCCCAGTTCTGGTAGCTGCGGCTCTCGCCACTCCCCTGTGTCTGGTCGGCGAGCTGCGAATTCTGCTCTGACGAGTAGCCGCCTGCCACGCCAACCTCGGGGTAGATGAACGAATGCACGATCCCGTAGCGGGCACGGGCCTCGGTAACACGCGCCGTGGCGACACGCAAATCGAGGTTATTCGTGATCGCGGTCTGGATCAGTTCCTGCAGCACAGGGTCGTTGGTCACGGTCGACCAATTGGCATCCGCGATGGACTCGGCCTGTGCACTACCTTCGACGCCACGGAAAGCGGCCGGCTCCGCCACCTCGGGCCGCTCGTAATCCGGGCCCAACAGGCATCCGCCGAGAAGCAATGGCAAGCTACCGAGCGCCAGTATTTTGCGAAGCTGACCGGGGAAGCGGAACATATCAGTGGGCGTCTGTCGTGGACGCTGGCGAGGGTCCCTGTGTCGGGCGATCCTCTGGACCGCGGCGCCACTGCAGCACCTTTTCAACGGCCACGAACAGCACGGGGACCAGGCAGACGCCGATCAGCGTGGCGATGAGCATGCCGGAAAATACCGTCATGCCCATGACCTTGCGCGCTTCAGCCCCGGCGCCACTCGCCGTGAGCAGGGGCACCACGCCGAGGATAAAGGCAAACGCCGTCATCAGGATCGGGCGAAAACGCAGTTTGGCCGCCTCGAGCGCTGCCGGAACAATATCCTTGCCCTGCTCGCGCAGCATGCGCGCAAACTCCACAATGAGGATCGCGTTCTTGGCGGCCAGCCCGATCAGCATGATCAAGCCGATCTGGGCAAACACGTTGTTCACATAACTGGCCGAGAACTGTCCCGCCAGCCAGAGGCCAAAAAACGCGCCAAAGGCGGCAAAGGGTGTGCCGAGCAATACACTGAACGGCAGGGCCCAGCTCTCGTACTGCGCGGCCAATACCAGGAACACCAGCAGGATGGCCAAGCCGAAAAATGGCAGGGGATTGGGCGAGGCTTTTTCCTGGTAGGACATGTCGGCCCACTGGTAGCCCATGGTATCCGGGAGCGTGGCTGCCGCCACTTCCTCCAGGGCGGTCAGCGCCTGGGCCGAGCTGTAGCCGGGCGCCGGCGCACCGGAAATCTCCGCAGAGCGAAACAGGTTAAACCGGGTCGTGAATTCAGGGCCGCTGGTCGGCCCCGTTGAAAGTAGCGTATTCAGTGGGACCATATCGCCCGCCGCGCTGCGTACGAAGAACAAACCGAGCTGCTCCGGACTGCGGCGGAATTCAGGCTCGGCCTGCACGTAGACCTTGTAGACGCGCCCGAAGCGGTTGAAGTCGTTGACGTAGGAACTGCCCAGCAATGCGCCGAGAGTCGTATTGACGTCCTCGAAGGGCACGCCGGTCTTGAGCACCTTGTTGCGGTCGATATCCGCGAATATCTGCGGAACACTGGCGCGAAACATCGTCGAGATGCGGCCGATCTCGGGGCGCTCGCTGGCGGCGGCGATGAATTTCTGGGCCTGCTCTGCGAGAAATTCCGGGGTGCCGCCGGATTTGTCCTGCAGCTGCAGCGTAAATCCGGAACCGGTCCCCAGGCCCGGTATCGCCGGCGGGCCAAACGCTCCGACCATAGCCTCGGGAATCTGCCGGGCGAACTCCTTGTTCAACGCCGCCGCCACCCCGTTGGCATGTGTTTCCGGGGTCGTGCGCTCGCCCCACTCCTTCAGCTGCACAAAGAAAAAACCCATGTTTGAAGAATAGGCGCCGGTAATCAGGCTGTAGCCGGTAATGGTGACGTATGCCTCGATTGCATCGTTCCCGGCCAGCACGGACTCGACCTTCTTCATCACTTCATCTGAGCGCTGCAAGGAACTGGCGTCCGGCAGCATCGCGTTGACCAGCAGGTAGCCCTGGTCCTCCTCAGGTACGAAACCAGCCGGAATGCGACCGACCAGAAAAACCGTCAGGCCCGACAGCATGACAATGAACAGCAAGCTGCGCGCCGACTTGCGGATCAGGATACCGGTGAAGCTGACGTAGCTGTCTGTCCCGCGGCCGAAAAGCCGGTTGAAACGGTCGTAAAAGGGCGTCAGGAAGCTGCGTTGCCCGTGTGTGGGTTTCAGCATCATGGCGGCGAGCGCAGGCGACAGCGTGAGCGCATTGAACGCCGACAGCAGTACCGAAATCGCGATCGTAATGGCGAACTGCTGGTAGAAGCTGCCGGTAATACCCGGAATAAAACCCACAGGCACGAATACCGCAGTGAGTATCAGGGCGATCGCCACCACGGGGCCGGATACTTCCTTCATTGCCTGACGGGTAGCGTCTTTCGGCGCCATACCCTGCTCGATATGGTGCATCACCGCCTCGACCACGACGATCGCGTCATCGACGACAATCCCGATCGCCAGCACCAGCCCCAGCAGCGACAGCACATTGATCGAGAAGCCGAGCAGCGGAAAAAACATGAAAGCGCCGATCAACGAGACCGGTACCGTGAGCAGGGGAATAAGCGTGGCGCGCCAGTTCTGCAGGAAAATGAACACCACGAGAATCACCAGTGCGATCGCCTCGAACAGGGTATGCACGATCTCGGTGATGCCCTCGCTGACCGGCAGCGTGGTATCCAGTGAAACGCCGTATTCAAGGTCGTTGGGGAACCGCTCGGAGAGTTCGTCCATGGTCGCCTTGACGCGCTCCGCAACTTCCAGCGCGTTGGTACCCGGAATCTGGAACAGCGTGATGACGGCGGCGGGTTGCCCGTCGAGGCGACCGATGGAGTTATACAACTGGGTGCCGAGCTCGATACGCGCGACATCCTTGAGCAAGACCTGGGTGCCGTCGGGATTGGAGCGGATAATGATGTCGGCGAACTGCTCCGCAGTCAGCAATCTGCCCTGGGTGCGCACGGTATAGGTGTACTCCGTGTCCGGCGCCGCAGGCGCCCCGCCGATCTGGCCGGCAGGACTTAGCTGGTTTTGCTGATTGATGGCATTCACGATATCCGGCACCGTGATGCCCAGTTTGGCGATGCGGTCGGGCCGCAGCCAGATGCGCATGGCGTAGTCGCTGCCGCCCAGCAGGTTGACCTGGCCGACGCCCGGAATGCGCGCCAGGCTGTCCACCACGTTGATGGACGCGTAGTTCGAGAGAAAATTGTTGTCGTAGCTACCCTTGGGCGAGCTGAGGGTCAGCACCAGCAGCGGGAAGGAAAGGGATTTCTTCACCGAGACCCCGTAGTTTTTCACCGCCTGCGGCAGCATCGGCGTCGCCTCCGACACGCGGTTCTGGGTCAGCACGTTCGCCGTGTCCAGGTTCGTACCCACATCGAAACTCACCTTGAGCGTCAGCGTGCCGTCATTGGCGTTGGTCGACTTCATGTAGATTGAATTCTCGACCCCGTTCATCTTCTGCTCCAGCGGCGTGGCGACGGAAGCCTCCACGTCGGTGGCGCTGGCGCCGACGAACGTCGTGGTGACCTGCACCATCGGCGGCACGATCTCGGGGTACTGGGAGATGGGCAAACTGGACATTGCCACCAGGCCGAGCAGCACCATGATGATGGAGATCACCATGGCGACGATGGGGCGGTTGATGAAGAACTCCGCCACCGGGCTATTGCTCGGCTGCGCCGGGGGCGGCCGGGGCCGCAGGTGAGGATGCGGATGCGGCCACCGGTACTGCCTTCACCGTCATCCCGTCGCGCAGGCGCTGCAGGCCCTCTACCACCACGCGCTCACCGGGCTTGAGTCCCTCGTCAATCACCCACAGGTCGTCCACGCGCGGACCCACCTTAACGCTGCGGACGCTGACCTTGTTATCGGCATCTACCACCACCACATTGTGACGATCCTGCAATTCCTGCACGGCGCGCTGCAGCACCAGTAGCGCATCGCGCCTGATTTCCGAGGCGAAGCGTACCCGGCCGTACTGTCCGGGGCGCAAGAGCCGTTCGGGGTTGGGGAAGGAAAGCTGCACGGCCAGGGTACCGGTGGTCGGATCGACAGCCCGCTCAACGGCATCCAGGCTACCCGGGTAGGGATAAATGCTCCCATCCGCAAGAAACAGTTGGGCTGTAATTGCGCTCCCTTCGCGCGAGGCCTTGCTCGCCTCTACATTGCGCGCCAGATTCAAATAATCCGCCTCGCTGATGCCGCCGCGGAAAATGATCGGGTCCACCTTCGAGACCGTGGTGAGCAGGGTGCTCTCGCCACTGCCGACCAGGTTGCCCGCCTTCACCTCCGTGATGCCCACGATACCGTCAATCGGGGAAGCTGATACGGTGTGTAACCGAGATCCAGCGCCGCCTTGTCGACAGCCGCCCGGCCCGCATCGACCTGGGCACTGGCCGCGTTCTGGGCAGCCAGCGCGTTATCCAGTTCCTGCAGGCTGACCGCCTGCTGCGCCGCCAGCGGCTTCATGCGATTGACCGTAACCGTGGTCTGGTCGAGTCGCGCCTGGCTCGTGGCCAGGTTGGCTTTGGCCTGGGCCAGTGCCGCCTGCAGGGGTTTCGGATCGATCTGGTACAGCAGGTCGCCCTTGTGTACAAAAGCGCCCTCGGTAAAGTTGATGGTGTCCAGGAAGCCCTCGACCCGGGCGCGGATGTCGACATCCTGCGAGCCCCGGGTCTGCCCGACGATTTCCATGTAAATCGGCACGTCCTGCTGCACCACCTCGGCCACGTAGACCTCGGGGATAGCAGCCGCGGGCGCCTCCTGTTTGGAGCAACCCATCAGAACCATAACCAGCAAACCAAGCGTGGCCAGAGCCAAATTGCACTGCATGAGGAACTACCTCGAAGGAAACAGGAAACCGGGTTCTATGACATACCTATGGCGACCGGGACGGCAGAAACCAGAAGGTTTCCACATCCAGCACGTTGCGCAAAACGCCTGCCATTCTCACCCGTCCATGCAGCGCTGACAAGCACTTGTTAGACCTGCAGTGCATGGTGTTGATCTGTAACAATAAACGCATAGGGTACTAAACTCGCAACAAACGCAGGTGCACGGCAGGGAGACAAGGATTAGTATTTAGAGAAAGATTTTCTAAAAGAGGGTTCTAAGGTGCGCATTTCAAAGGTTCTTTCGTCCTACATCATAGGCGTGGCGTTGAGTGCTACCGCAAGCGCGGAGATCTATCAAAGCAAGGATGCCCCGGGCAATACCGTCCTACAGTGACATGCCCTCGCAAGGTGCTGCAGCG
>CAVVHD010000016.1:0-165192 GCA_963747995.1 uncultured Gammaproteobacteria bacterium | reverse complement strand
CCATCACCGATCTGGCTCCAGGCATCGGTTATGCCGACGACCTGGGTGTGCTGGTTCTGGCGATTGCCGCCGTGTCGCGGTACATCAATGAGGATGTGCGAGCCAAAACCGCAAAGAGAATGCGCGCCTGGTTTGGCGAGGAGGCGCTGGATGCAGAATTTTCGCGGGTTGACCCAGATACGAAAAAAATTACAGCGAACGACTAGGGCGCGGCTGCCTGTCTTCGCAACCAGACCAGGGGTATTTTGCGCGCAGCCTTTTCCAGATATTCGCCCTGATGCTTGTTCAGCTGCACAATCGTCGCCCACAGGGCATCTCGCTCTGCGTCGGCCACATCTTCCGCAATCGCCTTATAGCTCTCCCTGCCAAGCTGTACCGTGACCGCCGGATTGGCCAGCATATTCAGGTACCAGGCCGGATGACTCTCCTTGCCACTGTTAGAGGCTGAAACGACGATAGAATCACGGTAGGGATAACAGGCGATCGGAACGCAGCGCGGTTGGCCGCTCTTGCGACCGATCGTTTCTACCAGCGCCACATCAATCCAGCCCATGCGGGCGCCAATGCGACCTCCCGTGAGCCTGTAGATCAGCTTGTGGACTTTGCCAAAGTGCTTCCAGCTCAACATCAATAGTACAGCCCTGTTAGGTCATGAGCGCGAGCGTAAGGATTATCAGCGACATTTTTCAATCACTTTGTGCTGACCGTCTTACCTAATGTACTGAGAATCTCGACCAGTTCAGCACCGCTGAGCGCTTCTTTCTTTTCCAATAAATCAGCAAACCTGTCGAGTAACAGTCTATGGTCTGTAAGTATTTGTAATGCCCTTTGGTGACCGCTTTCGACCAACGCCCGACCCTCGCTATCGATAAGGCGTGCTGTCTCTTCGCTGTAGTTACGCTCTTCCACACTCTGCCCCAGGTACTGCAGCTGCTGATGTCGACCCCAGGTCAAGGGACCCAGCTTCTCACTCATACCCAATTGAGTGACCATGCCGCGGGCAATCTCTGACGCGCGCTCGAGATCGTTAGCTGCGCCGCTGGAAACGTCACCAAAGGCAATCTCCTCCGCCGCCCTGCCGCCCAATAAAATTGCAATTTGATCTTTCAGTTGAGTTTCTGTGGACAGGAATTTATCCTCTACAGGCAATTGCAAGGTATATCCCAGCGCGCCCACGCCACGCGGAATAATGGATACCTTGTGCACCGGCTCGCCGGTAGGCACACTCGCTGCAACCATGGCATGCCCTGATTCGTGATAGGCCACGCGACGTTTCTCGTCAGCATTCAACAGGTTCCGCTTTTTTTCGGGCCCAGCGATAACACGATCAATAGCCGCCTCAAAGTCGGCCAGGGTAATGGCGTCGCGGGCAAAACGCACTGCAATAATGGCTGCTTCATTCGCAATATTGGCCAGATCAGCGCCCACAAAGCCCGGAGTACGCTGGGCAACAACGTGCAAGTCGACATCCGAGGCCAGCGTCATACTCCGGGTATGCAGACGCAGTATCGCTACGCGCGCCTCAAGGTCGGGTTTTTCCACCACTACATGGCGGTCAAAGCGTCCGGCTCGCAACAATGCCTTGTCCAGAATTTCCGGTCTGTTAGTCGCGGCCATAACAACAACACCAACTGAAGGGTCAAAACCATCCATTTCTGTCAGCAATTGATTCAATGTTTGTTCCCGCTCATCATGACCGCCGCTCATTATAGGTGCAAGGCCGCGTGCACCTCCAATGGCGTCCAACTCGTCGATAAATATGATGCAGGGTGCTTTTTCTCGGGCCTGCTGAAATAGCTCGCGCACGCGAGCCGCACCCATGCCGACGAACATTTCTATGAACTCTGACCCACTGATATTGAAGAAGGGTACCTGTGCTTCACCCGCGACCGCCCGGGCCAGTAAGGTCTTACCGGTACCGGGCGCACCAACCAGTAGTACTCCCTTGGGCGCTCGACCACCAAGGCGCTGAATGGCACTGGGATCACGCAAAAAAGCGATACTTTCACCCAGTTCCTGCTTGGCATCGTCAGCCCCCGCCACATCCTTGAAGCCAATCTTGATATCGCCTTCGGGATGGATGTGAATGCGATTGCCGATATTGAGGAAACCCTTGCTGACACCCGCCATGCGTCTTCCCATCCATCCCCAGAATAGAAACAGGACGCCGAACGGCATTACCCAGCTGAAGAAAAAATCACTCAACCAGTTACTGCTCTCACGTACTGTGTACTTAACGCCTTTCTGTTCGAGTTCTTTGGCCAAATCATTATTCCACAGCGGTATGGTAATAAATTGACGTGGCTCATTTGTATTGGGGTCGCGCTCCGTCAGTGTGCCGGTAATAACCTTATCGGTCACGATGGCCTCTGACACCTCACCTTTATCCATGCGTTGCAGGAATTCACTGTAAGGAATCTCTGCTTGTTTGGCTCGCTGACTTCCCTGCCACCAGTACATCGAGATAACAATGAACGCCAGATACAGCAATACAGTTGCACCTGGCTGTGGCCACATGTGCTGCCGTGGCTTTGATCCGCTGGGCTTGCCGATCTCGATTTCAGGTTTGTCGGGCATTTTCTGGGCGCGCATCTTGTCTATCCAGGTGACATGGAACCATGATGCGCTATCTTCTGGACTGAATTCAACTTCGGGTGGGAAATTCTGAAGCAGGTGGGATAGAAGCGCTGAACCAATCTGGTGTAATAAACGTTAAGCCCTCCCTTGTGAACGGAAAAAATCGTTACAGATGCGCTGGCAGATGTGCGCGGATTTGGGCCGTATCACACTTCACGAGATTTTTGGGCAGCTCAAATACAACCAGTTTTGCTACCTGGGCATCCATATGCGCACGCAAATGACCGAGAAAAGCAGGCGGCGCCATGACCATTAGCTTGGAAAATTGATGCTCAGCCGCGGCGTTTTGCAGATATTTATTGATTTGCCGAGAGAATTGAACAGCCTCTTCCTCCTTGATATCCGTTTCTGCTTCCATGGCATGGTGACTCCCGTCACTCCCTACATTCCTGCCTGGCAGATCCGATGTAATGTCGCGCGCATGCCGACGGGACTCCGCGTGGTAAAAACCTTCTATTTCTATCAGATCCATACCCAATTCGTCAGTTGCATATACTTTCGCCCTACTGGACTCAGCGACGACGATCCATATGGTATTCATAACGTTCCCCTTTTGATGGTGATGCACTACACGGCGACAGTGTCGTTGAAAACGCCTATACCCGGCCTTCAGTTAGATAGATAGCTCCGTCCCCAACGCCAGCATTTGGTATAGAGTGTAATGGTCAGAAACCCATATCAGGTTGAGGTATGTCAAGGGATGGACTTATTCAGGGTATAGTATTCGCTCTTCCCGATGACGGGGCGAGTCCTGATTTTTATGAGTAAGGATTATTTCAAAGCCGACATCTCTCGCCGTATCTGGGATACCAGGTACCGCTGGCGGGGGCAGGGTGAGACGCGTGATCAAACCATCGAGGATAGCTGGCGGCGGGTAGCGCACGCACTAGCGAGCATGGAACTATCAAGGCGCGCAGAGTGGGAGCAGCGCTTCTATAAAGTCCTTGAAGGCTTCAGGTTTCTGCCCGGGGGACGCATTCAGGCCGGTGCCGGCACCGACCACCGTGTCACTCTGTTCAACTGCTTTGTGATGGGCACTATCGAGGACTCCCTGGACACTATTTTCGACGCTTTGAAGGAAGGCGCACTCACCATGCAGCAGGGCGGGGGTATTGGTTGCGACTTCTCCACACTGCGCCCAAGTGGCACGCCGGCGCTGAGTGTTGGCGTCACTGCCTCGGGGCCAGTCTCGTTCATGCAGATCTGGGACACGATGTGTTCCACTATCTTTTCAACCGGCGCACGCCGTGGGGCGATGATGGCGACGCTGCGCTGCGATCATCCCGACATCGAGGAATTCGTCCGTGTCAAACGGGATTTAGCGAAACTAAGGCATTTCAATCTGTCAGTGCTGGTGAGCGATGCTTTCATGCAGGCAGTTCAGGCCGACGCCGGGTGGCCACTGGTATTCCCGCTCGGTGCGCACGATGTCGCCGCGACCGACAAGACCGTCGATCGCGTCTGGTCGGGTTCGATGACAAAGGTGCGTTGCCGCGTGCTGCGTACAGTGCCCGCCCGTCAGCTCTGGGACCAGATCCTGCAGGCAAACTACGACTACGCCGAACCGGGTGTAATTTTCGTAGACCGGGTGAATGCGCTGAACAATCTCTGGTACGCCGAACAGATTAGCGCTACCAACCCATGCGGCGAAATTCCGTTGCCGCCCTACGGTGCCTGTAACCTTGGTTCGATCAATCTCACGCTGTTTGTGCACGCGCCGTTCAGCGACAAGGCGACCCTTGATCTGGCGGCGATTGCCGATACAGCAGCCGTCGCGGTGCGCATGCTGGATAATGTGGTGGACCTGTCGCGCTTTCCGTTGCAGCAGCAGGCCGCTGTGGCGCATGCCACACGCCGCCTGGGTCTGGGACTCACCGGATTGGGCGATGCGCTCGCTATGCTCAATATTCCATATGGCACGCCGGAGGCGGTCCGGATGGCGGGCGACGTGATGCAACGAGTGTGCGAGTCAGCATATCAGACGTCCATCGAACTGGCGCGCGAGAAGGGGCCCTTTCCACAGTTCGACAAAGAAAAATATCTGCGAGGCAAGTTTATCAGCCAACTCCCGGTGAAAATTCGCGCCGATATCGCACGCCACGGCATTCGCAACTCGCACCTCACTGCGATCGCGCCGACCGGAACCATTTCGCTGCTGGCCAACAACGTGTCGAGCGGACTGGAGCCAGTATATCGGTTTGAGTACAGGCGCCGGGTGCGCGAGGCCGATGGCAGTTTAAGCGAACATACCGTAAGCGATTATGCCTACCGCTTGTACTGCGAGCGCCACGGCAAGGATACACCGCTCACGCCGGCATTTGTCACTGCCAGCGACGTGTCACCGTTCATGCACCTCGACATGCAGGCCGCACTGCAGCCCTGGGTGGACAATGCAATTTCCAAGACGATCAACGTGCCGCGGGACTACAGCTATGCGCAGTTCCATTCACTTTACGATTATGCCTATGCCAAGGGACTGAAGGGGTGTACCACATTCCGGCCAAATCCAGTGACTGGACAGGTGCTGGTGGATCTGGATGAGCCGGATGCGCTGACGGAAAGCGCTTCCGCCATCCACTGTTGTTCCGCAGAGCGTGAGGCGGATTGAAGTGTAGACCGCACTCCCTCAACTTGTTCCTCGTTCCCATTGGCAAGCTCCCAGGGACGCCGCAACCATGATCTATCTGAGCGTGAAGACCGTAGCAGCAGCCAGTAGCGCCCACAGCAGTTCCTCCAGGTAACTACCCAGAATGAAAAGACCGGCCGTGACCGCCAGAATGGCGATCAACCGGTCTGCCCATATATTAGAGCCCTGCTGCACGCCGCCCTCCTCCCTGCGCCGCAATAGCTGGCGGGTAATACGGTATTCAATGAGCTTTGCCGCTGTCATATTGTCACTCCCTGTCGAGCCTGAAGTTCGGGAATTCATAATCCCTGCCCCGCAACCGCCATACCATCTGTACTCTTTTCAGTCATATCGAAAACACGACAGGTATATAACAATCTCACCTGATCCTGTCAGTCACTCTATTGATCTGGCTTAAGTCGGGTTCTCTATAGTTGGTCTATGATCAACAAAGGAAATTGCCAAAACGGTTTTAATGCATGTCTGATGATACCTTCAGGCTCGAGCCGGCCCCACCGCACGAGCCTCTCCCACTCAACCGACTCTACCGCTTTTGCGACCCGGCAGAGCTCGATTTCTGCAGCACCGATGACCTGGAGCCGCTGCGGAGCACCTGGGCCAGGACCGCGCAGTGGAGGCCCTGACCCTGGGACTGCAGATTCCCCACGACGGCTACAACATCTTCCTGCTGGGCAGCACCGGCGTCGGCAAGCAAGCGCTATTGCGTAAACTGCTCGAGAAGGAGACCGCCGCGCCGCGGGGCGAGGTTTCGGATTGGTGTTATGTGAATAATTTCGAGGCCCCGGACAAACCGATCGCCCTGTGCCTGCGCCAGGGCATGGCCCACCAGCTGCGCGATGACATGGCCCATACTGTAGAAGAACTGCTGGGCGCATTACCGTCTACTTTCCAAAGTGACGAATACCAGGCAAGGGTGCAGGCGCTGGGAGAAAAATACCAGTCACTGGAAAAGGAAGCCTTTGAGGCATTGTCGGAAAAAGCCAGGGATCAACAGATCGCTATGATCCAGACACCCAGCGGCTACACTCTTGCTCCGATGAAAGACGGTGAAATAATCACACCTAAAGACTTTGAGGCGCTGCCAGAAGAAGAAAAATCGAAATCGTTGGCAGTGGTCGAGAGCTAAAGGAAGAGCTGAAGATCATCGTGCGCCAGTTGCCCGGCTGGAAAAAAGAAAGCCGCGACCGATTCAAGGCCCTGAACCAGGAATTCAGCCATCTGGCGATCGACCCGGTAATGCACGAACTCAAGCGCTCCTATGCCAGCTATCCCGACGTACTCAACTACCTGGAAGCTGTACACCAGAGCGTGATGGATGAGGCGGAGGCCTTCACCCAGGTGAGGGAGGAATCGGCCATACCGGACAACCCCAAAGACAGGGTGCGGGAATTCCCCCAGTACGCTGTTAATGTACTCGTGGACAATCAGAACTTGCCCGCTGCTCCCATCGTAAACGAGGACAGCCCGGGCTTCGCCAATCTGATTGGCCGGGTCGAACATATCGCGCACATGGGCACTCTGGTTACTGATTTCACCCTGATAAAGCCCGGGGCACTGCACAGGGCGAATGGTGGCTACCTGGTACTTGAGGCTGACAAGCTGCTGACCAACCTCTACGCATGGACCGCACTCAAACAGGCGCTCAAGGCACGTGAAATTCGCATACAGTCATTGGAACAGATTTTCAGCTTCGTTAGCACCGTGCAGTTGCAGCCGGAACCAATACCGCTTGATGTCAAAGTGATATTAACCGGCGAGCGCGATTTATATTACCTACTGCAGGAGTACGATCCCGAGTTTTCTACTCTGTTCAAAATCGTCGCAGACATGTCCGAAGACGTCCCACGATCACCCGCCAGTACAGCATTATTCGCACGCATGATCAAAACCCTGCAACAGCAGGAAAATTTGCTGCCAGTGGACAGGGCGGGTGTGGCCAAGATAATCGAGTTCGCCGCCAGACGCATGGAAGACAGTGAAAAACTCAGCCTGCACCAGGGTCGTTTGGGCAACCTGCTGACCGAGAGCGATTTTCGCGCGCGCCAAGCAGGAGCGCAGATGATTACCGCCGACTATGTCAGCGCCGCCGCCACAGCTGCCATCCATCGACTGGACCAATTCCAGGAAAAATCGCATGAAGGTATCCTGCGCGATATTACGCTAATCGATACCGAGGGTTCTGCCATAGGGCAGGTCAATGGTTTGGCGCTCTACATGCTGGGCGACTACGCCTTTGGTAGACCTACACGCATCACTGCCACGGCGCGGCTCGGGGTGGGCAAGGTACTGGATATTGAGCGGGAGGTGGAACTTGGGGGCAAAATTCACTCCAAGGCAATGATGATAATAAGCGCCTTGTTAGCTAACCGCTATGCGCGCAACCGGCCACTGCCGCTGTCAGCAAGTCTGGTTTTTGAGCAATCCTATGGCGGGGTGGAGGGCGACAGCGCCTCAATCGCGGAACTGGTGGCCTTGATATCTGCCATCGCGGATATACCCGTCAGGCAGGACCTGGCGGTCACTGGCTCCCTGAACCAACATGGGCGGGTGCAGGCCATTGGTGGTGTCAACGAGAAGGTCGAAGGCTTTTTTGATATCTGCGTTTCACGAGGACTCGGCGGCACCCAGGGCGTTGTAATTCCAACCACCAACGAACTGCACCTGATGCTGCGCCAGGATGTGCTCGACGCGGCTGCGGCCGGGACATTCCATATTTATAGCGTGGACAGTATCGACCAGGCATTGGAGCTGCTCACCGGTTATAGCGTCAAGTCCATTGATGACTGTGTTCTGGCACGAGTGGAAGAATTGCAGGCATTGTCCAGAGCATTCAGCGAGAAGGGGGAGGACAAGGGTCGTGAATGAACCCGGAGTGCGCCGCTGCATACTGGTCCCCATCGACCCGCACGGGATGCATCCTGTTGTACTTGAAACGATAGTGCGGATCGCGAGACAACTGGATAGAAATCTGCTGGGCCTTCTGCTCGAAGATATTCGATTGCTGAAAATCGCTGACCTTCCCTTCACCACGGAGATCAGTCTTAATAGCGGACAGGAAAGAAATCTGTTGCGGGATCACCTCTCGCAACATCAAAGCCTTATCAGCGCTGAAACCAGGCGCCAACTCGCCGATCTGGCGGCGCGCAACCGGGTAGAACTCAGCTTTGAGAACGCCGCTGGCGAGCGTTGGACAACAGTAATGGAACGGGATGGAAAACAGGATATATTCCTTCCTGCACGTAAGCGCTGGCATGCACAGCCTCCTGATCACTTCAGAAAAGCCAATATCGTCAGACGCCTTGGGGTGGTACTTGCGAATGACGTGACAGATGCCAGGATTATGAGCACTGCCGCATCGCTGTCGAAAGCCAATCTGGTGGGCGACATCTACATCCTTTCCAAACGACCGCCGCTGCCGGATGCACTGCTTGATCTATATCGGCCGGGTCACCAGATCAAGCTACAGGCAAATTTTTCCTGCAGGGCAGAAGATCTGGTGAAACTGATAAAACAATCGCCCTATGATCTGCTGCTGCTGCCAGGACAATGCCTGCAAGACATTCCCAGAGCCGAGTTGGAGGCCGCGCTGGACAAAACCAGTGGTCAGGTACTGGTTATCAACTGAGACACTGCCAACAGCTGATCGTCGCCACCTAGCCTGAACCGGCAGCAGAAAAAGTGTCACAGGCGCCGATGTCACCAGATTCAAAGCCGGCCTTGAACCACTTAACCCGTTGTGCAGAGGTGCCGTGCGTAAAGCTGTCGGGAACCACCTGGCCGCCCGCCTCCCGCTGCAAACGATCATCCCCGATAGCCGTGGCCGCCTGCAGGGCCTCCTCGAGGTCGCCGGGGTCCAGCAGCTGGCGCTGGCTATTGGCTACATGCCCCCACACGCCGGCGAAGCAGTCGGCCTGCAATTCCTGGCGCACCGAAAGCGCGTTCACCTGGGCCTTACCTGCTCCCTTGCCAGCGGCGGCTACCTTCTCACTGATGCCCAACAGGGTTTGTACATGGTGCCCGACCTCGTGGGCGATCACGTAGGCCTGGGCAAAGTCGCCGGGGGCACCGTGGCGTGTTTTGAGATCGTGGAAAAAGGACAGGTCGATATACAGCTTCTGGTCACCGGGACAGTAGAAAGGTCCCACTGCGGCACTGGCATATCCACAGGCGGAGTTCACACTCCCGCTAAACAACACCAGTGTCGGCTCGCGGTAGTCGCGTCCCAACTTGCTGAAAATCGGGTGCCAGGTATCTTCGGTGTCACCCAGCACTACTGAAACGAACTCGGCCATCTGCTGATCTGCCTCACTCAGTGGCGCCGAGGACTGGCCAGACGTGACGCCACCTCCGGCTAACAGGGACAGCACATCCACCCCCAGCATGCGACCACCAATAATGACGACGACACCCGTGATAAGAATAATACGCCCCACTTTGGTCCGCAGCAGCATCGGTAAAAGTCGCAAAACCACCGGTGCCGCACCCGCGGCACTGTAAGCGGGGCTCTCACCTCGCCGGTCCTCCACGTTGTCACTTCGCCTGCCGCCTTGCCACCGCATGGTATACTCCCGTCGATACCCCGTTGGAGCTTGAGTATACTCTGCTCCATCGCGCACCGCAGGCCCCTGAGCAAGGAAAATCGACCATGAACGACGGCATTCTCATAGGCGGCTCTGAAGCCGGCAAGGTATTCCTCAATCCTCGTTATGCTAACCGCCACGGACTGGTGGCAGGCGCCACCGGCACCGGCAAAACGGTTACGCTGCAATGCCTGGCAGAGGGTTTCTCCGATCTGGGCGTACCAGTATTCCTGGCGGATATCAAAGGTGACATCTCCGGTATGTGCCAGCCTGGCACACCTAACCCGAAGGTGGATGAAAGAGTAAAGAGGATCGGCATTCAGGATTACAGCCAGAAGGGCTACCCGGTTGCCTTCTGGGATGTGTTCGGCAAAAAGGGCACCCCTGTGCGCGCGACGATATCCGAAATGGGACCACAATTGATATCGCGCTTACTTGACCTCAATGAGAGTCAGGAAAGTGTCATCACCCTGGTCTTCGAGTTCGCCGATAATGAGGGTATGTTGCTGGTAGACCTGAAAGACCTGCGTACAACCCTGGAATACCTGGGTGACAACAGCAAGGAGCTTGGTACGGGGTTTGGTGTTTCCAAGGCTTCGGTCAACGCCATCCTGCGTCGCCTCCTGATGCTGGAGCGCGAAGGAGGTGAAACGTTCTTCGGGGAGCCGGCCCTGCAATTGCAAGATTTCATGCGTACCACTAGTGACGGTCGCGGCATGGTCAATATACTGGCGGCCGACACCCTCATCATGAATCCCCGGGTCTACTCTACTTTCCTGTTATGGCTGCTATCCGAGCTGTTTGAGAACCTGCCTGAACTGGGCGACCCCGAACAGCCCGTAATGGTGTTTTTCTTCGACGAGGCGCACCTGTTATTCAACGATGCGCCCAAGGCACTGTTGGAAAAGATTGAGCAAGTGGTGCGCCTGATACGATCCAAGGGAGTTGGTATTTATTTTATTTCGCAAAGCCCCAGCGACATCCCGGACAGCGTGCTGGCCCAGTTGGGCAACCGCGTGCAACACGCTTTACGAGCCTACACGCCCAACGAACAAAAGGCAGTTAAGGTCGCCGCCCAATCCTTCCGGGCGAACCCTGACCTGGATACAGTAACTGCCATCACCGAACTGGGCGTTGGCGAAGCCCTGGTATCGATGCTGCAGGACAAGGGAATACCCGCCCCAGTTCAGCGCGTAATGGTGTGCCCACCCCATTCACGCATGGGTGAGGCCACCATGGCGGAGCGTCAGGCGGTGCTCGATAAGGATGTCAACCATAAGCGCTATGTCACCCCGATCGATCCTCACTCTGCACATGAGATACTGCTAGAGCGCACAGCAGCACGACAAAAAGAGGCACAGGAAGCTGACTTGGCCGAGCGTGCAGCCAAGGCAGAGAGCAAGCCCAAAGCGCGTACCAGCACTCGTGAGAGTGCCGGTGAGGCCTTTTTGAAAAGTGTTGCCCGCGCGGCAGGCAGTAGCCTGGGCCGTAAACTGTTCCGGGGAGTCCTTGGCTCGCTATTAAAGTAGGCCCGAGGTTTTTATCTTTCAGCCGCCGCGCAGGCGTTGCCACAGCGTGACAACCGCTAACACGGCTGCGCCTGCGAACATCCCTATCACAATACTACCGAGCAACGGTGTCACTGATGCCAGCAGCGGACCGATGGTGGTGACCTCCCCCAATTGAGTGGCCAGGGATTTTATTCCTTCATCCAAATTGTGAACGCCGTGTACCAGGATACCGCCGCCCACCATAAACATGGCGACGGTACCCACCACGGCAAGGAATTTCATCAGCCACGGTGCAAATAGCATTAAACAGCCACCGACCCAGCGCAGTGCTATCGGCCATGCGCCCTGCCCTTCCCTTTGCATCATATACATGCCTGCATCATCCAGTTTGACGATGCCCGCCACCAGCCCGTAGACACCGACGGTCATAATGATGCCAATACCGGACAGCACCAGTACCTGACTGACAAACTCCATGTCAGCCACGACACCCAGGGTAAGCACAATAATTTCCGCCGACAGGATAAAATCTGTGCGCACGGCCCCGTTGATCTTGTCCTGCTCGTATTGCACCAGATCGACACTGGGGTCGACCAGATGCTCTACCAGTTCCTGGTGATGGGCAGTTTCCTCAGCGGCCGTGTGCAAAAATTTATGGGCGACTTTTTCAAAGCCCTCGTAACACAGGAACAGTCCACCCAGGATAAGCGCGGGCGTGATCAGCCACGGTGCTACCAAAGAGATCGCCAGTGCGGCCGGCACCAAAATACATTTATTACGAAAGGAGCCTTTTGCTACGGCCCAGACCACGGGCAGTTCGCGCTCCGCCCGCACCCCGCTCGCCTTTTCCGCATTGACCGCCAGGTCATCACCGAGTACGCCGGCGGTTTTTTTCGCCGCGACCTTGGTCATCAACGCCACATCGTCCAGTACTGCGGCGATATCATCCAGCAGTAGCAGTAAGCTGCCTCCCGCCATTAAAGCGCACTCCCGCCAGGGCAGTTACCTGAAGTGGCACACTGCGGTGAATGGATTGAAATAGTGGTTGGTTGCGGCGGCGACGTGAAGTGGATGCGTCGCTGACCGCGAAGACTGTCTACCCGAAGTGACAAAAGCAGATCTTGTTACCATCGGCATCACGAAAGTAGCCGCCATAGAAGCCGTCCATGCGCTGGCCGGGCGCTCCTTCGTCAGTACCCCCGAGCTGCAGGGCCTTGGCGTGGAGCTTGTCCACCAGTTCCCTTGACCCGGGGGAGATAGCCACCATGTTGCCATTACCGGGGCTGGGGGCCTCGCCGTTATAGGGGGTACAAACTGCCAGCATGGGGCCTCCAGCGGGGGAACCGAGCGCGGCCAACCGACCGGTATCAATAAAAACTGTTACTCCCATATCCTGTAGCAAGGCCAGGTAAAAAGCCTTGGATTTCTCTATATCGGCGGTACCTATAGTGGTATATGCAATCATGTGCTTTCTCCATACGAATTAATTGCCCGGCAGGAGCGAATGTGACTAAGGGTCTCTTGACCGGGCCACGAAGTGTACACTGCCGGTCGCTGCACGCAAACCGCAGTCAATGTTATGCTTTACGTCGGCGACGCGCGGGCTGATCCATTTTCGACTTTGGATAGCGTGGCAACTTTCCAGTTTCCAGGTAGGTATGAATGCTCTCCTGAGAGCGCACCCGGGTAGCATTCTTCTTGCTACGCACATACGTGTTCGTCTGCTTCGGATCAAGTACACGCGCCTTAACATTATCGTGCCACTGCTGGTCCAGAATATCCTGTATCATGCGCTTGGCATCCTCATCCAAAATGGGACAGAGCACCTCCACCCGGAAGTCCAGGTTGCGCGTCATCAGGTCCGCCGAGCCGATCAGGTAGCGCGGCTTGCCACGATTGTGGAACACATACACCCTGGCGTGTTCGAGGTAGCGGTCGACAATACTGATCGCCTCGATGTTTTCCGAAATGTCCTTCACCCCGGCGAGCAGTGAACACATGCCGCGCACTATCAACTGGATTTCCACGCCAGCCTGGCTGGCCTCATAGAGCTTCATCACCAGTTCCTTATCCACCAGGTTGTTGCACTTGAGAATCATGGAACCGCGGTAGCCTGCCCGGACATTCTCAATTTCCTGGTTTATCAGTTCCAGAAGGCCGCTGCGAATGCTGTGCGGCGCCACTAGCAACAGACGATAATTGGGCCGCTTATAGTTGTACTGCAGAAATTCGAAAACATTGTTGACGTCCTTGCCTATATTTTGGTCATAGGTGACAAGGCTGAAATCTGTGTATTGCCTAGCCGTGTTCTCGTTGAAATTACCATTGCTGATATAGCTGTAGTAACGAAACGCATGATCTTCCCTGCGTTCAATCAGCAACAGTTTACTGTGCACTTTCAGCCCGGGAATACCAAAAACAACCTCGATACCGTTCTCTGTTAGCCGTTGCGCCCAATTGATATTGGCCGCCTCATCAAAGCGCGCTGCCAATTCCACTACCGCGAGCACCTGCTTGCCATTTTGCACCGCGTTAACCAGTGCATCGATTACCCGGGAGTCTCTGGCCACCCTGTACAAACAGATCTTTATCCTGATGACAAGCGGATCCAGAGCGGCCGTTTTCAGCAGATCGATCACGCTGCCAAATCGATGGTAGGGAAAAAAGAGGAGAACGTCCTTTTTGCGGATAGTCTCGAATATGCCGATGCTCCCACTCGTTTGCGCAATAGCGCGCGGGGGGGAGCTTCCTGAACTCCAGATACTTGGATCCCACGTTGGGGAAACGCATGAAATCCTTGGAATTGTGGTAACGGCCACCGGCTATCAACGTATTCTGCTTGCTAAAGCCAAAGCGACTGCACAGCTGGTCCAGCAGGCGCTGCGGCATCTTGGCGTCATAAACCATACGCACCGTTTCCCCTTTCAGTCGCTGCTTCAGGCCCAAGGCCATTTTGTCTATCAGGCTCTGGCTAATGCCAGTATCGATGGCCAGTTCCGCATCCCGCGAAAATTTGAAGCAATAGGCTTCTGCGGCAGTAATCGGGAAAACTCCACGAAACACCTGTGGCAGGCAGGCTCGTATAATGTTATCCAGCACAATAAAGACCTTGCTGCCCTTGCCGGTCTTGCCCGCTCTGCGGGGAATCTCCACAAACCGGGACAAGCGGTCGGTCGGAACTTCTACCACCGCAGAGTGATACGTAACGCCCGAGCTGATATCTACAGCAAGGTAAATGGATTCATCTGTCAAAACAGGCACTTTAAATTCATCCCTCAGCAGTATCGGTTCCAGTTCCGGCAGCACCTTACTGGTAAAATAGGTCTGTACAAATGCAGACTGTCCCGCATCCAACTGAGTCTCGTTAATCAGGAAAATCCGATGCCCTGCGAGGGTATGCATGATCTCGATATAGATACGGTCGAACTCCTTCTGGAGCTCCAGCACGCGTTTCTGTATAGCCACCAGCAGGTCTTTTGACTGCTGCCTCATGTCGCCGGAAGAGACCGACATCAAGCGCCGTACTTCTGCCACCCTGACCCGAAAAAACTCGTCCGCATTGTTGGAATAGATTCCCAGGTAGCGCAGACGCTCGATAATGGGCACCGATTCGTCCGCTGCTTCCTGCAGTACGCGCGCATTGAAGGAAAGCCAGCTCAACTCCCGCGGCATAAAGAGGTCGCTGTCGAGGAGATCCGCGAGGCGTTTCTTGATCGGGTTAGGCATAACAACTCCAATTGCTACAAAGGATGATCTGGCACCGTTACTGCGTACTCGGGATCTGAAAAAAGTCTAACTTACGAAACAACTGTCTGTCTCCAGCATAGGCCATCGCCCAGTTTAAGCGCCTTGTACTTCACAAATATGACAGAAATAGATACTCGCGTGGACTGGAGGTCCGGGACATTCGAGGCCGTCTAAAGGCACAATCGGCTTCAAGCTATCGACCAAGGATAACAATAGACTCGAATAAATGTCAGGAATTACATTAACATCAGGCTTTAACAAATTGAATGATATAAAAAAGCCCGCATATCACGAAGTGAAAGCGGGCGAAAATAGCCGTATGCTTCGGGGCAGAAACATCGGCCAGGGGACGTGTCAGCACGCGCAATGAATGCGACATGCTGTACTGAAAAATAGACGGTATTCGCCATATATCAAGGTCTATGCAAAAAATATTTTCAGGGTTCTCCCGCAGCACTTTGAGCATACGGGCTAAATTTGCGCCCGGTTCAAGCAATTTGCTAATAACCAAGCGGACGTCCTTCTCAATCCACAGCATTTGGTTGAAGTCCTTGTCATAAAGCGTTCGACGGTATACTGTGTTTTTGTACAGTAAAGGTCGATTCATGACGGACGATAACAATCTTATAGCCCGACAGAAAAGTACGCACAAAGGCCGCGGCGCGCTGAGCAATCCCCACAATCGATTTCAGCCGACGCGAGTGGAATGGGACGATGGTATTGAGGGCCCAACACCCGTCACCGAGTGCCGAGCTGTGCAGGCCCGCAGCATTATTTCCCGCAACACCTCACCAGACATTCCCTTTGAACAGTCGATCAACCCCTACCAAGGCTGCGAGCACGGCTGTATCTACTGCTACGCCCGCCCTACTCACGCCTATCTGGATATGTCCCCGGGGATGGATTTTGAAACGAAGCTTACGTACAAGATAAATGCCGCAGTGCAACTGGAGCACGAACTCGCCCGTTCGGGCTACCGCTGCGCCAGTATTACATTGGGCGCCAACACGGATCCCTATCAACCGCTGGAAAAAACGCACCGGATAACGAGGGAAGTTTTGCAAGTCCTGCAGCGCTGCAGCCACCCCGTGTCAATTATCACCAAGGGCGCACTCATCACACGTGATATCGACATACTGGCCGAAATGGCTGCAGACGGTTTGTGCTCGGTCGCCATTAGTCTCACCACCCTTGATGCCGGATTGAAACGGCTCATGGAGCCGAGGGCGGCATCCCACCAGGCGCGTCTGGCGGCGATGGAGTCGCTGAGCACTGCAGGTGTACCTGTTACCGTACTCTTTGCGCCGGTAATACCGGCCCTCAACGACTCTGATATGGAAGACATTCTCAGTCAGGCGCACGATGCAGGCGCACAATCGGCGGCCTACATTATGCTGCGGCTGCCGCTGGAGATACGTGACCTGTTTTTCCAATGGTTACACGAGCACTATCCGCTAAAGGCAGATCACATCATCAGCCTGCTGCGACAAAGCCGCGGCGGTGCCGACAACGATAACCGTTTCGGTCATCGCATGCGTGGCACGGGAACTTTCGCAGATCTGCTGGCGCAGCGCTTTCGACTAGGCTGCAAACGACTGGGGCTGAATCAGCGCGAACAGATGCCAACTCGCACCGATCTATTTGCGGCACCCGAACCTCGCGACAAAAATCGGAAATCTGCGATTGATACGAGACAGGGTGACCTGTTCAAAAAGCGCGATTGAGAGTATCAATGCTTTCCCTCCGGCACTGTCCCTTCTTGGCGACCAGGGATTCTAAGCTGCCGTTGCGGTCTCAGTGCCGTCCGGGTCTTGCCACTCTTGCTCTGTACCTCCTTGACGAAGCGCCCATTACGCGAGCTCCCTGACCCATTACCTGATCGATAGCTGTCTACTATGGGCGAGTACAGCTCGAGAACCACTGCTCTCGCTTACACCTCCTTAACACGCGTCTACGGACCTTGCTACCATGCGACAGGTATTTGTTCTTTGGGAAATGTTGTAGCTCCAAAAAACCAGGACTCCACCGCGTAGCGTAGCTTGGTGAAATCAGTGCGGGACTGGGTTCTATGCAAATAAAAGTGATCGAAAAAAAACGCATCCCCTGCATTAAATACTGGCGCAACCGGTGGACCCTTGAAGGCGCCGCTGCGTACATGTGCGTCACTCACTGACCAATCGAAAGTAGCGCCGTCGGCCGAGGCAATTTTGTAAAGGCGTTGCGGAACCACATCCATCCCGGGAGCGCCGGTCTCACCACCACATTCAGTAAGCGGAATCCACATATTGATACTGTTGATATCAGTACCCATGAATGCGCCATCCTGATGCCACCCAGCCTCATCCCGCGTCGGTGTGTTTCGTCTCAAGACCCATTTTTTGACCGATAAGCAGGGCGATTCTCCAAGATATTCACCAATCAATTTTTTTAGTCCGTGAGCTTCATACAATTCCAGCAATGCCTCGGCAACACTGGGCGCCTCAACACACATGGCCGCCCCCGCAGAGCTATTGAACATTCTCAGGTGCGCAAGTTCCTCCACTTTATTTGGCATGATCGACACCAGATTGCCGGGAGGGTTAAAGTAGGTGCTAGCCAGTTTAATGCGCACTTCACGGGGACTGGCGCAGGCGTCCAGAACCCGATCTATAGTTTCGATCAAAGTATCAGTTTCGGTCCTGGAAAACATATTGCGTACAATCAGAGCACCGTGTTCGGCCATAGCCGTTCGCAAGTATTCGACGGTCAACGCCTGTGCAGTGACTTCGGGTGTGACGGGCTCAGAGGGTGCTGTCCTGCCTGCCTTTTCCTGAACAATGATTGCTGGACTGGCAGAGGGCATCAGGTCGCGATAAAACTCCATACGCTGCGCGACTGAGGCGCGGTCTGACGCTACATCTCTCGACTCAAGACTTTCTCTGGTGAGTTGGAATTCAGACATAATTTCACCTATAGAAATAACCGCTAAAACTGTACGTTATTTCTTATATGCCATCCATCCTCCCGGTACTGGAGTGCAGCCACGAAAAGTCAACCTGTAGGGTGCATCACACTCGAGCGCAATTTCTATTGATGCAAGTTAGTGCGACATTACCTTTTGCTTGCCACAACGTGAGCAGCAGTAGACAGTCACCAGCTTGCCCTGTTTGACATCAAACTGTTTGGCCTTGTCTACCACCCATTTGTGATGGCCATGGCGACACAGGGTATTGCCCTTGTGCTTTTCCTTTAGTGAGGGTTTGCGAAAGGGAATAACTTCAGACATGAATGCAGTTCGATACCGCTAGAGAAGGGTGCGCTGTACGGCTGTGCTCCAGGAGCCAAGGCGTTTGCGTCGGACGCCGACACTCATTTTCACCGTGAACTCCCGCTCCGCCCGCCAGATGTCTTTCACCTCGGCCTGACTCTGCCACAAGCCGACGCCCAGACCTGCAAGATAGCAGGCACCGGCCACGGTGGTCTCGATCACCTTGGGTCGAATCAGTCGACGGCCAAGCACATCTGCCTGTATCTGCATCAACAGATTGTTGGCTGCAGCCCCGCCGTCCACACGCAGTGGCCTCATACGCTTGCCGAGGTCACTCTCCATTGCCCTCAGAATGTCGGCATTCTGGAGCGCCATAGCATCCAGCGTAGCACGGGCGATGTGTCCTCGCTCGGTTCCCCGGGTAATGCCCGTTAGCATCCCACGCGCGTCAGGCGCCCAATGAGGCGCACCCAGTCCGGTTAACGCGGGTACGAACTCCACCCCGCCGTGGTCTGCTACCTGCAGTGCCAGCTGCTCGATTTCAGGTGCCGACCTGATCATCCTGAGGCCATCGCGCAACCACTGTACCGCCGCACCACAAACAAAAGCACCACCTTCCAAAGCGTAAACGCGTTTTGATTTTTCGCCCAACTGCCATGCCACCGTGGTGAGCAGTCCCGCATTTGACTGGAGTCGCTCGGAACCGGTATTCATAAGAATGAACGAGCCAGTACCAAAAGTACACTTGGCATCACCGACCTCAAAGCACCCTTGGCCAAACAGTGCCGCCTGCTGATCACCGGCCACGCCGGCAATGGGAATCCCGTCGGGCAGGCTGGGGACCCCGCGGGTATGCCCGAGGATGGCGCTGGACGGCACAATGGTCGGCAAAATCTCTCGGGGCACTTCAAACAGGTCCAGCAACTGCTGGTCCCAACGACCAGTCTTCAGATTCATCAGGGAGGTGCGGGAGGCATTGGACACGTCAGTTACGTGGACGTCGCCTCCGGTCAATCGCCATATGAGAAAACTGTCGATGGTGCCCGCCGCCACCCGCTTGGTCTTGAGTGCGCGGGATATACCGGGCGTGTTTTGCAATAACCAACGGTATTTACTGCCGGAGAAATAGGGATCCAGCACCAGCCCGGATCGGCGCCTGACTGTATTTTCATGCCCGGCAACCCGCAGTGATTCACAGAAATCCGTAGTGCGCCGACACTGCCAGACGATGGCGTTATTGAGAGGCTCGCCCGTTTCAGTATCCCATAGCAGGGAAGTCTCCCGCTGGTTGGTAATACCGATTGCCGCTATCTCGCTGGGCTTACAGATGTTCTTGCGCAACAGTGCGCGAATCCCCTTACCAACCGACGCCCAGATATCCGCTGGGCGGTGTTCCACCCAACCGGGCTGGGGATATATCTGGGGAAACTCGAAGTTGACGCTGGCGCGCAGCTTGCCGCGGGCGTCCATCAGGGCGACGGTACTACCCGTCGTACCCTGATCAATCGCAAGGACAAACTTGCCCATCGCTACTTGCCGTAACCTTCTACCGCCTTGATCTCGAGGAAGTCGGTGAAGCCGTGGCTGCCCCACTCGCGGCCATTGCCGGATTGCTTGAACCCACCGAAAGGTACGTTAAACCCACCGGAGGCACCATTGATATGCACATTACCAGCGCGGATTCTTGAGGCCACTTTGCGCGCGCGATCAATATCGGCGCTCTGCACGTAGCCTGCCAACCCGTAAGGGGTGTCATTCGCAATGCGAATCGCTTCCTCTTCCGTTGTATAGGGGATCATCGTGAGTACCGGCCCAAAAATCTCCTCGCGGGCAATGGTCATTTCGTTGTTGGCCTGGGAAAAAACCGTAGGGCGAATAAAGTAACCCTTCTCCAGGCCCTTGGGGCGACCCGAACCTCCAGTGACTACTTTGGCGCCCTCCTTGATACCCTTTTCAATCAGGGCCTGTATCTTGTCAAACTGTACTTTCGATACCACCGGACCCATCGTTGTTGTTTCGGCGGCAGGATCTCCCACTACCACTGACTCAGTGACCTTTGCTGCGATGGCTTCCGCCTCTGCGAGTTTGGCCGCCGGTACCAACATGCGCGAAGGAGCGTTACAGGATTGCCCGGTATTCTGGTACATGTGCATTACGCCACGGGTCACAGCAGCCTGCAGGTCGGCATCGTCCAGGACAATATTGGGCGATTTTCCTCCCAGCTCCTGGGTAACACGCTTGACTGTGGGGGCCGCGTTCTGGGCCACCAGGGAACCCGCGCGCGTGGATCCGGTGAACGACATCATACTGACGTCGGGATGCCTGGACAGCGCAGTACCTACCCCGGGACCGTCGCCATTAACCATATTGAAGACCCCGGCAGGGACACCGGCCTCGTGCATCACCTGGGCGTAGATATAGGCCGAAAGGGGTGCGACTTCGCTGGGCTTGAGTACCATGGTACAACCCACAGCGAGCGCGGGCGCCACCTTGCAGGAAATCTGGTTTACCGGCCAGTTCCAAGGTGTTATCAGACCACAAACTCCGATAGGCTCCTTGAAGATGCGGTGTTCTCCCATGTCTTCCTCAAACTCGAAGGTCCGCAGCACCTTTAACGCCTCTTCCAGATGCCCCTGCCCACAATACGCTTGACCGCCCATGGCGAGACTCTGCGGCGCTCCCATCTCCTCTCGAATAGCATTGGCAATGTCGACGTAATATTTTTTGTAAACAGCGATGCACGATTCCAACAACTCAACACGCTCCTGCCTGCTGGTACGACTGAAACTTTCAAACGCATGCTTCGCTGCAGCAACGGCCTTGTTCACATCGGCCTCTGAACCCAAGGATATGTGAGCACAAACCTCCTCAGTCGCCGGGTTGATCACATCGAAATCATGTGGGGTAGTTGGATCAACCCACTGACCATTAATGTAAAACTGCTTGTACTCGCGCATTGTTATACTCCCGGTTAGTGTTGGCAAAGGAGGTCAAGTCTAAGCACTCTCAGACGCACTGACTAGTACCATGGGCCCTCGGCAGCGAGTTTTTGCATTTAGCTGCCCTGCGGCGTTGTTTCTAGCCAGAGAATCACGCAAAATTGCGGGCCCCAAGCTTTTATCGGAACCCGGACACCATGGATAACGAAGAGTTGACCCTGTTTCGCGATATGACGCGTCGCGCCCTCGAACAGGAGATTTCTCCCCATATCGAGGACTGGGAAGCCCAACACATGGTGCCCCGGGAATTGTGGAATACCCTCGGACAGGCCGGATTATTGTGTCCGGACATGCCCCAGGAGTACGGTGCAGCAGGCACCACACCACAGGTCACCTTCGCCGTACTGGAGGAATTGTCCCACATGGGTTTTGGCGGTATTGCCTCCGGCTACGGCATCCACAGCAATATCGTGGCGCCTTATATTGAGCATTTCGGCACCGAAGAACAAAAAGCCCAATGGCTGCCAAAAATGGTCACTGGAGAAGTGCTGGGTGCCCTCGCCATGACTGAACCCGGTGCCGGCTCCGACGTACAGAGCATTCGCACCAGTGCCGTCAGGGACGGTGACTCGTGGATACTCAACGGATCCAAAATCTTTATCACCAATGGCATGTTGGCGGACCTCGTGATCGTCGCGGCAATCACCGACCCCGGTAAAGGTGCCAAAGGCACCTCGCTGTTTCTTGTAGACGCGACACTGCCGGGCTTCGCACGTGGGAAAAAAATCGAGAAAATGGGGCAGCACACCTCCGACACCGCCGAGTTGTTTTTCCAGGATGTACGGCTGCCTGGCGCTGCGCTGCTCGGTGAATTGAACAGGGGCTTCGTCATCATGATGACCGAACTGCCGCGCGAGCGCCTTGGCATCGCGGCCCAGGCCATCGCCTCCGCCGAGGGCGCCATGGCGCTCACCGTGGACTATGTACTGCAACGAAAAGCATTTGGCCAGACCGTGGCCAGCTTCCAGAACACCCGTTTTACCCTGGCAGAGGTGAAAACGGAGATCGCCATCAATCGCGCTTTCTATGAAAAGTGTGCGGAGGCCTATGCGCAGGAGAAGCTGACCGCGGAAGACGCCGCTATGCTGAAATATGCCAGTACTGAAATGCAGTGCAAGACCATCGACCAGTGTCTGCAATTATTCGGTGGTTATGGTTACACTACCGAATATCCGATCTCACGTTTTTACATTGACGCGCGCATTCAGCGAATTTACGGCGGCACCTCGGAAATCATGCGCGAACTGGTTGCCAGGTCCATCCTGGGTCGCTAGGGCAAGTGCCCATGACTCGGGAATCAGACCAGCCCCATCAGTTGAACGATGCCGTGGCTGTGTCCAGCGGTATAACCACCGTCAACCACCAGGGTATGACCTGTCACATAGCTGGCATCGTCTGACGCCAGGAAGAAGGCGGCACCAGCGATTTCCTCGGGCTTGCCCAGTCGGCCTACCTTGGTTTCACGAATCACATCCGCCTTGAACTCCGGCATCAGACCCATCACGTTATTCAGCATGGGTGTCTCGATAAAGCCGGGACAGATCGCGTTACAGCGAATGCCCATTCGCCCGTAATCGATAGCGACATTTTTACTCAACAGCACGACACCTCCCTTGGAGGCATTATAGGCGCTACCGCCCTCGGTGCCGTTCAATCCTTCCACGCTGGCAATGGTGATAATGCTGCCGGAGCGTTGTACGGTCATCGTATCCAGTACGGCCTTGATGGACAAAAACGTACCCTTGAGGTTTATGTTAATTACCCGATCCCAGGTCTCTTCATCCAACATGCTCACCGGGCCGCCATCGCCGACGCCGGCTGCGGTGAGCAGAATATCAATGCTGCCAAGGTCGCGCGCGGTTGCCTCCGCTACAGCTCTTAATGCGGTACCGTCGGTCACATCCACCTGGTGGAATCGGCTATTGGGAGCAAGTGCTGCCACTGATGACCAATCCCCGGACTCCTGCCGGTCGATCCCCACCACGGTAGCGCCTTCGGCCGCGTAACGCCGTGCGCAGGCTAACCCGATACCGGAGGCTGCACCGGTGACAATAGCTACCTTGTTTTTCAGACTGGCCATACTGCTCCCCGTTAAGTGTCGAACTGCCTGTCGAATCAGTTGTTGAATTGATAATCGGTACTATTCACTGCCTTGGTCCAGCGCCACATGTCGAGAATCTTCCACGGCCACAGCAAGGTAACCTTGCCATCCGCATTCTGGTAATAGCTGGTCTTGATGGAGTCGTGCTCCCAGATCAGTCTGGCATGCAGTTCCCGAAAACGTCGCTGGTAATCGGCATGCACTGCCTCTTTGCACGCCATTGATTGCTGGCCCGATCGCAGCAACGTCTTGAGGCACTCCATGATGTAGCGAATCTGGCATTCGCCATTAAAAATAAGGCTGCCGCCAAAGGCCAGGTTGGTGCCCGGCCCGTACATGCAATAGAAATTGGGAAAATTCGGCACGGTGATACCCAGATAGGCGGAGGGCTCATTGCACCACTGCTGTGACAACAGCTGTCCTGCCCTGCCCTTGATCTCCATGGGCCACAAAAACCGGTCGGTCTCAAAACCCGTGGCATAAAGAATGATGTCCGCCGGATAAAATATGCCATCGCTGTCGGTGACGCCCTCAGCACTGACACTGGCCACACTGCGAGTCACCAGATCAACATTCTCGCGTTTCAATGCTGAGAGCCAACTGCCGTTATCCTGCAGCGTGCGCTTGCCCATCGGCGCATAATCAGGAATCACCTTCTGCAACAGCTCTTCGTCGTCACCGACCTGGCCTTTGATGTAGTCGGAAAACATCTGGTACACAAACTCGTTCATCTCGTTGACGGAGCGTTCCTGGTGCGGCCAGTTGGGGTCGACGAACACCGTATCGTAAGCGCCGTCACAGGCAGGCCAGAAGATAAGAAAGCGAAACCAGCGCGTATAGAACGGCAGGTGCTGCAAGCACCATTTCTTACCCTCGGGTACATTCTCATGATAGATCGGGTTTTCGAACATCCAGGGCGCCGAGCGTTGAAAGACGGTGAGTTTCGCAACATCCCCAGCGATGGCAGGCACCAGTTGAAAGGCGCTGGCGCCGGAGCCGACCACCACGACCTTTTTCCCCCGGTAATCAATACTGTCGTCCCAGGCCGCCGAGTGGCACCACTGCCCGCGAAACGACTCAATCCCCGGAATGTCGGGTAATTTGGGGCGATTCAACTGGCCCACTGCGCTGATCACGGAATTGACCACGTATTGCTCCGTCACGCCGTCCCTGTCGATGGTATCCACCGTCCACAGGTGTTGCGCCTCGTCGAAGACCGCGCCGGTGACTTCCGTATCGAAACGAAAATGTTGCTGCAACTGGTGGTGACGTACCACATCTTCAAAGTACTGCTGCAACTCCTTCTGCTGCGAAAAAAACTGGCTCCAGTGGTGGGCGGGCTCGAAGGAATAGCAGTAGAGGTGATTGCCGACGTCGACGCGCACGCCGGGATAGCGGTTTTCAAACCAGGTGCCGCCCACCGCCGGGTTCTTCTCGATGACCACGAAAGGAACGCCCGCCTCCTGCAGACGGTAGGCGGCCAGCACACCGGACATGCCACCACCTATCACCAGCACCTTGTGTTGCTCTTTGCGCGCCGCAGGGACCTCGTTGCCCCAGGCGTCACTGCGCTGGTCGGTGCCGTCCAGCTCCATCTCCTCCAGCATCATGGGCACGTAATCCTGCGGCACTTCGCCCGCCACGATGAAATTCATCATGCGATGAATGGTGTTGGCATCGGGCGGTGGCGGCAGCTGGCAACCGCCGTCTCGGAAGGCCTTGATCACTGCAAGCGCTTGTGTGCGCACTGCAGCCTTGTCCTCTTCGGACATATAACCCTGGTACTCGTTGATAAAGACACCGGCCGGACGAATCGTGCCATCGAGCAGGCTGGAGTCGCCGCTCATGTGGATCATGCTCATCATCAGCGTGGGGATACTGGCATCCTGCAGGGACCTGGCAATTAGTTCATCATCATCGGGAATGTCAAACTTGGGCTGGACAGTGCTTGTCATTGCAGGGAGCTCCGCAAGAGATGTCGGGGTCTAGAGGTTGACCGGTGGCGCGAAGGTGGGATTACGACCCAGGCGTATATCATCAAGTCGAATGTGCGCTGTCTTGCGCCAGGCTTCTTCCGATAAAATATAAAAACGCTCTGCTTGGATAGCGTCGAACACTCGCTGCGCCATCACTTCCGGGCCAAGGCCTACAGCGACACTATCTGCGAGTGCCTGCGTAACCAGCGTGCGCGCATCCGACTCGACAACATCACCCGCTCGATTGTACACGCCGGGGCGATTGCGCTCCGACCTGGCGATGCCCGTGTTAATCGCCTCCGGGCACAACACGGAGACTTTCACATTGGGGACGTGAAACGCCAACTCATGGTACAGCGACTCACTCAGTCCCAATACAGCATGTTTGGTCATGTGGTAAATACCGGAATACGGCATGGCGGTCACTGCCGCCATTGATGCGGTATTGACAATATGGCACTCGCTATCCTGCCCAGCCATGATAGGCACAAAAGTGCGGATGCCATGGATGACGCCCCACACGTTGACATCAAGCTGCCACTGGAAATCCGCCAGACTCTGCTCCCACAGCAGACCGCCGGCAAACACACCGGCGTTATTGCATGCTATATGGATAGCGCCAAATTCGGCAAGCGCGGCATCCGCCAGTCGTTGCACGTCCGCAGCTTTGGATACATCGGTGACGACACCGATACAGCGACCACCACCGGCTTTAAGCGCTGCAACAGTCACATCCAGAGCCTTCTGCTCGATGTCGGCCAGCACAACATTCATGCCTTTAGCGAGGAACAACTCGCCAATGGCGCGCCCAATGCCGCTGGCACCGCCGGTAATAACCGCTGTCTTGTCCTTGAAATCCTTCATTAGCAATCCGCCTGCTGCTTGTTACATTGTTGTCGACGCCGAAAACTAAAGTGCTGTGCTGTCCTGAATCAGTCCCAGCATCATTTTGCCCGCTTCTGTGTAGGTGTTTTCGCTGATGAAGGCATGCTGCGTACCGGTGTACATGTCCCTGAAGGCGCGCTCAAGGCGACTGCCTTCACGGATAGCTGAGGTACCCGCTGACAGGTGCGCCCACTGCACGATTTCACGGCTGGCCTCCGTAGCATAAGTCGCAGCAATACGCATATCGCAGCGCATCTGCGGAGTCAGTTCCTCGCCCACCGCCACCCTGGACTCCATGTCCGTATAGGTATCAACCACCAGGCGGTGTGCGGCGCGCCACATGCCCTCGTGATGTGCCAGATTGCGCTGGAACGTTAATTTGTGCGCGATAGAACTGCCCTCGCCCATGCGGGTCTTGGAAATCGCCAGTGCCAGCACATCGTCAATCGCACTGCGGGAGACACCCAGAGCCCAAGCGGCATGACCACAGCCGGTCAGCGGCATCACCCCGAATTTATACATCGCGCCACCGCGCAGGGGCGCACGGGTCATCAGCGGGTAGGTGTGGCTCGCGGGGACAAAAACATCCTTTAACTCATAGTCGTAACTGCCGGTACCCTTGAGTCCCTGCACATGCCAGCCGTCGGTGAAGGTCACCTGCTCCCGCGGCACCACCGCCACCATCATCAGCGGCATCACCGCGTCGGCCATTACCATCTGGCCGCCGTCCATGGGCAGGAAGCCGGCGCACACATATTCCGAATGACCCGTGCCACTGCCAAACTGCCACGCACCGGTGACCCGATAGCCACCCTGAACCTTGTCGCCCATGCCGTTGGGAAAGAATTGCCCACCCATGGTCACCCGATTGTCATTGGCGGTGAAAACCGCATCAAAACCCTCGTCCGGCAGGTAGGCTGCCGCAAAACATGCCGAGGGAATATTGGCGATACCGATCCAGCCCAGCGAACCGTCCTGCCGCGCCATTTCAATCCAGGTTTCGATCAACTCTGCAAAGCCGGGCTCATGTCCACCCGCCGCGCGGGGGTTCATAAACTGCATGAGGCCACAGTCCCAAAGCGCATCGACCAGCGGCTTGGTGAGGGTGCGGTTCTTTTCAGAGGGACCCGCTTCGGCCAGGGCTATGGTTTCTATGGAGCGCGCCATACGCAACCCCTCGCTGTGCACTATCGCATTCATGGCCGGATACCTTATTGAGTTGTTGGTTAATAACCGTTAACCTAACTCTGAACAGGAGCACAGTCAATGGCCAGCGATTTTACGCTAACAAAAACGCGGGACCTTATCCTCGATGCGGCAGAATCACTGTTTGCCAGCCAGGGTTACCAGGCCACTACCATCAAACAGGTGGCGGCGCAGGTGGGCGTACAAGGACCCGCTCTGTATAAACATTTCGCCAGCAAGCGCGCCCTGTTCGAGGAAGTCCTGGAGCGCTTGTTCACACCGTTCGCCACCTTGCTAACCGACGCGGCGACTACCGGCGCAAACCAGCGGGAGATCATGCTGCAGCACCTCGCCAATCCGAACACATCGCGCATTGTGGCGCATGCCACGCTGTCCGGCGGCGAAGACCTAGCCCTGCTGGTAGAGCGCTGGTACCGGCCATTCTTCAGCCATACCCGTGCCATGCTGGCAGCAGGAACACCGGGTTTTACCCCGGTATCGGTGATGGCTTTTCACAGTATATTATTGGGTTACCTGACGCTGGCCCCGCTGCACCAGGCGATTTTCGCCATCGATCCGCTGACGCAGGACGCACTGGGGGAATTGCTCGGCCTACAGGAACAACTCGCACGCGCTGTGCAGTAACCGGGCGCCTCGCCCGGAATTACCGCAAGTGTCCCACCAGCGAGAATACCGATAAGAGAAAGAACCCCAGGGTAACCGTTACAATTGACAGCAGCGTGGTCAGCACCACTATGTTGGCTGCCAGCGTGCCATCGCCTCGGGCTGCAACCACCATCACATGGCTGGAAGCCGCCACCGGGGAAGCCAGCAAAAGGAACAACACCCCCAATTGTTCGTCCCGCACGCCGAGCAACAGGGCTACCGCCATACCGATCAAGGGCGCCACACACAGTCGCCACAGGCTCGCTTCCCAGGTAAGACTACCCGCCTTGTAAAGACGCGACAGGTTCATCGAGGCACCGATACACATTAACACCAGTGGCAGGAAGAATGTGGACAGGCCGCTGCCCACCGACCTGACAACACCAGGCACAGTCGCCCCAGAAACTGCCAGGCACACACCCGCAGATATCCCGATAATCAGTGGGTTGCGCACAATATCGCGCAATACCTTTTTTACGCTGGTATTGGCACCGAGTGTAGTGTTGAGAACCCACACGGCAAGAATGTTGTACAGCACTGTCATCAGCGCGATAGGCAGTGCCGCCAGCACCGGGCCGCGCTCGCCGTAGGCGGAGAACGTCAAGGCAACGCCAACGATGGCGAGGTTGGAGCGAAATGCAGCCTGCACGAAGATGCCCTGCAAATCGCGCGGAAAGTTGCGCCAGCGCGAGTAGTACCAACTGAGCACCAGCATCAACAACGTCGCCAGCACGCCTGCCAGCAGATACCGCGCGCTAGTCAGGTGCGAGTAATCGACCTGCGCGGCCCCGGCAAACAGCATCACCGGTAAAAAAATAGTGAATGCGAGTTGCGACAGCTTCTCCGTCAGGGTTGGTGGCAGCAGCCCCAACCGTTTCAGTATCAGGCCGACAACCACCCAGCCGAACGTGGGCAGCGCCACCGCCAGGGCGGCACAGAAAAGTGCAAGGGCGTCAGTAACGCTCAGGCCAACTCCAGTAGCGTTTCACCCAGCGCGGACAACAGGCTGTCAATCTGCGCAGTCTCAATCACGAAGGGCAGGCCCAGCTGAATGGTATCGCCAGCGTAACGCACATAGAAACCCTTCTGCCACAGCCGCTGTGCCACTTCAAATGGCCTTCTGGCTGGCTCGTCGGGGTACGCCTCCAGTTGCAGGGCTCCGGCGAAACCGAAGTTACGAATGTCGATCACGTGGGGTAAGCCCTTGAGCTGGTGCAGGGCGTCCTCAAAATACGGCGCCATCGTCGCTACGCGCTGGGGCAGTTGCTCCTGTTGCAGAATATCCAGCGCGGCTAGCGCCGCCGCGCAGGCCACCGGATGGCCAGAGTAGGTGTAGCCATGCGGAAATTCGACCAGGTAGTCGGGGCCGCCTTTGTCCATAAAGGTCTGGTAGATATCGCTCTTCACCACCACCGCCCCCATTGGAATCGCACCGTTGGTCAGCTGCTTGGCCAGGTTCATGATGTCCGGAACCACATCAAACACGTCAGCAGCGGTCATGCCCCCGCACCTACCCAGCCCGGTGATTACCTCATCGAAAATCAGGAGGATGTCGTTAGCGGTACAGATATCCCGCAGCCGTTGCAGGTAACCGGCAGGTGGAGGAATCACGCCAGCAGAGCCGGCCATGGGCTCGACAATCACCGCGGCGATTGTCGAGGCGTCATGCAGTTCGATAATGTCTTTCAACCGGTCCGCCAGCTGCCAGCCATTTGCCGGTTGCCCCCGGCTGAATGCATTATCCGGCAGCAACGTGTGTGGCAAGTGGTCAGCGTCAACGCCCTGGCCAAACATCTTGCGGTTGGCACTGATCCCACCCACCGAGATGCCGCCGAAATTAACCCCGTGATAGCCTTTGGCGCGTCCGATGAGTTTGGTCTTTCCCGGCTGCCCCTTCTGGCGCCAGTAGGCGCGCGCCATTTTTAGCGCCGTGTCAGCACAATCGGAACCGGAGTTGGTGAAAAACACATAGTCCAGCCCCGCCGGGGTCAGTGACTTGATCCTGTTGGCCAGGGTAAAGGAACCAGGGTGACCGAACTGGAACGCGGGTGCATAGTCCAGCACCTGCATCTGGGCATGCACTGCTTCCGTAATCTCCCGTCGGTTGTGTCCCGCGCCACAACACCACAGTCCCGACAGACCATCGAGCACTTTACGACCCTTGTCATCAACCAGGTAGACACCGTCGGCGGCAATGATCATGCGCGGGTCACGCTTGAACTGCCGGTTGCCCGTGTAGGGCATCCAGTGGGCTTCCAGTTGCTCTCGACTCAGCGGTGTGGTGGTCATTTCAGCATCCCCAGACAATTGAGATCCATTTTAAGTACATATGCGGCGATAGTTAAGAGTCTCACCCTGATTCTTTAGCGAACGCCAGTGAGCCCATGAACTGCGTGTTCTGCAAGCGCATCTACCTTCGCCACTTTCGTGACGCGCTGGTCCTGAAAGCATTGGCATTGGCCCTGGCGTGCTGTTACCGATCTCCCGTAGCTGCGCCCATGTCAAAGGCCAGCGTGAATTGAAAGACGCGGTGCGGGAGGTGATTAGGGTCGAAAACTGATATCCGAGAAGGCACAATCCAACGACTGGGTTTTCCGTGCGCGGTCACGTATCGGACACGGAGGGAAAATACAATTTCCGCCGATCTCTGCTGAAGGTCGTTGTAAAAACCATCCCAGTGGCGCGTAGTAAATCCTGTAGGGGACAATTGCTGGATTGATCCAGTCGGATCAGCCCATTTTCTATGGCGGACAGGGGTAAGCTGAAATCAGTGACCTCACCAGTATCGACTCTATCGTCAATTCTGGAGAAATGGGGTTATTGTCAATAAACGTGTCAATATATTTTATGTAATCCTCGGGCGCCAGGACAATTTTGTCAGGCTGACAATAAAGTGGTTCTTTGCGCTGATAGACTAAAGCGGCGGATGCGAAAGAGACGCCTTCTCCCACCCCATCCAAATATACTTTGACACGTGCCCAGCTCCTTTCGTCGTTTCGTGCATCGTTATACTCTTTGATCGACATTGCACCCGCGCCCATGCTCATAACAAATAGGATGGCTGTGATTAAGTATTTCATTTGCTGTAAATCCAGTGAATGCTGTCAGCAGTGAAGGGTACTACAAGTACCGTGTAGGTGCTGCAGTTTAGACAAATTAAGGGTTATGACTTTACCACAAGGCCGTGAGGATAACCACATTGGGGCAGGTGATATGCAATGCCATCTGCGATGGACTGTACAGCAGGCTTTGTCGGTCTGTGCGATGTCAGGGCATATGAAACCAAATGGTATGACGAATGACAGACGCGGCAAATGGATATGGTCCTGGCTGAATTGTTGCGCAATCAGTCCAGAGAGAATCAGGTTGCGTCGACCGGTTGAGCTCGCACCTATGAGCGGTCGCAAGAATTTAGAAAAAATTCAACCGCTTTATGAGCAAAAGACAACGACTCCCGAAAGAGTCGCTGCGCTTGGTGACGATGTACCAAACCGCTGGCCGAGGTTGCAAGTGATAACTTGTCCCTGCAGGCGTTCGTACATTAGCCCCCCAGTGTAAACCTTTGGTCTATTCCTTCTTGTGTATGGCGATAACCGCAAGCTTCAGAGATCAATGTGCTGATCAATAACGCGGGGGTTCTGGCGCTTCCACGCAGTCAGATCACAACACCTTCTGTTGCCGGGACCGTGTAAAAATATCTTATGCGGTTTTGGCCGCGCATCCCCGCACCATCGTTATCTAAATCCCGATCTTTAACATCACTGTCGGAACTCCGCTCACCGCCAGTATCGTAAATCTGAATGGCGCTGCATGACTTGAGGCCCGCTCACCATCATTGTCCAGGTCCCGATCGATGTCGCCTAGACTGAAATTCCACTGGCGATCGTCGCCCATGTCCCCAACGGTGTCCTGTTCATCAGAATTCCACCGGGCGTCATGTTCCAGATCTCTGTCTGTAACGCCCGGGCCATAAATCCATTGACCATTATTATCGATGTCCGTGTCCATCTGGGCATTGGCGAGTGATGACACGGCTATTAGTAAAAGAGCAGCAAGCATTTTTTTCATTACTGTATCCTTTGCATTACCGGGTTACACCACCTTCTCGCTGATAGGCTCAAACTCACACTGGTTTGGGTCGTTGCAGAAGCAGGAGAGCCTTCTCGTAACGCCTCCATGCGTTCTCAAGCGCTTCCAGGACGTGGGGCTCTGGCAATTTGTCGTGTTCAGCCCTACACTTGACAACGAAATCCTGCCAGAAGGATACCTCCTCCCACGCCAAATCAAGCTCCAACTTATTTTGAGACATTCGAACTTCTCCATCGCTGAACGAGGGAGGCAGTTTATGGATTAACGCAAGGAATGGACGTAGCATAACGCGCCAATCATTTAGCTTAACGCGCCAAAATTGCGTTTCAGGCGGGCGGATTACTTCTGATGCGACAGGAAATATTTTCCCTGCATTCCAGCCACGGACACAAGTGCAAAGGCGAATGGACAGATATTGTCGCAATTGGTTACGCGATTGGCGCCGTTGGTTATGGATGCTGCTGCATTTTGAGAGAACAATGGCCCAACGAATGGCAGAGGAGGTATGGTTGATATGTTTGGATTCACACGAAATTTAATCCTGTGTACTTCAGCGAGCATTTTTCTTGCGCTCGCACTCCTGTCGCCCACCGGTACTGCTTTAGTTGCCGCGAGCGGACTCCTCGTGGGGATTTGTCTCGACTTGGGAGAGAGGTTGGCAAGACCTGAATGAAGTGTTGACCTTATGGCCGCCGAGAGCGAAAAGGTTCAATCAAAATCCAATACACTGAATTGCCCAGAGGCAAGGAACTGATCTAGCAAGTCTAACTTGAAGGATGTCCACCGTCGGCCTTGGTTGAGTTGCAGGTGCCGCGAATGGATGATGATTATTCGGCTATGCATGCATACGTCTACTAACAATTCGATATCTGTATGATTCACTGGAAAGTAATTGGCGAGATTGGAGCAAGAGAATCAACTGGGACGACATTGTCGCAGTAGCTCACCTCCCTGGATCGCTTAGTATGATCGCCACGCTCGTGTACCTGTCGAGTTAGGCTCGTGGTAACGGAGCTAAACTTCTTCCAAGGGAAAAAACTAATCCCGATAACCAGTAATCGACTTCGCCGCTTGATACGCAAACGTCATGGCCGGACCCAGCGTAGAGCCAGGCCCGGGATAACAGGGCAATGTCGGTGCACTGCAATTGCCCACTGCGTACAGTCCTTCGATGACGTGACCGTCCTCGTGCAACACCTGCGCGTCAGCGTTGATTACCATACCGCCCTGCGTGCCGAAGTCGCCCGGGTCAACTTTCATCGCATAGTAAGGTGGCTTTTCTATCGCTGCCAGGCAAGGGTTGGGCGTCACACGGGGGTCACCGTAATAGCGGTCGTAGGCCGACTCACCCCGATGGCAATCCGGGTCCACACCAGTGCGTGCGTATTCATTCATCTTGCGTACGCTGTCTTCCAGGCCAGCAGCGTTCACATTGATCTTGCGCGCCAGCTCAGCAATCGAATCGGCCTTGGCAAAGAAGCCTTCTGCTTCGTAGCGCTTGGGCACCGCCCAGTCGGGCAGAAACTTACTGTTGTAGAGTGGGCCGACAAAATAGCGAGCACGGAAGTTCGCATCGAAGATGTGCCAAGTCGGGTTGCAGGGATTCTCGTCTGTGTGCTTCGCAAACGTTTCCTGCTGGAAAGCCATGTAGTTCTGCGATTCATTACTGAAGCGCTGCCCCGCCGGATTCACCATAATGGAACCTGGATAGGACTTCTCCATAATACTCAGGCGGGGGATCTCCTCACCGGGCACTGAAATCGTGTTGCACCACCAGGCCTCGTTGAGACGATGCATTTTTGCACCCAGGCGAATGCCCTCGCGAATCGCATCACCGGTATTGTCCCTGGTACCGGCACTCCAACGGTGGTCAGTGGGTTTAGGCAAATACTGTTCACGCATTTCCTGGTTGTGCTCAAAACCGCCCGCCGCCAGCACCACTGCCTTACGCGCCTGGATACGCAGCGGCTTGCCCTCACGCATCACTTCCACGCCAAGCACTTTGCCGTCCACATCCACCACTTTGGTCATGGCTGTGTTCTGCCACAGCGGAATGTCCCGGTCCTGCATCGAGGCGCGCAGGCGTGCGACACCGGCACAGCCGGTGGCCAGGCGACGGTGGAACCGGTCCTTGACACGCCAGGGAATATCCAGCACGTAGTCCGCGATCAGTTTCAGTGCCGTTTTCCACCAGCCCGGTTGCTGGCCGATCAGGAGCGCAGCCTCGACCTGGGTGAAGCCGATGACACCGGCCAGATGCATCATCGGGTGAGTGCGTCGCAAGCGTCGCCACTCATCGCCCAGTTCATCCGCGTTGAACGTCTCCGGCTCCATCGAGCGATGCCCGTGCATGGCCCCGTCGAGGTTGGTGTAGTAATCGGGGTAGTGTTCCAGCGTGACGTAGCGCATGCGCGTGCGTTCGTGGAGAAAGTCCACCATCTTGGGGCCGTTCTCCAAATAGGCGTCCAACTGGTACTCAGGCACCTCCTCCTCAGTGATCAGCTGCCGCAGGTAAGTCTTGGCCCTGGCGAGCGTATCGTCTGCGCCGGCCGATTTGGCATAGCGGTTGCACGGTATCCACACGCCACCGCCGGAGATCGAGCTGGTGCCACCGTAGAGGTTGGATTTTTCGATGACAAGCACATCTTTCGTACCCATTTCGTAGCTACACAGCGCCGCTGTCATGCCCCCGTTGCCGGAGCCGACAATCACCACGTCGAAACTGTAATCCCACTGCTGCTGTGAACCCATGCGCCAACTCCCTGAACGTTGGCGACATGGTAGCGCAATCGTGCCGCAATACAGCCTGGGTTGGGCCGTAATGGGTGACAGGTTTAAAAAGTTGGTCGTACTGTGTCAGCGTTGCTCCCGGTTACGGAAAAATACTCCTTGTCAGCCCCTCCGGACGGTCAATACACTGTCCCCACGCTGCATCCAGGCCGCCGATAGCAACCCACTGAGAGGAAACCCACATGGCACACGCTCCGCGCAACACCATCCTTGCAATCATTACACTCGCCGGACTGGCCATCTCGCCTCTAGCCGTCTCGCATTTCGATGACAAGGAGGTTCAGCAATCCTACCGGCAATCGTGGTTTGCCATGATGGCTTATAACTTCGGCCCTATGGTCTCCATGGTGAAGGGTGAGATTCCCTGGCAAGAGATGCAGATGGCAGGCTATGCGGATCAGTTGGCGGCACTGACTACCGTGGATGTCATGCGCGGCTTCCCGGAGGGGTCTGACAAGGGTACTACCCGGGCCAAGCCGGAGATCTGGCAGAACAAAGCGGATTTCCAGAAAAAAATGGATGACCTGAAAAAAGCCGTTACCATGCTACAGGCAGTAGCCGAGCAAGGCACCGATCGCAAGGCAATCGCCGAGCAGGTCGGCGCTACCGGGAAAGCCTGCAAAGCCTGCCACGATGACTACAAGTCGAAAGACTACCTCTATTGAGTTAGCCGACTCGCTTGAGACACCAGTGCGAGGCAAGGCGAGCGACTGCGGGAATACCCTGCCGCGAATGCCCTCTGTTTTTGAGCAAGCAAGGTATTCCCGCTGACGCTCGCCCGTTACCGTACTCCCGGCAGGCGTCCCCGAAGCGGTAAACCCTGAAGCGCGAATGACCTCTGTTTTTGAGCGATTCAGGGTTTACCGCTTCGGGGACCTTAGCAGTGTGGACCCAAACCCCTCGCCATGCTGACGCGTCTGGTCGTCAAGGAGTTCCCACGCTGCCATCGAATTCACGTGGATATGCTGTTGCAACCGGATGCCTGGGTCTGAGTCCAGCAGGCCGACGGGTACCCAGTACTTTTTGTAGTCGGGCAAAAATTGCGGAAGGATCGAGCCGCAGTCGGGACAGAAGCGACGTGTGAAACCGCTGGCGCTCTGGTACTCCCGTATACCCTCGCTGCCATGCAGCCATGAAAACGCGTCCTCATGGGCCAGGGCGGCAGCGCTGGACGCGCCGCCGAAGGCCTTGCGGCACTTGGAGCAGTGGCACTTGAAGATCGCCGAGCTGAATTCCGCGACCACAAACCGCACCGCGCCACACAGGCAACCACCTTCCGTCATCCTGTCTCTTCCACGCAGTCATCCTTGCTTCAAAATTCTTTAAAATATATATATCAATAACTTATAAACTTTTATTAAAGTAATTTACTGTAACTATCCAACACCGATAAAAGCATATTCCGTCCCGTCACCAAGCCAATGGCTCAGGCCGGGGCGCCTGCGCCAGACCCCACCACAGCGCCAGAGCAACGAGCACCACAATAACAGCGGCCCACCACCAGGGCACAGGAGCCTCCTTGCCCTCTCGCCCCTGTGCACTGCCGTACACCATGGCCTGTAACAGTTTTTCCTTCAGTCGCAACTGGTGATACAGCACCGCCAGAATGTGCATCGCAACCAGCGCCAGCAAGGCGTTGAAGGCGGCTTCATGCACCACTCCCATGGCGTCACGAAACCCGCCACTGGCCCAATAGTACAAAGGTCCTGAAAACAGCACATCATCGCTATTGAACAGGCCGCTGCCGGCCTGCAGTAACAACACCGTTAACAGTAGCAGGACAGACCAGCCGCCCAGTGGGTTGTGGCCAGCACTGGCTGCGGGCCTACCCTGCAGGTAATCCTTTATCCGGCCCGGCCCGACCAGGAAATCCGCAAACCGCGAATGGCGACTACCTATGAAGCCCCAGATGATGCGGCTGACCACCAGTACGATCACGGCACAACCGGACCACTCATGTATGTCGTAGTACTCCATCTCGGCGCTCCACCACGACAACGCCACGCAGCCAACAACCAACCAGTGAAACAGGCGGGTGGGAACATCCCATAATGGCTGGGGACGCCGCACTAACTGCGTGGCGCCAGCCGGGCGATAAATTGCGCGGCCATACCCAGATCAAAGCCGCGTTGAGTGGCTATGCTGATGGCCTCCTCGCGCGCGGAATCCTCGACGCCTGCCACCCACAAATTTGCACAGCGTGTACCAGTGCGGCAAAAAGCCAACACCGGGCGCGTCGCATCATCCAGCAAATCACTCATGGCGTCGAAGTCTGGGCCGGGAAAACTCATCGCCGTCACGGGCATGTGATGGTACTCCAGACCTGCCGCCCGCGCTGCGGCAGCAATCGCAGCGCCGGCAGGCTGGGCGCCCTCCTCGCCATCCGGGCGATTATTGATCAATACCTTGTAACCGGCTGCCGCAATCTCTGCGACATCTGCCGGGGCAATTTGCGCAGAGACCGCCAGGCTATCAGTCAGTTTCACAATATTCATGGTCACTCCTTTGTCGACACCGTTTATACCAGAGCCGGCCCGCACTCTTCAATTGCACAGGCGTTTCACTCGCCGCGAAAATCCGGCTGCCGCTTCTCCTTAAAGGCCCTGGGGCCCTCCCTGGCATCCTTGCTCATCATCACCATGCCTGCCTGCTCCATCTCAAACCTGAAGGCATCGGCCCAGGGCATAGTATGGGTCTGCAGCGCTGTGCGCTTGATGGCCTGTAGGGCCAGGGGTGCCTGGCGGCAGACATTCTGTGCGTAATGTTCGGCGCGGGACTGCAGTTCACCGAGCGGCACGACTTCTGAGACCAAGCCCATGGCCAACGCCTCCGGCGCACTGATTGGCTCCCCGCCCAGCAGGATTTTCATGGCATGGGCCCAGGGTAGTTGCCGCGCCAGTCGCACCATCGAACCCGCGCCGGGTACCACACCGACTTTCGGCTCTGGCAGAGCAAAGACCGCATGATTGGCAGCGATGCGGATATCGGTGGCCTGCAACAGCTCGGTACCACCACCCAGCGCCCTGCCGTTGATGGCCGCGATCACCGGCTTGTACAGCGGCTCGGCCTTGAGCATGATTTTGTCCACGATCAATGGATCAGCCAGCAGGCGCTCCTCGGCCGACGTGGCAGGTTTTTTTACACCCGTCCACAGCGGTATGACCTCGGATAAATCACCGCCACAGCAGAAATCTTCTTGCCCGCTTGCGGTCAGGATCACCACACGCACCGCATCGTCCTGGCGCACCTCCTGCCAGGCGTCCGCCAATGCCACAAACATATCCCCGTTGATCATGTTTTTGGCTGCGGGCCGGTTGAGCGTGATCCAGGCCTGCTGACCGCGCTTCTCAAACAGGATGGTGTTCATCTCCAACTCCCATTGGCTATAACTCAGAAAACTCACTAAACTTTGACTGGCATCATGTTTCGCCAGAGCGACTGTGTCCACAATGGTACCAGCAATTCCATAATGATAAGTTCAGGTTGGTTCAGCATGTCTCCCAAAAAGCAAATTGCCACCTTGCTCGCGTCGCTACTCCTGCTCGGCACACTGCCCGTGCGGATCGAGGCGCAGGAGAACGCGCCCATCATGCCGTTGGCCCCCAAAGCCCTGCTATTGGATATCTCCCCCGCCGGTAAACGCCTGGTCACGGCTGGCGAGCACGGCGTGGTGCTGTACTCGGACGATAGCGGCAGTAACTGGCAGCAGGCCACGGTGCCCACTACCCAGATGCTGACTGGGATTCACTTTGTAGACGGACGGCACGGCTGGGCCGTAGGCCACGATGGGCTGATCCTGGCCAGTGATGACGGTGGCGAGAACTGGCGTATCCAGCGCGATGGCCTGGCAGTGCAGCACCAGACCAGCCTTGAACTGCGCGAAACAGCTCACCGGCGCGTTGAGGAGTTGGAACAGCGTCTGACGAGTGCAGACGGCGCGGCGAAGGAGCAGCTTGAAATTGATCTCGAAGACGCTCGCACGGACCTTGAGGATGCAGATCTAACCCTGCAGGAAGCTGTATTTACCGCCCCCTTTATGGACGTGTGGTTCCAGGACGTCAATCGAGGCTGGGCGGTGGGCGCCTTCGGCACTCTGGTTGCCACCGACGACGGTGGACAACACTGGGTTAGCCAGCAGCCAAAACTTGATAACCCGGATGAATTCCATCTCAACGCCATCACCGGCGACGGCAAGGGACGTGTCTTTATCGTCGGCGAGGGCGGAGTCATGTTCCGCTCTTTGGACAGCGGCGGTAGCTGGGAATCTCTGGAGCCGTTTTATGAAGGCAGCTGGTTCGGCACCGTATACAACGCACAGCATGACACCTTGCTGGCATTTGGTCTGCGCGGTAATCTTTATCGCTCCACCAACTTCGGCACTAGCTGGGAGCCTGTCGTTGCTGACAATAACAATACTCTCGCCGGCGGCTACTCTTCTGCAGACGATGGCATCGTGCTGGTGGGCGGCGAGGGCACCGTATTGCGCAGCACTGACGGCGGGCTAACCTTCCAGAAGAACATCATGAAGGATCGTCTTAGCCTGAGTTCCGGCGTAAGCCGCGATGGAAATTTGATAGTGGTCGGACAGGGCGGCGTCAAGAACGGCAAGGACGGCTTCGAAAATGAATAATCCAGCAGACCAGAATAACGATCAACTTCATACCTATCAGTACGGCAAGGAAGAGCGCGTCCTGGAGCGGCTGATTTTCTCGCACAGGCCGGTACTGCTGATTGTATTTTTGCTCGCAACGGTGTTTTTCACCTGGCAGGTTACCAAGCTGAAGCCGGACGCCAGTTTCGAAAAAATGATCCCCATGGAGCATCCCTTTATCCAGGCGTTCATGAAACACATGTCCGACCTCGGTGCTGCCGGAACAACTATACAGGTCGCAGTGGAAAACACCTCGGGCGACATTTTTGACCCGCAATATCTGGATCTGCTGCAAAAAGTCAACGATGAGGTTTTCTACCTGCCTGGAGTAGACCGCAACAGGATGCGCTCGCTGTGGACACCGAACGTGCGCTGGATAGAGGTAACCGAAAAGGGCTTCGAGGGTGACAAGGTCATAGATTCCCATTATGACGGCTCCGGGCAGGCCATGCAGAAGTTGCGCCAGAATATCCTGCGCTCAGGCGAGGTGGGGCGTCTGGTTGCGGATGATTTCCGCTCCAGTATTGTACAGGCACCGTTGATCGATATGGACCCGACATCCGGCAAACCGCTGGACTACTGGGCGTTGTCAAAAGTGCTGGAGAAAGACGTCCGGCAGAAGTACGAGCAACTTTCTGTCGATAGCAGCGGGCAACCCACTATCCGAATTCACATTATCGGCTTCGCGAAAATGATCGGCGACCTGCTTGACGGGATTACTGCAATCTTTCTGTTCGCCGTTATTACACTGTTGATAAGCTCTGTGCTGCTATTCCTGTATACCCGCAGCCTGCGCGGCACACTGTCGCCACTGCTGTGCTCGATCATCGCCGTCATCTGGCAACTGGGCCTTCTCAAAACGATGGGTTACGGCCTTAATGCTTACTCGATTCTTATTCCCTTCCTGATTTTCGCTATTGGCCTCAGTCACGGTGTGCAGATCGTTAACGCCATACTCGGGGAAAGCATCGCGGGCAATGATAGACTGACCAGTTCCAGGCTCGCATTTCGCGCCCTGTACGTACCAGGCATGACAGCACTTATCACCGATGCCATCGGCTTTATCACCATGGTGATGATTCCTATCGAGGTCATCAAGGACCTTGGCATTGCCGCGGGCGTGGGAGTCGGCGTTGTGGTGCTGACCAACCTGATCCTGCTGCCCGTAATGATGTCCTATTTGGGCATTACCAAAAAGACACTGAGTTACCACAGGAAAAACATGGAAGATTCTACCCGTGGTTCCGCGTGGCGCCTGCTCTCAAATTTTGCCACCGCGCGTGTCGCACGGGTATCGATCATCATTGCCATTATAGGTTTCGCCATAGGCATCTACGGCAGGCAGAACCTGCAAATCGGGGATCTGGACCCCGGCGCACCGGAGCTGCACACTGATTCGCGCTATAACCTCGACAACAAATACATTACCGACAATTACGCCACCAGCTCTGACATCCTTGTCGTCATGGTGGAAACACAGGAGCAGGGTTGTGCGCTGTACAAAAATCTGGAACTCGTTGATCGGTTTATCTGGCACATGCAGAACGTACCCGGCGTGAATTCCGCCATGGGCGCTTCGGAGATTTCCAAGCTGGTCGCCGCTGGCTACAACGAGGGCAATCTCAAATGGGCCACTATCAGCCGCGACCAGCGGCTCCTCGGCTCCACGTTTGACCCGATGCCTGGCGCTTTAATGAATACACGCTGCAGCCTGCTGCCAATCGCCCTGTTCCTCAGTGACCACAAAGCGGAAACACTGCAGCGGGTGGTCGACGCCGCCGAGGAATTCTCCGCGCAGAACAAACAGGAGGGTATTCACTTTGCCCTGGCCGCTGGTAACGCGGGAATCGAGGTGGCCACCAACCAGGAAATTGCTGTAGCACAGACGCGCATGCTGATACTGATCTACGCTGTCGTAGGTGGACTGGTGTACCTCAGTTTTGCGTCGTGGCGCGCCGTCGTCTGCATTATGGTGCCACTTGCCCTGACCTCTTTCCTGGCTGAGGCACTGATGGCCTATCTGGGCATCGGCGTGAAAGTTGCGACCCTTCCCGTGATCGCGCTCGGTGTAGGAGTAGGCGTCGATTACGGCATCTATATTTACAGCAAAATGACCTCTTTCCTGCGTAACGGCATGTCAGTTCAGGAAGCGTATTACAACACTCTCATCACTACGGGAGAAGCCGTCAGCCTCACCGCTACCATGCTGGCCGTCGGGGTAGGTACATGGATCTGGTCGCCAATCAAGTTTCAGGCGGACATGGGATTGCTGCTCACCTTTATGTTTGTGTGGAACATGGTGGGCGCTATATGGCTGCTGCCGGCACTGGCCCACTATCTGATCAAACCTGATAAGCAAGCGGGCGCGGAACAAAAACCTGTGGCAAACATCGTTTCTGCGGCATCACACACCGCATAACTTTATACAGTCAAACACTGGCGATTAGGTAGAACACTATGGATCAGCAATATAAATGGCATTATAGGACATTCGCAAATGCTGTGGCGGGGGTTGCGCTTGCGGCAAGTGCTGCGACTGCTCAAGCCATGTCATTCACGTTAGGTGACGACAGTGAGTGGAACCTCGACTGGGATACGAATGTTGCCTATACCGTGCAAATGCGGGTAGCGAAACCGGACACTGACCAGTTTCGCTACGAGGACAGCGGCAATATCGAAGCCGACAGCCGAGCTTATGCTGTGCTGATTAACGCCAATGACGGTGACAACAACTTCAAGCGCGGCAGCCTGACGCAGAACAAGGCGTCCTTTGTTACCGAGATGGATCTCAAATATCTCGACTATGGCGTATTCGCCCGCGCGCGCGGCTACTACGACGATGTGTACGACCAGAACACCCAGCAGAGTGAACAGGATTACCTCACCTACAACAACAGCAAGGAGTTTCCCAACGGCGACGCCGACTTCAGGGAGTTCCCGCCGGGCACCGTCGATGAGCACCGCGACCGCCTCGAAATGCTCGATTATTTCCTGTACGCAAGCGGCGCGCTGCCCGGCGAGCACCAGTTCAATGTCAGGCTTGGCAGCCAGGTAATCAACTGGGGTGAAGCCACCTTTACCGCCGGTATCAACGGCCTGCAGAATCGCGCTGACCTCATCGCCCGCAATACGCCGGGAGTTGAGGTCAAGGAAATCCTGTTGCCAACGGGCGCGCTGTATGGCCAGGTCGACCTGATACCCGATGTAACCTTCGAAGCGTACTACCAGTACGAGTGGAAGAAGACGGAACTCAATGGCGTTGGCAGCTATTTCAGTGATCGAGATTTCCTTGGGCCGGGTGCCGTTAACTTCCTGATTCCTATCGGTCCGGATACTGTAACTCCTATTCCCAGAACAGCCGATGAAGGCGCTTCCAGTAGCGGCCAGTGGGGTTCCGCCCTGCACTGGATCACTTCGGGGGTATCGATCTTGGACTCTACTACATCAATGCGCACAGTAAGGCGCCCGCCTACCAGGTCAATTTTCCAGCGGGTGGAGTTTTGCCGGAGTCCTACACCATCAGGTATTTTGAGGACATCCAGGGTTACGCCGCCAGTTTCACCACTGTGCTGGGCAGCACCAATGTCCAGGGCGAGGCCTCTTACAAGACCGGCGTGCCTGTCGTACTGTTGAGCGGTGACCCGGTAGAGGGAGACCTGGCGTCTTACCAGCTCGGCGGCTCCTATGTACTTGAACCGACCAAACTGTGGGATGACGCGAGCCTTGTATTTGAACTGGCTGGCGCGTACGTCACTTCAGAGGACAGCGCCGAGCTGCTCTACGATGACCACGGTACCGTCATAAACATGCGCCTGGAGCTGTCCTACATTAATGTGGCGGAGGGCCTTGACCTGAAAGTCCCCATCTTTGTACGCCGCGGCCTGGACGGCAACATTCTGGAAAGCGAGATGGTGGAAGACTCGTCCGCTGTCAACATTACTTTTCAGTTCGTCTATCTGAATAACTTCACCACATCGTTTGGCTACACCAACTTTTTTGATGGCGGCGAAAACACCTACATCAACGACCGCGATAATGTGTCGGTCAATGTTGCTTACAGTTTCTGAAACAACCTGGAGGAAGCAAAAAATGCGTATCACCAAGAGCACCGCGATAGCCCTGGTACTGTCACTGTTGTCCACCAGCGCGATGGCCAAGATGTCGGCAGAGGAGATCGCGCGCCTGGGCAAGGACCTCACCCCGATGGGAGCGATCAAGGCAGGATCCGATGACGGGCTTATCCCCGCGTGGACTGGCAGCGTGGTCGGTTTGCCGAAAGGCTTGAAGTGGGATGGTCCTGGTACGCCCTACCCCGACCCCTGGCCCGATGAAAAGCCGCTCTTTGTCATCACCAAGGATAATATGGAGCAATACAAGTCGCGCCTGAGCCCGGGCCAGATCGCCATGTTCAAAGCCTATCCCGACACTTTCCGTATGCCGGTTTACCCGGGCCACCGGGAGTTTGCCTTTTACCCGCATTATTATGACAAGGTCCGTTACAACGCCGAACACGCGAGTTGTCCAGTGACAATGAAGGTATTACCGGATTTATCGGCTCCCCGGCCTTTCCCGTACCCACCACCGGCCCGGAGGTGGTGTGGCTGGCGCGCACCAACGACCCATTCCTGACCATAGAAGGTGAATACAGCGACATCGCGACGTTCCCCAACGGACACCCAGTCCCTGCGCCGCTCCACATTCGTGCAGGAAGTCCCCTACGCCAACCGCAACAATCCGATCACCGCAGAATACGAGTATCCCAAACTGGGCATGGTGGCCGGCTATATCATGACCGATTGCACAGAGCCCGCCCGTGACAAGGGCCTGGTAACCTCCGTCATCGAGCCATTCGACTACCAGGCAAGTGCCCGGGAAGTGTGGCGCTACCTGCCGGGTTCACGGCGGGTGCGACGCGCGCCGACCGTGGGCTTTGACACCCCCGATGGACCAGGGGGGCTTAAAACGGTGGATGAAACACAGGGATTCAACGGCTCAATGGAGCGCTTCGACTGGAAACTTATCGGCAGGCAGGAGATGTTCATTCCCTATCACAACTACAAATTTGATGATCCGAAAGTGAGCTACAAGGATCTGCTGCCCAAGTTCCACGCCAACCCGGATTACATGCGCTATGAACTGAAAAGAGTGTGGGTGGCAGAAGGGACATTGAAGGAGGGCCAGCGCCATATCTACGCAAAACGCCGGCTGTATGTGGACGAGGACACTGGCATCGCATCCGTCACTGAAAACTACGATGGACGCGGCGAGCTGTGGAAGGTCGTGTTCAACAACAATATCTACGATTACCACGGCCAGGCCTACATACGACGTGTACAGATGTACCACGACCTGGTCGCCGGCGCGTACATCGCCGAGCGCCTGATCAACGACGGCAAGCCAATGCTGTACGATATCAACCCGGTGAAAGGAGCGGCGTATTTTTCTCCCAGCAACATCCGCAAGCTTGGCAAGCGTTAGGATCCCAGTGCCGTGACTCCGTCCCACAGCAATTTTGCCCCTACCAGCACCAGGCAGAAACTGGTCACGGAATAATAGAATGATGGTGTTGATCGTCGCACCAGGACGTGGCCAAGTTTCACGCCCAGTGGCGCGAGGGGCACCAGCACCAGTGAATACAGCAGGTTGTCGGCAGTGAACTGGTCAAGTGCGTAGTAAGGCACCAGCTTTACCACGTTGACGACCGCAAAGAAAATCCCGGCGGTGCCAGCGAAGAGCAGTGGCGACAACTGCTTGGGCATCAGGTACATGGTGAAGGGCGGACCGCCGGCATGAATACTGAAACTGGTAAACCCTGCCAGGGTACCGAACAGGCTGCCGCTGGCAGGATGGTGATCTTTACTGGCGAATGACTTGAGCCCCAACAGGCTCTGCAGGCCAAATACCAGCGAGAGCACACCGATAAGAATCCGCATGTAATGCTCATTCATGGCCTCAGCGGACAGATAGCCAATGCCGATGCCAACCAGTGCACCGGGCAGCAAAAGGTACAGGGCTCGTCTATCGTATACGCCCCAGTAGGCTTTCACCACGAGCGCGTCCATCACCACGAGAATAGGCAGAAGAATCGCCGCCGCCTGGGTCGGCGGCATCATCAGGGCCATCATAGGCACCGATACAATCGAAAGGGCACCGCCAAAACCACCCTTGGATATACCGTATAACAGTACCGCCGGGACCGCGACCAGGTAGAACCACGGGTCAGTTAGCAAGGGCAGTCTCAGTCAACAAGCGCAAACTCCTTGCGCAGCACGTCAAGGATTTCCGCCTTGGGATTATCCGACATCTGCAGGGTGCCACCGATGATTTTTTCCGCGATACCAACATAAGTATGCGATACCGCCATCAGCACCTCGACGGGCAACGCGTTGTCGCGAGCCAATGCCTGGCGTTCCGGCATGCGACCCTTGTTAAGCAGAATGTCCGGATCGGGAAAGTGCTGCAGCAGAAGTTGGCGAAAGTCCTCCTTGGAGTTCTCCACTACCCTGCCTTCACGCAGGGCCGCGCCATCCCATATTCTGGAGGAGTCAGGCGTACCCACCTCGTCCATATAGATCAGCTTGTCGTTGCCTGCCTTGTCGGTGACGTACCCAAATTCAAATTTGGTATCCACAAAGACTTGGTCCAGTCGGGCTAACTCGCTGCTGATCACGTCAAAACCCTCGCGTAGCAGTCGCTCATAGACGGCGATATCGTCGACACTGCGAAAACGAAAGGCCGCGAAGTTTTTCTCGATGTCGGTGCGGGTTATATTCACATCATCCACGGCAGGAACACCGGGAATGCCCTCGAGAATACCTTTGCTGGATGGGGTAATCAGTAACTCTGGCAGCTTCTGGTCGCGGTGCAGGCCATCGGGAATCGTGATGCCGCAAAACTCCCGTTCGCCCTTCTCATAGGAACGCCACATGGAACCCGTAATGTATTGCCGCGCGATGGCCTCAATCATCACCGGCCTGGCCTTCTGTACTATCCACACCAGCGGATGGGGGATCTCCAGGATGTGACTGTCCGCCAACCCCCTCTCGCGGAACAACCGAAACCAGTGGTTGGAAATAGCGTTGAGTGCCGCGCCCTTGCCAGGCACACCGCGCATGTTGCCCTCGGCGTGCCAGATGCACTCGAACGCGGAGATACGGTCCGAAATGACCATGATGGCCAGCGGCGCATCCGGAGCGACCGCATAGCCGCGCTCCGCTATCAGGCGAGCACTGTCAGCGGCGGTCAACCAGTAGACCGAGCGCACCTTGCCGCTGTGCACCGCTGCATCGGTGCGAATGGGTAAATCGTCATTAACCGCCAATACCTTATCAGCAAGACTCATAGTGTTTGTCCTGTATCCGTAATATTCGAGTAACTCAAGGTGCCCGAGCGCCACAATGATGCGCCGAAGAGACGGCGATTCTAGCAGAGGAAAAGCCACCAGGCACGCCAGGGATCAGCGGATGCATGTGTGGTCTCTATAGGTATGCTATGACGTACGGAATAAAAATAATAAGGCCCACCGCAACCGCGCCCACGGCACTCAGCAGGACAGCGCCGGCAGCCACATCTTTTGATTTTTTGACTAGCGGATGAAATTCGGGCGACGCTACATCACACAGGAATTCAAAAGCAGTATTGAGCCCTTCCGCCACCCACACCGTGGTAATGACCAGAACCAGTAGACACCATTGGGTTGTCGATACACCCAATACAGCTCCCGCAACAATGACACAAACGGTAGCCATCAGGTGTATCCAGGCATTGTGCTGGCTCTTGAGCATTTCAATAATGCCGTGCAGCGCATGGGTGCCACTGCGTATTCTCCCGGTAAAGGAAAATGTATCGTGGGTATTGTTCATAGCATTACCTTCAAGCGCTAATTAGCTTTACCGGACCAGAGTAGCGTAGTTGTTCCCGCGCTTACAATCTGTGGCATCCGACCTTTATAATAGCGCGCATACGCTGCACTGAAAATCACAATGCAAGAGGATACAACTGCATGAGCGACACCCCACAGACTCCCTACCAGATGCTGGGCGAGGATGGCATTCGACATCTGACCAACACTTTTTATGACATTATGGATGCCCTGCCAGAGGCCGCAGGATTGCGCGCCATGCACGCCAGGGACCTCGCCCCGATGAAGGAAAAACTGGCCGAATACCTCACTGGCTGGATGGGCGGCCCCCCGCTATACGCCGACAAGTACGGTACGGTCTGCATGACCACACCCCACGAGCCCTATCACATCGGACCCGCCGAGCGCGACCAGTGGTTATTGTGTATGGATAAGGCTCTGGAGCAGACCGGCGCCAGCAAGGAACTGGTGGATATGCTGAAGGTCCCGTTGTTTCGAATCGCCGACGCCATCCGCAACAAGCCCGGCCCCAGCAGCGCTGCCACCGACGTCAATATCATTGCCACTGGCTGATTACATTATTTGGTCATGCTAGCGACAGCCGGAGGACCTTTGGAGCGACCCTGCAGTTGTAACAGTCCAAGACGTATGCTGTTACCCCAGGCACGAAAGATCCTGTTAAACGCAGGATTGTCGCCCTGCACCTGGTTGAACGCCCAGATATCGTCGCTGGACTGAGTATCCACGACGCGTGCCAGCACAGCGCCACTGGCCGCATTCACCAGCGCAATACTGACCGTAATGGCACCACCGGGATTGGTACTGGCAGCGGCGGTTGCGCGGGTCACATTCGGATGGATGGCGACCACTGCAGTATCAACCACAATCTGCGCCTCTTGCGGGGTACCCACTATATAGAAAGCCGACTCGTAACCGAGCGCGGCAGCGAGTTCATCCGCTATCGCCTGCTGCAAGATCTTGTCTTCGGCATCGTCTACCCACCACTCAATATCAGCGGCGGCGCCCTCTGGTTGAATGACCTGCATATTGGCGAGGTTCGCCGGGGCTATATAGACGTTGCGAAAATCACTAGCGCCTGCAACGGCCGCAGTATTTATATAGATAGCATCGGCCTGCATACTCTCGCCCGGTGCAACGGCCGGCGCTTTGCGCTCAGGCGCAGAAAAAGTCCATTCATCCAGCTGGGCACAGCCGCCGAGAATCATCAGCAGGGCCAACAGTGCCGATCGGGGGTTTAATCCACATGTGGGTTTCCTTCATTCAGTTGCTTATCACAGGCAGGCGAACAGTACTGCGGCGTGCCTGCTCGCAGAAGGCGAAAGTATACCGCAAAATGAACTGCCGGCCAGCGCACCGGGGCCCCGCATTCGACGCTCCGCACCATTGGGATGCAGGAATGAATGGGCTACAATCGCGCTTCGTTTCGCGTCCGAGTCGCGTTCATGCGTACCAGTTTCCTCCGCTTTCCTGTTTACCTTGCCCTATGGTCGTTGCCTGTTACACCCCTCCTCGTCCATGGCGCGGAGGTCGAGGAAAACGTACTGGTTACCGCCAGTCGGGTGGCGGAAGACGCGCTGCAGATGCCTCTCGCCTGGACCACAGTCGACAGTGCAACCCTGGCGTTAGTCGATCCCGTCCACATCAACGAAATTATGCAGCGCGTACCGGGCGCCTGGATCAGTCGCGGTAACGGCCAGGAGAGTATCATCGCGCTGCGCTCACCGGTCTTTACCGGTGCCGGCAGCTGCGACTCGTTCTTTTCGGCGGCAGATGGCATCAGCCTGCGCGCTCCCGGATTTTGCAACGTCAACCAGTTGTTTGACGCCAACTTCGAACAGGCGGGCAGCATCGAGGTCATCAGGGGGCCGGCCACCGCGCTCTATGGCTCTAACGCTATGCACGGTGTCATCAATATCATCAGTGCCGCGCCGACCGAACAGTTGGATCACAGCCTGGCCGTGGAAGCCGGACCCTATGACTACTACCGCACCAAGTACCGCTACAGCGACACGATTGGCCAGCATGGCATCAGCGTCAGTGCCAATGCGACGAGCGACGGTGGCTACAAGGACGACTCGGGCTACGATCAGCAAAAAGCCATCGTGCGCGACGACTATTCTGGCCAGGACTGGAATGTGCGCACGGTGCTGGATACGGCTAATCTCCAACAGGACACGGCAGGTTACATCGAGGGTTATGATGGTTATAAAGACAGCGACCTGAAGAAGAGCAACCCGAATCCGGATGCCTACAGGGACGCCTGGTCGGTGCGCCTGTACAGCGCCGCCAGCGTGGCATTGAACGATAGAAGTACGCTCACCCTCACGCCCTACTTGCGCGCAAACGACATGGACTTCCTGCAACACTTTCTCGCCTGGCAGCCGGTGGAGGAAAACGCACACAATAGCCTCGGCCTGCGCACCACCGTCCATACTGACGCCGACGCACTACGCTGGGTGAATGGCATTGACATGGAGTACACAGACGGCACCCTGAAGGAAACCCAGGACCAGGACTTCAGCCCCGACATCCCGGCGGGCGTGCATTATGATTACCAGGTGGACGCCACGGTCGCAGCAATCTACAGCCAGCTGCGCACCCAACTCGACTCCCCGTGGGAGTTCGACGGCGGCGTGCGCCTGGAGTACACCAACTACGATTACAACAACCAGACCGGCGACGGCAGTCCCTGTGGTGCACTGTCCACCAACTGTCGCTTCTATCGACCGGCCGACCGTGAGGACGACTTCACCGACTGGTCGCTTAATACCGGGGCCAGCTACAGCCTGACTGAGGACCATGTCGCCTACGTGCGCTTGGCCCGCGGTTTTCGCGCACCGGATACCGCCGAACTGTACCGGCTGCAAGCGGGACAGGTAAGCGCCAACCTCGATTCGGAAAAGATCGACAATTCAGAGTTGGGACTGCGCGGTTATTGGCAGAGCGCGCTGCGCTACGATGTCGCGGTGTATTACATGCACAAGGATGATGTTATTTTCCAGGACGCTAACAGATACAACGTCAGCGGCGCCCAGACCCGCCACTACGGCGCCGAAATGAGCGTGGACTATATGCTGAGCGACAACTGGTCCGTGGGTATTGATGCCAACGTCGCCAGCCACACCTACGACAATCACGTCGAACTGCAAGGCACTAAAGGTGATATCAAGGGCAACGATATCGACACTGCGCCCAGAAGCTTTGGCAGCGCACACCTGGGCTGGGATTTTTCCGCACTCGCCAGGCGCAACAGCCGCGCTGAACTGGAGTGGGTTTACATGGACTCCTACTATCTGGACCCGGAGAACGCACATGAGTACCACGGCCACTCCCTACTCAACCTGCGCATCACCAGTGACCTGACGCCGCGCTGGTCAGGTGGCTTGCGCCTGACCAATCTGCTGGATGAGGAATACGCTGAACGAGCGGACTTTGGCTTTGGTGAATATCGCTACTTCGTGGGCCAGCCACGTGGTGCCTACCTGGAAATCCGTTATCAGTTCGGAGAAATATAGCAACCGCCAGGATACAGTAGCGTACCCTATGCGCTCCTCCAAGGTGCGCTGGTGCACCATAACGAATCATCGCGCAGGCCCCTGATCCTCGTAAATCTCCCTTCTTTCATAAATAGTTCCATTATTTGTAACTAAATAGAAACAGTGATGTCCGACTATCAACACTGGCAGGATATTTGCTTCACCATCCACTGACAACATTGCCAAATAGGTACCACCGCGCAACGCGTTGTGGAAGGACGCACCATGACGAAACTGGAAGAACACCTGCAAGACATCTCGACCCGCAGCGAGCAGCCTGCTGTGGCCTTCTTCGATCTGGATAGAACCCTGATCGCAGGCTACTCGATACTGGCGCTGGCCATGGAAACTGCTGCCCAGGGTGCGCGGCGCGGCAAGCTTGCGCAATCGGCGCAGGTCATTCGCGATATTCTCAAACACAAGGTCTACAGCTCCGGCAGCAACTACCACCGGCTGGTCAGGCGTATGACCAGAACACTCACCGGTGTCTCTGAAACAACACTCAGTGCACTTGGCGAACAGGCATATCGCAAACACCTGGCGAAGGCCCTGTACCGCGAGGCCATCGCGCTGGTAGAAGCGCACCGGGCTGCCGGCCACAAACTGGTGATCGTCAGTGCCGCCAGTCGCTACCAGATTGAACCAATCGCGCGCGTGCTGGGTATAGAAGAGATCTGCTGCACGCGTCTGGAGGTAGTAGACGGCCACTTTACCGGCAAAGTGATCGCGCCTTTGTGTTTTGGCGAAGGCAAACTGCTAACGGCACGGCGCAGCGCAGCCTTGCACAACGCGCACCTGAAACACTGCTGGTTTTACTCCGACTCCAGTGATGACCTGCCCCTATTGCGCAAAGTCGGCCATCCTGTGGCGGTCAATGCAACAGACAAGCTCGGCGCACACGCGCGCGCCAGCAACTGGCCGCAATTACAGTTCTCGACGCGCGGCATGCCCAGCGTGGAAAACATTGCCCGCACCGTACTCACCGCACAAACCGTCGTCGCAACAACGGTCGTTGGCATGCTGAGTAAGCGGCTGGGGCGCGATAACTTTAGAATTGCCAATCAACTTACCCGCCTGCTGGGTGATGTTGGCAGCGCTTTCGCCGGCCTGGACTTTGAGATTGAGGGTGTTGATAACCTGCTCCGGGAACGCCCGGCCATTTTTGTGTTCAACCACCAGAGTCTGCTGGACTCTATGGTACTGGCGCATCTGCTGCGCGAGGACGTGGTTGCGCTGGTCAAGAAGGAAATGGGGAATACACCAGTGGTGGGTCCTTTGCTGCGCCAGGCCGATACTATTTTCGTGGACCGCGAAGAGTCCGATCAACGGCATGTGTTGCAGCGCGCTCTCGAGATATTGAAAAGTGGACGCTCACTGGTGATCGCACCAGAGGGCAGCCGCAGTACGCTGGGAGACATACAGCCATTCAAGCACGGCGCGTTTTATATCGCACGCAAGGCCGATGTTCCCATCATTCCCATCGTATTGCATAACGTTAAGGATGCACTACCCAAGGGTGGCTGGTTGATTCGACCGGCTACGATTCGGGTCACCGTGCTGCCGCCGGTACGCGCGGAATCGATACGCAGCATTCGCGCCTCGTGCAGTGAGCTGGAAAACCGGTATATCGAGTTGCTGGGCAACTCACCGCTGGCTGCCCTGCCCTATGCTGCCAGCGCTGTGGCGTAAACCCCCGGCGCCGTTTTACAATTTGTAGCCTGTATTTGTCAGGCACACTGGCATCAGTAGCGGAAGGACTGTTGCCAGTGCCGATAGACAGTCTCCCACACGGCTCCCTTTTTTTGCGCAACCTCCGTCTCGAAATAGTGGTTCATTCGCTTGAGGTCGGAAAGATTGTCTTTGATCGCCGCGCCCACCAGAAAGCTGGTGAAGTCTTCCGCCACCATATGCCCCTCGCGGTAGTAGTAGGCGTAAACGCCCATGGCGTGCGCGACCGAAACAGCCTCGGCCGTGGACATCACCGCTGAGGCCAGTCGATCAGTACTGCGTCCGTCCAGGGACTGGCCATTGCGCAGTTCGTGAAATATAGTGACCAGCACCCGCACGATTTCCTCATCGGGCGTGACGTCCACGCCGGAGGCCCGCAACAACTTCTCTGCTTCACGCAGCACCACCCCTATTTCATCCTCCACGGACTTGATGGGATGTATGGTCTCGAAATTCATTCGGCGCTTGAGTGCGGCACTCATCTCATTGAGACCCGCGTCCGTGGTGTTGGAGGTTGCCACCAGGTTAAACCCTTCCTTTGCATAGAGGGTTGAGGATTCTCCAGAGAGTTCGGGAATCGAAATCGAGCGCTCGGACATGATGGACAGCAGGGCGTCCTGCAGTGATGTGGAGGAACGGGCAATCTCTTCATAGCGCACCAGGATGCCCGATGCCATGCCGCGATAGAGTGGTCCGGGTATCAGTGCTTCTATACAGGGACCCTTGCGCTCAAGAATTGCGCTATTCCAGGTGTACAGAAGTTGTTGCAGTGTTTCGATGGCGCCACCCTGGATAATCAGCGTCGAATCATCACAGACTGCGGCGCAAATCAGTTCTGACAACCAGGATTTGGCGGTCCCCGGCGAACCTACCAGCATGGCCCCCCGGGACGTGGCCAGTGAGATGACGATCCGGGTAATAATATCGCTGGGAGCGACGAATTTTGGGCTGCTGTGTTTACCATCGCCGAGCACGAAAGCCTCGACGCCCCGGGGCGACAGTTGCCAGCCCGGCGGCCGAGGCCAGCTATCTGCCTCACGCAGCGCATGCAGTTCCTTCGCATAATAGATTTCCGCCGGTAAACGCTGGGCTTGTCGGGTGTCACTTGCCATTTACCATGCTCCTCTTTTTTCCGGAGCCATACGGTCTGATGGCAGAATCAGTGGCAGTTCAGTCAGGGGTATCGCGCCTTCAATCACATGATTCAATGCGCTGTCGCGCAGGGTGAATAATCCAGAGTCCAAAGCAATAGAGCGTACCTGGGCAATGGGATAGCGCTGCGAAATGGCGTTGCGGATGTCACTGTTGACCTGCATATACTCCACTACGGCAACGCGCCCCTTGGTGCCCCGGTCGTTGCACATCTTACACCCCGTCCCACGAAAACAGCGGAAACTGTCAGGTGTGCCTTCGGGAAATAGCTCGGCGAGAATAGCGGGGTCGGGTTCGGCTTCAGTCCTGCATTGGGGGCAGATGCGTTTGGCCAGCTTCTGGGCAATTACACCCATCAATTCGCTGGCGATCGAATTGGCGTGAACATTAAGATCATACAAGCGCTGCAGCGCATCCACCGCGTCATTGCTGTGCAGGGTGGACAGCACCACGTGGCCAGTCTGGGAGGCGCGTATCGCCTCGACGGCTGTCTCTGTGTCCCGGATTTCACCCACCAGGATGACATCGGGATCCAGGCGTACGAACGAGCGCATACCATCGGCAAAACTGAAGCCGATGTCGGGGCGGGCCCGGGTCTGCTGAATCCCCTCCATGGAGTATTCAATCGGATCCTCTATGGTCAAGACTTTGCGCCGCCCGTTTTTGGCCAGCTCCGAGAGGCCGGCATACAAGGTGGTGGACTTTCCCGAGCCCGTAGGACCTACGACCAGCACCAGCCCCGAGGGGTTGTCCAGCAAGCGCCGGTAATGGCGCATCATATTGGGGTTCATACCCAGGTCCTCGATGTCCACGATATTGCCTGACTGCGGTAACATCCGTATCACCACGGCTTCCCCGTGCAGGGACGGCTGTATCTGGATGCGCAGGTCGAAGCTAACGCCACCGACGGTCAGTTGGGAGCGCCCTCCCTGGGGGAGCCGCTTTTCGGCTATGTCCATGCCACCGCGTATCTTGATGACATTGATCAGGCCTCTGGTTTCCTGGGCAGAGAGGTTGTAATGCGTAATGTCGTGCAGGTCGCCGTCCACGCGCAGGCGAATCCGAGTACGAGATTTGTACTGCTCGATGTGCAGGTCGCTGGCTCGCAAGGTGACCGCATCCAGCAACAGGGCGTCGCAAAGAGTGATCAGGTGGGCCTTTATTCCCGGCTTTTCCTGCTCCAGAATATCCTCTTCACTTTCCTGCTTTTCCAACTCCGAGCCGGCACCCCAGAGCTGCTTCATGTCGCCGTGGAGAGAGAGTTCAACCGTAGTCCACAGGCGCTTGAAATCGTTGGGGGTCACCAGCACTTTCAGCACCCGTTCATAGGGGTGAATATGGTAGATATCATCAACTGCACAATCCGGGTCGTCTGTTGCCACAGATAAACAGTGGTCCTCGACATTGAGCGGAATGAGGTGATGGCTGTCAAGAAAGCTGCGTGAGAAGCGTTCCATTAATTCAGGCTGAACCCGGGGCAGAAGCTCGTCGATCGTTTCGAAGGGCATCCCTTTTTCTACCGCCAGGCTGCGGTAAAGCGTGGCATCCTCCACATTCAGTTTGTCCCTGAGAACGCTAATGACCGAAAGTTTTTTCTGCCTCGCTACCCGGCGCGCTTCAGACAACATCACCTGGTCGACCATACCCATATCCAGCAGGGTCATGCCTGTGTCCCGGGTAAAATCCACCAGTGCCAGCTCCTTGCGCAAGGGGACCCCCAACTCGCTGATTTCGTACCGGGCGAGGAACAGGCTGCCATTTTCCCCCGGCTCTATAGCCAGCAGGCGCCCCGCCACGGCGAGTTGGTCGATTAGCTCATGCTTGTCGATTACCTTGCGGCTGGCGACAAAAATACGGTCAAACGGCCCGAGGTCCGCAGCGCCTCCGGTACCGTCCCCTACTCGCAGGATCAGGTTCGCCAGACCCAGTTTGTTGAAACGATTCTGGGCAATACGGGCAATGGCGGGGTTGACCTCCAATGTCACTACCAGGGTAGCCAGCTTGGCGAGCAGCGCGGTGACATAACCCGCCCCGGTACCAATAACCAGTACCTTGTGGCTGGTATTCACACCAGCATGATGGAGTATTTCCGAAACGGCATTGGTTGGCGGCACACTGCGCCCCACCCCGAACGCGGCATCGCCCATCTCTATGAAACGGTCGCGTGGCAGAGCGCGCATAACCGATGTTATACGATCGCCGCTGGACTGATCCCTGTCGAACACTACGCCGCCGCCCCAGTAAAATTCTATCTTTCTTCGCTCAGTATGCATTTTCCCCAGCTCGTAGATTTGAGCGAGGTCAAGGAAATTCAGAATACAGGGGCGGCGTCGGGTAACTAGAAACTCGACTCCCGAAGTTAGTCGTCGATCTGCTGAAAATCTTCTTTGTAGCGCACGGCACAATCAGGGCAAGTAAATTCTTCCGGCAGAGAAGCGAACGAGGTGCCAGGGGGATAGCCCTCGTGAGCATCCCCCTGTTGTTCGTCGTAGGTGTAATCGCAGCCAGGGCAGCGGTATTTACCCATTGCACACTCTCCTAGGTGGCCAATGTGAGGTGCTGGCCGCTACCATACTTCGCGTAGATTTCATCGCGCCGCCGCGGATCGATATTGACCTTGGTCAAATCGCCGTTGATGTGCGGCAGTGCGAGCACGCGCTTGTCCATCACTTTATACCAGAGCCACGGTACGTAGGCGAGCAGGTACATGCCGTAATAGCCATTGGGCAGTTCAGGAATCCCATCAAAGTTGCGCAGGCTCTGGTAGCGACGGGTCGGGTTGGCGTGGTGGTCCGAGTGGCGCTCAAGGTGAAACAACAGAATATTGCTGAAAATGTAATTGGCGTTCCAGCTGTGATACGGCTGGCAGCGCTCGTAACGGCCATTGGCTTCCTTGTCCCGCAACAGACCGTAGTGCTCGATATAGTTGGCACTGGTCAGCTGGTACCACGCCCAGAAATTGTGGATGGCCAGGAAGGGAATCATGATCCAGCCGAAAGCGATGATGAGTGCGCCCTGCAGCACTGCGCTGATAGCATACGATTGAAGAATATCATTATGAATACTCCACTCACTCTTGCCGAGGCGCTCCAACCGCTCTTTCTCTACGGCCCAGCCGCGCCTGAAGGTACCGGGGATTTCCCGCAGCACGAATTTGTAGATGGACTCGCCCATACGCGCACTGGCGGGATCTTCCGGGGTGGCCACGTCACGATGGTGGCCGCGATTGTGCTCAATACAGAAGTGGCCGTAGGTCGGCACCGCGAGCACGATCTTCGCCAGCAAACGCTCGAACTCCGGTTTCTTGTGTCCAAGTTCATGCGCGGTATTGATCCCCAGCCCGCTGTACATGCCCGCAATAATGGCCAGTGCCAGGACGGACCAGACGGTAAGATCCTGCGTACCCACGAACCAGGCAATGCCAATCAACACGATAAAATGCATGGGCACGGTAAACCAGGTCAGCAGGCGATAGTAACGATCCTGCTCCAGCTGCGGCACAATTTCCTCCGGCGGATTGTTCTTATCGGAGCCAAAGGCATAGTCCAGCAGCGGCACGATTACATAGCCGAAAAGCAAGGGGATACCCAGCAGCCACTGGGAGTCATAGGCGAAGTACAGGGCGATGCCCAACATGGGAAACAACGGCATGGCCAGCGACAACATCCACAGATACCGCTTCCTGTCCGTATACTCGATATGCCCCTGCTCGGGGTGGTCCACTACATAAGTTGTACTCATGGCAAAGCCCTCCTTTGATTTGTGGGACGAGCGTATCCCATTGCATGGCAGGAGTGCTTTTCACTTAAAGACATTTTTCTTGTCATTTAGTGACAAATATCGCTGAGTACGCTAGCGTTACCGTATGCCTAGGAAGATCGAAATGTCTGCGGCCTACGCCCGGCTAACCCTGCAATCGGGTGTCGCCCCGGCCGCTGAACTATTACGCGGGGTGGCCACCACCGAAGAGGCGCTGGCGGACGCAGAGTTCATTGACGCAACCGAGTTGGGCATCGTGTTTCGCAACTATGCCCGCTGCGTCAATGATTGCGCCTGGACTGCGCGGCTCGGTTCCCAACTCAGCATCGCCGCACACGGACCACTGGGATTCGCGGCCCTGAGCGCACCCACCCTGGGTGCAGCCATGGACGTGATGGGCACTTTGTATGCCAGCCGCAACACGGCGATGACCGCGTGGACCTGTACCACAGAAACACACTACCTCCTGCACGTTGATGACGCTACTGGCGAATCCGATTTTGCCCGGTGGCTGGTGGAAGTAGTGCTTAAAGTCATTGAGGTTTTGCTCGCCACAATCCTGGGTCACCCGGTGGGCAAGAACGTATTGATCAGTTTCATGCACGCTGCACCCATTGGCAGTGAGCGTTTGATCGCCGCCTACGATGCAGCGGTGATCTTTGATGCCCCCGAGAATGCAATTGCAGTACCACTGGCATGGCGGCAGTTGCCCTCTCCCCTGCACGACGAGTCTGTCTATCGCGCTAACGTAATACGCTGTCGCGAGTTGATTGCGGCACGTGAACAGGTTGGCAGTATTGTCTATGCCGTACGCAACCGCCTGTGCAATCACTTCGATACGCAGATGCTGTATGCGGGCCAACCCCATCCACCGCCGACTCTCGAACAAGTCGCAAATGCCATGCACCTTACTTCCCGCACGCTGATTCGCAGGTTACAGCGCGAAGAGACGGCCTACAAGGATGTGCTGGAGGGCTTGCGCAGAGACTATGCAGAACGTTTATTACAAGACGCCCGCCTCAATGTGGCCGATGTAGCAGAAATCCTCGGTTACCGCGAGGCGGCCAACTTCAGTCGCGCCTTCCGGCGTTGGTATGGCATCTCACCGGCGGCCTGGCGCCGCCGGTAACTGGCCGGATATCAATGCAAAAGATCAGCCGGAATGTTGCCGCCGTTGTCTGCTATCTTTTGCAGCACAGTCTTGTGTAGCCAGATATTCATCTTCGCAGAGTCACCCATGAAGTCCGCCGGGCAACCTAGTTCACTGGCCAGTTCCTTGCGCACGGCTAAACTACTATCCAGTTCCAGCAGTTTCAGGAGATCGACGATGGATGTCTTCCAGTTCAGTTTCTGCGGATTACTGGCTGCCCGCTCTTCCAGTTGCGCTACCACGTCTACAATCGCAATCGGTTGGGGAGGCGGTGGCGCCACCGGCGCCGTGGCTACTGGCGCTGTTGCGGCAGGCGCCGTGGTGACTGGCGGAGGTGTCGCAGCCTGGGCTGAACCCATGCCTAGTTTCGCGAGTATCTTGCCGAAAAAACTCATGTGATAGTCCTTTTTGATGTTTGTGGTTTGGATTGTGCCAGAGCAGTATAGACTACGTAGAGCTAGGCAACGTGGCTTTCCTATCGGGTCTAAATGTGCCACACTTTTCTCGCCGCAACCCAACCCCAGGCCCTACATCAGCGGCACTTACTGATAACGAATTCAATTAACCGATTGGAGATGCACCATGAAAGCATTCACACTGGTTCCTGTTATTGCCCTGCTCCTGGCGGGCTGCGCCGCCCAGGCTCCCGCACCCCAAAGCGAGGTACAGGCCAACCTGGCGGCACCCATTAACTGCTCCACGGCTGCGGCGGATATACAAACACTGACCAATGAGAAAGCCCGAACCTCGCAGGTAATTAAAGACGGCGCCAGCTCCATTTTTCCCGTTGGCGCAGTAGCCCATATACTCGGGGGCAGTGAGCAAGAAAGTCTTGAGATCGGCACCGGAGAATACAATAAAAAACTGGATACCAAGATTGCCCAGATCAAGCTGACGTGCGGACTTTAATAGCTGCAGCTTAACCACGGATACCCGCGACGCCCCTGCAAGCCACCAGTGTGGACAGCTAGCAGCGGGGCGTCAGTGTCCCACTCACCCTGCTGGCACAACCGGTGGATGGCAAATAACATCTTCCCGGTATACACCGGGTCAAGCTGCACACCGTGCACAGTTTCAAACGCCAGTATAAACTCGCGCAGCGGCTGGTTTACGCGCGCAAAGCCGCCGCAGTGATAATCATGCAGTATGCGCCAGCGGGCGCAGTGGTCTGGTGCCAGGCCGGCGAGCAAGTCCTGCACGCGAGTCTCCAGGTCAGTTGCGCTCTTCAGGGCTGAGATACCGAGCACTTCATAGCTGCCGTCCAGGCTGGCCGCCAGTCCCGCCAGGGTCGTCCCTGTGCCCACCGGTAGAACAATGTACCTGGCGCGCGGTGCGCCGCGTCGGATTAGCGCGGCGATAGCGCCACAGCCCCTGGCCCCTGTGACTGTGCTGCCTCCCTCGGGAATCAGCAGACAGGGCGCGAAGCGCGCAATGAGTTGCTGTTGAAATTGGGCCTCATTGCGTTGCCGGTACTCATCACGACTAGCATGCACGATGCGCATACCCCAGCGCTTCGCATCCACCAGCATGGCGGACTTCTGTGCAGTCTCTTCGCCACGGACAATACCCACCGTGTCAATGCCATGGTGATGGCCCAGCGCCGCGAGCGCGTGCAAGTGATTGGACCACGCGCCGCCAAAGGACACCAGACGGGTTACCTCCAGACGCTGTGCCTCGGCAAAATAATGACTCAACTTGAAGGATTTGTTGCCCGGTGCAGGGCCGCCGATTTTGTCCAGTCGCAACAGGGACACATTTGACAGCGATACCCCCAGCACTGGCGCGCTGCCGAGGTCATGTATCATTTGATCAACGCTGTGGTCTATGACAAGCCCACATTGTTTTTTGCCAACACCTGCTCAGCGCGGTAGCTGGAGCGCACCAGAACGCCGGACACAACTTCCAGAAAGCCCTTTTGCAGGCCGCATTGGCGATACTGCTCAAACTCTTCGGGCGTGACATAGCGGGCGATGGGATAGTGGTTGCGCGTGGGCTGCAGATACTGGCCGAGGGTGAGGATATCGACCTGTGCCGCGCGCAGGTCGTCCATACAGGCCATGATTTCCTCTTCTGTCTCACCCAGTCCCAGCATCAGGCTGGTTTTGGTCAGTACATCGGGGCGATAAGTTTTGGCGTGGGCCAGCACATCAAGCGTCTGCTGGTAGCCGGCGCGGGGATCGCGCACCGGATGCGTCAGGCGACGGACGGTCTCGATATTCTGCGCGAATACTGCAATACCTGAGTCCAGTACGGTCTCGACATCGCCAGCGACACCGAGAAAGTCCGGCGTGAGCGCCTCCACCGCGGTGTCCGGATTAAGGTGTTTCACGCACTGTACGCAGGCAGCGTAATGCCGTGCCCCACCATCCGGCAGGTCGTCCCGGTTCACAGATGTGAGTACGACATATTTGAGGTTCATCAACTGCACAGAGCGCGCGACATGGTCCGGCTCGGCCGCGTCCAGCCACCCTTTGGGATTGCCGGTGTTGACTGCACAGAAGCGGCAGGCGCGAGTGCACACATCCCCCATCAACATGATGGTGGCGGTACCGGAACTCCAGCACTCGCTCATGTTGGGGCATTTAGCCTCCTCACACACCGTTGCCAACCTGTGTTGATGAACAATACCCTGCACTTTCTCGAAGGTAGCGCCGCCGCGCACACGAATCCGCAACCAATCAGGCTTGCTCAAGCGCTGCCCATCAGCACCAGCGGCCTTGATACCGTCCTTGATGGCGGTAATACCCCTGTCGTTGATGAATTTTTCTCCGCTGCCCACCTGTACGGCGGGTATGCGATCGTGGTCGGACATAGATCTTGTTCCTGGCTTTGCGTGAGGCAGCTGGCCGATTATAGCGTTTAATGCGCGCGCAACACAGCTGACTAATGCGTCGATCAGTGACACAGAACAAAGTTGGGCAGCGTCAAAGGGGTTTAGTATGATGCCGGGGTAGACGACTTCAGGAAGTGCTGTCGATGTCAAAAAAAATGTCTGTCTGGCCAGCACGCATGGATGTTGCACAAAGCCTTTCCGGGCTGCTTCTGGTGCTTTTTGTCTGGGCACACATGTTTTTCGAGTCCAGCATACTTCTGGGCAAGGAGGCCATGTACTGGGTGTCAAAAATGTTCGAGGGTGAACCGCTGTTTGGTAAGCCCTATCCGCTGATGGTATCTGCTATTGGGGTGGTCATTTTCGTACTGGTCGCCGGGCATGCCCTGTTGGCCTTGCGCAAGTTCCCTGGCAACCAACGGCAGTACGCTCAATTTCATCGACACATGGGTGCCCTGCGCCACCCGGATACCACCCTCTGGTATGTTCAGTTAGTCACCGGCTTTTGTCTCTTTTTCCTCGTATCTGCACACCTGTATATCGTCATTGCGCAGCCGGGCAATATTGGTCCCTATGCGTCGGCAGATCGTATATGGAGCGGCAACTTCTGGATTCTCTATGCGTTACTGTTGGTCGCGGCACACTTCCATGCCGGCATTGGCATGTATCGCCTCGCCATGAAGTGGGGCGCGCGCTCCACTGCCAACGCCAGGGTGGTGCGGGCACGCCTCAAATTTGCCATGTGGTGTATCGTGGTTTTCTTCCTGTGCCTGGGCACCGCCAGCCTGCTCACCTACATGAAGATCGGCTATGAGCACGCCGATCACGTGGGTGAACCGTACATATCGGGCGCTGTATTACCACTGCAGGAGGAAACCTAGGCCATGCAGATTATCTACACCGACGTACTGGTCATTGGCGGCGGACTGGCCGGACAGCGCGCGGCCATCGGCGTAAAGCGGCGCGGCCTCGATACCATTGTACTTAGCCTGGTACCAGCCAAGCGCTCTCATTCAGCGGCAGCCCAGGGTGGCATGCAGGCCAGCCTCGGCAATTGTCTGGGTGCGGCTGGCGACAATGAGGATTACCATTTCGCCGACACCGTACGCGGGAGCGACTGGGGCGCTGACCAGCAGGTGGTACGCATGTTTGCCCACACCGCGCCCAAGGCGATACGCGAACTCACCGCCTGGGGCGTACCGTGGAACCGTGTCCACCGTGGCGAGCACCAGATTACCGAGGACGGCGTTAAGAAGACCATTTCGGAAGCAAGCGAGGCCCACGGACTCATCACTTCGCGCAATTTTGGCGGCACCCAGAAGTGGCGCGCCTGCTATGTATCAGACGGCACCGGTCACGCCATGCTGTACACTATGAGTAACCAGGCCATTGCGGCCAACATTCCCGTACATGAACGCATGGAAGCACTTTCGCTCATTCACGATGGCGAGCGCTGCTGCGGCGCGATCGTGCGCAACCTGATGAGCGGCGAGATCCTGGCCTATATCGCCAAGGCCACCTGCATCGCTACCGGTGGCTTCGGCCGCATCTACCGCGCTTCCACCAACGCCATCATTAACGAGGGCATGGGGGCGGCCATTGCCCTGGAAACGGGTCTTGCCTGCCTGGGAAACATGGAGGCCATACAATTTCACCCCACCGGAATCGTCCCCGCCGGCATTCTGGTCACGGAGGCCTGTCGGGGTGACGGCGGATTGCTGCTGGACGCTGCTAACCATCGCTTCATGCCCGAATATGAGCCCAACAAAAAGGAACTGGCTTCGCGCGACGTGGTGTCGCGCCGCATGGAGGAACATATCAGCGCAGGTCACGGTGTACACAGCCGCTTCGGAGAGCACCTGTGGCTGGATATTCGCCTGCTGGGTCGGGCACATATCGAGCGCAACCTGCGCGAAGTCAAAGAAATCTGCCGCTACTTCCTCGGCATTGATCCGGCGCAGGACCTGATTCCCGTAAGACCGGCACAACACTATTCCATGGGCGGCGTGCGCACCGACCACCGTGGCCACAGCCCGACGCTGAAAGGCCTGTTCTCTGTGGGAGAGTCGGCCTGTTGGGATATGCACGGCTTCAATCGCCTGGGCGGCAATTCCGTGGCAGAGACTGTGGTGGCCGGCATGATCGTCGGCGACAGCATGGCGGATTTCTGCAACTCCACAGACGGTGCACTGCATATTTCAACCACGCTGGCAGAGACCTTCGGCTTGCGAGAACGGCAGCGACTAGGAGCGATCGCTGGCAGCAGCGGCGGTGCAAGCGCCTTTGAGCTGACCAGACTGATGCAGGATACGATGACCGGGAAAGTGGGCATATTCCGCCACGGTGAGCGCTTACAGGAAGCGGTTGCCACCCTGCAGGAACTGCAGCGCCGCGCTGGCCAGCTCTCCCTGCGCAGCAGTGCGCCGGGCGCCAATCCGGAACTCGTGGCCGCGTACCGCTTGCCGCGCATGCTGAAGCTGGCGCTGTGTGTTGCCTTCGGCGCTCTGCAACGCACCGAGAGTCGCGGCGCGCATTACCGCGCGGACTATCCGCAGCGCAACGACCGCGAGTGGATGCGGCGCACGCTCGCCACCTGGCCGGATCCACAGTCCGAACTCCCTGTGCTGACATACGAAGTGCTGGACATCATGCGCATGGAACTACCCCCGGGCTGGCGCGGCTATGGCGCGCGGGACTATATCGAGCATCCGGCGTCAGTGCGGCGCCAGCAGGAGGTGGATGGCGTCCTGGCCGCTATGGGCAATGCCGACCGAACTATCCGGCAGGAGGCCCTAATGCCGTTCTTGCACCTGCTGCCGCAGCACCTGCGCGGGCGCAATCAGCGCCTGGGAGAAGAGTAATGGACCGTATCCCGGTTACAGAAGCACACCGCACCCTGCACATTCAGATACTGCGTCACAATCCGTATGATCCGGACAGCGTACCAAAGTTGCAAAGCTTCGAGTTGGAGGAGGCGGATACCATGACGCTGTTCATCGCCCTGAACGAGATTCGCCAGGAGCAGGACCCATCGTTGCAATTTGATTTCGTGTGTCGCGCGGGCATCTGCGGCAGCTGCGGCATGATTGTCAACGGCCGCCCGGCATTGGCCTGCCGTACCCTCACCAGGGACTTGCCCGACCGTATTACCCTTGCACCGCTGCCCGCCTTTGAATTAATCGGCGACCTGTCGGTCAATACCGGAAAATGGATGCGTGGCATGTCCGAGCGACTGGAAACGTGGGTACACGCACAACATCTGGAGCAGGTCAACATCGACATCATGGAACAAGCCATGGAGCCCGAACTGGCGGAAAAGATCTATGAACTGGAACGTTGTATAGAGTGCGGCTGCTGCATCGCGGCCTGCGGCACCGCCCAGATGCACGAGGACTTCGTGGGCGCTGTGGGACTCAACCAGATCGCACGCTTTCGGCTGGACCCCAGGGACGCACGCTCCGATGCAGACTACTACGAACTGGTAGGCGATGAATCCGGTGTGTTCGGCTGCATGACGCTACTGGGCTGCGAGGATATGTGCCCCAAGGACCTGCCGCTGGCCGCGCAAATCGCGTTCCTGCGCCGACGTATGGCGATGGCGGGACGCTAAAACTACAACAGGAAATGACCACCTTACTCTACGAGGTAAATTCTCTCTGCGGCACCGCGCATCGCGTTTGAATGACTAATCCAGTAGCCGACTCACGATGCGCGACACCGAAATTTTGCCCTGGTCAAAATAGGCCTCATGATTTTCCTCGATGCTCGGCAGATCGTACAGGTAGTTGGCCATAATGCCCGCTGACTGTTCCCGACCCTTCACTGACAGGTCTGCTGCGCCATGCAAACCGTAGAGCTGCGCGCCATTACCGAGATGAAAACGGGCCACTGAATCGCGAGGCAACGGGCCAGACTTCACTCTCAGCAGGTAGTGTGCGCAAAGTTTGAGCAGTGCGTCATAGACCTGTGCATCCACCACGCGACCCACAGGCTCCCTCACCCGATCGACCAACTCTGCAGCTACCAGTCCATCCAATGGACTGTCGAGCAACCATTTGCGAAAGCCTGGCACCGGGGACAGAGTGACAAAGGTTTTCAGTGTGGGGATTTCTTTCTTCAATTCCTCCACAACATTTTTGATAAGGAAATTACCGAAGGAAATACCGGCCAGACCGGGATGGCAATTGCTAATGGAATAAAACACCACCGTGCTAACGCGCCTGTCCAGTGGCTTATCTCTCTCCTGTACCAACAGCGGCTCCAGTGCATCCGGAATTTTGTCGGTCAGGGCAATTTCCACGAATACCAGCGGATCATTGTCCAGGGCTGGATGAAAAAAGGCAAAGCAGCGGCGATCGTCCCGCAAGCGACTACGCAGATCATCCCAGCCGTTTATTTCGTGTACTGCCTCGTAGTGGATGATCCTTTCCAACACACTGGCCGGTGATGACCAGTCAATACGACGTAGCTCCAGAAAACCCTTATTGAACCAGGAAATGAACAGGTGCTTAAGGTCTGATTCGACTCCCATGAGGTCCGGATGCGAACGCAGTACCTCTAAAAGATGACCGCGCATCGTCACCAGCGTTCGGGTACCGTCCGGCGCGGTATTGATACGGCGAAACAGCTTTTGTCGCGGCGCTTCCACTGCTCGATGTATCGCCCATAGATTTTCCAGGCTTCCGTCCTCACGATAGCGATCGGCTGCCTGCAGAACAGCGGTACTGTCGACTTCAAACTCGGTGGCCAGACTGGCGAAAAATCTCTCCCTCTGGGATTCAGGGAGATTTTGGTAACCGTCCACGACCTCACTGGCCAGGGCCAGACCCGAGGCCTCGCCACGGTGCTGCAGCAGCTCCCGACACGCAGCAATCAGATTCGCGGTAGTCTTCAGCGGTGCCGGTTGGGAAGTGCGCCGCCGCGCCAACAGGTCCCGCCCGACGTCCAGGACTGAATTGAAGGTGCGACCCAGCGTCATCATCGTCCTGCCAGGAAAACCGGCATAGGGTAATGAGGAAGGCTGCTGTGTAGTCTGGATTTTTACTGGTTCTTCCGCCATATCGTATATCCTTGCCGTCTCTCATTCACACTATGCCAGAGCACAGTAGAGTAGTATCGACCGGGCGATCACCTGGCTGAGAGTTGGGCGCGAGTTACTCGGTTTCACTATAGGGCATAGGCTGCCGCCCTGTTACTTTTATTGAAGAGCAAGCACAGGGGGAATCTCAATATTTGTGCACCAGATAACACTACCCCCACCAGAAACTGCCCTTTTCAACAGATTAACAACTGCTCAAGTTAGCCCCTGACTCATGGCCATAGCGACCTGGATGCCTTATTCTTGATCCTACCCATCGCTTCTTGAGTGAAATGCCATGAAACGTACAGCCCTTCTTGTTTTCCTGATGCTGTCGGTGAGCCTACTGAGCGGCTGCGCACAATTCGACAGCAAACGTGGCGTGGAGGTTAATTGGCAAAGCGCTGTGACCGATAAGCTGACCAGGGGAGAAAGCACGCGCGCCAACGTGCTGGCCCTGCTGGGCCCACCATCACAGGTGATTGCCCTGGATGGCGAGACGGCGCTGTACTACCTGTTTGAGCAATCCAAAGGGGACGGTCTTATCCTGATCGTGTACAACCGCATGCGCATAGATACCCGTTATGATCGGGCCATATTTTTCTTCGATGAGCATGATGTCCTGACCGAATATTCCACCCGCATTTACACCGCCGATGAAGGCTAGACTGGCCCAACTTGTTTGTGCGCTGCTGGCCTGTACTCTGTTGATCGCCTGCTCGCAGTGGCGCTATGATCTGGGCACACCGCTGGCTGCCATTGACCTGCCGCAGCAGAATATGACGCTGGAACAGGTCCTGGACCTACTGGGCCCGCCACTGCGCATGTCCGCCACCGATTCCGGGTTTGTACTCGCATGGGAGCACTGGCACATTCGCGAGGATTCCGTCGGCGTAAGCCTCGGCGTACTGGGCGCGGATTTTCTGACGGCCGATTGGGGTGAGATGCGCGTCAAGGGCGAATTTCTTCTTCTCACCTTTGACAAACAACACCTGTTGAACAGTGCAACGCGCTCGCACTGGGACAACTATGGCGGTGGCGGCAAGGCCATTCAACCCTTTCTGGGTTTTATTTCTGTGGTGGATGCGGATGACCTGTTAGGTCCCCTACCACAGCACAAGTGGGGCAGTTCCTTACTGCAACAACTGCCCGACACACTGAACATAGGCTCGAGTCCGGGTAGCGGGCAGAATGGCCTGCAGCAGCGCGGCACACCTACCGCAATCGGGCAACAGTCGCTGGAAATGGAGTAGAGCCTGCAGAGTCGCTACGAAGTACGCTGTCGCTACACAGGAAAACCCACCGTCTTCACCTCCATGTACTCCATGAGTCCCTCAAGACCCATTTCGCGGCCCACGCCACTCTGTTTATAACCCCCGAAAGGCGCGTCTGCACCGAAGAAACCGGCCCCGTTGATGCTAAGACTACCACTGCGAATGCGCCTTGCCATGGCCAGTGCACGCTCTTTGTCGCGCGAATGTATGCCGCCTGACAGACCATAGATACTGTCGTTGGCGATGCGCACCGCGTCGTCATCGTCTTCAAAGGGGATCATCACCATTACCGGCCCGAAGATTTCCTGTCGCGCAATACTCATATCATTGCGGACATCAGTGAACAGCGTGGGCTGGATGAAAAATCCCTGCTTCCGGTCCGGTGCAGCATGGCCGCCCGCCGCGAGCGTGGCGCCCTCTTCAACGCCACGACGAATCATGCCCAGTATCTTGTCATACTGCTTACGATTAATGACCGGTCCCATGATGTACTGCGGGTCTGTCGGGTCACCGTAGGGCATACCCCTGAAAATAGGCGCCAGTTTTTCCACGGCTTCAGCGTAACGCGAACGCGGTACCAGCATGCGCGTGGGAATGGCGCAGCCCTGGCCAGCGTGATAGCACACCCCGAGTGCATGCAACACAGCAAGATCAAAGTTGGCGTCATCGAGGAGTATCAAGGCGGACTTACCACCCAACTCCAGAAACACTTTCTTCACCGTTTCAGCGGCCGTCACCATGATACGTTTTCCAACCGACGTTGAGCCGGTAAACGTCACCATATCGACGCGCGGATCAGCGCACAGTATCTCCCCCACCGTCGCGGGGTCGCGGGAAGTCAGCACATTGAATACGCCCGCTGGCAGGCCCACCTCGGCCGCCAGCCTGCCAAGTGCGGTCGCAGTCCAGGGCGTATCGGGCGCCGGCTTCAGGACCACGGTATTGCCGGCGGCCAGTGCGGGAAAAATCTTGGCCAGGTTGGTTTGCAACGGAAAATTCCACGGCGTGATGGCCGCCACCACGCCAACAGCCTCGCGCCACACCTGGCGCTGGCTCCTGACACCCATGGCCGTTGTTATGATCGGCAACTCGCGCTGCCACTGAAAACTTACAGCGGTCTCCAGCACCCAGTCCAGGTGGGTGACCGGTTCGTCGCAGCCCGGCCCGAGAGTGACGGCGTGGGGTTGCCCCGCCTCCGCCATGAGTTGCGGTCGCAATGTATCCTCCACGGCGGCCTTGATCGCATCGGCGAACCGACGCAGGTGCGCCAGTCGTTCTGTGTGATTGGTCGACCAGTCAGTGGTATCGAACGCCACCCGTGCGGCGCTGATGGCGCGCTCTGCATCCGCTGCGCCCGCGTCGGCTGCGGGGCCAAGGATAGCCTCGGTGGCCGGATTGATATTGTCGTAGGTCTGGCCCGATACCGCGTCAACCAGTGCACCATTGATATACAGGCGGGTTTCGCCCTTCACGCCATCGCGCATTATATTATTTTCCTACGCTGCGCTTTAATGCTCTACGAAAGCATCCGCCAGCTGTTTCATGATGTCACCCGCCGTGACAATGCGGCGCCCCTCTTCGTGAGGCGTCATGCCACCCACACCGCGCATGAGACTCAGATCAACATCCTTCGCTTCGCTGCGCAGCGCGCCCACCGTGCAACGCTCGCGCGGACGGGACGGCTGGAAATCCCAGTCAAAGGCTCGCATGGCATTTTCGTGGGTCATCATATTGATATCCTTATCCGGCACGCCGCCGAGGCTTTCCCAGAGAATTTCGGGTGCACGCGGCCACGTGGTGTCAGAGTGCGGGTAGTCGCACTCCCACATGATCGTTTCAATGCCGATGAGATCGCGCATCCTGATACCGGCCTTGTCATCAATAAAGCAGTTGAAGATGTGCTCGCGAAACACTTCGCTGGGTAATTTGTTACCGAAATCCTGGTGCGTCCACGCATGATGGTGGCTGTAAGTGTAATCGGCGCGCTCCAAAAAATACGGCACCCAGCCGATACCGCCTTCAGATAGTGCAAATTTCAGCGTCGGGTACTTGCGCAGCAGCGTCGAAAACAACAGGTCGGCAGCGAGGTTCACAATACTGATCGGCGTGGTGCTGATCATCACTTCGACTGGCGAGTCCATGGTAGGGAATACCATACCCCCACCCGATCCGATATGGATCAGGATAGTCATCCCCTCATCGACACAGGCCTGCCAGAACGGCTCCCAGTGCGCTGAGTGGATGCTGGGCAGGCGCAGCTTATCCGGATTCTCGGTAAAGCTGACGGTCCTGCAGCCCTTCTTTGCCACCCGCCGCACTTCCTCGGCCATCACCTTCGGATCCCAGATCGCCGGCATGGACAGCGGAATAAACCGATCCGGGTAGCTACCCGCCCATTCATCGATATGCCAGTCGTTGTAGGCCTGCAACATGACACGAGCCAGTGTCTTGTCCTCGCAGGAGGACCACAACTGCCCCACGAAACCCGGGAAGGACGGGAAACAGATGGAACCCAGTACGCCATTGGCATTCATATCGGCGACACGGGCGTGCACGTTGTAACAGCCTTTGCGCAACTGATCATAGGACGTCGGCTCCACCCCGTACTCTTCCGGGACGCGACCAACCACGGCATTGAGGCCGATGTTAGGCAATTTCTGCCCGTTGAATTCCCAGACATCACAGCCACTGGACAAACGGGAGACTTTCGGTGCCTTGGCCTGGTATTCCGCTGTGAGGTGATTTTTGAACATGTCGGGCGGTTCAACCACATGGTCATCCACACTGACCAATATCATCTCTTCCATACGCATACTGTTGTCTCCTGTTACAGGACTATTATGTACTTCTTACCAACCATGACGGCACGAGGGCTCAGGCGAGCACACCAGCTACCTTCAATTCAATCATGCGCTCCATGGTGATCCCCGACTCCAGCAAAATCTCTTCGCAGTGTTCATTGAACTCCGGCGCGCGCGCCGTCGCTGCAGGGCGCTCATCGAACTGCACGGGAGTCGAGACCAGTTCGAAGTGTGTACCTTCCTTCGTCGTGGCGCTGGTCATGTAGCCATTGGCGCGAACCTGCGGGTCTGCCGCGACCTCCACGCTGTTCTGGACGGGCGCCCACTGGCCCTTGAGCGTCTGGAATTTTTGCGTCCAGTCAACCAGGGTATGTTTGGCGAATTCTGCCCGGATGATGTCGCCTGCCTGCCCGGCATTCGCGGCAAGATTTTCCACTGAGTTAAATCGCGGGTCGTCGATCAGGTCTGCGCGATCTATATGACGGCAAAAATCCGGCCAGTAGTGAAAACCCTGCAGCATCACCAGTGACACAAAGCGGTCATCGGAGGTTTTGTAGAGTCCGGTAAGCGGGTTACTGGAGCCGGTGCCGCCACCGCCGCCGAGACGCCAGGGCTGCCCGCTCTGGCCGGACAAGGCAATGGTCGGGCCCAATGACCAGACACCCGCTGCCAGCAGCGACACATCAACCACCGATGGCTCGCCCGTCCGCTCGCGCTTGTACAGCGCTGCCGCGATGCCGCCCGCGATGGTCATGCCGCCGATGGAATCCCCGAAACCCGGCCCCGGTTGCGGCAGGACAAACCCCATACCGGGCGGGCTGACACTGTACGCGCAGCCACTGCGGCACCAGAAACTGGTCATGTCATAGCCGCCCCTATTGCCATCAGGACCCTTGGGCCCCGAGGCCGTGCCGCGCACATAGATAATGTCGCGATTATGCTTGCGGATGTGTGGTACATCGATCAGCAATTTTTCCAACACCTCGGGCAACTTGTTCGTCAGAAACACATCACAGGTCTTCGCCAGTTCATACAGCACCTGCACGCCTTCTTTACTGGACAGATCAAGACCGATAGAGCGTTTCCCACGGTTTGAATGCTCGTTCAGTACATGCACCCCCTTGGACAGGTCCAGCACACCGGTACTGCCCAGTCCGCGCATCGCATCGCCGCGCAGATGATGCTCGACCTTGATGACATCAGCACCCCAGTCCGACAGGATAGCCGATGCAGCAGGCACAAACATGTGCTCAGCAACCTCCAGAATACGAACACCTTTCATTACGTCAGTCATGCTTTTCGCCCTGTCCTGATGGCCTGAGAAACACCCGTTCCGGTATTGCGGAAAATGGTGGTCGAAACCGGATGATCACGCACAAAACACTGTAGTCACAGGCCAAAAAGTATCGCACGCCTAGGAAATGTTTTACAAGGTATTTGTCTTGTAATACACTTTTGCCACCGCCTTGCTGCATCGCACAACAATTCAAAGAGCCCTGGAGCCCGTTGATGGATTATCGATATCCACCCGACACCCTGCTGTTTCGTCGTGAAGTCAGGCAGTGGCTGCTAGACAACCTGGATGAAGAATTGCGCGGCCAGAGCAATCGCGGCGCACTCACCGTGGGGCAGCTCGACGCCCTGCGTCGCTGGAACCGGAAGCTGGCCGATGCCGGTTACGCCGCCATCTCCTGGCCCGCCGAGTATGGCGGGCGCGCAGCTGGCGTGATGGAGCAGGTGGTACTGGCAGAAGAGATGCACCGGGCCGACGCACCGGCGGCCCTCAACCCGATCGGCCTGGCCAATATCGCTCCTTCCATCATGACCTGGGGCACTGAGGAACAAAAACGCACACTGCTGCCACGGATGCAGCGTGGTGACGATATCTGGTGCCAGGGCTTTTCCGAACCCGATGCCGGCTCTGATCTGGCATCATTACGCTGTCGCGCTGTGCTTGACGGTGACGACTTTATTGTCAACGGCCAGAAGGTATGGAATACCCTGGGCCACTTCGCGGACTACTGCGAACTGCTGGTCAGAACCGACCCTGCGGCTCCCAAGCACCAGGGCATTACCTGCCTGCTGGTCGATATGCACCTGAGCGGCATTACCGTAAAACCGCTTACCACCCTGACTGGCGCAGCGAGAATTCGCCGAGATTTTCTTCACCGACGTGCGCGTCCCAAAATCGGCTCTGCTGGGTCCCATCAACCAGGGCTGGCAGGTGGCGATGACCACACTGAGCAATGAACGCGCGGGTGTTGCCAATCTGCATCTTGGCGTGCGCAAAAAAATCGCCAGGCTGATACAGGCTGCGCGGGAGCGTGTGGTCGACGGTAAACCTGTCGCACAGGATCCAGTCGTGCGCCAGCGGCTGGCACGCACCTACCTCTACGGTGAATACCAGAAGGCACTCGCCGACGTTTGTATTGCCGGAGAACTGAACCAGCGTCCACCCGGCGCAGAGTCTTCGATTACCAAGCAGAGCTGGAGCGATATTGAGCACATGATTGGTGAAACCAGCGCCAGCGTACTGGGTGAAGAGGCGCACCGGGGTAGCTGGGGCGACAACCGACTCTACAGTCGAGCTACCTCCATCGCCGGCGGCACTACCCAGATCAACAAGAATATCATCGCCCGCCGCGTACTAGGCTTACCCAAAGCCTGACGCAAGGACAACGCAATGGACACCCATTACACGCCAGAGCAGGAAACTTTCCGCGCCACGATGCGGCGCTTCCTTGAGGACCAGGGCGGTACCGCCTTCACCCGCAGCAGATGGTGCGAACCGGTGCCCGCCACCACGAAGATCTGGCAGGCGCTGGCGGACCTGGGCGTCACCGGTTTGCTCGCCCCGGAACACGCCGGAGGCCTCGCTGGTAATATGACTGACATGGGTATCGTGATGGAAGAACTGGGCCGCGTCGTGCATCCCGGTCCCTGTTGGGCCAGTTGCGTTGGCGCCACCAGCGCGGCCGCGGTTTCGGCCTCGACGAGCTGCTGCGCGCACTGGTGGATGGCAGCCAGACTGCCACACTCGCACTTGAAGAACCGGGCCACCGCTTTTCCTCCTGGCAGCAGGCGCGTTTGGCCACCACTGGCAACACGATCAATGGGCAAAAGATTCAGGTCCCGGACGCCATCGGTGCCGATTATCTGTTTGTGACCACCGACAATGGTGTTTTTCTGGTGCCGACTGCTGCCAGTGGACTGACTATCACGGACACAGAATGTCTCGACGGCTCACACCGCTTTGCCATGGTGCATTTTGAAAATGTTGCCGGTACCCGCCTCGGCGATAACGCACAACTGGCCCCGGTCATCGACCGCATGCTGGTCGCGCTGTGCGCTGACGGTTTCGGCGCGGCACAACGCGCACTGGAACTGGCCGTCGGCTATGCCTGCGAACGCCAGCAGTTCGGTCAGCACATCGGATCATTTCAGGCTATCCAGCACCTGTGTGCGGATATGCTGCAGCAATTGGAACTGGGCCGCGCCGGATTGCACTACGCGTTGTGGGCCCTGGATGCCGGCGACCCCCGCGAGGCACACCGGGCAGCGGTAATGTGCAAGGCCTATAGCAGCGAGACCTTTCCACAGATCGCCGCTAACGCGATACAAATATTTGGCGGTGCCGGCTTTACCTGGGAGTATGATATCCAGCTATTCTATAAACGACTGCTCTCCCTGCAGATGACGTGGGGCAACAGTGAGGTGTGGCTGGAGGAACTGGCGACACTGGTGATCGATGTTGAAGCGCCCCCGCTCACGGCAGAATACTAAACACCGACAGGAGTACGCCCCGTGGACTATGCACAGTATCGCGACCATCACCACCTGGCGGTGAAAATTGAGGACCGGGTGGCGCTTCTCACGCTGGACCGACCCGAAGTACACAATGCGGTAAACCACGCCGTGCATCTCGGACTGGAAACCATTTTCAGGGTGCTGGCCCGCGATCCGGACGTTGGCGCGATCGTCATCACTGGCAGCGGCAAGTCGTTCTGCGCCGGAGGCGATGTCAAGAGCTATGGCAATGTGGACCACCGCCCCATCGACCAGTTGCGCGGCACTCGCTACCTCGTGCAGGAGATGATCTCCTGTGAAGCACCAATCATTGCGGCAGTTAACGGCACTGCGGCGGGTCTGGGCGCCACGATCGCCCTGCTCTCAGATGTCATTTTCATGGCGGATACGGCGCGCATCGGGGACACACACGTCAAAATGGGGCTGGTGGCTGGCGATGGTGGTGCCGTGATCTGGCCGCTGTTGATTGGCCCGCACCGCGCCAAGGAATTGCTGATGTCGGGCAAACTGGTGACAGGCCCTGAGGCCGCCCAGATGGGCCTGGTCAATCACTGTGTGCCCGCAGCGAACATGCTTGAAGAGGCCATCGCGTTCGCCAGGGAACTGGCGCACGGACCTATAGCGGCAATTCGCTGGACCAAGATGGCCATTAACCAGCACATACAACACAGTATCAACACCACGTTGAATTTTTCGGTAGCGGCAGAACACCTGACCGCACACACCCAGGACATGCGTGAAGCGGTTACAGCATTTGCGGAAAAACGGGAACCGAAATTTACCGGCTATTGAATAATGTCGTTATAGCTTGAGTACATTTTCGGCAAAGCGTTGCAAACCTTCAACTGCCTCACTGCCATGGCGCCAGGGGCACACCACCAGTCGCGTAACACCCGCGTCCTCCCAGCGCTGCAAGTCATCCCGCGTCAACACCTCAGCGGCGGTGATAATCTCCAGGTGCTGCGGATCGCGCCCCTCTGCACGTACAGTCTCTCGCAGTTTCTTCAACACGGGCTTGATCGTGCCCAGCGTATGGCCGATCCCATACCAACCATCGCCACTTCGCGCAACCCGGCGCAGAGCAGCTGCCGATTCACCTCCGATATGGATCGGGGGATGCGGTCGCTGAATGGACTTGGGTTCAAACTTCACTGACTCAAACTGGTAGAATTCGCCGTGGTGCGCTACGCTATCCTCAATCCACAGTCGCTTGCACACGCCCAACACCTCATCCAGGCGGCGGCCCCGCGAGCGAGGATCCATACCGGCAGCGCTCCACTCGCTGCGCAGCCACCCTGCCCCCACACCAACTTCAGCCCGACCACCTGACACAATGTCCAGTGTCTGGATCGCGCGTGCTGCAATAAAGGGATGGCGTAAACCCATCAGGTAAACATTTGTGCCCAGGCGAATCCTGCAGGTCTGGCCGGCGAGAAATGAGAGGTATGCGAATACATCGAACAGCGGTGTCTCGGGCGGGACTGGCGGGTGCGATGTATCCCCGTCCTGCGGGGTAAAAGGCGAACCGGCCATGTGCAGCGGAAAGACCAGGTGCTCTGGCATCCACAAAGATTCAAAACCCAGTCGATCAGCGGCAACTGCGACCTGCTGAAAATAACGCGGGTTAAGCATCCCGATGGATGTGCCTACCTTGATGGACATACTCACAGCCCCACTACTCAACACGTTGCTAATCGTATCATGTGCACTGGACAAAACGCTTTATCATGACAGGCGTCTTATTATAGAATCGCCAGAGGCCCGCAACTGCTGCCCACATTGGTAAGACCTGCCTGCGATCTCCCGGAAATGGCTCAATTATGGATTTGCTCCCCACGGAAGAACAGCAACAGATCGTAGATACCGCTGCGAGTTTTCTGGCGCATGAATTTCCCGTCAGGCACCTGCTCAAAATTACTGACAACACAGCGCAATTCACTCGCGCACACTTGCAACAAATTGCCAACCTGGGCTGGATCGGTATTGGCCTTGCCGAGGAATATGGTGGTGTCAGCTACGGCCTCGCGGAGGAGGCGCTGCTGTTTGTTGAACTGGGACGCAATTTGCTGCCACCGTCTGTGCTTGGTAGCCTACTTGCCGCCCAGGTAGCTGCACAATCCGGCGCCAGGGAGTGCCTGCGTCAGATACTGGAGGGTGAGTTAAAGGTAGCGCTGGCATGCGCCCGTCCTGTAACGCCCCTGCGTATTGGTGCTTCGATTGACGGGGAGTTTCTGCTGTACGAGGCTGAGGACGCCGACCTGGTACTGGTCGCTGATGAAGGTGGGGCAGCCCTGTTGCCGCTGTCATCACTACAGTGTATGCAAATCGAAACCTGTATTGATGGCACGCTTTCTCTGTCCTGCTGGCACGCCGCCGCTGCCCCCGCGCTGTGCTTCGTGCCCACCGCAAAGGACAGCATCTTCCTGCGCGGGGCTCTGTTGATCTCCGCCATGCTGCTGGGCATCGCGGAAGCGACTCTCGAGCGCTCAGTAAAATATGCGAAGGAACGCGAGCAATTCGGCAAACCTATCGGCAGCTTCCAGGCCATCAAACACTACTGCGCCGAGATGGCAATTCGCTGTGAGTCCGTGCGGGCGCTGCTGTACCACGCCAGTATCACATTGCAGTCCCAATCATCTGCTGGGCTTTTTGACACATGCTCGTTGAAGGCGCTTGCGACCGATGCGGCGCAGCGCAATGCCAATACAGCAGTGCAAATTCACGGCGGTATGGGCTACACGCAGGAGATGGATATTCACCTGTTCGTGAAGCGCGCCCAGGTGCTGGGTACCCTATTTGGCAGCGAGCGCTTTTACTTGAAGAAATTGCTTGCCGAGCGCGCACCGGACTGACGGGAGTACTGTGCCATGAATCTTGATTTCACGCCGCAGCAAATGCAATTTCGCGAGCAAGTCCGGGACTGGCTGGAGTCCAATAGGCCGGCGCAGGCGCGCCCGTCCGATGGCGCAGAGGGCCGCGCCTTTGACCTTGCCTGGCAAAAAACGCTGTACGCCGGTGGCTGGGCCGGCATCAACTGGCCCAGGGAATATGGTGGCCAGGGTTTCGATACCTTCCAGCAATTGATATTCCTGATGGAATACGCCCATTCCAGGGCGCCGGGAGATCATTACCGCTTTAATGGCCTCAACCTTGCCGGGCCGACGATCATCGCTTGCGGTGATGAAGAACAAAAAGCAACCCATCTGCCACCCATCCTCAAGGGGGATGTCATCTGGTGCCAGGGCTTCTCTGAACCCTCTGCTGGCTCTGATCTGGCCTCCCTGAAAACTCGTGCCATCATCGATGGCGACGATATGGTCGTGAGCGGTGCAAAGATCTGGACTAGTTGGGCGCGCTTTGCAGACTGGCAACAGCTGCTGGTACGGACTGATCCCGATGCACCGAAACACGCGGGTATCAGTTGGGTCATCAACCGCATGGACAATCCGGGCATGGAGATTCGTCCAATACGTGATATGGCCGGGGGCAGCGACCTGCATGAAGTGTTCTACGACAACGTGCGTATTCCGCTGAAAAATATTGTCGGCGGAATCAATAACGGCTGGCGTGTCAGCATGGCACAGCTCTCCTTCGAGCGCGGCACAGCCTTCATGCCTTCGCAGATTGAAACGCAAAAAACCATCGAGGAGCTTATCGAACTGGCCAGAAACACAAGGCTGGAAGATGGACGGCTCGCCATTAAGGACGACCACATCGCGTATGAGCTGGCCAAATTGCGTGCCGAGACCCGCGCTTTGCTGGCCATGACGCTGTTGGGGATCTCGCGCAATGAACGCACGGGGATACCCGGTCCCGAGGGTTCGATGCTAAAACTGTTTCAGTCGGAGCTGTACAAGCGCATAACCGCACTGGCGCTGGAGATTGTCGGGGCGGACCGAACCAGATTGTCCAGCCTGACAGGGCGCTGGCCGCAGGCTTTCCTCGGCTCTTTCGCCAATACGCTGGGCGGCGGCACATCCGAGGTTATGCGCAACATTATCGGTGAGCGCTACCTCGGTTTGCCCAAATAGGACTTACCTTCAGCAAAACGTACATGCGTCCGGAAACGCTGCACAGCTAAGACGCGCCTCAGGACGCGATCCCGTTCAACTCGGCCCAACCGGTCCACATGATCTGGATCCCGATGCACAGCAGGATGAACGCCATCATCCGGATCATCACCAGCGTACCGATCTTCCCGAGCCTTGCGAGCACGACGACCGAGTTCTTGAAAATCAGGTACAGCGCCAGCGAGACCAGCGCCGCTCCGCAAACGGCCACCAGCACGCCGAGCGCGTATTCGACGGGCCCGGGCGGAATCTGCGCACCGAGGGCAATTGAGGCGGCAATCGTGCCCGGCCCGGTGGTCAGCGGGAAGGTGATCGGAAAGAAGCTGCGCTGCACGATCTCGGCTTCTGAAAGCGTCGTTGCCTCCTGCGCCACCACGGTTTGTATGTCGTCATCCCCGGTGTGGTGCAGCATCTGCCACGCCGTTGTGGCCACCAGCAGGCCGCCGCCGATCCGCACGACAGGCAGCGATATGCCAAACAGCGCCAGTACGTAGGTGCCGATCAGCATGGAGACGACCAGCACAAACCAGGCATTGATCGCGACCTGTCGCGCCAGTCGCTGCGCGATACCGTGATTCGTGCCCACGGTCGCTGCGAATACCGGCGCGCTGGCCAGTGGGTTGATGATCGGCAACAGGGTCACCGGAATGAGCGCGAGACCGTGAATAAACCAGCTTATGTAGGAATCCACTACTACCTCTTTTATAGCGTTAGCCGGTGTGCGAAAGTGCCAGGCTGTTGCCTGTTCGTAGGCATGTCCCACGCGCAATACGATTGCCTCATCGAAGGGGCGTCCCGCGATCTGCAGGCCGATGGGAAGTCCGGCGCGATTGAAACCACACGGCACTGACAGCGCGGGCAAGTGCGTCGCGTTGAACGGTGCTGTGCAACGGATCATAGCGCCCAGTACGGACTCTTCCATGCTGCCGTAGCGCACCGACTCCTGGCCGATGCGCACCGCTGCAATGGGTGTGGTTGGCGTGAGGAGTACATCCACAGTTTCCAGCATCTCACGCATCGCTACGGTGAGTGCGTCAACCGCATGCTGGCCCGCCATCAGTTCAGTAGCGCTCGGGAAGTAGCTGCGTCAGAATGTCGCGCACATCCGATCCAAAATCCTCGGGTCGAAGTCGCAGGGAGGCGGCATGAATATCCTGCGCTTCCGCCAGCACGAAACCGAATGTGCCGCCCAGGCCTTTGGCAACGCCGGGAATCTCAACATCGCGCACATCCGCGCCCAGTTGCACCAATACATCAATGGCAGCCTCCATGGCCGCAGCGATGTCATCCTCCAGATGATCGAAAAAGTAGCCACGCGGTACGCCGATGCGCAGGCCGCGCACGCCTGCTCCGAGCAAGGCGGTAGCATCATCGACTGGCAGGCGCGCACTGGCAGGATCGGCCGGGTCGTAGCCAGCGATCGCATTTAACATCAGCGCGGCATCTTCCACTGTCCGCGTTAACGGTCCGGTATGATCGTAACGATAGGACAGTGGCAGTACTCCGGCCTTGCTCACGCGCCCGTAAGTCGGCTTCAAGCCCACCACACCGCAGACTGAGGCGGGCATTCGAATACTGCCGCCGGTGTCGGAACCCGTCGTCGCGGTGGCCATCCCCGCCGCTATCGCTGCACCTGAGCCGCCGCTCGACCCGGCGGGGCTGCGGTCCAGATCCCAGGGATTGCGCGTCGGCCCAAAGTGCGGGTTATTGGTGGTAACGCCATAGGCATACTCATGCGTATTGAGCTTGCCGAGCAGGATCGTGCCGGCCTCGCGCAGCTTGCGGGCGACCGTACAATCGGCCTGTGGTATGTGGTTCGCATGGATTTTCGAGCCACCGGTAGTTCTTATCCCAGCAGTCTCGTATAGATCCTTGTGCGCAATCGGGATGCCGTGCAACGGTCCGCGCACCTTCCCAGCGGCAAATTCCTCGGTAGCGAGGCGTGCATCATCTCGAGCGCGTTCCGCTGTGACAGTGATATAGGCATTTACTGTGGGATTCAGTAGTTCGATGCGGCGCAGGTAGGCATCAGTGAGCTCAAGTGGCGAAAACTCACCGTCTCTCAGCGCACGGGCAGCGCGTGTTATGGAAAGGTTTGCAACATCAATGTCTTGCATGGTTCATCCTCACAACCAGATTTCTCGACCCGCCGCCGACGTTCTAGGGCCACCCGGCCCTGCCAACTAGCACCCTTACAGTTTCTATCTTCCCCGTTTTTTGCGCAGCAGCGTGCTGGGCGCCTGAGCCTGCGGCGGTCAGGGCAAACAGGGTTTTTCCGTCATGGCCACCGAGCATGCAGGCGTAGCAGGGTTGGCTGGTTGCGACTCGCTCAACTATGTCACCACCCTCAGCAACCAACACCACTTCCGGGCCGATCGCATTGGCCACCCACACATGGTTGTCCTTATCCAGACAAATACCGTCGGGGGCAACACCGGGAATGGAGGCCCATATCCGGCGATTAGTCAGTGATTTGTCGGCATTGATGTTAAATGCTGTCAGGCAGCTGGCCAGTGTTTCAGCCACTATGAGCGTCGTGCCATCTGCAGTGATAACGCTGCCATTGGGAAAATGCATGTCCCGCGCAGCTAGGTGCACCGAGCCGTCGGGGTCGATTCGCACCAGGTTTGTGACGGGGTGATCAGCCAGAACCTGGGCGCCACGGGTTTTTAGATCAGCGTCAAGATCAAACCCAAAGTTACCGACCCAGGCGCTGCCGTGTGCATCGACCACCATATCGTTACACAGGTGCGCTGTCAGATGGCTGATATCTGCGTGCAAGACCAGACCAGTCGAATCCAGGCGCTTGACGGCACGTTCCTTCATGGCGACGACCAGCAGGCGTCCATCCGGCAACCAACCCAATCCCGATGGTTGATCATCGAGTTCCAGCTCAGTACGTAGCTGCCCCGATTCATCAATCGACTTTACGGCGTGGGCATAGAAATCACTGAACCACAGACGCCCATCATGCCAGCGCGGGCCTTCACCAAAGTACAGACCATCCACCAAGGTAGACGTGTCGCTCATCTTGGTAAATCCATGATCAGTTCTCCCACAAATGGATTATTCATGTACACAGCCACCCCCCATCCACCACCAGCGTCTGTCCGGTGATAAAAGCACTGGCAGGGCCCGCCAGGAATACCACTACGCCCTTGATATCGTCTTCCCCGCCAGAACGCTGCTGGGGAATCGCATTTTCAAATGCACTGAGCCTGGTTTGATCGTGCCGCACGTGGTTCATCATATCGGTCAGGAATGGTCCGGGTGCAATACCGTTCACGCGGATGTTGTCCGCTGCGAGTTTCACCGCCATGTCGCGCGTCAGGGAAATCACCGCACCCTTGCTTGCATTGTAGGCCACCACCGGTTCGTCTGTATCACTCGCAGAGCGCCAGGCGGAGATGGAGGAAATATTGATAATGCTACCACCACCGTGCGCTTTCATCCGTTTTGCCACCTGCTGCGACAAGTAGAAGAGTCCGCGCACGTTCAGGTCAAACACCTTGTCCCATCCCGCCAAGGGGTAGTCCAGGGTTGGTGCGGCCCACGCCATGCCCGCGTTATTGACCAGGATATCCAGATGCTCTGCGCGGTCGGCGACGGTGGCGAGCAGCACATCGATGGCTTGCGGGTTGGAAACATCGGCCTGCAATACCCATGACCTGCGCCCCATCGCTTCAATCGCGTCGGCCACCTCCTGCAGCGGCTCGAGTTTGCGCCCCACCACAATCACATCGGCACCCGCCTCGGCGAGCCCAATGCTCAGGTGCCGCCCGATACCATGTCCGCCGCCGGTGACCAGCGCCACGCGGCCCCTCAGGTTGTACATTTCAAGCGTATGCATTGATTCTAATGTGCTCCATATGAATATTGGTGTAACGATAGTGCCGCCGCGAAACCAAGGCCTGTCAGATAATAGAACTTTCCCGACCCTGCCAATAGCGCTCGCGGATGTTGCGCTTGAACAGCTTGCCGGCATCAGAGCGTGGCAGCTTGCGTTCAAAATCGATGCTTTTCGGGCATTTGATATGGGACAGCCGCGCGCGACACCAGGCAATCAATTCCTGCTCCAATTGCGGACCACTTGTCTCAAAGTCAACCAGCTCAACTACCGCCTTGACCTCCTCGCCCAGGTCATCGTTCGGCACACCCACCACCGCCACATCCGCAACGGCTGGATGCATGACCAGCACGTTCTCCGCCTCCTGCGGATAGACATTCACGCCACCGCAGATAATCATATGGGCCTTGCGGTCAGTGAGATACAGAAAGCCGTCTTCATCTACATACCCGACATCGCCCACAGTCGACATATTGCCCACCCGGGACTCCGACGTTTTCTCTTCGCTGTTGTGGTATTCAAACGTAGCGCCGCCGGCAAAATACACGGTTCCCACTTCACGCGCGGGCAGTTCCTGTCCCTGCTCGTTGAGGATATGCACGCTACCATAGACCGGCTTTCCCACCGAGCCCCGGTGCGCCAGCCAGCCGACTGAGTCGATCTGGGTGCCGCCATGGCCTTCGGTAGCCCCGTAGTACTCCACCAGGATCGGTCCCCACCAATCGATCATCTGCTGCTTCACCTCCACCGGGCAGGGGGCAGCCGAGTGCGTAGCCACTTGCTGGCTGGACACGTCATAGCTCTCACGCACCGCCTGCGGCAGTTTCAGCATGCGGATAAACATGGTAGGCACCCACTGGCTGAAGGTTACCCGATGCCGCGCTATCAAGCGCAGTGCCTGCTCGGGGTCGAAGTGCTCCATCACTACAGCGGTCGCGCCCATGCGATGCATAGCCATGCAGAATCGAATAGGGGCAGCGTGGTACAACGGCGCGGGAGACAGGTAGACCGTATTCTCGCAAATACCGAAACTACCCAGTATGCCCATCACCAGCGGTCCGGGATTTCCCATCCCACGTTCCGGATTGGGGTTTTTGATACCCTTGGGGTAGCCAGTGGTGCCGGAGGAGTACAGCATCACACAGCCTTCCAGTTCTCTTGCGATCGGCGTAACCGGGAAGCTGTCCAGCAGCTCTTCAAAAGCATCAAACCCCTCGACAGTGCCACCAACCATCAACCAGGTGTGCACACCCGGCAGCTGATCCCTGATCTGCCGCGCGACCTCGCGCAGGGCATAGGACACCAACAGTACCTTAGCTGCACAATTCTCGACGATATAAGTAGTTTCAGCCGCGGACAGATGCGTGGAGATCGGGGTGTAATACAAACCAGAGCGCTGCGCTCCCCAGGCCGCATAAAAATAGTCCGGGCAGTTGCCCATAAACAGGGCCACGGCATCGTCCTTGCCCAGCCCCAGGCTGGCAAACAGGTGCGCGCACTGATTGGATCGTTCGTTCAGCTGGCGATAGGTGATCACGTCACCGCAGCCCATGATGATGGCGGCCTTGTCAGGGTTGGACTGGGCATGAACGGCCGGGTACATGGTTTACTCTCCTGCGGCGCCTGATCTCGGGCTCAAAACATTAACGACAGAATTCATCGATGGCGATAGCGAAATTAAGACTTTCGCCGCTGGCAACCTTGAAGGAAGTCACACCGACCAGGTTACCTGCCGTGTCGAACAGGCCGCCACCGGAAGAGCCCGAGGAGAGGGCGGCATCTGTCTGTATATAGGAGTGTCCCTTGTTATTTCTCTTTTGCGCAACCAGTCCGCGCGACAGTGACGTATCCAGTCCCTTTGGGTTGCCGATGGCCGCCACATCCTCACCCACCAGGAGTTCGCGCACTGGTTTGGCTGATTGGACATAGGTGGGCAGCGGCTCTGCAGTTTGCAGGATACAGCGATCGCCATCCCGGTCGGCCGCCAGCACTTCTGCGTGTATTGCCCTGGCGGTTGTTAACAAAGTGACGCCAGCAGGATCGCGGATCAAGTGACAATTGGTAAGCAGGGTGTTGGGTGAGACCGCCACGGCGGACCCCACTGACTGGGCCTTGCCTGCCATCGACTTGACGGTCCAGATTGCCGCAGAGCGCAACTGGAACACTTCGCTCCAGTTCAACAATCCACTGGACACCTGCCACTGACAGATCTCGCCCCCCAGCGGAGCCCATGCTGGCCAAGTTGCAGAACTCTCTCCCTCACGCTCCGGTTCCAACTCTGATGCATCCGCGGCAGGCATGGAAACGGGTACCTGAGCAGGCTCTTGCAGTTGCGGCCTGCGAAAGTCCAGCGCAGCAATATAGGCAAGCCCCTTATCCGGCGCCGCCCAGGCAGCCTTTAGCCTGCTGGTCTCGCCGCTGCCCAAAACCTCCAGACGGCGGTCGATGGCGCGCTTGCGCTCCGACTCAACGGCATAGCGCTCGCGGTCATAATAGGTAAACCTGACACAGGAACCCCACTCCGGATCAGCGGCCATCGACAGCCCCTGTAGCCAGTAGTAATAGCCGATATACCAGTTCTCCCTGACACCGCGCCCGCGAAAATACAGGTTGGCGAGCTTGAGATTGATTTCACAGAGATCCGCTTTGCTGATGTTATCCGCGGGTGGTTGCAACTCTATTAGAGTTTTGTAGTAGGAAAAGGAGTCTGCGTATAAGCCTCTTGCATGCAGAGCATCAGCGTAGCGCAATGCAAATCCCCTGGGATCGTATTTCGCTGCCAGGCTGAGATAGTACAACGCCGCATCCGGGTCAGGTGGCAGGCCAGGCGCTCCCTCGGCATACAGCGTGTACAGCTTTCCGCTCGCTTCGGTCAGTTCATGCACATCACTGCCTTTCTGAAGATAACTTTTATAGACCGCAGCGATCTTCTGTGAATCATTCTGTCCGTACCAGTATTCGAGTAGCACATTCAGTGCGGCCGCATTGCCGGATGCCAGGACTTTTTCGCAATTAGCGAGCTCTCGATCCCGGTAGTTGGCAAGTCCAGTGTCTGTAGCGTCGTCACTATAGCGCTCGCGACCGGTTTGGGAACGCTCACCAGGATAGATGATGAACGATGGGCAAAGCCCGTCATCCAGGTCCTCATGCGCCTGGCGCTGGCCGGCTTTAGTGCCGGGGCCTGAGGCACAGCCCAGTACGAAGGCAGCAATGAAGAGGGAGATTATCAAACTGCGCAACTGATTCAGCAGTGGTAGCTTGAATTGTCTGTCAGGTTGGTCCGGCACAGGCAAATACACTAAGGCTCGTTCCTTGTCATTGTCGCCCGATAGTATCCAAGTATGATGGGATATTCCATGTCTGATCAGGCAACACGGTCATTCAGTGGCAAAAGGTCTTCTCACAGAACCTTCCTTGTACTATCATCGCAAGACAGATGCCTTGTATAAAATCACACCCCCGAGGAGTAGCACGTGGATTTTGACTGGAGCCCCGAGGAAATCGCGTTTCGTGAAGAAGTGCGCGAGTTCATTCGCAGGGAAATGACGGATGAGGTGAAAGGCAGCATCTTCATAGACACACCGGCTCGCGTTGAGTTCGTCACCCGGATGGCAAAGCTGGGCTGGCTGGGTATGGGTTTCCCGGAAAAATACGGCGGCTCACCCAATCCTTTCCCCCTCGCACAGTTTATTCTCAACGCGGAACTCGACCGCAGCGGGGCTCCGATTATCGGCAAGAACGTGGGTACCATCGCCAGCACGATTTTTCACGTCGCCAGTGAAGAAATGAAGATGGAGTTCCTGCCCAAAATATTTCGTAATGAAGGGCAGTGGGCAATCACCTACACCGAGCCCAATGCGGGAACTGACCTGGGGTCCATGCAGTGTCGCGCCATCGACAAGGGTGATCACTTTGAAGTCACTGGCATGAAGCATTACATCACCTCGGCGCATTTTTGTCGCTGGCACTGGATGGCACTGCGCACCGACCCGGACGCGCCCAAGCACAAGGGAATCAGCATCTTTATTGTCGACCATGACACACCCGGCATACGTCTTTCGCGCATGGATACCATAGGCAGGGAAGGCACGACGCACCGTACCAACCAGGTCTTCTTTGACCAGATGAAGATACCCAAAGCTCGTCTGGTGGGCGAACTCAACAAGGGCTTTTACTACATGATGCAGGCGCTGGATTACGAGCGTTTCGCCATCCTGTCATTTGCCTCGCGGGTGCGCCGCTTCAATAAAATCGTGAACTGGTACAAGGCCGCCGATTTCAACGGCGAACGCCCTGTGCAGGACCCCTACACAAGGCGCGCACTGGCGCGCATGGCCGCACGTATTGAGGTCGGCACCATGCTGGAACGTATGGCCATCTGCAAAGCGCAGTATGAGGTTCCCGCTGTCGAGGCGGCCATGAACAAGGCCTGGGGAGCAACCATCGGCGATGAATTTGCACAACTTGCCCTGGACCTGATGGGTCCGTTCGGCGGTCTCTGGGGCGGCGAACACTCCCCGTTTGGCGGCGGTCTGGCAGACGAGTACCTGATGGCCGGACACGCTCGGGTGGCTGCCGGTGGTGTAGATACCTCCAAATCCATTATCGCGCGCCGTCTGCTTGGCCTGCCCAATGCACTGGGTAAACCAGAGCTACCACAGCGCTGAGCGCGGCTGTGCATTAACCTCATTCAAGGAGTCTGTACGTGGATATCAAACTGACAGAGGAACAAACACAGCTGCAGGACATCGCGAGCAAGTTCATGGATAACCACTGCTCATTCGAGTTTGTGCGCAGGATGGAGAAGGAGTCCAAGCTGGGCTTCTGCCCCGACATGTGGCGCCAGTTTGCTGATATGGGTTGGCTGGGGATAATGATCCCGGAACAATTTGGCGGTATGGGCATGAGCCTGCTCGATACGGTCGTGCTGATACGCGAAATGGGGCGCCACATCTGTCCCAGCCCCTTCCTGTTCACCAGCGTATTGGCCGCTGACCTGATTGCACAGTCTGGCTCCCGTAGTCAGAAGACCGAGTTATTGCCCCAGATCGTGGCAGGCGAAAAAATCTATGCGTTTGCCTACCAGGAATACTCGCGCTTCTTCAAGCCGGAGCACATCAAATTGCAGGCACAGAAAAACGGTGATGACTATGTACTCAACGGCACTAAACTGTTCGTGGAGTTCGCCGATGGGGCCGACACACTACTGGTCGCGGCGCGCACCGGAAAAGCTAACTCCCAATCCGGCCTCACCCTGTTCCTGGTGGACCGCAATAGCGCGGGGATCAGCACCAAACACATGCCCACCATGTCGCGTGATCGCCACTACCAGGTTGATTTCAACAACGTCGTGGTGCCCGCCTCCGCCAGGCTGGGCAAAGCTAACAAGGGCTGGGCCACGCTTGAACCCTCACTGCTCAAAACCGTGATTGCCTTCTGTGGCTATACCAACGGTGCCGGGTTTGAAATGCACGGCTACGCCACCCGATATGCCAGTGAACGTGTGCAGTTCGGCCGGCCAATCGGACAAATGCAGACCATCCAGGGCTACCTCGCCCAAATGATCATGGAATTGTATGGCGCCGACATGCTCACCCTGTTCAGCGCGTTCCAGATCGACAAGGGACGCCATGCCCGCGGCTATGTGGCAAAGGCTAAAGCGTTTTCAGCCGAAACCGTGGGGCACGTCATGGACGTCAGCTCACAGATATTCGGTGGTATGGGCTACATGGAGGAACAGGACACCACGTTGTACCTGCGCCGTGGCAAACAATACCAACTCGCACTCGGTGGCACGGAATACTGGGAAGATGTGATCGCTGAGGAGATTATTGACCGCGAGCCAGTGGTCCTGACCTGAGTAATCCGGGTTTGCCGGGAATTCGGCACAAGCAGACGAATGGATAACCTGTATGTCCCTTGAAGAGGATTTCACTATTGGCCTGGTTGAGGCCCAGTCCTGGCTGGACCGCAACCGCCACGAGGTCGTGGGAGAATTCGACGTTGAGCAAGGCTACTTCTGGACCGCCTGCGCCGCAGTACACAATGGCAACCCCATTTACTGGGACGAGCAAGCCGCCGCAGAGATCACCGGCGGCCCCACTGCCCCACTCACCCTGCTCTCTGCCTGGTTTCGCCCGCATTACTGGATGCCGGGCCGCGACACTGTACCGCTACCGTGGCAAACACACTTCGACCTAAAGGAAATCCTCGCCCTGCCCGAGGCCGTCGCCACCGACAGTGAAGTTGTCTTTGGCGCACCTGTGCGACCGGGAGACCGTATTTGCTGCACTGAAACGCTGCGTTCACTCAGCGAGGTGAAAACCACGAAACTGGGTAAGGGACGATTTTGGATTATCGACGCTGTGTGTCGCAATCAGCACGATGTCTGGGTCGGGACCGAAACCATGACGGGCTTTGGCTACCGCAAGGCGTAATGGGAATACAGGAACCCGGGAATGTCCACCGCACACTACAACAGCCTGACTATCAACCAGATACGCATCGGCGAGCAGCTGCCGCCACTGGTACACAAGGTGACTACCACTTCGATAGTACTTGGCGCACTGGCGAGCAGGGACTGGCGCCCGATGCACCACGACAGGGACTTCGCCCAACAGCGCAACGGAACGCGCGACATTTTCATGAACACGCCCAACCAGGCGGCTTGGCTCGAGCGCTTTGTCACCGACTGGGCGGGGCCCAAAGCGCGTATTGGTCGCTACAGGTTTCGCATGGGCGACTCCATCTGCCCGGGCGACACGATGGTCTTTTCCGGCCAGGTTGAAAGCACCGCGACCGACGAACAATCCTGCTGCTGGGTCACTCTCAGTATTCAACTGTCGGTGAATGATCAGGTAAAAACCCGCTTCAGTGCACGGGTCGCCCTACCCGCAGATGGCGATGATAACCCCTGGGTAAGAGCTGGCGACCGCTGGCAACCCTGAACGTAACAAACAAAAACGCAACAATCACTGCGAGAGACATTCAATGGCAAAGCTTCCACTGGAGGGTGTAAAAATTCTGGACCTGGCGCGCCTGGGGCCCGGTCCGCACGCCGCGCAGATATTAGGTGACTTTGGCGCCGACATCATCAAGGTTGAGCCACCCAGCCGCGGCGGAATTGAGCTGACCATGCCCGATGTACTGCGGCGGAATACGCGCAGCATGCGCCTCAACCTGAAAAAACCCGAAGGGCGGGAGGTGTTCGAAAAACTGGTCCGGCAGGTCGACGTGGTTGTTGAGGGCTTTCGTCCCGGTGTCGCCGCGAAGCTGGGCATGGACTACGCGTCGTTGAGCAAGCTCAAAGGCGATATTATCTGTGTTTCCCTGTCTGGCCTTGGCCAGGAAGGGCCGTATAGCCAGGTTGCAGCACACGATCTTAACTACCAGTCACTCGCGGGCATTCCCCATATGACCGGGGACAAGGACGGCCCACCCAAAATTCCCGGCAATGCCATTGCCGACGATGCCGGTGGCATCAGCGCGGCCCTGAGTATCATGATCGCCCTGTTTCACAAGGAACGCACTGGCGAGGGACAGTACGTAGACTTTGCCATGGTCGATACACTGCTGAATATGATGCTGCTGCAACTCAATGACGCGCACGAGTCGGGTGAATCGCCGCAGCGTGGCGAAACAACCCTCAGTGGAAAATACGCGTTTTACAATATTTATGAGTGCGCGGACGGCAAGAGCATATCGCTGGGCACCTTTGAACCCTGGTTCTGGAAAAAGCTCTGTGAACTGCTCGGTGTCCCCGAGTTTGCTGACCGGCAATACCCGGAGACCGAGAAAGAGACTGAAGCACAGAAAGCCACGTTGCGCGAAATCTTCCTGACCCGCGACCGGGACGAATGGGTCGAACTTCTGATGTTCGAGGACACCTGCGTCACGCCCGTGTTGTCCCTCGCCGAGGTCATGGCGGACAGGCACCATCGGGAACGAGGCGCGATACTCGCCGGAAAGGACATTGGTGCAGGTTTTGCGGACCAGGTGGGAATGATTTACAAATTATCCAGAACACCCGGGACAATTCGCAGACAGGCGCCGAAAACCGGAGCTGACACAGCGGATATCTTGCGGGAGATCGGCTATGGCGAAGATGAGATCAAAAGTCTGGAGAGCATCATCTCGACGTTGTAAAAAATGTCCGTTATGTTGAGTCGAGGCAGATCGCTTACGCTAACGGATTCGGCTGTCCGGTGTGCTGTTCGTTCGCGAGTATCGGGGCAGCGGGCGAAAAGGCATTGCCGGCTCGGGCCGATAGCGCGAATGAACAACCGTCTGCGATTAACACTAGGGAAGCGCCAGCGTGCCGCTGCAACTATAGGCAGGTCCCAGTTCGGTGTCGATACTGATAGCCATATCAACTAATTTCTCGCCGCCCTCCTCCCACTTGCGGGTAATTACGCCACTCATCATGTAATCCTCTCCTGCACCAATAGTGCGCTTCATTTGCAACTGAATGCGCCGCACTGTACTAAGGGGCCCTCCGTAGTCCGTCATAAACCGCGACAACATACCCAGATTGAAGTGAGTCCCGAGAAACATCTCTCGGGTGCGACTCTTGTTATGACAGTACCAGGTGTTGTGATGCTGGGGAGCGAAATCTCGACTCGCCGAGGCCATGAAAACGCACCGAGTGACCGTAATGGGCATCAACAATGGCGGCAGGGTATCGCCAACGTAAACGTCGACCCAACGGGTCTCGGCGGGTTGTACTCCCTGCCAGCCCGTGCGCCAGGACTCCAGCATTTCCTCGGTACCATTGTGCCAGCCACCCTTGAGCCAGTTCCCTGCAGGTGGATCCATGGGGGCTTGATCGTCGATAGTGCTAGGTGTGGCGCGCTTCTGCATTGCTTGTGCGGCTTTCTCCGCATCGTTCTCTCCCTGCTGCCCGGCGCGGACCTTCCCGCCATAGGAAAACAAATTAGTGTGGGCACGACTGACCAGTTCATCGCGTTGGTTGTAATAGTCTGTCTCCAGTTTGGTGAAATAGCCCTCGCCGAGACGGGTCCGCTTGAAATCGGATATCTCGACCAGGCGACCGGTGGTACTCAGGCGGTCGCCGATCTCCACGGGGCGATAGAAGAAAGTTTCGTAGTTGGCGAGGATGCCTACAGGCAGTTCCAGCAACTCCTTCACCTCAAAGTGCAGTAGTTGGCGTGTTTTGTGAAACTCTGCCATCGGCCAGCGATACGGCATCACCAGCGTGCAGATGTTCATTCCAGGCTGCGCGATGATGTCCTTGAAGCCGCGACTTCTGGCGTACTCTCGGTCATTGTAAAGCGGGTTCGCGTCTTCGACAGTCTCCAGCCAGTGCCGTATCAGGTACTCACTGCACTCTACCTGGGAAATTTCCTTTTCATTTGGCCTGGACAATTCGAGCAGCCTTTTACGATTCCCAGGAGTGACATAGTCCGGAATACGTCCAAATTCCCGTTCTACTGCGCCGGGCTGACCCGCTTCAGGAATAATCATATTGGCTTCTTTCCTCAGGGTAAGGTTGCGGCGCCCCACTAAACGTGTCGGCAACCCGTCTTTTTTGAGTATGGTCCGGTCAACCTATTTATTCAAGACACTCACCTTATAATGATGCGACACAGGCGTGCACGACCTTCACATGACGGATGCCTTGCGATAGGATGGAGCTGTAACCTGAGAGGGATCAACATGCAACTCGACTGGACCAGCGAGGAAGAGGCGTTTCGCCAGGAAGTCCGCAACTTCCTCGCACAGGAGCTTACTGATGACGTCAAGGGCAGCATGTTCGTTAATACCCCGTCGCGGGTTGCCTTTGTCGACAAGTTGGCCAGCAAAGGCTGGCTGGGCATGGGATTTCCCGAGGAGTACGGTGGCTCTCCCAAGCCCTTTCCGCTGGCACAGTTCATCCTGAATACGGAGCTGGAACGCGTCAATGCGCCCACAGTCGGCAAAAACGTCGGCACCATCGCCAACACTATCCTCCATGAAGCCAGCGAGGAGATGAAAAAGGAATTTCTCCCGAAGATATTCAACAATGAAGGCCAGTGGTCCATCGCTTACACAGAGCCCAGCGCCGGTACGGACATCGGTAATCTCCAGACCCGTGCGCTAGACAAGGGCGATCACTTTGAAGTGACTGGCAACAAGATATTCATTACGTCCGCGCATTTTGCCCGCTGGCACTGGATGGCCGTACGCACTGATCCCGACGCGCCCAAGCACCAGGGAATCAGTATCCTTATCGTCGACACGGATGCACCGGGCATCACCATGACGCCCATGTGGTGTGTGGGCAGTACGACTGCCGAGCGCACCAATGTACTGTTTCTCGATAAGGTCCGGGTACCCAAGAACCGCCTGGTCGGCGAGCTGAACAAGGGATTTTACTATCTGATGCAGGCCCTCGATTACGAGCGCTTTGCCATCATTGCGGCGGCGCAGCACAACCGGCGGTTCAACACCGTTCTGAATTACCTGAAGCAGGCGGAGTTTGATGGCGAACGCCCGCTGCACGATGACCCGGTAGCGCGACGCAAAGTAGCGCGCCTCGCAGCGAGAATTGATGTAGGCAATATGCTCGAACGACTGTGCATCTGCATTGCGGCAGAACGGGTGCCCGCTGCCGAGGCCGGCATGAACAAGGCCTGGGGTTCCTGCATGCAGGACGAGGTCTGCCAGATCGCCCAGGATATTATGGGTCCCTTCGGGTTTATCGCCCACGGCGAACACGCAGGACTGGATGGCTATATGGTGGAGGAAGGCATGATGGCGGGACACGGCAAGGTGGCCGCGGCGGGCGCGGATGTCGCCAAGAGTATTGTCGCACGGCGCCTATTGGGATTACCCAATGCCCTGGGCAAACCGGAGTTGCCGAAACGCTAAACACTTATGCTGTCGGCCCCGGTAGCAGGGCGTAAAAACACCTGAAAATTGTCGCGGGGATTTCCCCTTGCGAGTGCACGCGCCTCACCGCGTTCAGTGATATGAAAATCCCAATAGCGGACATTGGCAGGGCTGATGAGGGAACTCCCGCTTTCGCTTTACACTGCGAATTGTATAAGTCACTGACCGGGGGTCGGGGCCGCCTCATATAATAAATTGCACCAATAATTATGCGTTCTTGCGGAGCAACACAAAACACTCAAAATTATTACTTTTGCCTTCAGATACAAACTCAATACTCGCACGTAATTCAAGCCGCCTAATAACTTCAGTCATAAACATCAAGAATGACTCTGAGTTCCACACGTGCGCATGCTCCCTCCGCATCCGTACAGACTGCAAGGTATGCGCTAGCAAGACCTTGTCATCAGAATTATAAATCTCTGGAAGAGTATGACGTATGAAGTCTAAATAATGCTCATCGATCAACATACGATACATCTCTCATATATTCCTCGAACAGATGATCGTTCGTCGTTAGTTGTCTCGGCTTATCGAAGGTAAATTCTTTATCTGGCGCCGAAACAATCACAAAACCACCGGGCTTTACAACAGCAAACAATTCTTGCAAAACCAACACTGGATTTGCTACATGTTCGATAACATGATTCATGATGGCAAAATCATAAGGAGGCTTCACCACCACCGATAATAGCTGTTCATCCAAATTAACCAGATGGTTCACTTCAACTAAAGCATGCGGCTCAATTTCGGGAAACAGCCTAACTGACTCTGCTTTTGAATGCGCATCACAATACTCCATCTCACACCTTGTTGGCACATTAGCAGGGAAATGTAACGCCCCAATCTCTAGACCTCGTCCCGATAACAGTTGATATGTCTGATTTCGATGTGCATAACCAAAACCGCCTTTCGGCCAGAGATGTAAACGAATTAGCAGCTTTTTAAAGCGCTTTGCATAGGCGGTAAGTCTGAACCGTTGAATTAACCTAAGTACTGCTACCGAAAGCATAGCTTAAGACCCTTATTTTGATAGTAATCACAGCATAATCACATTCTAAAGTTTAAGAGAAACTTGTTATACCACTTGAGCAAACCTAATCCTACCAACGCACTCGTCAGGCCTCGCCTTCTACCCGTGATCCGCCTCTTGGCACTGCTGATCTTCTCTCACCTGTTAGCTTTTCTAGCTTGGCGAAACAGCGCACGTTACCTAGCGTTAGTTCAAATTTAGTGCAAGACGCATATCTTCAATAACCGCAGGCCCAAGATGCGCTTTAAACAAGGATTCAGGTCTGTGGTCGCTGCTGCGGGTCGGTCAAAGTTATCGCCTGCATTGAAGACCAGGACACCATTGATCGGATTCTGGATCACCTGCCAAGGAAGGAACACGATACCAATGTTCGGCCGCTCCTGGTGCCACCGACCAGAGCGCCACCTGGAACATTGCCTCTTTTATCAGGAATCGAATCGAAAACCACAACGCTACATCAGCAAGAACGCCACTGAAAAACCCATGGCACGGATTGTTGCGTGCTATTTCCAGTGTGTCAGCGTAATCTGAAACGCGGGTCGAGCGGCTTGTCCTTACACTTTTCACCCACGATACTGCATTTATACTCAATGCCGGCTGCAGTCGCGGGCGCATTTGGATCAAAGCGGTTTGACCTTACTTCACCGGAAGGTCCAGACCTGAGCGCCCCCCTGAAAGGGTCAAAATAGATCTCATAGGTCTGCGGGAATTTATTGCCCGCCGCATCAACTGACTGCCAGATAACCCGTTTGGCTTTGTCTACAAAAAACCGGGTGGGTTGACCAGTTGAGGACACCCGGCGGCGGCAAATTCAATACTAACAGATGCGTCCGTCATTGCGATCAATCGATGTTAAGCAGCAACCCCTGGGGATTTTCGGAGTAGTCCCTAGTCGAGGACAGCATACGACTGGAACGGGCCACCACTTCCGGCTGATAGCTGTGGCATACCCCCACTGTTTCCTTCACGCCCAACGCAGGCAGTGCCTGCAAATCAATTAAACGTCCCAGCGCAATGAGGGTCGCGCGCCGTAATACGTGGGCGGCTTCAGCCTCGTCCAGGTCTAACGTCTCTGTCCACTCCCGGAAACCTCGTCCCATGGAAACACCTGCATAGTCCGCTGGTCCGATGATTTGGTTGCCCTGCACCTGCCAGGCCATCACCAGTCTGCCATCACGATAGAGCACAGGCCGGGTGGGTCCGCTGAAACGACTGTCCGGATTCGCCGTATCCACAACTTCCCGGTCCGGCACCATCGCCTCGTACCGACGGTGCTCGCGGCCACAGGCCGCATGGGCAATCGCCAGACCCAGCAGGTCATACAGATGGGTACAGTGCAGGCGCATATTCGTGTACTGGCCCAGCGCCGTGGCGCGCCTGTCCAGCGGCATACCTACCAGTTCCTGCAACATGCTCACGGCACCAGGGCAGGTGTCCCGGGGAAAGCGCGCCGCCTGGCCGTCCACGGCAACGACCTTTTCGCCGTCGTGGTGCACCTCGATACCAAAATGGTGAAAATCATCCTCCAGCCACGCCACCACTCTGCGACCTGATGATCGCAGGTCGATAGCACGGCGGGCACAGGGAGCATAATCAGGCATGCTTGTACATCGCCACGACGCAGGCGCCGCCGAGGCCGAGGTTGTGCTGCAGTGCGGCCCGGACATTGTCCACCTGTCGCTGTTGCGCCTGTCCCCGCAGTTGCCAGACCAGTTCCGCACACTGCGCCAGCCCGGTGGCACCGATTGGATGGCCCTTGGACAATAAGCCGCCCGACGGGTTGACCACCCAGTTGCCCCCGTAGGTGCAGGCACCGTCCTCGACGAGTCTCTCGCCCTCGCCCGCCATGCACAGACCGAGGCCCTCGTAGGCGAGCAGTTCAGCCGTACTGAAACAATCGTGCAGCTCGATAACCTGCACGTCCTCCGGGCCGATACCGGATAACTCATAGACTTCCTGTGCGGCGCGCTCGCACATTCCGATTCCGACGGTGCCAATCGGGCCGCGGCTGTAATCTTCCATACGATCTGTGGTCAGCGCCATGGCGGCGATTTCAATTGCACCGGGGTGCGGATGTTTCTTCAGCCATGCGTCCGATACGACCACGGCAGCCGCCGCACCATCGCTGGTGGGACAGGCCTGCAGTAGGGTGAGTGGGTCGTGGATCATACGCGACGCCAGCACTTCCTCCAGGGTGCATGCCTCCTGGTACTGTGAGCGCGGGTTATTCACCGAGTGCAGATGGTTCTTGACAGCGATCTTGGCAAAGGTCTCGGCCCTGGTGCCGTACTTTTGCATGTGGTCGCGCCCGGCGTCACCAAACAGGCGGGCGGCAATCGGCGCTTTCTTTTCCTTTGCCGTATCCCTGGCGATGTCCTCCAGACCCGGCAACTGGTTCTCCAGTGCCCCCTTCTGCATTTTTTCAAAACCCAGGGCCAGCACACAGTCGTTCAAACCGGCCCTGACCGCATTGTAAGCGAGGTAGAGCGCCGTGGAGCCGGTAGAACAGTTGTTGTGCACGTTGAACACGGGAATCCCCGTCATACCGATCCCGTACAGCGACTGCTGCCCCAGCGTACTCATACCACTGATATAACCGCAGTAAGCTTGTTCGATACTGTTGTAGTGAACGTTCGCGTCGTTGAGAGCAGCAGTAGCCGCAGATTGCGCCAGTTCCTTGATACCCGTTTCACAGCGCTTGAAGTCGGTCATACCAACACCGATGACAAACACCTTGCCAAAATTCGCCATTGCCTTTCTCCCTGTGCTTACGCTGCCAGTACGCGGGTGGTGCCGCTCAGTTTCACTTCGCCATTCTGGTTCAGCAGGGCCAGCTCCGCGATGATGATCTTGCCCTCAGCGGTCTCCTCCTTGCCGCTGACCACGATCCGAGTACTAAGGGTTTCACCAGGCCAGGTTTGCTTGGTGAAACGCACACCGTAAACCTTGAGGTTGCCAACGCCGGCCCAGTCCGTCACGGCGCGCCCCAGCAGTCCCATGGAAAACATGCCGTGGCCGAACACACTGGGCAGGCCCGCTTCTTTTGCCGCCACTTCGTCGGTGTGCATCGGGTTGAAATCCCCGGAGGCACCGGCGTATCTCACCAGATCGGTGCGCGTCAGTTGATGAGTTACAACAGGGGCTTCATCGCCTGCGGATATTGCGTCGTACTTCAATTTTTGGGTGGTTTTACTCATGATCATTCCTTCCACTAGACAGTGTTGATACTCAGATTATTTGCCGCGGTGAATTAAATTGAATATCTCCGTCACCACGGGTTCTCCAGCCTCATTCTTGAAAACATTTTCCATCACGATGAACGTCATCACCTTGCCCTTCGACTCCTTGGTATAGATGTCCGTGATCTTGCCTTCCCAATGCAGGACCGCGCCGCACTGCACACTCTGGTGGTAGCGAAATTCCTGCTCGCCGTGCAGCACCAGACCGCCATTTTTCATAAGCTCCCGCATGATTTTCATCATGGGGCTACCCTCACCACCGGTGGGATCCGCTGGCTGGTCCTCGGGCAAGGTACCTAGAAACCCGGATGAGAAGGTCCAAGTCGGAGGCAGAGGTGGCGCCTCAAAACCAGCTGCCTGCGCTGCCCTGAGGTCGTGATACACCGGATTGGCATCCGTCACCGCATGCGCAAAGCGACTGACGGAGCCGCGCTCCACATGGATGGTTCCCGCGCCAGTGGGCTTGCCTATATAGTCCTGTAACTTCATCTGGGTTCCTCCTCAAAGTATGACTAGCATTGGTATTACAAAAATATTTATCGCCTGTTCCTCAAGCTCCTGAGGATCACGGCGCGGTGCGCGTTACGCCGCAAACAACAATTGCGCCAGGCACTGGGCGTGATAGTCCGATGGCCCCATAAACGCATCCCCGGCGTACGCCCGCCGCAACCAGTAGTGCAGCCCGTGGTCCCAGGTATAACCAATCCCACCGTGTACCTGCAGGCTGGTGCGGGCGCAGCGCCTTGCCGCACTGCCCGCCTCCAACTTGGCGCTGTGTACAGCACAGGGCGCTTCCGCGGTATCCGCGTCGACGCACATGGCGGCCCAGGACACGGCAGCTGCCGCTCTTTCCAGTTCCAGTGCAGTATCCACCAGTTGCCATTGCAGGCCCTGAAAGGAGCCGATAGGTCGACCAAACTGTTGTCGCTGCTGCGCGTGCGCCACGGCGCTGTCAAGCAGGCTGCGCCCCACCCCGACTAACTCTGCCGCTGCCGTCACCAGCGCGCGCTGCACCACGCTCTGCCAGGCCTGTGGACTGATGGCATGCCCCCTTTCGATGCTTTTCGACTGCACGCGGTACTGTGGACGCAGGCGATCCATATGCTCCACTTCTGTCATTACTAACTGCGCGACGGCTACGATGGCAACCCGCGGCGCCTGTAGCGAGCCACTGACCACCACCGCGTGCTCTACCTGCCCGGCGGATGGAACGAAATGCTTGGTGGCCTCCTCGTTGGGTATCCAGTAGCCATTGGCGCCTGCCACCGCCACCGTTGCTGCACCGGGTAGCCGCACATCCACCGTGCTGGCAGCAAACGAGGCCAGCAGCGAGGAAAAATAAACACCCGGTACCAGCGCGCGACCGTACTCCTGCATGAACAGCGTTGTATCGGCCAGCGACTGCTCTGACAACGCCAGCCACTCGCGCAAATGGTCCTGCCACAGCGGCAACGCCACGTCGGGATTGCTCCAGGCAGCGCTAATGAGCGCCAGCGAACACTCCTTGCCCAACAGTGCCCGAGCGGTTTGCTGGATGATGCGCTGCTCCTCGGTCAGGCTAAAATCCACGTCAGTTACGCCTCAAGCCCGGGGCAGGCCCAGGACCTGCTGGGCAATAACATTGCGCTGAATCTCGGAGGTACCACCACCAATGGTCGCCGCCAGTGCGTTGAAAAACGCGTTCTGCCAGCGACCGCCCTCCTGGGCAACTGCTGGATCGGTGATCGCCAGGCCCGCGCCCTGTAAATCCATCCCCAGTTCATACAGCGTTTGCTGCAACTCCGACATGGCGACCTTCATATAGGCGTGTTCCGGCGCAACGCTGCCCTGGGCAAAGGACGCGAAACCCTTCCAGCCCATTGCGCGCAGGCTGCGCGACTGGGAGTACAGTCTGGCGACACTGGTCGTAATACTGGCGTCATGTTGCAAACCCAGCCGCTTGATCATGGTGATGATGTCGTCAACCGCACGCAGACAACCCGCCACTCCTTCTACCCATAGTCCGCCGCGCTCGTGGGCCAGCGCGCCCATGGTGATGCGCCAACCCCCATGCAGTTCACCCACGAGGTTTTCGCACGGCACCTGAACGTCTGCAAAAAACACTTCAGCGAACTCGGCTTTGCCAGTGATGTGCCGCAGAGGGCGTACCTCTACACCCGGCGACTCCATATCAATGATCAGCAGCGAAATACCCTGGTGCTTCGGTACATCGCGGTTGGTACGCACGTAACAAAAACATTTCGAGGCGACCATGGCATAACTGGTCCAGACCTTTTGCCCGTTAACGACAAAGTGGTCTCCTGTTTCGTCTGCGCGTGTCGCCAGTGCGCCCAGATCGGAGCCGGCGCCCGGTTCAGACATACCAATACACCACACGGTGTCGCCGCGGATGGCCGCTGGCACCAGCGCCTTCTGCTGCGCGTTGCCAAATTGTAGCAGGGAAGGCGCGACAATAGCATAACCCCCGAAGTGCAAAGAACGGCAGATGCCGCGCTGCGCTAATGTCTCCAGATACAGCATGGTCTGGATCGGCGTCGCGTCACGCCCACCCAGTTCCCGCGGGTAGGACGGGATCATCCAACCGTGGTCGAACAGGGTGGCCTGCCAGTCTCTCGCCCACTGCGGGATGACCATCACGCCATTGGCATCGACATCATCGGAACCGATCATATCGCGGGTGGTGCGCGCCTGTGGTGGACAGTGCTGCGCCAGGAAGTCGAGCAGCTGCTCCCGAAACGCCTCGTCCTGCGCAGAGAAGGCCAGCTTCACTGCGCGTCAGGCCGTATATTGCGGATTTCCCTGCTGAGGGACTTTTCGGTGGCGATAGCGTCCTGCAGCGAAGAGGTCGTGCCCAGGCGCAGCGCTTTTTTGGCGGCGGCCAGCACTTCCGGTTTTACCTTTGCCATGGCCAGTGCCAGCGTTCGCGCCTCGCTGTACACGTCACCGGGAGGGCACAGACGCTGCACCAAACCTATCGTATACGCCTCTTCAGCAGAAATCCTGGCACCACTGAGCACCAGCTCCATGGCCTTACCCACCCCCACCAGTTGCGGCAGGTGATGGGTACTACCGAGCCCTGGCAGCACACCCAGGGTGGTGAAATTCAGTCCCAGCGTGGCGCCGGCTGCAGCATAACGCACGTCACAACCCAGGGTCATGGTGACACCGACGCCATAGGCCGAACCATTGATCGCCGCAATCACTGGCTTGGGATAGGCGACCAGCTCCAGCGGCCAACCATTGACCAGATGCTCTTCACCCAGTTTCGGCCCCGGCCCAGTGTCCTCACCGGCCATATGGGCGCGCAGGAATTCAAGGTCCACGCCCCCGCAAAACGCATCGCCGCGCCCGGTGAGGATAACCACACGCACGTCACTGGCTGTCATCGCTGCTTCCATGGCCGCCACGATCTCCATACCCATATGCGGCGTGTAAGCGTTTTTCTTCGCCGGACGATTGAGAAAGACAGTGGCGATGTTGTCGGTAACGTCGTAGTCAATGTGCTCGTACATAGTGCCTGCTATCCTTGTGTGCGCCTTACTCGATACCCAGAACGGCCAGTCCACAGGTCTGCGGCGCACCGCCCAGATTATGACTGAGCGCCATCGTCGCACCTTTGACTTGGCGCGCACCCGCCCGGCCCTGCAGCTGCAACACATTTTCGTAGATCATGCGCACACCGGTGGCGCCGGTAGGGTGGCCGAAAGTCTTCAGGCCGCCATCGGTATTGACCGGTAATTCGCCATCTAATGCAAAAGTGCCGCTGGCGATGTGTTCACTGGCCGAGCCCTTGGGAATAAATCCCAGGTCTTCGTAGGTCAGCAGTTCCGTCATGGTGAAACAATCGTGCACCTGTGCCAAGTGAATTTCCTGCATGGGATTGGTGATACCTGCTTGTTTATACACGTCCTTTGCTGCAGCCAGGGTTGGCTTCCAGGCGAGGAAGTCAAAAGTCGGGTCGGACTGCGGATTGGCGGACAGGGCAATACTCACGCCCTTCACATACACCGGATCGTCGCGAAAATTCTTCGCGAGACTGGTGCGCGTGATAATCGCAGCCGCAGCGCCGTCGGACTGCGCCGCACAATCGTACAACGTGAACGGCCAGGAAATCATGCGTGCGTTCATGACCTCCTCTACGGTGATCTCCTTCTTCAGCATGGATTTCGGTGCCAGGGTGCCGTTGTGATGGTTCTTCACCGCAATGCGCGCCAGGTCCTCGCGCCCCGCACCGTAGGTCTCGAAATAGCGTGCGCAACATAGGGAAAACCAACCGGCGGGTGTCATGGGCAGGCCACGCGCTGTGTTCATATGGATACTCGGTCCGGACACACCGCGATCCTTGGGCTTGTCATAACCTACCACCAGCACCGTGTCGTGCATCCCTGCAGCTACAGTCGCCACGCCATAACGAAAGGCATCGGTACCGGTGGCGCAGTAATTTTGTACCAATGACACGGGGCGATCGAAGAGTTTCAGGGATTCGGCGACTTCCGCCGTTCCGCGCGAGGGATAGACCGAGCCACAGAATACCGCGTCAATCTGTGCCTGCGGATCCTCCAGGCCGGCATCGGCATAGGCTTCATACGCTGCCTCGACAATCATATCCTCGGGGCTCTGGTGCCAGTTCTCGCCGAACTTGCAGCAACCTACCCCGACTATGGCAACCTTGTCCCTGATGCCCTTACTCACGCCGCCGCCTCCTTGTTGGTATGAATCTGACCATCCGTAACCGGGCGACTTTTCCAGAAATAGTTGGGCTTATTGCCCGCGTCGTGGATTTTCCTGAACACGAATTCGACGGGCAGGTCACAGCGCAGCATATCAGTGGTGGCATCCGTCATTTGCAGATAGACCCGTGCACCATTATCCACCTCACACATACCGACGATGACCGGTGGCTCCGGGCTGGGAAAAAAGTAGTCAAAACTGTAGCTCATGACCCTGCCCTGTTTATCAGACAGGCGCTCTACCTCAAACTGGTCTTTGGCGTAACAACTGTAGCAGACACGACAGGCGGGAAAGTGCACGGTACCGCACTGCATACAACGCTGTCCGTGAAAGCTGATATCGGAGTCCCGCTCCCGATAGTGGATCGTGGCCGGGACACCCTCTCCGCCGCGCCGGTCGTGTTCTGAGACATCGAGATGACGCGACTTCAGGTAGCTGTCATAGGAGCGCAGGGCCCGGCCGCGTGCGAGGTACCAGGCAATGGTGTGCCGGGGTGTGAAGCCGGACTCCAACACGTCTATCGACAACACCTCAGCACCGTCGCCGTAAAACGCTGCAACTAATTTGTCGCCCGCTTGCGCAGTTTCCAGTGCCGCGACCAACAGCAGTGGCGTGAAGGCGGCGCCACAATTACCCACCTTGCCAAACAGGGCATCCTGAATCCTGTCCCGGGAAAAACCCGCTTTTTTTCCGGCATCGGCCAGGCTCCGGCTATCCGGCCCACTCAGGACCGCTCTGCTATAGTCACTGGCCGCAGTGCCTGTCTTGGCATACAGGCCGCGACAGGCAGCCAACAGATTATCCGTGTAACCGTGCATAACGTTGAAGCGGTCTTCCCAGGCGCGCAGGTAATCGTCGTGCTCCGCACGCCACACATCGTAGATTTCATCGGCGTGCGCGTACGAGTCCCTGACAGCGGCCAGCACGGTGCCGGAGCCGACCAGGAACGCGGCCGCTGCGTCACCCATATTCATCTCGATAGCTGAACGCGGTGCCGCCAGCCGCGAATCAGCGACGACCACCAAAATCAGTTTGGTTGGATCGGCCTGCACCGCATGGAGCGCTGCAAGAAGAGCACCCGCTCCGGCCCGCAATGTGCCGGTAAAATCGTTGGTCGTAATATTGCTGCGCAAATCCAGCGCTTTGGCAATGAAAACTGCCGCCTGCTTTTCACGAAAAGGGGAAGTCGTCGTGGCAAAATATAGCCCGTCCACAGTGTGTCGTTCCACACTGTCAAGACAGTCGGCAGCGGCTGCCACAGCCATAGTGATAGCGTCTTCGTCAAAACCCGCCACGGCTTTTTCAGGGCCACCCTCCTTCGCCCTACCACCGTGGATCATGGCCAGGGGCAGGCGCGTTGCAGGTATGTAACTGGCGTAAGCGACGATGCCTACCAATTGTTGAGCCATAGCACTACTCTCTATCTTCGGCCTCAGACCGGCGCGTCAACGACGCGCTACTTTTCCTGTGGTGGGTGGATGCCAGCGGCGAACGGATAGGGCGGTTTCGTGATTCCCAGCGGTTCAAGTTTATTACCCAGGTTATTTTTGAAGTTCTTCTGCACCGCTTCCAGGGTCCAGCCTCCGGGCATAAACAGCGTGTGGCCGTACTTGGGCTGGCTCAGCAGCGCGATGCGCTCACCGCCGGTACCGAAGATCTGCCCGGAGATATAGTTTCCTTCATCACTACACAGGTAGACGAGCACCGGACCATTCAGCTCGGGATCGATAAAGGGCATGGGGTGTTTTTTACCATCAGGGCCAACGTAGGTATCTGACATACGCGTCGTCCCGGAGGGCGAAATGGCATTGGCGCGGATACCGTAGCGGGCCAGTTCCATTGCCATGGTGTAAGTCATGGACGCGATTGCACCCTTGGCGCCCGCGTAGTTGACCTGCCCGAAGTTGCCAAAGTGGGCAGCGGACACAGTGGACACCAGACATCCGCCGGCGCCCTGCTCTTTCATTTGGAGGGCGGCGGACTGGTGACAGAGAAACGTGCCTTTAACATGGATATTCATCACCGAGTCGAAATCGTCCTCGGTCATCTTCAGGAAGGTGCGATCCCGGGCAATACCGGCGTTGGCCATCATAATATCAATCTTGCCAAAGGCCTCGACACAGGCGGCGACGATACTGTCGGCACCGGCCTTCACTCCGACGTTGCCGGTGTTGCCAATAGCGTTGCCACCGAGCGCCTTGATTTCAGCGACCACTTCAGCGGCTACGTCACTATCGATATCGTTCACCACCACACTGGCACCCGCCTTGGCCAATTGCAGCGCGTGACCTTTGCCAATGCCACGCCCGGCGCCAGTGACTACCGCTGCTTTACCGTCCAATACACCCATGATGCAAAACCTCCCTAACCATCTATTGTTGTATGCCTTACCGTCCTGTAACTGTGGTATTGATCATGCGCGCGCAGGTGTGTATCAGGTCTTCCCTGTCGGCATTAAAGTGGCGCAGGGATTGCGCGTAGGCTGACAGCTTCTCCAGAATTGAGACCAGCGCAGACGCGGCCAAATACGGGTGCAGGTCCGCGGCGACCCGGCCCTGCCGCTGCGACGCGGTGATCAACTCCGTGAGTTTGTCGATCAAGGGCTCCAGCGCCTGCTTGCGCAGCTTGAGAAACACCTTGTCGCCACGATCAGCCGCCTGGTTGCGCAGCAGCAATACCCCGTGATTGCGCTCCCAGTGTTCCAGATAGGCAGCCGCCAATGCCAGTGCGCGTTGCAGACCTTGCTCTCCCTCCCAACTGCCGTCGATTAATCCGACCATGGCCGGAACTTCTGCCGAGGCCTCCCGCGCCAGGTGCTGTGCCGCATCCTCGACGTCCTTGAAATAGTGGTAGAACAGGCTGGAAACACTGTCTACTTCACGGGCAATCTCAGTCACAGAAATATCCAGGATACTGCGTTCGGTCAATAACTTGGCGGTGGCATCCAGAAATCGCTGCCGCGTTTTTTGCGCGCGGCTGCCAAGGTTGCGCCCGGCTTTATCCTTGATAGCTTTTTGTGTCATATCTCGTCGAACTCCGGGATTGCTCGCGCGCACTGCAGTTCAGGCATCGGCGGCGTTCGTCGGGATTTTGTAGTTTGCAGTACTGGTGATGGCCGCAAGCTGGTCGCGGATATCTTCAACCGACGGTTGTGGTGCCTGCAGGCGCATTCCAACCCGGGGCCGATGCGATGAAGATTCGCGAGTAACGACCGGCACCGACATTAAATATCTCATGACTATACTCACAATCCTCCGACACCAGATAGGCCACCATGGGCGCGATAAACTCTGGCGCAAACATTTCGCCGGTGGCGCCCATCACACCCTCGGTCAACCGGGTCCTGGCAATCGGTGTGATGACATTGGACTTGATATTGTATTTGGCACCCTCAATCGCCGTGACGCTGGACAGGCCGACAAGGCCCATCTTGGCTGCCGCATAGTTGGCCTGGCCGAAATTGCCAAACAGGCCAGCACCTGATGCAGTGTAGACGATACGTCCGTATCCTTTTTCTTTCATTACGCGAAAGGCCGGCTGGGTTACATAAAATGCGCCTTTCAGGTGCACGTCGATCAGGACATCGAAATTCTCCGCTGACATTTTGACCAGCGAGGCATCGCGCAGGATACCGGCGTTATTGATGACAATATCGACCGTGCCAAAGGCATCCAGCGCGGTCTGGACAATACTCTCACCACCGGCGGCGGTGGCTACGGAATCATAATTGGCGACTGCATCGGCACCCAGAGCCTCAAGCTCTGCAACAACGGCATCGGCGGCTTTGCTGTCATTACCTTGCCCGTCAGTGCTGCCGCCCAGATCGTTCACCACGATCTTTGCACCGCGCGTAGCAAGATACAGTGCGTAACTGCGACCGAGCCCACCACCGGCTCCGGTAATTACCGCGACGCGGCCATCGTAACGAATATTGCCCATAATCCGACCCTCAATGCCTACTTATTATAGTATATTTGACATTGTGTCAAATTTAAGGTCGAGGCGCAATACCGAAAACAACCGTCAGGCCACGTTGTACTCGTGCAGACCCGCTTCCTCATGCAACGTCTGATAGTCCTTGAAGGTACCGGCAAACAAAAAGGACGCGTGACCGGACGCGTTGGTGTAATAGCTGTGACAGTCAGGCGCGCCCCAACTGAAACGGGCGTACTTCGTGTCCATGGTACGGTTATACTCGGCAAACTCTTCCCGTTTGACTTCAAGAGACTGCTTGCCGGCTGCGCGCAGGTCTGAGAGTAATCCGACTATCGTGGCGATATTGCGCTCGGCAGTCACGAAATAGGACACATTCAGCACCAGGCCATTGGGGCCGACTGCGAAGAAGAAATTCGGAAAGCCCGGAACAGCAATGCCCTTATGCGAACGCGGCTCATCACCCATCACCACGCCCAGGTTCTGGCCATCTTTGCCGATGACATCAAAACGGTCATAGTCCAGAATCTTGTAGCCCGTGCAGTAGATAATGACATCCGCTGCAATCTCGCGTCCGCCATTGGTCACGATACCGGTGGGTGTCACTTTCGCCAGCCCTTCCGCCACCAGTTCTACGTTGTCACGATTCAGGGCTGGATAAAAATCATCAGAGACCAGGCCGCGCTTGCAGCCATAACGACTGTCAGGCAATAGACTCTTTTGCAGCACGGGATCAGCAACGGAGCGCTTGATAAACTTCTCCACCATGGATTCGAACTGACGCATGCGGTTATGACCCAGCGTAACGGCATAGGCCACCTGCCCCATCATCAGGCGCTGCACCCAGCGGGTGAGTCGTATCCACGCAGGAAAATGACGAAAGCGCCAGCGCTGCCCCGCACTGTATTCCTTGCGCCCCCGCGGCATGATCCAGTTGGCGGAGCGCTGCAGCACGGTCAAGTGCGCGACGTCTTTCGCGATCTCCGGCACAATCTGCACGGCGCTGGCGGCGGAGCCAACCACAATCACCCGCTTGCCTTTCAAGTTAACGTTATGGTTCCAGCAGGTGGCATGCCAGCTGTCACCCTGAAAGCTATCGCGCCCTGCCACGTTGGGATACAGCGGCGTATGCTGGTTGCCCATGGCGTTAATCAGGATGTCGAATTCTCCGAGGGGTCCGGTGTCTGACTCGAGCCGCCAATGACCGGGCTCCGCGTATTCAGCACGGGTGATGCGAGTGTTCAGTTGCAGGTGGGAGTCAAGACCGAAGCGAGAGGCGCAGTCCGCCAGATACGCCTGTATCTCGGCAAAACCAACGAAGCTGGCGCTCCAGTCTGGATTGGGCGCATAGGAAAACGAGTAGGAGTGCGCCCAGACGTCACAGGCCAGCCCCGGATAAGAGTGCAGTCGCCATGTTCCGCCGGGAGCATCCAGTGCATCAAAAATCGTGAACTCGGTAAAACCCTGCTGGAGTAATTCGTAGCCAGCTGCGATGCCTGCCGGGCCAGCCCCAATAATCGCTATACGCATCGTCCTCAACGATAGACCCAGTTTTTCTGTGGCGCGGTGCCCGTGTCATACTCGACGACCTGTATGTCGAACCAGATCGGGAGCAGATACTGTACGTAGAAGGCATGCGTGGTGGTGGGGCTGATAATGAGATCGTCATATTCCTTGAGGCGCACCCGGTCATCCTTTTTTTGCCACGCCTTGCATCTGGCCAGTTTCTCATCGACTTCCGCGCGTGTCTCATACAGGAAACCCAGATGATCATAGCCGGGCGAGTGCAGGTGCTTATCCTGTTCCATCAGCAGCAGGAACTGGCTGACTTCTGTATCGGTGCCCAGCAGCAAGCCAGTGCTATCAAACAATGGGACATCAATAGCGGTAAAACCAAACACCTGGCTATAGAAGGCGACAATGTCCTCCCGGTCGCGGGCCAGAGCACCGATAGGCAGTGTCAGTTCCATATGGTTAAAGCGCATTGCGGGCATATTCTGCTTCTCCTTTTTCAACGTTGGGGTGCGTTGCACTATTGCACGAGTGGAAAGACGACCGTTCCATTGTTCGCTGGCGCCGTACACATTGTAGGCGCAACCACTGCGCCCGCCAACAGACCGGCTACTGCGGTAGAGATATCTCCATAATGGGCAACGAATCCGGCATCCCACCGAGCGACACCGCGCAGCGCGAAAAGCCGCTGAAATGGGCGACCACCATGGACAGGTGTACCAGTTCCTGCGGGCTAAATTCCGTCAGCAACTCTGCCTTGAGCGACTCACTGAGCCCCGCAGGGTCATTCAGGAACTGATCGGTGAAGGCCAGGATCAATTTTTCGCGTTCACTCAGTGCACTGTCCCTGAAGTCGTCCTCAATCATGGCGACCCGGTCCTCGCTTAGTCCATCTGCTCGGGCTATGTCGTAACGCACACTCTTGCAGAACACACAGTTTACTTTGCGTGCATTGCGCAGCCGTGCAATTTCAATCTCGGCGGGGCTTAACGGCCCGCTCTGCCAGATTTTCCGATTTAGCCCCATGTAATGGTCCAGGGTTTCGGGCACCAGGCCCAGGGCAGAATCCCTGATCATATTGCCGGTCGATTTATTCGGGTTTGTCGCGCGCGGCCTGCCAGTCATAGCGCTGTTCCTCGACCTGTCTGCGGGTCATTGTTGGCTGGCAGTTGCCACAGGAGGCTGAGCCGCGTCATACCATCGAGGATACCCAGCGCTTCTACCAATAACACCAGACCGGCATCGCCGAAATGTGTTTGACCGCAGCAGCGTGTTCATCGGTCAATGCCTGTGCGTCCATCGCATAGACTTCGGTGAACGCCAGACACGCGCGCTCGCCGCTGGAAAAACTGACATGCGTATTCCAGCGCTCGAGGTTGTTGCGTTTGTCTTGAGGTAATTTACAGTCGCGCCGCTGCATTTCCACAACACACCGATGCAGTTGTGCCAGCCGCAGGCGACATAACTCCAGGACTTCAGCAGGCAGATGCGGCTGCGTCCACAGTGACTGGTAGAGCAGATCAAACGTCGAGGCAATGTCCGGTAGCACACCGATGGTCGAATTACGGTCATTACCGCTGCCCACCCAAACCATAAAACGCTCCTGTCCAGACTAATGGGGACTTTCAAAACAAGTGTAGCAACTGCGGTTTGACGATCTTGTTCATGGCATTGCGCGGCAGTCTGTCGACGAAACGCATCTGCTCGGGTACCTTGTAGCGCGCAAGCTGAGCAAGGCAGTGCGCTTGCAACTGCGCGACCAGCGCGGCCTGATCCGCTGCACTGGCATTCTCACTCAATTCCACGACAGCCGCCACCCGTTGACCGAGGCGCTCGTCCGTCACACCCAGAACCGCGACACCCGCGACCGCCGGATGAGTAGCCAGTACACGTTCCACTTCAGCGGGATACACATTGGCGCCACCGCGAATGATCAGGTCGTTCTGGCGGCCGCGAATAAAGAGCTGTCCAGACTCATCCAGAAAGCCGATATCTCCGGTGTGGTACATACCGCTGCGCAGGGCTGCAGCAGTCGCTTCCGCTCTGTTCCAGTAGCCGAGCATCGTTGTGTACACGTTGGCGTAAGGTCCGTCGACAGCGGGCTTCACGCAGATCTGGCCGATTTCCCCCTGTGGCAGCGACTGATCTGTGTCGTCCACGACAAGAATTTGCACCTGTTCCACTGCCCTGCCGCACAAATCCTCCTGCGGGACGCTGTCTGCGTCAGTGCGCGTGACAATAGTCGGCGCCTCGGTCATGCCGTAGGCAACGGTCATCCTGCGCCCGAAGCGCTCACGGTACAGTCGCTGGCACTCCTGTGCGATACCCGCGCCACCGATTTCCGGGTGACCCAGCGTCGCGAGATCGTCGGGCTGCACCAGTGGCGAGGTCAGCAAATCCTGGATCACCGTCGGAACCGAGGCAAAATGCCCGACCCGCTCCTGCCGCACCCAGCGCGCAATATCCTGTGGCTTGACGCTGTCCATGCACACGCAGCAACTGCCATCCTGGAAGGCCACCATGGGCGCCAACACCATCAGGTTCAGAATCGTCAGCGGCAGCATCACGCCCTGCGTGACAATCCGGCCCGAAACTGCCCTTATGCACCTGGATGGCGCCGGGCAGCAGGATATTGTGGTGGCTGTGCACCGCGCCCTTGGGCCGACCGGTGGTGCCGCTGGTGTAGGCGATCGCCGCCGGTTCGAACGGGTCTACCGCCACAACTGGACAGCGCTCAGGCGGCGGCTGCACGACAATAGCCGATGCCAGGCATTGGCGATGAACTGGCGTCTACACACAACACCTGCCCGAGCGCGGGCAGCGCCTGCCGCTGCGGCGCAATCTCCTCACAGCCCGCGTATCAGTCAGGTAAAGGCTGGCGCCGCTGTCCTGCAGGATGAAGACTTTTTCAGGAGCGGCGAGCGGTCGGTTGACGCCCACCCAGATTGCACCGAGGCGCGCGCAGGCCAGCAGCGCAATAATGATATCCACATCGTTGGGCAGGCAGGCCGCGATACGATCGTACTGGCGTATGCCCTGCGCATGGAAAACGGCAGCGGCCCTGGCGACCTGTTCATCCAACTGGCCATAACTGTAGCGGGCACTGCGACCGACAAGGGCGAGCTTTGCAGGATCGAGGCGCAACTGGCGATCCAGTACCCCGCCGATGGTCTGGGGGCCGGCCCCCGGCAAATCCCGTTTGACAGCCGACTCGATCAATCCATGGGCGGCGTAGTCAAACATGCGTCGGCACGCGCTGCTGCTAGGGCGCCGTCAGCAGCAGGGCACTGCCGGGAACGCCGCCGCCGGAGGTCGCGATGGCGGTTTGCGGATTATTCGGCACCTGTCGCGCGCCGGCCTCGCCCAGCAATTGCACACACGCCTCGTGCAGGAAGCCGTAACCGTGCAGGCGGCCCGCTGACAGTTGGCCGCCGTTGGTATTCAGCGGCAATTCGCCATCGCGCGCAATACGCTGGCCGCCCTCCAGGAAGGCGCCCGCCTCCCCCTCGCCACAGAAACCCAGCTTCTCCAGCCAGCACAGCGCATTGAAGCTGAAACCGTCGTAGAGTTGCACCATGTCGATATCCTTCTGGCGCAGGTCTGTGCGCGACCACAGCATTTTGGCAGGCCATCGATGCCGGTCAGGTAGCGCAGGTCACCCTGGTCCCAGGACACGCGTTCGGTATTGGCGGTACCCACCGCCTCGAAGCCCACGCCGCGTCCACGGCGACAGTCCTTGGCAGTATCCTTGTGCGAGATGATAAAGGCCACCGAGGCGTCGCAGGGCACATCGCAGTCGTACAGGCCCAGCGGCGTAGATACCATGCGCGCGTTGAGGTAGTCCTCCAGTGTCATCGGGTCCTTATACACCGCGTAGGGAGTAAGGGCGGCGTTCTTCCTGCTATTTACGGCAATCTGTCCCAACTGCTCCCGGGTCAGGCCGTATTCGTGCATATAGCGACTGCAGTACATGGCGATCCAGTTGGCTGCAGACGCGGCGCCATAAGGAATACGCCACTCCATACCACCTGACAGGCGCCCGCCGCCGCCCGAGTAGCGAATTTGCCCGGTGCGCTGCAATTGCACATAGGTCGCTTCCCACACGGTGCGAAAACACAGCACGTGACGACACAGTCCGGTTGCCACCGCCATCATCGCCGCCACAATGGAGCCCAGTTGGCCGGCCTGCTCCAGCCCGCTGTTATGCCAGTTCGGTTTTAGACGCAAGGCGTCAATCAGGTCATGGGCACCCGCGCCGCTGAAGCCGCCGGCGCCGGGCACCATGCCCGGATACGTGCACACGCCATCGATATCGTCGCGGGTAAGCCCGGCATCGGCAATAGCGGCCAGCGATGCATCGACCGTCAGCGCCATCGGGTCGCGCATCAGGCGACGACCGATTTCTGACATACCCATGCCGGTGACGGCAGAGCTGTATTCGAACTTTTCCACTAGCGCTCCCCCGAGCCGGCTTGCAGCCGCCGCGGCCGCCGGCCTGAACATTGGCAGAAACACGTCCTCGTACTCCTCGAACTCCACCTCAAGGGCCATGCCGATTTCAAGGTCGGCCTCTGCACACTTCACAATATTGGTGGTGAGGCGCACGCTGGCCTGCTCCTCAATCTCCACAATGCCCACGACGTAGGGTGGCTCGATAGTAGGAATCCACATCTGGTGATTGACGGTGACCGCCGCGAGCGTCGCGCGCCCCGACACCGCCACCACTTCCTGCTCCATCGAAAGACATTTGTCACACACGGGCACCGGCGGATGGATAAAATTACGGCATGCACTGCAGCGCATAAAACGCAGTTTGCCGTCCGCACCGGACGTCCAGAAAAAACGATTGCTGTCAGTCAGCATCGGCAGTGGGCGCTTCGTTGGCTTGCTCACACAGACTCCAGGTAGTTATTGCGGATCAGGCATCATGGCGGCAGCGTCAATCGAGCCGTTCAATACCCCGGAACAGGCGCCGCCATCGGTATAGAGATTTTCGCCACTGATATAGCTGGCGGCATCGCTGTTCAGAAAGGCCAGCGGCCAGGCCTGCTCCTCGGCCGTTGAGTTGCGTCCAATGGGTTTGGGATAGCGCTCAAAGAACGCCGCACCGGTCTGCTCGACAAAGGCCGGCATCATCGCGGTATCAGTCGGCCCCGGGGCGATGCAGTTGACGCGCACACCAGTGGCCGTGGTAATGGTACCGCCCGCACGCAGGGTAAACACAATGCTGCACATCTTCGAGAAGGAATAGGGTTCAAACCAGGTTTCTTTTTCGTGCTCTCTCACCCAGGCGCGGGCCTGGGCAAAATCCGTGATGTCCATGAACGGCTGCAACTGTTTGCCGAAGAAGGAGTAGCCCATTCCCGCGCCCGAAGACACACTGGCGATCGCATCGCCACGCTGCATATGTGGCACCAGCAAGTTGATCATATGGCGCTGGCTGATAAAGTTGACTGTCACCACGTCGACTGCCGGAAACTTGCCGCCGGGCAAGCCGGCACAATAAAACAGGTTATGCACTCGCTTTGTCGTTAGCTCGGCAACGGCCTGCTCAATCGCAACGGCGTCGCGCAGATCTACCTTGAGGTAGCGGGCAAAGTCATAGCGTGGCGGCTGCACATCGACGGCGACGACCTCTGCGCCCAGGCTGTGCACCAGGTGGGCAGTCGCCTCGCCCATGCCGGAGCTCGCTCCGGTGATGACAACGCGTTTGCCCTCGTAACTAAACAGGTTTTTTATCACCGACATCTCCTTGTTCCTGTGCACTGCAGTGCGCTTTACAAGAGGTTCGCAACGCTCGCCACTGTAGCATTTTTGTCAGGCACCTGACTTGTTTAGTGAGTATATTTCTGCCATTCTCTGCTTGGCAAGGCATTGTGAAAATAATGCGTCCTGCTCCGCGCCAACCCACACTCCGAAGGACAAAATTCAGTATTAGTGTAGCTCTAAAATTACCACGTTGATCATTTCGGGAGTACCGCTTTGGAATTTGACTGGTCACAGGACGATATCCAGCATCGCAGCGATATCAGGGCGTTTTTGCAGCAGGAACTCCCCGCGAACTGGGAGGAAATGTCGCAACACGGTCCTGGCGGTGACTCCCAGGCCGCGTTCAGCCGCACCTTCTGCGCACGCATGGCGGATAAAGGCTGGCTGACCCAGCACTGGCCGCGTGAATATGGCGGCCGCGATTGTGAACCCTGGCGTCACTCCATCGTCGGGGAGGAATTGTGGGCCATCGGCGAGCCACGCGGCTCCCAGTACATGAACGTTAACTGGATCGGGCCGGCCATCATGACGTACGGCAGCGAGTCCCAGAAGCTTTATCACCTGCCGAAAATTTCCTCCGGCCAGGTGCTGTGGTGTCAGGGCTTTTCAGAACCGGAAGCCGGCAGTGACCTTGCTGCCCTGCGCACCCGTGCAGAGAAGATCGATGATCGCTATGTCATCAACGGCTCCAAGATATGGACTTCGTACTGTAATCACGCCGACTTCATTTTTCTACTGGTGCGCACCGACCCCCAGAGCAGTCGCCACCGTGGCATCTCGGTGCTTCTGGTGCCGATGGATACACCGGGCATTGAGGTGCGCGAAATCCCGTCTGTGGTGGGCGAACGCTATTTCCACGAAGTTTTTTTTACTGATGTGACGGTACCCTCATCTGTCCTGCTCGGCCCCGAGAATAACGGTTGGGACGTGGTCAACTATGCGCTGCAGTTTGAGCGCATTGGCGCAGCCCGCTATGCCCGCGCTGCGGTTACCCTGGACAAACTCGCCGACGTGGCTGCCGAGCGCGGCATGCTGGACGATCCCATTATCGTGGACCGGCTCGGCGAGGCCAGGGCGCTGTGCGAGGCAGCCCGCGTACTGGTTTATAAAGTCATTGATATCCGCGCGAAGGATAGACCACCGACTGCCGACACCCAACTCGCGCGTGTGCTGAGCACCACCTGCGACAACGCCATCGGACGCCTGGCGTTGGACATTTGCGGGCCTGAGTCACTTGAATACGCCTCCTTCGCCGACACCAATTTCCGACTGGCCATGACCGCCGGCATTGCCGTAGGCGCAACTGAGGTGCAGCTCAACCTGATTGCCTCCCGCTTCCTTGATCTACCTAAAGACTAAGGGGCGAGCCAATGAATTTTGAATTGAATGAAGATCAGCAGGCTATCCTGGAAGCAATTGACCGGCTGCTGGCGCAACACGCCGGCCCCGCCCGTGCCATCGAGCTGAACAGGCAGGATCGGTACGACGAGATTCTGCACAACGCGCTCGATGAGGCTGGCTTCAGCACCATTGCCAGCGATCTCGCTACCGCAAGGGGCCCGGCCGGTCTGGAAGCGGCACTGATTGTTGAGGCCATCGCCCGCGCTGGTGGTGTTGTTGCCAGCGCTGCACAACTGTTGGTAGCACCAGCGGTGAGCAAACACAGCGTCGCGGGACCAATTGCGCTGTGCACACTCGACAACCTGGCCAAGCAGGTCCCGGTGCGTTTTGCGGCGCACGCCAAAACGCTGCTGGTACTGGGCATTGGTGAAGTACATGTGATACCCCTTACTGTCGGCGAAATGGAACCAGTGCGCACCAGTTTCGGTTACCCCATGGGAAAACTGGCTGAGGCCAACCGTTATTTCGATCTGAGTACCGCGGGCGAGAGCCTCGGGCCACAAGCAGCGCAGGCCATGAGCAACTGGTGGCGACTGGCGCTGGCGGTGGAGGCCGTGGGCACGATGGACGCCGCGTTACAGCACACGGTGGCGTATCTGAAACAGCGCCGCCAGTTCGGCCGCACCATCGGTTCCTTCCAGGCGATCCAGCACCGCCTGTCTCTGTGCGCCATACAGGTTGAAGCGAGCCGCTGGCTGGCGCGTGAGGCAGCCTATCATGGTGCGCAGGCAGAGGCCGTTGCCGCTGCTGCGGCCTTCGCCCTGCACGCCGCCGACCAGGTGTTCACCGAAACGCACCAGATGTCCGGTGCTATCGGCTTCACCTGCGAATTCGACCTGCATGTGTGGAGTATGCGCCTGCTGGCCCTGCGCCAGGAGTTGGGCGGTGTCGGCGGTGCGCGCCGCGCGCTGGTCAAGGCCCGCTGGGGCAAGAGTGCCTGATGAATTGCCGGCCTGGATTTCAGCTACAACGAAGATCAGGAGGCAATCCGCGCCGCCATCGACCGCTTTTGTACACTACACGCCGTTGTGGAACTCGCCCGACAGTCGGATAAACCATTCCCACGCGAGCTGTGGCGTGAACTGGCAGAGCTGGGCGCGTTCGCACCGGCCGCTCCTGGTCATTGCGAGGCAGGCGGCGCACTGGAAGTGTGCGCCATCTCGGAAACGCTGGGCCATCACGTGTTTCCCGGGCCGATCGCCGCGACCTTTCTCGCGATTCAGGTACTGAACCCGGAAGACGCCACCGAACTCATCGAGGGTCGCGCACTGCTCTCGTTGAGTAGTGCCGACAGTACGCTCCTGCCGTGGGGCACGGAAGCAGACCTGTTCCTGATCGCTGACGCCACTGACATCTTCACTGCCCATACACCGCATCATATGGAGACGGTGTCGCACACTAGGCGGTGAAGCCTGGGGGCGCGCCATGCTAAAAATTGAAAGGACTATGCCCGGACGCGGGTCGCGGCTTCACCATCAGCAATATTTCCACCGCCGCTTACCTGGCCAGCGCGGCCTGGCGACTGCTCACGGACGCCAGCGCACACGCGGCGACGCGCAAACAATTTGGCAAAACGCTGGGGGAATTCCAGGCGGTGGCACACCCGCTGGCCGATTGTGCGATTGGCTTGACTGCTGCACAAGCCCTGGCACGGGCCGCAGCCTCCAACTTTGACAGTGCTGGCACGGGTGCACTGCATGAAGCCAGTTGCCTCGCCGCCGGAGCGGTGATGTCAGCGCGGCGCGCCAGCCTCAACGCTGCCTATGTGTGTCACCAGGTGTTCGCCGGTATCGGCATCACGCTGGACGGCCCCGCGTTTCATATCTCCCGCCGTATCCGGCAACTGGCATCCGCGCCGCCGGCTGGAACGAGGGAACAGGACTTACTGCTTGTTGAAGCGGGCTTGGGAGCGTGATGGTATGACGACAATCGATGTAAACCAGCCCATGGACGGCGTGCGTTATGAGAAAGCCAATGGCATTGCGACCATCACTATTGATCGCAGCGCGCGCGGCAACTCGCTGGCACCCGCCATGCAGGCCATGTTCCGGGAGATCTGGAGCGATGTGCGCGACAATCCTGAGGTGCGCGTGGCAGTCATCACCGCCGCCGGGGAACGCCACTTCTGTACCGGCTTTGACGTAGCAGAAGCCGACAGTGATGCCGCCGCAGATGCAGTGTTCGTCGACAAGCCGCTGCGCGAGGCGGTGTTCTGGTCGCCATACCAGAACGACGTCTGGAAACCAGTCATCTGTGTGGTTAACGGCACCTGTGTCGGCGGTGGTCATCACTTCGTGGTGGACGCCGACATTGTGATCGCATCACGCAATGCAAAGTTCATCGACTCCCATGTCAATGTCGGCATGGTGGGCGCGATCGAGAACATCGGGCTGGCCAAACGCCTGCCGCTCGGCACCGCCCTGCGCATGACACTGATGGGCAACAGCTATCGCCTGTCCAGCGAGCGCGCACTACGAGTTGGGCCTGGTGGATGAGCTGGTAGAAACGCCGGATGAGGCGCGCACACTGGCGCAGGAAATGGCGACGCAGATGCTGCGCAATTCGCCGCAAGCAATGGCACTGTCCAAGCGCGCGATCTGGGGTTCACTGGAGCTGGGCTATGAGGCTTCACTGGAGGCAGGTTGGAAACTGTTGCGCTCGCACTGGACCCACCCGGATTTCGAGGAGGGCCCCAAAGCCTTCGCCCAGAAGCGTGAACCAGTGTGGAACCCCGACCCGCAGGCGAAGAAGTAACCCGCCCGCATGAACACACAATTCTGCAAGGAAGAGTTGAGCTTTCAAGCCGAGGTGCGTGAATTCCTACAGGACTACCGCGAACTCGACGGCTTCTACTGCCAGGGCCACAAGTGGCCGCAGGTGCGCGCCCTGTTCACTGCCATGGCCGAAAAAAACTGGCTGGCACTGAGCTGGCCCAAACAATTCGGCGGACTGGCGCAAGGGCCCGTGCACGAATTCATCCTGTGGAACGAGGTCGCCTACGCCGGCGCCGCGCGTAATCCGCTGGCCTCCGGCATCGTCGCCCAAACCCTGATCCGTTACGGCACGCCGCTGCAACAGGCAACATGGCTGGAGCGCATACGCACGGGTGAAATTCACTTTTCACTGTGCTACTCGGAACCCGAGGCCGGCTCCGACCTGGCCAGCTTGCGCGTACGTGCCGCTAAAAATGCCGGCGGGAGTCACTACCTGCTCAACGGCCAGAAGTGCTGGCAGTCGTATGCCCAGGATATGGATTACCTGTGGGTCCTGGCGCGCACCGGCAGCCAGGAAAGTCGCGGGCGCGGCCTCAGCCTGTTCATCTGCGACAAGCACGCCGCGGGCGTCACTGTCTCCCCTCTGCCCACGCTGGATGGCGACCAGTTGAACGAGGTGCATTTTGATCAGGTGGAAGTCCCACTGGAGCAGCGGGTGGGGGAAGAAAACGGCGCGTGGCCGATCATTGCAGAGGCGCTGGCAGATGAGCGCCATATCCAGTTTCCACCCGGTCGCGTGCGCCGCGACCTCGAGGACATGGTGGCCTGGCTGAACGCCAACGGACTGGGTGCAGACCCGGTTGTGCGCCAGCGCATGGCCGAGCTCACGGTGCAGGTAATGGAGACCGAAATGCTGGGCCTGAAAGTACTGGAGGCCATGGTCAAGGGCACGCAACGCCACCGTCGACGCCGCGATGAACAAGATCATCCACACCACTACCTGCCAGGCTATCGCGCGCGCGGTGCTGGATGTCGGCGGACCGGAAGCGCTGGTCAGCGGCAGCCGCCCCGAACTGGTCTGGCGCCAGAGCATCACCGAAACGATTGGCGGGGGCACCTCGGAAATCATGCGCAGCGTGGTGTCCCGGCAACTGTTGGGGCTGGGGGGCTGATCGCAATGCATACGAAACTCACGCGGCGACTGTTGCAGCAATAAGGAGGAACAGCACATGGCCTGGGATTTTGAAACCGACCCTGCATTTCAACAGCAACTGGACTGGATGGATGTCTTCGTGCGCGAGGAGATCGAACCCATCGGCCTGGTCTGGCGCAAGCCGACCGATCCTTTCGACGTACACAACAAAACGACCTGCGCGCTGATCAAGCCGTTGCAGGAGGAAGTCAGGAAACGCGGTCTCTGGGCCTGCCACCTCACGCCGGATCTCGGCGGCCAGGGCTATGGCCAGGTCAAACTGGCCCTGATGAACGAAATCCTCGGCCGCAGCACCTGGGCCTCGCGCGTGTTCGGCACCCAGGCGCCGGACACCGGCAACGCCGAAATCATCGCGCACTACGGCACCGCCGCGCAGAAGGCGCGCTATCTGCAACCCCTGCTCAACGGCGACATCATCTCCTGTTACTCGATGACGGAACCGCAGGCGGGTTCCGATCCGGGCCAGTTTACCTGTCGCGCCTGGCGTGAGGGCGACGAGTGGGTCATCAACGGTGAAAAATATTTTTCCTCGCATGCGGACTTCGCCGAATTCCTGATCGTCATGGCGATTACCGATACCACTGTGCCGGTACACCACGGGGCGACCATGTTCCTGGTGCCGCGCGACACGCCGGGCATCGAGATACTGCGCAATGTCGGCCTGATGCACGAGAGCCTGGATGAGCCGGGCAGTCACGGCTGGGTGCGCTACAACAACGTGCGCCTGCCCGCTGACGCGGTGCTGGGCGAACCCGGCAAGGCTTTTGAACTGGCGCAGAAACGACTCGGTGGCGGGCGTATTCATCACGCCATGCGCACCGTCGCCTACTGCAAGGCGCGCGCTGGACATGCTGTGCGAGCGCGCCCTGAGCCGCTACACACAGGGCAGCGTGCTGGCGGAAAAGCAGACCATACAAAACTACATCGCCGACTCCTTCATCCAGTTGGAACAATTTCGCCTGCTGGTGCTGTACGCCGCCTGGTGGTGTGACAAGGGTGACCGCCACAAATCCCGCATCTACATTTCTGCAGTGAAAGTACAGGCCGCCGAGGTACTGCACGATATCGTGCGCCGCGCCGTGCAGGTACACGGCGCGCTGGGCTGCTCCAACGAGACACCGCTGGCCGGTCTGTGGATGACCGTGCCGATGATGGGCGTGATGGATGGACCCAGTGAAGTACATCGAGTCACTGTCGCCAAGCAAGTGCTGCGCGAGCACAAAGCGTCACCTGATCCACTGTGGCCCAGTGCATGGCTACCCGCAAAAATTGATGCCGCGCGCCAGAAGTTTGCGGATTACCTCGACGAAACAGTGGGCAACCTGTAATGCACGAGCAGACAGGTGCCAGCGCCGACCAGACCCCGCAGATTGACGTGCCCGCCCTTGCCCGTTGGATGGATGCACAGCGACTGCCCGGTGCTGGCGCGCCGCTATCTGCACGCTATATCAGCGGCGGTGCCTCCAACGAGATATTCGAACTGCGCCGTGGCGAGACCCGCATGGCGCTGCGCAAACCGCCGGCAAAGGTGCCCATAGGCCGCAACGAGATCATGTTGCGCGAGTACCGCGTGATTGCAGCATTAAACGGTACCGATGTCCCGCACCCGCAAGGCATCGCCGTCTGCGACGACACCGCCGTACTCGGCTCCTGCTTCTACATCATGGGGCACATCGACGGCTGGACGCCGATGGGGCAACTGCCGCCGCCGTTTGATCGCGATCCACAACTGCGCGCGGCCATGGCCAATGAACTGGTGGATGCGATTGCCCGCCTCGCCCAGGTCGACTGGCGCGCGGCAGGACTGGAGGGATTTGGCAAGCCCGAGGGATTTCTTGAGCGCCAGGTGGATCGCTGGCTGGCGCACCTGGCGAAAATCCAATTTCGCGAACTGCCCGGCCTGGCCGAGGCCAGCGAGTGGCTGCGCAGGCACACACCGCGCAGCTTTACTCCGGGCATCATCCACGGCGATTACCAGTTCGCCAATGTCATGTTTCACCACGGCAATGAAGCCAGGCTCGCCGCCATTGTGGATTGGGAGATGGCTACCATCGGCGACCCGCTGCTGGACTTGGCCTGGATACTGATGACCTGGCCCGATCCGCATGAGGAACGCAACACCGGCTATGTCGACTACAGCGGTATGCCCTCGCGCGATGAATTGATGCAGCGTTATACCAGCACCAGCGGCCTGCCGGTGGACGCCATGGACTATTACATCGTGCTGGCCCGCTTCAAGATGGCCTGTGTGCTCGAGGCCGGCTACGCCCGCTATGTGCAAGGCGGCGCGGACAACCCGAAGATGGCGCTGTTCGGTGATGTGGTGCTGGATATGGCAGACAAAGCGCATCCTGCTGGCCCGCACATCAACGCTAAAACCCACACCATAATCGCGACAAACACCCAGTATTGTTTTCACATGACAGATGTCTTTTTTAGCGTTATATTTATCTGAATAAACTACCCCGTACAGCAGCTCGCCAACGGCAAGCAGGAGAACACTATGCAATACCGAACCATCGACTGTGACCAACATGTGATTGAACCCCCGGACCTGTGGGAAAAGTACCTGCCGAAAAAATACCATGACCTAGCTCCCAAGCTGGTGAAAGACAAGGATGGCGGGGATGCTTGGTTGCTGGGCGAGGCCGTGGAATCACTAGGGCTGGTCGCGGCCATGAACAAGACGCCCAAAACCCTGAAATGGACCGGCGTGAAATACGAGGATATGCACCGCGGTATCTATGAGCCAGCCGCCCGCCTGGAGCTGATGGACGAGGACCGGGTAGATGCGGCAGTGTTCTTTCCCCCGCAACGCACCATGATTTATTTCATGGGGCAGGAAAAGGAATTTTCCCTGGCCGGCATGCAGGCCTATAACAATTTCATTACCGATTTCTGCGCGCACAAACCCGAACGTCTGGGCGCTATCTTCCAGATGCCCGCCACCGGCATCGATGATTCAGTGATGGAACTCAGGCGTGCCAAGGATGCGGGCGCCAAGGGCGTGGGGCTGGCGACCTGGCCCAGCGGCGAGGCCATTCTCTCGGCAGTAGACGACCAGTTCTGGGCGGTGGCCGAAGAACTGGCCATGCCGATTCATATTCACATCGGCCTGACACCGCCTACCGTCAAAACCCAGAAAGTGGCGCAAAAAGGCGGCGTGCCGCAACTGGTCGCCTTCTCCACCACCATGAGCCGCATGCCGGTGCTGTTTGCGGAGTTTATTTTCAACGGCGTGTTCGAGCGCTTCCCCGGACTCACCATTGTCGGCGGTGAAGTCGGCGCCGGCTGGGTGCCGTTTTTCAAGCAGGAACTGGATGACCGCTACCGCCGCAACCGCTACTGGACCGGCGTCAACCTGTCCATGCTGCCCAGCGACTACTACCTGCGCAACTGCAAGGTCGGCGTGGTCAGCGACCAGTTCGGTATCCAGAATTGCGATTCGGTCGGCGTGGACACCATGATGTGGTGCAGCGATTTCCCGCACCACATCACCGACTGGCCCAACTCCCATCACCTGATCAACTCCATGGCGCACGGTCTGGATGAGGGCAAGAAGCGCAAAATCTTCTGCGAGAATGCCGGGAAGCTGTACGGCTTTATCTAACGCCGATCTGCTGGTAACACCCTACCTGGCGCAACATGAGGCAGCAAAGTGAAAGAGACTACAGTCTACGAACCCCCCAGAGTCTGGACCTGGGATACAGAGAGCGGCGGTAAATTTGCCAACATCAATCGCCCGGTTGCCGGCGCCACGCACGACAAGGAATTGCCCGTCGGCAAACATGCGCTGCAACTGTATTCGCTGGCCACGCCCAATGGCGTGAAAGTAACCATCTTGCTGGAAGAGCTGCTGGCATTGGGAAAGAGCGGCGCAGAGTACGATGCCTGGCTCATCAACATCGGTGAGGGTGCTCAGTTCAGCAGCGGTTTTGTTGCGGCCAATCCCAACTCCAAGATCCCGGCACTGGTTGACCACAGCACGAGCCCTCCTACCCGGGTGTTTGAGTCAGGTGCCATACTGTTTTACCTGGCAGAGAAGTTCGGCGCATTTCTTCCCACAGAACCTTCACAGCGCGCCGAATGCCTGTCCTGGTTGTTCTGGAACATGGGCAGCGCGCCGTTCCTGGGCGGCGGCTTCGGGCACTTCTATGCTTATGCACCCGAAAAGTGGGAATACCCGATCAATCGTTATGCCATGGAAGTCAAACGCCAGCTTGACGTGCTGAATCGCAACCTCTCCGAGCGGCGATTCCTGTGCGGTGACGACTACAACATTGCCGATATGGCAAACTTCGCGTGGTATGGCGTGCTGGTTACCGGAAATCTCTACCAGGCGCAGGAATTTCTGGATGTGGCCTCATATACCAACGTTGCCAGATGGGCAACAGAGATAGCAGCGCGACCCGCCGTCAAGCGCGGCCAGCGCGTCAACAGGGCCTGGGGGCCGGAGGAAGAACGCGCCATTGAACGCCACAGCGCCAACGATCTGGATTAAATTGAACGAAGTCACAGTAAAACCCTTCTCATTCCGGCAAACACTGCTATGAGGCGCATTGCCTGGGTAGTGCTCATTGTTGTTGGCGCGGGGCTTCTGCTCGTCGCGACGGACGCATCGTACACGAGGAGTATGCCCTGGGCAGCAGTCCCGAAACGCGCTGGATATCCTGGTCCGTTGCCAAAAGCTTCGTCTCCGCTATGGTCGGCATTGCCATCAATGACGGACTGATCGAGAGTGTCAGAGACCCTATTACGCGCTATGTGCCGGAACTTGTGGGTTCCGCCTACGATGGCGTTGCGATTGAGGACATTCTGGAGATGAGCAGCGGCGCACGCTAGGACGAGGGCTACGGGGAATGGACCAGCGACATCACGCGTTTCGGCACGGACATCGTGCTCGGGAGGTCGCAGGACGAATTCGCTGCCAGCCTCACACGCGAGCGTCCGCCCGGTACTTACAATCACTACAACAGTACAGACTCACAGGTACTGGGCATGTTGCTGGTGCGTACGACCGGTAAGAACCTGTCCGCCTATACTGAAGAAAAGCTCTGGCAGCCGCTGCAGATGGAACATGACGCATAGTGGATTACCGATGAGACCGGCATGGAACTCACCTTTGGCGGCCTGAACGCCACGCTGCGCGACTATGCACGTTTTGGTGAGCTGTATCGCAATCACAGTCGATGGGCCGGCAAACAAATTGTTCCTGCAGCGTGGGTCGCGGCCTCGAGCGTACTTGGAAAACCGCATCTACAGCCGGACAAACGCGCAGGCTCCGACGCCGTGCTTGGATATGCCTACCAGTGGTGGACACCGCCGGCGGGCGCTGAAGGCGAGTTCTCGGCGATGGGAGTCTACAATCAGTTTGTGTATGTGAATCCGACGCGGGGTGTGGTCATCGCAAAGACATCGGCGAACAAGAACTATGGACTGGATGAGACAACAAACCGCGAGATCGAAACCCTACAGGTTTTCAACGCCATTGCCCATGCGATGGGCACGAATGCCAACGTCAGTGACTAGAGCCCGGCACTGTCGCCAGGTCGAGAAACCCGGGCGTCTCTGAATCCCAGCTATGGCGCGGTCCAACTGTCATGCCGCCATCGACCAGTATGTCGGTACCCGTGATAAACCCGCCACCCTCCGATGCCAGATGCAACACAGTCTGGGCGATGTCTTCGGGTCTGCCAGCGCGCGCGACTGGCTGGGCGACTGGCGCCATTGTCCTGATCGCCTGGTCCACGATGCTGGCTTCTTCCGCGTTATCCCTGAAGGCATCAGCGAATATATTGGTGACGATCAGACCGGGGCTGACCGAATTGACGCGAATTTTATACACGGCCAACTCGGCAGCGGCAAGCCGCGAAAGATGCCGCACGCCGCATTTCGCCACGGAGTACGCGATGGGGCCCCATCCAGCCTGGTGACCAGCAATTGAAGCGGTATTGACGATGGCGCCACCACCGGCCGCGCGCATGTGCGGTACGACATGACGGATGCCGAGCATCACCGAGCGCAGCAGGAGATTCTGCACGAAATCCCACTCATCAACGGAAATCTCATCGATCCGCTTGCGCGGTCCAGCCGCGCCGGCATTGTTAAAGAGAATGTCGATGCCGCCGAATTGCTGCACCGCGCTGTCGAACAGCCCGCGAATGTCTTTTTCTTGCGTGACATCAGTTTGCTGAGAAAACAGGCGCTTGTCGAAACGTGTCTCTGCAGCCATGGCCGCGCCCGCCTCGGCATTGATATCGCCCATCATGACCTGCGCGCCCTCAGCGATAAACGCCTCGACGGTTGCCCGCCCGATACCCGATGCGCCGCCGGTCAGCACCACCCGCTTGCCTGCAAATCTGTTCATGCGGTTCTCCATCGCAATGCTGAACGTTCAGTGGTAGTGCATGAGTTGGGGGTCGAGGGAGAATTGAGCCTGGGCGCACTGATCAGGCAATTGCTCGATTAGAGCGTTAGAAAGCTAACGCGCTAACCCCTGGAAATCTTTATTACCTGGCCTACCTGGAGAGAATCACTGGCCTTGCTATTTACCCTGCGCAATTGTTTCACACTGGTGCCGTAGCGATTAGCGATAGTCCAAAGCGTATCACCACGATTCACACGGTGTGTGAATTCGTTGACCGCGACAACCTCGTTTTTGCTGGCTGCGGCGCTAGCGACTGTTCCTGTGGTCGGTATGCGCAGCGTCTGGCCTGCACTAATCAGATTGCCCCGCAAACGATTAGCCACACGCAATTGAGAGACGCGCACGCCAGTCCTGTCAGCAATCTCTGAGAGTGTATCGCCCTTGCGAACGACATAGCCTTTTCTGAAATTGGAAACAGCATACGCTGCCTTTCTGGTCTGCTGTTTTGGCGGTGTAACAGCCTCTGGAACTGCACGCTCCGCTTCAGAACTTGCGCTGGCTACCACCACCGGAACCGCAGACTCCTTCTCGGAACCGGCACTGGCTACGTCTGGAGCCGTGGGTTCATCGCTGGAACTGGCTGCCACCGTGGTTTCATAGTTTTTGGCAAACACAGCAACATGGAAATGGGGCGGGTAGTGCTCCCGAGTAACGTCTATAACATTCTGCCGCTCCAGAGAAAGCAGTGTCCGTTGAAGCCACACCTCACAATTTCGCTCGGATGGAATTCTCAAATCGGCGGCCATACCAGTTGGATGCACGGAGTGGGCAACGGCGTTGGATGGTTGGCGGTCCCTGGGTCTTAACAGACTGGTTACCGTGAGCTTCTCGCCGCACGCGGAGTAGTACTGCGCACTGAGTCGACTTAAAAACTGTTTGGTCCCCGATACCGCGTAGGGATAGGAGACATCATGCAGTTCCAGATACCGATCGGGATTCACCCTGAGCAGTTGGCGGGAATTGACGTTTGACTGCACCTCACGCGCGGTATTTACGAAGGCGTATCCATATGCGCGAGCCGCGCGATACTGTTTATCAATGGAAGCCGCTGAACCCTTTAGGGTTTGGGCTTGTGCGAAACTGCCGCACAACATGAGAGCCAGTACAAGTTTGGTTATTATCAGGTTTTTCAAGTCGTGTCCCCCCCGTAATCGCTGATTCGAATTATTGATTTCAGACTTTTACGACGCGCTTGGTTAGTTCTTGTACCCAATACTCTCGTGAATTATCACCATTGTCTAGTAGTATGTTGAATTTATTCATAATAATTTTTTAGGGAAAAATTCCGATCAACCTTGCCGTACCGAGCTTAGTGCCACGGAAACGGACAGCCAACTCATAAGATGCCGATGCAGTTCAATATATTAGACTTATATTGATGTGGGGTTGGCCAAATCAAGTCGAATGGTACGGCGCAGTAGCTTCCCCGTCTCGTTGTAAGGCAATTCCGCAGCGAAGCGAATCAGTTGCGGTACCCGCGAAGATCGTAAATGCCTTTTTACCCACTCCTGCAGTTCTTCGGCAGTCGCATCGACCCCTGGCTTAAGCACGATAACGGCAGCCACCGCCTCTCCCCAGTGCTCATCAGGTACACCCACGACACCTGCTTCAGCAACAGCCGGATGACGCACTAGCACATCCTCGATTTCCCCAGGCGACATATTCTCAGCGCCGCGCACGATCACATCGTCTGCACGCCCTTCCAGGAAAAGGAAACCCTCCTCATCCATTTCTCCGGCGTCACGCGTCGGGAACCAGCCCTGTGCATCCAGCATGCTGCCGCGCCCGACGTATTCACCGGACACCTGCTCTCCTCGCACATAGATTTCCCCGCGCTCCCCGGGCGGCAGTACATTGCCTTCGTTATCACGAATCTGTAGCTCCACTCCGGGCAGTGCACGTCCTACCGAGGTCAGGCGACGACGTACCTCAGGCTTATCGGTTGCTCTCGCTGCGCGATGATCCTGCGGCAACAGCACGCAAATTGTGGAGCTGGTTTCAGTGAGGCCGTATGCCTGGGTGAATTCCGTGTGTGGAAACAGCGCCATCGCCCTTTCAATTACGGGCCCCGGCATCTTGCCTCCACCATAGGACAGTGCCGTCAGGTGGGGCAGATCAGCACTGCTTTGCCCTTCCAGTTCGCGCACGATCTGCGCGAGCATGGTGGGGACAAGAAATGCCGTCGTTACTTTCTCGCGGCGGGCCAGCTCGAGCCAGGCCCGCGCATTGAAGTTTGGCAGCTGCACCACACGCCGGCCCGCGTAGACCGAACTGATGACCGAGATTACCCCCGCGATGTGATAGGGTGGCACCGCGACCAGAGCCACGTCGTCCGCCGAAGCCGCACCAAATTCGGCAGCGGAAAACATGTAGGACACCAGGTGCCGGTGACGCAATACAGCTGCCTTGGGCGCGCCCGTAGTGCCACTGGTAAAGAGCAATACTGCGATTTCCTCGGAGTCCATCGCCCAATCGTTTGCCGCTGTGCTTCCCTCCTCGATAGCTGACTCCACAAACGCACGACGCTCCAGTGGCAGCACGGCAGCGATGCCCGACAAACACTTGATGCGGGCTTCATCTGTCACCAGGGTAGCGGGTTGAATGCGCTGCAAAAGCACATCCACTTCAGTATCTGTCAGCCGATAGTTGATCGGCACAAAGGGCTTGCCAGCCCAGGCACTGGCGAACAGGGCTATCGGCAATGCCAGGCTACTGACATCCAGCATCGCCAGATGCTCACTATCACTATTGCGCAAGTGCATTGCGGCCTGCCCGGCAGCATTGAATAACTGTTGATAGGTGAGGGACTCCTTACCATTTACAAAAGCCACGCGCTCTCCGAAACCCTGGGCGGCCATTTCCAACAGCATCATTACGTTCATCGTCGGCGTCTTGTATCGTTATTGTGGATTAAAAAATGGGGTTCAATCAGACGAGGGTAACGGTTTGGCGCCCTTGACTACAAGGGCCGCGCCCGCCGCTGCGAGTGACCCCGCTCCGGGTTTCACGCACAACAGTTCCAGGTCACCGCTCTCATTGGTATAGCGCTTGCCCAATAAAGTGCCCTGCGCGGCGGCGGCATCCAGTGTAATGCCCGTGGCTGCCGCTTCGCCCTCACCCAACAAGGGCGCACCTCCGCAGCTAAGGACAATGTTTCCGGCCGGGGCTGTAATAACGACGACTTCCGTGGCGCACACGGCACTGCGCAAACGCATCCCGGGTTTATACAGACTCATGATTCACTCTCCCTTTTTGTCCTGCTTTTAGCACAATAGTCTTGCCGCATCAGATGATCGCGTCAATCAGTCCCCACTGCAGGGCCGTCGCGGCACTTATCCTGCGCGCAGAGAGCGCCAGATATGCCGTGCGATGGCGGCCGATACGGCGCAGGATGCTCACCGTGCCACCCGCACCCGGCAGTAAACCCAGCGTTATCTCGGGCAACTGCACAAACGTATTACGCGCTGCCACTACGCGCGCGGCAAACGCCGGTAACTCAATCCCGGAACCAATACAGGCGCGGTGCAGTCTGAACTCCAGTCGCGCCGTCAACTCGAGTAGCAGTTGACCCACATTGCGACTAGCGCGAATTGCGTGGGCAGTCGCTGTATCAGTGACCGCACCGAATTCCGTCAGGTCACCACCGACACAAAAACAACTGCCTGTGCCGCTGACCACAGCCCTGCCAAGAGTCTGATCCATTTTCAGTAGTTGCAGTGCCTCATACAAACTATCGCGCAGTGCAGCGCAATAGGCATTGCGCGCATGGGGACGATTCAAAGTGATGTGCAATTCATCGCCCCTGCGCTCAAGCAGTACGGCGCTGCCTTCGGCCTGCGTCGCAAAGTGTGATCGCATGGTTGCGTGCATCATCTTTTTCACCTGCGAAAACTCCACACCACCTTGCAAGCTGGCATAGGCGAGTGACTCCGCAAACAAGCCCAGCTCCGGCGTGACATCCTCATTGTGGCGCAACAATTGCACCAGCGTCATGGCGGCCAGCGGGTGCTCGTTGATATTTTTGATAAGCGCTGCCGCCTCTTGCACATTGGTGACAATCACATCAACGCCCCTGAGGAGCTCCGATGCTGCAACATCACCCACCGCAATCACCGGACAGGGCAGCAGGCGCAGACGGTTTGCAACTGCTGCCAACTGGTCGCTGTCGACTTGATCCTGTGCGCCGGCAACATCCAGCAACAGGCACTTGTGCTGCAGCAGCGGCGAATAGCCGTCCAGGCCCCAGGGTGTCTCACACAGGGTAACGACATCAGCCACTGTACGCAGCGGGCTCACACGCGCTGCGACTTCGGCAACACCAGCTTCAAGCGGAAACCGTTGCATCCGGCCTCCGCAGTCTTTTCTGGTGGTGCTGCTGATAGATCAGCATGCCTTCACGCAGAGTCGCCCTGACGTCAGTGCTGCACAGACGCAGGCGTGCTTGCTGCCAACTACAGTTAAGCAGGCATAAATCCGCTACCTCGCCGACAGCAACCTTACGACTGGCACCCCCGGGATCATCAGCAGCACTGGTAAACAGCGCCAGCGCGTGCTCCGGGCTAAGTTGTTCGTCGGCACCGAGCGCAACGCCGCCACAACTGCGGCGCGCAACTGCGGCGCGCATCGCTACCCAGGGATCGGGATTACCGTAGGGCGCATCGGTGCTTCCAGCAACAGAAATGCCGTGTGCCAGTAACGAGCGGCAGCGGTACAGGTCGCCGTGCTCGCCAGGGGCAACATCGCGCAGGTACTGATCGCCGCGCTCGTAAACAAAGCCCGGCTGCGTTATCACTCGCACGCCCACTTCGCGCAGCAGGGGCAGGATGTCTGTCGGCACTAGCGAAGCGTGTTCAATACGGTCGCCAGGATGCGATCCCGCGGCGCACAACACCGACAGCGTGAGTACCAGTTCAGCGGGTGTCACGCAGTGCACAGCCACTGCCCTGCCCGCGTGGTGCGCTCCTTCAAAGATGGCCAGCAGTTCATCCCACTGCGGCAGCGTGTTTTCGTCCAACATGACCTTGCGCTCTGCGCGCTGCACCTGCGCGTGGCCGGATTCGGGCAGGTCCTCGCGCCCCATCACACGTAATGCTTGTAGCAACTCGCCGGTGGCCGCGCTATTGGCAAACTGCGCCATCGCCAATGGGCCGTTGTCGGGCGTGGCATCAGTGACGCCGGTGACGCCAAAACTTGCCAGCATACGTGACACGCCGGCCAGGGACGGCATGCTTACAGGCTCTGCCTGCGCCAGTTGTTCCCGCATCCAGCCATCAAGCCGGAACAAGCGGCCGTTGGGCCGGCCTGAAGCTTCCAGCTCAATGCCGGGCAGGCCCACATGCTCATCGAGGGACAGCAGGTCTGCCGCCAGTGAATTCACCATCCACAGCTTACCGCTGCGATGCTGGATCTTCAGGGGACGATCGTTGCGAATGTGGTCCAGTTGCCACCGGTCTATGTCCCCCGCCACCACTTCGTGGTAGCCCACGCCGCGCAGCCAGCCCGTTCCGCCATCGGCGCGCAGTACCTGTTGCAATTGCGTGCGGTTTGAGACCGCGGGTGGGCCGCACAGCACTGAATTGCAAAGCGCCGCCAGCGCATACAGATGGATATGGTGATCATGCAATCCAGGCAACAGCGCAGCACCGGCACCGGCGAGCTGCGGTTCACGGGCTCCCCTACGCAACGACTTACGGACCTCGACAATGCGTCCCTCGGCACAGCGTACATCAACCAGCGATGTTTCTGTTGCAAGTTGAACGTCAGTGATCAACATTACAAACGCGCCTCGCGCAGGGCTGAACGGCGCATCTTGCCAGCGTCATCGCGCAGCAGGGTCTGCACAATTTCGATACTTGTGGGGATTTTATAGTGCACTAACCGCTCGACCAGGTGTTGCTGTATGCGCGCCTCATCGAGATCACTTTCATCGGGCCCCACATCCACTATCGCGTGCAGGCGTTGGCCGAGGTCATCATCCGGCAGACCGATGACGGCACTGGAACGCACGCCGGGCAAGGCATCGATCGCCGCCTCCACCTCTGCGGGGTAAATATTCCTGCCTCCGCATAACACCATGTCGCTGCGCCGATCGCCCAAATACAGGTAGCCGTCGCTATCGAAATAGCCCATATCACCGAAGGATTCCCAGCCCTCGGCGGTTCGTCGAGCACTGGCTCCCACGTAGTGATAGGTGGAACCTGGGCCGCCCGGCGCTAACACATAGATTTCGCCCATCGCACCGGTCGGCAGTTCGCAACCATTATCATCGAGAATTTTGATCCGGGCACCAGCCGAAGGTTTGCCGACGGAACCAGGATGCGCGAGCCACTCGCTACCACTTATGAAGGTACCGCCAGTGCGCTCACTGCCCCCGAACGCTTCGTGCATCACCTCAGGGCCTAGCCATTCAATCCACGCGCGCATCAACCATGCGGGACAGGGTGCGCTCCCGGTGAGCACAAATTCCAGCGAGGACACGTCCGCCCTCTCGCGCTGCTGCAGAGGTAGACGCCAGATGCGTAGCATCATGGTAGGTACGACGGTCATGCGATCAACGCGATGGCGTTCGATCAGCTCGAGGCACCGCAATGCATCGAAGCGCTGCATCACCACGACCTTGCAACCTGCAAAAAGACCACCAAAGGCGGCACTGAACGGCGCGCCGTGGTACAGCGGGCCGGGCACCAGCACCGCGTGGCGACCCTTGAACAGTGCCGACGCACGCTGCGCATCGTAAAGTGCGGGATTGGCTGCGACAATGAGTTTCGGTAGACCAGTGCTGCCACCGGACGCCATGGCGCGTTCATGCGGTGAGATCTGCACGGGCATTGGATCGGGTGAGTACGCATCTACCGCCAGATTTGGGGGGATGCAACAAATTCCTTCATAGCTGCCTTCCGCCACCCCGATCACCAGCACGGGATTGGCGCGCACGATGATGGCCGCACGCTCCGGCGGCGGCAAGCGATGTGACACGGGATTGGGCACCGCACCGAGTTTCCAGATGGCGAAGCACGCTGCGAAGAATTCCGGGCCATTGGGCAGTGCGATGGTAGCAGTGTCGCCGTGGCCCAGGCCAAGGTCGGCATAGGCGTGAGCAAGCCGATTGGCCCAGGCCTCCAGCTCTGCGCGCGTCAGTTGCACGCTACCGACTGGCCCATCACAGACCAGTGCGACCTGCTGCGGGGCGGCGGTGGCCAGGACGGTCAGCGCCACGCCATACGGTATTGCCGCCTGGTCAGTGATGTGTTCCTGTGCGCCTGCTACCATCGACTATCCCGTGAGCCCTGACGTAGAAGAACTTTCAGCGCGCTTTAACGAACTCGGCCATGATGTAATCCAGCGCCTGTAGCTGTCGCTGGCGTGTAAAGTAGGCGGGGCGCAGAATGGCGTTACAGCCCAGGCCATTGAGCCGATGCAGCAGGCTGTGCGCCAGCGGCAGCAAATCGATGTCCGACGCCAACTCGTCATTCGCCTGCGCCTGCTCCAGATACCCCATCAGAATTTTTTCCGCAACATGAATACGTTTGGACTGCTCCCGTCGGTGCTCGTCGGACACCGCCGCCATACCCCAGAACTGCATCCTGATTTTCCATTCATTACGCACCTCCGGAGTAAGGGGAAGACTCAGTTCGCAGAACACCTTCAATGCACCCAGACCGGTCTTGCCGTCCAATGCCGCGTTCGCCCGCGCCAGTGAACGCTCGTTGATCCAGCGAATGGTCTTGGTAATGAGCTCATCCTTGTTGTGGAAGTAATGTTCAATAAAACCTCGCGAGTAGCCCGATTGTCGGGCGATCTCACGGATGGTGGTTTTCTCGGCGCCGACAGTCGCCAGCATCTCGGCCACAATCTCAACGATGCGCTCGCGTCTCTCATCGTGATCCACAATTTTCGGCATCAGTTGAACCTGTTCCATGGTTGGCGGGGCAATGGCTTTTGATTATAAGACAATTGGCTTTATTATTGACAGGTGTTCTTGGGGCTTCGGCCCGAATCAGGGTCTCATGCTGTTATATATGCCAACTGTCTGGTAAATTAGGTCGCCGCATAGCAGGAGTCTAACAGGCATGCCCTTTCCGGATTACGAGCCGTGCACTCCGGTTTTCCTGCGCTCCCTCCAGGAGCGTTATGCGTCCACGGACCTGATCGTGTACGAGGGAAGGCGATTGACCTACGGCGAAGCCGCCTCGCAGTCGGCGACCCTGGCCCGCGGCATGCTGGCCAGCGGCATCAGCAAAGGCAGTCGGGTTGGACTACTGATGCCCAACAGTCCCGACTTCGTGGTCGCTTGGCTGGCGGCAGCGCGGATTGGCGCAGTAGTTATTCCCATCAACACCTTCTACAAACCGAAGGAACTCGCATTCGTCCTGCATCATGCCGACGTCCAGATACTGCTGACGGCTGACAAGCTTCTGCACAATGATTACCTGGAGCGCCTGGAAACCTGTATCCCACAGTTGCTGGAACAGCCACACTGCGCCGACTTGAGCAGGCCCCTCCTGCTGCGCGAGTTCCCTTTCCTGCGCCATATCTATGTCTGGGGTGAAGCCAAGCGCCATTGGAGCAGTAGCCAACAACGCCTGCTCGATGCGGCAGAATTGATTGACGCGGACTACCTCATGGCCGTCGAGGACTGTGTCCGCCCGGCCGATCTGTTGACCATCGTCTACAGCTCTGGCAGCACCGCGCAACCTAAGGGCGCCATGCACACCCAGGGCAGCGTCATACGCCACTCCTACAATCTCAATCACTGGCGCGATATCCAGACCGGTGACCGAATTTTTTCGCCCATGCCATTTTTCTGGGTCGGCGGCCTGGTGTTCACACTGCACTGCGCCATGCACCGCGGCTGCACCCTGCTATGCGAGGAAGTATTCAATCCGGAAACAACCTTGCGCCTGATCGAGAACGAGCGCGCCACTCTAGTAACCGGCTGGCCGCACTACGGCACCGCGCTGGCCAACCACCCCACTCGCGCCGCACGCGACCTGTCCTCGATTCGCGGCGGCAATATCTATCCCCTGCTCCCGCCCAGCGCGCGTCCCGCTGACACCGAATTGCGTTCCAATTCACTGGGTATGACCGAGACCTGCGGACCGCACGCCATCGACCGCATGGACATGGACCTGCCGGAGCAGATGCGCGGCTCTTATGGTCGTGCGCTGGACGGAGTGAAGCACAAGATCGTCGACCCCGACAGCGGCGCAGTCTTACCCGCAGGCAGCGATGGCGAAGTGTGTATTCGCGGCTACAATGTAATGCAGGGTCTGTACAAAGTTGAAAGAGAAGACTGCTTCGATGCCGACGGTTTCTACCACAGCGGCGACAGCGGCCACCTGAACGAGGACGGTTTCCTGTTTTTCAAAGCCCGCTTGAGCGACCTGATTAAAACGGCCGGTGCCAATGTCGCGCCACGCGAAGTGGAGATCGCAATCGATGAGCAACCCGAGGTACAGTGCTCCTATGTGGTGGGACTGTCACACCCTGACCGCGGCCAGGAGGTTGTCGCCGCTGTGGTTCTCAACGCAGGACAGACTCTGGATGCAGCGACGCTGCGCCGGCGCCTCAAACAGGAACTGTCATCCTACAAGGTGCCCGGCAAAATATTTTTCTGTACCAAGGATGACATTCCCTTTACTGACAGCGGCAAGGTCGACAAGCGTCGCCTCATCGCCTACCTGTCAGGAATCGAGGCGCAATGATCAAGGATAGAACAGCGATAGCCGGTATCGGTCAAACGGCGTTCGGCAAGAAGCTGCCCGAATCAGAACTGGAACTCGCCTGCACTGCTGTGCTGAATGCGCTGGATGACGCCGGGATTGACCGCGCAGAAGTGGACGGACTCGCCTCCTACACACAGGAATCGAATTCCGAGGTCGAGCTGGCGCGCAATCTGGGACTGGGCGATATCACGTATTTTGGCCAGGTCGGGTACGGCGGCGGTGCCGGTCCTGGCGTGATCGGTCATCTGGCCATGGCGGTAGCCACAGGACAGTGTCGTGTGGGCGTCGCGTGGCGCTCTCGCAAACGCGCTTCCGGCGCTGTGCGCAGGCCGTGGGCAAAAACCAGTTCCTCGTTGCAGGAAGACATCGCCGTCAATTACACGCGACCATTTGGCGTGCTGCGCCCGGTGGATGAAATCGCACTGCTCGCGCACCGCTACATGCACGAGTTCGGCGCCACCCGGGATCACCTTGCAAACGTCGCGCTGGCGCAGCGCAAGTACGCCAACAACAATCCCGATGCACAGATGTACGAAAAAAAGATGAGCCGCGATGACTATATGACATCCCGTTGGATCTCCAGACCGCTGTGCCTGTTTGATAACTGCCTGGAAACTGACGGGGCCCTTGCTGCCGTCATCGTGAGCGCCGAGCACGCGCGGGACTGTAAACAGCCGCTGGTGTTTATTCACGCATGGGCCCAGGGCTTTCACCGCCAGCACCAGACCATGCAGAATTTCTTCTGCGATGACCCCTTGCATGGCCCGAGTTGGGTCACCGCGCGCCAGCTCTATCGGCAGTCAGATATCCAGGCGAAAGACATTGATGTCGCCCAGATTTACGATGCCTTTACCCCACTCGTGCCTCTGTCTCTGGAAGGCTATGGCTTTTGCGCCCGGGGCGAAGGCGCGGCATTCACGGAGAACGGCAATCTCGAACTCGGTGGGGACCTGCCCGTCAACACCTCCGGTGGCGGTCTCTCGGAAGCCTACGTGCATGGCTTCAACCTGCTCACCGAGGGTGTGCGACAGATGCGTGGCACTGCTCGCAACCAGGTACCTAATGCCACTACCTGCCTGGTGACTGCGGGCGAAGGCGTGCCCACCGGCGCGTTGATTTTAAGGTGTTAGCGCAGGAGCACATGCGATGACCGATAGTACGCTGCTGCCCAACATCGACCACACCAACGAGCCGTTCTGGCGCGGCTGCCGGGAGGGCGTCCTGCGCCTGCAGCAATGCCCTGTCACCAGGCGCCTGATTTTTCCACCACGGCCGGTCAATCCCTGGTCGCCGCGCGACAAGGCAGTGTGGACAGACGTTTCCGGGCGCGGCACCATCTGGTCGGTGATTGAACCACACGCGCCACTGATGCTGGACTTCACACTGCTGGCACCCTACAACGCCATTGTCGTAGCGCTGGAAGAAGACCCAACGATTCGCCTGATCGGTAACCTGGTGCCCGAGGCGGGTGCGCCAATCAATGCTTTTGCCTACGACGATATCGCGATCGGCACACCCGTCCAGGTAGTTTTTGAACACATAAATGAGGATGTAACACTGCCGCGCTGGATACAGCGGGTGCAGCAAAAATAACACAGTGTGTCCGAGCCTCGGCGCACCAGGTAGGATACATCAATAACCAGTGAGGGAGAGCAAGCAATGACCACCTATAAAGCATTGTACATTCAGCAAAAAGATGAGGGCAGCTTCCAGTGCTCGATTGTGCAACGCGACACCGCAGATCTACCCGTCAATGAGGTACTGATCAAGGTTCAGTTCTCCTCGCTCAATTTCAAGGACGCGATGTCAGCCCACGGCAATAAGGGCGTTACACGCGAATTTCCGCATCAGGGAGGCATCGATGCAGCCGGTGTGGTTGAGGAAAGTAGCAGCACCAGTTTCAAGCCGGGCGACAAGGTGCTGGTGACAGGCTACGACCTGGGTATGAACACCGCCGGAGGACTGGCCCAGTACATCCGCGTGCCAGCATCCTGGGTGCTGCCTTGCCCCAGAGGATTAAACCCGAAGCACAGTATGTTATTTGGCACCGCCGGCCTCACCGCCCAGTTGTGCATCAACAAACTGCAACGGATGGGCGTCACACCGGATAAGGGCCCGGTCCTGGTGACCGGCGCCACCGGAGGTGTCGGCAGCATCGCCGTGGCACTGCTGGCCAATGCCGGCTACCAGGTAGTCGCCAGCTCCGGCAAGGCCGACCAGACCGACATGCTAAAAGCCATAGGCGCGCACGAGGTTATCGACCGGTCAGAATTCGGCGAACCGAACAAGCGTCCCATGCTGAAGGAACGCTTTGCTGGCGCTGTTGATGTCGTCGGTGGCGACACGTTGGCCAATGTCATCAAATCGATCAAGGCCGGTGGCAGTGTGGCCTGTTGCGGCCTGGTGCAAGCAGCGGCTTTTGAAGCCAGCGTGCTGCCGTTCATCCTGCGCGGCGTTAATCTGCTCGGCGTGGATTCAGTGGACATTCCGCTGGCTGAAAAACAGGCGGCTTGGAAGCAACTGGCGCGCTGCGCAAAACTCAGCGCCATCGCACGGCTCAATACCCAGATAACACTGAAACAGGTTCCTGACGCGCTGGGCAAGCTGTTCGCCGGGGCTATGACCGGCCACACCATCGTCAAGATAGGCCGCTGAAATACTTGCTAGCAAACGCTGTTTTAGAGTCCTGTCGTGTAATAAACTCTTTGCAAGGTGTCTGTCTTGCGTAAATCCCGGCGCCGCTGCTCCGGCAATAGTCGGGACTGCGCCGGTACGAGCAACCATCGGCTCTGCCACTACGAGGTGCGCTGTTGTGTCATTTGAATTAAATCGCCGTCTGGTCGCCAGGCGACCCGCACTGGATACCAGTGTGACGGTCGATTCAGTCACCGCCAGCATCGTCAATGGCGCCTTCGAAACCATCTGTTTTGAAGTGGCCACGCACCTGGGTCGCGCGGCATCCTCCGCCATCATCAACCAGTCCAATGAACGCAATGCCAGCATCATCGACGCCAATGGCCGACTGGCAGGCATCTCCGTGGGGATTCCCCAGTTATTGTTTGTCTCGCCGCTCGCAGTACGCTGGGGACTGGAAAACTTCCAGCAGGACGACTGGGGCCCAGGGGATGTTTTCGTCGGCAATGATCCCGATTATGGTGGCGGCCACCTACCCGACTACACTGTGTACGCACCCGTATTCGACGAAAGCGGCGAGTTGGTGCTTATCCAGGCACTGCAGGCGCACCAGGGCGATACCGGCGGCAAGGACCCAGGCGGCTTCTCAGTAGACAGTACCGATATCTTTGGTGAAGGCCTGGGTATTCCCGTGTTGAAACTGGTGCATCGCGGCACTCCCCGGCGCGACGTGATCGACCTGTTGATTCGCAACAACCGCTTCCCCTCCTTTGCCGGCGATATTGCCGCCATGATCAGCGCGGTACAGGCCGGCGCGCTTTCGCTCCAGTCGTTGCTCACGCGCTATGGCGTGGACCGCATAAAGGCCGCCGTGAATTTCAACATTGACCAGACCGCACAGCGCTTTCGCCAGGCCGTGGCCCAGTGGCCGGACGGTGACTACCCGGCCGATGTCTGGATCGACCAGGACACCGCGGGCAACCCCGATGTGCACGTCAGGGTTACCTGTCGCATCGCCGGTGATCAACTCACCGTGGATATGACTGGAAGCGATGCCCGTCCCGAGTTAGTGAATGTCTGGAACACTTTTGCCAATACGCGTGGCTACGCAATTGCGCAGCTGGCTTCCATGGTGGATCCGGACATCAACAAAAACGAGGGGCTTTTTTACGCGGTAGAGATGGTGATTCCCGAAGGCTCCATCCTGCAACCACCGCCGAACAAACCGGCCGCACTGGGCGCGTTCCACCCGGCGGTTGAAGTCGGAGAAGCGATCTGCATTGCCCTGTCCCCGATTCTGCCGCAGCGCTGTGCGCCGCAGGTCTACAAGCTGGGCATGCCCAATGCGGTCATCGGATTTAATGAACGCGGAGAGATGTGGATGGATCAGGGCGTGGATGTGCGCGCCTCGGATGCATCGGCCACCCAGGGGCTGGATGGCTGGGGTTCCATGTGCGCCGGACTGGGCAATCTCATACTAGCCACTGCCGAAGATGCCGAGAGCCGCTTTCCGGTGCTCAATCTCAGTCGCGAGATGACTACCGACACGGGCGGCGCCGGACGCTGGCGCGGCCAACCCGGCACTTGCAACATCAAGCAGGTGCTGGAGCCGGTGTCCGCGATGACCTGGATGGTCTCGCGCAAGCATCCGCTGCGCGGACTCAATGGTGGCGATGACGCCGGACCCTACAGTAACCGTTTCCTGGTAGGTACACCGCAGGAATTCGAAGTCCAGAATGCCCTCAATGCACAACTGCCCGCCGGCGCGATCACCCGCTACCAGTACGGCGGCGGTGCCGGCTTTGAAAGTCCGCTGCTGCGCGATCCCGTCGCGGTCATGGACGACGTGCTCGACGAGTATGTCAGCATCAAGGCGGCGCGCGAGCGCTACGGTGTGATTCTTACCGGCTCGATCGAAAATTTTGACCTGGCTGTCGACCGGGAAATGACCGAAGTGCTGCGTCGGCAGCGACTGGCAGCGAAAATCTCGGACAGTGCACGATGAACTACCGCATCGGCGTTGACATTGGCGGCACATTTACCGACTTCGCCATGCTCAAGGGACAGGAACTGATCCTGCACAAGAACTTGAGCACACCGGAGGATCGCTCACTCGGAGTTATACAGGGGCTGGAACGCCTGGCGGTAATGGAGGGTAAAAGTCTGGCGCAACTGCTGGACCAGGTCGAAGCCATCATTCACGGGACGACGGTGGCCGACAATACACTGATCGAAATGAACGGTGCCTGCACTGGACTGCTGACCACCGCGGGCTTTCGCGACGAACTGGAACTGCGCCGCGGCTTCAAGGAAGACATCTGGGACGTGCGTCTGGCACCGCCCACCCCGATCATACCGCGCCGCCGCCGCTTGGGTGTGCCGGAGCGGATTCGCTTCGACGGCTCCATCCATACACCGCTGGATGAAGACGCCGCGCGCACCGCGATCCGGCGTCTGGCCAAACAGGGTGTGGAATCGGTGGCGATCTGTACCTTGTTTTGTTTTGCCAACCCGGTGCACGAGTTGCGCCTGGCGCAACTGGTCAGGGAGGAAATGCCCGAAGCCTACATCTCCCTGTCACACCAGGTGCTGCCAAAGTCGCCGGAGTTCGAGCGCGTAAGTACGACTGCGGTCAATGGCTATGTCGGGCCACGGGTCAGCCAGTACATTAATCGTCTGAGTGAACGGCTCCAGGAATGCGGCTACAGTCGCCACCTGTTACTGATGCAGTCCAATGGTGGCGTGATGACGCAGGAGTATCTTGCCGGCAGCCCAATCCGTGTGCTTTCTTCCGGCCCCGCCGGCGGTGTAATCGGCAGTGCCGCCATCGGCAGGGCCAAAGGCGCAACAGAATTGTTATGCGTCGACATGGGTGGCACCAGTTACGACGTCTCTGTCATCCGCAACGGGCAGGCACCCGCCCAGTCGGGCTGGAACTGGCACCATCGCTATCTGGTCGCGGTACCCATGGTGCAGGTGGAAACACTTGGGGCCGGTGGTGGCTCTATCTGCAGCGCCGCGTCCGGCACACTGCAGGTCGGTCCGGCGAGCGCCGGCGCCGCACCCGGTCCCGTCTGTTATGGCCGGGGCGGAAAACTGCCCACTGTTACCGATGCAATCCTGGTGCTGGGCCTGTTGTCTGACGCATCAGATTTCGCCGGCGGCAGTTTCCAACTGGTCCGCGAGGGTGTTGCAGAGGCCTTGCAGGAACATGTCGCAGGGCCGATGAATTGCAGTATCGAGGAAGCCGCATTCGATTGCTGGCGCGTCGTGAACGCCAATATGACGCAAGCCGTGCGGCGACTCACGGCGGAGAAGGGCAGCAACCCCCGGGACCTCACCCTGCTCGCCTACGGCGGTAACGGCCCTGTGTTTGCGGCCATACAAGCTCAGGAGCTGGGGATACAACGGGTTCTGGTACCTCGCACCTCCCCGGGGTTTTCAGCCACGGGCGCGCTTGCGGCGCAGCCATGTATCGACGAAGAGCGCTCCTACATCGTGGCAGGCACCAAGGCCGACATCCAACACCTGCGCCAGTTGTGGCAGGAGTTGGATCAGCGGGCCGAGCACTTCCTGCTGCAAGCCGGCTTCCGCAGACAGGACATGCATTGTCGCTATCAGTTGAATCTGCGCTACCCGGGACAGAACTGGTCGCTGACAGTCGACGCAGCAGAAGTAAGCGGCGCTCAGGATCTGTCGTTTACCACAGACTGTCTTATCGCACAGATGATAGAACGTTTTCACCAATTGCATTTTGCACAGTACGGCCACGCCCGTGATGCCGAGGCGCCGGAAATTACCGGCGTACGCCTGATCGCCGCCACCGAGATTCCCCAACCCCATTTCAGCGGTGGATTCACTGCACAGCGGCGCCCGGCTGTTCCAGTAAAACAGCGGCGCGCCAACCTCGGCCAGGGTTTTTGCGCCACTGATATTTATCGCGGCGCTGACCTTGCGCCGGGACATTACATAGCCGGTCCGGCGATCATCGAGGAAGCCTTTACCACCATCGTGGTGTACCCGGGCTGGAATGCGCTACTGGACGACGCCGGCGACTACGAGTTAACCCGCCAGACCAACTGATTAGCACTGTGGGGCGACCTGCGCTCCCCCGACCGGAGAGACTCCATGAAAGATAACAATCACGATACAGTCCAACTTGATACAGGCCCAGTAGATATCTGGGTCGGCGTACCACTGGGCGGCGGACAGATGAAGGACCCGGTTGCGCCCAACGACATTCGCCGCTGGGCCCAGGGTATGCAAAACTGCAATCCACTGTACTACGATGAGACGGTGGCTGAAGCACCGGAAAGTCGCTTCGGCGCACTGGTCGCACCGCAGTCATTCGCCGTGTGCACGGATGACAGCCACGGCGCAGCGCCCGCCATTCAGGGCAATATTCCCGGGACACACATGTTGTTTGGTGGCGATGAGTGGTGGTTCTACGGGCCGCGAATTCGCCCCGGCGACAAGATTACGCGCTCGCGTATGCTGTTTGATTACAAGGTGTCGCAAACCGGGTTTGCCGGACCCACCATGTTCTCCCGCGGCGACACGGAGTATGTCAACCAACACGGCGAATTCATCTGCAAGCAGCGTTCCACCTCGATACGCTATCTGGCCGAGCAGGCACGCAAACGAGCACAGTTCAATGAGGAAAATGATCCCACGTGGACCGAGGTACAACTGATTGAGATTGAGCGCAAGAAGATGGCGTACTTCGAGCGGGTGCAGGCCGAGCAAAATACACGCAAGCTCAATGTGCAGGCCGGCGAACAGTTGCCCGAGCGCCTGATCGGTCCACACTCGGTGGCCAGCTTCACCACCGAGTGGCGCGCCTACCCCTTCACTATCTGGCATACCTTTCGCCCCGACGGCCTGCCCTCCTCCCTGTACGACGCCGGCTGGTTGCCGGAGATGACCCGAGATTTTGGCAAGGGTGCCATTGACCCAACCCATCTGGACGGTCTCTATCACGGACCTTCGCGCGGCCATGTGCAACCTGAGTACGCACAGTTGATCGGCCTGCCCCGCGCCTATGGTTACGGTGCGTCGATGGGCGCCTGGATACTAGACTACATCGGCCATTGGGGCGGCGCCTGGAGTGATGTCATCCACAGCAAATTCTCCTACCGTACACCAGCCATGACAGGTGACCTGACTATCCTTAACGGCGAGGTCAGCTCCGTACGCGAGGACCCGATGACCGGTCAGCCGCTGGCCGTGGTGCAGGTAAGGATGACCAACCAGAACGACGCCGTGCTGGCCACCGGGGGCGCTGAAGTGCGACTTCCCACCTTGCAATTGCCCAAGGCGGAGCACCCCTGAAGTGAACAACCATCCGCAGCTGCGACTGCAGCCAGATAGCGCACGCTTGACGTGGGCGAACTTTCTGGAGGATGTGGTAGCGCGCCACGGCGACCGCTGCGCCATCCGCTTTGAGGGCCGTGACATAAGTCGTGTTGAATTGCAGACGGACGCTCGGCGCTTTGCCAAAGCACTGGCCGCGAGCGGTGTCGCTAAGGGTATGCGTGTCGCCGTGCATATGGCCAATCGTCCGGAGTTCGCGGTGGCATCGTTTGCCATCGCCATGCTGGGCGCGGTGCTGGTTCCCGTTAACACGTTCGCCACGCCGCAAGAGCGCGAGTACATCCTGCGCCATAGCGACAGCGCGCTGTTGTTTTTCCAGAACTCTCTGCTGAAGCACAACTTCCTGGAAGAACTGCTGCAGTTACTGCCCGAGCTGCATACGACCGACCCCGGTCCACTACACAGCACTAAAACGCCACAGCTGCGCCAGGTAGTGGCGTTGGGGCTGCAACAGTCTCAAGGGCCAGTGCAGGCATGGGATACATTCCTGGCTCGCGGCAATAATTTTCCCGATGCCGTACTGGACGCCATGATCGCGGAGGTTTTTCCGGCCGATGACGGCATCATCATCTATACCTCCGGCACCACGTCGCGACCCAAGGGGGTACTGCATATGCAGCGCGCAGCGGTGATCCAGAGTTGGCGCATAGCCGACGACATGCGCTTTTCGACCAGCGACCGGGTGTGGACCACCTATCCATTCTTCTGGTCGGCAGGTATCTGCATGGCACTGGGGGCCACGCTTGCCGCGGGCGCGACGCTAGTCCTGCAGGAAACCTTCGAACCGGGTGCCGCCCTGCGATGCCTGGTGGATGAACAGGTAAACGCCACCCAGTGCTGGCCGCACCAGGCCAAGGCTATGGCCGAACACCCACTGTACGCGACACTGGACCTCTCCCGGATCGACAAAGAAGTCTGCCGACTGCAACCTGACGTCGATCCGGCCCAGGATGTATGGGGCACACAAGGCTCCTTCGGCATGACGGAAACCTTCACATTCTCAAGCAACCTCCCTGCAGACGCGCCCGTCAACCTGCGTCGTGACACGGCAGGCCTGACACTGCCAGGCATGAGCCTGCGCATACTCGACAAACAAAGCGGCGCTCCACTACCGGTTGACGAGGAAGGAGAGATCGCAGTGAAGGGACTTACACTGATGCGCGGCTATTACAAGGTCGAGCCGGAAGCCACCTTCGATGATGCGGGTTATTACCACAGCCAGGACGGAGGCCACCTTGATGCGCAAGGCTATCTGCACTGGAAGGGTCGCTTGTCCAACATTATCAAAACCGGCGGGGCCAACGTATCGCCGCTGGAAATCGAAGCGGCCCTGCTCAGCTTCCCCAACATGCGCATCGGCATTCCCTTCGGCGCGCCCCACCCCAGCCTGGGCGAAGTCATCGTGCTGTGTGCTGTCGCCATACAGGGCCACACGTTGCAGGAAAAGGACATCCTTGCACTCCTGCGGGAGAAGCTCGCCTCTTACAAACTGCCCCGAAAAATCCTGCTGTTTAACGAAAATGACCTGAGTTTCACCGGCAACCAGAAAATTCAATCGAGCAAGTTAATCGAACAGGGGCTGGCGCGACTGCGCGATGAGGCCATTGAAATCGACGGGGTGAACTACCGCGACTATCTGGTTGATCTGAGCGCACCAGGCTATTAGTTACTCCGTCTGGACGGCTTCTTGTCCGTAAATCTTACAAATATTGTAAATAAGCGTCAGGTTTCTTAACACTTTATGCCCTTGAAAAATATACTGTTTTTTTAGCCCTTTGTTTTCTAAACTAAAGTTTAGCTTGGTACGAACTTTGCGTAATGTTTGAAATGGGGTGTCTATACCCCCTTTCGCCTGTGCTTGTCATTGCGTTCTGACAAGAAGGACGATCGACTTCATACAGGCGCGGGGTTAAATAAAGTCGATGTTTTTTGGTTTCAACAAGTTTCCGCGCTTGCTGGCCGTAGTTGTTTGCGCTGGCTCGATTTACCGCGCCAGCTCATATGAACTCGTAAATGACAAAGCGTGGAATCAGCCATTCCTCTCGGGCATGCCCGCTGAGTGGATCAGCTTAATTAACGACTCAAACACTCTGACACCAACCCGACTCCGACTCCGACACCCGACTCCGACATCCGTGCATCCCGACTCCGACTCCGACTCCGACTCCGACATCCGACTCCGACTCCGACTCCGACTCCGACTCCGACTCCGACTCCAACGCCGACTCCAACGCCGACTCCAACTCCGACTCCAACTCCAACTCCAACTCCAACTCCAACTCCGGTTGACGTACCCGTACCCACGCCCGCCACGCTGGGTCTGCTGGGCATTGGGCTTGTGTGTCTTGGCTACATTCACGGACGACGGCGGAAAAAGTAACACTTCCAGACCCGCTTGAACCCAACCCGATCAGCAGGGAAGGTAACCAAAAAACTCAGCGGCTATATCGCGAGCTAATTGCCCTTACTAGTGAAACCATTGCCTGGTGCAGTTGCGAAAGCCAGTGCCAGTTTTGTACCTCAGACCATTCACCAAAAAGTACCTGTTGAATGGCCTACGCTAATGTTTTGTATAGCTGACTACGATTTCTTTGCGCTTTGAATTCCACTCGCCCAAGGCGATTAAGGTTCCCAGCAAGAACCCTTTCGCCGCACCCGCTACGGCTCCTCCGGGTGTCATGAAGACGCTGGCCAAAACAAGTCCCGCTAAAGTACATAAGGCCACAATCCGAATATAACCAAACATATTACCCCCTTCTCTCCCGGCCGCATGGTAGCCATCAGAGCGTTAAACAGCTTCGTCTCAAGTGCCAAGCTCATGGCCATTTAGTTCCTTGAGCCCCGGTACGGTCAATTAAATACTGGAGAAAAGTATAGAAATTCGGTCGCGTTGAGGTAACAGCCTACCCTCCGCTAGCTCGCCAACTAGCAATGGGTGGACAGCACAGCAGCCCTGCGATACTTTGCCACCGTGTACAACCTCCTTGAGAAATGCTTGGATACCTATCTACTCCCAGTAGAGAACGACTTTGTGACTCTGTGAATTGCTATCAGGACTAAACATAAATGAAACTTTTTTCCACCTTGATGCTCGTGTTACTACTGTCTGCACCTTCATGGGCTGAACCTTCCAGCACAGATAATGTGTATAGACAGCCGTACCCACATAGTAGCGGCGCTGATCTGCTCCCCTATTGTGAAAAAACTGATGAGGTGGTCAGCCAACTCAGATGCGACTATTACGTTCAAGCCGTAGCTGACCTGGCAACAGTGCCACAGCAAGGACAGCCGATGGCCTGTATTCCTCAGGGCCAGAATCGAAGCCAGCTAATGCAAATCGCGGTGAACTTTTTAAAAACAGTCAAACCCGAAACACTTGAAAAACAAAGCGCTGCCAGCCTGATACTGCAGGGATTCCGAGCAACGTTCCCCTGCGCCAAGGAAGAAGCGGCCGAAGCCAGCAAAAACGGCGAGACCGCACCCGTCACCAAAGAAATGGCCGAGGCCATAGGAAAAGCCATGCTTGAAGCCAACCAAAAAGCAGGAACCAAGGCTACTGACTAGCATGCAATGCAGTTTATGGATCGCAGTACAACTATCCAGTGTTAGAGGCAACAGGTATTGGACTCTCGATTACTTCAGGGCTTAACCGTTCTGGATCTGGCGGGTGAACCGCTGGCCATGACCGGACGGTTGCTGGCGGATCTGGGCGCAGACGTTGTCAAGCTCGAGCCGAGTGGCGGCGATCCATTACGCCAAGTAGCGCCGGTGGACCACAGCAGTGGTGTGAGCCTACGTTTTCTGGCCTGGAATGCAGGCAAAACCAGCGTTGAATATAGTCCCTCTGACACTCGCGTCGAAGCCCTGTTACGCGCGGCGGATGTCATCATCGAAACGCCGGGGTTCCCCGGCTCCCTTGAGTTTCCTCTATCGCGCGCGCCACAGGCCGTCTGGCTAAAAGCGACACCCTTCGGTTTGGACGGACCCCGGGCCAACTGGCGAGCCAGCGATCTCGGCATTATGGCCGCCAGCGGCAATCTGTACGCCACGGGCTTCCCTGATCGCGCGCCCGTGCGTTGCAGCGAACCGGCAGCTTATGCACACGCCGGCGCTGAAGCTGTCTTCAGCATACTCACTGCGCTGGCATCGGGGCATCCACAGGTCATTGACCTGTCCATGCAGGAAGCAGTCATGATCGCCAATATGGGCGGCGCCGGGCAGTTTTCCAGGACCAACAATAAAGGCAAGCGACAAGGTGCGTCGCTGGGAAGGACCCGCGAAATCTGGCCCTGCAAAGACGGATTTATCTCCTTTGGTTTACGTGGTGGCCCCGCTCGAATACGCAATTTCGAGATACTGCAGGAACAACTGGCTCTGGAGAACCTGCTGACGACAGCGTGGAGCGAGCGGGACTGGTCCCGCTTTAACCCGGGCACGCTGGACGCTGAGGAACTGCGCGCGATTGAGGCACCACTTGCAGCATACTTCGCACGCCACACCATGACGGAACTGTACACGCTGGCCGTGTCATCCAACCTGATGCTGGCACCTGCCAATTCCGCTGCTGAAATTCTTGCCAGCGCGCAGTTGCTCGCAAGGAACATGTTCGCTCCCGTTGGCGACATGGAACTTTTTCCCGCACGGTTCTTTATTGCGCGAGATCGGCAGAACAAACAGCTTAACGTCGCCCTGCCCCGCCACGCACCCGAACTCAATGAGGGCCCATGGCCACTCTGGCCTGGGAAAAACGACTCCAGCCCGACAAAGGAAAGCACTGCGAAGATAGGCTCCGGAGCCTGGGAGGGGCTGAAACTGGTAGAGTTCGGTTCCGGCGCCGCCGGCCCAATCGCCAGCCGCTATTTTAGTGAGCACGGTGCTAGTGTTATTAAAGTCGAATCACGCAGCCATCCCGATTTCCTGCGCGTCATGGCCGCAGGCAGTCCACAGGGCCTTGAAGGCTCCACATTATTCGACGCCCTCAATGTCGGCAAACGAAGCATCACCATTAACCTGCGGCATCCGGCGGGTAAGAAGATTGCCAGGCAACTCATACATTGGGCGGATGCGGTACTGGAAAACTTCGCCCCCAAGGCCATGAAGACCTACGGCCTGGACTACGAACATATGGCCAGGGAAAAGCCCGACCTGCTGATGTTGTCCACCTGCCTCAATGGACAGACTGGTCCACACAAGGACTACCCTGGCTTTGGCGGCCAGGGAGCGGCTCTCTCGGGCTTTAATTTCCTCACCGGCTGGCCCGACAGGGAGCCGATTGGTCCCTACGGCACTATCACCGACTCGTTGGCACCGCGTTTTGCCGCCAGCGCTCTCGCTGCGGGGTTGCTGTTTCGACGGCGCACCGGTCGAGGACTGCATCTTGATGTTTCCCAGGTAGAAGCCGGCGTGTACAGCTTGACTCCATGGCTGCTGGAATTCGCGACCACCGGCCGCTGCAGTAGCCGCAGCGGGAATCGTTCCTTGCAGGCGGCACCACACGGTGTTTTCCCCTGTAGCGGGGATGATCGCTGGATCGCGATTGCCTGCTGGAACGACCACGAGTGGCTGCACCTGGCAACGATCCTCGGTATAGACTCGTACCGCCATGCGGATATCTACACTCGACTGGCAGCACAGGACGATATCGAGAGGCTGGTGAACGAGGTTACTCGCCACAGAAACGCCGACGAGCTTGCGAAACAATTGCAGTACGCCGGAATTGAAGCGGTTCCGGTAGCGGACTTTGAAGACCTTCTGCAGCGCGACCCGCAACTACAACTGCGGGAGCATTTCATTCGTATTGATCGACCCGTCACCGGTGAATCCATTTATGAACGCAATGGCTTTCGCCTGAGTGCGTCCACATCTTCCTTTGATCGACCCTCTCCGTTACTCGGTGAACATAACGAAGATATTCTCGTTGCTGCGCTGGGCTATGATTCCTCAGAGGTGGATGAACTGCGCGAGAGTGGCGCACTGACGTAGGTAAGCACCCTGTGCTGGAAAAATCCAAGCAGGCTCAGGTAGCGCCCATTGTCTTGTTTCATCAGGACCACTGCATGATTGACATTATTACCATGCTGGACAATGCTAAAGCATCTCAAATTTTTCTGTCCTCCCTATTATTAATCGCTAAATCGAGGTCTACAATATGTTACAAGAATTCAAACAGTTTGCGATGCGCGGCAACGTGGTTGATATGGCGGTGGGTATCATCATCGGCGGAGCGTTCGGCACCATCGTCAAGAGCCTCGTGGCAGATGTCATCATGCCCCCTATCGGGCTGTTGCTCGGCGGCGTGGATTTCTCTGAGCTGTTTATCACTCTAAAGGAGGGCGCTACGGCTGGCCCCTACTCCACTCTGGCATCCGCCCAAGAGGCCGGCGCCGTGATTATCAGCTACGGGCTCTTTATCAACTCGGTGATCAGTTTCCTGATCGTTGCTTTTGCGGTCTTTTTGCTCATCAAGAGCTTGAACAAATTACAGCTTGAAAAGCCGGTGGCCGCAGAAGAAAAGACCAAAGAGTGCCCCTTTTGCATGAGCACCATCGCGATCAAGGCGACGCGCTGTCCAAACTGCACTTCCTCGCTCTAGTTTCGGCAGTCCCGGGACCTACATACCGTAGAACGCCCTGATCGTAGTCCACGCCTCTTCGGCGTTGTCCACGTAACGAAATATCTGCAAGTCCTGCTGACCGATGGCGCCCTCTTCTGCCAGCGCATCAAAATTGATGATGCGCTTCCAATACCGGCTGCCCATCAGCAGGACAGGGAGCGGTGCTATCTTGCCCGTCTGGATCAGGGTTAGGGTCTCGAACAATTCGTCCAGCGTACCGAAGCCCCCCGGACACGCAACCAATGCTTTGGCGCGCTTCAGGAAGTGCATTTTTCGTATTGCGAAATAATGAAACTGGAAGCACAGCTCGGGCGTGATATAGGGATTCGGATGCTGCTCGAATGGCAACTGGATGTTGAGCCCAATACTTTTTCCGCCTGCATCCATGGCTCCGCGATTGGCCGCCTCCATAATGCCGGGACCACCACCGGTAATCACCACCATGTCGCAGGGTCCGGTCTGCAGCGTATCCCGAGTAATCATTTCACCCAGTTTGCGCGCCTCATGGTAGTACACACTGTTGGCCTGTATGTTCCGCGCGATCGCCAGAGCGCGCTGTAACTCCTCGCTGCCAGGCTGGGCATCGGCCAATTCCTGAGCGTGTGCCACGCTGGCCGCGGCGGTTTCTGGATCGGGGATACGGGCGCTGCCAAAAATCACCACTGTAGAATTGATACCCTCATCCAGTTGTACCAGCTCTGCCTTTAGAAACTCCAGTTGGAGACGCTCGGAACGAAGCTCATCCCGGAGCAGGAAATCCTGGTCTGCGAACGCCAAACGGTAAGCCGGCGAACAATCCTGGGGCGCATTTTGTACGGCGCTGCGTGAAGGCGAGTTTTGGTGATTGCTACTTTTTCTCTTTTTCATATGCCAATTTCAAAGTTGCGAAATTATTCATGGATCTCTGAATGAACTGCGATTACAGCAACTGATCCACTAGTTTTTGAATAAGGGCCGCCGCTACCCAGGTCAGGGGGGGCAGAATCAGATACAGACCCAAACGCGTTAACGCAGCCATGTCAAAGGGCCAATCGGAAACTTGCTGCACTTCACGCCGATACAGCAGGAGGCGATTGACCGCATCGAGCTTTTCTGCATCATTCAATAGCATCCCCCCTTGCGGACGCACGCGTTCAAGCTGGTGATTGATCAAACCAATCTCAGCACGTTTGGCCTGCTGTAAGCGTTTATGCAGTGGCCAAACGGGCAGGAGGAAGAGGATCAACACGGGCAGCATTGTTGTTAAGAATCCAGGCAGGATGTCCAGCCAACCCACACCGCTATCGAAAATCAGGAAGACGAACAGCACCTGGGCACCGATAACGGATACGGTGGACATAATCGCCACTTGTGCCACTGCTAAAAGGGCTGGGCTGTGCAGCAAGTCGATCCGCATACGACGTCCGATTTGACGAAATAGCTGGGCATTCCCGATCAGCGCGCCGATCGCGGTTGTCATGGTCAGCCAGATCAGCAGGGTGCCCAGATACGTCATAAACTTGCCATGCCCCGACAGGATATCCTCGACCAGTCCCAGACCCTGCTGTGGATGCGCCATAATGATGTTCGCGACTCCCATGACCAGGGCAAACGAGCTGATTGCCACAAACCAGCGCATGGAGCGCTGGGTGAGCCCTCGCCGCCACTGTGCACACTCCTCCCGGCTGGCATCCAGGGTACCCTCGATCTCGTCAAAGGTGGCGACGGAGCGCTCTACAATAAGACTGAAAACCGGTACCAGGTACGCGCACATAGCGGCAAAGAACAGTTCTGCGAAGAAACCGATTTCATCCCGGCGCCCCCCCACAATCAAAAGACCCCACAGCACTACAAAAATGAGCAGGCCCGCAGTCAATTTTCCGTAACGAAAGGGAAATACCAGTCGACCCACCCAAACCGGGTACAGCGGAGTGTGATCCTTCATACGCCTAAATTTCCAGTACCTGTCAAGAGAATGATCCCGCACCGGAGCGAAGGGTGAGCGATCTCAGCCATGTCCCAGTCCGTGATTGGATTGTTTGTCTACTTGAGAATACTCACAAGGAGGGCAAAGAGGATTTGGCGTCGATCATGTGGTTCAGCATACCAAAATACACTCACCTGTCACCACGCCAGGATTTACCGTTGGGGTGACACTTATTCATTACCAACAACCGCTGTTGCAGTTTCAATTGACGGTGCAACTTATACCCATTGGACTGTCCAATTGCTGCTGATTTCCATTTCATAGGGTAGAATCCCCCGGCCACCCCATTTGAGTTAACGTGAGCACAAACATGAGTAGCATCGCCAGTTTTGACCGGGTGTCATTAAAACGCGGGGATCGGAGTATTTTTACGGATCTTTCACTTGAGATCCCTGAAGGCAAGGTTACCGCCATAATGGGGCCCAGCGGCTGCGGCAAAACCACGTTGTTGCGCCTGCTGGGCCGGCAACTACGACCCAGTGCTGGACAAGTCACCCTGTTTGGCCAACAACTGGGTAAACTCTCGTCCGCTGAAGTCCTGAGCTTACGTAAGCGTATTGGTGTTCTTTTCCAAAATGGCGCACTGTTCAGTGATCTGAACGTCTTTGATAATGTGGCGTTTCCGCTGCGCGAACACACCCGGCTTTCGGAGCGCCACATTCGTGACCTAGTACTTATTCGTCTGCATATGGTTGGCCTGCGCGGCGCCCGGGAACTCATGCCAAATGAACTATCCGGGGGGATGGCGCGACGGGTGGCCTTGGCGCGTGCGATTGTGCTGGACCCGGAAATTATCTTGTATGACGAGCCCTTTGCCGGCCAGGATCCGATTTCCATGGGCGTACTCTGCGAACTGATCGCAGAAATCAATAAAGTCCTGGGGATCTGCAGCGTGGTTGTTTCCCACGATATTCACGAAACCAGCATGATCTCGGATCAGATTTACATTATCTCCGAGGGTCAAATTGTCGCCAGCGGCACTCCCGAGCAACTGCAAAGCACAGCTAACCCCCTGGTACACCAGTTTGTTGCGGGGCAGGCAGACGGCCCCATACCCTTTCAGTACCCGGGGCCCGAGTACTGGCTTGATCTGGATATCGACAGGGGCAGTGTATGCAGCAAGTAGCCAGGCTAGGCCGGATGGGGATTGCGTTTACGCAATCGCTCGGGCAATCGGCGCTGTTGCTATGGATGGCGCTGACCGCGCCACCTGATCGGATGTCACGTGAGTTTCGACGCCTTGTCACTCAGCTTTATTTCATTGGCGTGAACTCCGTTTTGATCGTTATGCTGTCGGGCCTGTTTATCGGAATGGTGCTCGCACTGCAGGGTCATACGGTGCTCAGCCGGTTTGGCGCTGTAGAGGCGCTCGGGCAGCTGGTGTCACTGACACTGCTCAGAGAACTGGGACCCGTGGTCGCCGGCCTGTTGTTTGCCGGCAGGGCAGGCTCAGCCATTACCGCAGAGCTGGGCTTTATGAAAGCGACCGAGCAATTGTCAGCGCTGGAAATGATGGGCGTGGATCCGCTGGCCCATGTGCTGCGGCCGCGATTCCTTGCCGGGCTTATATCGATGCCTATACTGGCGCAAATTTTCAATGCTATTGCCATTATCTCCGCGTGGGTGGTCAGCACGGAACTGCTGGGAATCGATAGTGGTTCCTTCTGGGCTAACATGCAGCAAGTGGTCGACTTTCGCGAAGATGTCGTAAACGGTATGATCAAAGCGCTGGTGTTTGGTTTCGTCATAACGTGGGTGGCCTTGTATCAAGGCTATACCGCTGCACCCAATACCGAAGGCATCAATCGCAGCACAACTCGCTCGGTCGTTATCGCGTCGCTTTCTGTTCTAGCGCTGGATTTTATTCTTACCGCATTGATGTTTGGAGACTGATGGTATGCAACAAAAATTTATCGAAATTTCCGTGGGTTTACTGATGTTGGCCGGGATAGCGGCAGTGACCTTTCTCGCATTACAGGTCAGTGCCCGTGGTTTCAGCCAAAATCAGGCCGGGTATGATGTGGCTGCGTATTTCACCAATGCGGCAGGCCTTACCGACAAAGCCAAGGTGAGTCTCGCAGGAGTGACAATCGGCCGCGTTGAGCGTATCGAGATTGTGCCCGCCAGTATGAAGGCAAGGGTGGCCATGAAAATCGACCAGGATGTGAACTACCTGTCCAATGATAGCACGGCTGTCATCCAGACATCCGGCGTGCTGGGAGAAAAGTATGTCGCCATCTATCCGGGTTCGGCCGATGAAGTCCTGCAGGCGGGTTCAGAAATTACCGACACCCAGTCTTCAATGATTTTCGAGGACATGATTGGCAAGCTAGTCACCAATCTGGCTGCGAAAGACTAGACATCGAACCATGCTGGACACCCGCAGCCCAATGTACATCAGGCAGGCCATACCGGCTTACCGCAAACTGGAGAATAGAGTGAAAGCATCAATTTTAGCACTGGCTACATCTTTTCTACTGTCGTCTGCTGCCATCGCTGCGCCTACGGCGAAGGATGCCGAGCTACTGGTCACCAATACCGCCGACAAGATCAATGCCATCGTCGAGGGCGCCTCGGCGTACTTGGATACCGACCCTGATCGATATTACCAGCAGATTGACACGACACTGGACTCCTATCGTGGATTATGACACTTTTGCCCGAGGTGTGATGGGCCATGTGGCAAGCAAGCGCTATGTGGAGAGTTTGCCGGAGGGAGAGCGCGAGGCAGCGCGGGCAAACCTACCCAAATTCAGGGACGTGCTACACACACATTGATCAAGGGTTATGGGAAAGTCTTCTATAATTATGCGGGCAGCACGTTCGCAGTAAAGTCATCCGAATTGCTCGGCAGTGGTGATCGCGCATCAGTAACGCATCAGGTTATTGACACGCAAAACAAGCATTATGAGCTTCAGTATACGCTCAACTATCAGGGCGAGGAGGATTGGAAAATACAGAATGTTATTGTCGATGGGATCAATATGGGACAGAGCTATCGTGCCCAGTTTGAATCAGCCCTGGACCTCTACAAGGGCAGTGTGAGTGATGTCATCCAACATTGGCCACAGATCATGGACGGCCATGAAAATGAGTGAGCCGGCGACAGTTGTCACTGGTGGTTGTAGACGACCGTCTGCGCGTTGATGGCATGTTGGATTTTACGACGGCTGCCGGGATGGCACCTACGCTGCACGCGTGCATTGCCGGCTTGCCAGAGTCTTTTACAGTTGACCTTTCGGGACTCAGTGACTTCAACAGCGCGGTGCTGGTCTTTATGCTCGATTGTGTGCGGCTCGTCGGCAAAGGCAAACAAACAGTGCCGGTTTTCAGGCGCTACACCCGCACTGGGTAATATGTTGAAGATGGCGTCACTGGGTGACCTGATTCAAGCCGACTGAAACCCGCTGACATCACCACAGGGTATCGGTAGCGCCCGATGAATGGGATGGCAACCCAGTACCGAGTGGCTGAATCTTCACCGAATTTAAAATCCTCACCTATTGGGGTAAACCAAAATTCGAGAATGTGGACATGGCTGACGAATTCAAGCAGCAAGCAAGGCAACTACTGATCACCGGCGCTAGCGGGGGCATGGGTCGAGCGTCCGCATTACTTGCTGCGCGTGAGGGCTATGCTCTAATACTGGCAGATCTCTCACAAGACAAACTGCTGGAGCTTGCGCACGAGTGCGCGAGTTACGGAGTCGCCACGAAGTGTCAATTGCTGGATGTAACACAATCGGATTCCATTGAAAAACTGGTTGCTGACCTGCAATCAAGCGGAGGTGTGGATGCCGTCATCCACACCGTGGGGCTCTCGCCACAAATGGCTGCATCGAAGCGGATCATTGATGTCGATCTTGTCGGAACAGTTGCGTTACTGGAAAAAACGCGCACGCAGCTTAAACCCGGTGGATGTGCCGTGTGCATTGCGTCCATGAGCGCGTATATGGTTCCCCCAAATGAAGTGATCGAAGATGCCCTGAGCGATCCTCTGGCACCGAATTTTTCATATCGATTGAAAACACTTACAAGCGCGGGAGGCTTGCTGGAAAATCCGGGCATGGCCTATGCCTACGCCAAGAAGAGCGCTAAAGCAATATGTGGTAAACCGTGCAGCTGCCTGGGGGAAGGAAGGTAAACGCTTTGTGTCCCTCTCGCCGGGGTTGATAGATACCGCAATGGGCCGTTTGGAAAACGATGCTATGGATAACTTTGCAGCGATGCATAGCCGGATCGCCCTGGGCCGATTGGGCAGACCTGAAGATATCGCCAATACCGCGCTGTTCCTGGTCTCAGAAAATGCGGCCTACATTACCGGCTGCGATATTTTAGTGGATGGAGGCTTTGTCGCTTCTCTCAATGCGCAACAGAGCCGGCCAGCCGTGCCATAACAGACGTAACGATTGTGTGCCCGCGGGCGCTATACTGCTGTTTCGCTGTGTACTAGCCAGCAGTCTGCAAGTAGCGATCAAGCTCCTGGTGCATGCCCATGATAATTTTTTCGTTATGATTGGCCAGCCAGATCTGCTTGCAACCACGGGAGTGTAGCCCCCGCTGGATGCGCGGCACATTGGAAAAGTCCTGGCGCGGAATGAGCAGGAGTTGCTCCGGGTCCGTGGGGTCGGTCACATGCTCGACATGCGCCCGCGGCACGGTTTCGGCAACCCCGTAACTGCGCGTGGACCAAATCTCGAATATACAGCTGTCCGGATTCAAGCCATCCGGCCTGACGCGATACAGCATGGCATTGCCAAGATTCGGCAGGATCAAAAGATTGGGATAAACGTAAATCATGCCACCCCACATCGCGGCGGTTTCCGGCTTCGGCACTGGCATCGGCCGCCGCTCCTGCGCCGCTTTTGCGTAAATGGCCTTGATGAATTCCGCGCCGTAAGTGGAACCCTCGGGTACCGGCTTTCCCCGCAACGACTGGGCCACTTCCACATCTTCCTTGAGCACCATCGCATCCATTTCATGAACCAGGTGTGCCATATGCTCAATCATATGTTCCAGCTGTTGCTCGTCAGGGTTACTGGCGCTGCTGGAGAGAGGTGTCCTCGAAGAATAGAAACGTCCATGGCCACCAGGAAAAGTTTCGTAGGCGACGTTGGTATGAGTGCACTCACCGCCGACACGACCCTCGTAGACAATTTCGCGTCCCACATCATCGAGTTGCGGATGCGTGGCCCCCACATGGAATGTCTCAAAAAACGCTTCCTGGGCAACTTTCCAGTTGGCCGGCGCCACGACTCGTTTCCACCAGTAGTGGTGCATGTCCCCAACGGCCAGGTCTTCAATGAATCCACGCACCGGGGCAATAAAATCCACGAATGACGTTGGATTGGGGTCGAGATTGATAAAGATGAATCCTGCAAACACTGCGACACTGACCTCGCGCAGGGCCACGTCGCTGTCCTGTAGATTGCCGCCGTGGAATTCATGGCGCTCCATCACAAACTGGATACATCCCTCCAGGTTCCAGCGCCAGCCGTGGAAGGGACACCTTATGGCGCCATGCTCGAAACTACCCGCACCAACTGCGAGTGCTGTGCCCCGATGGGGACAGGCATTGTGATAGGCCTTGATGGTGTCTGTCGCAACGCGCACCACCATGACGGACTGGTCGCCAATATCGTAGGTGGTGTAGTCACCCACCCGCGGAACTTCATCAAGCCGGGCAGCAAATTGCCACACTCGACTCCACAGTCGCTCATACTCCAAACTGGCGAAACGCGGATCAGTGTAACGGCCGCTGCGCAGCCCGCCCGCTAACACACGCCAGCTCTCGGGCCACTCTCTTTGCGCATCATCAGTCATAGCATTCATACAATTTCAACCATCTCGCAGTGTATTTTTTGACGAGTTGCGGCGCGACAAAACGCGCTCTTTACAAGCTGTTCAATACCGAGAATAATGAACACCATTGTTGCATAGTTTAATAATCGAAACAATTACAAGAGACTTTCCTCCAGACTGAATATCCTTGCTAATCCAAAGGGGGTGCGACCTTACGGCCTCCCAATATGCGAGACTGTCCTTTTGAACGAAACCGATTCCAATTGGGAGATGTATTGATGAAAACCAAAGCCGACGTTTTGTCAAAAGACCTTGAGATTGACCACGACACATTGCGCGAGATCTATCGCCAGATGTCGCGCATCCACGAGGTGGACAAGGCCATCCAGGCGGGACTGTCGAGCGGCAAATTCCAGTTTACCTACTGGCCGATGACCGGGCAGGAAGCCATTCCCGCGTCCATTGCCCCTCTGGTCACCGCAAAGGATTACATGGTCACCATCTACCGCGGGATTCACGACCAGGTGGCCAAGGGCGTGCCGCTGAAAGGCCTCTTTGCCGAGGCGCTGGGGCGCGTAGACGGCGTCAACAAAGGCAAAGGCGGTTCACCCCATATCTCCGATCCCGCCTCCGGCTCCATGTTGACCACCGCGATTGTCGGTGCCGGCACGCCTATCGCCAACGGGCTGGCACTGGCCAGCAAGATGCGCGGCACCAAGGCTGTAACGATCGTCAATTTTGGCGATGGCGCCACCAGTATCGGCGCCGTGCACGAGGCTATGAACCTCGCCGGCCTGTGGAAACTGCCGGTGATTTTTCTTTGCCAGAACAACCAGATGGGTGAATACACGCGGATTCCTGATTACACCGCCAGCAAGGACTTCGCCAGTCGCGCCGCGGGCTATGGTTTTAAGGGCGTCAAGCTCGACGGCAACGACCCCGTGGCGTTCCACAACGGCATGAAGAAAGTGATCAACGCCGTGCGCAAGGGCAAGGGCCCGGTATTTGTCGAAGCCGTCACCCTGCGCCTGGGATTGCATGCCGGTGTAGGCTTCACCAATCACCTCTCCAAGGAAGACCTGGCGGCAGCGAAGGCAGCCTGGCCAGTACCCTGCACCCGCGCACTGTTGCTGGAACGCGGAATCAGTACTGAAGAGGAACTGGCACAGATTGATAACGCCGCCAAGGCCGAAGTCAAGGAAGCGGTGGAGTTCGCCCTGGCGAGCGCGGTGACCGGCGAGGAAGAGATGTTGCTGGACGTCTACGCCGATCCGACGGTAGTACCGAAGCGGGGCCAGCGTGAAAAGCGCGCCGAGGAAGCACCCCACACGGGCGAGACGCGCGAAATGGCCATGTTCGAAGCGGTACAGGATGCCCAGGAACTGGCGCTGCAACTGGATGACTCGGTGTTTTTCCTGGGTGAGGATATCGGTGAATCGGGTGGTGTTTTCAAGTGCTTCAAAGGCATGCAGGATAAATGGGGGGAGCGGGTCAGGCCGACGCCCATCGCCGAGCAGGCCATTATTGGCTGCGCAACCGGCGCGGCACTGGTGGGTATGCGCCCCGTCGCTGAAATCATGTTCTGTGATTTTGTCGGCGTATGCCTGGACCAGATCGTGAACCACGCGGCCAAGCAGCGCTATATGTCCGGCGGCGCTACCCACGTCCCGTTGACCATACGCACGATCGCGGGCGGCGGCATCGGCGGCTTTGGCGCACAGCATTCCCAGTCCACCGAAGCGATGCTACTGCACACGCCGGGACTGAAAATCGTCTACCCCAGCACGCCCACGGAGGCCAAGGGCTTGCTGCTGAGTTGTATCTTCGATGACGATCCGTGCATCCAGTTTGAATCCATGATGCTGACCTACGCACTGCGTGAAGAAGTGCCGCTGGGCGACTACCGCATCCCGCTGGGTGTGGCCAAGGTAAAGCGAGAGGGGTCCGATATCTCCTTGATCACCTATGGCTGGCAGGTGATGCATTGTCTCAAGGCGGCGGAAGAACTGGCCAAGGAAGGAATCAGCGCCGAGGTGCTTGACCTGCGTACGCTGATGCCGCTGGATTATGACCGCATATTGACGTCGGTTGAAAAAACCGGGCGGGCGCTGGTGGTGCACGCGGCGACCGAATTCTGTGGTCTGGGCGCCGAGATCGCCAGCACCATCAACGAAGCGTTGTTCACCAAGCTGAAGGCGCCAGCCTCGAGATTCGGCGCGGCCTATGCGCCGATCGCGTACTCCAAAATCATTGAAACTGCGCAAATACCCCACGCTGGCACCATTGCCGCGCGGGTTCGCGAACTTTGTAAATAGAACTTTAAGGGGTAACCATGTCAACGCAATTGACCATACCAAAACTTCAGATGTCTACGACCGAGGGGACGCTGGCTGAGTGGCTGGTGGATGACGGCGCACTGGTGGAAGAGGGCCAGCCCATCTATTGCCTGGAAACCGACAAATCCGTGCAGGAAATCGAGGCACCGGAGTCGGGCCGGCTGACACAGAAGGTGGCCGCGGGCGAAACCTACCCGGTTGGCACGGAGATCGGTGAGATCACCTCTGAATAGGTTAATCGCCAGGCTTGCCAGCTTCCTGTCCCGTACAAGAGCACATAACAACATCCATGACCAGTCTTGATCAACTGTGCTCAGCCGCTCTGGCACGCACCGGCTCACAACCCGCCATTGAGTTTGAGCAACTCTGGATCACCTGGGGCGAGGTCCGTTATATTGCCGAGCGTTTGGGCGAACTGATCGATGCCAGCGGCGGCGCCACGGCGCAAAGGTTGCCTTTGTCGCCCGTAATCGACCATCGGCCCTGGCGGCCCTTCTGGGTTTGTTGGCGAAGCGCTGCTCGATTCGCATGGTCTATCCGTTCCAGTCCGCTGAGGCACTGGCAAGGGATATTGAGAGAATCGCACCAGCGATGATGGTGGCCGACGCTGAAGACTACTCCGATTCGGTTGCAACAGTATTGGGCTCTTGCGGTGTAGCCGGGATCGCACTGAGCGACATGGATGCCATTCCCTTTACGGAACCCACGCGTACCCGAATACCACGCAGCACCTTCCGTTCCCAGGATCGAGGTCCTGACAAGCGGAACCACGGGGCCGCCAAAACCCTTTGCACTCAGCTATGAGATGGTCGCCGAACACATCGCGGGTTCCGCTTTTCTACCCGCAGACCGCGCTGCCCAGCCCGCTTCGCTAGCCCCTACTCTGCTGATGTTTCCGGTGAGCAATATCTCCGGTTTGTATTCCACGCTACCCCCGCTGCTTAACGGACATCGCATTGTGTTGCTGGAGCGATTCACCGTGGCCGGCTGGCATGACCATCTGCTGCGCTTTCGCCCACAGGCCAGCGGTCTCCCGCCCGCAGGCATTCAAATGGTACTGGACGCCGGTATCCCCCGCGCAGACCTGTCCTGCCTGCGCGGTATCGGCACCGGCGCCGCACCGCTTGACCCCCGCGTGCACCGTGCATTCGAGGAACGCTACGGCGTACCCATCCTGCTCGCCTATGGTGCGACTGAGTTTGGCGGTCCGGTGACCCGCATGACAGCGGAGCTGCATGACACCTGGGGTACCCGAAAATTTGGCAGTGTGGGCTGCGCCTTTCCGGGAGTCCAACTTCGCATAATTGACGTGGATACGGGAGCGGTTCTGGACCCGGCCAGGAGGGGATACTGGAAGTCGTTGCACCACGCATCGGGCCGGACTGGATACGTACATCCGATATCGCCCTGATCGATGAAGACGGTTTCTGTTCCACTGCGGCCGCGCTGATGGCGCGATCATGCGCGGCGGCTTCAAGTTGTTGCCCGCAACTATCGAACAGCCGCTGCTGCTGCATCCGGCCATTACCGCAGCCGCCGTTGTCGGCATTGCGGAACAGCGGCTGGGACAAGTACCGGCCGCTGCCATTGAGTTGAGGACGGGGGTGGCGAGGCCATCCATCGCCGATATCGAAACTCACCTGCGCAATCACCTGCCCTCGACCCATATTCCCGTCGCATGGCGCCTTATTGAAGAACTGCCACGCACGCCCTCAATGAAAGTGGACATACCTGCTGTGCGTCGTATGTTTGAGCCCCACGATGGAAACTGAGAATACCGGTTACTATCTGACTCCCGAAGCCTTATTGCCTGAAGCTCGATGCCTATGAAAAAGTGGTGGTTAATCGTTTTACTGCTTGTAACTGCAGGGATCGGTGGTTATTGGTTTTTTACCATTCCCGCCACAACAGTACCCAATGGCACCGAAAGCAAGGCGCGATTCAAGCCCGGCCCCTTTGAGGTCATCAGCGAAAACTTCAAAGCGGTCGATAGAAGTCGCACCACCCAGGCCTACAAGGATTTCCCCGGCCTGCCGGAACGCGTACTGGAAGGTGAGATATGGCGCCCAGACAGCCGACAGTCACGCTGGCCCGCTATTGATCTACACTCATGGCTTCATGTCATTTTACCAGGAGGGCCTGTACCTGGTACGCTTCCTCGCCAGCCATGGCTACACGGTAGTCGCCGTCGATTATCCACTAACCGGATTCCATGCGCCTGACGGACCGCTCATGCGCGATATCGTCAACCAGCCGGGTGATGTCAGCTTCCTGATAGACACCCTGTTGCAACGCAATGCCGATCCGGATGATGCGCTGTTTGCCACCATCGACCCAAAAAAAATCGCTGTGGCCGGCACTTCGCTCGGAGGCCTGACGGTGATAATGGCCACGTTCCACCGCAACATGCGCGATCCACGCATCGCTGCCGCGATTTCGATTGCCGGTCCCACCAGTCTATTTACAGCTGACTTTTTCACCGGCAGCGATGTGCCCTTCCTGATGATCTATGGCACGGGTGATGTGATCATTCCCTACGACACGAATGCCGCTCCGGTCCTGCGCAAGCATCCCGACACCATTCTCGTGTCCCTGCAAGACGCTTCCCATGCTGGCTTTGCGCAGCCCGCCTCCACCCTGATGCGTTTCATCGCAAACCCCGATGTGGTCGGCTGCCGCGCGGTAAAGGAGGGACTGAAGGATGAACTCGCTGGGCAAAATGATCAATTCATGTCACTACTCGGTAGCGCCAAAGATGGCATCGATATGAATGCCCAGATCGATTTTTGCTCTTCGACCCCGATACCGGTCGCGATGCAAGCCGCACGACAACACATGTTTACTGCCCTGGCGTCCTACGCATTCCTGGAGAGCGTATTCGCCAACGGCGACCGCTTACGCGACACTGCTCGCCACTACCTGCAGGAGACACTGCCGGCAGAAAATAGCAGTGAAGTCACAGTCTGGTGGAAATACAAACCAGAAGTACAGAGCGCATTACAATGAGGAGCATACAAACCCCGGTCAAGCTCGAAATGCGGGCGCTATACCAGGCGTAACAACAGATCTGCGACGGCTTGCGGCTCCGAAATCATCAGGTCGTGGCCGGTGTCGACATCCCAGACGCGCCCCTCTGACTGGGCCTTGAGCGATTCGATATCCCTGAACGGTATGGTCATGGAGCAGATAATATGTGTCTGGGGAATCTTGCGCAGGGCGGCTTCATTGTTGAGCACGAGTTTCTGCTCGAAGCACTTCCAGGGATGGGGTGTGAGTTTGGGTTTCATCCAGGCTAACTGCTCAGGATCTGTCACCCCGAAATAATTCATCGGGTCAGTACCCGGGTAGAGCACCAGTTCTATGCCATTCACCATGCGGCCATCGTCGCGTGTCATGGTGATGATTTCTCCGGCCAGGTCGGCGAGGGACTGCCCGTTTTCGGGGTTGGCTGCGTCCAGGTAAACGATATGACCAATACGCTCAGCCGCGCGATCGGCAACGCCGGTAATGACCATACCACCGTAGCTGTGACCCACCAGGATCACATCCCGCAAATCCTCGAACTCCAGTACTTTGACGATGTCAGTAATGTGCATGTTCAGATCCACAGCTGGACTCAACAGATGCTCCCGTTCGCCAAGCCCGGTCATGGTCGGCGTGTACACATCCTGTCCCTGTGCACGCATGATGCGAGCGACGCGTTGATAACACCAGCCACCGTGACCACCGCCATGCACCAGAACAAATGTCGCCAAAATACTTCTCCTCCTGTGTGGGCACCATCTGGGCCACTTTGTTTGCTATGATTCATTTGTTATTTACACCAGTCAATGGCAGCAACACTATATCTAATTAGGTATGCCATGCCAGACAAGACCGGGTGACCATACCTACCCAGCGATCAGAGGGAATGCCAAATGATTGGACCAGATCCGTTAGACCTCGGCGGACAGGTTGCCTGCGTTACTGGCGCCGGCCAGGGTGCTGGTCATGCTATCGCCCTCGCATTTGCGCGCCACAATGCCAGCGGTGTGGTGGTCAATGATTTTATCGCTGAGCGTGCGGAGGCAGTGGCCGGGGAAATCAGGGCGCTGGGCGTCCCGGCCGTGTCAGTACCAGCGGATGTTGGCGATTATGATGCAGTAGAAGCGGCGCTACTTCAGCTGGAAATACGCTAGGCCCGATCACCATCCTCGTCAACAATGCCGGCAATGCGGGACCCACCGCCACCATGGGTCTTTCACCACCCTTCTGGGAAACGCAGCCGCAGGATTGGGATCGATACTTCCGTACCAACCTGCAGGGCGTAATGAATTGCTGTCATGTCGCCTTGCCTGGCATGGTTGCACAGGGCCAAGGCCGCATCGTTACCGTGATCTCGGATGCCGGACGGATCGGTGATGCGGGACTCGTCGCCTATTCTGCGGCCAAAGCCGGTGCCGCCGGTTTCATACGCGCTATCGCCAGGGAAACTGGCCGTTATGGCATCACAGCAAATGCCATCTCGCTATCGACACTGGAGCCCCCGCTGGATGAGGCACAGATGGCCGAGTTTTTAGCCACGGTAGTTCACCAGGGCACAGCTGTCGCGCTATGTCATTCGCCGCTTTGGTAAACCGGACGACGTCGCCAATATGGCGTTGTTCCTGTGTTCAGACGCTGCCTCATGGATTACCGGGCAAACCTATCCGGTCAACGGTGGCTACTCGTTCGCACAGTGACAGCGTAATCCGAGTCTGCAACTGCGTTGCAGAACCGACAGGCTGTCCAACTCGACGAATGCCGCAGCAAAACGTTGGGCCAATGTCAGTGAAATCTCTCTCGACTGCCAGCCGTCGGTGCCGAGCGTCGATCACCAGATCGCCAGACCGTAAGCGGGCGCAGCGCGGTACTGCAGCCAGGCTTCTTCTGCCGTTGGCGACTGCTCCTTGGGCACCTCAAGCGAACCGCGATAGACCTCCAACAACGCGCTTTCGTTGCTGCGCCTGTCCTCTTCAGTAAGAGCGCTGACCAGGAAATAGCCGACATCCTGGGACCAGTTGCCCCGGCGCAGCACCTGCCAATCGAGAAAACCCACATCGCCATCGGGCAATACATAGGTGTTGCCAATATGTGCATCCCCGTGCAGTAGCGTCATCGGGCCTCGGGAGAGGGACCCTACATATCTCGACCACATGTTGACGATGTCATCGCCATCAAGTTCTCTTACTTCAAGGGGTAGCATCCGTGCACCGCGCTCCAGCCCGATCGGAATTCGC
>CAVVHD010000015.1:0-121769 GCA_963747995.1 uncultured Gammaproteobacteria bacterium | reverse complement strand
CACATACCAGCTTCCTGCGTCTCAACTACTATCCGCCCTGCGCGCACCCGGCGCCTGCCGATGCGCCGGCCATCCCAACCTCTGGACACCTCGGCATCAGTCGCCACACTGACTCCGGCGCGCTGACCGTGCTCCTGCAGGACATGCAGCCCGGCCTGCAGGTGCTGCACGGCAACTCCTGGCATCTCATTCAGCCGCGCGAGGATGCGTTAGTGATCAATATTGGCGACATTATCCAGGTGTGGTCCAATGACCGCTACCGCGCGCCGCTACACCGGGTGCTCGCCAATACATACGCGCCACGCTACAGCGCGCCCTATTTCTACAACCCAAGCTACGCCACGGTATACGCGCCGCTGGCAGGCGTATGCGATGCAACGCATCCACCGCTATACCAGCCAATTTCCTGGGCTGCGTTTCGCGCTGCGCGTGCAGCCGGCGACTACGCCGATCAGGGCGAGGAAGTGCAAATCAGCCACTATCGAATCTAGACCCGCCATGCAAGATAAACCCCGGGCACCTCGTGCCGGGTGCTCCATTCCCCAGATTTAACGCATCAGCACCTTACTTGATACACATCAATACGAAGTATTTGATTAAGTACATCATCTACGTGCGAAGGTCGTAATTTGCTGCTCGCGGGTGCCGGCAAGGCGGTTTACGTGGGCTGAGCGCGAATACTCATATGAAAAGGAAAGACGTTAAATGAATAACAAAGCAGAGTCGGGGAGCTATAGCTACTGGCGGGCACACTGTGCCGGCGTAGCCCGTGGATATGGCTTGGTCGGGGTCTTATTCGGATTGATGGTGTTTACTCAAGCGGCAGAGGCAGTACCCAGCTTTGCCCGCCAAACAGGACTGGAGTGCCACAATTGCCACGATTCCTACCCGCAACTGAATGCACTGGGTAGAATTTTCAAGCTCCAGGGGTACACCATGCAATCCGGTGATCCCAAATATTACGAGCGCCTCTCCGCGATGCTTGAGCCCTCATTTACGAATACCAAAGAGGATCAAGCCGGTGGTGCAGCCCGCCATTTTGGTGACAACAACAATTTCGCCCTCACCCAGGGCAGCGTCTTCTATGGTGGCAGGGTCGTCGACGGCTACGACAAACTTGGCGCTTTTGTACAAGTCACTTACGACGGAATTAGTCGAGACACCAGCTGGGATCTTGTCGATTTTCGCTGGGCAGACAATGGCACTTTCGCCGGAAAGCCCCTAATCGTCGGTATCGATCTGAATAATACGCCAACCGTGCAGGATATCTGGAACACCACACCGGCCTGGGGGTTTCCCTTTGCCTCGTCAGGCCTTGCACCAGGACCGGCGGCTGCCACACTGATCTCGGATCCACTGGGAGGGTCTGTAGCGGGCGTGGGTGCGTATACCTATTGGGACAACACTGTCTATTTTGAGGTAAACGTTTACCAGACACTGCAAGACAAATTTCTGAATACTGTGGGTATAAACGGGGTTGATCAGGAAATCGACGGGGGAGCCCCGTACTGGCGTCTCGCTGTTGATCACACTTTCGGGGCCAATTACCTGGAGGTAGGCACTTTCGGGCTTTACGCCGACACCTACCCGGGGCAGGACCACTCAACGAACAATACCGACAACTATGTCGACGTTGGATTAGACCTGCAACATGAATATACCAGTGGGCCCAATCAATTCACCACGCGAACGGCCTGGATTCACGAAGACCAGCAGCTCGACGCGAGTTATGCCCTTGGTGGCACGGATGGTCTGTACAATCACCTCGATACCTTTGCACTTAACTCAAGCTATCTCTATGACCTGACCTATGGCGCGACTATCGCATATAACGGTATCAGCGGCAGCAGCGACACTACACTGTACGGTGGCTCGCCCGACAGTGATTACTACACATTTCAGGCTGACTGGATGCCGTTCAATAAGGAAGCCGGGCCGCAGGCTGCGCTCTACACTTTCAACCCCAAGTTTTCGGTGCAGTATGTGGCCTATAGCAAGCTCGATGGAACCAGTGACAATGCCTCGGACAGCAACACGCTCTACCTGCAGGCGTGGTTGGTATTTTGACGCCCCGGATGCATTCATTCGGGGAGTAAATGTCAGGGCCATCGAAGGCGCAAAGACAGTGCTGAAGAGCGCAGGATGAGTTGGTTGCCGCTGCCTTTGCGTGTCAGGCGCGGCTTGCTCTCCCGCCGATTGCGCAAACGCCGCATCCCGGCCAGCGTCTGGCTCCGGGTCGAAAAAAGCGAACCTCTATTGACCCGCTTCAAGCCCGCAGAGCGCCTGAAGTTGCGTATGCTGGCGTCCGGGATTATCTGGCGAACGCACTTTTTCGCCGCGCGCGGGCTGGTTTTGACGAACGTCATGCAAGCCTGCCTGGCAACCCGTATTGCCATAGTTATCTATGGGCTGGAGGACCCCGAGCAAAATACCTCCCTGATCTGGCTGCGCAACTGGCGGGAGCTTGTCGTCTATCCCTGCGCATTCAAGCCTCATCGCCAGTCGGTCGCTCCATTAGGTGGCAGCCCTCTAGGCCTGGTAATGGAAAGCGATCCGGTCGAATTGGGAGAAACCAGCTACCAGGGCCCGCTGATTATCAGTTGGCAGGATACCAACGCAAAAGCGTTACATAGGATGCCAGCCCAGGTACTGATTCATGAACTGGCCCACAAGTTAGATATGCTCGACGGCTACAGTAACGGGCACCCGCCCTTGCACGCGTCGATGGATCACCAGATGTGGCATGACGCACTTGAAACCGCATACCTTCATCTCAAGCACCTCGTGGACGCTGGCCACAAGACGGAACTTAATCCATACGCCGCTACCAGCCCGGCGGAGTTCTTCGCGGTATGTTCCGAGTATTTCTTTGCGTCGCCGGAGCAATTGCATTCAGCCTATCCTGACGTGTATAGACAGCTGAGCCTGTTTTACAAACAGCAGCCAGTGCGTGGCGAATGCTTGGCTCAAGTGTAGAATGTGTCTGTATAAACACAGTAGCATTCTTATTTTCCTGCAGATTCATATTGACGACGCATATCTAGAGGACGCCTGGCCGTGGAGTATCTCAATTGGAAAGTGGGTGATGCATCAATCACCCGTATCGTTGAGTCTGATGCTACTTTACCAATCTATCATCTCCTGCCTACGGCAATACCAGCTCGGGTGGCCGCTCACCGAGTATGGCTGCAGCCCCACTTCATTGACGGTAAAGACCAGATCAAAATCTCATTTCACTCGCTTGTGATCGAGTCACAGGGAAAGCTTATCGTAGTTGATACGTGCATCGGCGAGCATGGTGATCCCTTTGCGCCGGACAAACCGGCTTCTTCCAGCTTTCTGGAGGATATGGCCAAGGCTGGCTTTCCCAGGGAAGCTATTGACGTCGTGTTGTGCACGCACTTGCACTACGACCATGTGGGATGGAACACCATGCAGGTTGATGGCAAATGGACACCAACCTTTCCCAACGCCCGATACCTGTTCGCAAAAATTGAATACGATCACTGGCAGCAAGAGTCGAACGAACCGTTCACAGGAAATTTCAATGACGCCGTCAAGGCCGTATTCGATGCCAATCTTGCCGATCTTGTCGAGATGGACCATCGCATCACTGACGAGGTGAGCCTGTTACCTACTCCGGGACATTCACCCGGGCATGTGTCAGTACTGATCCAGTCTCGCGGCCAGCAGGCACTCATTACCGGGGACATGTCGCACCATCCAGTGCAATGGGCTGAGCCGGACTGGGGGCTCCCGATGGTTGACTATGATGAAGCCAAGGGCACAGAAACACGCCGCCGGATTGTTGCCGAACATGCAAACACCAACACACTACTTATAGGTACTCACTATCCAGATCCAACGGCTGGGCGCCTGGTCAAGATAAATGGACAGGTCACATTCAAAACTTAACGCTAGGGCAGCAGATCAATCAGGTTATTTGCTGCTTTTTCGACTATCGCCTTGAAGGTGACGGGTTTCTCGGTAGCTGTATCCCAGGAGTAATTCATTTCCTCTGTACCTTCCCACGCGATACTTCCGTCTGTGCTATCCCATATCTGAAAGAAAATTCGTATATTCGCCTGTTTTGTTTGCATAAGCCGTATTCCGAGCATACTCAAACGATCGTTTGAATTCTGACTGAAAGTAGCGAGTTTTAGCTGCGCCATATAACGCACGCCGGTCGCATCGCCGACTTTTTTCAACAGGTCGCGCTTGAAGACACCGGTATCCCGATAGTCCACATACATCAGTTTGTAGTCTTCCGTTATATTCGCCCTGTTAATGGCGCCGAGAGTCTCCGGCAGGGTGACGATATGAATGTCGGAGCGTCGCTCCCGCATGGCGTTTGCAAAGGTAAATGCGAGGGTTTGCTTGTCCTGTTCCTGTCCTGTCACCGTGGAGGGGGTGATGAATGCCAGACCATACTGTACCAAGTCGCCCTCTTTCAGCGAAAACGCTTGATGATCGGCTTTGGCGTGGGTCTGGTCCAGCACACATCCGGAAAGTATGCTGGTCATCACCAGAAGACAGGTTAACCAATAAACTTGAGACTTAGGAAATAGCATGACCTGCTTCTAGTAGATGACCGGTTATTACTATTACAAACGGTGTCTACTGCGTCAATCGTTACTGCATAATAGAGCTGATTGAGTCGCCCCCGATTTTAGGAGCTATTTTTTCGGGCAGATACGCGTTATGGTAACGCCAATAAAACTCCGTAAAACGATTGCTGCCGAACATAGTCTCGGTATGCCCAGTGAATCCAAGGTAGTTAGTGAATGAATCCGATTGATTTCATCCTGCATATTAATGAACACCTTGCCATGATGGTGCAAACCTATGGCGTGTGGATCTATGCCATCCTGTTCCTGATCATCTTTGCGGAGACCGGTTTGGTAGTAACTCCCTTCCTGCCCGGTGATTCACTCCTTTTTGCTGCAGGTGCTATCGCCGCATCGACTGGGGGAATAGATCCTTGGATCTGCGGTATTGTCATCATCGCGGCGGCTTTTTGCGGCGATAATACGAACTATTGGGCAGGTCGTATCCTGGGTCCAAAAGTGTTCAAATTCGAAGACTCCATTTTCTTTCGCCGCTCCCATCTGGAAAAGACGGAACAATTTTATAACAAATACGGCTCGCGCACGGTGATCATGGCGCGCTTCGTACCCATTGTGCGCACCTTTGCACCCTTTGTCGCAGGTATAGGCAAAATGCCCTACCCCCGTTTCTTGGCATTCAGTTCTATCGGGTCGGTACTTTGGGTGACTCTTTGTCTTGGCGCAGGGGTGTTGTTTGGCGAACTGGAGTTTGTGAAAAAACATTTTGAATTGGTCATTTTAGCTGTCATTGGTTTGTCATTACTGCCCATCATTTTTGAAGCGCTTAAAAAGAAAACTCCCTCCTCAACTGTAGCGTAGATATGAACTGGTTTGACGCATTTATCCTCGCCGTCATTGAAGGACTGACAGAGTTCTTGCCTGTTTCCTCAACGGGTCACATGGTACTGGCCTCTTCCTTCATGGGAATTGGCAGCGATGATTTTACCAAGCTATTTATAGTCGCTATTCAATTGGGTGCGATTCTGTCTGTGCTCGCGCTCTACTTTAAACGATTTTTTCAGAGCATTGACTTCTATATAAAGCTGATCTTCGCATTCATTCCGGCAGCCGTATTGGGGGTTTTGTTCTCCGATAAAATTGATGAATTGCTTGAAAGTCCGCTGGCAGTCGCGATCTCGTTATTAGTTGGCGGTGTGATTCTACTTTTCGTCGATAATTGGTTTGATGATCCGCAGATCGATTCGGTAGATGACGTAACCTATTTGGATGCATTCAAGATCGGTTGCTTTCAATGCCTGGCAATGATTCCGGGAGTTTCCCGTTCGGGGGCCACCATCGTGGGTGGTATGAGCCAGAAAATGAGCCGTAAAGTTGCAGCCGAATTTTCCTTTTTTCTTGCCGTGCCCACAATGCTGGGAGCTACATTGAAAAAGACAATGGACTATTTCCAGAAACACAATTCAATCACGACAGATCAAATCAATTTAATGATATTGGGAAATGTTGTCGCTTTCATCGTCGCCGCTTTGGTGATCAAAGGCTTTATAGGCTTCTTGAATAAACACGGCTTTCGGATATTTGGCTGGTATAGAATTATTGTTGGCTCCGTAATTCTAGTATTGCTGGCGTTTGGTATTGATTTAAGGATTTTGTAGATGCGTTTTATCATCATGCTCTTGTTTTGTGTCTCAGCGTCTGTTGCGCTAGCCCAACGGCAAATGACGACAATTGAACTGAGCTATGCCAATCCGCAACAGATTAAGGCGGTTATCATGCCGTTGCTGTCCGAGGGCAGCTCGGTGAGTGTCTATCAAGACCAATTGATTCTGAATGTCACTGCGGATGAACTGGCTAAAACCCGCGAACTGCTAAAACAGCTTGATAGTGAAGGAAGGCAGTTGTTGCTGTCGCTGCGCTCCGACGGCATCGGCAGCGATAGCCGGCGCAGTGTGGATGTTGACGCAGCTATTCACACAGGCGATACCACTATTAGTACTGGGTCCGGTGGACGTAATACCGAGACCAGAACTAGCGTTCGGATAAATGATTACAGCGGCACCAGTACTGACAATGGCAATCAATCCGTCAGGGCCACTGAGGGCATGCCGGCCTATATTTCCACGGGAATGACAGCACCCATCCAGAGCTACACCACAGGTCCGGACGGACGTCGCTACATGCAGCAGGATTATGTCGATGCAGTGAGTGGATTTTATGCCACTGCCCGCGTCAATGATGGGGTGGTACAAATCAGTATTGACCAGAGCAATAACCAACTGAAGGGCCGGACGGTTGCAACGCAGCAACTGCAATCACAGGTCAGCGGGGCATTAGGCCAGTGGCTTCCCATCGGCGTCATAAGCAATTCGGCCAGTCTGCAGAGTCAGGGCATCGGTTCGCGCGGGCAGTCCAGTGGCGCGAGTTCGACCCAGCTGTTTATCAAGGTTGAGTTACTCCAATGATTTTAAGCCCACCCCGGCCGCAAAAACTAACACCGCACGCTAAATAACGGCCACTAGCTACGCCATCCCCGTGTATGCCGAAGCTTTTCTCCTCAATAGCTCCTCGCAGAATTAGGTACTATCGAGTGTAATCAACGTTAGCTCATAGGCTGCGGTGACACTTTACGTCAGGTCGAGGCTGAACCAGCACACCCGGGCTATGAAATAAACCTGCTTTCTGTATGGGCAGAAAAATTCGCTGACATCCGCAGCGTTGTTAAGGATAATGCCCCGTTCTCGTTACTTTGGATGTATCACTATGCTGCGCCCCATCTGGCTTTTATCCCTTGATTCAGACACGTTCCCCGCGGCACCCATGACCACGGGGGGTCTGAAAGCGTATTACCAGCAGCTGGGCAAGAATGCCGCGTACACGGATATTCAGTTGGTACATTTCGTAAATCACCCCGAGCGTATAGCCCAGTGGCTCAGCCAATGGCAACAGGAGGAATTACCGCGCGCTCAGGCCGCAGTAAACCAGGGCATACAGCCCGTCATGGGTTTTTCGGTGTATACCTGGAATGCCGCCGAGTTCCTCGACCTGATGCGGCAGGTCAAAACCCTGTGTCCGGAAATTTTGATTGTGGCCGGGGGCCCCCACGTGCAAAAGGCCCGTGATTACCTGTTCTCCGAGGCTGTCGATATCATCGTGCTGGGGGAGGGAGAAGCAACCTTCACTGATTTTCTGGATGCTTCCGGCCCCGAGCAGTGGGGGGACGTTGCAGGTCTCGCCTTTGTTCGCGATGGCGAGATGGTAAGCACACCCGAGCGCCCGCGTTTTCGCAACCTGAATGCATTGCCATCGGCACTGGATGTCATCAGCCTGCTGGACAGCGAAGGCAAACCTTACGATTGTATTGCCTACGAAACCAGTCGCGGCTGCCCTTACAAGTGCGCTTTTTGTGAATGGGGAACGGGCGCTATCGGCACCAAGATGTTGTCATTTTCCGTGGAGCGAATTCGCCGCGACTGGAATTACATTGTCGATGCCGGTATCAAGAATATCTGGCTGACCGATTCCAACTTTGGTGCGTTAAAAGAGGATGTCGACAAGGCCAGGGTGTTATGCGAAATAAAGCAGCGCACCGGCCTGCCCAATACATTCGCGACGTCGTGGTCCAAGAAACATGGCCCACGGTCACAGGAAATCGTGTTGTTGCTGCATGAAAACAATTTGCTACCCCATTACCACCTGGCGCTGCAAACCTTGACGCCGTTGGCGCTGGAATTGTGTCATCGCGAAAATATGGCCGCCAATAAATACGAACCGATTGCCCGCGAGATGGCCAAAGCCAGGGTGCCTATAGCCTGCGAACTGATCTGGGGATTGATTGGCGATAATCTGGCAAGCTTCGAGAAAAATCTCGATCGACTGTTTGCTGTATTTCCCACCATCAATATTTTTGGTTACACCCTGTTGCCCGGCACGGAATTTTACGACAAGCGTGAGGAATATAAGATTGAAACCTTGCCCGTCGCCGGTTACGGCAAGGCCAAGGGCGAGTATGTCGTGGGTTGTATGAGTTTTCCGGTCGAAGAAGGTCTCGAAGGATATTTCCTCATCACCGCACATTTGCTGATGAGTCGCGGCTACATGATGCCGCTGACCCTGCGCTATCTTGCCCTGAGTGAAACTGTGCCGGTGGCTGGTATGATGCGCGCTATCCTGCATGAGTTGTGCCATGAGTTCCGCCTGGAAATTCCCCTGCTCGATACCGCACAGCAGATGGGCGTGTATGAGTTCCGCGAAGAGCTGTTTGTAACCTCTTTTACCTATCCTGAGCGCACCTATGATTGCGTGAAACGTGTGACGCTGCGGTGGATAGATGAGCACATGGATAATCAGCTGGAAGCCGCGGGCCTGAAACAGCGTGTAGCGCAACTACTGGCACTGGATGAAGCCTTTGCACCGCATACGGGCGCCACACGTGAAGTCATAGGTCACTTTGATTTTGATGCCAATGCTGTAATGGACACACTGGAGAGCATGGAACTGCCCGCACCTGCCTTGTTTGCTGCGCAGCCCACAGAGCTCGGGATCCACATTCCCGGCGGCGTCGGTGACATTATCAAGGACCCTGATGGCGGCGTCTGGATTCATGCAGAAAGATCCAGCAGCAAAGCCGAACATGCAGCGAAATTGCAACCAGTCACGGTTCAGGCGCTAGTCGCGTCTGCCTGATTTAGCTACCCAAACGAGCGGCCAGGCCCATGCTCGCGGCGCTACCCATGTGGCAACGCGCATTGAAGCGCACAGTAGATATTGGCGTTGCCATTTTTGGCCTGCTCCTGCTCGCGCCGCTGCTGCTGGGCGTGGCGTTACTGGTAGTGTTGGGCAGCGGGATACCAATCCTGTCTCGTGAGCAGCGGATCGGCCAGTACGGACGGCCCTTTACCCTGCGCAAATTCCGTACCTTCAAACGCGGGAGCACGACACGCAGCAGCATCGCTCCACAGGACGATCCCCGTATCACCCGGGTTGGCCGGTTCCTGCGGCACACTCGTCTTGACGAATTGCCGCAATTATTCAATGTGCTGACGGGGGATATGAGCCTGGTGGGCCCACGTCCGATGGTCCCACTCCATCTCAATGCGCTGGACAGCGATGTGTGCAAGGTGCTGCTGTCGGTGCGACCGGGCGTGACCGACCCGGCATCAATCCTGTATTTTGCCGAGGATACCGTACTGGCCGGGCGACCCAACGCCGAGGCCGAATATCTGCAGGTACTGCTTCCGGCCAAGGTCAGGGTACAACTGAATTATCTTTGGCACTGGACTCCCGTACTCGATTTTCGCATTATTTTTCTGACTCTGGCGCGAATTTGGTCCCACCAGGCCAGGGAGAAATCTATACAGCAGGTACGCGCGGTGCTGGCAAGTCGCGATGCCGCCGATTGCCAGAAAGATCCGCTGCCACAGCCTCAGCAACCTTGATGCCATCAATGGCCGCTGACAGTATCCCGCCAGCATAGCCCGCACCTTCGCCTGCCGGATACAGGCCACGGGTGTTTATACTTTGGAAATCCTTGCCGCGTTTGATGCAGATCGGTGACGAGCTGCGTGTTTCGATGCCCGTCAGCACGGCATCCGCCATGGCAAAACCCTGGATCTGTTTGTCGAACACGGGAATCGCCTCTCGAATGGCTGCAATCGCATAGTCCGGCAGTGCACTGGATAAATCGGTCAGCGTAACGCCCGGCTGATACGACGGCACTACACTGCCCAATGCAGTAGATGGCCGGCCCTGCAGGAAATCACCGACCAATTGCGCCGGTGCATTGTAATTCTCTCCGCCCATTTTATAGGCCACGGTTTCCAGCTCACGCTGCAGATCGATCCCTGCCAGTATGTGCCCTGGAAAGTCTTTCTCGGGATCAATGCCCACAACAATTGCCGAATTGGCATTGCGCTCGTTGCGCGAGTACTGCGACATGCCATTGGTAACCACGCGCCCCTCCTCCGAGGTTGCGGCCACCACGGTGCCGCCGGGACACATACAAAAGCTGTACACACTGCGGCCGTTATCACAGTGATGTACCAGCTTGTAATCAGCCGCGCCCAGTAGCGGGTTACCCGCATGCTCACCAAAGCGCGCTGCGTCAATTACCGATTGCGGATGCTCAATACGAAAGCCGATGGAGAATGGCTTGGCTTCAATATACACACCCTCATCCAGCAACATCCCAAACGTATCGCGCGCACTATGTCCAATTGCCAGCACAACATGATTGCTCAGCAGTGTTTCTCCAGCGCTGGTGATCAACCCAATGATGTGACCCGTACCGTCGCGGTCCTCCTCGCGCAACACCGACGCAACTTTTTGTTCGAAGCGTATCTCTCCGCCCAATCGCACGATCTCTGCGCGCAGCTTCTCAACCATCGTCACCAATTTGAAAGTGCCGATATGCGGCTTGCTGACGAACAGGATTTCTTCCGGAGCGCCGGCCTGCACAAACTCCGTCAGGACCTTGCGCCCCAGATGGCGGCGATCCTTGACCTGGCTGTACAACTTGCCATCTGAAAACGTGCCAGCGCCGCCTTCGCCAAATTGCACGTTCGATTCTGTATTCAGCTGGCGCTTGCGCCACAGGCCCCAGGTATCCCGCGTGCGTTGACGCACCTCCCGACCACGCTCCAGCACGATTGGCTTGAACCCCATCTGCGCCAGCAGCAGAGCAGCCAGGATGCCACAGGGCCCAAATCCGACAACAATCGGCCGGTGTTGTCCGGCCGCTGGAAAATCGGCATCAGCCCGGGCCACAAACTGGTAATTCGTGTCTGGGCTTGGTCCAACACGCGAATCCTGCTGCAACTGCTCCAGCACCTGTTGTTCCAGCGTAGCAGGCAGTTCCACATCCACCTGATAGATCAGCAGAATACGGTTTTTTTTGCGCGCATCGTAACTGCGTTTGCAAACGTTAAAACCCAGTAAGTCTCTGGTATCAATTCCCAGGCGCTCGACAATGGCCGCGGGCAGTGCTGCAGCGTCGTGATCGAGCGGAAGTTTGATTTCGTTCAGTCTAAGCATGGCAAGAGGATTGCTTGGCAAATGGCGGCGGACAACAGACCGCAACAGTGGCACGATTCTCCCGCACAATCCCGTCACAAGACAAGCTGATTACTGACGGCAAATTAGACAAACTGTGCCGCACTGTAACCCGAGGACCAGGCCCACTGAAAGTTGTAGCCGCCCAAATGGCCGCTCACATCCAACACCTCGCCGATAAAGTACAAGCCCTTCTGCGCTTTCGCTTCCATGGTTCTGGAGCTAATCGCAACCGTATCCACCCCGCCCAGTGTCACTTCTGCAGTGCGATAACCTTCCGTTGCCGAGGGCTTCAGTTTCCAGTGACTGATAAGACCTGCCAGTTCGAGCAGGCGCAGGTCGCTATAGTCGGCCAGTTTCCGGTCTGCGTCACCGGGCCACCAGAGGGTTTGCAACTCGGCCACCAGCGCTTTCGGCAGTTTTTGCTGCAACAGTGTGCGCAGCAAATTGTTGCCCTGCGACCGCTTGCTATCGAGCAGCCACTGACTACTATCCATATCGGGTAACAAGTTCACCGATAGGGTATCTCCCGGGTACCAGTAATTGGATATCTGCAGGATCACCGGGCCACTGATACCCCGATGAGTGAACAGCATATTCTCAGTGAAGGACTGACCGTTACATCCAACGGCTACCTCAACTGCTATACCGGAGAGGCGCTCACAGATGGGCTTCATCGCATCGCTGAACATAAACGGTACCAAACCCGCGCGACGTGCGGTAAGCGGTAGTGAAAATTGCGCCGCTATCGTATATCCGAGTCCGCTGCCACCGAGAGTGGGAATGGACAACGCGCCGGTGGCGATCACCAGTGACTGGCAACGCAAGCGCTGCAGTGTTCTTGCGCTCGATGACATATCCTCAACTTCGACCTGATAGCGCTCAACTATTGGCTCTGGTGAACGAGCACCCGTGTCACCGATATTCAGCTCCGCCGCATCGGCGATAGATGTGGCCGAGCGAATGTCACATCGGGCGGCAACTGTTACGCCAAACTTTTCACATTCCTGCAGCAACATCGCGAGAATATCTGCAGCCGAGTCCCTGCAAAACAACTGACCGTGTTTACGCTCTTCGTAGGCGATGCCATAGCGCTCTACCATGGCGATAAAGTCCCACTGCGTATAACGACTCAGGGCCGATTTGCAAAAATGGGGGTTGCCAGAAATGAAATTCCGCGCCTCTACGGAGTAATTAGTAAAATTACAGCGGCCGCCTCCGGACATCAGTATTTTTTTGCCCACCTTGTTGGCCTTCTCCAGCACCAGAACGCGGCGACCGCGCGCGCCCGCAGCTGCGGCGCAAAACAGGCCCGCTGCACCAGCTCCCAGAATAATTACATCGTATTGTGCCAAGTCATCTCACTAAAGTCTGTCACCTGCCACAAGGCGAAGCGCCCGTACATAGGCAACGGAATATACCAGCGATCGCTACTGGCTCGGAACCTTCTGTGCTAGGCTCCCATCCTCAACAAGCAATACTGCCACAACAGCATCGCATATAGCGCAATCTGGCAGCTCAACGCATTGTCACCTGAAGCGGACATTACTGCTATGGAAACCTGGATACCGGATGCTGTGGGAATGATGGGGACGCTGCTGGTACTGGTGGCCTTCTACCTGCTGCAACTTGAATATACCGACCCCAAAGGCCTCAGCTACAACATTATCAATTTTTTAGGCGCTGCCTTTTTGCTCTTCAGTCTATATTTTAATTTCAACATGGCCAGTGTTGTGATGGAAGTGTTCTGGATGGGCGCTTCCCTGATCGGCCTGTGGAAGTTCTGGCGCCGTCACGGCGCTGCCAGTCAGTCGACCAGCTGATAGCAGGGCTGATAGTCCGCCTCACCCAGCTTCATCCGCTTCTCCTTCACCAGTACCTGTAGAAGCCGGTCCATGCTGGACAGGTACTTCCCGTCACCCGACAATCTGTAGGGGCCATACCGGCGTACCTGTTCCTTGCCGAATGTCTTTATGTTGCCGGCCACCAGTCCGGAGAACGCGCAGCGCAGGGAGCTAGCGAGCTGATGTTTGGGCAAATCAGCGCACAGCTGCAATGCCGCCATGTTCGCATGGGTAGCGACAAACGGCTTCTGAAGAGTAGGCGGGACCTGCAACTCCCAGTTGAAATAGTACGCTTGGCGGGCTTTGCGACGCCGCGCGTGTACCTCATCAATCGCCCCCCTTACGGTACGGCCGACCTCTTCCTGCGCACCCACAATTATGCGGTAGTAGTGCTTTACGTCCTCGCCCAGACAGTCCACCAGAAACTGTTCTAACGCCTGAAAATAATGGCGACAGGATTCAGGTCCGGCAAATACCAGCGGAATGGCATCGTTATTGTCAGGGTGCATCAGGATACTCAACAGGTAAAGAATTTCCTCTACGGTTCCTACTCCGCCGGGAAACACAATAACGGCATGGGCAAGTCTTACAAAAGCCTCCAGGCGTTTTTCGATATCTGGCATAATCACCAGTTCGTTGACAATGGCGTTAGGCGATTCAAACGCGATGATGCCCGGCTCACTAATCCCGATATAGCGGCCGTCCTTGATCTGCTGTTTGGCATGTCCCAGGGCCGCACCTTTCATCGGCCCTTTCATGGCGCCAATGCCACAGCCGGTGACAATGTCCAGGCCGCGTAAACCTAGCTCATAGCCCACGTGTTTGGCGTAGTCGTACTCTTCGCGGGGGATCGAGTGCCCGCCCCAGCATACAACCATTTTGGGCGGCTGGTCGGGGCGTACTACACGCGCATTGCGCAGTATGCGAAATACCGTGTTGGTAGCCTGGGCAGAAGTCGGCGGCTGTGTCTGGGCTGCAGTGATTTTGAAATCGGTATACACAATGTCTCGCAGTGCAGAAAACAAGTGCTCCTGGATACCGCGGATCATCTTGCCATCTACAAAAGACTGGGGCGGCGCATTGAACAACTCCAGCCTTAGGCCGCGTGGCTGGGGTACCAGACGTATATCGAAGTCGGAGTAGTCGACACTAGTCTCTGCCGGATCGCCCTTGTCGCTATCAGTATTCAGAATCGCCAGCGCGCAGTGCCGAAACAGCGCAAACAAATCACCCCCGCTACTCGTGAGTCCCTCTATGTCGACCTTGGACAACAAGTTCAGTGAGTTAAGCGGGTTTACAATCGCATGAGAAATTTTTTCCATGACGGGCATCACGTACTCTTAGGTGAAAACAGTTACCGGACAGGCAAAAGACAACTAGATTAAACAGATAGAGCGGAAAGAAATCTCCCTTGATCTACTAGCTCTCGCAGAAAGCCTGCATTTTCTTATAGGCGATACTAGTGGCCTGCTCGGTGGTGGCGTTCAGCAGCTCGCGTTTCACTTCCTGGCACTCCTGCGACTCCTGCACTGCGGAGTTATTCATCGCTGGGTAAGCTGGATCTGATGGCGGGGTTGAACACATTACAGATGAAACCCGTCTGATATTCGCCTGCTGCCCCTGCTCAACAGAGACACAATCGCCAAGCGCAAGGGCTTGATTCTCGGTAACAATATCAATGGTGCTGTTGTTAACCAGGCGAACGGTGAATTTTTGCGCACTGCCAGCGGTCTCTTTTGCTACCAGCGCTCCCAGACCCGCTCCCGCCACAGTACCCGCCACTTGCGATGCACCTGAGTGGGTGGCCGTTGCCAGTAGCCCAAGCGCACCGCCTATCAGCGCGCCGGCGCCATAGTCAGGTGCCATCGCTACCTGTTGAATGTTCTCGATCCGGCCGTATTGGACTGAAATAATTTCATTGCGTGTCGAGCCCGTAGCCGGGTCGGTGCTGGCACAACCAACAAGGGTGATTGCCAGCGTGGTGGAAAAAATGGGAAGCAGTCTATTGATCATTTTATTTTCATCCTGATGCGGGTGGTTGGATACTAGTATTAGGTCTATTTGTTAGTAGTATGGCAAATCTTCTTGATCGGGTCACGCAAATGCAAAGCACCCTGGGTTGTTGTAGTTAATCGCACCGTGGACCCTGCACCACCTGTGGCGAAAGAGCCTCTTTTCAGGGAGCATACATATTCAGATATTTTTTCGGATCACGCGCCACTGTTATCCGGTGCAACTCCCGATCATAACCGTCATAACCGCCGTTGGCCTTGTGTAACACGCTGCGATTATCCCAGATCACAAACATGCGCTCTTGCCACTTGTGCGTATACTGGAACTCCTCCCGGGTCTGCCACTGGTGCAGCTCCACAATCAACTGCAAGGCCTCATCCGCCGCCATGCCTTCCACTCCGATGATATAGCCCAAACAACCGAGCAGGGTCTCACGACCGCTTTCCGGGTGCCGAAAAATAAACGGGTGGCCATGCACTTCCCTGGCATCTTCTGAAAAGCGGATAGCCATACTGCGACCAGCCGCCTTATCCTGGGCCCCGTACATACCATCGGGTGCATAGGCCGCAACCGCCGAGTGCATTGCCGTACGACCCTGGATTTTAGCGCGCAACGCAGCGGGCATTTCTGCCAATGCTTTTTGCTGGTTGGTAAAACCGGTATCACCACCGAACGGCGGAATGACAAGACTGTACAGGCAGGTACCTATCGGTGGTTCTGCCATAAAACTCCAGTCGGAATGCCAATTCTCCGCGAACAGCGGGGCTTTTTCATCTGCCTTGCGGGTCAAGGCTACGACATGCTCACTGCCTTCAATTGTCCCAAAGAACGGTTCGCTGCCAAACACGCCGAAGCACTGCACTATGCGTTCAAGATCCATATCCGTCAGGGTCTGGTTGGGAAACGCCAGCACGTGATGTTCCAGCCAGGCGGCGCGCACTGCTCGAATGGTCGCCGCATCCAGCGGTATGGACAGGTCCAACCCGGTTACTGTGGCGCCACAGGCCTGGCCTGATGGTTCTACTTTAATCATGGATCGCCTCCCGAGGGTACACGAATATGATACCCAGCTTTAGCAGTGTGCGGCCATCTCTTTTCCTTTCCCGATTAATCGGCCCTTTCCGGTTCGATGTATATGCAGGCAGTCCGGTTGGCAAGCTCCGAGTGGGTACGTATGATGTCATGCTGAGTCCGGGAAGCAGTTTCAGTCCCGATACACTTTGGTAACGAACTAAGCAGTGTGGAGCGACAGATGATAGCCTGGACAGAGCAACAGCAGATGATCAGGGGCATGCTGCGCGATTTCATCGAGAAAGAGATCGTGCCGCACATAGATGACCTGGAATACAACGGTTTACCGCCCTACGATATCTTGCGCAAACTATTCAATACCTTTGGCATGGATGAACTGGCGAGCGCCAACTTTGATAAACAAATAGCCAGGGAGGAAGCCATAGCGAAGGGTGAGCATAGCGAGAAGCCCGCTGTGGCCAAGGCAACGAGCGGTCCAGTATCTGAGGAGGCACTGGACGCCGCTGCCATGGGCTTGCTCCCCATCATTGAAATCAGTCGCTACTGCCACGGTCTCATCACAGCGCTGGGCGTATCTGTTGGACTTACCGCCGGCGCCATCATGGCCAAGGGCTCTCTGGCGCAGAAAAGGAAGTATGCCCGCGATCTGCTGACGCTGAAGAAGATAGGCGCCTGGGCCATCACCGAGCCCAACTCCGGCTCGGATGCATTTGGCGGTATGAAATCCACCGCGCGTCGCGACGGCAAAGGCGGCTATATTCTCAACGGCAGCAAAACTTATATCACCAATGGACCCCATGCCGATACCATCGTGTTTATCTGTCGCCTTGATGAGGAAGGTGTTGCTCCGAGAGATAGAAAAATTGTCTCCTTCATTCTCGATTCCGGCATGCCCGGGCTCGTGCAGAGTCCCGCCTTCAAAAAAATGGGTATCGGCTCTTCCCCGACGGGGGAGCTCTTTCTGGCCGACGTGCAAGCCGGACCTGAACGCCTGATGGGGGAATCGGAAGACGGTTACGGCCGTTCCGGTGCCAAAACCACCTTTAGCGCCGAGCGCGCCGGTATCGCTGCGCAATGCCTGGGCCTGGTTGAACGCGCACTTGAGCTTTCTGTGCAGTACGCCAAAACCCGTATCCAGTTTGATCAACCCATTGGCAACTATCAACTCATCCAGTTGAAACTGGCGAAAATGGAAGTCGTGCGCCTGAATCTGGAAAACCTCGTGTTTCGCTATATCGAAACGCGTGCGGCAGGTAAAGACCTGACACTGGCGGAAGCATCGGCTATGAAGTTGTACGCGGCGCAGGCGACCATGGAAGTCACCACTGAAGCGGTGCAGATCTTCGGCGGCGCCGGCTACATGCGCGAGACGCGAGTAGAGCAGTTGATGCGGGATGCGAAAATCCTGCAGATCTACGCCGGTACCGATGAGATGCAAGTGCTGGCAATCGCGAAGGATTTGCTGGGCAGGGCCTAAGCTGCAACGCACAACCTGACGCGACGACCTTCGGCGCCTGCCACAGCAATAAGGGATATCACATCGACTACGATTACATCATAGTTGGCAGTGGCTTCGGTGGCTCGGTCTGCGCTCTACGACTGGCGGAGAAAGGCTGGCGGGTGGCGCTCATTGAACAGGGCAAGCGCATCGGTGCCCAGGATATAGTCCAGGCCAAAAAGCATGTCACGCAATTGCTCTGGATGCCGGAAATTGGCCTCAAGGGCTATCTTTCACAGCAGCTTTTTCAACACGTGGCGGTACTGGGTGGCGTCGGGGTGGGCGGCGGCAGTCTGGTCTGGGGGGCAGTGATGCTCGAGCCGAAGGCAAAGTTTTACGACGCTCCAGAGTTAAAAACACTGGGCATAGACTGGCGAACGGAATTGCAACCACATTTCGCAACGGCCAGGCGCATGCTCGGTGTGACCCCGAATCCCTACCGTTCAGAACAGGACCGCTTGCTGGAGAAAACCGCTGCGAGCCTCGGCGCCTGGGACACCTTCGGCTCGGTGCCAAACGCTATTTGTTTTGAGGCAACTGCAGGCACTGACCCGTATTTTGAGGGCAGAGGCCCAGCACGCAGCGCCTGTATCAAATGCGGCGGCTGCCTGACCGGGTGCGAATACAATGCCAAGAACAGTCTGGACAAAAATTATCTGTACCTTGCGGAAAAACTGGGTGTGAATGTACTCACCGAGCTGAAGGCAGGCAGGATAGAGCCCCTGGAAGTGGGGGGCTATCGCCTCTCCCTCCAAGCCACGAACAGGAGAAAGGAAGACGCAACTCTGACCTGCACCCGGCTAATCCTGTCCGCAGGTGTGATTGGCACTCTGGAATTGTTGGCCAAAAATCGCGAAGACCACCGCACGCTTCCCCATGTTTCCCACAGCCTGGGAAAGGTGGTGCGCACGAACTCCGAGGCCATCACTGCTGTGCTACACCCTCCGGGCATTGACCTTACCGAAGGTACAGCAATATCCACGGACTTTTATCCGGATCCGCACACACACATCACTCAGAATCGATTTGATCACGGCTATCGCTTTATACGCTTTCTATACGCGCCAATGACTGACGGCAGACAGCCCCTAGTACGCGCCCTGAAAACACTATTGGCCATCATGACTTCACCGGGACTGATGCTGAAAAACTGGCTATGCAGAGACTGGGAAAAGCGCGTCACCTTTTTTACCGTGATGCAGGATCTTGACAACTCGCTGCGTTTTGCCTGGCGGAGGGACTGGCGTAAAGGTTTTCGCCGCGCTCTGGTCACTATCAGGAATCCAATCCATGCCCCTCCAACCTATCTTGCCGTTGCCAATGATGTCACCCGTATATACGCCAAACTGGCTAATGGCCAACCTCTGAGTAGCATTACCGAGTCCATCGGCAACAGCTCCACGACCGCGCATATTCTCAGTGGCTGTCCGATGGGACGCGGGAACGCGGACTCGGTAATAGATAGCAATCACGAGGTCCATGGCTACCTTGGCTTATTCGTGGTCGATGGTTCCAGTATTCCGGCGAACATTGGCGTCAATCCCAGCCTGACGATAACCGCCATGGCGGAGCGCTTCGCTAACAATCAGCCAAGCAAGGTCGCTGCCAATGCCGCCCAGGGTTAGCGTTATCACCGGTGGCTCATCCGGCCTCGGGCTCGCACTGGGACACGCCCTGGCGGAACGCGGTGATCGGGTGATACTGGTGGCAAGAAACGCAGCGAAACTCGATGCTGCACTGACCTGTATTGCACAGGACACTACGTCAAAGACTGTGTTCTGCAAGATGGCCGACGTCGCGAATGGCCCTGACATTCAATTGGTGGCCGACCAGATCGCGGCCGAACATGGCGGCATCGATTTGTGGATCAACTCGGCGGGCATCATGCGCGAGGGCTATTTCGAAAACCTCACTGACCGTGACTTTCGAGAAGTGTTCGACATCAACCTGTTTGGCACCATCAACTGTGTACGCGCTGCGCTCCCCCACCTCAGGAAAACCAAAGGACAGATTGTCAATATCGCGTCCATGGCGGCCCACACCGGCGTCTTTGGCTACACTGCCTACTGCGCATCCAAACACGCCCTAAAGGGGTTTACCGAGTCGCTCTATCACGAGCTTCGCCCCCAGGGCATCACCGTGCAGTTGATCTGCCCGCCGGAATTTGAGTCTCCCATGGCCGCCGCACTGGATATGGATAGAACACCTGAGAATGCCGCACACACACTGATGATCCCGCGAGAACCGGTCGAGGTGATAGTCCGCGATACTCTCAAAGCGATAGAGAATGGCCGGTATCACACCATCACCGGATGGACAGCGAAGGTAATGGGTTTGGCAATCCAGCATTGCCCCGGTCTTTCACGCTGGATAGCACAGCTGGCTATACTGCGCGCTACACGCGGCCGCCGTTCAATGCGTAGTTAATCAAGTCCAGCGGCTCACCCACACCGGCGGGATCAGTTTTCAGACTTATAGCCTGCTTGCAATCGGTCTGCTTTTTATTGGTCCGAAGGGTTTCAATTTGGTCATTTCAATGACCTCCGCCAACTCCCCCAATGAAGACAGCATCGCTCGAAACGTCTCCGTCGCGCAGTGCGCGCTGTAGGCGTCCTCACTTTCATAGAGGTCGTAATAGTAAAATTCGTCCGGATTGTCCTCTGCGGTGTGAAAGACGTACACCGGCACGCCCTCCTCCACAGCCGTCGCCTCCTGCATGGTGAGATTCAACGCAATCAGCGCGTCGCGCTTGCCGGGTTTTGCCCGCAGGCGGGTTAGAAATGCGAACATGGTTTCTCCCTAACGATTGATACCCTTGGCGCGCGAATACAACTCCTCTGCCCGCGCTTTGAGGCCCGCAGCGCAGTCGTTAAACCCTTTCTCCACCACCGCGCCCATCTGCTCGATCATCGGCCCTACAAACTCGCCACTGAATTCATCGACGCTCCAGTAGCGGCAGCTGGTGTCGTCGATGGGCGTTATGCGCTGCGTGCGGTCCGCGTGAATCGGGTCACCGGGCTTGTTCTCCATTGACCAGACGATGGTGTGGATGGGTTCAATTTTCGTCACGTACTCCACCTGTTTCTGCAGCCCATTGCCCATATCAACCTGCATCTCCAGCGGCGCACCGATGACCGCCTCGCCCTTCATGCCGGGACAGAACGTATTCCACAGGCCATAGTTCGCAAAATCCAGAATGACATCCCACACCACCTGCGCTGGCGCGTTGATGATGATCTCCTCGCTGGAGACGCTGTTTGCGGTAATCATTCTTTAAAACTCCTGCATTGGATGTATTGGAGATGCACATAGCACATCTGTGACTGGTTAATTTGCGTAACTGACCCCGCCGTTTACCCGCCAGGCCTGGCCGTTTACCCACTCAGCGTCATCGGACAGCAGGAAGGCCACCGCGCCGGCAATATCCTGTGGCACGCCGTGGCGGGTACTGCGCGATCCCTTGAGTGCCCAGTCTTTCATCTCCTGAGTCATGTTGGCATCCATCTGCTGCGTCAGCACAAAACCGGGCGACACCGTGTTGCAGCGAATCCCCTGCCGACCCCACCTGGTGGCAACATGCCGGCACAGTGCGTTGACACCCGCCTTGGACGCCGCGTAGGCCGGTCGCTGGCCCTCACCAATGACCGCTGCATCCGATGAGGTCAAAACCAGCGCACCACTGCCCTGCTGCAGCATCTGCGGCAGGGCCGCCCGCAGCAACAGCGCTGTACCGGTCACGTTCACTCGCAAGGTACGCTCCCACAGTGCACTGTCGTTACTGAGGATATCCCCATCAACCAAAACCGCTTGCAGGTCAGCCACATTGGCGAACAGGCCATCCAATCGGCCGAAATGCGTGACGGCAGATTTCACCAGTGCGTTGATGGTGCCCTCATCGGCCTGGTCATAGTGCCACGCCACGGCTTGGCCACCGGCGGTGTTCAATTCTGTTGCAAGGCCCTCGGCCGTTGCGATATTAAGGTCGCCAATGCCCACACTGGCGCCCTCCTCACACAGGCGACGAGCAGTGGCCGCGCCAATACCGGTCGCACCGCCACAGACCAGAATGGCCTTGCCCTGCAGATTTCTCATCGTATGTTGCCCTCAGCTGGGTGGCTCCGGATGGGCGCAAACAAGGGACGTTTGAGTGGACCGGGCGAATGTGCAAGTATCCATACCTGATGACGCAATTTCCAGTGCAATTCAATGGACACTGGTAGGAGAACTGAACTGCCATGAGATTTCTCACCTTTCTATGGCACCGTATCACCGCAGCACTCAGCACACTGTTATTGCTAATTGTGCTGCTAGCGCTTTTTCTCGGCTATCGACTGGCCACTAGCGGGCAAGTAGATGACACATCCAAATTGCATAGTAAACACGATTACCTGGCACAAATCCGCAGTCAAACCTTCGCCGACGGAAGCCGGCCAAATATTGTCTTCATCCTCTTCGATGACCTGGGCTACGGCGACCTGGGTGCCGGCGCCGCAGGCAGCACGATGATTGCGACCCCCAATATCGACGGGCTGGCCGCAGGACGGCGTCGTACTCACAGATTTTTATTCTCCCGCGCCGGTGTGCACACCCTCCCGCGCCGGCTATCTCACCGGGCGCCTGGGTCCACGGGCGGGGCTACCCAACCTGGTCTTCCCAACAGGCAGCATCAGGGATGATGCCTTCCATGCGCTGTTCAATCCCGACGGTCATGTGCGCCTGCCGGCGGAGGAGATCACGCTGGCAGACCTGCTCAAGGCTGCGGGTTACGCAACCGGCATGGTAGGCAAGTGGCATCTTGGCGACCGCAGCCCCTCGCTGCCCAATGACATGGGATTTGGCAGCTACTTCGGCGCACTTTACAGCAACGATATGGAGCCTTTTGCGCTGTACGCCAACCGCGACATCGCCGTCGCTGCTCCGGTCGACCTGCGCTACCTGACCGAGCGCTACACCAAGGCGGCAACCACCTTTATCGAGCAGCATGCGCAGGAACCGTTCTTTCTCTATTTCGCTCACAACTTCCCACACGATCCGCTGTCCGTCAGGGCGGAGCGCAGTGGCAACTCAAAGGCCGGACTGTACGGCGATGTGCTGGAGGAACTCGACGACAGCGTCGGTACCATCGTCGCCACACTGCAGCGCACCGGTAACCTGCAGAATACGCTGATCATTATCAGCTCGGACAACGGGCCCTGGTTTCTGGGCGATGCCGGCAACCAGCGCGGCCGCAAGGGCAACACCTTTGAGGGCGGTATGCGTGTGCCCTTCATTGCACACTGGCCAGCCGCGATCACGGCTGGCCGCACAGAACATGCCATGGCCATGGGTATTGATCTGTTGCCGACCGTGCTGGACTTGCTGCAGTTGCCACCACCACAGGATCGCCTGCTCGATGGCCGTAGCATCCTCAAGGTGCTGACCCAGGGCGGGCCATCACCCCATGACTATCTGTACTACTACGACGGAGAGAACCTGTTTGCAGTGCGCGATGCGCGTTTCAAGTACCGCGGGCCGGCCGGCGTTCTATACGGCACTGACCAATTGCCCGTGGGCATTGCGATGCCAAAGAAAGAGTGGCTGTTTGATCTGGCCGCAGACCCGCGCGAAGCCTACGATACGTCTGATCGCAACCCGGATGACCTGGCACGCCTGCGCGCCGCTTTCGAAGCCCGCAAACGCGCTATGGCAGATAACAAACGCGGCTGGCAATAGTACAGCATAGAAAAGCGGCTACACTGTGCACATCAAGGAGTAATCAAGATATGCAACTGTGGCGATTCCTGCATCCCGCCGCGCTAGGTTTTACCCTGCGCAACGCGGCTCACGCACTGCTCGACAAAATACAGGGGGCGCCATCACGGCCGGTGCAGGCCGCGCAGTACGTGGCGCGGCATGCCCGACCGGGCGATCCTGAGGACGTTTTGCGCACCCTGGACCGCTTCGCCAGGGACGAGCGCTGGCTGATGAGCGTCGGTCCGGACAAAGGCCCGCTGATCAAGGAGCTGGCGCGGCGCCTGCCCGCCAACGCCCGTATACTGGAACTGGGCGCCTACTGCGGCTATTCCTCTATCATGATTGCCAGCGCCTTTGGCCCGCAGGCAAGTATCACTTCGATTGAAATAAACCATGACGCCGTGACGAGTTCGCGAGCCAATGTAAAGGTCGCGGGCCTTTCAGACCAGATCACCTTTCTGCATGGCGCTTCAACCAACGTCATCGCCACCCTGGAAGGTCGCTTCGACCTGGTGTTCCTGGATCACTGGAAAGATTTGTACAAAGCCGACCTGCAACTGATTGAGCACCGCGAACTGATTGGCCCCGGCAGCATTGTGGTGGCAGACAATGTAGGGGAAATTTTTTCTCCAGAGTCCTACCTGAATTACGTGAGGAGCTGCGGATATTATGACTGCGAAAACCGCCAGGCGACGATTGAATACACCAGCGTACCAGACGCCGTAGAAATTTCAGTCTACCGCCCGCGCTGACACTACCGGGAAGCAAACGCCTTTTTACTGTCGTTATACGTCATAATGGCATTTTCTATAATGCCCTCGTCATACTCACGCAGTCCACTCAATAACATGTGCTTCTTACCGCGCCCAACGATTTCCCCGTCGTCCACCAGATTGAACGCGAGCTCAACGCTGCCACGCTTGCCACTGATTGCAAGCGCATTGTAATCGCCCTGCAACACAGGTTGCTTGATATCAAGCCGGTCAAGATCGATGGACATGCTCTCATAGATGACCATAGGGCGATCAGGGCTGATCATCACATTTTGTTCAGCGAGCAACGGCACCAGAATGTGGGGAAATGTCTGCCCGGAAAACTCTACATAAGTCTGGGTCAGATTCTGGATCAGGGATGCGTCATGGGTGCTGTCTCCCGCGCGCTTCACGCGCAGATACTGTTTCCCCTGTGCATCATTGATATGAAACTCTTCCGCGGGTTCGGGTAGCACCAGTTCGATGCCGGCGACAACCATGCCGGAAAAAACGAACTCCATGTGCTGACTGATACCATACCTGGCCAGAATAATGGCGAACAGCAGATCGCCCGGAATACAAAATCGTTTGGCATCGACATCGTGCAGGGGATTAAAGTCATTTGCCATTTGCTTGGCAAAATTGCTGCCCTGCTCACGGGTAAAACAAATGTGCCCATTGGGCTCACTAAAATATTGATCGATAATCATGGCTTATTGGGTCGCCGGTGGTTGCGCACGTTTGTGCAGTCTAGCAGGAATTCGCCGCATCGGGCGCAGCCGCACCGCAATCGAGCAATGTGCTGGCGCGCAGCGGCACTATCATTTCAACTTCCTCATCCCTTTCCCGCAGCTCAAACACCTGCAACTTTGGCGGCGGGAGTGTCGCGGACAACCAGCAGATTGCCACACGGTATTGCGGCAGCGGATCCAACAGCCAGTAGTGTCCCGCATCCGCCGTCGTCACAACTATGCGACCACTCCCAAACTCTGGTCCGACCGGGAACGTCAATTCAAAGCCGCGCGCTTGCAGCCCAGGCACCAGCGCCTCACCCCTGGCCTTGACTGCGGCCTCCTTGAGGGTCCAGAAATCGTAGAATCGATCGCGCTGCTGGGCCTCGCAGCAGTCCTGTAGCGCGACCACTTCCTCCGGTCGAAAAAAGCGGCGAGCGACTTTCATCGTCGCACGCCCGGAATGACAGTGTTCGAGGTCCACACCCACAGGCGTACCCGTCGTGACCGCGCAGGCCAGCCAGTCCCCACTATGGCTGAGATTGAAATCCAGTGCGAGTGCCGCGCCGGCCAGAGCAGGCTTACCGTACTCGTTAAGCACGAACTGCCAGTCAGGAGGAGCCACAGCAGCATAACGGGAAAGCACCCTGCGTTTGAAATCATCTGAACTGGCGACCCGGTCGCGGGAACAGAGCCACAGGTGCACGCCCCGTACACCAAGGCCACCCAAGCTTGTATCAGAAGCGTTGAATGCGCTTGCCGATGAACCTGTCACGCAATTTCCAGAAGAGACTGTCAGGATTGACCACCACGATAAAAATCCGGCGCAGACGATCTTCCGGACATTCGATGGCGCGCACGGCGTGCCAGGCATGATCGGTGCGCTTGATAAGTGCACTATAGTTCCCGATGGACTGGCACTCGATAACACCTTCAAAGTCTTCCATCGTGGGCGCGGAGTCGTAGCTAAGTCGGCCACCATCATCCAGCACCAGGGTCGCGCCGCCCCAGGCTGGATTCCAGTCCTCGGCAGAATTAAAATAAAAAAGGTGTGAACCATGTTCCCGTCGGGCATCACAGTGCGGGGACACATCTGCACCGCTGGGTGTGTAGTGCCAATGAAAGCGAAACTCGGCTTTTCTGGCTCCCAGCAGGCGCTCGATCTCATTGCGGTAGGCATCCGAACAAAGCTCGCCGATGAATTCTTGCCACGGCCTGGGCACTGGCATGTCCCGCGTATACTCCAAAGAGTAACGATCGTGTGGTGCCTGTCCCGCGCGCCGCTCGTAACCAAACTTCTTTTCGAACATCTCCAGCGGCGGCATGTTCGCGAGCAAATCCTGGAACCCGGATTCGGTCAGCACACCCGCACTGTTGAAATACGGATAGGGCTTAACCGCCAGAAAATTCTCCAGACTCAGGTTGCGCAGTTTGTCGATGTCTAGATAGTTCACGCGGCCCTCCCTTGCAGATGGGGTGTGCGCTCCAACACTTCAAAAGCGTCGTGGCGCACATGATTTTTGCGGATTTCGTCTCGCACCAGAGCCTCGCTGACATGTCCATCGCGCAGACACTCTTTCAACAGGCCAAAGAAAAATTCCTGCTGGCAGCGGTCCGGGTGTTCCCGGTAGCGACCCAACAGGCCGTACTCACCAAACACTTTGGCGCGCAGCCGGTTAGCGGTGGCTAGCAGCGGCTTGTCCTTGAACTTGTCGGCAGGTGTGTAATCGACAGGCAGACCTGTTTTCCAAGGCTGCGTCTTGCGTTTTGTATTGTGCAGCAAGCGCGTATTACCATCCAGATGATCAAAATCATTCCAGTAGTCAGGCAGATAACCGATATTGGCCGGATCCTCGTAGGCCAGCACCATCCACTCCTTGTAATCTTTTTCCGAGCGAAACAACTGCTCAAACTCCTTTTCGGCATCCCAATGCCGCAAGCGGGCGCAGTCCAGCAACATCACGCTGGTGGCTACCTGGCTGCGCTTGTCTGCTTTGCCCGAGCGATGACGTCCCATCACGGCGGCACCGCCCATATCCATCTGCAGCAATTCATAGACATCACCCACCGCGAACACATCCGGGTCGGTGACCACCGCACGGCCCTGCCAATTCATCAACTTCGGCGGCAAAAAACGCAGCGGGGTAAAAGATTGCAGATCCGCCATATGCCAGATCCGGCTGGTACCGCCGCGCAGGAAACTCTGCCCCTCCCTGGCACGCAGGTAGGGGTAATCCTGTGTATGAATAAACTTTACATCAAACTGATCAGCATGAGCAGAGTTGCGGCGATAGGAATACTGGGCGACCAGGGCTCCCAGCCACTGCCGCTCATTGGTATGGATGAAGACGCAGTTGTCGCTCACCGAGCCACACCTGATTCAGCGCTCGTATAGCCAAATACCGGCAACAAGTTTGCATCTACCAGAGCATTCAATTCCGCCACTTGCTCGTCGTCAAAATAGTCGAGGTAACCGCCGACCTTGGCCTTACGCACCTTGAAGGTATTGGGATCGTTGACATTTTTGGCCTGCACCCGACTGCCGCTGCGCCAGAAATAATTTTCCTGTTCCTTCTGGCGTAAATTCTCCACCGAGGCAAACTCCGCCGTATCTCTGAGATACTCAGGGTTGGCTTCCAGCCCCAGAAATTCGACAATCCTTGCCATTTCCCGTTCCGGATGTGTGCGCAGCTCCTCGTAGCGAACCACCAGTAAATGCTGTATTTTTGGCAGCTCACGCGCCCAGCTATTCATGAAGTCGATAATATGCGAAAGCCCCTGGTTTTCGCCCTTCACAAAGTCGTAAACAGAAATATCCGCCTGATGGGCAGGATACTTATTCATGGCCTTTTTCTCAGGCCGCATGCGGTACTTCCACTGGAAAAACTGTGACACCGCGACATCAATGGGATTGCGCACCAGCAGTACCGTGTGCTTATTGTAAAAATCCTTTTTGGAATCCACGTTCCCCGTATAGCCACGCAGGTAGTTGTCATGGGTGAAAAAAATCCTGGGGATGCTCTTGTTGAGACGCGTGAAATTATCAAAGCCCATTAGTATGTTGTCGGGTAACTTATACACCAACTGGTAGTAGCGCGAGATCATTACCCGCACCCAGGTGCGTCCACTTTTGCCGTACGAGGCAAAGATGTACTGGCATTTGTTGTACTTCCAGAACTCTTCTCTGCCACGGCGCCAGCGCTGCAGTTCGTGCGCCTTTGCCTCTGGTAAAAATACCGAAATCGCGCGTACCAACCATTTGATCAGTCGCTTGATAATCATGTGCATGTAATTTCCCCTGATCTGGGCAGATCAAGCCGCGAAGGGTATAGGATGATCAGGTCATTCTCAAGATTGTGTGGTATTTTTAACGGCTTTCGCCCACCTTCACAAGCAATTGATATTTCTGGATTTTGGGAAGTTTTGCGGCCCCCTGCTGGACGGTTTCTGGTATCACACACGCCTTGCTCCCGGTACGTATCAACGGCTTCGGGAATGCATTGGCCCGCTGCAGTTCTGACGTAGGGCACCCCCTTTTCGTCACTATGGTTACACAGCATGACTAAAATTTACGGGATTCTCTTCAGTTGCCTGTGTCTGGCGCTGGTTAGCCGCAGCCACGCCGCCGACATTGTGCTGCCAAAGCTACCCGACTGGCAGATATTGGAGTTCGAGGAAAAAGCATTCTGGGCCACGGCGCGATCGCGCCTGGAACTTCTCCCCGTAGCGGACGATAAGGAGCACTGGGACCTCAATGTCCTGAGCTCCGTTGTGGATAATTCGGAACAGATCGTGGTGCGCTTTGATCCCGCGACGGGCAGCGCCCTGACACGCTCGCGACTCAGTCGGGGCAAGGAACAGCGTATCAAGTCCTACCGCTACGAAGCAGACTTTATATTGCGCGAGCGCCACAACCCGGGAGCTGACGCCAGCGCATCGCCCCAGGAGTGGCCGCTCAGCTACAGCGGCAAAGTTTCCTACCCCAGCGCAGCCGGCGATACCGTGGTAACTGAGCCCTACCTGCTCGTCCTTCTCGCACAGCGGCTGCAAGCACTGGGACCAGATAAATCCATGGAGGTTATCGTGCATACCGATTTAAATTTCTATCGCGTACGCCTGACCAGCGGCAATGGTATACCAGTCAATGCGAACTATGCAGTAACCGGGCAGGGCACCGTCAGCGGCGTGCGCGATACGCTGGCTGTGGCCCTGCAGGTCACTCCGGAGGGCACACTCGCAGAAGACACTGATTTCAGCCTGCTCGGGCTGCAGGGGGAGATCATTCTGTTTTTTGATCGCAGCTCCGGCCTACCGTTACAGATACGCGGCATTGCCCCACGGATTGGCGCAACCTCGATCAACCTCAAGTCCGTCACCATGAGAGAATCCAGGCAGTGAGAGCACCACCGGCCGGTCCGGTGGGCCTGATCAGCAACCCCGCCAGCGGCCACAACCGCGACCAGTTTGAAGGCCTCCGCGCGCGAATCGAACAAACGCCTGGTATTCACCACTGCATTACCCACAGTGCGGCAGATATCACACCCGCGCTGCGGGACCTTGCGGCACTGAAAATCGAAGTACTGGCGATCAACGGTGGCGACGGCACGGTGTCTGCCATCCTGGGTGAGCTACTGGAGTCCAAGTTGTTCTCCCGACCGCCGCTGATTGCCCTGCTCCCCGGGGGCACCGCCAACATGAATGCAGGGGATATAGGTGTGCACGGCTCATTGCAAAAAGCGGTGGAGCGCTTCTGTCAGTGGTGTGCAGGCGGGCGCGACATTGCAGGTAAAGTGGCGCAGCGCGCCATGCTGCGGGTGGTCACCAGCAGTACCGAGCGTCCGCACTACGGGATGTTCCTCGGTGGTGGCGCGGTCATTCACGGCACCGAATACGCACATAAGGAAATCCACTCACGAGGCCTGCGCGACGACTTCAGCCTGGCGCTGGGCACGTTGCGCACCGTGTGGGGGGTACTGCGGGACGACCCGGCATTCAATCGGCACGTCGCCATCACGCTCACACTGGATGACAAGGCGCCGACCCAATACGACACCCTCATTCTCGCCGTGAGCACCCTGCAGCGCCTCGCCTTCGGTATGCGCCCCTTCTGGAGCACGGAGCAAGGTGCCATTCGCCTCACGCTGATGGAGCAGGGCTGTACGCGCTTTGCCCGCACCTTTTTCTCCATCGTGCGCGGCCACCCCAGCCGCAACGCGATACCAGCCAGTGGCTACCATAGTAACAACGCCGACCGGATCACACTTGCGATGGCGGGCAAAATCAATCTGGACGGTGAACTGCTGGAGGTGGCCGAAGCAGTGGAGATCAGCGCCAGCATCCAGCTGGAGTTCTTGCGACTGTGAGCGCGTACCCACCTGTAGCCGGGCCAGATGCGGCCACAGACCCCACGCTAGCGGCGCTATTGGCACAGTTGAATGCGCGCTTTCATGGCGCTGTCTGTTGCACCCTGGTGTACGGTTCCTGCCTACGCAGCGGTGATATTTACGATGGACTGCTGGACCTGTACCTGATCTGCGACAGCTATCGTGCGGCTTTTCGCCGCCCGCTGTTGGCCGCCGCGAACTGGCTGTTGCCGCCCAATGTCTTCTACGCCGAACAATCTCCTATGGACGGGGTAGCGGCCGGCAAAATGCTGCGCAGCAAGGTCACGGTGATGTCGTTACACGACTTCCAGCGGGGCTGCTCTGGGGCCTGGTTCGAGTCATACATCTGGGGTCGCTTCGCACAACCAACACACATCCTGTACGCCCGCAATGAGCAGCTGCGGGCGAATGTTGAAAAATCCCTCACAGAGGCAGCACGTACGCTGCTGTGCAACGCCCTGCCTGCACTGCCACCCGAAGGCAGTCTCACCACCTTGTGGGAACGGGCACTGAGCCTGAGCTATGCCACCGAATTGCGCACGGAACGCAGTACCAGGGCGCAGGAACTGGTGCAATCCTCCCTGGATTTCTATGCCGCACTGACTCGAGCGCACGCCGCGTACCTGGGATTCTCTTTTGAGCTGTATGAGCAGGAGCGGGAGTTGCGCTACCGGAGTCAGATAGCAGGCTTCAGACGGCACCGCACGACACTGGCCTGGGCACTGCGTAGGGTACAGGGCAAGTTCCTGTCTATCCTGCGACTGGTAAAGGCCCTGTTTACGTTTGAAGGTGGCCTGGACTACATCGCCTGGAAACTCGAGCGTCACTCCGGTGTGGAAATCCGTATCCCGGACAAGGTCAGGCGCGTGCCGCTTGTCCACCTGTGGGGTTTCTTCTGGGGCCTGTATCGACGCGGTATTTTCAAGTAAAAACGGGCCGGGTGGCACCGGGCAGCCGGCCTTCGTACCGCGTACTATTCACGCTCAAAGCGGATTCGTGAAAATGGCAAAAGAGGGTGCATTCCTCTATAATTCTAGCCTAAATAAGCCCTCATGCGACCACTCTGGCATACCCATGAAAGCCTGCGTATTCATCCAGACCAACCACAAGCAAATCACCGGCGCTATCGTCGCCGAACACGCGCTGCGTCGCTACTCCAGAAACAATGACAAGTTCGATGTCCAGATCATGGACACTCGGGACTATCCCTTTTTCGCCGCTCGCGAAGGCCAGGAATACCTCCGCGACGGCGTCAAGCGCACCTGGCTCAACGACGATTTGCAATCCTTCACGCCGACCCGCTTCATGCCTCCCAAATTAATGGGCTACGAGGGTCGTGCAGTGGTCATCGACCCGGATATTTTCGCCGTCACCGACATCTGGGAGCTGCTCAGCCGGGACATGCGTGGCAAGGCCATCATGTGCCGCATGCGCTCGGGGCCCAAGGGCCTGGTCGACAAGTGCATGGCAAGCAGTGTCATGCTGCTGGACTGCGCCAGGCTCACCCATTGGGATGCGCATAAGAAATTCGAGGCCATGTTCGATTTTACCCAGGACTACCAGCCCTGGATCTGCCTGAAGGAAGAGGATCGCAATACCCTGGACTTTTTTGAGCCTGAGTGGAACGACTTCGACAAATTCACCCTGGCAACCAGGATGCTGCACACCACGCGGCGCAAGACCCAGCCCTGGAAAACCGGGCTACCCACCGACTGGCGTCCCGCTGAACGTTTTCGCCTGTTCCCGCCAGCGGCCTGGGTGATGCGCGCCCGCCGCATTCTGTTTGGCGAATACGCTTTTCTGGGCAACTACAAACAGCACCCCGACCATAATCAGGAAGTTTTCTTCTTTGGTCTGCTCAAGGAGTGCCTGCAGCAGGGTAAGATCAGCGAGGACTTCCTGCGCGCAGAGATGGCGCAAAATCATGTGCGCCACGATGCCCTGGATATCCTGGCAAAGACTCCGGACCTGCCTCCCGCGCCCCTACACCCGCTCAGCGCTGTTTCACAAGCCGCCTGACCGCCAACGCCGTACGCTGCAACTCATCCCTTGCTATGGAACCCGAGGCCGCTGCGATTGGCGATGTCCCGGTAATTCTCGCCTTTAGATCCTCTGCCGCCAGGGGAATCATCCCGGGCGCCAGCCATTGCGCTGTGCCGGAGCTAACCAAAGTGTTCTGGATATTGCCCACGTCACGTCGCATACGACGGGGACCGATACGCATCGCCAGACGATGACTGAGAGGCTTGTAGCGATAGCTGTGTGGCTGCAGCCACCAGCGCACTGCGCCGTCACCGACGTCAAAAACGTAAAGGGGTCGACCCGTGTCCGCCGCCTCCCCAAGCATGGACATGGACTCGCCCGTGACCACGAAAGCATCTGCCAGGGCCAGCAGTCCCCGATAGGGATTGACCTTGCCACTGCCCCAGCGATAGCAATAATGCGGGACCTGCAGCTGCGCCTGCAGGGCATCACCTGCACGGCGCGGTGTGCGCTGGCTGTCCGTGACCAATAAAGAACCGCCGGCGGCGGTGGCCAGGTCCCGGGCCAATGCGCCAAGGCGCCGCGCCTTGGCGCAAGTCATCACAAAGCGGCCACTATCGCCGCCCATCAATACCGCCACCCAGGGACGTGGCAGGTCTGCAAGCTGCACACGCAACTGCTCGCCTGCACTGCTCAGGTCCTCGGCGGAAACGCGGTGCAGTGGCAGGCTGTTGTGCACAACGTTGGCCTGCTCGGGCAAAAAGTATTGTGGTGTGGTGATCACCAAATCCCAAGCGGACAGAGGTGCCCAGGGACGACCAATATGTACCAGGCGAGTCCTGCCACCGGACTGCCGTTGAATCCATCGCGCCACCGGTTCATTGCGACGCCCGGCGCTGAGGACTAGATCCGGCCAGGGAGCTTCCAGCGTGCTGGATCGTGACCGGTGGATGCCGGCCAGCGTGGCGCCATTACGGAGGTGACTGAGCAATTCCCAGGGCCAGGCCGCGATGTGCTTTTCCACAAAGCCATAGCCCAGTTCCTCGGCCAAGGCGCGCACCTGGGTATTGTCACCCGCTTTCTTGCCCAGCAGACACCAGACTGTGATAGATCCCTCGCCCACACGTCGTCCTCTGTGCCCTTATCGCGGTATGCGGCGAGCCGCCAGGGGGGGCGGCGCTCCAAAAATTGCCAAAGCCAGCCGTTTGTGGAATAGCGTGCTGACGGTAAACTATCCCACAAATTACACACGAGAAGAAACTGTTTGAAGCCCACTGTTTTTATTCACACCAACCACAAGCAGATGCTGGGTGCCCTGGTGAGCCGCTATTCCTTGCGCAAGCGCTCCGCACATGCTGATGAGTTCGATGTGAAGCTCATCGAGGTGAAGAACTACCCCTGCTTACTGCAACGCGAGGGGCAGCGCTACCGCCGCGATGGCGAAATGCGGCCGTGGCTCAACGAGGATCTGCAATCCTTTACACCATTGCGCTTCGCACCCCCGGAGTTGATGAATTACCAGGGGCGGGCGGTGGTAATGGATCCGGACATTTTCGCCAATGGCGACATCTGGGAGCTGCTGCAACGCGATATGGCGGGAGCAGCTATCATGTGTCGTCCCAAGTCAGGGACTAAGGGCCGCAAGGGCGCATTCGCCAGCAGTGTTATGCTGCTGGATTGTGCCAAGCTCCGGCATTGGCAGTTTGAGCGCGATTTCGCAGAGCTGTTTGAACCGGTAAAGCGAGATTACATGGACTGGGTATCGCTAAAGCTGGAAGACCCCGCGACGATTGGTCTGTTCGAAAACTACTGGAATGATTTCGATCATTTGACTGATGAAACCAAACTGCTACACAACACCAAGCGCAAAACCCAACCGTGGAAAACCGGGCTCAAGATTGATTATCGCCCCGCTGATACCTTCCAGCTGTTTCCCCCCAGACACTGGCTGCGCCGGAGTCGCCGCGCGCTGTTCGGCGACTATAAATTTGCTGGCACTTATTCCGCCCACCCCGATCCCCGCCAGGAAGCGTTCTTCTTCGGGATGGTACGTGCAGGCCTGGAAGAAGGTGAGTTTTCCGAATCCCAACTGCGCGATGAGATTGCACAGGGTCATTTGCGCCCGGATGCATTGGAGTTGATCGGCGCCTGAATTTTAGCTCCGTTGCGGCGAGCGGCAGTGGGAATGCCCCGCTTGCTCAGAGGGCTAAGATATTCGCCACGGGGCATTCCCACTGCCACTAGCCTTGCATCGCTCGAACATCAAAAACTTTGAGTTCACTCCGCTAGAGTCTCCGAAGGGGTGAACCCTGATGAGCGAATATCTTAGCCTTCTGAGCGATCAGGGTTCGCCCCTTCGGGGACGTCCACCCGCGAATCGAAAGCTAATGATCCTTACCGATAGTTGAACATCGGATCCAGAGTTTCCGCCAGCCTGCGGTCAATCGCGGCAACTTCCTCATCCGTGAAGTAATCCCGATAACCGCCCACTTTAGCTCGGCGCACCTTGAAACTATCGGGATTGTCCTTGTCTCTGGGCATCATGCGTCCACCGGCCAGACGAAACTGCTGTGTACCTTCCATCTTTTTCATATTTTCATAGGAGGAATAATTGACCGCCGCATCGACCTGCGCGTCGGTGGCATCAACGTGCATGAAGTCCAGCAGACGGCGCAATTCCTCACGCGGCCGGGCGCGCAGATCCTCATAGCGCAGCAGGTGGAAATGCTTGATCTTACCTAACTCCGCTGCCCATAAATTCAGGTAGTTCGTGACTGCCTGCATACTGCCACCGTTGTCGCCCATGACGAAATCGAACAGGGTGATATCACTGCCCTGCGGCGGATAATTGTTGATAGCAACTTTGGTCGGCTTGATGCGAAATTTCCACTGGAAAAACTGCGACACAGCGACATCTCGAGGATCGCGCGCAAGCAGTACGACGCGCTTGTCGTAAAATGGCGCTTTACTATGTAAATCACCCGTAAAATCCTTAATGTAATTATCGTGGGTGAAGAAAATTTTGGGGACGTGCCTGTTAATATTGTGGAAGTTATCAAAACCCAGAACCGCGTTCTTGGGTAGCTTGTGCATCACCCTGAACAGGTGAGAGATCATCACCCGCAACCATGTGCGACCACTCTTGCCGAAAGACACTACAGCTATATCCGCGAGTTGCAGTTTTTCGAACTGCTCCACGCCACGCAGTTTTCGCTCGGCCGCGAGAATGGCCGCCTCGGGTTGGCCGCGCATGCGCCAATGCAATATCCTGCGCGACAACTTCTTGCGCCCCGTTTGCCAACCCTGGCGCAAACTCTGCACGGCCAGTTTCATGCCTGCTGCCCCCCATAACCAAACATGGGATCCAACTGCGCCACCATCTGCTCTAGTTGCTGGCACTGTGCATCGGTGAAATAGTCTCGGTAGCCGCCCACTTTGGCTTTGCGTGTCTTGAAGGAATCGGGATTGTCCTTGTCACCGGGTTTGACCCGGGTCCCACTGCCCTTGAAAAACGTATCCTGTTCCATTTTTTTCATGTTATCGAGGGCGGCAAACTCTACCGCCTCCTGCACTTGCGCCGCACTCACTGAGGTGCCGGTAAAAGCAAGTATTTTCGCCAGCACAGCAGCGGGATCGCTGCGCATATCCTCATAACGAACCACGAGAACATCGCGCAACTCAGGAATAGCCTGTGCCCAGCCATTGAAATACTCAACGATACGCGGTACACCCGCTTCTTTATCCAGCACGAAGTCCCAAACATCTATGTCTGTGCCGTGCGGCGGATAATCATTGATCAACTTCTTGCCGGGGCGCATGCGATATTGCCACTGGAAAAACTGCGATACCGCCACGTCGCGCGGGTCGCGCACCAGTAATACGATGCGTTTGCCCTGGAAGTGTTGCTTGGAATCCCGGTTCCCGGTGTAGTCGCGCAGATAATTATTGTGCGTAAAAAAGACAGCGGGCAATTGCGCGTCAATATGCTTCAGATTGTCAAAATCCAGTAAGTTGTTCGCGTCAAGATTGCCCTTGAGCTGATAAGCGCGCGACAACATTACCCGTAACCAGGTCCTGCCGGATTTGCCCCAACTCATCAGTACCCAATCACTGCGCTGTAGTTTTTTGAACTCCTCGCGACCACGCAGCCAGCGCTCTATCTTCTTGCGGCGCGCGGCCGGCAACCAGAAGCACAGCAGCATAACGAGATGGCGTACCACGACGCGTGCCTTGTCGGCCATGTGCGGGACCATCCTCGATTACAGTCTGAAAAGCCGGCAAATATTACCGTAAAACGCCCTTTCCCGCACTAATGGGGCAAGCCTTGATTTACCGCACTATTAACATCCTGTGCCCCCGCGCCGCCTTGCCGGGCTTATAAAGGCCGTAATAAAATGCGCCAATGCCACTGACCAACATCAACGCACTGCGCGCCGCGCAGTTACAAACGGACCCCTTTGATTTTCTGGTGGTGCCGGACTTCCTCAGCGCCGATGCCCTGGCACGGGTCAACGCAGATTATCCCGCGATAGACACCGCCGCCAACCACTCTCTGGAAAACCTCACCTACGGCGCTGCCTTCGAGGCGCTCATGGACGAGTTGCGCAGTCCAGCACTGGCCACCGCGCTGGGGGAGAAGTTTGACATGGAACTGGCCTCCCTGCCGACCACCGTGACCGTGCGCAAATTCTGCGAGCGTACCGATGGCAATATTCACACCGATCACAAAAGCAAGGTGATTACCGTACTGGTCTACTTCAATGAAAGCTGGGAGCACGAGGACGGCCAACTGCGCCTGCTGCGCTCCGGGGACGACATTGAGAACTATGCGGCACAGGTACCGCCTCTGGGGGGCACCCTGCTGGCGTTTCGCCGCACCAACCACTCCTGGCACGGGCACACGCGTTTCGTGGGTGAGCGACGCATGGTACAGGTGAACTACCTGGACCAGAGCCCGCTCGCCATTGCTGCGCAGCGTATCAGCCGCTTCGGCACGCATTTTATGAAAAACGTGCTGGGGATGCGCTGAGCAGTACAAGCAAATAAGGCATCAGGCATTGAAAAAGCGTGTAGTGATCGCGGGCTTTGGCGATACCGGTCTGTTGGTGGCAATCAACCTGGGCAACGACTTTGATATCGTCGGGATCAGCCCCAAGCCCTGTCTAGTGAGCGGGCAAGAGCTGGGTATGCGGCTAACGCAGCCACAGATCTGGAAACAGGACTATTTGATGCCTTTTCAGCGCTATGAAAAGCTGGACGGGGTAAAAACGCTGCAAGGCCTGATTACGGCGATTGACCCTGACCAATCCAAGGTCACGGTAAGGTTGCAGGACGGCAGCGAACAGGTGGAGCATTACGACGCCCTGGTAATATCATCCGGCGTGACCAACGGCTTCTGGCGCAACAACCTGCTGGAAGATATTGACTCCATTCACCAGAAAATAGACAGCGCATCACAGCAACTGCTGCAGGCGCAATCGGTGGCGATTATTGGCGGCGGCGCGACCGGCGTGAGTGTCGCCGCCAATCTCGCCGCACGCCACCGTGAGAAATCCGTGCACTTTTTTTTCAGCGAGCAACAGCCCCTGCCCGGCTATCACCCCAGGGTACGCGCCAGTGCGGAGCAGCACCTGCGCAAAGTTGGCGTCAATCTGCACCCCAACCATCGCGCGATCATTCCCGCTGGCTTCCACTGCGACCGCTTCACCTTCGAACCCACTACATGGTCTGGTGGACAGGAGAGCTTGCACGCTGACATCACTCTGTGGGCGATCGGCAATATGATTCCCAATAACAACTTTATTCCTGCAGCCATGCTAAATGACGATGGCTTTGTAAAAGCCGATGCGCTGTTGCGGGTAGAAGGCTACGATAATGTATTCACTGTAGGCGATATTGCTGCCTCAGACACCAATCGTAGTTCAGCACGCAACTGGGGCTATCGCCTGCTAGGTCACAATATTCGCGCCTATCTTGAAGGCCGGGAAGCTGACATGAAGCGTTACGATCCACCGCGCTACCGCTGGGGCTCCGTCTTCGGCGTGCAGGACAACGGCTTGCGTGTGTTCCAGCCCGACGGTGGCAGTTTTCGATTCCCCCGCTGGACGATACACACCCTGTTGTTCCCGCTGGCGGTGCGCAAAATGATCTACAAAGGTGTGCGTAAAACCTGACGCAAGCGCTCGACGAGAGTCCCCGAAGGGGCAACCCTGAAGAGCGAATGCCCTCTCGTTTTGAGCGATCAGGGTTCGCCCATTCGGGGACGTTGATCTGCGCAAGGCTAAAACAGTGCCTCGATACGTTTCACTACAGCGCCGACATCATCGGGCAACTGCGAGTTCGGCTGCTTGAACGGCTGTCCCGACCAAACCGCCAGCCCCTGTTCCACCAACAGACGGTGAAAGGCGCGAAAGTCCCGCGTGGCACACAACACCTTGAAGATATCCACATAGTAAACGCCCCTGGCGATCCGATGGCGCCAGCGATCAGCCGTCGATTGCTGGCGCGGATTGAACAACCAGTGGGCCAGGGAGCGCCGCCACTGGTCAATACTGCCCAGCCACCCTCCCGGCAGAGGGAATAGCGCCAGTGGCTTATGCAGGTAGATGACTTCCACCATCATGGACACGCTGTCGGCCGTTACAATGAAACCATCGGCACTACCCAGCAAGGCCCGGTAAGGGTTGTCGCGGCCAGCGGCCGTCCATTCATAAAAAACAGCTTGCGTCGGCAGATCCCGGCGCAGCACTTCCACGACCTCGGGTGTGGTGCGTCGACTGGTGGTGACATAGGGCGTGCCGCCCAACTCATCGACGATCCAGCGGGCAGTCGCGACCAGGTCAACGGCGACCTGACGATTCATAATAAACGGATTGGTCTCGCCACCCACCAAAATGGCAATCAATGGTTTGCGCAGCACGGCGAAGCGCTCCCGCCACGCCAGAGCTTCACTGGCAACATCCTCGGGCTGCATGCGCATCAGTGGCAGGGTCGTCGGCAGGAAATTGTGCATAGGCGGCATCTGGTTCTCGGCGCTGGCGATCACCAGGGAGAAATCCAGCATATGCCCCGATGGCTTGCCCACCAGCACAATCCTGGTCTTATTGCCAGACTGCCTGCGCACCCACAAAGCCACCATCGAAGGACGCCGACCGATCGTAATGATCAGATCGGGCCAGGGAGCCTCAAGCGGGTCACAGTGGTTCAGGTCGAGATGATCCAGAGAGGGACGGTAGCGCGGTTTGCCCAGCACATACTCGGGCCGCATATGCACGTATTTGTGCTCCACTGGCCAGGGTAGGGCATCAACGATAGTCTCCACCTGGCCGTTATCACCCTGCTTGTCACTGAGGATAACCCAGGTACGAGGTGTCACCGTCAGACGTCCATGCCGTCCTGGCAGTAGCCCAGTTCCGGCAAGATATTGGCGCGCACCAGTGCCTCGAGCTCTGCTACCTGCTGCGCAGTAAAATCCTCGCGATATCCACCCACCTTGCCGCGCCGGACCTTGAAGGTGCTGGGATCGCTGGCATCGACCAGTTTCATCCCGCCCTGGCTAAACGTGCCGCTGGTCTCCAGCTTCTGCAGGTTGTCGAAAGAGCCCCACTCGACCGCTGCGCGAATCTCGTCCTCGCTGAAAACCTCACCCATCAATTGCGTGATAGCTTGCAGAGTCGCCACGGGTTGCGCGCGCAGGTCTTCATAGCGGGCCAGCATGCCATGCTCCAATTCGGCCACATTGCGGGCCCAGGTATTCTGGTACTCGATGAGGCTGGGCAGGCCAATATCCGAATAGCGCACAAATTCCCACATCTGCACCGTGTGACGGTCGATGGGGTGTTCTACAAAATGATTGATGAGTTCCTGCTTGGCGCGGGATTGTCGCTTGGTGAACTGGTGATACCAGGACACCGCGATGTCAATCGGGTTGCGCGCCAGAAACAGCACTGGCTTGTGGCGCAGCGGGTTGTCAGGGGCGCCGCAAGCGAGCAGCTTTCCCACCTCGCCCTCATAACTGTAATACGCATTGGTGGCCGCCAGCCGCGGAATCTCGGGGATTTTACGGGCGAACTCGTCAGTATTAATCAGCTTTGATTCAGGCAGGTGGTAACGCAACTGGTACAGGCGCGAGAGCATCACCTTGAGCCAGGTATTGCCACTCTTGGGATGTCCGATAATCAAAAAATTGGCGCGCTCTGCCTTGGCCAGTTCCAGTCGGGCCAGATGCTTGCGGCGCAGGGCGACCCGGGTCCTGGCCGGCAGCGGTTGTGTCGGGATGAGAATCAGCGCCTTCTTGACACCATCGCTCAGATTAAACATGGACAGTATTACTCGCAGGATAGAGTGCGGCGGCATGCGTGAAGCGTGCAATTATGCTCGAAGCAGGCCAAAATGACCAGACGATGGGCGCTTCATGTACAATGGCCGCCAGTCTCGACAGGAACACTACCCCCTTGATCATCGACCGCCACATCAGTTGGGAGATACTGCGCCCTTTCTGCACCGGGCTGGGCCTGCTGGTACTGATTTTTATCGGCTTTTCTGCGGCGCGCCAGTTGTCACTTGCCGCAGACGGACAGCTGGATATGCTGACTGCATTCAAGCTGATTGGCCTCAATACGCTGATCACGCTGGAGATTTTACTGCCCTCGGCGCTCTTCTTCTCCGTATTGTCAGCCATCGGGCGGCTTTATCGTGACTCAGAAATGTACGCTCTTTTTGCCGCTGGCGTGAGTCGGGCACGTATTCTGGAAGCAGTTTTCAAGCTGGCGCTGGTCATCGCTGTAATTACCGGATTGATGTCAGTTTTGGGGCGGCCCTGGGCCTTTCGCACCAGCTATGCGCTGGAGTCACAGGCAGCAGCGCAGTTTGATCTAAAACAGATGTCAGCCAATGAGTTTGTCAATATGAATGGTAGCGACTACACCTTCATCGCCCACGATATAGACCTCGCAAAGGGTCTGCATAAAGGTGTGTTCCTGCAGAAGAATTACTGGAAGCAGGGGCGTTCGGAGATCATCGTGGCAGAATCCGCAGCGATGCCCGCACTCAATCCCGGGCAGGCCACGCGCGCGACTTTTTATAATGGCTACAACTACCTGCTGGACAATCAAGAGCATCGAGACGTGACGGTTAAGTTCAAAGAAATGGTGGTGCAGCTCCCTAACGAGGAGGCCCAGGAGAAATACCGGCGTAAAGCTGAAACCACGCCAAATCTGGCGCGCTCTTCCGACCCCAAGGACGTGGCTGAATACCAGTGGCGCATAACTACACCGCTGGCGACCATACTGCTGGCACTAATCGCCGTGCCACTGGCTCGCTCCGCGCCACGTGAATCGCGCTTTCGCAACTTCTCCATTGCCCTGCTGGCGTACATCTCTCTGTTCAGCATGATAAGCGTGCTGCGTACCTTCATGGAAAAGGGCACGCTTGGGGCGATACCGGGACTATGGACTGCCTATGCCTTACAGGGTGTGCTGCTGGCGGTACTGGTCACACAGCCCAGGCTGAAAAAGCGATGATCCTGCACCGTTACATTGGCGTAAGCGTGGTCAAGGGCTGGTTGCTGGTACTGCTGGTACTGGGCGCCGTGTTCGGCCTGATCAGTTTCACCCAGGAGCTGGATCATACGGAACTTGATTACAATGTACTTGCCGTCGCCCGCTATACACTGTTCACCCTGCCCGGCCAACTGGTCAGCCTGGCCCCGGTGATCGCGCTGCTGGGCAGTATCGTGGCATTGGCCAACCTCGACCGCTATAACGAATTAACCATCGTCAGCTGCGCGGGGTTTTCACTGGCAAAACTGCTCGGCGCGCTCGCCTTGCCTACCATGCTGCTGATGGGTGGGCTCTGGATTTGTATGGAGTATGTCACTCCGCAGCTGCAACAGTCAGCAGAGCAGGAACGACAGCAGTTGCGCGATGGGGGCAAGGGATGGCTGCCCGGTGGCGGGGTCTGGTCAACTGATGGGCGCCGCTATATCCAGCTGCTAAAAATGTCCATTGACCACGTACCTGGCGATGTCAGTCTCTTCGAGTTTGATGACTCCGGCCAGCTGATCCGCGCCCTGCGGGCGAATACAGCAACGGTTAGCAAGGAGCGCAAGTGGTTGTTTAAAGATGTCATAGAAAAGAAACTGGTGGATGGGCAGCTGCAGACCCGTACCTATCCGGAGCTGGAAATCGCCAACCTCTGGTCCAGTGACGAACTACCCACACTCGCGCTGCAGAGCGATAGCATGAATCTGTCGGTACTCTACAGCTTCAGCCAGTATCTGGCAAAAAACGGACAGCCGACGGGTAAATATCTAAGCGCGTTCTGGCAGAAACTACTGATGCCATTGACTGTATGCGCAATGGTGCTGCTGGCCACGCCCATCAGCGCAAGCGTCACCGCGGGGCGCGACCGCAGCTATGGTGTCAATATAGGCATTGGAGCCGTGCTGGGTATTCTGTTCTACCTGGGCACGCAAATTATTTTTGCACTCGGGCAGCTGCTGCAGTGGAGTATCCCGCTCGTCGCTCTCTTACCCACGCTAATTATCCTGGCAAGCGCACTCTTCCTGTTGCGCCGCATGCGTTGGTGACCCAGGCGATGCATCCGTACCATTGCAGAAAAATGCAGTATTCATCGGCTCAAAGAGAGATTTTTCCATGGGCCTGATGCTGAATTTTTTCCGCGCCTATCGTGGGCAGACCTTACTGATGATGCTGGCCCTGGTGCTGTCAGGTATTGCTGAGGGAATCGGATTGTCGGCGCTGCTTCCGCTGTTAAATATTGCTCTGGGCTCCGAGGCCAGTAGCATGATTCCCTCAGCTGCGGCCAGTAGTGACAGCAAGTTTGAACAAACCGTTCTCGACTCCCTGGCTATGCTCGGTATCGCCCCGACACTGGGCAATATGCTCCTCATCATCCTTGGGGGAGTTGCCTTCAAAAATGTATTTTTACTGATTGCCAACCGGCAGGTCGGGTACACGGCAGCGCAAGTGAGTACCGACCTGCGCCTGCAATTGCTGCGTGCCATATTGCGCAGCAAGTGGGAGTATTTTCTACATCAGCCCGTGGGCAAGTTAACCAATGCCATGGCCACACAGGCGCAGCTTTCCGCTGTAGCGTTTGTCAACGGTACCACGGCCCTCACCTTCCTGATTCCGGGCCTGATTTACGGCGGCGTCGCCTTTGCCCTTTCCTGGCGCGCCGCGCTGGTGGCGATTGCGGCCGGTGCGGTAGTGATCGGCCTGTCCCATTTTTTAGTGGACATCACGCGCAAGGCGGCAAAAAAACAAACCCGGCTGATGACCTCGCTGATGTCCACCCTCACCGACACCTTGCAATCAGTCAAGCCGCTGAAGGCCATGGCGCGCGAAAACCTCTCCGACCAGGTGCTGGCGCATGACACCAATCTGCTGAATAAATCCCAGCGCCGGCAGGTACTGAGCAGCGCGCTGCTGAATTCGTCGCAGGAACTGATGTTCACGGCGTTTATCTGCCTGGGGATCTACATCGCTATGGAAAAGTTCACCATGGCCCTGCCCACCGTCATGGTGTTGGTAGTCGCACTGGGCCGGGCATTTTCGTATTTTGGCAAAGTGCAAAAGCAGCACCAGAAACTGGTGGAGGGTGAAAGCGCATACTGGGCATTGACTGACCTGATCAACACGGCCGAAAGCGCCCAGGAAAATTTCGACGGCGGCACAGTGCCGCGTTTTGAACAATCCCTCATTCTGGACAATGTGCAGTTTGATTACGACCAACACCCCGTATTCAAGGGCTTGTCGCTACAGATTGAATTCGGCTCGTTGACCACCCTGGTGGGCCCTTCCGGTTCCGGCAAGACCACGATCATCGATTTGGCGATAGGCCTGCTGCGGCCCCAGCGCGGCACTGTGCTGCTGGACGGCATCCCACTGGGAGATATAGATATCAAGCAATGGCGCAGGATGATCGGCTACGTACCTCAGGATACCATCCTGCTGCACGACACTATTGTGCACAACGTAACCCTTGGCGATCCGTCCCTGACGGCCGCAGACGTGGAGCGGGCACTGCGTGCCGCAGGTGCCTGGGATTTCGTCGGCCAGCTCGCACAAGGACTGGATACCATTGTCGGGGAACGCGGCGGCAAGCTCTCCGGTGGTCAGCGCCAGCGTATCGTCATCGCACGGGCATTGATTAATCAACCTCGACTGCTGATTCTCGACGAGGCGACCAGCGCCCTGGACCGAGATACAGAAGAAGCCGTCAGGCAAACTCTGGAAGCCCTGAAAGGCCAGCTCACCATTCTGGCGATCTCGCACAATCGCGCCATGGTAGCGGGCGCCGACAAGGTGTACCAGATGACCGGCGGTCGTGCCGTGCTATTGGACACTGCGGGTCAGTCAGACCTCGCCAAGTAGCTTGCGGACGGCAGCAACTGCCCGCTGCAAGTCCGTTTCAGCGGGCACCCTGGCCGTCGCCAGTACTTCCTCCGTCCATGCGGCGCAGCCCGCCTCGCGCAGCTGCCGGTGCACCAGGGTGATATCCCGGCTCAAGCGCCGCCAGAACCAGCGCATCAGCATAGCGTAGAGCACGCCGCCCAGCCGGAAATCCCGAATCGATTCATCCTGCAGATCGCGCATGCCCCCTAGATCAAACATCGTCACCGGCTTACCCGTGGCACAAGCCTCGGACAACATCGCAATGCTATCTCCGGTCACAATCAATCGATCAGCCCACGCCAGTATACCCATGTAGGGATTGACCGGACCGGCCGCCTGCCAGCGATGGAAATAACCCGGCGCGGCGATGGCCGCCTCCAGTGCCTCCACCGCCGCCGGTCTGGTGCGCGCACTGGTGGAAACCAGCAGCGAGCCGCCGTGCGCCCGCGCCAATTGCGAGACCTCCCTGCCCAATCGCCCTGCGGCCTTAGGTCCCAGGGTGAAGGGGCCGCTATCGCCGCCCACCAGTACAGCAAAGCGCGGTCGCGGTAGTGCCGCAAAGGTGGTTTCCCACTCCAGACGGGCCTGCGCCAGGCGCTGCGCTGACACACTGTGCAGGGTAAGCACATTGTTGAGTACATTGGGGCGGGGCGGGACGCGGTACTGCGGAGTGGTAATCACCAGGTCGAAGGAAGACAGCGCGGCCCAGGGGCGCCCGATATGGACGTAGCGGGTGTGGCCGCCGGACTGGTCGCGAATCCAGCGGCAAACCGGCTCGTTGCGCACGCCGCTGGCAATTACCAGGTCCGGCCAGGGCGGGTGCAACTGGGCTGCGGATTCCGCGCTGATACCTCGCAGGGTAGACTGCCCCAGCACATGGGGTAAAAACACATGGTTGCGATAGCTCAGCACTTTGGTTTCGCAGGGCCAACCCAATGCGTCAACCAGGGCGCGCACCTGCCCTCGCTCCCCCGCGCGGTAGGCGTCGATCAACCAAACTGCTGGCATTACCATTCTTCCGTGGGTATAGTTCCAGCCTTCGAAATCTAGCGACTTACCTTGACCGACGCAAGGGCGGCAACAAAATGACCGATTATCAGGAATACCTGAACTTCCTTTACAGCGCGCTGGAAACACAGAACAACAATAAGCTGGTGCTGTCGGAAAATACGGCCCTGGTAGCTGATATGGGGCTCAGTTCGCTGGAGGTGATGGAATTCATTGAGAAAATCGAGGATCACTTCGACATCTCCATCCCCCTGAATATTCTTCCAGATGTGAACACCATCGGCGATCTGGCAAAAAAGGTCCGGGAACTCAACCTCTGAAGGTTACCCGGCACGTCGCGAGGTAAATTAAACCCATGCTGTTCGACAAATTCCAGACCATGGCCGATTTCCAGGCCGAGCTCGCCGCGCGCCATGTCGAGCCCTTCGGTGCCGTCACCGAAAAAATTCTCTCCGCCACCGAAGGCGTGGTACAAGGCCGCAAGGTCATTCTGGCGGGCACCAACAACTACCTCGGCCTGTCGTATGACCCGCGCTGCATCAAAGCCGCGCAGGACGCCGCAGCACGCTGGGGCACCGGCACCACCGGCTCGCGACTGGCCAACGGCTCTTTCGCGGAGCATCAGGCCCTGGAAACCGAAATTGCGCAGTTTTATGGTGTGGATCACGCCATCGTATTTTCTACCGGCTATGCAGCAACCATGGGGATGTGCGCCACACTGGCGGGACCGGGCGATGTGATTCTGCTGGACGCTGACAGCCACGCCAGCATCTACGCCGGCGTCAAACAGAGCGGCGCGGAAGTGATTCGCTTCAAGCACAACAATGCAGATGACCTGGCCAAACGCATGCGGCGACTGGGCGACCGGGCCGATCAGGCCTTGATTATCGCAGAGGGAATTTACTCCATGCTGGGCGATGTCGCGCCATTGCGGGAGATCGCTGCCGTCAAGCGTGAGTACGGCGGCTATCTGTTCCTTGACGAGGCGCATTCCATGGGTGTTCTGGGCGAGACCGGGCGCGGTGCAGCCCAGGCCGCCGGCGTGGAAGCGGACGTCGATTTTTTTGCCGGCACATTCAGCAAAAGCCTTGGTGCTATTGGCGGATTCTGCGTCAGTCGCCACCGTGAACTGGAAGCGATCCGTTTTTGTATTAACGCCTATATGTTCACCGCCTCCTCCTCGCCCTCCGTCATCGCTTCTACGCGAGAGGCCCTACGCATCATCGCCGCAGAGCCGCAGCTGCGCGAAAAGCTGTGGGACAACGCCAGCCGTCTCTACCAGGGGCTCAAATCCCTGGGGCTGCCGGTGGGCCCCAGTGCCAGCCCGGTGGTGGCAGTGGAAATGGTGGACCGCTCACTCACTATCGACTGCTGGAAGGCCTTGATGGATGCAGGCGTCTACGTCAACCTGGTGATTCCACCAGCGTCGCCCTCGACCAATTTCCTGTTGCGCAACAGCGTCAGCGCAGCGCATTCCAGCGCGCAGATTGATGTGATTATCGCCGCCTACGCCGGCCTCATTACCGCCGGTCTCATCACCCCAGCCATGGCACATTGATGGAAAAGATCATCATCTCTGGCAATGGCCCATTGCGTGGTGAAGTGCGGGTGGCAGGCGCCAAAAACGCCGCGCTGCCGATCATTGCCGCCGCACTGTTGAGCCCCGAACCCCTGCGCATCAGCAATATCCCTGATGTGCGCGATATCAAAACGGTACTGCACCTGATGGAGTTGCTCGGCGCACAGTGCGCGCGTTCCGGCACCGAACTGGTGATCGACAGCAGTAAGGTGCACTCAGTGCATGCGCCCTATGACCTGGTCAAGACCATCCGCGCTTCCATCCTCCTGCTGGGACCCCTGCTGGCCCGCTTCGGGGAAGCCGATGTGTCCCTGCCGGGAGGCTGTGCGATTGGCTCCCGCCCGGTCAATGAACATATTGCCGGACTGGAGGCCCTGGGCGCGGAAATCCGCATCGAGTCGGGTTATATCAAGGCCAAGGCCAGTCGCCTGCGCGGGGCCCACTTCGCCTTTGACGTGCCCTCGGTAACAGCCACTGAGAACCTGCTCATGGCCGCCTCCCTGGCAGAGGGCGTCACCACTTTGGAGAACTGCGCTCTGGAACCGGAGATCGGCGACCTGGCGTTGCTGCTCAATGCCATGGGAGCAAGAATAACCGGCGCCGGCACCAGTACCATTACGATCGTTGGCGTGGCCCAACTGCACAGTGCCAGCCACAAGGTGCCACCGGACCGCATTGAGACCGGCACCTTCCTGGTGGCTGCCGCCGCTACACGTGGCGCTATCACGGTACGGGACACCAATCCCGACTTTCTGCACCACGTGCTGGGCAAGCTGGAACAGGCGGGCTGTCGACTGGATTTGGGTCCCGACTGGATTCATATCGATACCGGCGGGAAGCGCTGTACGGCCGTCAATATACACACTGCCCCCTACCCCGCTTTTCCCACCGACATGCAGGCACAGTTCATGGCACTCAACGCCCTGGCAGAAGGCTCTGCCACCGTGGTGGAGAACATTTTCGAGAACCGCTTTATGCATGTCGCGGAATTACAGCGCATGGGAGCTGATATTGAATTGCAGGGGCATACCGCTATTGTGCGCGGGCGCGAGCGCTTACAGGGTGCCCCGGTCATGGCCACCGACCTGCGCGCCTCGGCATCACTGATCATTGCCGCGCTGGCCGCCGACGGCGACACCATCATCGACCGGGTTTATCACCTCGATCGCGGCTATGCCAATATCGACACCAAACTCGCAGAACTTGGCGCCATGATCCGTCGCGTTTAGCGGCGGCTGATTGACGTCGAATTGCCGCTGCAACCGGGCGCGAATCCGGTGGTGTTACAATAGCCAGCGACAAGGAACACCAAACCATGCCGCAGTCCTTCGTACAACTTTCGGACCCCCACCTTAGCTCACTCGCAGATGTGCGCCTGCAGGACTTGCTCAACAAGCGGGCCCTGGGCTACCTGTCCTGGCGCCACAGGCGCCGCTTCGAGCACCGTCGGGAAGTACTTGAGGCGCTGCAACGCGACCTGGCGCACACCGAGTTCGACCAACTGCTGGTCACTGGCGATTTGACGCATATCGGCCTGCCCCAGGAGTTCGAACAGGCCAGAGACTGGCTGCAGGCACTGGGCGACCCCACGAGGATCGCTCTGGTGCCAGGCAATCACGATGCCTGCGTGCCAGCGTCCTGGCACGACACCTTCGCCCTGTGGCAGCCCTATATGGCCTCGGATCAGGAGTGCAGCGACAAAGTGGGAACAATGCCCTTCCCCAGCCTGCGAGTGCGCGGCGCTATCGCGTTCATCGGCTTATCCACCGCGTGTCCCAAACCACCGCTGCTGGCCACCGGCACCCTCGGCGAGGAGCAGTTAAGTCGGCTACCCGGGCTATTGCAACGTACGCGGGAAGACGGCCTGTTCAGGGTCGTCTACCTGCACCACTGCCCCGTGGCAGGGCAGGAAAAATGGCGCAAACGCCTCACGGACGCGCCACAGATACAGGCTTTGCTGGAGGAACATGGTGCCGAACTGGTATTGCACGGACACGGCCATCGCGCGCACTACAACGAATTGCAGACGCGGGACGGCATCCTGCCTGTCCTCGCCGTCCCTTCGGCCTCGGCCCTGGGGTTGCACGGGGGGGATATTGCCCAATATAACCGCTACGCGGTGCAGCGCTGCGCGGGGAACTGGCAGTTACACATTGATGCGCGACGCTACCAAAGCGTTACGGGGGAATTCGGTGCTGGACTAAGCAGAACGCTGCAACTCATGCGCAGCTAGTTTTTCAGGCGTCTTCCGCCGCCGCTTTTTCCAGCGCACCCTGCACCAGCATCAGGTCCGCGATGGAATCCACGTCTATAGCGGCGTTCGCGTAAGGTAAAATCACCGCCCGCATACGCAAACCCAGACGCTTGCTAAGCTTGGCCAATGCCTCTTCCAGCGACAGCATGCCCAAACGATAGCGGATGACTGCCCACCAGCCCAGCAAACCAATCACCACCAGAGGCTTCTTGCGCTCCTGCTCGATCCTGCGCCAGAACTTGGCGGCGCGCCGTCCTTCGGGTGTGATGAAAGCGAACAGGTTACATCCGCAGAAATCTCCATCACTGAAATGCAACACGGTTTTGCGGATACCAGGATAGGCCTCGGCAACCAGTGCATAGGGCGCCAGACCCACGGTGACATCGACATCATCCGCCAGACTCTGGCGACAAAAGGCATCTACGATTTCGGGTGTCAGCAGCGGGTGATCCGCAGTGGTCAGTAGCACCGCTTCCTCCGAGGGCAGTTGCTGCATGGCGCGGTAGGCACTGGTGCTGGGACTGACACTGGGCTCAGTCCAGGTGATTTCGCCGTCATCAATCCACCGTTGCAGGGCCGCGTCGGTAGCAACTTCACTGGCCTCAGGCCCCGTCATGCAAATCCTGTGCACCACCCGGGAGACACGCAGGCAGTTGAGCACCCGGCGCACCATCGGTGTGCCGTCCAGATCGATCATGGCCTTGCTGCCGGCCTTGGTGTGGTGTATCAGGGAATCTGCTTTGGTGCGATCGCCCGCCAGCACGATGGCGGTCATTCGATGCGTTTCTGGGTCCAGATGCATTGCTACAATTCTTTTTGATAGATGCGATAGCGTTTATACGCCGTGCCACCAATGGTTTCAATGATATTGCGCATACCGTCGTTATCCTCAAGTATCCAGCCCATCTCCACATCCTGCACCCCCCGGGCATGCAATGCCTTGCGGACGGCGTCGATAACCATGAAGGCCAGGGTCGGCCCCAGGCGCGAATGCTGGTAGCTCTGCCTCACGCCCATCAGCGGGACACGGGCAGTCCGTGGATGACGCACCTTCAGCCGCCACAGGAGTTTGGCCCAGCCGAAGGGCAATAAGCGGCCGTTCAGATCATGGGCCGCCTCATTGAGGTTAGGCAGGGCGACAATGAAGGCGACCGGCTCACCGTCATACTCAGCGATCTGGATATAGTCGTCAGGCATCAGCTTGGTGAGAGTGGTGACGGTTTCGACCCATTCAGCCTCTGCCAGGGGCACGAAACCCCAGTTGTTTTGCCAAGCGTCGTTGAAGATTTCCAGCATGATAAGCGCATCTTCCAATAATCGCTTGCGTCGCACCGTGCGGATCACGACCCGATCCGAGACCCTGTCGGCCAGCCGCTGCATGACCCGCGGCGCCTCAAAATCCGGTCGCACATGGTAGGCCAGGAGGTCTTTCACCCCGACGTAGCCCTGCGCTTCGACCGCAGCCCCGTACCAGGGGCGCGCGTGGCCCATCAGGACATAGGGAGGCGTGGAGAATCCCTCCACCAACAGCCCCACCTCCTCATTGACGTGCAAATTGAAAGGCCCGCGCAACTGCTTCATGCCCTCACTGCGCAGCCAGTTCTCCGCCGCACCAAACAGGGCGGCAAAGATGGCGGGGTCATCCTGCGCCTCCAGCATGCCGAAATACCCGGCGCCGTCGTGATGTTGTTGCAGGTGCATTTCGTCAATCTGCGCGGTGATACGCCCCACGGGCTCGCCCCTTCTGTAAGCGACCCAGGCGCGCCAGCGGGCGTGTTCGAAGAAATGGTTTTTTGGCGACATCTGCTCGCGTTTCATAAAGCCGAGCGGGGCAATCCAGGCGGGGTCAGACGCGTAAATGCGCTGTGGCAGAGCCAGAAACTGGCGCATTTGCGCGGGCTGAGTCACTATTTCCACGGTGATCGACGCAATATTGTCGCTGTTGAGAGTCATGCGTGTGCGCTTCGTCTGCCAGAATGGGTGGCGATTATACAGCCGAATCAGCACCCCGGCACCCATGCTGTACAAGATCGATGGTGCCTCGATACCTTCAGTGTATACTACCCTTTTTGCTCTCCTGAACTAATGATGCCAATACCAAGTACGCCTGTAATTTCTGGAAGGTGAATTCTCGTTTTTCTCGAAGTGGCCCGGCGAACTGCGGGACCAGGTTGCCAACGCAAAGCGCCGCGCTCCCGGATACTGAGCAGACGAGAGATCCTGAACTGATGGAAAACACATCGTCTAAAACCACCCACGCCGGCAGGATAGCAGTGCTGCTGCCATCACTCGAAGGCGGCGGGGCCGAACGTTCCATGTTGACCCTGGTGCAGGGTTTTTTGGCACATGGCCGGACGGTTGACCTGGTCCTCTGTAAGGCGAAAGGCGCATACATTTCAGAGATTCCAAAGGGTGCGACCATGATTGAGTTGGAAGCGACAGGCGGTCTACAAACGCGCTGGATCGCGGCAATGGGCAATCCTGGTAACTTCCTGGCTTTGCTACGCCCGGTATTACTGGCGACCAAGATTGCCCCGGAGATCGCGCGAATACGTTCTCTACAACACTATATGAACAATTATCGCCCCGACGTGATCCTGTCTGCGCTTACCTACGCCAACCTTGTTGCAATTTGGGCGAAACACATGTCCGATTCCCGCGTACCGATCATCGTCAGTGAACGCATTGCACTATCTACCTATTGTGCAACACCATCCAATTTCCAAAAATGGCGATGGCGCTATTTACCAGAAGTGGTCCGCCGTACCTACCCCGGCGCCGATGCCGTAGTGGCGGTATCCAGTCATGTTGCAGATGATTTGGTCACAACAATTGGTTTGAATCAGCAGACTGTCACTACGATCCACAATCCTGTTGTGGACGATACGCTGCGTACCAGCGCGCAGCAGGCTCTGGAGCATAAGTGGTTTACGCCAGTAACAGTGCCCGTCATTCTGGCAGTCGGCCGACTAACAGCCCAGAAGGATTTTGCGACCCTTATGCATGCGTTTGCTGTTGTGCGTGCAAACAGGGCGGCGCGCTTGGTCATATTGGGAGAGGGAAAACTGCGCCAGAATCTTGAGGATTTGGCGAACGAGTTGGGAATCCAGGCGGATGTGGATATGCCCGGGTTCGTAGCAAACCCGTTCCAATATATGACGCACGCGTCTGTGTTCGTATCTTCCTCGGAGTACGAAGGCTTGCCAGGTGTGATCATTCAGGCCCTGGCGTGCGCTTGCCCGGTAGTCAGCACAGACTGTCCCGGCGGTTCCAGAGAGGTTCTTGAAGGTGGCAAAATTGGCGCGTTAGTCGCCGTCGGCGATGCAGAGGCAATGGCGCAGGCAATTCTTTCACAATTGGACAATCCCACGCCAAGAGATGTCCTGCTGCGCCGGGCCGAGGACTTCTCTGTCGAGGGCGGCGTCAGCAACTATCTTGCATTGCTTGATGCTGTTGTCACACGCGCTGCAAATAGAGCATAAGAGACGGATTGCCATGTGTGGAATTACCGGTTTTATACAGTACAAGGGCGGCAGTCACGATGAACTCGCCCGGCGCTGCCAGAGTATGGCGGACACGATTGCACACCGCGGTCCCGATGCGGGCGGCGTGTGGGTGGATACTGCATTCCCGCTAGCCCTCGGCCACCGCCGTCTGTCCATCATCGATCTGTCAGAAGCGGGTGCCCAGCCCATGGAGTCCGCATCCGGACGCTACGTTCTGTCATTCAATGGAGAGGTCTACAATTTTTCCAGACTGCGGCAGGAATCCGGCCTTGCGAGCTACCCGTTTAAGGGGCATTCGGACACGGAAGTAATGCTGGCGGCCATACAGCACTTTGGCGTGGAGAAGGCCGTCAGTAAATTTGAAGGTATGTTCGCGCTGGCACTGTGGGACAAGGAAGAGCGCTGCCTGTGGCTGGCACGCGACCGGGTGGGCAAAAAGCCGTTGTATTACGGCTGGTGCGGCGACAGTTTTCTGTTCGGTTCGGAACTGAAGGCATTGCGTAAGCATCCGGATTTTGAGCGTGACCTGGACCGCAACGCGCTGGGGCAGTACATGCAGTACGGCTGGGTGTCCCAACCGCACTCCATCTATCGCCAGGTGCGCAAGCTCCCGCCCGGCAGCCTGCTTAAGATAGCGCAAGACTGTAAACCCTGGGCGGCCCAGCCGATCCCCTTCTGGTCGGCCAGAGCGGTGGCTGAATACGGTGAGAAAAACCGCTTTAACGGTAGTTATGAGGACGCCATCAAGCAGCTCGACGTGGTACTGCAGCAAGCAGTCGGCGATCGCATGGTGGCCGATGTAGAGCTGGGGGCACTGCTGTCCGGCGGTGTCGACTCTTCGATGGTTGTTGCGCTGATGCAGCAAGTGTCGGACCGGCCAGTCAAGACATTCAGCATCGGATTCTCGGAAGAGAAATACAATGAGGCCGAGTACGCCTCTGCCGTAGCCCGCCACCTGCAGACGGAGCACCATGAGATCTATGTGACACCGGATCAGGCGCTGGACGTGGTTGGGCATCTGCCGCAGATTTATGATGAACCTTTCGCAGATTCTTCGCAGATACCCACATACCTGGTCTGTAAGCTGGCTCGCGAGCAGCTTAAAGTAGTGTTGACCGGGGATGGCGGTGATGAGCAAATGGCCGGCTACCGGCGCTACAGGAACTGTCTGGAGCACTGGCGTGCTGTGCAACGTATACCGCGGGGCGCTAGAAGTGTCGTGCGTCCGATCACGAGCGCGCTGGGTGCGGGGAGTTGGCGCTTCGCAAAAAACTACGCCCATGAAGGCAGGAACGTGCCACGCTGGACCCGCAAACTGGGCAAGATCAGCCAGCGCTCCTGCAACTGGGCGGCCAATTCACCGCAGGAGATTCTGGCCAACAAGTTCAACAAATGCCTGGCGGTGGATCAGTTTGTGCCGGGGGCGGTAGATCCAGCGACGCCATTATCGGATCCCTCGTACTGGGCGAACGTACTGGATCCGCTGCTGGCCATGCTCCACTATGATTACATCGGCTATTTACCCGACGATATTCTCGTCAAAGTTGACCGCGCCAGTATGGCCGTGGGCCTGGAAGCACGCGCGCCACTGCTCGATCACCGGGTACTGGAATTGGCCTGGTCTCTGCCGAGAGAGTATCTGTTTGACGGTCGCACGGGTAAGCGTGTGTTGCGGGACCTGCTGACGCACTATGTGCCACGCAGCTTGATCGACCGGCCAAAACGTGGATTCAGCGTGCCGATAAAAGAATGGCTGGTAGGCCCCCTGCGGGACTGGGCCGAAGACCTGATGTCAGAACAGACCCTCAAAGAGCAGGGCATCTTCGACGTCACAAGCATTCGAGATGCCTGGCATCAACATCTGTACGGCTGGGCCAATCACTCCGAACTGCTGTGGTCAGTGCTCATGTTCCAGGCCTGGTGGAGGGCGCAATCCGTCGATTAGTGAACCCCGCTGGCACCGCCCGTCCCAGTCGGCAACGACCCGCTCCGGTTCGAACTTGACTGCCTCGTAAAAAACGACTAACGGCGCTCTCAGGTGGCGTCATAAACCGTCCTTGACAGCCCCTCGATGGGGCCTGGTAAATGCGACTGATCTCGATAAATAACATGGAGTTATTGGCCAAACCCGGAAAATAAATAAACTCCATCACGGTGCGGGTCCAAGCCACGCAAGGCATCAGGGTACAGCCCTGCGGAAGTGAATTTGAATAGAATGACGGCCCCTGAAATGGGATTGTTCACACCAGCCGTCGGTATTATTTCCTATAGGTCGCAAAGCGCCAAATGCTAGGATTACGTCCTATCAGATAGCCCTTTTTCAGGGCCTGAATAGGGGGATGTCCGCATGTATATTTACCTATACGAACAGCGAACAAGTGGCCCGTAGCATCAGGTGAGAAATTTTATACATTGAGCTTCATTTCCCTGTGCCAAAGGGAGTGAACCGAGTCTGTTTGCGAATTGTTGCGCGGGCAGGCGGAGCGTCGAAAGTGAGGAATCTACATTGTCACAAGTCACCGTTAATGCCACCCCAACCCGCCACAAACTGCCGTTTCGAGCTGCCGACTTTTCCACACTGACCGAGGCGCTCGACTATGCAGCCCAGGGTGAAACCGGCTCCAATTTCTACACCGGCCGCGGCGCTATCTACGCCAGCGTGTCCTATACCGAATTGCGCGCACAGGCCATAGAACTAGCCCACAAACTTCTCGGACTGGGCCTCAACAAGGGTGACCGCGTAGCGCTGGTGGCTGAAACCAATCCGGATTTCATCCGTTTCTTCTACGCCTGCCAGTACGCCGGCCTGATTCCTGTAGCACTGCCGGCATCCGTCAAGGTTGGCGCCCACTGCGCCTACGTGGCCCAATTGCACCTCCTGCTGGAAGCCAGCGATGCCGTCATAGGCGTCTCTTCCGAGGGTTACCTGCCATTCCTCCAGGAAGCCAGTGCAGGCCTCGACATTCGCATGGTGGACGCACCTGAAGCATTCTACGCACTCCCCACTGTCGAACAGCAACTGCCAGCAATTGACCAGGAAGATATTTCCTACATCCAGTACACCTCCGGCAGCACGCGCTTCCCGCGGGGTGTGGTTATCAAGCATCGTACCGCCATGGCCAACCTGCACGGTATCATCTCTTATGGCCTGAAGATGACTGCCGAGGATCGCATGATGTCCTGGTTGCCCCTTTATCACGACATGGGTCTGGTCGGCTTCGTACTGGTGCCCATGGCGGCCCAGGTTAGTATTGATTATCTGGATACCCGCGAGTTCGCCATGCGTCCGCGCCAGTGGCTGGCCCTGATGACCCAGACCCGCGCCACCATCTCCTTCGCCCCCTCCTTCGGCTACGACCTCTGTGCGCGTCGGGTCCGGACCACTGACATCGAGACTTACGACCTCAGCAACTGGCGTGTAGCCGGTATCGGCGCAGAGATGATCCGCCCACAAACACTGGAGCATTTTGCCGAAATGATGGAGCCTGCCGGCTTTGACCGCCGTGCGTTTCTAGCCTGTTATGGCATGGCTGAATGTACGCTAGGCGTCAGTTTTTCACCCCTGTGGACAGGCTTCACCACACACCATATCGACTGTGACCATCTCTCGGATCATCACGAAGCGGTGCTGCTGGATGAAAACGACACACGTGGCCGGGGTCGCCATTTCGTCAACTGCGGCATCCCGATGCCCAATTTTGAAGTAGAAATCCGTGATGATAACCGGGTGCTGGAAGACTGGCAGAGCGGCGTGATTTACCTGCGCGGCCCCAGCGTGATGTCTGGCTATTTCAACCTGCCGGAAGAAACCAACCACGCCCTGTGTGCAGACGGCTGGCTTAATACCGGCGATATCGGCTATCTGGTCGATGGCGCACTGACCATCACCGGACGCAAGAAAGACCTGATCATCATCCACGGCCGCAACATCTGGCCCCAGGATCTTGAGCATGTTGCTGAGACACAACCCGAAGTGCGGGCCGGCGATGCCGTGGCATTTTCCGCTCCGAACAGTGAAGGCGATGAGCTCTGTGTACTAATGGTGCAATGCCGCGAGACGGACCCCGGCAAGCGCAACAACCTGGTGCGTCGCCTGACGGCCCTGGTGCGCATGGAAATGAGCCTCGACTGCTACGTAGAGCTGGTTCCAATCCACTCGCTGCCACGGACCTCATCGGGCAAACTGTCGCGGGCCAAGGCGCGGCTCGACTTCATCAATAACAATGACATGGACAAACTTGACGCAGCCACTGAAGAAGTTCGCCTGAGGGTGGCTTCCGCCTGATCGTCAAGGGCAGCACGATCGCCGTTACTGGCGCTACTGGATTTATCGGCACGTTCCTGTGCCAGCGACTGTTGGAACAGGGTTATCAGGTACGCGCACTCGTCAGAAACCCGACTAAAGCCGCAACCCTCGCCCCACTCGGCGTAACCCTCATTGAGGGCGACCTCGAACACACCGCTGCCCTCGAACAACTCGTGGCCTCTTGCGCCGCTGTCATACACAGCGCGGGCGCGGTCAGGGGTAATTCACAGGCCGACTTTGACCGGGTGAATGTAGCAGGAACCGCCGCCCTGCTGAGCGCTATCAGCGCGCAATCGCACCCGCCTTTGCTATTGCTGCTGTCCTCCATTGTTGCCCGTGAGCCACAACTGTCCTGGTACGCCCACAGCAAGTGGGAGGGTGAGCAACTGCTGTTACAGGGTGCAGACATCGACCACGTTATCCTGCGTCCGCCCGCCGTCTACGGGCCCGGCGACAAGGAGATGCTGCCCATATTTCAGTGGATGCACCGGGGTATCGCGTTGGTGCCAGGCTCGCCCGAGGCGCGCACTTCACTGATTCATGTGTCGGACCTGGTGGATGCCATTATCGTCTGCCTGCACAGTGCGGGCGCAAATCGGCAGACCCTGACCCTGTGCGACGGCAAACACAACGGCTACAGCTGGCGCGAAATAACCGGCATCGCGGCAGAGCACTGGTCCCGCAGGGTTCGCCTGTGGCGCATCCCGCGCTGGCTGCTGAACGGCGTGGCGGCACTGAATAGCAAGCTCGCCACCATTACCGGTAAAGCGCCCATGCTGACACCAGCCAAATTGCGCGAATTGCGCCACAATGACTGGGTAGTAGACAACGACGCGATTACCCGGGCGACCGGCTGGGCTCCTGTTGTGACGCTGCGCGCAGGACTGGAACAGCTCAAATTATCCACACTATGACCACGAATCCGGTGGCCATAGTGCGATACAATGCGTGGCTGTTCTTAACAAACACGATTACAGGTGAGTCTACCCGTGGCTGAGTTTATTGTCGGCAACCCACTACGCAGATTGGCGCGCGACCACCAGTGGTTGCGCCAATGGCTGTGGCGAGTCGATTTCGGGCTTATCTGGCTACTGAGTAGTTTGTCGAGACTGCTTCCCATCGATACAGCCTCCAGGCTTGGCAACACGGTGGGTTGCTGGATAGGTCCGATGTTGAAGGGTAAAACTGCGATCTTCCGGGCCAATATGGCCATTGCATTCCCAGAGTTGAGCGCAGCGGAGCTGGATCAACTGGTTACCCGGGCCTGGGGTCGTAGCGGTCGTGTACTAGCAGAATACCCGCACCTCGCTACCATACTCAAGGAAGAAGATCGCCTGATCATTGATATCCGTGAACCCATTGAGACATACCGGAATCCAGCCACGCCCTGTGTCATCGTTACCGCACACCAGAGCAATTGGGAAGTGGTGTGCTCCGCGATGGCAAGAATGGGCATCCCCAACGCCAGTCTTTACTCGCCCCCGACCAACCCGCTGCTGGACCGCATGCTGCTGGAATCACGCCGTGCACTGAACTGCGAACTGTTGCCCCGGGAAAATAGCGCCCGACTATTGATGCGCGCATTGAAACACGGACAAACGGCCGCCATGGTAATGGATAGACGAGTCGATGACGGCAAACCCATACAATTTTTCGGGAACGACAAGCTCTCAACCATTATGCCGGCCAGGCTCGCACTCAAATTCCGGTGCGACCTGGTGCCAGTGCAAGTCGAGCGACTGCAGGATGCCCATTATAGAGTGACTTTTCATCCACCGGTGCGTCCGCGCGATACGAGTGTTGACGAAACCGCCCAGGCCATCGATATGATCCAGCAAGTTCACCACCAGTTCGAAAACTGGATTCGCCAACAACCGGAAGACTGGTTCTGCTCGAAACGCCTGTGGCCAAAAAGTAATATACAACAAACTGAGGAGGCCGGCCGTGACGCCGACACCGATTCCTATGCAGCCTGACTCTATGCAGCCTCAAAAACAGCATCAATCCATTCGCCTGTTCGAGAACGAGCTGCTCGAACGGCTGTCCCATGTGCATCCCATTACACCACTGCTGATGTGGGCTCCCTTAGCCGGGTGGCTGCTGTGGCGCAGCGTTTCTCTGTATCAGCTGCCAGGTTTGCAAGTAATGGCCGTTGCACTGGTCGGCAGCTTTGCCTGGACGTTTAGCGAATACAGCATGCACCGCTTCCTGTTTCACTTTCCGGCGCGCAGCAAGGTGGGCAAGTGGCTGGTATTCATGATCCATGGCAACCACCATGAAGACCCCAAGGACAAGACCCGTCTTGTTATGCCCCCTGCGGGCGCCATTCCCATCATGGCCGTGCTCTACCTGCTGTTTGGGCTGGTTATCCCGCAACCGTGGATCCAGCCATTCTGTGGGGGTTTCATTATCGGCTACCTGATTTATGACTATATCCACTACTCCACACACCACTTCCCGATGAAGAATCCGCTGGCCCGGTTTATCAAGCACTACCACCTCAAACACCATTATTCGGGTGAGGGTGGGCGCTACGGTGTAAGTTCTCCTGTCTGGGACTGGGTATTCGGAACAGACCCAGGGCGGGGCTGAGCCAGCCCCGGTGCCGGAGTTTTACCTCGTTCCGAAGCGACTGGCGCGTAAAGCGCCGATCCTGGTCGCGATCGCCCAGCGCATAGAAGGTGCGATATTTCGCTTCATATTCTGGCTGATGCGCAAGTTAAGCGTGGAGCACGCACTGCAAATATCTGCCGTTGCCTTCGGCCTGGTGGGTCCCCGCTCTGACAAAGCCGAAAAAGCCCGGGAAAATCTGGCCATCGCATTCCCGGACCGCTCCCGGGAGTGGCGAGAGCAGACGACGCGGCAGATTTTCCGGCATCTGGGTTACTCCGCAGCAGAGCTGATCAAGCTGGAGCAGATCTGGGAGCAGCGCGAACAGCGCGTCGAATTTGTGCTCGAGCCTGAGGCCCTAAAACATATGCAGAGCCGGCGAGCAACTGTCTTTATCACAGCGCACGTGGGTGCATGGCAAGTTGCCCCCCTGGTGACCCGGCAGTTCGGCTTCAATGTCAGTGCTATCTATGCGCCTGAATCCAACCCGATTATGCTTGACCTTATGCTGGACCTGCGCAAATCTTTCGGGGAAACATTAATCCCCGCTGACGCCGGGCCCCGCCCGCTGATCAGGGAATTGCAGGCGGGCCACAGTATCATCATGGCCATGGACACCCGCCCGGAAACAGGCAAGCTCATCCCCTTTTTCGGCCGGGATGCCCTCACTAATACCAGTGCAGCCGGTTTGGCCTTGCGCACGGGCTCGGCGTTAGTAGTGGCGCGCGCCGAGCGCCTGCCAGACGCACGCTATCGCATCACGGTGTACGATCCACTGGTCAGCCCCATCCCCGATGCACCAGTCAAGGAGCAGGCGGTGGCTCTGACCGAAATTGTCCACCACTACTTCGAGGAATGGATAACCGAGTACCCACAGCAGTGGGTGTGCCTGAAGCGGCGCTGGCCCAAGGGGCACAGACTTTAGGGCGTTTGCCAGCGAGAATTAGAGCAATCCCTGGCGGATTTATTGTAGGATACCGTTCGCTCACCCAGCGACCTAGAAGCGCGGTGAGAGCCAGAATCTCAGCACTAAGGGAGTGTCGAATCTCAGAACCCACTCACAGCTCGATTGCAGTCTGTATCTGTACTTTTAAGCGGCCTGACGGCTTATTCCGCCTACTGGAGGGGCTCGACCAGCAGACTTTCTCCATCACGCCGACTCCATCCATTTGCCTCATAGTCGTCGATAACTCTCCTGCGGCAGATGCAGCCGAGGCCTGCAAAACGCACGCAGGCGTTTGGCACCTGCGCTACCTGCACGAACCCCGCCCAGGAATTTCCTATGCACGCAATGTCGCATTGGCGGCGGTGCCTAAGGGCACCGAGTTTATCGCCATGATCGATGATGATGAGGTGCCGGCCCCTGACTGGCTAGACCAATTGCTGGATGCCCAAACACGTAGCGGCGCAGATATTGTGGTGGGGCCCTCCACACCGGTCTTTCCTCCGGGAACTCCGGACTGGGTTTCCACCAGTGGCTTTTTTCTCAAGCCAAAAAATTTGCATGCCTTGCCTGAACTGGATCCACACCCTCCGGCAGCGACCTGCAATGTACTTGTGCGCGCCAGCTTGCTCGGTGCTTCCGGTTTATCTTTTGAGCCGGCACTGGCCCTGAGCGGCGGAGAAGATAAGCTGCTATTCCAGACCCTCAAACTGAACGGCAACCGCTTCGCATGGGCTGGCGCTGCGCACGTCAGAGAATGGATCCCCGTCGAACGGGCCAACTTCACCTACATGTGGCGTGAAGCCTACCGTCGAGGCAGTGTGAAGTATTTCGTCAAGCGAAGGCTGAAATCGCGTTCTGCGCTGCGCTCGCTGCGAATTGCCATACGCTTATTGGTGCGCTCACTGGTGCAGATAGCGTACGAACTGCTACGCATACTCGCTTGCCTGGGCCAAAACCGCCGCACATGGGTGACCCATGCATTAAATGTTGCTGACAGCCTGGGCACCATCGCAGGTGTGCTGCAGATCCCCAACCGGCACTATCGCCCCACGGAATCCACGTGCTGAATTTTGCGCGTCCAGACGGTGATCGCTGGTGGAGCTTGCCGAACCTGGTTTTAGCGACGTATACGCTATTCTTGGCGGGCTTTTACTTTGTGCCCAACGCGGTGGACCATTACAAATTCTATATCGTAGCAGTGTTCTTCCCTGGCCTGTTCCTGCTACCGACTGCGCTGAAGCTGTCCCGGGGAAGCCTCATCTGGCTTAGCCTGTTGGCTTATCTTGGCTACATGCTGCTGAGCTCGCTGTGGAGTGATAACTTCTCCATTACTACGCTGTGGCGCGATGTGCGCTACACAGCCTATATACTGTCGTTCATCTTGCTGACGCTTTATTTTTTTGCGCGCAATCGTCTTTTGCCGGACGCCATTATGCAGGGGGTCGCTCTGGTGGTGATCCTGGCAGCGGCGGTTTCTGTCGCCACCTTCAAAGACTTAGCCCTGTTGCCCGCATTGACGGAAAATCGACTGGTCGGCTTGGGCACGACTGACAACCCAAACCCGAGCGCATTCATTTACGGCCTTTTCGGCATAGTTGCCCTGCATTACGCCCGCCGTCACCGGGGCGAAAAACTGGCCTACATTTATGCTACCGGCGTCTTCGTGATCATCCTTTTTGTTATCCTCACCCAGAGCAATACCGGCCTTTTGGCACTGCTATTGGCCGGCGCATTGTTGTTTTTTACCGACGGCCACATCGCTGCCCCCACCCGCTACGCCCTGCTCGCCGGTTTCGTTCTCGTCCTCATAGCCACTGCGTACGTGGCCTGGTCATTAGGCTTAATGAGCACGTCGATGGATATCGGCTTCATTAATCGACTACCGATCTGGCAATACACACTGGGACAATGGCAGACAGCGCCGGTCTTCGGTCGCGGCTTCCAGGGGACGATCCTGCTGGCAGATGATGGTAAGCCAAGCATCATGAATTATGCTCATAGCCTATTCTTCTCAACCGTACGCGATGGGGGCCTGGTTGGTCTGTTGCTATTGCTTCTGGTCTATTTCCATGCGCTGCGATCAGCGCTTAGAATGACCATTACAGAGGGCCGCGCGCTTTATCCGTGCCTGTTCATATTCGGTCTGGTATGCGTTCTGGTCGATACTGATCAGATTGTGACCCGGCCCCGGGAGCTCTGGATAATTCTTTGGTTACCGCTGGCCTGTTTGGTGGCATATGAATTGGGCTTGACCAGCGAAAGTGCTCTGGACTCATCTGTCACGCAGACAGGGCTCTCACCGAAAAAGATTCGATGATAGTCGGCTACCGCATTCTCTAGCGAGAACTCGCGCCCCCGTTGGCGCAGCTTTTCTGGCTCTGGCTCAGTCGCCAGGCTGGCTAGAATAGCCTCGGACAGACTATTGGTATCGTTGACCGGTACCAGCATGCCGTACCGCCCCCCGTCAAGAATCTCTGCAGGCCCGCTTGGACAGTCGGTACTCACCACTGGACAACCTGCCAACAGCGCTTCTACCACCACATTGCCAAAACCCTCAAAGTCGGACGAGAGGACAAACAGCCGGGCCGCCCTTAGAAAGGCGTGGGGGTCACTCTGGTAGCCTAACAGTGCTACATCATCGCCAACACCTAACTCAACGGCGAGGGCTTGCAGCTCTTGTCTATGTGCCATCTGGGCGTCCGATAACTCGTCGCCACCGAGAATAACCAGACGCACATCGGCACGCTGCCGCACTGTGGCAAATGCCCTGATCAACAAGGAAAAGTTTTTCTGCTCCACCAATCTACCTATACCCAGGATAACGGGGGGAGCCCCGGGCGTGAACCAGGGATGCTCCAACGGTTTCTCAATCGGCTTGGCAAAAGGGCTTACATACACCGGGTTAAAGACGAAATGCACCCGCTCGGGGTTCAGGCCCAGGAACGCGATGGCATCTTCTGCAACCCCACGCGAGGAGGCAATTATGCCCTCCGCTCGGGAATAGCAGTGCTGCACCAGAGGGATCATGTCATGGAATTGTCCACTGCCCAGTTTCAGGCCCCGCTTCGTGCCGAATCGACATGTGTATTTGGGCACCCAGAAAAACGCGGGTCTGGACTCCCGCCAAGGCGACAGCCAGCACTGCATTAATATTCGACTTGGGTAGGGCAGCTAGCAATACCGTCGGTCGCCGTGCATCAAGGTAATCCTTGATGGGGGGAACGAAGCGGAAACTGCGAGCAATTTTGCGCGTCGAAGCAACGTAGGACAGTATCTTCCCAACGCCACCCCAATGAGAACGGAGAGCCGCCCATAGTCCCGCCAGTCGTCCGACGGGCTCGAACACAACAAGATTGACCCCTTCTGGAATGCTGTCGCACAAGTTACCGCGCAGTTCACAAACCAGTAGATCAACTTCATAACCCAGGTCTGAAAAGCCTGATGCTAATCCAAGTACGACTCTCTCGGCACCACCACCGCTCAGATTATCCAACAGGAATGCGACCCGTTGCGGCCTTACCTGTTCTGTCTCAAGCGTCATATAGATGGATTTCCCTGTAAACAACCAATACGGACAGGGCTATCGCTCGCTATCGCGCTGGCAGGATGGCTCAGTATAAATCACCTGCACCTGCTATCCAATGCACAATCTATTGGATGATCTGCTGGGGGCCCTTTCGAAACTATTCACGCCGAGCACCCGACTAGTTTTCAGAACACCAAATGAGAAGACACTGGAAGATAGCCGCATTCGCTGCACAGTATCGGGGCATATTTTCCACCGTTGGCAACACATGAGGAACTGGTCGCAGGCGTCTGTCAGTGAATTGGTGTTTTCTGCTCACGCGCATTCAGTTAGACTGCGTGAACTTCGACTCCACCCCCTCCTTCATCGAAGGAACAACTTCCAATCTCGCCGACTAAAACTACTACATTTAGCCGATCGAAAGAGTGGTCAGAGAGTTGGCATAACAGCCCAATACTTTGAATCCGTGTCCTAACCAGGAGAAATTTGATGGGACTAGAGCAATTTGGGATTTATGTGATGACCTATCCAGGTGACTTTCACCTGTCCACGATACTGGTTCGCAGCATTCAGGCGGTCAGCCCTGATCTTCCCATCATGATCATTCCCGGCGAAGGCTTCGATCTGCACAATCACCCGTTTGATGTCCCGATCATGCCGCTACCCACGGGCGGATTCTGGGCAGAGATCGGCCATATGGACAGGGATTTTTGGGCTTTCCAGGGGCCATTTGAAACATTCCTTTACCTTGACGCCGACACTATCGTCGTAAAATCGCTTGATGCCTTGGCACAACGCATAACCAGGCAGAAAGGTGATTTTGTCTACATCCAAACATGGGCAGATGACGAAGAGTGGCAATCAGTGATACGGAACCCGCAACACCCTAATCACAACCAATACCAGCAAACCATTGGTAGAGATATCGGCCGGGGGCCTTTGGCAGAGTTTGATCCTGACCACGATTTTTTTGCACATAAACCTTTTAATGCGGGTGTGTTCGCAGGTAGTCGACTCGCCATCAACGAGTCTGACCTGGTCGCATTGAATAATACCGAACGGAAATTTTATCGGGAGGTTCTGGGTATCGAGCAGTGGACCTGGAAGTCCAGTGAGCTTTTTTTCCGTGACCAGGGCCGTCTCAATTACCTGGTCCGTAAATTGTCGATTGCCACCTTTCCCCTTGAGCCGGAATTAATATGTGTATCTGGTGCGAGTTCAGTCTATGTGCCAATAGAGGATGTAGGAAGTGAGTCAGTTGATTTCCATGTTATTCACTGGATGGGCTCGAAGAGTCCGTCCCCTTCCTATTTTTGTAAAGGGCCGTTGTTTACACTCTATGCATCGCTGTGGGCCTACGTCGGCAGAAGAACAGGTCGCTTTGTAATGTCTGGCTATGAACAGCTGCCAGAGTCCACCGGCTATTCAGTGTGGCACCATCACCATGTACGCTTGTTTGGCGCATTTCTTTTGCCAGAACAACTGCAGTGGTCGTCGCGAGATCTGAAACGGGTCCTGAAATTGTTTGGCCGGTGGCTGCGTATGTCAGCTCGAAACATCGTCGCCAGAGCATGATCAATGCATCTGTGCACCCATCCATGTCATTGAGCATGCCTACTCAATATGCTAGTGCCACCTGCTTAGGAAGGTAGGTCCATGCCTGGAACACGCGCCCGGGAAAGAGTCGCCAATACACTACTGGTGATCTGTTCCATAATTTTTGCCTTGGCTGTAGTCGAGGTAGGACTTCGAATTATCGATTTCTCCTACCTCACTACCTGGCGTTTCGATAGCATTACTGGCAAGGCCTTGCTTCCTGGTGCACAAATGTGGAATACGGAGGAAGGCAGAGCATTCGTCCAGATAAATTCAGATGGACTGCGCGACTCGGAACACGCGCTAGAAAAGCCTGATAATACTATTCGAATTGCGATTCTCGGGGATTCCTACGCAGAGGCTATACAGGTGCCAGTGGAGCAGGCGTTCTGGAGGGTCGTTCAGAACGAACTGGGGAATTGTGCAGGGCTTCAGGGAAAGCAGGTCGAAGTTATCAATTTTGGTGTGTCAGGATTCGGTACCGTGCAGGAGTTACTGACGCTGAAACACAAAGTTTGGAAGTACTCTCCCGATATCGTGCTGCTCGCATTTCTTACTGGAAACGATATACGTAACAACCTTAAAGAACTTCAGAGAGGAGGGAACCAACCCTATTTCATTTATCAGGGGGGCAAACTAGTTCTTGATGACAGCTTCCTTAAGAAACCAAAATCACGATTTATGGGGAGTATTTTTGGGGACTGGTGGTTCACATCGGTGTCAAAGTCACGGGTGTTGCAACTCTTAGTCAAATTTTCCACGTATATCGACCAATTGAAAAATGGCAGTGACCGGAAAGACAGAAAAAATGCCCAACGCGTCTACGAGCAAGGTCTTGATAACGAGATATACAGCCCACCCTCAGATCCCGTTTGGGTTGAAGCCTGGAAGGTCACCGAAGACCTTGTGCGTGTTATGAATGCCGATGTTATTGCTCATGGAGCGACATTCATGCTGGTAACCCTGACTAACGGTTATCAAGTAAATCCCGAGCCATCCGAGCGAAACAGGTACGCGGCGTCACTTGGCGTCGATGACCTGCTGTATCCGGACAAGCGAATGCAACACCTCGCTGAGGAAGAGTCAATACGCTTTGTTATGCTCGCCCCATCGTTACAAGAGTGGGCGCAGGAGCATGGACAGTGTCTACACGGATTCGAAAACACTGATCCGTGTAGCGGTCACTGGAATGAATTCGGCCACCGCGTGGCAGGCACTATCATTGCAAAGCATATCTGCCAGCTGCTTCCGTTACATCAGACCAATTTTGAGTGAATCCGCATAACGGCATTGTTTTCTGTTCGCGAGCATTCAGATAGAATGAGCGAACTTCTATTCCGGCTTTATCTACACTGCAGGGAGATATTCCTATCTCGTCTACTAAAGACAAGCGCACGAAACTTCTACTGACCTCTCCGCATTTTTACCCCACCTACGGAGGGGCCCAAAACCGTTATCGAAGTTATATCCCAGGCTTCTTGGAGCGCAATCTGGATGTGCGCATTATGACAGGCACACCGCAGATCCAGGAACGCAGCGGGGCCGATACGAAAATAGACTGGTATGACGCAGCGCCTGGCTCATGGCTGCCGCAAACGATACTGGATGGCGCCCCTCTGGAGCGCATACGCCTGCCAGACAGCAAAAATCGCGTACGTACACAGATTTACTACAACGCCCTTTTGGAAGTGTGCCAGCGCCCGTCGGAAGTGCCCATGGTAGCCCAGCTGCTCACCAACATGCGCCCCCAGGCACTGCCCTGGCTGCACAAACTGAACAACAGCGGCGTCGCTACCGTGTACTCCGTGTCGCAGTTTCCCACCTGGCAACAGAAACCAATAAAACGCATTTTTAGACGCAGTGGTTACCGCCAGGTGTATAACGCTTTCGATGCTCTGGTTACCAACAGCGAATCTATCGAGCAGTTTTTACGCGGCATCGGTGTCAGCACCCGTATTGAATACATCCCCAACGGTGTCAACCTGCAGCGCTTTCACCCCATCCGGTCGGAGCACGAACGAAAGGCCAGACAGGCCCTGCGCGAACGCTTCGGTATACCAACGCACCACCAGGTGATCGCGGTGGTAGGAGCGATCATGCCGCGCAAGGGACCCGATAAAGTGCTGCAAGCCTGGCGCCAGATCCTGCCGCAGTTCCCGGATACACATGTATTATTTGTCGGGCCAAGGGCCGATACCCATGACCCAAAGCTAAGGAAATTTGGGCTGGAAATTGCGGATCTGGTCGCAACCTCCCGCGCCTCCCATCAAGTGCATTTTGCCGACATCGTCGACGACGTGGAGAGCTATCTGCGCGCCGCCGATATGTTCATCCTGGCTTCGAGCCGGGAAGGCACGCCCAACTCGGTACTGGAGGCCATGGCCACGGGATTGCCCTGCGTGGTCACTCCCTATCTCGGACTTTCAGAGGGCATTGGACAACCCGGAGAGCACTATCAACTGGTTGATCGTAATCCCATGGATATTGCGGCGGCACTTACCGGTCTGTTGCAGAATGTGGATTTAAGAAATGCGCTCGGCGCTAAAGGACAGCGCTATGTGGTAGACAATGTCGACCAACAACATAGCCTTGATCGCTACGCTGCGCTCTATGAAGAGCTTGCAGCGGCTGCAGCGCGGCGGCGCTAGCAGGTCAATACATCAGGCGCTCTTTCTGCGTAACCAGCTCCGCGCCGGTTAACAGTCGTCGGGTTTTCTTCCAGGCTATACGCAGCGGCCGATACTCCTCGAACACCACGATAAATACCTTGCGATAGTAATTGTCGGGGCAATTGATGCGCCGCACACCGTGCCAGGAGTTGCCCCGGCGGCCGAAGAGAATGCTGCGATTGTCTTTAGTCTGGGCCGGGTAAGCCGCGTCGAAATCCTCGAATGCGGGCGCGGTATCCGCCGGGAAGCGACCCTTATCGTCCAGGATAACAGTTTCACCACCCCATCCCCAATCCCAGTCTTGCTCAGTATTCAGGTAGAAAATCTGCGAACCGATTTTTCCTTTTGAATCACAGTGCGGCGAGACTTCCCCACCATTCGGAGTGAAATGCCAGTGAAAACGAAAACGCACATGCGATACACCCAACAGGCGACAAATGAAATTCCGATAGGTGTCGCCGCACAACTCCTCGACAAAATCGCGCCACTGGGGCGTAAGATCCATGCCGCGCTCATAGTCCAGGATATAACGATCATGACTGGCCTGGCCGTGCTTGCGCTGCTTGCCAAAAAACGCATTGAAACTTGATAAATCCGGCAGGTTTTCCAACAATTCGCCATAGCGATCCTGGCGAATAAAATACTGTGGGTTGATCCAGGGAAATGGCTGTTGTGCCTGAAACTGTACCGGATCTATTGCATCCAGAACGGCAGGGTTCAGGTAGGGCTTGCTGGTCATGGTGTCACTGCTGGCAAAAGAGGGCAGTATACGTTCCCTGTGATACCCGCGACAGCCGCTTTTTTATGCAGGAATTGCGCATCTGGCTACCTCAGGTCAGTGCCATTACAGCTGACTCCTTCAGCAGGCCCGCCGGTTTGCAGCGCGCATTGGCGCAGGCCAGTGCGGCACCGCTAATCCGCGCGGTGCGCAAATCGCCAAAGGGTGAGCCCAGCCCACTGTTGACGATAAGCGCCACCGACAGGCCCCTTTGTGGATCCGCCCAGGCACCCGAACCGCCAAACCCAAAATGACCAAAGGCCTGGCGCGGAAAACCGCGTGTCGTCGCCACGCCGTGGTAACCCAGGCGCCAGCGCATATCAAAGGGAATGACCGAGAGCTTGCCGGTGGGCTTTTGCAGGGTCGTGGCCTGTCCCAGGGTCTCCTGCGACAACAGGCGCACACCTTCAAATTCTCCGCCGTTGGCGAACAATGCATACAATTTGGCGAGGGAGCGGGCGGTAAACAAGCCGTTGGCGGCAGGAATGGCGACGCGCAGGGACTCGGGTGAGCCGAAATCAAAGTCGCTCACCCCTCGTGGCGCGAGCGCATCGAATATACTGACCAGGTCCGAGTCCACGCCCAGGCGCTGTAACAGACGACTGAGATGACTGGCACCGATCTCGAGTTTGCTGCCCAGCGAGGACTGGGCCAGCCGCATGGTCGATTCGGGAAAAATCAACTGCGCCGCGCGCGGTATCTCATGCTGCGGCGTGCCGATAAACAAACCATCCAGCTTCATTGGCCTGGCGATCTCCTTCTGCACCAGATCAGAAAATTTCTTGCCGGTAACACGCTGGATAATCTCCCCGACCAGAAACCCGAAGGTCAGCCCGTGATAGCCGGTACGCGTGCCGGGCGGGTGTACCGGCATGGTCTGCTCGATCGCCCGGATCATATATTTCCAATCCAGCATGCGATCCACGTGATCAATCATCTGGCGAATGTGGTACAACCCCGATTGGTGGGTCAGCACCTGCCTGACAGTAATGTCTTCCTTGCCGGCCTGGCCGAATTCCGGCCAGTACTGCGCAACACGGGCGTCGTAATCAATGAGCCCACGATCGGCGTAGATATGTAACAGTGTGGCGGCCACCCCCTTGGTGGTGGAAAAACTCGGGGCCATGGTGTCCCGTGCCCACAGCGTGCCCTCCTCGTCCTTGTAACCACCCCACAAATCCACCACGCATTCGCCGCGGTGGTAGACGCTGACCGCAGCGCCGCCCGGATAGTTGCGCAACTGGTGGCGCAGCGTGGCTTCCACCGCGGAGAAATCCGGGTGGATGCGACCGTCCAGATGCAGTTTCCGGTTTCGTATAAGCCTTCCCTTCATGGTGCGCCCCCGCAAAATATTATGGTTATGTTGTAGCAATTTGGCATTGCCTGAGTCAAAACATATCACAATTATTGGCGGGGCGAATATATACTGATGCGCTAAAGAAACGCGAGGTGCTTCCATGTCCAGGGTTGTTCTGGTTCCACTGGTCCTGTTACTGCTGCTGGTGCTGGCAGCTGCAGTATTGATTCCCCTGCTCCTGGACAAGGACAAGTTGCTGCAACTGGCCACCGAGACCCTGCATGAGCACACCGGCGCCACGCTGCAGGTCGATGGCGACGCCAAACTCTCCCTGTTTCCAACACTGGGTATCGCCCTGTCTGATGCGGCCATCATCCTGCCCGAGAAACAGCAGGCCGACCTGCGCGACCTGCGCGTGGGGACGCTGCAAATCGGTTTGCAGCTTTTCCCCCTGCTACGAGGTCAGGTTGCGATAGACTCCATCGTGCTGGACGGAGTGAGGGCCACTATGGAATCTGGCTCAAAGCAGAAAAGCGCAGACACCGGTACGATCAGTGATGCGGACCTCGATGCGCTGTACGCCATTCGCCGCAAGCGCATGGCAACATCGGCGGAGCTCACCGGCGCACAGGCAGCATTGCTAGCGCCGCTAGCACTTCATATAAGACGTCTGACGATAACCGACGCTCGCCTCGAGTTGATTGACGCAGGCGGCACTGCACCGAAGCTGCTGGAACTGGTGCGGCTAGAGGCAAGCGACCTCAATCTGGACGGTGCGGCAATTCCGGTGGACATCACGCTACGCCTACCCGGCAAACAGGTCATCGACGTGAGTCTCAAGGGCAACATTCGCATCGACCAGCAGCACCAGACCGTCACGCTGGAGCAAGTCGAACTGGCGGCTAGCGGAGCTCTGGCCAACACGCTGCAATTACACACCAGCGGTGTCGTTGATCTGAGCCACCAGAGCGCCGACCTGCAGCTCGCGCTGGAACTGGGGGAGACACGCGGCCACGGCACCCTGCGTTACACCAGTTTCGAGAGCCCCCAGATCGACAGTGTCCTGCAGCTCAATCTGCTGGACCCGGCACTACTGGCACTGGCCGGGCCGGACGCTCTCACGGCAACGGGGCAGAAGCAATCGGCCGTGAGCGACGACCAACCACTGCCACTGGATGCCCTGCGCGCCATCGACGCTCGCACCGTACTGAACATCGAAAAGGCCCGCTTTGGTGTCCACACTGTGAACAATATGCATGCCCGCCTGGTAGCGCTTGATGGCGTGGTCCAGATAAGCGAGCTGACCGGTGAACTGTACGGTGGCAAGCTCGAGGCCAGCGGCACCCTTAATGGCAAGCACAATGGCGTCACCCTTGATACCAGCGGCAACCTCAGTGGCCTCGATCTGGCCACCGCTCTGGCCGCCATGAAGTCCAAGCCAACACTCACCGGTAGCGCCACCGTGAACTGGCAACTGCACAGTCAAGGGCCTTCTGTGGATGCTCTGAAGGCTGCACTGCAAGGCCCCATCAAACTGAAAACGCAAGAGATTGTGCTAAAAGGAGTGAGTGTCGAGAAACTACTGTGTCAAGCAGTAGCGCTCAGCAACCAGGAACAACTGACAGCTACCTTTCCTGCCGACACCCGTTTTACGACCCTCGCGACAGACATCCAGGTCGCTGCTGGCAAGGCGAACTTTGATCCCCTGCGTGCAGAGCTGCCCGGGGTCGCACTCACCGGCGGCGGGAGTTACGATCTGCTGCAAAAGAATTTTGATGCGACCCTCAAGGCCCGTCTGTCACCGGAACTGGAACAATTGGACCACGCCTGTCGGGTCAGTAAACGCCTGACCGCCATCGACCTGCCGATACATTGCGCTGGCGGCGTCACGACCGAACCGGCCAAGTGGTGCCGTGTGGACGCCACTAAAATCCTGCAAGACCTGACAGTCAATGAAGGGCTCGAGAAGATCGAGAAGAAGGCAAGCAAATTCCTGGATAAACTGTTTAACAAGGGGAACTAGTTGAGCACCCGGTAGCCACGACCGCTGAGGCAGCGCTTGACGACTTCAATCTCGGTCTGCTCTCCCTCGCTCGCGCCCTTGGCACCGCCGCCAACTGCACCCACACCCGCGCCGGTGACAGCGCCGCTACTACCGCCGGTGATTGCTCCAATCAAACCACCCACTACCGCGCCGGATGCTGCTCCCTTAGCGGTTTTCTCCCCGGACTTGACGCCACTGGCGTAGGTTTGGCACTCGGCCAAATCCTTCTGGTAGGCGGCCATATTGATGCCTTTTTCATCAACGATGATTTCGTCGGTAGTGGTACAGCCGGCCACGATCAACAAGGTGACCAAAACTAGGCTCAAGTGTTTCATGATTATCCTCCAGGCAGGTGGGCACAATGTGCCGGTAGCTGTATAGCAGTCAAACTAGTTCTACGGCGGCACCAACAAGCCCACCGATCACTAGTATTTGTGCTGGAATATAACTTAAAGCAAAGCCGATGCTCCGGGATTTTGGATCAGCGACATAAGCCCGCAGATACAAAAAACGTCCAGCGATGAAGATGATACCCAACCCGGCAGCCACATCGGCGCTCACATACTGGGCAAATATGATCATTCCCGGCACAAAGAGCACCAGAATCTCCAGGGTGTTTTGATGCACGCGGTAATACCGCTCGAAAATTGGATTGCCTGTTATCGCCGGCGCGTCGATACCATACTTCCCACGCGCCCTGCCAACCAGTATGCCAAATACCGAGTACTCGATCAGCGCCAATGCAATTACGATTGTTACGAGTTCCATAATTTTCTCCTTACGATTGGGGATATCCGGATCAACGTTTGTCAAAACTTACTTGAGAATAACTGGTAAGAGTCAGTTTCCAAAGTAGAGAATACATGCGTCGCGAGTGCTGCAACACTAAGGAACTCTGAACCCCTGCTGTTTAGTGCATCACCTCAATACATTTGTCGGTTAACGTGGGAGTAATTGCTCAGCGCTGCGAGCCAGATCCGCGGGCAGGTGCCGTGCCGCCAGCAGGAATAACACCACCGCAGGGGAACCCAGCATACCCACCGTCAGCATCGCGTAACGCAGGCTCTCATCACCGAAGTAGGCAACATAACAGTCGCTGAGCAGGCCCACCGCCAGCGGCCCGAGGCCCAGGCCGATCATATTGAACACAAAGAACAGGACGGCGGAGGTGAGCGCGCGCATGGCTGGCGGTACCAGCGTATGCGAAATGGCCAGGGTCGGACCCAGATAGGTATTGATCATGATAGTAACCACGAACATAAATCCAATCGCCACATTGGTATCGGCCAATAGCAGATAGGGGAATCCCAGCGGCAGCGCCAGAGCGCCGGCCATCGCTGGCAACCACAGATACCAACGCTTGTCCTTTACCCCCACTCGGTCGGCCAGGTAGCCGCCCAGGAACGTACCCAGCATGCCACCGCCGCCGCCAAAAATCGCCAGGACAATGCCCACCTCCCCCATCTCCATGCCGTGATTGCGCACCAGGAATGAGGGCGCGAAGTTGCCCGTGCCGTAACTCACAAAGGCCGTCAGACCTCCCGCCGCCGCTAGATACCAGAATGAACGGTAGGATGCCAGCGTAGCGAGGGTTTCTTTCCAGCCGGGCTTGTAGGCAGCCTGTGCGGCAGACTCCCAATACCCCCGAACAGGCTCGCGCACCGTGAGCACCAGCACGAGCGCCAGCACCACGCCTGGAATACCTACCGCCATAAACGCGATGCGCCAGCCATAAGCCTGGCTGATCAAGCCGCCGAGGAGAAAGCCCAGTAATACACCCAGATGCACGCCCGTGGAATAAATCGACAGCGCTGTACCGCGGCGTGCGGGCGGGTAGTAGTCGCTGATCATGGAATGCGCGGGCGGACTGCCCCCCGCCTCGCCGATACCTACGCCGATGCGGGCCAGTAGCAGCTGGCTGTAGTTTTGCGCCAACCCCGACAACGCGGTCATGCCGCTCCAGATGGTCAGGGCCCCGGCAATAATATTGCGCCGGTTGCTGCGGTCAGCCCAGTACGCGATAGGGATACCAGCGGTGATATACACCAGTGCAAAGGAAAAGCCACTGAGCAAGCCCAGCTGGGCATCGCTCAGGCCCATCTCCAGCTTGATGGGCTCCTGCAGGATGACCAGAATCTGCCGGTCGATGAAGTTAAAGGCGTACACCAGGGTGAGCATGAAGAGACCGTAGCCCGCCACGCGACGACTAATCGCGGAAGCAACCGGCGCAGCAGATGTTGGTGTGTTCAACCGCTTCTCCTCGTTATTATAGTTGCGGACTACAAGTGACCATGGCGGCAGGTGCATGCCACTGTGCAAGCACTATACGCAATTGACTGTCGGGCCTCTATCGATATGATGCCACCAGAGCAGGGAGACACCCGAATGAATGACACAGCGTGGAAGTATCTGAGCCTGCACCGCAACGATCGGGTGCTGGAGGTCACGTTTCGCTCCCCCAACAAGGTCAACAGCCTTAACAACGCCCTGATGCGTGAGTTGACGCGCCTGGCTCAGGATCTGCAGTTCGACAGCGAACTGAATGCCATCATCCTGATTGGGGCCCCGGATATATTCACCGCCGGCATGGATCTCAGGGATCCGGAAGCGGCCAATGCAGGTCGCATGACCGTGGCCGAGCGGCGCCAGTTGGTCAAGGTAGGCCCCGCCATGTGCGCCGCCTGGGAAGCGCTGGAGCCGGTGACCATCGCCGCCATTGAGGGCTGGTGTATCGGCGGTGGCGCCGCTCTGGCGGTCGCCTGTGACTGGCGCGTCGCCGCCGACAACGCCTTCTTCTACGTGCCGGAACTGAAGCTGGGTATGAACATGAGCTGGCAGAGTGTCCCGCGCTTTACTCACCTGATCGGACCAGCGAAAACGAAACAATTATTGATTCTCGCTGAACCGGTGGACGCTGCCACCGCTGAACGCTGGGGCTTGTTTGACTACCTCTGCGCTCCCGGCCAGGCACTCGCCCGGGCCCGCGAACTGGCGGCGCAGGTCGCGACAATGCCCCCGGTGCCGGTGCGCATGGCTAAACGAGCAATCAATGCCAGCGCCACGGCGCTGGACAATGCCGTCAGCCACATGGACGCCGACCAGTTCCTGCTCACCCAGGGTACCGAGGATGCGCTGGAAGGTGCCCTGGCCTTCTTTGAAAAACGCCCGCCCCGCTTCACGGGCAACTGATCTATCATTCCCCCTCCCTTCCAACACCAGGAGATCACCATGTCTTACAACACCCTGCGCTACGAAGTAGCCGAAAACATCCTGACCCTCACCCTGAACAGGCCAGATCACCTCAACGCGTTCACCATAGAAATGGCGCATGAACTGATCGATGCCTTTAATCGCGCCAGTGACGATGACGAAGTGCGCGCCGTGGTGGTGACGGGCGCGGGCCGGGCCTTCTGCGCCGGTATGGACCTGTCGCAGGCCGGCAACGTATTCGGCCTGAACGAGAAGCTGCAGCCCACCATGCAGGACATGAACGAACGCCTGGACGACCCGGACATCATTGCCGGCGTGCGCGACACTGGCGGCCGGGTCACGCTGGCTATTTACGACTGCAACAAACCGGTGATCGCCGCCATCAATGGCGCGGCCGTGGGTATTGGCGCCACCATGACCTGTGCCATGGATGTTCGCCTGGCCTCGGAGCACGCGCGCATCGGTTTTGTGTTCAACAAGATCGGTATCACGCCGGAGGCTTGCTCCAGCTGGTTTTTGCCGCGCATCGTCGGCATCTCCCAGGCCCTGGAATGGGTGTACAGCGCCGATATTCTCAAGCCCGAGGAAGCGCTCGCAGGCCGGTTCGTGAAAGCAATCGTGCCGGCAGATCAGCTACTGGAAGAAGCCTATAAAATCGCGCGCCGCATCACCCAGTTCAGCCCGGTCGCGATCGCGCTGACGCGGCAGATGATGTATCGCTGCGCCGCGCAACCTCATCCCATCGAGGCCCACAAGGTGGACTCACTCGCCATCTACTACACCAGTCTCAACAGCGGCAAGGAGGGTGTGCGTTCCTTCCTGGAAAAGCGCCAGCCGGTATTTACCCAGCGCACCTCCACCGACATGCCGCCCTTCTACCCCTGGTGGGAATAAACAATGCGTCCGCAGTTAGCGTTTGCCTTTATCTTTGTCACGGTGCTGCTGGATTCCATTGGCTTTGGCATCATCATGCCAGTGGTACCGCACCTTATTATGGACATCTCCGGCGACACGCTGACTAACGCGGCGCGCACCAGTGGCTTTTTGATGTTCGCCTTTGCCAGCATGCAGTTCATTGCGTCCCCCGTGTTGGGCAACCTGTCTGATCGCTTCGGCCGGCGTCCCGTGCTGCTGTGCTCATTGCTGGCTATGGTGTGCAACTATCTGTTGATGGGCTGGGCGCCGACCTTGTTCTGGCTTTTTGTCGGGCGTCTCATCGGCGGCGTGTCTGCTTCCACTTACGGCATTGCCAATGCCTACATTGCCGATACGTTTCCTGCCGAAAAGCGCGCGCAGTATTTCGCGTTGTTGGGCGCGGGCTTTGGCACCGGCTTTATTGTCGGCCCAGCGCTCGGCGGTTTTTTGGGCGAGTACGGACCGCGCACGCCTTTTTATGCGGCGGCGTGCCTGACATTTGTTAATGTCATTTACGGCTTTTTTGTCTTACCGGAATCCCTGAAGGTCGGCAACCGCCGCGTCTTCGAACTGGCGCGGGCCCATCCCCTGGGCGCATTCAAGCAATTGTGGCAGTACCCCGTGGTGATCGCGCTGCTGGTGGTGTATTTCTGTTACCTGCTCGGCCATTTTGCGCTGCCCAGCACATGGGCATTCTTCACCATCGAAAAATTCGGTTGGTCACCGCGCGATATCGGTTTTTCATTGAGCGCGATCGGCGTGGCGATGATCTTCGTGCAGGCCTATCTCATACGTCAGGTGTTACCCGTCTGGGGGCCAACAAAAACCGCGGTCGTCGGATTAGTCGCAACCACGGTGAGTTTCTTTGGTTATGCTTTTATCCCGCATGCCTGGATGATGTATCCGGTGATCGTAATTGGTTCTCTACAGGGTTTTGTGGGGCCGTCGGTGCAAGGCATCATGTCATCGCGCATTCCGGCAAATGCACAGGGCGAGTTACAGGGCGCCATCGGCAGTATGAGCGGCCTGGTAGCCATTCTCAGCCCGCCATTCATGACACAGCTTTTTGCTTACTTCAGCGCGGATGACGCCATCGTGCATTTTCCTGGTGCGCCTTTTTTCGCTGCTGCGCTTTTTACACTGGTGGCGCTGGTGTTACTGCTGAGGACCGTCGCTGGCCGGGAAGCTGCGTAACTGGAATCCAGACCGCCTGTCAGATCAGGGTTGAGTTATCATCGCTAGTGTAATTTCCACCCCGCCCAGGCATGGGTAACGATCTGGCGTTCCAGATGCGCGATACGCTTCCTGAGCAACTCGTTCTCTACTAACAGTTTCCGAGTATCAATACGCATCTGCTCAAAATCTTCCTCATCGAGATAGGGAAGCACTGCCTCATTTAGATGTTTGCTCATATCAGTTGTTGAACGAGCGGCTCTTCTGCACGCTTCGCCCGCCACTCTCCCATGCAGACAAAAATTCCCACGAGGAACCCGTTTACAGCACCAACAGCTGCGCCGGTGGGTGTCAGGAAAACAACGGCCAGCAAAATACCCACCATCGTGCACGCCATCAAATTCCGCATAAATTCAAACATATCAACGCTCCTCCGCTGTCATTCTTGGGGCAATTCTCACCCCTAACTGAAGTAGCATCTATAACCAACGGCGCCAATCTCTTGACCAATTGCGACAATATTTCTAGACTTGGCCCAGACACCATAAGAAGAGGTCAGGAATGGAAACCAGCATCCTGGCATCCACAGGCAGAATGCTCTGGCGCTACCTCGACGCACGCAAGGTCGATGCCGACGCGCTGTTTACACGCTGTGGCCTCAACCCCTCACTGATACACGAGTCCCGCACCCGTTACCCCTACCACCTGCTGTGTAAGGCTTACGTAGAAGCCAGTGTCATTACCCTGAATGAGAATATCGGTCTTGAATTTGTGAAGTACCACAACCCCCTGGACTTGAATGCACTGGGCGTTACCTTCCTGTCGAGCGGAACACTCATCGAAGCTTGCCAGCGACTCGTACGTTATGAGGCTGTCGTGAACTCGAACCTGATGTTTTCGATCATTAAATCGCAAGACCGCATTGAGCTGATCAGTGAGGTGCCCGATGTACCGGAGGACGCTCTCCGGATAATAGAAGATTCCAGGACGGCAGTGCTGGTTGATATGTGCCGGATGGGATTGGACACGTCATTAGATCCTTTGGAGATAGCTTTTACCTACCCAGAGCCAAAGAGTACCGGAGAGCATTTTGGACTATTTCGCTGTCCCGTGAAATTTTCCCAGCCTGTATCAAAAATATCGTTCAATATCGCAGATGCGTTGCGCCCCTTTACCGCCAGCAACCGTGAACTGGCAATCAACAGCGACCAGATACTCGAAAGCATGGTCAAGGATCTGACACAGTCCGACATAATCAGCCAGGTCAAACGAGCCATTATTGAGGAGTTACCCTCTGGTACGCCCAGTGAAGAAACCATCGCCAAGCGGGTGTTTGTCAGCAGCAGGACACTACAGCGCAGATTAGCCGATGAAAGCACTAACTTTCGGACACTGATATTGGAGGTGCGCCGGGAGCTGGCTGAGAAGTACATCGTAGACAAGACCATGCCACTGGCTGAAATCAGCTACATGCTGGGTTTTTCAGATACTTCCTCCTTTTCCCGCGCCTTCAAACAGTGGACGGGGCACCCTCCTGTGGCATTCAGAAGCAATCTTCACGCATAAAACACAATTTTGGCGCGATATGCTAAATGATTGGCGCGTTGTGCTACGCCGGTTTTCATAGTAATCCGTACTCTGTCTCCTTCATGAAGCGAAAGGAGCAGTTGAGATGTCTCAAATTGATTTAGAGCTTGCGGTGGCCTGGGAGGAAGTATCCTTCTGGCAGGACTTCGTTATGTGGTGGAACGATGAACACAATAAATTACCAGAGCCTCGCATAGTTGAGGCCCTTGAGAATGCCTGGAGGCGTTATGAAAAGGCCTTACAGCTACGCCACAGACCAATGGCATCGTAAGTCTCAACCTACCGGACAGACTGTGGTACCAACTCCCATAGTGGCGGCACCCGGTCCCATGTGCTTTGTCGCCTGATCCGGTACTATACTGCGACCGACGCGCCCGGACAGGAAGCAGAGTATGGCAGACAAGGTATTGCGCATTGGCGGCGCCAGTGGTTTCTGGGGTGACGCCGCGCGGGCCACTCCCCAGTTATTAAATGTTGCAGGTCTTGATTACATCGTTTACGACTACCTGGCCGAGATCACCATGTCCATCATGGCTAGGGCCAGAGCGAAGGACGACAGTAAAGGCTACGCCGTGGATTTCGTCAGCGCGGCCATGCAGCCGCATCTGGCGCGGTTCGCCGCGTGCGGCATCAAGGTTATTTCCAATGCGGGCGGCGTCAACCCGCAGGCCTGTGTCGCAGCGCTGCGCGCCATTATTGCGCAGCAGGGCCTTAACCTAAAAGTCGCCTGTGTCGTGGGCGATGACCTGCTCGACCGCAAGGAGCAGCTACAGGCGCAGGGCATCACTGAGATGTTTTCCGGCTCTGCCTTTCCCCCGGCAGAGAAAGTGCTCAGCATCAACGCTTATCTCGGCGCCTTTCCCATCGCCCATGCCCTTGAACTGGGTGCCGATATCGTGGTGACCGGGCGCTGTGTCGACAGCGCCGTCACGCTGGGCGCGTGCATCCACGCCTTCGGCTGGGGTCGCGACGACCTCGATCAACTGGCCATGGGTTCCCTCGCCGGCCACATTCTCGAATGCGGGCCGCAGGCCACCGGTGGTAACTTCACCGATTGGGAGCAGGTGTCCGGCCTGTCAGACATGGGCTATCCCATCGCGGAAATCTCATCCGATGGTAGCTTTATATGCACCAAGCCCGAGCGTACCGGCGGTCTGGTAAGCGTCGGCACGGTGAGCGAACAGATGCTATACGAGATCGGCGACCCGCAGTCCTACATACTGCCCGATGTGGTCTGCGATTTCTCCACCGCCCGAATTGAGCAGGTTGGAGATAACCGCGTGCGGGTGTCGGGCGCTACCGGCCGACCTGCACCGGATACCTACAAGGTCAGCGCGACCTACGTCGACGAGTTTCGCGGTGGCACCTACATGACTTTTTATGGTATCGACGCCGACCGCAAGGCCCGCGCGCTCGGCGATGCGGTATTTGAAGCTGCCCGCAATGTCTTCAGGACCTATGGCATGGCGGACTTCAGCGAAACCAGCATCGAATTGCTCGGTACCGAGAGCCAGTACGGCGCGTTCAGCAAGGTGCATGGCAGCCGTGAAGTCGTGATGAAGATCGCCGCCAAGCACCCGGAGATAACGGGCATCGGCATAATGCTTAAGGAAGCAGTGGGTCTTGGCCTCGCGACACCACCGGGCCTGTCGGGCTTCGCAGGCAGCCGCCCCAGTCCCTCGCCGGTCGTGCGACTGTTTTCCTGTACGGTACCCAAGGCGCAGGTGCAGGTGCAACTTTTGCTGGGCGACACATCGGTGGAATGCGATGAAGTGCATGGAGTCGCGCCCGATAGCGCCACGATCACACGGCCGAGCATACCGTCGGTGAAAACTGTCGGGCAGATGGTGGAAGTCGCACTCATCGCCCTGGCCTGGGGCCGCAGTGGCGACAAGGGTAACAAGGCCAACATCGGCATCATCGCGCGAAGGCCGCAGTACCTGCCTTATATCTGCGCGGCGCTGACGGAAGAAGTAGTGCGCGCACGCTTTGCCCACTTTCTCGAAAGCACGTCGCCAGGTAGCGTGGAACGATTTATGTTGCCCGGCGCCAACGCCCTCAATTTTCTGTTACACGATGTGCTCGGCGGCGGCGGCGTGGCCAGCATCCGCAACGACCCCCAGGCCAAGGGTTACGCACAATTATTGCTCTCCTGCCCCATTCCCGTACCGGCACCCATCGCGGAGACTTTGTCATGACGGTGTATAACTCAAAGATCAACGTTAACTCCGAGGGCTACGCGAAAAACCGCCGCGAGATGCTCGCGCTTATCGAGCAACTGCAGGAACTCAATGCGCGCGGTGCGCTGATTTCACAGCAGCGCAAAGCGCGCTTTGAAGAGCGCGGGCAGCTTACGCCACGCGAGCGCCTGGCGCGCCTGCTCGACCCGGGCATGCCCTTCCTGACGGTGGGCAATCTCGCCGGTTACCTGCTGGATACCAGCGACCCGGACAAATCCATTCCCGGCTCCACCATTGTTTCCGGCATTGGTTTTATCAGCGGCGTGCGCTGTATGGTGGTGGTGGACGATAGCGGGATAATGGCCGGCACACTGACATCCGCAGGCGGTTACCGCGTGCGCCGCTGTGAGGAAATCGCCCTGCAACAAAAACTGCCCTTCGTGCACTTGGTGGAAAGTGCCGGTGGCGATCTGATCAACTACACTGTAGAGGGTTTTTCGCAGGGCGGCGAGCTGTTTGGCAACCTCGCCAAACTGAGCAAGGCCGGTATTCCGGTGATCTCCATCCTGCACGGCTCGTCCACCGCCGGCGGTGCCTACATGCCCGGCCTCAGTGACTACGTCATTGCCGTGCGCAACAACGGCCGCGCTTTCCTGGCGGGGCCACCGCTATTGAAGGCCGCCACCGGTGAAATCGCCACCGAGGAAGAACTCGGCGGCGCACAAATGCATGCGTCTGTGTCGGGATTGGCCGAATACCTCGCCGAAAACGACGGTCACGCCGTACAGATGTGCCGCGAGCTATTGCACCGCCTGCAGTGGAACAAGGACTGCGCGGTGCCCAACCGACGCAGCTACCGCGAGCCACTGTACGACGCCGATGAACTGGCCGGTGTGATTCCCTGCGATTACCGCAACCCCTACGACATGCGCGAACTGGTGGCGCGCGTGGTGGACGGCTCTGACTTCATGGATTTCAAATCGCGTTACGGTCCCACCACTGTGTGTATCCAGGCAGACATCTTCGGCCTGCCCTGCGGCATTCTGGGCAACAACGGCCCCATAGACCCAGAGGGCGCGACCAAGGCCACGCAGTTCCTGCAACTGTGTGAGCAGTCCAATATCCCCGTGTTGTTCCTGCAGAACACCACTGGCTATATCGTGGGGACTAAATCCGAGCGCGCCGGCATGATTAAGCATGGCTCCAAAATGATCCAGGCCGTGCGCAACCTGGAGGTGCCGCGCATCACCATGATGACCGGCGCGAGTTTTGGCGCCGGCAACTACGGCATGTGCGGCCGGCACTTCGGCCCGGATTTCCTCTATACCTTTCCTAACGCCCGCACCGGCGTGATGGGCGGTGAGCAAGCGGCCAAAACCATGTCCGAAGTCGCGCGCGGCAAGGCGGCGGCGCTGGGCAAAGCGGCGGATGAAGCGGCACTGGCGCAACAGGAGGCCTTCCTCGCCAATATTTTTGACAGCCAGTCCAGCGCCTTTTATACCTCCGGCCATATGCTGGACGATGGCATGATAGACCCGCGCGATACGCGCAACACGCTGGGCTTTTTGCTGGAGACCGTGTGGGAAACCCGTCACCGCACTGTGCGGCCGAACAGCTTCGGCGTTGCGCGCATGTAATCAGGCTCTATGGAGACTCCAAGATGACCAACCTTCCCGACACCAAAGACCTGCTACTGGAGCCGCGCGGCAGCGTCCTGACTATCTGGCTGAATCGCCCGGAGGCCAAAAATTCGCTGTCCCCGCAGATGATCGATGAGCTGCACGGCGTGCTGGACGCGGTGCACGATGATCGCTCTATACGCACCCTGATTCTGCGCGGCAAGGGCGGCACCTTCTGCGCGGGCGCCGACCTCAAGGGCTTCAAGTCCGGCGCGCAGGGCGGCGCACCTGACGCGGATGAGGTGGCGCGCGGCAACCGCAGCTTTGGGGACCTCATGCTGAAACTCAACGAGCAACCGCAGGTGGTGATCATGCTGGTGGACGGTGCCGCCATCGGCGGCGGTCTGGGCCTGTGCTCTGTCGGCGATGTCACCATCGTCACCCGTGACGCGAAGTTTCGTCTGTCGGAAACCAGTCTGGGCATTCCCCCGGCACAGATTGCACCGTTTGTGACAGAGCGCGTGGGCCTGACCCATGCACGGCGCCTGATGCTCACCGGCGCCCGCTTCACCGGGGTGGAAGCGGTGCAGTACGGGATCGGCCACCTGCTGGCGCAGGACTCTGCCGACCTGGAAACCCAATGCGCGGTTGTACTGGAACAAATTTCCCTGTGCGCCCCCGGTGCCAACGCGGTCACCAAGAGTATCGTGTTTGAGGCCATGCGCAGCCCGCGTCCGCAGGCACTGGATTTTGCATCGCGCGGATTTGCTTCCTGCATGCTCAGTGACGAGGGTCGCGAGGGCGTCGCCGCTTTCGTCGAGAAGCGCAAGCCCAAGTGGGCTAATGAATAAATGGGCCAATGAATAGGCCGTGGAGAACGCGATGACACGATTTACCAGCATCCTGATCGCCAATCGCGGGGAGATTGCCTGCCGGGTGATCCGCACCGCCAAGGCACAGGGTTACCGCACAGTGGCTGTCTATTCTGACGCCGACGCCAGGGCGCCCCATGTGCAAATGGCGGACGCTGCCGTGCACATCGGACCCAGCCCGGTGCACGAGTCTTATCTCGTACAGGACACGATCATTGCGGCGGCCATGTCCAGCGGCGCCGAGGCGATCCATCCGGGATACGGGTTTCTCAGTGAGAACGCTGTGTTCGCTAAAGCCTGTGTCGAAGCAGACCTCGTCTTTATCGGCCCCAGCCCCGAGGCGATTCACCTCATGGGCAATAAGGCCGAAGCCAAGCGGCGTATGATTGCGGCCGGGGTACCCTGTGTACCGGGTTATGAAGGAGAGGACCAAAGCGATGCTACGCTGCTGCGCGCGGGCGCAGAGATTGGCATGCCGCTGATGGTCAAGGCCGCTGCTGGTGGCGGTGGTCGCGGCATGCGCTTGGTGCACAAACTGGACGAGCTGGCCAACGCCATCAAACTGGCGCGCGCGGAAGCAAGCTCGGCTTTCGGCAACGGCGACCTGATTCTGGAAAAAGCCATCATCCGGCCACGGCATGTAGAATTGCAAGTGTTCGGCGATAGCCAGGGCACCATCGTGCACATGGGCGAACGGGACTGCTCGGTGCAGCGTCGGCACCAAAAAGTGGTGGAAGAGGCGCCCTGCCCTGTCATGACCGATGCACTGCGCGAGGCGATGGGCAATGCAGCGGTGGCTGCCGCGCGCAGTATCGATTACTGCGGTGCGGGCACTGTGGAATTCCTGCTGGATGAGAGCGGCACGTTTTACTTTCTGGAAATGAACACACGCTTGCAGGTCGAGCATCCCGTTACCGAATTGATTACCGGCCTCGACCTGGTGGCATTGCAACTTCAGGTTGCCCAGGGCGAGCCCCTGGGACTTGGCCAGGATGACATCATACTGACCGGCCATGCCATCGAAGTGCGGTTGTACACAGAAGATCCCGCGCAGGATTTTTTGCCAATGTCGGGCCCTGTTGACCTGTGGTCGCCACCCCATGGCAGTGGCATCCGGGTGGACAGCGGTATTTGCAGCGGACAGGATATCTCGCCGTATTACGATCCCATGGTGGCCAAGATCATTGCCAGCGGTCCCACCCGCGAGATCGCCCGCCTGCGCCTGATCGAGGCACTGCATGAAACCGTCTTGTTCGGACCACACCACAACCGGGACTTCCTGGTGGCCTGTCTGGAAAAAGAGTGTTTTGCCGCCGGGCAGGCCACCACCGCGTTTATTGCCGAGGAATTTGCAGCCGGAGAAATTACTAATCTCATCCCGCCCTTCGCCGACAGCGCTGTGGCGGCAGTGCTGGAGCTCGCGTTGCAACACCAGGAGCTGCACGACAGCAGCGTGATCGTAGCGCCTCAGCTGCGCGACTGGGCCAGCGCCAGCCCGCTGCAGTCGCGCAAACAGTATGTCCACGGCGCACAGGTGCACGACCTGACAGTGACGGCGCTGGGCAAGGCACGCTATCGCGTGTTTGACGCCGCCAACTCGGTACTGATCGAGTTGCTCTCTATGGCAGACAGCACTGCGCACGTGGTGATCGACGACGCCCAGCACATAGTGCGCTATCACTCGCCGGAGTTCGGCAGACTGTACCTGTCCATCGACGGGCGCGCTGCGGTGTACCGGGACATGATCCGCCTGGACGGCGCCCAGGAACAAAGCGGTGGCAACGGCCGCATCGTAGCACCCATGCACGGGCTGTTACTGGAGGTGCGCGTCACTGCCGGCGAACATGTCAGCGCAGGACAAACGCTGGCGGTGCTGGAAGCGATGAAGATGCACTACGAGATCATCGCCAATGCTGCAGGTGTGGTAAGTGACGTTATGGCCGTGGCAGGCAAGCAGGTGGCGGCCGACGACCTGTTGATAGCGATTGCAGTGGCTGAGCCATGCGGAGAACAGAAAAGGGGCTGCTAGATGACTATGCACATACGACGGGCCGTCGTTACCGAACTGGAACTGGTAGCACTTCTATTTGATGATTATCGGCAGTTCTATGGACAACCAACTGACATTGATGCCGCCAGACTCTTTTTGTCTGAGCGATTCCGGAATGACGAGTCCGTAATTTTTTTAGCCACCCAGACAAACGGCAGTGCTGTTGGATTTACACAGCTATTTCCGAGCTTTTCCACTGTATCGATGGCGCGGACTTTCGTTCTGAACGATCTCTATGTCATACCAGGGGCGCGGCGCGGCGGAGTGGGCGCGCAGCTCCTTGCAGCGGCCGCACAGTATGCTCGTATGGCAGGAGCAATACGCCTTACCTTATCTACGGCCATCGACAACAGCGACGCCAAGGCGCTTTATGTATCTCAAGGTTGGAAGCAGGATGAGGCATTTGATGTATTCCACCTTACACTGTAATGCTAGCCTGTCTAGCGAGCCGTTGCTGCCAGGTAGTGGAAAGAGGCGTCATAGAAAGCAATGCTGATTGATATTTCAACACATCTGCCGTGTGCGCCGAACGTTGTCATTGAGCATGTCAACTCACCACAACTGTTGTTACATGTCGCAAAGCCTATGGTGCGTTTTGTTGCGCTCGAGCCGCCGCATTTTCCCATCAAATGGGCAGAAGGCACGTACAGTGTGTCCATGTATTTGTTCGGCCTCGTGCCAATGGGCCGGCAGGCTGTCGTCATTTCCCATCCACACGCGGATGTCTTTACGCTGCGTGACAACGGGCATAGCGCCATGATTCCGACATGGGATCACGTCATTACGATTGCCGCTGCGGGTAGCGGTACACTGTACCGGGACAGGTTAATTATCAGGGCAGGATTACTGACGCCGTTCGTCTGGTTGTTCGCGTTGCTCTTTTATCACCATCGGCAGCGACGCTGGCGCCAGCTTGTGCGCGCTGGCTTCGATTATGGGATTCATTAGAACCGGGCGCTATTCAATACCTTCCGGAAAATGGGAACTGTATGGCACCCTTTCTGGCAAATGACTTAAGGACTGCACAATGATCGGCGAACAGCGCTACCCCCACCTTTTTTCACCACTGGACCTGGGTTTCACCACGATCAAAAACCGCGCCATTATGGGCTCGATGCACACCGGCCTGGAAGAAGCAGAGAACGGCTTCGAGCGCATGGCGGCCTACTTTGTGGAACGGGCACGCGGCGGTGTGGGCATGATTATCACGGGCGGCATCTCGCCCAATGCAGAAGGCGGTAGCGGTGCCAAACTGGCCACGGCGGAGGAAGCACAACAGCACCGCCTGATCACCGAGGCCGTGCATGGCGCGGCGCCGGACGTGAAAATCTGTATGCAGATTCTGCACGCCGGACCGCTGGCGTATGCAGCACATGCGGTAGCGCCGTCCGCCGTCAAATCGCGTATCTCACCCGCGATGCCGCAGGCGCTGGATGAAGCAGGCATTGAAAAGCAACTGGCCGACTTCGCCAACTGCGCCAGCCGCGCCCGGGAAGCGGGCTATGACGGCGTAGAGATCATCGGCTCAGCCGGCTATTTACTCAGTACCTTCCTGGTCGCAAAAACCAACCAGCGCACTGACCAGTGGGGCGGCAGTTATGCCAACCGCATGCGCTTCCCCGTCGAGGTCGTGCGCCGTGTTCGCGCAGCCGTAGGCGATGACTTCATCGTTATCTTCCGTATCGCCGCTATGGACATGCTGCAGGGCGGTATGTCGTGGGATGAGGTGGTGCAACTGGGGCAGGCGGTTGAAAAAGCGGGCGCTAACATCATCAGCACACACTTCACCTGGCACGAATCGGCAGTACCGACTATTTCCACTCGCGTGCCACGAGCCGCCTTTGCGGGTGTTACCGGTCGGCTGGCGAAAGAGCTGGGCATTCCCACCATTACGAGCAACCGCATCAATATGCCCGAGGTCGCCGAGCAAGTGTTGGCGGCCGGCCATGCGGACCTCGTGTCCATGGCGCGCCCCATGCTCGCGGACGCGGACTTTGTGAACAAGGCGCGCGAGGGCCGTGAAGACGAGATCAATACCTGCATCGCCTGCAACCAGGCCTGTCTGGACCACACCTTTACCGGTCAGGAAGTCAGTTGCCTGGTCAATCCCAGAGCGTGCCACGAGACGCTACTGAACTACGCACCCACCGACTCGCCCAAACGCATCGCGGTAGTCGGTGCCGGCCCGGCCGGACTCGGCTACGCAGTCGTCGCCGCACAGCGTGGGCACGCAGTCACGTTGTTCGAAAGCGCCGCAGAAATCGGTGGCCAGTTCAACCTGGCCAAGCGCGTCCCAGGTAAGGAGGAATTTTACGAGACACTGCGCTACTACGCCCGCATGATCGAGGTATTGCACATAGAGTTGCACTTGCACACCCGCGTCGACGCGGCGCAACTCACGGCGGGCAACTTCGACCATATCGTCATCGCCACCGGTATCGAACCACGGGTGCCTGAAGTGCCAGGCATAGATCATCCCTGCGTGATCAGCTACATCGATGCGATCCTGGGGCACAGGCCCGTCGGCAAGAAAGTTGCCATTATGGGCGCCGGCGGTATTGGTTTTGATGTGGCTGAAGTGATCCTGCACAAGGGCATGTCGGCCGCGCTGGACCTCGACGTTTTCGCGCGCGAATGGGGTATCGACTTCGAACACCACCCGCGCGGCGGCGTCACCGGTGTGGAACCGGTGGTGGAAAAAGCTGATCGGGAGGTTTTCCTGCTGCAGCGCAAGGCCACCCCGGTCGGACGCGGTCTCGGCAAAACCACCGGCTGGACGCATCGCTTGTCGCTGGCCCGCCGCGAGGTAAAAATGCTCAACGGCGTCGAGTACTACAGTATTGATGACGACGGATTACACATCAGCATCAACGGACAGCCACAGCTACTGGCGGTGGATACCGTAATTGTGTGCGCCGGACAACTGCCGCTGCGCACAGTGTACGATGAGCTACAAGATAGCGGCCTGCATGTCAGCCTGATCGGTGGCGCGTATGAAGCAGTGGAACTGGATGCCAAGCGCGCCATCAACCAAGCCAGTTACCTGGCGGCGGAGGTGTAGTGCCCAGATGTAACCTAAACTTAACCTGAACAAAAAACTCATTTTCGCCGTGACGAAACAAGGACAGCAAGACCAAGGCCGGTCAACGACAGCAATAGCACAATGCCCGACACACCCAACAGGGCATCAGGAATTGGGCGGCCCAGCCACTGCAAATAGTGAATCTTGTAGAGCCCGTTGAGAAAACGCGTATCACGCCCCGCCTGGGCAAGAGACAAAGTTGGCCAGTCCAGCGTAATCTCCACGCCTGTGGATGTCATCACCCTACCCCCGTTGACAGCAACGATTGCGCCGTAGCGTTGCGAGTCGGTGCCGATTGCATCATAGACGAGACGCTTGATGTCCGCGTCCGACGGCAGCCTTCTTGTCTCCAGGCTTTGCGGGTCCAGATGTGCCCTTCTGCCGTTTCCAGCCAGGAGCAGATGATAGCCCAACACTGTTCTTACCAATCGCGCTTCATGCCAGTTCACTAGCGGCTGCAGACTAAATGTCTGTTCCAAGGGATACGTTTTTATAGCCAGCTGTTCATAGGCGCCTTGGTATCCCGGTTTGGTTAAAAACACGATACCGGTCAAAGCCCAGCCAAGTAGCGGAATGGCGAGGACTACCCCGACTATCTTGTGAATTCTTCTTAGATTCATTGTTGTTCAACCGATGTTGAGCCTGTTGCGACATTTCTCCCCAGCCGTCCAACAGCGGCGCTATAAAGGTCAAAAACGCAACGGAGGTCTGCCAAAGCACCGCGAGCACATAAAATGACGATGCGAACCGGCAAATATTTGCCTCGAGCAATATTACCGCTGTTGGTTGAATTGTCATCAACGATGTGCAGCACAGGACCGCCCGTCTGATACCAAGCGTATTGGTTAAGCTTTGGTAGAGTAGCGTTTGGTAGGGAGTTTGTAAAAGTTTTCTGCTACTGTGCCAGCGCGGGCCAAGCAAAATGATTAGCAGGCTAGTCAACGCACTTATCGACAGGATTTTGAGCATGGGGAAAACACGACTTGAAGCGTTTAGTGACGGTGTTCTGGCCATCATTATCACGATCATGGTACTGGAACTGAAAGTTCCGGAGGGCGATACGTTTGCGGCACTAAAACCGCTGCTTCCGACGTTACTGTCCTATGTGCTGAGTTTCACCTATATCGGCATCTACTGGAATAATCATCATCACTTACTGCATACCTGCAACAAAGTCACGGGCGCAGTACTCTGGTCCAATCTGCACCTGTTATTCTGGCTATCATTGCTGCCGTTTGCCACAGGCTGGATGGGGGAAAATCATTTCGCCTCTTTGCCATCAGCACTGTATGGCGTTGTCCTGTTCATGGCGGCCTGTGCCTACACTATTTTGCAAAAGGCCATCATGCGCGCGCAGGGCAGTAACTCGCTGCTGGGCCAAGCGCTGGGCAAGGACTGGAAGGGAAAGTCTTCTATCACTCTGTATATTGTAGGTATGGCGTCCGCATATTGGTTACCCCAGCTGGCACAGGCCATCTATGCCGGTGTTGCTATTATGTGGGTTGTGCCCGATAGAAGAATCGAAAACCAGTTGGACATGCATGAAACCTGATGACGCGACTTCTGACCAAGGTGATCCTGCGCACGGCCCTGCCAGTAGGAACCGACTATCCCGATCACCCAGCACGCCAGCCATACGATCTTGGCCACATTAATTGCTTGTTCGGTGCCGCTTGACTGTTCTGCGACCAGCCTGGTGATCGTGTCTATATCGGGAGTAACGGCGCCACTCTGGATTTTTTCCGCAATGACGGACGCTGTGTCCATAACAACAGCCCCAATGTACCAGGAGGCAAAAGCGGCGATACCAAACAACAGGATGCCCACTAGCCAACGCTTCAGGTAAAGATGCCCGATACCGGGGAACACCAGGCCTGACAGCAGCGCTGCTTTGGTTGATTTTTTCACAAGCCCTTTCCCTTCATTGGTTTATTACGCGTTGTACAACGTAAAAATCCCGATGCCGATAAACCCGACACCGGCAATGTAATGCAGGTATCGTGTGTTGATGTATTCCGACAACAGGCTGCCCGCCAACACCCCAATGGCGGAGGCAACGACCAAAGCCGCAGAGGCCGCCAGAAACACTGTGTACTTGCTTACCTCTTTGTCTGAGGCAAACAGCATGGTCGCGAGTTGTGTTTTATCACCCAGTTCGGCAATGAACACTGAAGCAAATATTGTCAGGAAAATTTTCCAGTCCATGAAAAATGCTCTTTCATAAGGTTATGTCAGCTGTAAAACGCCAGGGTCAGTCTTTCCACTAGTGTACGCATGGCATCGGCAGACCTCTATGCAAATTTGACCGGACTGACGAAAAATACGTCCCTCATCACTGGCCAGAACTCGGCGCTTCCCTGCCCGACCAACTACGCTATACTCGAGCAATAAAAATAACGGAATCCCTATGCCCTACCCTGTCAAATCCCTGTGCGGCGCTGTATTCCTGCCACCTTATCTTTGTGCAGCAGCGCCCAGACTGATGTTGAAAACCCTGTGCCCACAGTGCTTGAAGAAATCATGGTGACGGCACAAAAGCGCGAGCAGACGCTGCAGGATGTGCCCATCTCCATCAGCGTCGCCACCGCCCAGGACATCGCCGATATCAATGCCTTCGATTTCAAGGATCTGGGACAACTCACACCGGGCGTGTCGCTGTTCGGCGGCCTGCAATCGGCCTCCATTCGCTTGCGTGGCGTGGGTCCGGGCTTTTTCGCGGTGAACTCGCCGCAGAGTGTCGTGGTGTTTGTCGACCAGTTCGCGCAGGCGCAGATCGGCACCGTATTTTCAACGCTGGTGGATATCGAGCGACTGGAACTGCTGCGCGGCCCACAGGGTACGCTGTACGGCATCAACGCCCCCGGCGGCGCATACAATATCACCACCCGGTCCCCGGATTTTGATGGTGTCAGCGGCTACGTGGAAGGCAGCTACAGCCAGTATGACTCATCCGGGCTGGCGGCCCATGACACGCGCGGCGCGGTCAATGTCCCGCTGGTCGATGACAAGCTGGCACTGCGCCTGGCCACCGTGTACCGCGACGATAACGGCTACATCAAGAACGTCAACCCGGCCTCACCGGATGACAGTAACGGTGGCAGCGACACGCAGGCCCTGCGCGCCAAATTGCGCTGGCTCATCAACGACACCATGCAGCTGGATACCACCGCCAACTACCAGGACCTGACCCAATTTATCTCCTCCTTTGCCTACCAGGGCCAGATTCCGGGCACCGGCGGCGCCACCGGGATACCCGCCTAGTTCACCAAATTCAAGGACCGCGAGGATTTCGGCGACTTTGCCGGCAACGTTGACGGGGAGGTCAAGGATATCAGCGCGCATTGGTCCTGGGAGCGCCGCTATCACCAACGTCGATTTCCTGGCCATGCATCAGGAGTTCAGCAACAGTCGAACGAAAATCGAGAACCGTTTCCCGACTCCAACGAAGTCTTCAATATCAACCTGGACTACAAAATCACCACCTACGAACTGCGCTTCTCCGACGTATTGGACGATCTCAGTTACGTTGGCGGCCTGTACCACTTCGAACGTCCCGCCGACGGCACTTTCAACGTTGTGCTGAGCGACAGAAGTCCTGGGCGATTCCACCGGCGAGGATTCCGGCAACGCCGCCTACGGCAACATCAGCTACAAATTCACGGACAAATGGGAACTCGGGCTGGGCGCGCGCTACGATGACATCGACACCAGCCTGGACAACGACATTCGCTTCCTGGACTACATCGCCGTGGTCGATGACAAGCTGGGCTTTGACCACCTGTCCTGGAGCGTCAAGCTCAGCCACTATTTCAACGATAACCTGACGTTTTATGCCTCGGCGGACAACGCCTTCAAGCAGGGCGGGATTCAACCCGCTGGTGCCCGCCGCGTTCGCGCTGGAGCAGATTTTCCCGGAGATCGCCGCCTTCGGCCACGAAGTGGCGACCTTCGAGGAGGAGACTTCAGTTCCTATGAAGTGGGCATGAAGGGCCTGCTGCTGGACAACCACCTGAGCTTCGCCCTCGGCCTGTTCTACCAGGAATTCCAGGATCACCAGATTGGCTTTCCGGCGGATGTGGCGGCACTGGACCAGCTGGGCGGCCTGTTCAACAATCAAATCGGCAATGCCGACGAGGTACTGACGCAGGGTGTGGAGTTCGACGTCACCTATGTGTTCGCCGAGCACTGGGAGGCCGCCCTGCGCGGCGCCTACTCGGACCCGACTATTGAGAAGTGGAATAAACGCCTGTGTGAGGCGGGAGAGGAACCCCCGCTGCTGCCCGGCCAGTCGCCGATTCCCGACCAGTTGTACTGCCCCAAAGACGGCGAGGCGCTCAACGGCCTGCCGCGCTGGCAGACCAATTTCCAGCTTGGCTATGACCACGCCCTCAGCGGTAACTGGAACCTGGCCACGCGGCTGAACTGGACCTGGCAATCCAAACCCGCGCGGCAGATTCTGGCGGAAAGCACCAAGCCCGACGTGCCGGATGTCAGTAGTTTCGACGAACCCAAGAGCCGCTTCGACCTGTCTGTCGGCCTGCTTGAGCATAGCCTGGGAGTGGAGCTCAAACTCTGGGTAAAAAATATCACGGATGAAGACCTCAACATCGACCCGACGCAATACGAGAACACCCAGACGCTGGTGGGCATGCAGTATCCGGGGCGCGAATATGGCATCACCGCCAGTTATACCTTTTAATACTCAGTACTGCCGCGTGACTCGGCATTCTGCACTATGGAGCAAGTATGTCAGACATCAGAGGATCCGCAGAGTGTTATTTGCAGCAGAACGTACACTGCTGGCATGGAATAGAACCAGTCTGTCATTGATCGCGTTCGGCTTCGTGGTAGAACGAGCGGGATTGCTGATGCGTGTGCTGGAGTCCGCTCAGGAGCATTCGACAGGTATGAGCCTTACGTTCTGGTTGGGACTCGCCTTCATCCTGCTCGGGGCGATCTCAGCACTCTATTCTTCCAGGCAGTACGCCATGGTGCTCAGAGACTCGTCAGTCCCGCGGAATTTCCTCCCGGCTATGACGCGAAGTGGGGCATGGTCGTTAATGGGATTGTGGCATTGCTCGGTATGGTTCTGATCATTGCGCTGTACATCGAGCGTTTTTAGATAGACATACGCACATCGTCGACCCATCCATCACAGCGGGTACCGACCCACAGCGGGCATGCTCAGGCTACCGAGATAGAGGCTGCCGTCACATTCATTGGCGCTGGTGATCATGCTGTACCCCGCATTGGTGTCCTGCAGGTTTTGCACAACCTCACCATCCAACCCCAGGCCGAGCACAAAAGAGTACGGTCTGGCCCCGGCCTGCAAGGTCTCCAATGGCAGATGTGAGATTGCCTTGCGCAACTGGGGGTGGCCGGCCATGGCATCCACGGCATCGCGCAAACTTGGCATGGCGACCCAGAAGGTATCCCTGCCGTTGAAGGAGATGTTGTCGGGTGTACCGGGCAGGCCGGAGGCAAACAGGTCGCGCTGACCGGCTTTCTCGCCCTTCAGCCACAGGCGTTGAATACGTCCGGCGCCCGTTTCATTGACCAGGACATACTCGTCGTCAGGCCCCAGTGCCACGCCATTGGCGAAAAACAAATTATCGATGCGCACCCGCGTTTCACCACTGGCAGGGTCATAGCTAAGCAACCTGCCGGTGGGCTGCCCCTCGAGGAAGTTGTACATGCTGTGCGCATAGCCGTGGCGCGTGGATGCATCGGAAAACCAGATGGTGCCGTCTGCCGCGATGTCCAGATCGTCCACAAACAGCATTTTCTCTCCATTCACGCTGTCCGTCAGCACGTCAATATCACCCTGCCCCGATACAGACAGCAGGCCGCGAATACCATCAGCGACAATCAGGTGGCGCTCGGCATTGAACTGCATTCCCAGAGGACGGCCACCGGTATTGACCACTTCGGTAAAGGTTCCAGCGGCATCGAAAAGAACAATGCGCCCGTCTTCAAAGCCGGTGTAGTACCCACCCCCCGGAGCGCAAGCCACATCCTCCGGCCCCACGCCCACCCCTTCAAGCAGGAGTTCTGCCTCAGCCAGTTGGAGGTTGGGTTCAAAGGGGCCCGTCAATCCGGGATCGGGATCCGGCGTCCAGCTTACCGGATCAATTGGCGCCGGAAGGGCCAGCAAGAGAAGAACCCCCGCAACGACTGCAACTACCAGGCCGAGCAACCAGCGCATAAAACCACCCCGCGACATAGACGATGGCCTAAACTAACGCTGCGCAAGCCACGATGCAAACCTGTATCCAACACGATACGGCTATTTTTCTAGCGCCACGGTCGCAATCTCTTGTGCATCAGACGGTATCCAATCCTACAACTCGTTGCTAGAGTGGGGGGCTTCCAGCAGCTCCATGTGAACGCGTTAAAGGGCCGCTTATGGCGCCACGGTACATATTTTTTCACACTGCCAAGGCAGCAATGTTTCAGTACTACGCGCTTGTTGTCCTCGTCTTGTCCCTCTTCTACGCCAAGTTTGCACTGGATATTCCCAAGGCTAATGTCATAGGCGGTGCTATCCTTTACATAGTTGTCGTTGTGCTCTATTCATTTCACCTGGATCGTAAAAATAGAGGAAAACGCGGTGAATAGGCATCCCTATCATCTAGCCAGTCCGGCCCTGGGACAACTTTTAGGCGACTACCAGGCTGAAGCCGAGACTGATCGATCGTAGTAAGGAGAACATAATGCTTGAACTGTATCCGGCATCTACACAGCGTATCCTTACGGAAATGGGATACGCGAGCGTTGAAGGCTAACTATGTATACGGGCGGCTGTTTGTGCGGCGGGATACGGTACGAGATAGATGGCGAGCTGGAGCCAATTCAAATCTGTCATTGTACGCAATGCAGAAAGGCTCAAGGTGCAGCAATAGTCACCAACATACCTGTAGCTGCGTCGGCGTTTACGCTGAAGGCGGGAACTGAATTGCTCAGCTCATATGAGTCATCACCCGGAAAAAAACGTAGCTTTTGCAGAGTCTGCGGTTCGCCTATCTATAGTAAACGAGCAGATCTGCCTGAAGTGTTGAGAATCCGGGCCGGAACGATAGATGGCGAATTGCGCACCAGACCGGTTGCCCATTTTTATGTGGACTCCAAGGCTAATTGGTATGAGATAAACGATAGCCTGCCAAAGTTCTCTAGGGGCAATGTTAGGTAAAGCAGGAGTTCTCTATGGCAGAAATAAGCGGCATTGCCCATATCCAGTTATGCGTCAGTGATATGCATAGATCACTGCCGTTTTATTCAAAGCTTCTAGGCGCCATGGGCATGATTCCTGTCATGGAGGATGATTCCTATTTTTACTGCATCGGCGGCAAAACAGGTGTTGCCATCAGCCCCGCTTCCGGGTCACATAAAAATAGTACTTTCACGCAAGGTACAGTGGGCCTTCATCATGTGTGCTTTCGGGCCAAAAGTCGCGACGATGTCGAAGCGCTTTATCAAGTGGCATGTGAACTAGGCGCGACCATTATTCGTAAGCCGGAAGAAAGCAACTATGCACCCGGCTACTACTCCACCCTGTTTGAAGATCCAGATGGCATTCGTATTGAGATAAATTTTGTGCCTGGAAAAGGACTCCTTGGTGAAAAGTAGTGCCGTTTCAACTCGCCGGCAGCGACACGCTGACACTTCGCGAGTCAGAAGCGCTAATTGTGGGAAAGTCCATCATGTCGATCTGCATTCGTAGAGCGTCCAGTCAAGATGTCGAAGCAGTACTTCCTCTGGTTGTGGATTTCGCCACCAGCTTTGACACCGACGAGTACCTATTTCGAGAGTCTTTTTTCAGGCTTCTACACAACCAATGCGCGCTCGTACTTGTTGCCGAGGAAGAAAGATGCCTGATCGGGTATTGTCTGGGGTTCTGGCACGACACTTTCTATGCCAATGGTAGAGTTGTATGGCTGGAGGAAATCATGGTGAAAACCTCTCACCGACGGCGTGGTATTGGCGAAGCGATGATGGAGAATTTCGAAGCATGGGGGAAGAAAGAAGGGGCTGTTCTGTCAGCACTCGCAACTCGACGGGCATCATCCTTCTATACAGCAATAGGCTATGAAGAGTCGGCATCCTACTTTCGCAAACTGTTGTGATTTGGGAACAAAAACCGGAATAGGCTGCCTGGAGAGCGTTAGATAGCAGCAATGAATACGCAATTCTTGTACCTGCTGGTCGCCGATGCGCTGTTGTCGCTGCATGTACTGTACGTTGCCTTTGTCGTGCTCGGTCTGCTTGCGGTTTTCATCGGCGCGTCGTTGTCCTGGGGCTGGGTGCGCAACCCTATATTTCGAATCGTTCACCTATTAGCCATATCGGTGGTGGCAGCACAGGCATGGCTCGGGCTCGCCTGCCCACTCACTACTATCGAAATGGCAATGCGCGCCCGGGCGGGCGCTGTGGTTTACGGTGGGACCTTCATTTCACATTGGCTGCAGGAGCTGCTCTACTATGCAGCACCGGATTGGGTATTCAAGGCTTGCTACACCGCGTTTGGATTGCTCGTCGCAATTAGCTGGATTCTGGTGCGGCCGCGGTCACTAGGCAAATTAGGAATTCGTATGTCTTACGGAGAATATGATCATGATCGATTTTAAAAACAGATCGATGAAGCGAGGAGAGCGAGCGCACGTCACCCACGGACGTTGACAACACCTTGTGAGCCCGTCTATTCGCTTTCGCATCCTTACAGCTGGCGCGCTGGTGGGGCCTGGCTTTCCAGTGTCGTTCAGGGTTTGATCTGCGAGTCGGCGATAATGGCGCTTTAAAATGCACGGCCCCGACGGCAAGGACTTGCCGAATGAAAGTTGCCTTCTCGCTGTCGCTCCCAATGAAAGTGATGGTCATTGCACACTTTTCCTCATGAGCCTATTATGACCATTATTCTCCAGTCGCAATGCCACTGTTTAGCTTTGCACCAGTTATTCGATACAGTGACAAAATCGCCAAGCTGCCGTTGTCGCACAGGCAAATGAACAAAATCTTAATCGGCTCGAAGCAGAGGTGCGAAGGGCCAAAAATAGTAACCGGTAACAATGGCCGCACTATTCGGTTAAGAGAGAGAACATGACCAGTGAACCTGAACAAGCAGCGCAGTTGCATCCAGGTCGTCCAATCGCAGTTTATTCGCTATTGCCTGTAGCTGGGAGTGTTCGGCGTGGAATGTTCTGGACCGAACGTCTCGATCATAGGCTGGGCTTGCGTCAAAGCCAACAAAGTCCGGTTCCGGATCGGCAACATGCAACAACCAGATTTTTGCGGAAAGTGCCCTGGCGAGCACTGCGGCCTTTTCGACTACCTTCTCGGTAGACTGTGAAAGATCAATGCCCACCAAAAGTTTCATACAAACCCCCAATCCTGACATGCAACTTAAGGAGCGCGTTTCTCACTGTTTATAGCACGGATGTCAGGCGGCGCGCAGCGCCCGCCCCAGTCGGTGGTTGCCCAGTGCACTGGTAACCTGTCCATCACACCATACTGGTTCACCGTTGATCAACACCGAGGTCACCACACCGTCGGAGCGATTGAGCATTTGTTTGTGCTTGAAGAGTTCGCGGTACTGCAGTACTCGCGAGTCGTTGGAGTCCCAGTTCTTGAGCGCCTGCGGGTCAAGCAACACGATGTCGGCCTGTGCACCGATGTCCAGGGTACCCACATCCAGACCAAAAAAAGCCGCGGGCTCGCGCGTCAACCGCTGCACCATCGTGCTGACAGTTTGCAGGGATCGCGCCTGGGCCAGTTTGAGGGACATCAGGTTGCCGTCGAAAAAAGCCATGTTGGTAATGTGCGCACCGGAATCGTTAAAGCCCGGCATCGCGTTCTTGTTGAGCAGAAGATCAAGGGTCGCCCGATTGCCGGCATTGCCCACATCCACCCAGAAGCGGAACCGCTTGTCGTAGGTGCGCATCATGTGCAGCATGAATTCTGCGTCATCGCCGATAGGTCGCGGAAACCGCGCAAAAGCCTCGCGCTCTGCCTCTGAGCGGGCAGCGCCCACAGCGCCGCTCTGGAATCGCTCCAGTCGATCGAACACCGCCTGAAAGCTCTCCCCGTCCCAGTCCGCCACCGGGGCACCGTCAAAAATCATCAGGTGAAAGTCGCGTATCACAATATTGTCGGGCGCGCCGAGCTTCGCCTTGAAATGGGCCAGGTTGCGCCCGCGACGACCGTGGTGCCAGTCGCGGCGAAAGCGCTGGATAAATTCCGGGTCGTTGAGCAGGGCCAGACGCCCCGCAACGTCATCGTACTCCTTGGCAATCAACTGACAGGTAGATTCCAGCTCTTCATACAGAGGCGAGACAATGCCATCGGACCATACGCGGAAGTTGGTGCCCAGCGCCTGGAAATGAATATTTCCTTTCAGCAGGCGGCTGTTGAGCAGGGATGCGAAGCCGAGAAATCCCTTGTGCGCCCCGGGCATCAGTACGAATTCCATCACCGACAATGCTGATGTCTTCAACGTCTTGCCGAATAACCTGCCGCTGGACAGCAAGAAATAGAGGAAGGCCTTGGCGCGATTTTCGATGATGGGCGTGGTCTGCCACACGCGGTTATGTTTACGCAGTACCTTGAGCAGTCGCTTCATTTCGCCAAAACTGGCGAACTGCGTGGGAATACGCTTAGCCGTATGGGGCTCGCTCGCCAGATAGTGGAAGGGCAGCCCGTCGGTGCTCATGCCCAGGTAGCCCTGCGCCATGCCCTGCTCCAGCAGTTGCTCCATGCGCGTTAATTCGGCATCGGTCGGATCGCGGCTGATGCTGTCCGTCAGGCCCATCACCTCCACGCGCAGCATGGAATGCGGAATGAACGCGCCCACGTTAGGCCCCAGCGGAATCTTGTCAAAATGATCGAGGTAGTCCCGGGTATTGTCCCAGTGCACCGCCTCGACGCATTGGTTCAAAACGGACTTCGGGATATTCTCCACACGGGTGAAGCAATCGACGATGGGGTTCTGCGTACCGGACTGCTGTCGACCAAAGCAGGTGCCCAGGCTACAGTTACCCACCAGTACGGTGGTTGTTCCGTGGCGCACTACTTCCGGCAGGCCGGGCTCGAGGTCGACTTCCAGATCCAGGTGGGTGTGGATGTCCAGCAGACCCGGCATCAGCCATTGGCCCTCGCCCTCTATCACGCGCACGGCCTCGCCAACAGGCAGTTCGCTGCCGCGCGCGGCGATAAGCCCTCCCTTTATAGCAATATCCTGTTGCGTCGGTGCGACGCCCGTACCGTCGAACACCAGTGCATTTCGAATCAGGGTATCCCATGCTGGATTCGCCATCGTGTCTTTCCTCTTCTTTAGCGTTGCGGCATGCTCTATGCTGGTCCACCCGACGTGTCACAGGCGTCTTGCGGCCCGCTTACTATAGCCAATCCCGAGGAATCCAGCGAATGGAACGAATTTCCTTCGACAACAGCACTAACGCATTTTGCCGTGACATACGCTGGATGCCACTCGATCACTGAACAGGAGGAAAGCATGGCTAGAGACCGCAGCTACACCATCGGACACAAGGAAGGTCCACTCGCGTACATGCGATTGCGTACCGCAGAGCGCTCGTGCAGCTTCTTCCGCCATCACATCCGTCCAGACAGCCAGATTCTCGACTGCGGTTGCGGGCCCGGTTCAATTACCGTCGGCCTTGCACAGTGGGCCATGTGCGGTCAGACAATAGGGATCGATATCGGCGAGGAGCAACTCGAGGGGGCGCGGGCTCTTGCTCACGAACTGGGGGCGATGAATGTTTCGTTCCAGCAGGGCAACATTTTCGCACTCCCCTTCGAGGACGACAGCTTCGATGTGGTGTTTTCGCAAACGGTTCTGTATCACATCCCCTCGCCCCGGAGGGCGCTGTCCGAGATCCGGCGAGTCCTCCGCCCAGGGGGGCTGATCGCACTTCGCGATGCGATCAATACTTCCATTATTAGTTGGCCTGAGGAGTCACTGATTGAGGAGCTTGTGCGCATCGTTCGCCTTGGTGCTCTGCACTCGGGAGGCAATCCCGACGTTGGGCGGGAACTGGGAACCTTGCTCCACTCGGAAGGATTCGACGATGTATTTTTCAACCTCAGCTTCGAGCAACCAGAGCGGCCCGAGGAACGCCTTGAGTATTTCTCCCGGGTCGCTGGTCTAATGGACGGAAATCTTGCAACCCTCGCAGTAAGCGAGGGTTGGAGTACTGCGGAGAGGTTGGCCGAGGCCGCCGAACGCTGCCGCGAACTGGCGAACATACCCGGGTCAATCTTTGCGCTCCCGTTTGGTCAGGCCGTCGGCCGAAAACCGGCTTAAGGAGTCCGGCGAATGAATCCTGTTTCCTTCGACAACAGCTACGCGCGTCTTCCGGAGCGTTTTTATGCGCGGCAGGCGCCGGAGCCGGTGGCGGCACCGGCCCCGATTCGCGTCAATCGCGAACTGGCGGCGCAACTTGGGATCGACCCCGACTGGCTGGCCTCAGAAGAAGGCACGCGGGTGGTTGCCGGGAACGCCGTTACCGCCGGGGGCCGAGCCCATCGCCACGGTCTATGCCGGGCACCAGTTCGGTGGTTACAACCCGCAGTTGGGAGATGGCCGCGCCATGCTGCTGGGCGAGGTGTTGGCGCCCGACGGCAAGCGCTTCGACCTGCAACTGAAGGGCTCCGGCCCCACGCCCTACTCCCGCGGCGGCGACGGCCGTTCCCCGCTGGGCCCGGTGCTGCGCGAATACATCGTCAGCGAAGCCATGTACCGCCTCGGCGTGCCCACCACCCGCGCCCTGGCGGCGGTGAGCACCGGCGACATGGTGGCGCGGGACCGCTTCCTGCCCGGCGCAGTGCTGGCGCGCGTGGCCAGCAGCCATATCCGCATCGGTACCTTTCAGTATTTTGCGGCGCGGAGGGACACCGAGGCGCTGCAACTGCTATCCGATCATGTGATCGAGCGGCACTACCCCGAGGCCCAGCGCAGCGACAACCCGGTGCTGGCCCTGCTTGAAGGCGTGATTGCGCGACAGGCGCAGCTGATCGCGCAGTGGCAGTTGCTGGGCTTTATCCACGGCGTGATGAACACCGACAATATGCTGATCTGCGGCGAGACCATCGACTACGGCCCCTGCGCCTTCATGGACCAGTTCAACCCGGACCAGGTGTTCAGCTCGATCGACCACGGCGGGCGCTACGCCTATCGCAAACAACCGGGCATCGCCCACTGGAACCTGTCCTGCCTGGCCCAGGCGCTGCTGCCGGTGCTGCATGAGGACCAGGAACACGCGGTCACGCTGGCCCAGAACGCCATCAACGCCTTTCCCGAGCAGTTCCTGCAGGCCAATACGCAGGGCATGGCACGCAAGCTGGGCCTGCAGACGATTGGCGAGCAAGACACGGCGCTGGTGGAAGACCTGTGGCAGCTGATGGCAGAGCAGCAACTCGACTTCACCCTGACCTTTCGCCGGCTGGCGGATCTGGCGCACGAGGGCGACGGGAGCGCGCAAAGTGTGGCCGAGCTGTTTGAATTCCCTGACGCGCTGCAACCGTGGCTGGACGCGCTGGCGCGTGCGGCTGGCGCAGGACGCCAATGCCGGCGCAGAGCGGCAGGCCCTGATGTACCGCGCCAACCCGGTTTTCATCCCGCGCAATCACCTGGTGGAAGCCGCCATTGCCGCCGCCACCGACAGGGACGATCTCAGCGTTTTCCACCAGTTGGTGGAGTGTCCTGGGAAATCCTCACCAGTACCGCGCCGAGCTGGCGCTTTACGCCACACCGCCACGGCCGGAGCAGTGGTCGAGCAAACGTTTTGCGGCACCTGGAATTCAGACGCAAGGTCGTTTTTGCCACACCAAACCCGTATAATTGCGCGACTGCTGACCCGCCCACTCCCAGCGCCGCACGAGCCCACGATCTTGACTATGGAATTCTTCGGTAAAACCCTGTCCGGCCCGTTCACTATCCCTTCAGGCATCGTCACCACTGCCACACCCATCATCCAGTACGTCTTTGATCACATGCCCGAGGTGGGCGTGGTCACCACCAAGAGTATCGGCCTGGAGCCGCGCACGGGAAATCGCGAACCGGTATACAGCCAGTATGCGCCGGGCTGCTTCGTCAATGCGGTGGGGCTGACGAACCCGGGCGCGCATGCTGCGCGGGACAGCCTGGCGGCCTTGAAAGTCCCCGAAGACCGCTTCCTGCTGACGTCGATATTCGGCGGCAGCATCGAGGAGTTCGTGGCCGTGGCACAGATCCTCGCGCCGGTATCGGACGGCCTCGAGCTGAACCTGTCCTGCCCGCACGCCAAGGGCTACGGCATGGCGATGGGCCAGGACCCGGACCTGGTGCGGGCAATCACCGCCGCCGTCAAAGCCGTGGTCGATATTCCGGTGATTCCCAAACTCACCCCCAACGCGCCGGACATCGCAACGATTGCGTTGGCCGCGATAGCAGGCGGCGCCGATGGCCTGTGCGCTATCAATACCCTTGGCCCCGGCTATACCTCGGCCCACGGCCATGCGGTGCTGAGCAATGGCAATGGCGGCATGTCAGGCAAGGGAATTCTACCGATCGGCCTGAAATGCGTGCGCGAGATACGTGCGGTGACGGATGTCCCGATTATCGGCTGCGGCGGCGTCAGCAGTGCTGACGATGTGCGCGCCTATCTGGATGCGGGCGCTTCCGTGGTCGGGGTGGGTTCAGCTCTGACAGGGCTGACCACGGACGAAATAAGCATTTACTTCCAAGTCCTAAGCAACGACCTGGAGAGTGGCAGCAACCGCGCCGAAGCCCATATTCACTACCACATCGATATGAGCTTCCGCCCGGTCACGCTGGTGGAGAATAAACGCGTCTGCGCGGACATCGCCCTGCTCACCTTCGATCGCAAGATCAATGTGCAGGCTGGGGAGTTCGTCTTCCTGTGGCTCCCCGGACTGGGGGAGAAACCTTTCTCGGCCCTGACCGACGACCCTTTCACCCTGGCGGTGATCGATGTCGGGCACTTCACGCACGCCCTGATGGACCTGGTGCCCGGCACCGAGGCCTATGTGCGCGGCCCCCACGGTATACCCGTGGCGCCTCCAGAGGATGCAAAAATTATGGCCGTGGCTGGCGGTACGGGGCTGGCCGCCGTGTACCAGATCGCGCGGGATATCGGCAACGCGGAAGTATTCGCCGGGGCGCGCAGTGCTGATCGCCTGTACTACCTCGACGAGTGCCGCAAGGTGGCCGAGGTACACGTCGCCACGGACGATGGCAGCGCCGGCTACCACGGTGTCGTGACAGAATTGTTGCGCGAGCGCCTGCAGGCAATGAGCACGCAGGAGCGGGAGCAGCTGGTCTTTTACAACTGCGGCCCGCAGCCCATGGTTCACGCCGCCATCGCAGTGCAACGGGAGTTTTGTCGGCCCGGGCAAATCTTCAGCGCCATTGATTACCTGACCAAGTGCGGCGTGGGCGTCTGCGGCGCCTGCGCCACTCCCGACGGACGCCGTTTGTGTGTTGACGGGCCATTTCTGCCAGCCCCATGACATCAAGTATCTATCTACAGAGGCACCCGCAACATGCCCGCTGACAAGGACGTTTATAACGCGCGCTGGGAAAAATCCTTCAATCGGATACTGACACCGCTGGAAGAGTTTATTCAGCGCCAGACCACCAGCGGCATCCTGCTGATGATCTGCACGGTCATTGCACTGGTCATCGCCAGTAGTCCCCTGCACGAGCAGTACGAACATTTGCTACATACCGGGATCGGTATCAGCGTGGGCAGCTTCGTCTTTTCCCTGTCGCTGCACCACTGGATCAATGAAGCGCTGATGGCGCTGTTTTTCTTCATCATGGGCCTGGAACTGAAGCGCGAATTGCTGGTGGGAGAATTGTCTTCACCCAAACAGGCGCTGCTGCCCATCATGGCCGCCATCGGTGGCATGATCGTGCCCGCATTGCTCTATGTCGCCGTCAACGCGAGCACGCCCAGTATCAGTGGCTGGGGTATACCCATGGCGACCGATATTGCGTTCGCTATCGGCGCCCTGAGCTTGCTCGGGACGCGCATCCCCAAGTCGCTGGTGACCTTCCTCATTGCCCTGGCGATTGTTGATGACCTGGGTGCGGTGGCAGTCATCGCGCTGTTCTACACCAACGACCTTAATCTGCTGGCGCTAGCCTATGCTGGAGGCTGTACGCTGCTGCTGGTGATTCTCAACCTCGGCGGCATCCGCCGCGCCCTGCCCTATACCATCGTCGGTATCCTGCTGTGGGCCGCGATGCTGGCCAGCGGTGTCCACTCGACCATTGCCGGTATCGTGGTGGCCTTCGTCATACCCATTCGCCCCAAGTTCCAACCGGAACATTTTATCAACCGGGTAAAGGAAAGTGCGGTCAGCATGCGCGAGGCGATTGCGGATAACGCAGACATCATCCACAACACGCGACTGCGTTCGCTGGTGTCAGCCCTGGGTGATAACGTACAGCTGGTCCAGGCCCCGGCCCAGCGTATGGAGCATCACCTGCACCTGCCCGTCGCCTATCTGGTGATCCCGTTGTTTGCCCTGGCCAATGCCGGCATTCCCGTTGACTTCGCCGGCTTCGAGCGCTATTTGCAGCATCCCATTACCCTGGGCGTACTGGCCGGGCTGCTGTTGGGTAAGCCCGTGGGTATCGCCGGCCTGACCTGGCTGACGGTGAAACTGGGCTGGGCGGAACTGCCTGCGGGACTGAACATGAAACATATTCTGGGCGTCGGACTGCTGGGCGGTATCGGTTTTACCATGTCGATCTTCATCGCCGACCTGGGATTTGCCAATTCGCCCGATGACCTGCTCATGGCCAAGACCGGCATTCTACTGGCCTCGACCCTCGCTGGTTTCGGCGGCATCTGCTGGTTACTGCTGTTGAGCGGCACGAAAGCGGCGGGCAGGAACTGACTGCGCTGCGCTCGTCCCAGCGCAGCGCCCTGTATATAAATGCGCGGAGAGTTCTTAAGAATGTTTGGTAGGACTACCCGGACTCGAACCGGGGACCTCTACCATGTCAAGGTAGCGCTCTAACCAGCTGAGCTATAGTCCTATTGAAGGACGCGCATTATAAGTGCCAAACAGCATTAGCTCAACTCCCGCAATGCGTCCGGATTATCTGGCAGAACTCCGGCCAAGCCGCCCAGCCGTAATGCTGATCGTTTTTACCACTGCTGGCGGTATACCGGGACACTTGATCGCAGCTGCAACACGGGTAAAGTGTTCACCCCCGAAGGAGTATAAACATTGAGAGTGAGCGGTATGTTGGGCGCCGACCTGGACATGGCGCCGTTAGCCATAGCCGAGCTGGAACAGCGCGGCTATGATGCCGCCTTCACTGCGGAAATTAACAACGACCCGTTTTTCCCCCTGGTGCTTGCTGCAGAACACAGTAAGACGATTGCCCTGACCACCTCCATCAGCGTGGCTTTCGCGCGCAATCCCATGACACTGGCCAATCTGGCCTGGGACCTGAACCAGTACTCCAAGGGCCGCTTTACCGTGGGCCTGGGCTCGCAGATCAAACCACATATCACGCGCCGCTTTTCCATGCCGTGGTCCAGGCCCGCGGCTCGCATGCGCGAGTTTATCCAGGCCATGCAGGCCATCTGGCGCTGCTGGGAGACAGGGGGGAAGCTCGATTTCAACGGCGAGTTCTACCAGCACACCCTGATGACCCCGATGTTCACGCCCTCCAGAAAAACCTATGGCGCGCCAGGGGTCAATCTTGCCGCCGTCGGCCCACTGATGACGGAGGTGGCGGCCGAAGTGGCGAACGGAGTAATCGCCCACGGCTTTACTACCGCAAAATACCTGCGGGACGTTACACTGCCCGCTGTGCAGCGCGGTCTGGAAAAGTCCGGTCGCAAGCGAGAGGAGTTTGACGTCAGCTTGCCGGTCATGGTGGTGACGGGGGTCAATGAAGCGGCTTTCGAGCAGTCCAAAATGGCTGTAACAAGCCAGCTGGGGTTTTATGCATCTACCCCAGCCTACCGACCGGTGCTGGACTTGCACGGCTGGGGCGATCTGCAAAGCGAAGCTAACCGGCTCACACGGGAAGGCCGGTGGCAGGAAATGGGAGCACTGATCTGCGATGAGATCCTGCACACGTTTGCGCTGGTCAGTGAAGACATTGAGCAGGTGCCGACGTTACTGAAACAACGTTACGGCGACATGGCCGACACCTGGATGTGTACGGTGGAGACCGGGGATACAGACTTGCAGCAACAATTGGTAGCAGCGGTGCAGGCTGCCTGAACACTAAAGACGATCGCATTATGAAGGGAAGGGAGCAGCACCCCCTTTACAAGACCACTGGCAGAGGACCAGCGTTATGAATATCGAATTGACCACGCAACAGAAGGCGCTCCAGCAGGAGGTCCGCGAGTACATGAAGACTGTCATGACGCCGGCGCTACTGGAGGAAATGAAAGTCGGCGAATTCAAGGAAGGCGGCGGCCCCGAGTTTCGCAAACAGTATGCACGCATGGGTGCTGATGGGTGGATCGGCCTGAGCTGGTCCAAGGAATTGGGCGGCAGGGAAATGTCCCACGTCGAGCAGTACATTTTCACCGATGAAGTAGTGCGCTCCGGTTTCGCCTACCCGTTCCTCACCACCGAGGCGGTCACGCCGGTCATTGCCGCCAATGCCAATGCCGAGGTGCGCGAGGAAGTCGTCGGTGGCGTGAAACAAGGCAAGGTGGTGATTGCCATCGGCTACTCCGAGCCCAATGCCGGGACCGACCTGGCCAGCCTCACCACCCGCGCCGATCGGGACGGCGATCACTGGGTCATCAACGGTCAGAAGATGTGGACCAGCCTGGCGAATTTCGCTGATTACGTGTGGCTGGCGGCGCGCACCGATCAGGAAGTTGCCAAAAAGCACAAGGGGCTCACCATGTTCCTCGTGCCCACCAACATCGAAGGTTTCTCACTCACGCCAGTGCGTACGCTGGGCGTACGCACCAATGCCACCTACTACAGCGATGTGCGCCTGCCGGACAAATACCGCGTCGGCGAGATCAACGCCGGCTGGAAGCTGATCACGGGGCAGCTCAACATCGAGCGCCTGTCATTGTTTACCCACGGCCAGGTGGACTCCCTGTACCAGGACGTCTGCCAGTGGGCGGCAACCACCAACACACCCAGAGGCGGCAAGCTTATTGAGCAACCGTGGGTGCAGCACAACCTGGCGAAGGTTAAAAGCGGCCTGGAAGTGGTCAAGCTGATCTGCTGGAAACAGGCCTGGGCAATGGACCAGGGGCCGCTGAACATGGCCGACGCCTCGGTGGCAAAGGTTTACAGCAGTGAGTTTTTTGTCGAGCTGTACCGGATGCTGTTGGAGGTTATGGGTCAGGCGGGCACCATTGCACCGCACTCTCCCGGAGCGGTGATCAAGGGCAAACTCGAGTTTCGCTGGCGGGTGGGCGCCGTGCTCACTTTCGGTGGCGGCGCCAATGAAGTGCAACGTGACATTATCGCGATGGCGGGGCTGTGGATGCCCCGCACACGCTAGGAGAGCAAGGCCATGGATTTCACTATTTCTGAAGAAGTACGCAGTGCGCAGCAACTGGCCCAACAGATCCTGGGCGACTATACCTCGGTTGAAAAACTCAAGGGCATAGAGAAACAGGAGGAGCGCTTCGATGCCGGCCTATGGCAGGCGCTGGCGGAAGCCGGTCTGCTGGGACTGGATATCGGCGAAAACCACGGCGGTACCGAGCTGGGTTTTTTCAGCCTGGCCACCCTGTGTGAGGAAGTGGGCCGCACTGTGGCGCCGGTGCCCGTGATTCCGGTACTGGTGTCAGCCGCAGGCACCCTGCGGCGCTTTGGCAGCGACACGCAGAAGGACCAGTGGCTTACGGTTATCGCCAGTGGCACGACCCTGATCAGTGCCGCACTGGGCGAGTACAACAACGACGATCCCACGGCGCCGGGCTGCACCGCGCAGAAGAAAGAAGGCGGCTACTCCATCAGCGGCACCAAGATCTGCGTCAGCCTGGCGCGCTCGGCCGCCCGCATACTGCTGTCGGCCAGGATGGGCGAGGCGCTGGTAGTGGCCCTAGTGGATCCGCGCGCCGCTGGCGTCACCCTCAACGCGCAGATTGTGACCACCGGTGAGACCCAGTATGAACTGGTGATGAACAAGGTGCAGGTGCCGGCCGCGGACATCGTTGCTGTTGGCGGCGAGGCACTGGCGGCCATGGAGTGGGCGCACCAGGCAACCCGCACGGCGCTTGCCGCCATGGCGCTGGGCGTGTGCGACAAGATGATGCGAATCACCGGCCAGTACACGTCTGAACGACAGCAGTTTGGCCGCGCGATTGCGACGTTCCAGGCCGTGAGCCACCGGGTGGCGGACTGCTACATCGACGTCGAGTGCCTGCGCCTGGTGACGCAGCAGGCCGCCGCGCTGATCGACCAGGGTCGCCCGGCGGAGGACGCTGTGCTGATGGCGAAAATCTGGTGCGGCAACGTGACACACCGGGTCAGCCAGGCGTCCCAGCATTGCCACGGCGGCACCGGCGTGGACCGCGATTACCCGCTGTTTCGCTACTGCGAGCGGGCGCGCCAGATCGAACTGACCGCCGGCAGCAGCGCCCAGCTCACCGGCGAACTGGGCCAGGCTATCTGCGCCGAGTACTTGGAAAAAGCCAGTTAGTATTTGGGGTCAGAGTAAAAATGCCCGGGTCAGGCCTTTTATTTTGAGTACAGACACGCCAATATTTTTACTCTGAACCTAAATACCGCAAATACCACGACGCAGTTCCCCAGTCAGCCAGGACTCTGGAATGACAGAAAAGAAGCGCAAGCCGGTTCGCCGCAGGGTTCGATCGACGCCCCGCAAGGGTCGGCGCGTCCAGCCGGGCAGCTGGCCGGAGATCGACCGCACGCAGTTACCGGGCCCCGTGGTCGCAATCCTCGACGAGCACAAGTACATCGCGCGCCTGCTGCTATTACTGCAGGACCAGATTGCCGCCATCGAGCACCATGGCGAGGTGGACTACGACACCATTGGCGGCGTCATGCGCTACATGGTGAACATTCCCGACGTCTTCCATCACCCCAAAGAGGACCTGATATTCGAACGCATGTCGGGGTCCGACGAGGAACTCGCAGGGACGATCCAGCAGCTCCAGGAAGGACACCGGGCGATTGTCGCCAGCGGCCGCAGCCTGCTCGAGAAGGCCACGACCGCGGCCGCCAGCGGGAAGCCTGGCGATCTGCGGGAGCTGTGCAACGATCTGCGCCACTACGTGAAGGGTCTGCGCGAACACATGGAGACCGAGGAGACCCGGGTATTCGTCCCGGCAGTCGCGCAGCTCAGCAGCTCCGACTGGCGTGACATAGACCGCCTCATCAAGCCGGTGCTGGATCCGGTATTCAGCGACACCGTGGCGGAGGAGTATCTGCCGATCTTCGGCAAGTACCTGAACCGCGCGTCCAGGATCGCCACCGGCGCTGTTCCCTTCATGCTCATCGAGGGCGTTGCCGCCGGCGCCGAGCAGGCGCTGCACGCCGGCGTGGCGATCGGAGACCTGTCGTGGCGCCTGTTGCAGGAAAGCGAGCGGTCCACGCGCCGTCAACTGCAATTGCTGCGCAGGACGGTGCGGGCGCGCGGAGCGAAGGCGAAGCTCAGGTCGCTGCGCCGGGCTTCGGACGCTCAGATCGAATGGATCAGGACATCGGTCGCTATGGTTCTTGCGGCCCTGGAACCCGATGAATTGCAGGCTCTGGAAAAGCGCCCACCTGCTCCGCAGCGCCGCACCATGAGGCTCCGCAAGGAGCTGGAGACCGTCATGGAAAGCCCCTTGCCGCAGCGGCGGCTCGCCGGGGTGAGCTGGCAGGCGGTCGCGATGAATCTGCTGCTACGGCTGACGGTAAAGCAGATGATGGCCTGGGTCAGCCTCGATCGCGCGGGCGACCTGCAAAAGCTGGTGCATGTCCTGGACCGGGTCCCTACCGGAGTGCACAGCGCGCCTGTTGCAACCAGCCAGTTCCGGGGAGAATGGCTGAGAACCGACAAGGTAGCGCGGGAACGCGCTATCCTGCATCTGCCCGGAGGGGCCTTCATCCTTCCCGCGACACCGGGACACCGGACAATGCTCGATCGCGTGTGCCGCGCCTGCGACGCCGATGGGCTCCTCGTGCATTACCGACTGGCGCCCGAACACCCCTTCCCCGCAGGCCTGGAGGATGCGCTTGCAGCCTATGGATTTTTGCTCGAGAACGGCATCGAGCCGCGCAACATCGTCATCATGGGCGATTCCGCGGGAGGCGGACTGGCGCTATCGCTGGTGCTGGCACTGAAACAGCAGGGCGCGCCGCTGCCGTGCGCGGTCGTGCTGCTGTCCGCGCTCACCGATCTCAGCCTGACCAACCCCTCGCAACGCTTCAACCGCTGGCGGGACACGCTGTTGCCGGTACGGAGCGATATGCAGAGCTACAAGATCTACCGCGGCAAGGCGCCGGCCGATCACCCGCTGCTGTCACCCGTGTTCGGCAACTTCCGCGGTTTTCCCCCGATTTTCGCCCAGGTCAGCAGCACCGAGACACTGCTCGACGATACCCTGCGCGTCGCGCGCAAGGCGCGTGGCCAGGGCGTGGACTTCGAGGTCGAGGTGTGGGAAGGCCTGCCTCACGATTGGCACGTATTCGGCGTGATACCCGAAGCAGTAGAGGCACTGGCCAGGGTCAGTGATTTCGTGCGCCGGCACCTCGGCAGGGAACACACCGGGCCGGCGGCTCAGGCGTAGCCGTTGTCCCGGAACCACTTGACCGAATCCGTGATGGCGGTCTCGATGGGGGTCTGCGGCAGGCCCAACTCCTCTATCGCCTTGGTCGGGTCCACGTAGCCATGCTGCAGGACATAGCGGGTATTTTTGTAGGTGGTCATGGGCGCGCGGCCGCTCAGCTTTGACCACATCTCCACCAGTTTGGCGACGCGCAACATCATCGTGCCCGACACCTCGTTCTTCGCCACATTGGCCACGCCGGCGATATTTCCGATCAGGGTGAGGACCTCCTTGTTGGTCATATTGCCCGCCTTATTGGCCAGGATATAGGACTCGCCGATGCGTCCCTTCTCCATCGCCAGCAGATGGCCCGCCGCCACATCGCGCACATCCACTGCACAGACGCCGCCATCCCAGAAGTTTTTCATCTGCCCCTGCAGGGTGCGCAGGATCATGGTGCCGGTCGGGGTGGGCGCGCGGTCACCCGGGCCGAAGGGCAAGCCCGGCATCACCATAGTCACCGGCAGGCCATCGCTGACCATCCCCTTGACCATCTGGTGACTGATGAATTTGGATAGTATGTACTCACTTGCCCAGGGCCAGCCATTGAACGCCGTTTTTTCAGTAGCCCATTTCCCATCCCCGACGATACCGATTGCGGCGACGCTGCTGGTGAACACAATTTTCTCAACGCCTGCCGCTTTGGCCGCTTCCATCATGGACCGCGCACCGTCCACATTGATTTTATAGTGCAAGTCAGGGTCCTTGGTCCAGATCGCAAACAATGCCGCCAGGTGGTAGAGCTGCTGCACCCCCTGCACAGCCCGCACCAAAGATGGAGGATCCAGCAGGTTGCCTTCCACGAATTCCACGTCCATGCCCTTAAGGGGCGACCTGTCCTCCCCCGGCATCACCATGACGCGCACTTCATCGCCTTTTTCAAGACACAGGCGGGTTACATGGTTGCCGATGAAGCCCGTGGCTCCGGTGATGAGCACCTTGCCCATAACATTAACTCCTGTCGCTGTATTTTAGTTCGGCGTATCTTAGCAGCCCCTACCGCGTGCGGGCATGGCGGAATCGGTCATTCTTCCAATAGCAGTGAACAGAAACCAGATCTAAACCAGATAACCCGCGGTCATCTGCTGGGCAACGTCCCACAAGCGAGCGGCCATCGCCGCATCAAATACATGATTGTTACCACTCACTGTTACCGGGTTGCAGTCTTCAAAATACGCGCCGTTGACGCCATCGAGCAGCGGACTGGTCATCACATAGGTCTGGGTGGCCGCGCCTTCCTCGGGTGTTTTTGCGATCACCCCGCCGAACAGGTCAAAGGCGCCACGTATCAGCGCCGGTGCTGTGCGCGCGATATTGGTCTGCACCAGCCCCGGATGAACGACGTTGGACGTGATTCCCGACCCTTCCAGACGGCGGGCGAGCTCCAGTGAGAACAACGCGTTGGCCAGTTTGGAACGGCCGTAGGCCTCTTGCGCTTTGAAGGCACCCTCGCCCCTCAGGTTGTCAAAATCGATGCCCACCGCTGGGGCCTGGGTATAGGCCGAGCGACTTCCGACATGCACGATGCGGCCCGATCCTGCCTCCTGCATCATGGGCAGCAGTTGATTCACCAGCACAAAATGGCCCAGGTAATTGACCACGAACATCTTCTCTATGCCCCCGACCAGTTCCACGTCACCAAAGGTATTGATGCCGGCATTGCAATTGAACATATCCAGTGTGACCCCCAGCGCCCGGACCGCTTGCGCACAAGCGACTGCCGACTGAAAGTCGGATAACTCCAGCGCCATGGGAGTGGTCTGCCCTTGAACACTGGAACAGGCCTCCGCTGCTTTCTCCAGCGTACGCCCGGTGCCAATGACATGAGCGCCGCGCAGGGCCAGTACGCGCATGGTTTCGTAACCCAGCCCGGAATTACAACCGGTTACCAGGGCGGTCTGGCCCTGCAAATTGAGCCCTGCGGTGACCTCTTCTGCGGTGGATCGTGCACCGAACGGCCCCTTGGGAAATCGGGTGTCGATGCTTACTTCCGGGCCATCATCAGCACAGGCCGCCAATACAGAGGCGGTAGCAGCGGTGACCGAAAGTTGCAGCAACTGCCTGCGTCTTAGTTTCATGCGAGAGTGATCCTAATGTTCCGTGTGCTTCCACAGTGTAGTTCCACCGGGTAACAAGCAGGAAGCATGACACCTTGAAATAACTAAAAGACATTTTATGGTATAAAAACATATCATATAGTTATTTCTTGATTAAAGAGCGAGGCTGCATATACTGCAAGTGTGGCGGTTCATTGGATGACTACCAATTGAGGGCAACCGCTAACGTTGTGGGAAAGCTGGCAAACATTTGTCAGAGATGTTTGCCGCCAGGGGACGCTATCCGATTTATGCGGGTTGGATAAATAAAACTCGGGCATACAACAACACACGGCTTTACCCTTCGAACGCCGTCGCTACCTGCCTTGCGACGGCGTTTTTTTATGCCTGCCAGTTATCAACCAGATGCTCTTCCACGTCCTGCTCACCCGATTAATCCCATGCATCACCCCTACAAGGCCGGAATACGCTATGCTTCCGTGAAAGAATAAGGAAGCCACATGAGCAACATCAAGCAACTGTTAAAAGACATCAAGGATTCTCCTGAAGGTCCGCGTGTTGTAGCTATCTTCGATTTCGACGGCACCCTGATCGCCGGTTACTCTGCTACGGCATTTATTCGGGAACAACTCAAACGCGGCGACCTCTCAGCCCGCCAGTTTGTTGAGTTGATGCGGGCCATGACCAGCTTCGGACTCGGCAATATTGGTTTTTCGGGCATGATGGCCATCAATGCCCAGTTCATGCGCGGCATTGAAGAAGATACCTACCACGAGGTGGGAAGACAGCTTTATACCAAACAGATAGCGCGCCTCATTTACCCCGAATCCCGCGCCTTGGTGGCAGCCCACCAGGCCAAGGGCCACACGGTGGCAATTATCTCATCCGCAACGCCCTACCAGGTGGAGCCTGCCGCAGCAGATCTAGGCATTGAACACGTGTTGTGCACGCAACTGGAAGTAACCAATGGCCAGTTTACCGGCAGTGTTATCCACCCCACCTGTTTCGGACAGGGCAAGGTGGACGCTGCAGAATCGCTGGCGAAACAGCACCGCGCCGATCTGAATAAGAGCTTCTTCTACTCTGACAGCCAGGATGACTTGTTATTGCTGGAGCGGGTGGGGCTCCCCCGGGCCTTGAACCCCAGCAGCAAACTGGAACACATTGCGCGCGCACGGCAGTGGCCAGTCGCTAAATTCGGCAGCCGCGGGCGCCCCTCCCTGACCCAGTTCATGCGTTCTGTGGCCGCCACCAGTTCGGTGGTGACCTCGTTCATGGCGGGCCTGCCCGTCTATGCGCTGACTGGTTCCCGGCGCGAATCCCAGAACTTTTCCTTCTCGCTGTTTGCCGATACCGCCAGTGCCCTGATCGGCATGGACTTGAAGGTGACGGGGGAAGAGCATCTGTGGTCGCATCGACCTGCAGTTTTTGTGTTCAATCACCAGAGCAAGGCCGATATCATTATCGTCGCGAGGCTGTTGCGCCGCGACATCGCTGGCGTTGGCAAACAGGAAATCAAAAAAGAGACACCGATTCTCGGCAAGGTACTGGAGCTGGGCGGCGTGGTATTCATAGACCGCGCCGACGGCAAAAGTGCCATCAAGGCCATGACACCACTGATCGATGCGATGCGCAAAGAGGGTAAGTCCGTCGTGCTCGCTCCGGAAGGCACCCGCACCGTTTCTCCCACCATGGCGCCGTTCAAAAAAGGCGCATTCCACCTGGCCATGCAGGCCGGCGTGCCGATGGTACCGATCGTCATTCACAACTCCGGGGATGTTGCACCCAAGGGTGACTTCGTATTCCGTGCCGCCACCGTCGAGGTAGAAGTATTGCCGCCCGTTGATACCAGCGCATGGCGCGTGGAAACCATTGACGAGCATGTGCGAGAGGTGCGCAACATGTTCGCCCGTGTGCTCGGCCAAGCGGAAGAAATTCCGCATAAAACAAAGAAGAAATCCAAACCCGGAGCGCAGAAAAAGAAAACGCCCAGCAAACGCAAGATCACCCGCAAAGCGCCTGCCAAACAGTCGAACAAGCGATAAAAGGGCTAGCGGCCATGAATCCGGTAAGCAAATACCAGCAGCTCAATCCCTGGCCGGGGCGCGACCACGCGCAGGTCCTGTTTATACTCGATGCCCGCAACTCTTTCGAACAATCGTTATTGAAGGGATGGATACAGCATCATGCGAAGCGTGAAGGCAATACGTTCCAGGCACCGCAAGTCTGCCTCGATCTGGGCGATGATCGCCGGGGCATAGACGCCACGCCGCTGGTCACCGCGCTGGCACTACCGGCAGATACTCTGGTGGTGCCGCTGCGCGTCGCTTGGGTGCCTTCGCAGGAAGCCATCAACTCAGGACCGCGCATTCGCGACCTCCTGTTCGGTGATCCCCGCCATCCAGGAGCATGGCGCGGTCGCAGGATTCTCCAGAACTCCCCCGAGCGAATGCATTTACTCGTGGGAGAACCGGATACCGTGGCCAATCTGCGCGCGCGCTTTGGCCGCGGGCACAAGCCAGACAATGCTGATGAGCAGCGTGACTTCGCCGACTTTGTCGCGCGTCAGGCGGTGGTCGTGCTGGATCTCGCTGAACGTCGACTGCAGGGTGGACGCTACAAGGTGCCACGCCAGGTAGCGGCCAGCCTCATGGCCAGCCGCGGTTACAACGAAGCGCTGGATCGGCTTGCAGCACAGACCGGCACCAGCAAAGCGCAGCTGATGAAGGAAGCAGTCGTTTACATGGATGAGATGGTGTCGCGGCCCAGTACCTTCTGGCTGGACTTCTACGCCAAGTTCAATAAATTTTGCTTGGGACTGGGCTACGAGGAGGAGATTGTCTGCGATCAGGCGGCGGTAGAAAAAATGCGCCACCTGGTACGCGAAAACCCGTCCATGCTGCTGTGGACACACAAGACCTATCTCGATGGTATGGTGTTGCCCAAGCTGCTGTACGACAACGACTTTCCCATGCCGCATATGTTCGGCGGCGCTAACCTGAACTTTCCCGGGCTCGGTTTTCTGCTGCACCGGGCCGGCGCCATTTTTATCCGGCGCAGCTTCCAGGACAATGAGTTGTACAAGATCACGCTGCGCCACTACGTCGGCTATCTGATGGAAAAGCGCTTTCCCATGAACTGGGCCTTCGAGGGCACCCGCTCCCGCCTCGGCAAGCTGATGCCACCGCGCTATGGCCTGTTAAAGTATGTGCTGGAAGCCTGCCACGCCACCGACGCCAGGAATATTCACATCATTCCCATCTCTATCAGTTACGACCTGATTCGCGACGTGGAGGAGTACGCCACCGAGCAGACCAGTCGCGGCAAAGGCGCCGAATCCCTGCGCTGGTTTATCGGCTATATCCGCAGCCTGGCGAGGCCCATGGGCAAGGTCTATGTGGATATCGGCGAGCCCGTGGTGCTCGAAAAATCACCGGACCCGGATGATCGCCTCGCCCTGTCCAAAATTGCCTTTGAAGTGGCGGTGGCAGCGAATCAGGTAACCCCCATTACCTTTCCCTCGCTGGCGACCATGAGTCTGCTGGGCGCCGCGCCGAAAGCGCTCACCCAGAATGAGGTGGTGGCCGACTTACGAGCACTGCTGCGCTGGGCCCAGGCGAGGGACCTGCGCATCTCCAAGGATTTCGACCCGGCCTACGCCGACCAGATACAGAACCTGCTGGGCATCATGCTCGATGAGGGTATCGTCACCCGTTATGACGAGGGCCCGGAAGTCGTGTACGGCATCGGCCTGGATCAACACTCAGTAGCGAGCTATTACCGCAACACGGTGATTCACTTTTTCGTCAACAAAGCCATTATTGAATTGGCCCTGCTAAAGGCCAGCGAAAACGAGGGGCCTGACGCGCTGGATGTTTTCTGGAACGAGGTGGACCAGTTACGCGACCTGTTCAAGTTTGAATTCTTCTACGCCCCAACAGAGGAGTTTCAGCAGCAGATACGCGAGGAACTGGACCGCTATGACAAGGACTGGCCCACGCTGTTGAGCCAGGGCACGGCAGGTTTCACCCAGTTGCTCAGCCGGATGACACCACTGGTATCTCACGTTACCCTCCTGATCTACACTGAGGCTTACTCGGTGGTTGCCGCATTGGCCGCACGCATGGCGTACTCGGAAACCCTGGAGGAAGAAGCGTGTGTCACCGACGCTCTGAAGTTCGGTCGCCAGGCCTACCTCCAGCGACGCATCAGCAGCGAGGCATCAATTGGAAAATTGCTGTTCAGCAATGGCTTTAAAATGTTACAAAGCCGGCGGCTGACAGATGCCGGTGAGCCGATTATCGCCGAGCAAAGACTGGAACAGTCGCGCCAGTTACGCGACCTGTTGCGGCGACTGGATCTGATCCGCGCCATCGGCGTGGCCAGTCGCAGCAGTGAATACGTGTCAGCTGACAGGAGTAGGAACAATGGCAGAGCTTAACGTCGCCGTCCTCGGTGGCGGTTCCTGGGGCACCACCGTGGCTTCACTGGTCACCCGCAACGCACCGGTCACCCTGTGGGCACGCAATCCAGCCACAGTTGCGGAGATCACCACCCATCACACCAACACAGTCTTCCTGCCGGGCGCGACCCTCCCGGAAAAACTCATCGCCACCACCGATATTGAAAAGGCGGTGCATGACGCGGACGTTATCGTCATGGGTATACCCTCGCAGAATTTCCGCGCGGTACTGCTGGACGTGAAAAAACATATACGCGCCTGGGTACCGGTGATCAGCCTGACCAAGGGTCTGGAACTGGACACCCGCATGCGCATGACACAAATTATCAATGAGGTACTGCCGGGACATCCCGTCGGCGTTCTCACCGGCCCCAACCTGGCGCGCGAAATCATGGCCGGACAAGCGGCGGCCAGCGTCATCGCCATGGAAGACGCCATAATTGTGCAGGAGCTGCAAACACTGTTCAAAAGCGGCCTGTTTCGGATTTACACCAACACCGACGTGATTGGTTGTGAACTCGGGGGCGTGCTGAAAAATATCATCGCCATTGCCGTGGGCATGGGCGATGGCCAAGGCGCAGGTGACAATACCCGTGCCGGGCTGATCACCCGTGGCCTGGCAGAAATAACGCGGCTCGGGGTCGCCATGGGCGGGCGCGCCGAGACCTTTGCCGGACTCGCCGGCATGGGCGATTTGATTGCTACCTGCACCAGCCCGCAGAGCCGTAACCGCCATGTCGGCATTCAATTGGGCATGGGGCGCAATATGCAGGACATCATCAGTGAAATGGTGATGGTGGCGGAGGGTGTTAAAAGTGCACCGGCGGTCATGGCCCTGGCCGAACAATACGGCGTCGAGATGCCCATCGCTCGCGATGTGTACCGGGTGCTGTCGGGAGACGCGAGTGCCAGCCGCGCCTTCCGCGGCCTGCTGCGGGTAGAGGCAGGCGCCGAGTCAGAGCCAGGTTAGGCAAGTCACACACACCGGATACTTGGTGGAGCTTTGCTGCTGGCTGAGGCATAATTTTGCGCTCGCGGAAGTGACTGCTGGCGCAGCATGGTGAGCCGACGCTGCAAACGCAATACACATCCAAAAACAGGACGGATCATAAGCATGGCATTTCCAAAAGCGATTGCATTTTTACTGGTAGCATTTGTTACCGGGATGGCAACCGCCAGCAACTCAAAATTCCCCCAACTGCCGGGTAATCCAAATCTGCAGTCCGCCTCCGCCATCGTGCTCGATGCGAGCGGCAATGTTATCTATGGTAAAGACGTGGACACAGTCCGCCCGATCGCCTCCATCACTAAGTTGATGACCGCGATGGTCGTGCTGGACGCCAAGCTTGATCTCGACGAGAAAATCACCGTTTCCCAGGAAGACCGGGATGTTATCCGCATGACCGGCTCACGCCTGCAGCCGGGCGCGACCCTACCGCGGCGGGAGATGTTGCTGCTGGCCCTGATGTCGTCGGAGAACCGCGCGGCCGCTGCGCTGGGCAGAACGTACCCGGGCGGTTTGCAAGACTTTATCGAGGCGATGAACAACAAGGCTGCCAGTCTCGGCATGCGCAACAGCCACTTCGCCGATCCGGCGGGACTCAACGAGAACAGCGTGTCCACCGCCAGTGATCTAGCCAAAATGGTGGCGGCGGCCGATGGCTATCCGCTTATCACCCAGTCCACGACGACGACACGCATGGAAGTGCAGCCCTACACCAATCGCGGCCCACTCACCTACGCCAACACCAACCGGCTGCTGAAAAGTGAGGACTGGAATATAGGACTCAGTAAAACCGGTTATATCAATGAAGCCGGACACTGCCTGGTGATGCAAGCTAATATCGAAGGTAAGGATGTCTCCATTGTATTACTCAATTCCTTCGGCAAGCTCACGCCCTTTGGAGATTCCAACCGCCTGCGGAAGTGGATGCTGGCCAATAGCTGACGCTTGGGCAAATGGTGGCACGCGGCTGGTCGAACTGCACGTGGGAGGCTATGTAGCAGGCGGTTGAGGATCAGGTCAATACTTACACCGCCGCTGGTGCAATGCTCATGCACGGCCCACACTACATAGAGAACGAAGCTGTACAAGGGACACCGGAATATCAAGGACCCGCAGTATGTCGTGACCTTTATCAACAAGCTATAGGGGCTCAGATACAGCCGTGATCACTCGCCGCCAGATACTACAGTTGAGCGCCGGTCTGCTGGCATACCCGTCAGTCGGTCCGCACGCCTCGCCAGTGGCTTCTCCTACTGGTGCGCTGCCGCTGATCCAGCGCCCCATACCCAGTTCAGGAGAACTCCTGCCGGTCATGGGCATGGGCACTGCCCGCACCTTTGATACATCGGGCGATCCGGCGTCACTGGCCAAACTGACCGAGGTTATGAGGGCCTTCTTTGACGGTGGGGGCAAGGTCATCGACTCCTCCCCTATGTACGGCAGCGCCGAAACCCGGGTCGGTGACGTGTTGGTTGCCATGCAGAAACTGCCCCCGATGTTTGTCGCCACCAAGGTATGGACTACCGGCGCAGAGCGCGGTGTCGCCCAGATGGAAGAATCCGCCAGGCGTATGCGCGTAAAAGCGTTTGATCTCATCGCCGTGCACAATCTCACGGACTGGAAAACACAGC
>CAVVHD010000014.1:0-151508 GCA_963747995.1 uncultured Gammaproteobacteria bacterium | reverse complement strand
GCAACCGAAGCCGAGCAACCAATGCAGGCGGGATCTTCTGGAAAACCATCTCGAATAACCTCGCCGTGTCGCCACTCTCTGGAAACGTCGGTTCTTCTAGGCCATCCAGAGCAAAGCCCTCCGCAAAAAAGTCACCGAACAGCATGACCAGGGGACGATGGAAATAGTACTGGGGAACAGGCTGGCCCACGATGGCAAGTCCGGTCGTCGTCATCGGCTCCGCATACCGAGATACCCGGACGTAGTATTCCTCTACCAGTTCGCCGCCAATGTCGTGACGTTCCATTCCGTGCTTGGACAGACCGGAGTTGAAGCACGGATGGCATAGGGAGAAGACGAAACGTCCATTCGTCTTCAGAAGCCTTGCAGCGGCGGCGATCAATAGTTGGATCTCGCACATGTCCATCAGTGCCATCGTGCATACAACGTGGTCGAACCGCCGCTCGCCCATCGACAGCAGTTGCTCTTGGTCGGTGCAGTCTACGACCCGGTACTCGATCCGGTTCTGGTAGTTGCCTGAGCGTGCCCTTGCGTTGTCGATCATCTTCCCGGAAGCATCGATGGCGACGACCTTGGCACCGAGGTCCGCCATCTTGCGGGCGAATTGGCCGTTGCCGCAGGCAATATCGAGGATCGCCTCGCCCCCTTTCAAGTTCAGAAGCCGCAACTGGGCAGGCTCGATGAGCAGCTTGTGGAAGGCATTGCCCTCGCCCATTTTCTCATCCCAGAAATCGGCGTTTCGATCCCAGATTCGGGTGACCTCGTGTTTGAGCGTTTCATGGGAGCCGCTCGGGGCGTTGGATTCCATCATCAGTACCATTGCAGGAATGGGGTCAAGAAGTGGAACGAGAAGATTGGACCGTGGTCACAAAGTCGCTGTGCCGTTGTACGCCGCTTGCAGCTTGGCAACGTCGATCTTGACCATCTGGACCATGGCTTCCATTACCCTCTTCGCCTTAACGGGATCTTCGTCATGCAGCATCCGGGGCAGGGCTTCCGGGACGACTTGCCAGGCAACGCCGAACTTGTCCTTCAACCAACTGCACTGTATGGGCTGGCCGCCATCGGCTGTCAGTGCATCCCAGAGTCGGTCTACTTCCGCTTGATCCCTGCACAGAATGGAAAGCGAGATCGCTTTGTTGAATGGATCATGCGGCCCGCCATTTAGGGCCTGGTGTTGCTTGCCCGCCAAAGTGAATTCGATCAGGAGCGGGTCGCCTTTCTTGGCCCCAGGCGTATCGATTGACGACCTGAGAATCCGCTCGATGCGTGAATCGGAGAAAAGCGAGACGTAGAATTCAGCCGCCTCCAAAGCTTGGCCGTCGAACCACAGGCAAGGAACGACAGTCGGTATCTGATCCATAATCGGTTCTCCTCGATAATCGGCGTTTTGGCACGTCTGCCACGATGGGCCACTCTTTACGCTGGAATTGTACGCAGAGGCACCCGCTTGTGTCGAATTCCGGCAATGGCGAACCGAACCGAACTGCACTCGCTTCACCTCATCATGTCTTGCTCTTGCGTCCGATTACCGTAGCAAGACGCATTCACCCGAACCAGAGCATGGAGAGGAACGGTCCCTTTCCTGTCATCTCACTCATTCCTTTCGCATCGATTGACGGTGACTGACATGGCGTTGCTGGACTGCCTCAGCTTCGTATGCGGGTCATCAGGAATTCAACCAGTCGCTCTGCATCGTCGGTCCCGACCCTGATACCGCCTCGTCGTCGCCGAATGACCACGCACCTACCGGCGGAGAGGCTCCACACCCAGCCACCCCACGGGCTCCAGTGGATGCCCCAGCCGTCCATGATCGTCGTGCGTCCGATTTCGACGCCAGTCATGTCATCGTACGGAATCCGCCGTTTGAACAGAGGCAACGGGCCGAACCAGATCGCCAGTCGATCACCCTCATCGCAGACGGTCAAGTGCTGGAACGAGTACCCCGCCATCGCCATCAGCAGGCCCGCCACGACCAAGATGGCGGGCCCGACTGGTTCGGCCCTCGTGACCCAGGCGACTGTGAAGAACAGTGCGGCGAAGGCGAACAGCAGTAGATACCACGGAGCCTTTTGCGTGTGATCGTAGCTGGGCTCGAACATCAGGTCGCCTCCGGTCTCATTTCAGGTAAAGCTACGGCTGCTGGGCTGGTTCGTTGTTCATGTTGCCCGACCAAATCGCCTTGATGGTCTCTTCCTGGCTGAATCCTTGCGGCACCGTTTCGCTGTGGGTGTTGGCGTAGTACCAGTGTTGGTCGCCCACCGGGGCGTGTAGAATTCGGCTGCCGGGCATCTGGAAGAAACCGTTTCGGTCGTGCTCCCGCACCCAATTCCATGCGTACCCGAGCCACTGATTTCGGTATGCTTCGTTCTGGTGGGCGAACCACGAGATCTCGTCGTAGCCCCAGACCCAACAGCCACCCACATTCGGTTGGCCAGGTCGGTTGCTGACATCCCAGTTGTCAAGTTCGACCAGATACGGCAGGTGCTCACATCGCCAGCCGCTTGGCACAACTCCACCCTTGCTTCGCCCGTAGATGCTGTCCATGGCTCCCATCTTCAGTACACCCTCCTGCGGACGTTCTGGCACTTCCACGATTCTGAGCGGGAAGGAATGGAAGTCGAGCAGGAGTTGTTCGCCGTACAGCAAGCCACCGCTGGGGACATGCGCATCACACAACACCAAGTGACGCCGGGCATGGCGTGCGGCGTACTCCCGGACCTTGCAAAGCAACTCCCACCAATGCCGATGGTCGGGATCATTACCATCCATGATCTCGACCTGTCCGAAGTGAATCGCCTCGCAACCCACATCGATGTAGGAGGCGGCCAGGAAGTAGAACCAGAGTTTGGTCTCCTGCTGGCTGATGTCCGGGATCGAGGAACCCTGTCCCCAATGGTTGTGTCCACGACCATTTGCATAGAGCATTGCATCGTAGCGGAAGTTCCGCTGTTCTGGCGATTGACCGAACGCCTCGAACGCCCAGGCAGGAACCGGGAGCTTGTCAACGTCTTTGGACACGATCTCGAAGACGCAGGCTTGCAGGATCATCTGCGGATCGGCGGCATGAATCTTGGGGGCATACTGCCGGGCTGCGGCGAGCCTCGTGGGCAATTGGCTTTCGTGGCCCCACAAGTAGATCGTTCTCCCGGCGAACTTCGCACCGATGTTCTTCAACATGCGGATGTTGTCGTCTGGGTTGCCATGTCCCGTCAGCAGGTCGAGCATGGTGATCGACCTGGACAGGTAGTTCTCCAGGACAGCCCTGGTGATCGTGCCGTCGAATGCGTAGTCACGGGCATGGACTGCGGACGGCAACGGAAGCAACAGGACGGTGACACAAACGAGCAGGCATTGGAGATTCATTCGGTCAGTCTCCTGCGGTTAGGATCTTCGGGCCAGTTCTGTGACAGGGCGTCAGGGCTGCCGCAACATTGATTATGTGCGGACCCCTGGCCGTTATGGACAACCGGAAGGCATTGGCTGCGGGCTCCGGGTCGGCCCGTTGATCGGCTTTTCGCCGACCGGGTTGGTGTAGGTCTTGTCGTTCCCGATTTGCAGGACACGGCCGACGCCCAGTTCAACAAATCCGTCGCCAAACGCTTCCTTAAACAAGGCCAATCGCCTTCTCACCTGTACAGTGGGTCGGCCCGATTTTCTGGACACCCAGAGACTTCAACTCCGAAACCACCTCGCTGACCTGTGCTTCCGACATCTCAAGTAGGTGCATCCCGCCGCAGATCATGTAGATATCACGGCCCAACTGTTCCTTCGCTCGCTTGACGATCTCGATCACGCCAGGGTGCGAGCATCCAGTGATGAGGACCAGACCCTCACTGGTATCCACCGCCAAAGCCTGCTCGATGATCTTGTCGCCGGTTGGGCCGATCACGAACACTCCCCGGCAGATCTCCACCGGCTTCGTCACGGTGATGACCTTTGCCCCGAGGCTCTCCGCTTGTCGCACCAGTGTTTCGGGACAGGAGGGCGGCAGATAGACCGTCATCTTGCCGTTCTTCTCCAGCACCGAGATCAGCCCGCCCGTATGGTCGCCGTGGTTGTGGGAGATGACGGCGACCTCGGCAGCGTCGGGGCTGACGTTCATCTTCGCCATGTTCTGGAGGAGAACGTCTCCCTTGGCCCCTGTGTCGAACAGAATGGTCTTCTCGGTGCCCGTGACGAGGCAGCTGAAGCCCCAGTCGGTTTGCAGGGCATCGTCGTGGGCATAGTTGTCGTAAAGTACCCTGATCGCAATCCCGGCTCGCTCCATCGCCAGCACGGTGCCCGAAGCGAGTAACATCCCGAGGACCGAGCAAATCGTCAGTAGTCTCATGATTCGATTACCTCGTTTCATCTTCGTGGCTTCCGCTTCAGGCCCCGTGGCCCCAAAAGGTATTGCTGCATCAGCCTCCGGTTGTCAGCGGTGGTTGATTTTGGTTCGGCTTCCTTGCACGCCCGGTCATAGACGGCGAAAGCATACTCCCAGACTTCTTCGGCGATTTCCTTCTCGATCCCGGCCGTCTCAAATGCGTTGAGTACCACTTCCAGCAATGGCAGGAACTCCGAATCGTCTATCGCACACACGTCCTGCCGCCGAAACATGGCGTCCACCTGGGCCTTGCCGAGGGCGAGAACTACCGAGTTGGTTTCGCTACTAGCCAAGGGTCCACCTCCAGTTGTGGAACCAATAGCAGTAGTCATCGACCAACTGACGGTTCGGCTTCCCCTTCACATTGTCCAATTCACCGAGGGGCACAGTGACGACCTGGCCGTCAAGGCGAGCCTCACAGGGAATGCCGTACTCCTCGTCGATCATCGGTTCCTCGTCAGGATCACCGAGGCCAATGACCTTGACTCGTTCCGAGTGGCCGTACTCGGCACCACATTCGGCCTGAAACGGAAAGACAAGATTGTTCGCCAGGTGACGATGGTAAGTTTCCAGGGTATCGTCATCCACATCCGGCAACGGATCGTTGCTGGTCAATCCGAAAATCATTCTGATGCGGTCGTCCTGGTCCTTTGGCGACAACGGCTTCGTGGTGATCTTGGTGGGTTGTTCGATGATGAGCGGGCCGCCGGTGTCGGGCTCGAGATCATCGCCGGTCAGCACGTATTCTTCTGCATCGAGGCCGTCGATCTCGCAGCGATTCAAGAATACCGGATGGATGGCCTTTAAGGTCTCCTTACTCCATCGGACAGTGAACGTGTCCGACCCCTGAACGCCTTTCACCGTCCCCGCCCATCCGCCAAGCGGCATATCCGGGTAGTCCACGTCCATGAACCCGTGTTTGACACGCACCTTGTCTCCAATCTCGTACTTCGGAGCAAACTCTGAGTGTGACTTCTTTGCCATGATTGGTGCCAGGGAGTTTTCGCTTCAAGTATTCCGGCCGTAATGGCACGGATCATCACTTGCGTTTCCGTTTGGGCTTTTCTTTCGCCCGTGTGAGCACGATTCCCGATTCGTCCCCATGGTGGATGTAGAGCATCCCCTTCAGTTCATCGCCGTCGAGCACCAGCCACCCACGCCCTTGGGCAGCGTCCATCTCGTCATTGCCATCCCAGGTGAATTCGACGGCGGACTTGCCGTCCCTTTCGCCGAGCCGGTAGTCGATCTGCCCCTGGACGTATCCGAACTGGAAGTCTCCCGAATCCTTTGCGTTGAACTCGAAGTACCCACGGACATCCTCGTCGATATAGTCCCTGTCCCATTGCTCCATCGATTCGATGAGCCAACGGCCGGTCACCCAGTTCTTCGGTTTTGACTTGCCCATGTTCTTCTTCCTGTGCGTGTGGTGGTGGAGCTTCCAGTTCGGGAACGGTGGAGACTTCCATTTTTCCAGGTTTCCAGGAATTGCCAAGTCCCACATTCCTGGAAAGGTGAGGTTCCGGGTCGAGACGCAGGCATGAATCCAGTTTTCATTGTCGCAATTGCGAGCTTGATTACCAGACGACTGCCGCAATGCCTCAGATTCGCCACCGGAGATGGATTATAGCTCACTGGACTTCGCTGGTATCATTCATGGGCCGAGCAGGTAACATGGCAGTGTTGTTGAGGTTTCTCCAACGCCTTGCGGCTGGTGCCGTCCTCGTCGGAGTCAGGTGATCATGAAAAACTCCATCTTCGTCATCCGTCCCTACAAGTGGAACGGCATGTGGGTGTTCGACGATGAACGGGTCGGCCTGGACAAGGAGCCGTTTGTCGCCGGTGCCGACACCATGATCGACACTGCGGTCGCCCTGAAAGGAATCCAGCACGCAGAACACGGCTTCCTGATGGTGTTTTCGGCTGGCCCGTTTCCCGACGCCGACTTCGAGGTCGAGTGGGTGCGGGAGGACAGCGGAGGAAATGTGTACAAAGGCCGATTCGAGGTCGATGGCGACGTGCAGGAAATGGAAGGCTGGCTCTGCCCGGCGTTGAACCTGTACTATCCCGACGCACCCAAGAAGCTTTATGTGCAGGTGCGGGAGGCGAAGTAAGCAACGTCAATTGCCATCTGGCGACAGTGGCCGCTGTCGGGCCTGTGGGTGATCGGAACGCACCCACATTCGATATCTGACGCCTGCCAAAAATATGTCTTCAATGATCACTTGGGCTGTTCACTGCTGAACCGGAGTACCGGGAAATCCGAAGTCGTGTCGTTCCCGCATTCAGTCACCTCGTGATCATCAACTTCGACACAGCCGACATTGCCGAACTCCCAAGGTACATGCGATTCGTCGGCTAAGTCGTTGAGCAAATCGCTGCTCAGGGTTCGCAATTGTGAGCCATCGTCCACGTCAACCAGGAATGACCGGCTGGCGTAATCGATGACTCTGGCGTTAATCGTGATCTTGAAACGAGGCATGGGTTCAACAGGAGTACCTGGGCATTGTTCGCATGGCAGCCGTGACTTGTTGGTTCACGAACGGAGTGAGAACGTGTCCTTGCGACATTTCTCCGTTAGTGATCGCCAATGGCAGTGCAGGCGATAGGTCACCCGAGCCGCCAGCCAAGAGTTCATGCTGGCAGCAACCGCTCCGTCGAACGAAGAAACGAAGACTACCCGTAGGGCTCGCAATTCGGCAGTCAGCGAATCCGTCTGCACAATGAGCCACCAGTCACGAATCCGCTGAATTGTCGTGGGGACATTCAGAAGGCAGCAGCGTGCCGTGATGGAATAGTCGTCCCAGTCTTGGGGCGAGGTCAATACTGTATCGCCACGATACGTACCGCAAGGCCGTGTCGAACTCACGGTCGTCAATGGCAGTCAAGCACTGCTCGGGCGTGATGGGGAACATGTAGAAGCGGAGATTCCTCAGTGCTTGCGTCTCACCCACCTCGGCCAAGTGCTGGTCGTAAGACATGAAGCACCGATCTGGCGACCAGCCGCATTGCTGATCTCGCTGCCGACCTGAAGCCAGCAAAGGCATAGGCAGGCATCGCAAGGCTCAGGGAGAGAAATGTCCGACGATCCAATAGGCACCTCCATCTGTGTCGCAATAAAAGAGTGGCCCCAGAGAGCACTTGGGTTTTCAGATGCTCAACGCCAGCACGAGTCTTTTTTCGGCGTCTCGCCAGACTCGATGCCAACTCGCTGCCCGTTAGCCGGGCCTACGTCTCTCCGGGGAGCCACACCTACCAGAAATACCACAGGCCACTGACAGCAGTGGGTCAGACACTTGGAGAAAGTTACGGGTTCAGCGTGAGACAGGCAGACAACAGGGAAGAAGAGGCTCCCTACAGAAGTCGTCCCTGCTCACTCACCTGCCAAATCCGACCGCTGGCGACATCCAATGCGGTCAGGAATCCGCCGAAGCCGCATCCGGTATCAATGCACTTGAGATAGCCCAGGTCCAGATCTTCCCATCCATTTGCGGCGTGTGGCCGACGATGGCTGTCTTGCCGGAGTAGTGCGGGCCGGGACGATCCTTGAGGTCCAGCCATAGTGCTGTCCTTGAGTTGTGTTCCGCCAGGGGCCAGTTCGGAGCGTAGTTGGCGTGGATGAAGAAATGCGTATCCGTCTCGTGGTAGCGGCGAAGTCCCTCCAGGAACCGGAAGTGCTCCCCAGGAATCAGGCTCATGTCCTGCGCTGAGCCATAGGACTCTAGCGTTGCCAGACCACCGCAGGCTGGCGTCAGCCAAAAATTCCAGTCCGACCGCCCTTTACTTGCTCCCAGCATCGACTCTTCGTGATTGCCCATCAATGCAACGACGTTATGCCTTTCGCACAACTTGATCAGTTCATCCAGCACGCTACGACTGTCTGGACCTCGATCCACGTAATCACCGAGGAAGACGAGTGCATCGTCGGATTGCGGTTGGATGGCGATAACAAGAGCCTTCAGTGCTGCGGCATGTCCGTGAATGTCACCGATGGCGATAGTACGAGGCGATCTCAATGATTTTCTCCGGGGTCGTGGGGTCGTTGGGCTTGAGACCCACACGAATCTGGTAGGTGTGCAGGGTCGTGGTCCCGATTAAGAATTGAACCTGGCAGTCATGATTCCTAGAAAGCTATAGAGAAACACAAACTTGAAACCGGAGAAATAGCCGCCGAGACCTTGCACCAACTCAAAAGAAAACACTAGGAGCCATAGGCCGCGGCTGGCATTTGGTCTCCTGAAGCTGGCGATAGTAAAAATCACATAGGCCGTCCACTTAAGGGTCGATGAAACGAGGAGAAGCTGGCTCAGTCCTGGCATCAGCCGTGCTAAAAGTGGCGTAACCATGGTTAACGCCACAGCAATTAAGTAAAGTTTGAAAAGCCGTATCTGCGAGATTTCCAAAAACTGCCGGGCAACCACTTGTCCTTGATTACTATCTGCAGTGCCAGCCCCTACCCTCATACCGACGGTGAGACAAAACAGTCCGAGCATTGCCAGCCATGTGGCGTAGGTGGGATCAGAGTATTCGTCGGCCGATACTAAGGGGATATCTTTGAAATTTGCATAGAAAGTTAGGAGAAAAATCTCTATCCATTGATATACGAACACGAACCATAAAATTGGAGGTTCTAACGGGCGCCAAAGTAAGGCTGAACCAATAATCAAAACAAGAATGGCACAGGCTATAATGATCGTATGCTGTCCCAGGCCGAAAGCCAGAAACAGAAATAGGCAAGCTGGTAACATTAGCGGCGGCAGCTGACCAAAAATAGGCCGTCGACGTTTACTATAGGTCATACCAGAAGTTGTTTGGGGTAAATAGCTCACCTAAATCAGGTCCATATTCAAAGGCATCCAGTTAACTTCTCTTCACTGATGCATTGCTTGGCGGGTAGTCTGCAAAAATGGCCAACCATCTGTCGGAAAACTGAGGTACGCCAAGTCTAGTTAATGAGGCCAGTGCTGCAGTGCCATGTTGCGTTGCCAGATCAGGATCTTCCAGATATAGCTTTAGTGTTTTCGCCAGGGCCGTAGCGGTGGATTCACTGCAAACAAAGCCATCGACACCGTTCTCCACCAACTCTGGCATGCCGCCACGCGGAAAAACGATAGACGGACATCCCGCCTGTTTTGCTTCCATTACAACGTTTGGCGATGGGTCATTAAACAGTGAGGGAGCCACATGGACACTACTAGCGATCAGTAGTTTTGGGACATCCGATATCTCTCCAATAAAGAATACCCGATGTCCGATAACGGCATCCCCCAGTGTCAGCTCTCTTAACTTTCTTGCCCAGGCGTCACCACTCCAGTCCGATATTCTGCCGGCAATGGTAAGTTGCACATTAGGATACTCTTTAGCGAGAGTACGAAAGGCATCAACCAGGACATGAACGCCCTTGTGTTCACTAATCTGACCCACATAGGAGATACGAGTCGGCCCAATGTCATCATGGAGCTCTTCACTCGTTGCTCCAGTTTCTGATCGCTGCGGGGGAGCATTGTATATAACACTAATTCGATTTCCCGCAACACCGTGATCGCGAAGAGCATTTGCAACAAACTTCGAGTTAGCTACAAAGTGCTGCGTCCGTTTTACGACAAACCGCCACAGTATGCGCCAAGCCCAATTATGCACTGTCGGTTCATCACCTGCCCGATAGATCATAGGGGTTGAGTCGAGGGCCAGAACAATTGCGAAATTGAAGACATAAAGCGGGTTAAATCCGTAAATCTGAGTAGGTCGAAAGTCGCGCACAATATGTAGAAAGCGCCAGTTTGCCCGCATAAATGTTATTGGATTCTGGAATAGGAAATAGCGCATGTAACCCGGCTGGCGAATTACAATATAAGGCACCTTCACCCAGGGAAGTCCACGCGCGTCCAGTAAGGCGAGAATATCGCCCCACCAGGCTTCGTCACGCACCAGGCACAGTACCTCACAGCCCTGACTTTGAAGCGCAGCCAACGCCTCAACATTCCCCCGCTCTTGCCCAAGCAGAAGGCCGCCGCCGAACAGCGCAAGAATGCGAGGAGCCGCCGTCAACTACTGGCTATCCTGCGTCGTGCAAAAATCATGTTCAGTGCATCGCTGATACCCTGCACCGCCTTTTCAAGGCTATAGTCTGATGCCTTTGCTACTATCGCCTCAGTTTCAGGTGGATTATCCAGTAACTCAGCAATCGTGTTTGCGAGGGCTGCCACGTTCCCCATCGGAAAAATACGCCCAGCGGTACCATCCGCCGCCAGGTCTAACGCACAGCCACAGACATCCGATACGATAATTGGCCGCCCACAGGCCAGTGCCTCGTTGGCAACAAGTCCCCAGGTTTCCTGTCCAGAAGATGGCAGGACCAGCACATCGGCTGCAGCATACACGGCCGGCATTTCTGTTTGGTTGCAAAAACCCAGGTTGACCAATTGAAACTTATTCATTGCAGCTAAAGTATTTATGCTGTCTGAAAGCATGCCTGCTCCGGCGATAAGGACTGTCAGGTCCGGCATTCTGGGTAGCAGGGACGATGCCGCTTCTATAAGATCAAGAGGCCGTTTAAAGGGCACGAGTTTACCGGCGAATAGCACGACCTTGGCTTGCGGACTAATACCGTGCCGCTCCCGCAGGTTGCGTCGTGCTTCTTCGGTAGCCCGCTGCGCGAACCAGTGCTTATCGACACAATGCGGCGAAAAAAACAATCGGTGCCGAGGGTATCCATAGTGTTCCCAGTAACTCCGGGAACGCTCACCAACATATAGCCCGGCATCGAAACTACGAAGGGCCAGTGGATAAATAATTGCTTTTGCCGCCCGCTTAGCCGCGCTGCGCGGAGTTTCCAGATGACTGTCGCCGCGCACGATGACCGGCAGCCCCAGCCGTTTGGCTGACCAAATACCCTGAACAAAGCACTTGAGATACCAGCCCATTACAAGTAGTGCCTTGTAGTTCCCCTCCCTTAACTTATTCCCGATTGATGGAGTATCGCAGCCTCCGAAATGGTCAAGACCAGGTTGGCTAGCAACATTATCCAGAAACTCGTACGCATAACCGGTGAGAAGGTCAACATCCCAGTCAAAACCGACTCCAAAGCCTGCCTTTGATTGGTCAGCTGCGGTGGTCCTATGCGCAAAAAATACCGTCAACTCATACTGGCGCGCCAACCGTCGAAAGAGTGGCGCCTCATACTGGATTGGGTGGGAGGCCAGGACTGCGAGTCGCATGAACTAGATTATCGCCGCTCGTGAGGTGGTTGTAATAAAGTCAGCCTGCAGATATGTTGCCGCTTCTGGCATTAAGGGTTCCCAGCGAATCGAAAATGTTGACGAAAGATCGTGCGATCTGGCGGGCCTCATAGGGTGCATATATCGCGGGATTAGATGGCACCAATGATGCGGGATTAGTTGCCAACAAGTACATACCCTCGCAGATTTCAGCGCCTAAATTGTGCAGTTCAGTCGAATTCGAGAATGCCAAAGGTATACCATTGCCAGCCGCCGCCAGTATTGTATGCGCGCTGCTGGCGCGATGAAACAAGGAAAGAAATGGGCGGCCAGACATCAGCCCCGGATAAATTTTCGACGCCGTATAGTGTGGTTCATCCGAGCCGATCATGAGGATGCCATCTGATTTGGCAAGAACGCTCAAAGCCTCCAGATACGGAATGCGCTGAGGAACCTCCCTGACCATATCTGCAACGCCCGCAGCCGCCGCCATCGGCGTTACGCGAAAGTGATCAAATTCATTCGGTTGGTTGCTCGTGCCAATGAAATTCAGCGCCAGGCGATTTGATAGCCCCGGATGGGCAGTCTCGAAGCGTCGCCAAGCCCGCAAGTAATGTCTCTATAAGAGGCACTGTGCGCGGCATAACAGTCCCGACATAGCTCAAATTGATAGCGTCTTTTTCGAGCCCTACCCCACGTCCACTGCTTGGCATATCACGCAAGAGTGCAAAATCGTCCGGGTCAGACCCGATAGGAATCGCAGCCATCCGGTTAGCATCAAGCCATGGATAACGCGCAGCCATTTGTGCGTTCTGCGTCTCGGAGACTGAGGTGATAAAGCTCGCCCCGCGCAGCGCCTTTGGCTCCAGCATCCTCGACAAGGTATCGGATAAACCAGCCTTTGACATTCGCGGCTGGGTAGCCCCCCAGGCCGAGGCCCAGGGGTCCTGGAAGTCCAGCACCACAGGGACGCCAAATCGCCGTTTTATTTCAGGGGCAAACAACATGGGATAGTAGGGCGAGCCGGTAATCAGTACGGCATCAATCGAGCGCGTCTCAAGCAAATGAAACAAGCTGCGGCGCAAGTGAAAAAACGCCCGCAGGCTGATCTCGCCTATACCCAAGGGCCGGGTATAGCTCGCCGATAGCGCGGCAACCTTGATAATCTCTACCGTCTTTGGCACCAGGCTCGCCAAATTCTGATCCAACAGCTGCTCGTGATGGGCCTCATTGACGCACAGGACAACAGGCTGCCATCCGGCCGCGGGGAGATGTTTCGCCAGATGCCTCGCCCTGTGCACACCGGCAAGGGAACTCGGCGGAAAATATGGCGAAACGATTACGCAGACTTTTTCCATGGGCTCAAGTCAGTAGGCACCCAGTTTTCGGTAGACATCCAGGTAGCCTGCCACTACGGCCGTCTCGCTGTAGAGGTTCTCAGCTCGCCTCCGGCAGGCTGCCCTGTCTATTTCATTAATTCGGTAAACCGTCGCGACCAACTCGTCGATATCATCCCGTACAAATCCCGTCACGCCATCCTCTACCACTTCAGGAACTGCGCCTCGACGCAGCCCAAGCACGGGAGTGCCACAGGCCAATGCCTCCGCCATCACAATGCCGAAAGGTTCCTCCCAAAGAATCGGCATCAGAAAGGCGGCAGCCGCGCCTAGCAAATGATTTTTCTGATCATCGTTTACGGGCCCCACGTAGGTAATTTGCTTACCATCCAGATGCGGTTTTATCTGATCATCAAAATAGGCCTGGTGTTCTTCCGGAACATTGCCTGCAATCACCAGCCGGCGGCCACTCCTTTGCGCTATGTCGATAGCCAGGTGAGCGCCTTTAATGTGCTCAATACGACCCAGAAAAAGCAAGGGTGCGTCGTCCGCAACGGACGCTGAAAAGTCATATACATCCATCGGCACGCCATTCGGAACAAGATGAAAGTCGCCGAGGTGCTCTATACCCGCCGTCATCCAGTGACTGATGGCAGAAAAATGAAGGCTGCCACGGGATAGTCTGTGTCCCCATTTCACGGTATTAGGAGAAATAGCACGCTGATAGGTCATCAACTTGGGGATCGACATGGGCAACAGTGGCAGCAGGTAGGCAACGCGTCCGAAGCTGTGTACAACGTCAAACTCACCGCCAATAATTGAACCGCTTATGGTCAGCATATTTTTCAGTGTATCGCTGTTGGATCTGCTGCTCTTGCCCGTATAAGGCACCAGGACGCAAGGGGCGGTCGAATCACGATGAGCGAAAAGAGTAACCTGATGCCCGCGAGCCTCAAGCCCTCGTACCAACAGATCGATAATCCGCTCTATACCGCCGTACAACGTGGGAGGTACCGGGATTTCAGGATCGGCAGTGATGGCAATTTTCATTCTAAGGCGAACGAGTTCATTATCCGGTCGAATGCGCGCTGTGCAAGCGGAGCAGACTGATTACTTGACTTCCACGGGGTAACAATTCAAGCAGCTCCCTTAATGGTCCAGAGAAGCAATACCGTAACGCGGCCAAATAGAGAAGTCCAAACACCAGTATCCCCGAAAACATACGGACAACAGCCATATCACCCGTCAGTAGCGCAGCGTGAAAACCCGCCGTACAGCCGCCCGCTATAACAGACGCGACTACCGGGGGTAGAAACGCGGGCAGGGTGTATCCCTTGCTATCCCGCATGTCCTGTCCAGCAGAAAAAGGAAAATAAGCAACACCACGAATGCAGTACAGGCTATCCCTGCAAGATAGATCGCTATGCCAAGCGGTACCAGCCACAATGCGAGCACTATTCCAATAATCGCGCTGGCGATTTCAACCAGGAAGATTATTCTGGCTTCGCCATTCGCCACCAGAAGGGAGGACAGTGTGCCGGCGATTCCACCGAATGCCACTCCCATCACGGCGAGCGGAAATATTGGAATAACGTCCAGCCATTGGCGACCGTACAACAAGGTAATAGTGTCACTCGCGTTGAACGCAAAAAATGCGGCGGCGGGTATCGTCGTCCAGCATACCCCGCGCAACACCAGGCCTGAAATACGCTGAAATCTGGCCGAGCGTAATTCCGCCCTGGTAACAACCGGGTATAGTGATTGCATTGCTACCGATCCAATCCGGCCTGCTACGAGATTTGCGAGGCCTATCGCTCGCGTAAAAACACCCAGTGCAGCAAAATCATAGACAGAGGTCATCACGATTTGCACGATCGACTGGCGGCCTGCTCCCGTTGCATTCGTCCCGATGCGATTCAAGCCGAAGTGGGCAGTATCGCGATAACGAGCCCAACTCCAGGACCAATCCGGCCGCCATTTGTGGCGCCAGAAAAGGTCGACAGCGGCAGGTAGTCCGAATAAGGGAGGCTGCACAATCAACGCCCAAACGCCACCGCCCATAACAGCGATCATGAGACCCGTACCCAGCCCAAGCAGCGTGCCCATGATATGCAGCAGACGAAATCGGATCCAGTCGTGTTGTGTTTCCAGCATCCGATGGCGCAAAGTTCCGGGAATTTCGACCAGAAACAATGTCGAAAGACCAGCCAGAGCAAGCGCAGCACCTGCGTAACGTTGTGTTGTTGAAAGATACCATGCACCAAGGAGAGTGAGTAAGAACAGACCGCCATTCACCACAAACGCCGCTGTGAAGTGAGCCTGCCAGTCGATGTCCATGGGATCGCGAAGCTGTAAAGCATGCGTCGAGAGGGTTCCGAATGAAAATACGGCGATCACGCCGATGAACGATTGCGCAAGCGCGACACTACCGTACTCCTCAGGGGTTAGCAGTCGCACCATAATTAGCATGGCGCCGAACTGCACTATGTCACGTGCAATCGTGAAGCCACCTCCCAGCAGCAGCGCAGAACTGGCAGACTTTTTTAGTGTCTGCTGGTTTGGCAAGGGCACTCCAAAAACCATTTTAATTCCATGCACGGCAGAGCGCCGAATCGAAATACGTCACGAGCCGGAGTGAAGACCTTGCACAAAAGAAGCGAAGTTTGAGCTGTGCTAGCTTGCGCTTGCTCAGTGCTCAATGAAGCCACCAATTGTCGTTATTGTTCGGAGACATAGTCATACTGTATGATTCAGCAGAATAAAACTTATGCAGCCATCTCGATTCGAGATAAGGCCTGAGGCTGCTGTTCTAGCCACAATGATGAAGTGTAAAGCCGCATGAACAGGGTTGGGTCGTGTTCCGCCCAGTCGTCGATAGACCACTTTTTTCGCTCAGCACCCAAGATATCAAAGAGAAAGTCCCGCTGCTCGGCCGACTGTGACGCATACCAATCCCGCACGCGTTCGCTCATTTTAATGACGCGAGGAAGATAAGGCCACGAACCGACAGTTGCAACGGATGTTGAATCGTGCTCGTACGGCTGTCCTCCACCCTGGCCCGTCACCTTACGCATAAGGCTTGCCCGAACAAATGCTACGACGCGCTGCAACTCCGAGGCACCGACAGGCGCCGAATAGTTGTTATTCAATATTTTCCGACCGGCGTCGCCGACAATCCTGCTAACGGCCATTCCGAAAGGCACACCGTTTAGCTTCTCTTTCGGACTCATTTTGCCAAACAGGGAAAGCACATGACTGTCGGACATAAAAACATCCAGTCCGGTGCATCGCCTAAGCCAGAGTCGTCCAGACGCGTCAGGCTCACGAATGATTGGTGCCAGCCGTAGGTATTCGATCTCCGACCGCCGATCTACGTTACCCAACATTCCAGCGCTCAAGCGCGTCTTGAGGCGGAAATCAACTTGATCATTCCAGTTGGGTGGCAGGGAACAATAGGGATGATGCCATCGGTACTCGAATGAGGAGAATTCGTAAATGGGAAGAGCCCGGTTATACAACGTTCTTGGACGGCGATTATACACAATGCCTTTCAACAAATAGTCGGCATAACACCCCGTTAAAACCGTGTCGAAACTTGAAGCACTAAGTTGCGGCAATAACCCTGTATGGTGCGCAGATTCAAGCGACCACATACCTCCTGAAATCCGAACTGCTGCCTCAGCATGCTCAAAGTAGTAATCCTTGCTGCGTTGATAAGCAATATGCGTGGCGCCAGCTGCGGCCGCAAGTGCCTGCGCACTACGCAATTCCTGATTTGGCTCGTCGAAAAACGTAAAACAGGTCACTTTGGATGGGTCAGATGCACCGAAGAGCACTGCACGCGAATCGGCGCCAGCGCTAAGTAGGAGTGCAACCCTGCCAAGACGAGGCAAGGTGCGCTTGCGCACAGCCGACCTCAGTGCATCCGTCAACTGATCTACAATCTCCCCGCGATCTTCGAGGTAGGGCTCATCGAAATATGCAGGGCGCCAGTATTGGCTGCTTTCCTTCAGACGATGCTCGCCTTTCCATGAAAACCGATAACGCGTTCCGGCATCCAGTTGCTCGATGCCGCGCCAATAAGTGTGTGGCTGCGTTGCTGTGCCGGTACGGAGAAATTCAGCCATCGTAATTGCGTCGAAATTGCACGGATGCCCGGTCTTTTCCAGCACATTCGCAGCCACATCGGGGTGCGAGCTGACCACGAAACCGGATCCGGTCCATAGATATGCAGGGTAAAAGCCCATACGGTCTGTCCATAGATGTAACACGCCGCTGCGCTCATCAATGATTACGGCGAGCCCTGCGCCATTGAGCTGTTCGATTACTCGTGCGTCACCACTAAGCCAACGATTCAATATAAGACGAGCTGCCAATCCTCCCTGATAAGGGAGTCGCTCAGCCTGCTGCCACTCACTCTCTTCAAAAGCAAATCTACCTGCAACCAGTACCCAGGTGCGGGATATGGGGTCCCAGGCGGGCGACCAAAGGACGGGGTCATCAACGCGGGTAACTAGCCAGGTTAGCGAACCCACCTCACCGTGCCATGCTTGCGTATGCGCCGTCCACCGCAACTGTTCCGCAACCTCCTGTCTATCAACCCGTATGCCGGCAGCAATGAAAATATCACTCATAAAAGGAATTCTGATTTGAATGCAATAGAGAACCAATAACTGGTATATAACCTAAACAATCGTGACAATTCTGAGCATGGTGGGACAGCCAATTAGTAGACGAACGTCAGATAAATCAATTGTGGCCTTGAAAAAAGAAGGTATTTTACTGAATCAACCACCGAATAATTGGAGGATGGCCAGGATTACCCAAGAAGTGCTCGAACTGAACGAGAAACACGAGCAGAGAATGCAGGCCACGCAAAGTAGTCCAAACCTGAAGGTATTTCCCTGCCCCTTTCGAGTGCATTCAGGATGCCTTGCTGAATCGATAGTGGATTTCCCGGATCGACCAATTCTCCCAGCATGCCATCCCGCAGGGCCTCTCGACTGCCGTCTTTAAGGCTGCCAACGACGGGTATGCCACAGGCCATCGCTTCCAGAAATACAAACCCGAATCCTTCACCCGTACCCGGCATAACGAAAGCGTCCGCGAGCCGAAAAAAATCCGCCTTGTCCGCTTCGCTGACCATGCCCGTAAAAACGACTGTGTCACCCAGTCCGAGCGATTGTGCTTTCGCTTCCAGTCTGCAGCGGTCATCACCGTCACCTACTATCATATATTTGAGATTGGGCTTCGAAAGTAGCAGGGCAGGCATTAGCTCTATCACCTCATCCAGGCCTTTGTACTGTTCAGCGGCAGATAACCGCGCCAGGGTCATGATGACTGTCGAGTTCGCGAGACCATATTGACGCACCAGGTCAGTGCGCATGTCTGCCGTACCGTAATGCTCAAGATGAATAGCATTGGGCAGCAACACACACTTTTTCTCCGACGGCCCTGCCCACGCGTTCATACGGTCTCGAGTGACGGCACTGATCGACCATATCGAATCAACTTTATGAATCCAGGATCTGGCGTGACGGTATGGCTGTTGCCAGACATCGATGCCGTAAACCATAAGGGCGAGTGGCGCCCGGATATACTGATTGAGTACGACGGCTAGCGGTAGCAGGTGAATATGCCCACATATCACCAGATCGTAATGGCCGAGCGCTGCTCGAATTGCGTGGAGCACGTAGCGGACTTTGCCTCCCGCGGCGGAGGCTAGAAAGCGAACTTTATCGGGAACTCCCGCGACGGACTGCGCCATTGCTCGCGGGACGACCACCACCTCGGTAACTTCGGACATTTCGACCAGCACTTGCACGATGTCGCGGTTATACAAGGCAATACCGCCATGGCCTCCGTATATATCCGTGGCGAGCAGAAGAATTCTCAAACGGTCCTCTCGTAGACCAACCGGGACCAGTCACGCAGACCGCGCCCCGGTGCGCCCGGAGCCTGCTCCATTAGCCACTCACGTACTGGTACGGTGAAGCCGGTTTTGGCACGGCTTACCAACGCGGCTGGTAATGCAGGTTGGGCGGTCGCCGCGAGATCTTGCTTGGTGTAGACCCTTCCTTTCATGCGCTGCTGTGCGATGTGGCGGGTGAGTTCGATATCTACCAGGGGCACACGCAATTCGATTGAGTGCGCCATTCCGGCCCAATCGCAATCGCGCAGTAATTGGTTGCGCATATAGTGGGTTGCTTCAAGGTGCGAAACGATGGCGTGTGGGTCGTCGGCATTGGAGTAGGTATTGTCTGTAGTGTAGGGATTTGCATTGCCTTCATTCGGGCACTCCCAGGGCATGCGCAGTGCACGGCGTAGTAGATAGGCGCCTTCCCAGGTTGCGCCATACTCCAGCATGCCCGCATATTTTTCACTGGTAAATCGGCGCAGGACAGGCGCACTCAGTGTTCTGATCATTTTCCCGAGACCGGGAATAATGGCAAAGGGCCGCGCCAGCCTGCGGATACGCGGAATCTGGCGAAACGACGGGTATCCGCCGAAGAACTCATCACCACCCAGACCAGACAGGGCTACCTTCAGGCCCATTTGGGCTGCAGCGCGGCAGACTAGCCAGGTATTCAGTCCGTCAATAGTGGGCTGGTCCATATCCGCCAGAAATTGCTCTAACACATTTTCGAAATCATCACGGCTAATCCAAACCGTTTGATGTTGCGCGCCATACTGGTGAGCGACTTGTGCAGCCAAAATGGTTTCATCAGATGCGGTGCCTCGGTACTGCTCGAAGCCGAGGGTAATGGTGCGCAGTGTGCTCCCGGCCTCGGCTGCGAGGGCGGCGAGCGTGGCTGAGTCGATTCCTGCTGAAAGAAATACACCCACCGGGACATCGGCAATGAGATGGTGCCGGACGGTGTCCAACAGTGCTTCCCGCAAGCTGGTTGCCGGGGCGCTGGGTGCCTGCCCAATTACCCCACGCGATTCATTAACCGCCAGAAGGTTTTCGACGGATTCAAACTGCTGCCGTTCTCTGCGGCCGTCGCGATGCAACAAACACCAGGTGCCTGGTGTCAGGGCATGGATGTTCGCATAGATTGTGCGCGGCTCGGGCACGCTTCCCCATATGCAGTAACCGTACTCTCCTGCGGCGTCAGTGTCCCTGGGAATAGCGCCTCCGGCCAGGAGCGCTCTGACTTGTGATGCAAAGCGCAACGTCTGTCCATTGTCGTGCAAATATAAAGGCTTGATACCAAATGGGTCGCGGGCGAGAAATAGACTTTGCGCGATAGAATCCCATACCGCAAAAGCATACATGCCCCGCAGCTTCTGGCACATAGCGCCGCCTTCGCGGGCGTACAGATGAAGTAACACTTCCGTGTCGGACTGAGTCTTAAAAACAGCGCCCCTGCGCTGCAAGTCGGCCCTTAGCTCACGATAGTTGTATATTTCACCGTTAAAGACGATATGAAAGCGCTCGTCGGCGCTTACCATAGGCTGGGCGGCAGCCTTAGACAGATCAATAATCGCCAGTCGCCTGTGGGCCAACCCTATACATTTATCTGCGGAAACCCAAAGGCCAGCACCATCTGGCCCACGACTGATCATCTGCTCACGGATGCGCATCAGCTCATCTGAATCGACCTCGTCACGACTGCTGCCGTAGACGAAGATGCCGGCTAGGCCGCACATGGTAGTTGGTCAGTCATTGTGGATGGGTATCAACGCGAAATTCGATCGATCTCGGCCGCAATCAATTTTTTAAGTAGTTCAGGAAATTGCGTATTCGCTTGCCAATTCAATTTCTCCCGAGCCTTTTCGGGGTTGCCTCGACTATACTTGATGTCAGAAGGACGAAAGAAACTTTCTTCAATTCTTACGTGCTCTTTCCAGTCCATTCCCAAGATCGCAAAAATGCCGGAAACAAACTCTTCGAGACTATGTGAAGTTCCGGTCGCCAACACGAAATCCTCGGGCTCGTCACGCTGCAGCATGAGCCGCATTCCTTCCACATATTCAGGAGCGTATCCCCAGTCACGCCACACCTGAATGTTTCCAAGTTCCAATTTTTCGTTGGACCCCTTTGATATACGCACTGCAGATCCCACTATTTTTTTTGTGACAAAACGCGCAGGGCGCAGCTCAGATTCATGATTGAAGAGAATACCCGAACAGGCATAAAGGCCATACGCTTCCCGGTAGTTGGCTACCTCCCAGTGTGCTGCAGCTTTGGCCACAGCATAAGGGCTCCGTGGTCGAAATGGCGTTTCTTCATTCGCAGCACCATGCTCTCCTGTATTGCCGAAACATTCACTGGAGCCTGCGTTATAGAAACGAATCGGCTTGTCAATAAATCGAATTGCCTCCAGCAAGTTCAGCGTTCCAGTAGCAATACTTTCCAGTGTTTCGACTGGCTGCTGAAAGGAAAGCCCGACGGAGCTCTGCCCGGCTAGGTTATACACCTCATCCGGTTCCAGTTTGACTAGTGCTTGTAAAACGCTCCGAAAATCGTTGTGGGCCATGGATACATATTCGATTTGATCGTAGAGAGCCAGTTTCTTGAGGTTTCCAAAAGATGATATCTGTGCATCGCGACTCGAGCCAAAAACCCGATAATCTTTTGCCAGCAAAAGCTTTGCCAGCCACGCACCATCCTGCCCGGATACACCGCAAATCAAAGCGCACTTTTTGCTCATAACTAATCCACCAAGGTTGATCGGACAATGGTACTATCTCGATCCGTTCGTTTCGTCATTAGGTCATTCGTGTATCAATCAATGCTCGAAGTCTTCAGCGATGTGGTAATAAGTGCCGCGTGCTCTCTTCGCAACTGCTCTATCTCCTCACCAAGCGCCTTGTACTCTTCCATCTTGCGCTGTAGAAACTGTAAGGATATTTTTGCTTTGGTTTCGATGCCCCTGGGTGTCAGCACATAAAAGTAGGCGAGCTTGTTGGCGCTGTTCTTGAAGTTGTTCGCTTTCACAAGGCCCTTTTCGATGAGGGCCTTCAGGCAGTAATTTGCCTTGCCTACGCTCACGCCCCACTCTCGGGCCAGCTCCCGTTGGGTAGCCCGGGGGTTCTTCTCGAGAATCTTCAGAAGTTGGTAGTGAGCGTCTTCATTCATATTCGGGCACGCTACCGCCCTACCCCGTTGCTAAGCCGGGCATAAGGCGGGGGAAATCTTATTGTAGTGGATTTGCGTTCAACGATTGAACACAGAGTCATTGAAACCCAAAAGTGGCGATCACAGCAATCAAAATGAGGTAATTTTCATGGGCTTGCCGCTATCGTAGCCATGGCGACATCCACTGTGTGCTGGCGACCCAGCAGTTCTATCAGCAACAGGGCGCGTTCTTCGGCCGCGGCCGCCTGAAATACGCCGGTAAGACCTTTAAAGGGGCCTTCCAGTACTTGTACCGCATCGCCGCGGCGGTGCGGCCACTCCTCCGCATGATATTGATGGGTGTCGGGATTTTCCGCCTGCCTGAGGTAGTTGATAATGTCGTCCGGCACGGGCGTCAGGTTGTGGCCAAAACGCACCAGTCCTGCCACGCCCTGAGTTGAGCGCAGGGGGGCGAGACTGCTCTCGTCCGGGTCGACGCGAATGAACAGGTAGCGCGGAAACAGGGGCTCCACCACCTTGGTCCACTTGTCTCTTCTACGTTTGCGCAACAGGATTTTCGGCAGATAGGTTTCAAAGTGCTGCCGTTGCAAGTGCAGTTCTGCGATGGCCTCCTGCCTTGGTTTGGTTTGTACTGCGTACCAGTAATTCATACTGCCATGGCCCGCGATTCCAGCGGATTAACGTCCCACACAGCTGTATTGAAACCCATGCGCCTCCATTAGTCCGCGCTCATACACGTTGCGCAAATCCACAAACACATCACCGCGCATCAGGGACTTGAGTTTTTCCAGATCCAACCCCCGATACAGATTCCACTCCGTCATCAGTACGATAGCATCGGCATCCCGGACGGTGTCGTCGATATTGTCGGTGTATTCGACGGTATCCGGCAGCTCCTTGCGTGCTTCGTCCATGCCGTGGGGATCATGGGCCCTTATCTTTGCGCCCTGTTCTATCAGCGCGGGCAGGATGGTCAGGGACGGCGCATCGCGCATGTCGTCGGTCTCGGGTTTGAAGGTAAGGCCGAGTACAGCGATCGTCTTGTTCGCCACGCTGCCGCCCAGCGCCTGCTGGATTTTCACCACCATCAGGGATTTTTGCGCGACATTCACTGCAACGACGGCCTCCACGATTTGACAGGAGCTGCCGGCGTCCTGGGCCATTCGGATCATTGCATGGGTGTCTTTGGGAAAGCAGGATCCGCCATAGCCGGGTCCTGCATGCAGAAACTTTTTACCAATGCGTGCGTCCAGCCCCATACCCCTGGCCACTGCGTGCACATCCGCACCCGTCTTTTCGCACAACTGCGCGACCTCATTGATAAAGCTGATTTTTGTCGCCAGAAAGGCGTTGGATGCGTACTTGGTAATCTCGGCGCTTTCCAAATCGGTGACCAGGATGGGGGCCTCAATCAGGTTGAGCGGGCGGTACAGTTCACGCAGCAGGGCCTCGGCGCGCTCACTTTCCACGCCCAGCACCACGCGGTCGGGCCGCATGAAATCGTTAATGGCGGAGCCCTCGCGCAAAAATTCGGGGTTGGAGGCGACATCGAAATCGGCCCCCGGATTGGCTTTTTGTATGACGCGCTTTACCTCCCGGGCCGTGCCCACCGGCACGGTGGATTTGTCCACGATGATGGTATAACCCTTAAGGTGCGCCGCTATCTGGGTGGCGGCAGCGTAGACATAGGTAAGATCGGCGTAGCCATCGCCGCGGCGTGTGGGTGTGCCCACGGCTATGAATACAAGGTCGGCGTCGCCGATCCAGTCCTGGAATTGGGTAGAAAACTGCAGGCGTCCCGCCCGCACATTGCGCTGCACCAGATCTTCCAGACCCGGTTCATAGATCGGTATCTTGCCCTTTTGCAGAGCCTCGACTTTTCCTGCATCCACATCGAGGCAAGTGACATTTGCGCCGAACTCGGCAAAGCAGGCGCCAGACACCAGCCCGACATATCCGGCTCCGATCATTACGACATTCATGGTTGCTCCTTCTTTATGTATTCCAGGTACCAGGCGATGAAAGCGTTAATGCCGTCCTGTACCGGCGTTTGTGGCTGGTAGTCGACCGACGCTATCAGGTCCTCAATGTCCGCATAGGTAGCTGCCACATCGCCCGGCTGCATGGGCAGCAGTTCCTGCGTAGCGGTTTTGCCCAGGGCTTTCTCTATTGCTGCTATAAAATCAGTTAACAATACGGGTTTGCTGTTGCCGATGTTGTACAGGCGGTAAGGAGCGCTGCTGGTGCCAGGGTCAGGGAAGCCTGCATCCCAATCGGTGTTGGCAGTGGCTGGCTTGTCAGCTACTCGAATAATGCCCTCGACGATATCGTCGATATAGGTGAAATCACGCTGCATATTGCCATTGTTGAAAACCTGGATTGGCTCGCCCGCCAGAATGGCCTTGGTGAACAGGAAGAGTGCCATATCGGGCCGTCCCCAGGGGCCGTATACCGTGAAAAAGCGCAGCCCCGTGGTGGGAATCCCGTACAGGTGTGAGTAGGTGTGGGCCATCAGCTCATTCGCCTTCTTGCTCGCGGCGTAGAGCGAGATCGGATGATCCACGTTGTCGTGCACCGAAAAGGGCATCGCGCTGTTCATGCCATAGACCGAACTGCTGCTGGCGTACACCAGGTGGCCGATATGGTGGTGGCGACAGCACTCCAGGATATTCATGAACCCCACAATATTGCTGTCAATGTAGGCGTGGGGATTTTCCAGCGAATAGCGCACGCCCGCCTGGGCGGCAAGATTGATCACGGCGTCAAAGCGGTTCTGAGCAAACAAAGCCTCCATGGCAGCGCGGTCCTGGAGGTCAGCCCTGATGAAACGGAAGTCGGGGTGCTTTTTCAGTCGATCCAGACGGGCTTCTTTCAGGCTGACCGCGTAATAGTCGTTGAGGTTGTCCAGGCCCGTGACAGTGTCGCCGCGCGCCAGTAACTTCTCGCTCAGGTGATAGCCAATAAAGCCGGCAGCGCCGGTGACGAGGATATGCATTGGGGTAACTCTGATTACGCGAGTTCGGACCCGCATGATAAAGTGTTTTGCGCGCTTTTGCATTGCATAGGTGTATGCGCTTGTGCGGGCATCAAGCTGCGGGGCTTCCCCCATTGTGCAATCGGTTATACTCTCAGCCGATTAGTCTGATCAGTGAAGGGAAGAAGGGTATGGCCGGTACCGTATTGGTGACGGGTGGCGCAGGGTACATTGGCAGCCACGCGTGTGTCGCATTGATGGAGGCCGGTTATGAAGTGGTGGTGCTCGACAATCTTTGCAATAGCAGTGTGGTTGTCCTGCAGCGTCTGCGGGAAATCTGTGGTACGGCGCCGATCTTTGTGCAGGGTGATGTCCGGGACCGGGAATGCCTGGGCCGGATTTTTCAGGCCCACACCATTATTGCCGTGTTGCACTTTGCCGGTCTCAAGGCCGTGGGTGAGTCGGTCGAGAAACCGCTGCAGTACTACGACAACAATGTCGCGGGTTCACTCATACTGCTGGCTGCCATGCATCAGGCGGGGGTCAGGAACCTGGTGTTCTCCTCCTCGGCCACGGTGTACGGGGATCCCGTTTCGGTGCCGATTCGCGAGGATTTTGCCCTCGGTGCCACCAACCCCTACGGCCGCACCAAGCAAATGGTCGAAGAGATTCTGGCGGACTGGCACGTTGCCAATCCGGACTGGAGCATCGGCCGCCTGCGCTATTTCAACCCTGTGGGTGCACACCCCAGTGGCCGTATTGGGGAGCATCCACAGGGCTTTCCCAATAACCTGATGCCGTTTGTGGCGCAGGTGGCCGTGGGCCAGCGCGAGAAACTGTTTGTCTTCGGTAATGACTACGCGACCCCGGATGGCACCGGTGTACGCGACTACATTCACGTGATGGATCTGGTGGAAGGGCATGTTGTCGCACTGGATTACATTTGCAGGCAGCGCGGCCTGCATACCATCAACCTGGGCACCGGTAAGGGCGTGTCGGTGCTGGACATGGTGCTTGCCTTTGAGCGTGCCAGCGGGCAGGCAGTACCCTATGAGATAGTCGCGCGTCGCCCCGGTGATATTGCCGCCTGCTGGGCTGACCCGCGGCCTTGCACAGGAGTTATTGCGGTGGCAGGCCTCGCGCAGCCTGCAGCAGATGTGTGAAGACGCCTGGCGTTGGCAGTCAGGTAATCCCACGGGCTACGCGTGAGTTCGTTTACCCTCTCAAAACTGCTGTCCCTGCTGGTCTATCCCCTCAGCCTGAGCCTGCTGCTGTGTGTGCTGGCGCTGATCTTTTCACGACTGCGCTGGGCGCGTGGCAGCTTCTATACCTTGTTGCTGGCCGTTGGCTGGTTGTATCTATGCTCCACGGCACTGTTCGCGGATTTTCTCATGGGCACGCTGGAGCGTGGGTTTGTGCCGCGCGCCATGTCTGTCATCGCCCCGGCCGACGCTATTGTGCTGCTGGGTGGCGCCACGCGCGGCGATACCCACATGGGCACTCTGCCCGATCTGAATGGGCACGCCGACCGGCTGGTACATGCCGTGGCGCTGTACAAGGCGGGCAAGGCACCGTTGATACTGCTGACCGGGGGCGCGGCCGACGATGGACGTCCGGAGGCCCAGCAGATGAAGGATGTGCTGGCAGTCATGGGCGTCCCGGCCCAGCATCTCATGTTGGAAAACGAGAGCCGGGATACCCACGACAACGCAGTAAATTCGGCGCGGCTACTCAAGGCCAGGGGCATGCACCGCATCCTGCTGGTGACCTCCGCCTTTCATATGCGCCGTTCCGTGGCGCTGTTTGAGGGGCAGGGGCTGGAGGTAGTACCGGCGCCCACGGATTACCAGCAGCTGGTGGCAAAACAGGTTTTACCTGATTGGCTGCCACAAGTGAGCAACCTGTACCAGACCACTGATGCGCTGCATGAGATCGTCGGCTACTGGATCTACCGCTGGAAGGGCTGGCTGTAGACTAGATAAAGTGGCGCATCTTGTACTCGCTGTACGTTAAACCCGTCCAGCGCCGGAAGGCGCGGTAGAAGCTGTTGACCTCCAGATAGCCCAGTTCATCCGCCAGGCATTTGCCGGGCCGCCACATGCTGCGCAGCACCTGCTCGCAGCGGTACTGCCGGGCGCGGTCCAGCAGGAACTGGTAGCAGGTGTGATCCGCGCGCAGGCGACGGCGCAGGGTGGTGCTGCTCATGCCCAGAGACTCCGCCACGGAGTCGGCGCGCAGGCGGGCCAGATCGCCACCGAGCAGGATCTGCAACACCCGGTCGGTAGTGCGGGAAAGGGCGAGGTAGCCGGGTTTTTCAGGCGGCGGGATGGTGTCATCCCAGCCGTGGTGCAATAAGTTTGATTGTTCCATAGCCATAACATCCTTGTTGTGGTTTCCAGAGGGTGTGTTTACCGCGTGGCCCTGTCCTGCCTACTCAGCGCGAGTCCTTGCGCCGGGCCAGCGGTAACTATCAAGCTAGCACAAGATTGCCGATGGTAAAGTTGCGCGGGCAGCTTGAACGAATTTGGTTAGTTTGTGCTGTGTGGGGGTGCTGTTGAGAGTCGGCACGGGACAATCCATCACTGCGGCCATACTGGCGATAATTTCCCGCTCCACCGGATTGAGCGTGCCATCGCAGCCGGCGGCCAGGGTCATGGCTTTCAGCAGGCGTGGCTTGAGCAGGGGGTAGCAGTCCGCCAATACGTAGACTGCCTTGGCGAAGGCCGCGACGTTGCATTGCTCGCGGGGCAGCAGGGTCATGTCGCGACAGCCCAATGTGTCTGCGCCAAGGCGAAATGCGTCCTGCGATGCACCACTGCCTTCATGGGCCAGCACCGATAACACCATCTGCACCGGGGCCGCCACCTGTTGCACAGTCGCGATAGCGCGGTCGGCTGGGTTTCACCCGGATGAACTCCGGGTCCAGGTAGTGGCGCACCAACTGGAACAGGCACCACTCATGCAGCTGGGTTTGTCGATCGGCCTGGATCAGTCGCACCAGGGTGTGTTTGAACAGCCGGTACTGGTCCGGGGACATCGACTTCAGTGCCGGCAGGCACATCTCCAGCAGGGGCAGGCGGCGCGGCGCGCCCAGCGCTTGTACACCGGGGTGCAGTGTATTGACCAGGGTATCCAGGCCGGTGATGCCCGCTGCGGCGATGATGGCCAGTTGTGTCTGGCGCAGCGCTGCGTCCGTCGCCTATCAGCAGGGAGTAGACCAGCGCATGCGCACCCAGCGGCTCGTGGCTGTGCTGTATCAATACCAGCGGGATGTCCTCGCGGTCTGCGGTCTGCTGTTCCAGCTGGTCGGGGCCGGGTTCGAAATCCGCGTCCGCGCTGTGCTCCCCAGTGGTCGCCTCGTCAGCCAGTGCTGCGGTCATCGCGGCTGCCACCAGCGCGGCGCGTCCGACGCCCACCTCTGCAGCTGCGGGCCCGGATGACTGCTGTGGGTAGTGCACGGGCTTGCGCTCGATGTACTGACCGTCCCAGCGCGGATCCACCCGCATTATCCGATCCTCGCAGCGGTGGATGGGTGGCGAACACCTGCCACAGGCGATGTTCGATCTGCGCGAAAAAAATATGCGACATCTCGGTGGCGCGGGCGGCATGTACCAGGGTGCCCGGTATGTACCCGCCAATCACTTTCAGTGCATCGCCTATGCCGTCTGCACTGCGGGTGAATTGCACCGCGCTGGCGTCCGCCAGGTATTCTTTCTGCCGCGAGATCGCCGCCTTGATAAACCCCGCGGCAAGTCCGCCCAGCCACCCCAGTACCCACAGCGCCAGGCCCAGCAGGGACAGGGCTGGCCGCGTTGCCGTTGCGATCGCTGGCGCCGGAGCGCACCCGGTTGCTGTCGCGCATCAGGAAGTGACCGATATCGCCGATGAAGGTGATGCCCTTTAACATGGCCGCCAGGCGTATGTTGAGGCGCATATCCCCGTTGAGTATATGGCTGAACTCGTGGGCGATCACGCCCTGTAATTCGTGGCGCTTCAGATGCTCGATAGTGCCACGGGTGACCGCGACCACGGCGTCGGCGGGGGTGATGCCTGCGGCGAAGGCATTGATGCCCGCGCTCGTCGTTCAGCACATACACCGGCGGCACCGGCATGTTGGCTGCCAGCGCCATCTCCTCCACCACATTGAGGCAGCGCCGCTCCGCATCATCGCGCGATTGCGGCACGATGCGCGTACCGCCCATGCTTTCGGCAACCGCCTTGCCGCCGGTGGACAGTTGCAGCCACTTTAACAGCACCACCAGGGCGACGGTGGACGAAACCGTCAGGCCGATGGTACCGAACCGCGCCCAGCTGAAGTAGGACAGAAAGCCGGCCAGCCCTGCGCGGGAGCCACCGTAGATATTGTAGTCCTGACTGAAGAACAAGAATGCCGTGACGGCCGCGTTGGTCAGCGCCACCAGCAGCAGGACCGCCGCTAAAAAAAACAGCACCAGCAGGCGCGTATTGCGCCGGGCAAGATCCTGCTGCGCAAAGAAATCCATCCTGGTTTCTACTCAGTGCGCTAGAAGGAAACCCGTGGAGCTGCCTGAATTAGCGCCGAGTCCTCGAACGATAAGAGGGACGCATCCGTGGGGTGACCGAATTTCGCGGCGAAAAATGCCGGTGGGAAGCTTTGCCGGTAGGTGTTGTAAGCCATGACCGCATCGTTAAAGCCCTGGCGCGCAAACGCCACGCGGTTTTCCGTGGTGGTGAGTTCCTCGGAAACCTGCATCATGTTCTCGTTGGCTTTCAGGTCCGGGTAGGCTTCCATGGTCACACTCATCTTGCCGAGGGCGCCGCGCAGTGCGCCCTCAGCCGTGGCCAACTGGCCCAGCTCAACGCTGCCCACATTGCCGTTGCCCATCGACTTGAGAATCGCCGCGGCGTCATTGCGAGCGTTGATCACCGCCTCCAGCGTGCCGCGTTCATGCGCCATATAGGCTTTGGCGGTCTCTACCAGATTGGGTATCAGGTCGTAGCGCCGCTTAAGCTGTACCTCGATTTGTGAAAAGGAATTCAGGTAACGGTTTTTGAGTGTCACCAGCGTGTTGTAGATGGTGATGACGTAGATCACCAGGCCCAGCAACACCAGCCAGAATACGATGGTTCCCATAAGACATTCCCCCGTGTGGTAAGTGCACTTGTGCCAAAAAGGTTCGAACTAAGCCAGAAAAACCTCGACCAGTATACCATTGACCGCCGCATTCCCCGACAACGCATCCAGCGCCAGTTCGTCGGTGATGTCATTACAGCTCACGCCCGCGTGGCGCTGCGCGATAGCCATACGTATACCCTCGCGATCATGTCCGAAGCCGTGCGGCAGGCTGACCACGCCGGGCATGATCTCCTCGCAGGATTCAACGACCACCTGCAGCGCTCCCACCCGCGAGCGCACGCTGACCTCACTGCCTGCCGCAATGCCCCGTTGCTGCAGGTCTTCAGGATGCATCAGCAGCGTACAGCGATTCTTGCCCTTCACCAGTCGCCGGTAGTTGTGCATCCAGGAATTGTTGGAGCGCACATGGCGGCGGCCGATCAGTTGCAGTGGCCGAAGGTGCGGTTGGTCGGTTGCGGACACGCCATCAGCGGGAAACTCGCGGCGCACGCGGGCCAGGTCCGCCAGCGGCTCCGGCGTGTCGCAGCGGATGATTTTGTCCTTGGTTTGCAGGCGCGCAGGCAATTGTGGTTGCAGTGGGCCGAGGTCGATCCCGGAGGGATGCTCCCGCAATTTTGCCACCGACATGCCCTGCTCTGCGTAGGGACCAAATTGCAGCCCCAGATCAATAATCTGTTCCGGCGAAACGGACGGCTGCGGTTCTCCGCCCAGGCATCTGCGCCACGCGGTTGCCCAACTCCGTGAAGATTTCCCAGTCGTGCAGGGCGCCTGCGGGTTTGTCGAAGATGGCCTCGTTGAAGCGGGCCGTATTGCGCACGGCATTGGCATGAAAGGCGAGGTCGTAGTGGTCGTGCTCCAGTGGCGAGGTAGGCGGCAGAATGATATCCGCGTGGCGCGTGGTTTCGTTGAGATACGGGTCCAGCGACACCATGAAATCGAGCTGCGCGAGCGCCTCATCCAGTTGCCGGCCGTTGGGCGTGGACATGACCGGGTTGCCGGCGCCGGTGAACAGCGCGCGAATCTGGTTCTCGCCCGGCGTGGTGATCTCCTCGGCGAGGGCAGACGGCAGGAAACTCCCGATCGAACTCCGGCAATCCGCGCACGCGACTGTGATGGCGGGCAAAGCCGCCGGGGCTGGTGGTGCTCACCTGGTCTACCGCAGGCAGGGTGAAGAGCGAGCCGCCTGGCAGATCCAGATTGCCGGTGGCGATATTGATCAGCTGGATCAGCCACTGGTTGAGCGCGCCGTAGGCCTGGGTGGAAACGCCCATACGGCCGTAGCAGATGGCCGCCCCGGCAGCGGCAAACTCCCGCGCAATGCGCAGGATAGTGTCGGCATCTATACCCGTATAGCGCGCAGCGTACTGTGCAGTGAAATCTTTGATGGCATGGTGCACATCCTCCATGCCAGAGGTGAAGTCACGCAGGTGTGCCGTATCGTCCAGCCCTTCGCTCAGGATCGTATTCAAGATTGCCAGCAGAAACAGGGCGTCGGTGCCGGGTTTTATAAAATGGTGTTCGCTCGCCAGTTCCGCCGTTTCTGTGTGGCGCGGATCCAGCAGGATTAGTTTGCCGCCGCGCGCCTGCAGCGCCTTGATGCGCTTTTTCACGTCGGGCACTGTCCAGATACTGCCATTGGAGGCGATAGGGTTGGCGCCCAGCATCAGGATGTAATCGCTGCGGTCAATGTCCGGTATGGGAAACAGGGACTTGTGGCCGAACAACCACATGGATGCCAGATGGTGCGGCAGTTGATCCACGGAAGTGGCGGAGAAGCGGTTGTTGGTGCGCAAGTGGCGGAACAGGTTGCCCTGGTGGGTCATCATGCCATGGTTGTGCACGGTGGGGTTGCCCATGTAGACGCCGATGGCGTGCACGCCGTATTTTTCGTGCACATCCATCAGCCCCTGTGCAGCGCTGTCCAGTGCTTCGTCCCAGCTGATCTCCTGCCACTGTGCTTCACCGGCCGCGTTGGTGGTGCGCCGCAGCGGTTGCCGCAGCCGGTCCGGATCCTCGTGGATATCCTGCAAAGCCGTCGCCTTGGGGCAGACATGGCCACGGCTTAAGGGATCATTTTTGTCGCCCTTGATCGAGAGGATTTCGTTGCCCTGCGTTTCTATCACCAATCCGCAGATCGCCTCGCACAGGTGGCAGGCGCGCAGATGGGTTTTTCTCTCTGCGGCCACCTGGTTCAATTGGCATCCTGCAGGGTGACCAGGCCGCGCTCGCAGGCGTCCATGATCAAGGACTCCAGATCGGTCATGAGCTGCGTTTCTTCCACCTCGTATTCTTCCAGCAGCGTGTTATAAATGGTGCGCAACTCGCCGCTGTCGCGAATCAACTGCCATACACGGGTGCCCACGGCATCCAGGCCGAAGTAGCACTCGCTCTCCAGGTCGAGCAGCACTGTCTCACCCGAGACTTCTTGGGAGATCACCTGCTCGGAGAATGTAATGGTTTGATTGAGGTTCATGGAGCAATCCGCGAATTACAAGGTATGCGCCACAGTGTACCGCAGGGGGAAATCTGGACAATACAAAATGTTATCGGCGGTTAGATAACGCCGATGAGTTGCGAGTATTGCCGGGAGTAAAAGGCGAAACATTTGAATGGTGCCCAGAAGAGGACTTGAACCTCCACGCCCTTGCGAGCACCAGCACCTGAAGCTGGCGTGTCTACCAATTTCACCATCTGGGCAGAAGCAGTCCCTCGCGATAAATACTGTCTGGCGAGGAATCTGAGGGCGGCGACTTTACTTTTCCCGCGCGGCTTTGTCAATGCCCGATGATGCGGGGCAGGCTCTCCTCGCGTATACTCCTCAGATACCTGTAAACCCCCACTGATTTTTCTAACGGAAGACCCAAGATTTATGGCCAAAAAAGGCAAGATTGCCGACCCCCATGCTGCCCGTGAAGCGGCACGCTATGAAAACCCGATTCCCAGTCGTGAGGTTATTCTCCAACTTTTGACCGAAGCAGAGAAACCCCTCGATCACACGGATATTGCGAAGACCCTGGGCCTCGTGGACGAGGAGCTGGTGGAAGCCCTGCAAAAACGCCTGCGGGCCATGGAGCGGGACGGCCAGTTGATGGTTAATCGCCGCGGCGCTTACGGCCTGGTGGATAAGATGCATTTGCTGCACTGCCGTGTGCAGGGTCACCGCGACGGTTACGGCTTTGCCATGCCGCTAGGGGGGGGCGACGACATCTACCTCAGTGCACGGCAGATGCACTTCGTGTTCGATGGCGATGAGGTGTTGGTCCAGGTAACCGGAGAAGACCGCCGGGGACGGCTAGAGGGCAAGGTGGTGGAAGTGCTGCAGCGCAAGCACAAAACCGTGGTGGGCCGTTACCAGGAAGACAGCGGCATCGGGTTTGTTATTCCCGACAACGGCCGCCTCACCCAGCAGATTCTCATCCCGCCCAGGGAAAAGGGCCTGGTGCGGCCGGGCCAGATTGTCACGGTGGAGATTACCGATTACCCCACCCGCCAGCTCGGCGCCAAGGGTCGTATTGCCGAGATACTGGGTGATCACATGGATCCGGGCATGGAAATTGATGTTGCCATTCGCTCGCACGGGATACCCTTTGAGTGGCCGGAAGCAGTCCAGGCTGAGGCCGCAGGTCTGGAGGCTGAGCCTCTGGAGCAGGACAAGCAACACCGGATTGATTTACGCAAACTGCCATTTGTCACCATCGACGGTGAGGATGCGCGGGATTTTGATGACGCTGTGTACTGCGAAGAGCGCAGCGGTGGCTGGCGCTTGTGGGTGGCGATTGCCGATGTCTCCCATTATGTCGCACCGGGCTCGGCCCTCGATCAGGAGGCGGCGCTGCGCGGCAATTCGGTCTATTTCCCGGCGCGGGTGGTGCCCATGCTGCCAGAGGCCCTGTCCAATGGCCTGTGCTCGCTGAAGCCGGCAGTGGACCGCCTGGCGATGGTCTGCGAGATGGAATTGAGTGCCAAGGGCGTGCTGGCCAAATACCGCTTCTATGAGGCGGTCATCCACTCCCACGCCCGTCTGACCTACACCCAGGTGGGAGAAGTGTTGGAGCAGGGCAGTCACCCGCAGGTGGATAAGCACCGGGTGCCGGATCTCAAGCGCCTGCACAGCCTCTACCATGTCTTGCGCGCAGCCCGGGACAAGCGCGGTGCGATCGACTTCGACACCGTGGAAACCCGTATCATCTTCGACGAGCACCGCAAGATTGAGGCGATCGTGCCGGTGGTGCGCAACGATGCGCACAAGTTGATCGAGGAGTGCATGCTCTGCGCCAACGTGGCCACGGCGCGCTTTTACGATGCCAACAAGTTGCCGATGCTCTATCGGGTACACGAGGGCCCGGGTGAGGAAAAGCTGGTGGGCCTGCGCAAGTTTCTCGGAGAATTGGGCCTGGATCTTGGTGGTGGCGCCAAACCTACCCCAGTGGATTATCAGTACCTGCTGCTGCAGATAGGGGATCGCGAGGATGCCCACGTGATCCAGACTATGTTGCTGCGCTCGCTCAGCCAGGCGGTCTACCAGCCGGAAAACAAGGGCCACTTCGGTCTGCACTACGATGCCTACGCCCATTTCACCTCGCCGATCCGGCGCTACCCCGATTTGCTGGTACATCGGGGTATACGACATCTTATCCGCAGTGGCGGTAGTGGCAAAGGTGTGCTGAAAATAGAGGGCGCGAAGTCCATCCCCACCAAACAGATATTTCCTTACGACATGCACGCCATGGTTGCCAATGGCGAACATTGTTCCATGACCGAGCGACGTGCGGATGAGGCCACCCGCGAGGTTAACGCCTGGCTCAAGTGTGAGTATCTGCAGGAGCACGTCGGCGCTGAGTTTGACGGGGTCATAAGCGCGGTGACCAGTTTTGGCCTGTTTGTGGAACTCAAGGATTTGTACATCGAGGGACTGGTGCATATCACAGCGCTGCCCGGAGACTACTATAACTTCGACCAGGCGCGGCAGCGCTTGACCGGTGAGCGTTCTGGACGCAGTTTTCAGCTCGGCGGGACGGTTCGAGTGCAGGTCGCCAGGGTAGACCTGGATGATCGCAAGATCGACCTTGAGCTGATTGACGCCAAGCATTCGGGTAAACGCAAAGCAAAAACGTCGGCTGAACGTCCCGCCGACAAGGGTGCCAGGAAGGATGCCAAGAAGGGCGCCAAGAAAGGTAAGAAATCGGGTGATTCCGCTAAATCCAAGGGTAAGACTGGCGCCAGGCGGCGCCGCTGAGCGTGCAGTACATATACGGCATTCACGCAGTGGAGAGCCTGCTGCGCCAGAATCCAAAATCAGTGCAGCGCCTGTTGCTGCAGGCGGGGCGCGATGACAAGCGCGTCGCGGCGCTGCTGGCATTGGCGCAAAATCAGGGCGTGTCCGTGGTGCGCGAGTCGCGCGCCGACCTGGATAAACTGGTTAATGCGCGCCATCAGGGTACAGTGGCCCAGTTGCGCGAGGGTGCGGGGCGTGAGGATGCTGCCGCTTCCAATCTGTGGGCCGAGGCCGATCTGCTGCACGCCGTGGAGAATAAGGTTGGCCCTGTGCTGATTCTGGTACTGGACGGAGTCACCGATCCGCACAATCTGGGGGCCTGCCTGCGCAGCGCCGATGCCGCCGGGGTGGATGCAGTGGTGGTGCCCAGAGACAACTCGGCGGATCTGACGCCGGTGGTGCGCAAGGTGGCCTGTGGGGCGGCTGAGGTGGTGCCTTTTGTCAGGGTGACTAATATCAGCCGCACCTTGCAGGCCCTGCAGGAGCGCGGAGTGTGGCTCTACGGCACTGACGGCGAGGCAGAAAAATCTATATACGACAGTGACTTAACGACGTCGCTGGCGCTGGTGATGGGGGCCGAGGGCAAGGGTATGCGCCGGTTGACGCGGGAGCAATGCGACTATCTGATCTGTTTGCCCATGGCTGGCTCGGTGAGCAGTCTCAATGTCTCGGTGGCAGCGGGAATTGTCCTGTTTGAGGTGGTTCGCCAGCGCGCCGCGTCCGGCAAATAATCTCCTTGTCACCCACTACCAACTTCGTTAGACTTCGCTCCCTCAAAATTTGCCCGGCTATTCTAAATGGCCGATCCTCCTTGCTACACCATTTTGTGGGTAGCATTAACCCGTAAGGAGCTTACTGATGCGACATTACGAAATCGTATTCATGGTCCATCCGGACCAATCAGAACAAGTGCCCGGTATGATCGAGCGCTATACCACAGCTATTCAGAAAGACGGCGGTCAGGTGCATCGCCTTGAAGACTGGGGGCGCCGCCAGTTGGCCTACCCGATTAATAAGATCCACAAGGCACATTACGTGTTGATGAATGTGGAGGCTTCTAATGAGGCCATGGAAGAGCTGACGACCACTTTCCGTTACAACGATGCAGTCATCCGTAACCTGGTGATTCGCCGCGACGAGCCTGTGACTGAAGAATCTTTCATCATGAAGGCCGAGAAAGAGAATCGCGAGCGCAAGAGCCGTTACGAGGAGCGTCAGGCGGCCGATGCGGCCAGGGCTGAGGTTGTCGAAAGCGATGACAGTGCCGACGAGGTTTTCGCCGATGATGATGAGGCGGACGAAGAGTAAGTCTTCCCCGTCACGTAACGAATATTGAGGTTTAGAGGAGTATCACCATGGCACGTTTTTTCCGTCGCCGTAAGTTTTGTCGCTTTACTGCCGAAGGCACCAAGGAAATCGATTACAAGGACCTGGAAACGCTGAAGGCGTATGTGTCCGAGACTGGCAAGATAGTACCCAGCCGTATTACCGGCACCAAGGCCAAGTATCAGCGTCAGTTAGGCACCGCCATCAAGCGCGCGCGTTTCCTGTCGCTGATACCGTACACGGATTCTCATCTGTAAAAAGTCCTTGATCCGCGCGATGGCCAGTCGAGGTTATTCTTGAAGGGCTTGGCAGAATTTGTCATGCGCGGACGCCTGCAGGCGCTACTGGTTACAGTGGCGGGCGCCGGCAGCTTGTTATTTTGCTGGATCAGCGCTGCCGCACTGGCGCTGGTTACCCTGCGCAAAGGCGCGGGATCCGGTGCCTGGTTGTTTATGTGGGCACTGTTGCCTGCCGGAACACTGCTATATGCCTTCGGGGATAGTGGGCCGCTGGCGTTGCTGGTGGGCACCATGGCTCTGGCACTGGTGCTGCGCGCCACGGTAAATCTGCCGCTTGCAGTGCTGGCAGGGGTTGGCGTTGGTGTGGCGACCGGACTGGTCATGCTGGCCTTCTCCGGCGAGTACCTGGACCAGATGGTGACTTACTTCGGTGAGTTTTTAAGCAGTCTGGAGCAACAGTTGTCCAAGGGCGGGCAACCGGTGGAGTTACCCCGACCGGGTGCCACGCAGATAGCCGGAATGCTGGGTGCAGGGACCGCCATGATGTCGGTGCTGTGCCTGTTGCTGGCACGCTACTGGCAGGCCGCCCTGTATAATCCTGGCGGTTTTGGCGCAGAATTCAGGGCGTTGTATTACCCGGCGACAGTGAGTTCGGCGCTGGTTGTCGCGACATTGGTGCTGTATGGCCTGGGTATGCAATACAGCACCTGGGCGATGATTTGCCTTATCCCGCTGACATTTGCGGGTCTGGCGTTAATACACACTCGCATCGGTTTAAGTGGGCGGGGCAAGGGCTGGTTAACAGTGTTTTACATCGCCTGGTTGTTTTTTGACCCGATGAAATTGCTGGTTGTGTTTTTCGCTATCGCTGACAGCTGGTTGAATTTTCGCCGGCGTTGGTCCGGGGGGCCGGGAACGCGGGTTAGTCAACGCGACGAGCAAGACGATAGAGATGATCGAGACATTTGAAGTAGTGGGAAAATACTCCCCGAAGAGAGGAACGTAAGATGGAAGTCATTTTGCTGGAAAACATCAGCAAGTTGGGCAGGCTTGGCCAAACGGTGAATGTGAAGGCCGGTTTCGGCCGCAATTATCTCATTCCGCAGGGCAAGGCTGTGCATGCCACTGATGCCAACACCGCTGCATTTGAAGCGCGCCGCGCCGAGTTGGAGTCCGCAGCAGCGGCCCTGCTGGCTGCAGCGCAGCTGCGTGCCGACGCGATCAATGCGCTGGGCCTGATCTCTATCACGGCTAACGCGGGCGAAGAAGGCAAGCTGTTTGGCTCCGTGGGTACCCGGGACATCGCGGAGGCCATTGTGGCGCTCGGTTGCGAGGTGGATAAGTCTGAAGTCCGTCTGCCGAGTGGGGCGCTACGGGAACTGGGCGAGTACGAAATTGCGGTCCAGGTCCACGGTGATGTCACCGCGCTGGTTGCCGTTGCGGTAATCCCGGAATAAGCACGATAGCTGTTAGTTCCCTACGGGGAGCGAGCAATACCCGATAATGCACCGGCCACCTCTGACCGGTGCATTTATGTTGCCTGGGCATTAATGTGGCACCGTCGGTCGGCGGCGTATGTGTTTTCACTTCTTCTGATCGCCTATTTCCTATAGTCTGTGTACCCCTTTAAAAATAATAGTTGTTATGCCCGATCCAGAGTATCCCAGCAACGTATCTGAACTTCGCTATCCCGGCGAAGTCGAGGTTGCACGGATCAAGATGCAGCCTCACTCCGTAGAGGCCGAGCAGTCTGTATTGGGTGGCTTGTTGTTGTCGGCAGATAGCTGGGATGCGGTCGCCGAATCAGTTGGGGCCAGTGATTTCTATCGCCCGGGCCATCGCCTCATCTTCCGTCAGATTGCACAGCTTGCCGAGGGCGGCGCACCGGTGGATGTGATCACTGTGGCGGACAGGCTCCAGGCCAGCGGTGAACTGGATGCAGCCGGTGGGCTGCCCTACCTGGCGGAGTTAGCACAAAACACGCCCAGTGCCTCCAACATCCGGGCCTATGCCCAGGTGGTGCGCGAACGCGCCAGTTTACGCAAGCTGATCGAGGCCGCGCAGGAAATTGCTGAGAGCGGATTCAACCCCGAGGGGCGCAGGTCAGCTGAACTGATCGATCAGGCGGAGCGCCGGATCATGCAGATCGCCGAAGAAGGGCCCAAGGCTGGCGGCCCTCAGGATATCAACCCGCTGCTCAAGGCCGCCCTGGGCCGTATTGACGAACTGTTCCAATCCGGTGGCGATATCACCGGGCTCAGTACCGGTTTTATTGAGTTGGACAAAATGACATCGGGCTTGCAGCCTTCTGATCTCGTCATTGTGGCGGGTCGGCCTTCCATGGGCAAAACCAGTTTCGCCATGAATCTGGTGGAGCACGCAGTGCTAACCCAGAAGAAGCCCATTCTGGTGTTCAGCATGGAGATGCCGGCGGACTCCCTGATCATTCGTATGTTGTCCTCTATTGGCCGCATCGACCAGACGCGCCTGCGCAACGGCAAGTTGGAGCAGGAGGACTGGCCCAAGTTGAGCGCCGCCGTGACCAAGCTCAAGGATGTGCCGCTGTTTATTGACGATACGCCTGCGCTCACACCCACTGAGGTGCGCAGCCGCGCGCGCCGGGTAGCCCGCGAGAACGGCGGCCTGGGTATGATTATGGTGGATTACCTGCAGCTGATGCAGGTCGCGGGTTCTTCAGAAGGCCGTACAGCGGAGATTTCCGAGATTTCACGCAGCCTCAAGGCCATCGCCAAGGAGTTCAAGGTGCCGATGGTGGCATTGTCCCAGCTGAACCGCTCCCTGGAGCAGCGCCCCAACAAGCGCCCGGTGAACTCGGACCTGCGCGAATCCGGCGCAATTGAGCAAGACGCAGATCTCATCATGTTTATCTATCGCGATGAGGTCTACCACGAGGAGTCACAGGAGAAGGGCATCGCTGAGATTATTATCGGCAAGCAGCGCAACGGCCCCATTGGTATCTGCCGCCTGGCATTTATCAGCCACTACACCCGGTTTGAAAATCTCGCGCGCGGTTCCCGCGACGAATATTGAAGTTAGAAATTCCTGGAAGCGTGTTCTGTCCGGGAGCCTGATACCTAAAGACTGGTTTGCTCGCGTAGCTGGCGCAACTTTATGGGCAGAGCGAAAAGCCATGACTATCGACAAACAGACCCTTTATACTGTATCGATTTTTGGAATCCGAACCGATGACTACAGAACCGGCCGGGGTGTATCTGGAACTGAGCATTGACGATCCTATGCAGTTGTTCAATTCCATGGACCCTGCGCCGTTTCATGAGCGAGACCTCGATTCAGATGTGGTCGATTATATTGTCGAGTGGGCGCAGGAAGTTGCATCGGATGCGCCGCTGGGTCTGGTGGTCACCCTGTATCATGATTCGGCGCCCGAACGCGGCGCCGGTTTAATCTGCGACGCCGTGCACAAGAGTTTCCAACGGCGCGCGCTGGCAAAACGGCGTGCATTGAAAAGAATGCTCAGGGAAGGCCGCATCAGCATGGTCATCGGAATTGCCTTCCTGGCGCTGGCAATTTTTGTCAGCGATTATCTAGGTGGCATGATCACCAATAAAAACTATGCGTGGCTATTGCAGGAGAGTGTAGTGATCGGCGGCTGGGTCGCCTTGTGGCATCCCTTGAATATTTTTCTCTACGACTGGTGGCCGATCCGGGCGGAGCGGCGGCTATTTGAACGGCTGGGCGCGATGCAGGTGCAGGTGATCAATACCTACAAAGACTAAAGCCCGGATTGCTCGCGCAGCCGGGGCAATCGGGCCCCAGCTGGTGCGCCCGGTGTTGTTGGTCAGAAAGAACCAAGGTGGCGTCGGCCAGGCCAGGCAGGGGCGGTCAGTCAATGTGCTGACGATTCGGGTGAAATCTGCAATAGCGGCGTTTATACTGCCCGTACCTATTTATTTGGCCACGCGGAATCAGAAGACATGTACGCAGCGATTGATGCGCTAGCTGATAAGTTGGACCGTCAGTTAATCAAGCACAAGCAAAAGCAAAAAAAGCACCGGGGGCACTAGACGCCCCATCATGAACTTTCTCAGCCAGATACTGACACCGCAGCGCACTGTGTGTCGAGTTACGGGGGTCAGCAAGAAGCGCCTGTTTGAAACCATCGCTAGAATTGTCTGCGACGATCAGCAGTCGTTACCCTACGACGACGTATTGAAACGCCTTGTTACCCGTGAAGAGCTTGGCAGCACCGGCATGGGCCAGGGTATCGCGATCCCGCATTGCCGCGTCAGCTATTGCAAACGACCGCTGGGCTGCTTGCTGACCCTGGAAGAAGCGATCCCTTTCGACGCGCCAGATGATTTGCCGGTCGACCTGTTGTTTGTGTTGCTGGTGCCCGTGGAAGCGCGCCAGGAACACCTGGATATTCTCGCCAACATCGCGCAACTGATCAGTCAGACGGACATCTGCGAACGCCTGCGCGCCAGCAGGGATGACCGCACCCTTTACGAAATCGCCTGCACTACCAAGGTCTAAAGGCCGGTTTGCTCTCGCAGTTTGTGCAACCGGGCCAGCTGTTCCTCGGCGGCGATCGGCTCAGCGGGTTTTTGTTCCAGGGCGGCAGGCGCCGGCACTTCGAGCGATTCACCGCGTAGCACGCGCGAACAATACCCGTCGTAGTGCTCCTTGAACACCGGCCAGCTGGTGCGCTCGGTGTTGTTGGCCAAAAAGTACCAGTCGCTGTCGCGACCGGCCAGGTAGACGGCCGGGTGGCTCCAGCGCTGGGCAGATTTGGGCGAGGGCGCGCGACAGGCTTCCACATAGGCATCGTGGGCAGTCGGCAAGCCCAGATCCGCCAGTCCCTGCTGACAGCATTCCAGCATCCTGTTCAGTGTGGGCAGGTATTCACTGTGTTCGATAGCGTGTCTGGCGCCCTTGAGAATATGCTCTACCGGATAGTCCGACAGCGACTCCAGCCACAATTTTTTGATCTGGCGCAGCTGCTCTGCGTCCGGGAAAGCGGCGTAATACTGGTTGTGGTAGTTCAGTCGGAACAGGGCGAAGATCTGATTTAGCGCTTCGACATGCGCCTCGGTCGCCAACCTGCGGCCTGTCTCACTCTGCCCATGAGGTGTCGGTGAGGTCTTGCTGGAGGCTGCGATCTCTTGTGCGACCCGTTGTATTAGTTCCCTGCTGTCCGGCATGACTGTGTCCTGCTTGTTCGATCTGGTGGCGCTTTGCCCAGTGGTGCTTCGCGTGCTGTATAAACTTGCTGTTCCAGGAGGTATGTGCCTGGTTACTATCCCTCCAGTATACGATGAACTCCGGCAACAGGGAGCGCGCAAATTCCGTGTCGATGTGCGACAAGCGCAAAATATCGTACACATCCTCGGTCGGTTGCCACTGTTCACTGATGCGTTTGGGCTCGGTGCTGTGCTCCAGGCTCGAGGTGTATTTGGCCCACTGGATGCGGATATGCTGGATAAACTTTGAATTGAGTTCCTTGGGATTGGTCCCGCGCTCGCGCCAGTAGAGGATAAATTCGGGAATGGCCTCCTCGATAAAGTCGCGCTCTATCTCACCACGCTCCATAATTTCCATGGCATCCGCGCTGGGGCGCCATTGATTGTCCAGGGTGGTAGTCTGGGGAACACGGAACGCTTCGGCCTGGTGCTGTTGCTGGCGCCGCCAGATGGCGAGCACATGCTGGCGGAACTTGTTCTCCCAGGCGTGGCTGATTTCGCCGCGTTCGCGCCAGTAAAAGATGAAATCTTCCAGTTGGTCCAGCGCAAACTGGCGCGGTATGGTGTGGTTCATGCTCATCAGTTGCAGCACGTCTTCGCTGGGCGACCAGTGCAGGGGTAGCACACCCGCGCTGCGCTTTGTCGGTACGACAGGGGGCGAAACCGCTGCGGCCGTTGTGCTGGCCGCCGGTGCGGGCTCGTTCACGGCAAACACCAGTTGCTCCGCCGTGTGTAGTGGCGCGGAGTCAATCAATAGCACGCCTTTATCCGCCAGGCTGCGGCTGATGCGATGCAGGTCCTCGGCGGTCCAGAAGGGCAGGGTGCGCAGCAGGAAGGCGCGTTCAATGCTGAGCCAGGCATGACCGTTACGGATCTGGGCGCTGTGGTGCTCGAACAACGGCTGCAGGTGTTGTAGCAGAATGGCCTCCTCCAGGCCAATGGTCGCGGCCAACAGCGGGGAGAAGAGTAGCTGGCGCTCGGGGATCAGGGAGAAATCTGACATGGTAGTACCGGAATCCTGTCGCAAGTTTGGTAGGATACCGCAGGCTCGGGCGTTTAGCCCGCTTGGATGACTAATGGCAAAACAAAAAACCGCTTTTGTGTGCAATGACTGCGGCTCGGATTATGTGAAGTGGCAGGGCCAGTGCAATGACTGCGGGGCCTGGAACACGCTGACCGAAATCAGACTCGGGCCGGAACAGGGCTCAGGTCGTGCCGGTGCCCAGGTGGCTGGCAAACGCGCAGGATTCGCCGGTACGCTGGCCAGCGCCCAGGTCCTCAAGGACATCGACTTGCACGACCTGCCGCGCTTTTCCTCCGGGGCGGAAGAGTTCGATCGGGTATTGGGGGGTGGACTAGTGCCCGGTTCGGCCATTCTGGTAGGCGGCTATCCGGGCGCCGGCAAGAGCACCCTGCTGTTGCAGACCATGTGCCACCTGGCGGGCACCATGGAGGCCTTGTACATCACCGGCGAGGAATCCCTGCAGCAGGTCGCCATGCGCGCCCAGCGCCTGCAACTACCCACTGACCGGCTGCGCCTGATGTCGGAAACCAATGTGGAAGCGATTGTCGCCGCCGCCCAGGAATTACAGCCAAAGGTATTGGTGGTTGACTCCATCCAGGTGGTGCACACCGATGAAATTGCCTCTGCCCCGGGCAGCGTCTCCCAGGTGCGCGAATGTGCCGCCTACCTGATCCGTTACGCCAAGCAGACCGGGACTGTGTTACTGCTGGTGGGCCATATCACCAAGGATGGCTCTCTGGCGGGCCCCAAGGTGTTGGAGCACATGATCGACTGCTCCATCCTGCTCGAAGGCAGTGATGACGCCCGTTTCCGCACTCTGCGCGGACAAAAAAACCGCTTCGGCGCGGTCAACGAGCTGGGTATCTTCGCCATGACCGAGCAGGGCATGCGCGAGGTCAAAAATCCCTCGGCCATTTTTCTCGACCGCGGCAGCGAACCGGCATCGGGCAGTGCTGTGATGGTGGTGTGGGAAGGCACCCGGCCGCTGCTGGTCGAAATCCAGGCGCTGGTAGATGACAGCCAGTTGGGCAACCCGCGCCGCGTGGCGGTGGGCCTGGAACAAAACCGACTGGCCATGCTACTGGCGGTGCTGCACCGTCACGGTGGTTTGCAGGTCGGTGACCAGGACGTGTTCGCGAATGTGGTGGGTGGGGTCAAGGTGCTGGAGACCAGTGCCGACCTGGCGCTGCTGCTGGCCATAGTCTCGAGTTATCGCGACAAAATTCTGCCGCGTGATATGGTGATTTTCGGGGAGGTGGGTTTATCCGGAGAGATACGCCCCGTGCCCAATGGCCAGGAGCGCCTGGCTGAGGCTGTCAAACATGGATTTACGCGTGCCATTGTGCCCAAAGGCAATGCGCCGAAAGGCCAGATCAAGGGTATGCAGGTGATTGCCGTGGCGAAGCTGGCCGATGCGCTGGCGGCGCTGGACTAATTGCCCAACTGGGTGAGTTCCTCTTCCAGTGTCGCGATGTCCATATGGGCTTGCAGCACCTCCAGCAATGGCTCCATATTTTCGCGATCCACGTGTTGCACGGAAAACCCCAGTCGGCCTGCCTCCACGTGTTGCAGGTAGGCGTGCAGTTCCAGGGTACTGCCTTCGTCAAGCTTGATAATCAGCGTAAAGGGCTCATTGTACTGGGCGTCCCACTGTTCGGGTTGATCGGTGGCGACGCCAGTCAGGGAAATATCGATGAGACGTTGCTGCCACATACTCCCACCCTGATGTACCTCCACGGGCAGCGCCAGTTCGACTCGGGTGAAGCGACGCTTCTCGGAATGGTACTTCGTCATGACGATGCTCTTGCTATTCGGTTTCTGGTTTAACTATAACGCCGTGCAGGATTGAATGCGAGATCAGCGGCGCTGTCCGTTTTCTATGTGGGGAGTTAATGTCGTTCACCATCAGCCTTACTTGAGTTTGCGGTACTTCAGCCGGTGCGGTTGATCGGCTGCGGCACCGAGGCGCGCTTTGCGATCCTGCTCGTAGTCAGTGAAGTTGCCCTCGTGGAATACCACGCCGCCATCATCCTCATAAGCCAGGATATGTGTCGCTATGCGGTCCAGAAACCAGCGGTCGTGTGAGATGACCATGGCGGCTCCGGGAAACGCCAGTAACGCTTCCTCCAGCGCGCGCAGTGTCTCTACATCCAGATCGTTGGTCGGTTCATCCAGCAGCAGCACATTGGCACCCTGTTTCAGCAGCTTGGCCAGGTGCAGGCGGTTGCGCTCCCCGCCCGACAGATCCTTGACGAATTTCTGCTGGTCCGAGCCCTTGAAGTTGAAGCGTCCCACATAGGAACGTGAGGGTACCTCGTAGCTGCCAATACGGATGATGTCCAATCCGTCGGAGAGTTCCTCCCACACCGTCTTGCTGCCATCGAGGTCGTCTCGCGACTGGTCCACGTAGCCCAATTTCACGGTTTCACCGACGGTCACTTCTCCGCCATCGGGTTGTTCTACACCCATGAGAATTTTAAACAGGGTGGATTTACCCATGCCATTGGCACCGATGATGCCCACGATACTGCCCTTGGGCACGGTGAAGCTGACGTTATCGAAGAGCAGGCGGTCGCCGAAACTCTTGGACAGATTTTTCACTTCGATGACGCTGTCCCCCAGGCGCGGACCGGGCGGGATGTAAATCTCGTTCGTTTCATTGCGGCTCTGGAATTCCTGTGACTGCAAGTCTTCAAAACGCTGCAGGCGCGCCTTGCTCTTGGCCTGGCGGCCCTTGGGATTACTGCGCACCCATTCCAGCTCCGATTTGATCGCTTTCTGGTGGGAGGCCTCCTGACGTTTTTCCTGTTCAAGGCGCTGCTCCTTGGCCTCCAGCCAATCCGAGTAGTTGCCCTCGTAGGGAATGCCGCGGCCGCGGTCCAGCTCCAGAATCCAGCCCGCCGCATTGTCCAGGAAGTAGCGGTCGTGGGTGATGGCCACCACGGTGCCGGGGAAATCGTGCAGGAAACGCTCCAGCCAGGCTACGCTCTCAGCATCGAGGTGGTTGGTCGGTTCGTCCAGCAGTAACATATCCGGGTTGGACAGCAGCAGGCGGCACAGGGCCACCCGGCGGGACTCGCCGCCCGACAGGGTGCTGACGTTGGCGTCCCAGGGCGGCAGGCGTAGCGCGTCGGCGGCCACTTCCAGCTTGTGGTCCAGGTTGTGCGCGTCTGTGGCCTGGATGATATCCTCCAGCCGAGCCTGCTCTTTGGCCAGCGCATCGAAATCCGCATCCGGTTCGGCGTAATCGGCGTAGATTTTTTCCAGCCCCGCCAGCGCGTCGATGGACTCCTGCACGCCTTCCGCTACATTGCCACGCACGTCTTTGTCCGGGTTCAAATGAGGTTCCTGCGGCAGATAACCGATCTTGATACCCGGCTGTGGACGCGCCTCGCCCAGTATGTCGCTATCCAGCCCGGCCATGATGCGCAGCAGGGTGGATTTGCCCGAGCCATTGAGGCCCAGTACGCCGATCTTGGCGCCGGGGAAGAAGGACAGGGAAATATCCTGCAGGATGGTTTTTTTGGGCGGCACGATCTTGCCGACCCGATTCATGGTGTAGACGTATTGCGCCATGTGTCCTACCCGGTTGTTGTCAGGAAACGCAGGATTCTAGCAGCAAACCGGAAAAAAAGGGGTAGCGCAGCGTCTAGGTATCTAGCACCCGGCTTACATCTACCGAGACACTCAGCACAGGAGATTCCCCGCCGCCAAAGATAACGCCTTTCACCGGCGTAACATCGTAATAGTCCCGCCCGAAGGCTGTCACGATGTGCTGACCGTCACTGTCGGCAAGAACATCGTTGGTGGGGTCGAATTCAATCCAGCCTTCCTGGGGACAAAAATAGGCAATCCACGCATGGGTGGCATCAGCCCCCACCAACTTTTGCTCGCCTACCTTGGGCAGCGTCTCGATATAGCCCGACACATATTTGGCCGGTATGCCCATGGAGCGCAGGCAACCCACCTGCAGGTGGGCGAAGTCCTGGCAAACACCCTTTTTGTGTTTCAGCACCTCCGTCAGCGGCGTGGCGATGGAGCTGAACTGCGGGTCGTAGTCAAACTCCTTGAAGATACGGGTGGTCAGTTCGCTCACACAGGACTTCAGTGAACGGTCGCTGGCAAAGGAGGGCCTGGCGTAATCGGCCAGCGCCTCACTGCATTCGATCATCGGCGAGTTCAGTAAAAACTCGCGGGCTTCTATGGTTTCCTGCTTGTTGGCCTTGCCCAGGTATTCCAGCGCTTCATGGTAGGAAACGCCCAGGTCAAGATTCAGGGCTTGATCCTTGACGGTGATGTGGACCTCGCTTTCTGCAGTGATGATCAGTTCGGTGTGTGGTTTCTGTATCTCGAAATGAAACGTTTTATTGCCGAAATAGTCGGTACGCTTGTGCGTAGTGGCAGGCAGTGGTGACAAGCTTATCCGGTTTTTCACGCAGCGCTGACGCGCTGTGTCCCTGGGTATAACGTTGGCCAGGTTGTAGCAGCGTGTCACCCGGGCAGAGTACTTGTAGTGTGTGGTGTGCTTGACCAGAAAACGGATCATGTCTCGCCCCCAAAGCCGCTAACCAGTTGCTGGGCATCGGTGCGATGGTCGAAATGTTTGTCGCTGATAATCCGGTTGAAGTCCTGTAGTAATGCTTCCAACTGCTGCAGTAACCGGTCCATGTCTTCGCGAATCGCCAACGTGGTTTCCAGCAACTGGGGCAAGCGCGACAGCCTCAGGCTGGTCACCGCTTCGAGCAGTGTGCGGTCCTCCTCTTCCAGTACGCCAACTTTCACGTCCGCTTTAGGTAGTTCAGCGAGGTGTTGTTGCAGTCGCTCCAACTGGAAGAGCAATGAGCGAGGATTGCTGCCATCGAGCAGTACCAGCTCCAGGCCCAGTTCAATCCCTCGGCGCTGGCGCCCGCGTCGGCGATAGGTGATCAGGACCTCCATGGACACCAGCAAGGCGGTCAACAGGGTAGGTTGGTCGCCCTCACCGACGACCGGGGTCACCAGGTAACGCACTGTGTTGATGATTTGCAGGGCGCGCTCGATACGTTTGCCCAGTTCCATGAAGCGCCAGCCGACACCGCGGATCATGCTTTCCTGCATCAGGCCAGACAGTGCTGCCAGTGCTGTTACCAGTGGATATAGCGCCTCCTCTGGTGCCGAATTCAGGCCGCCAGCGAGGGCGATATCCAGTTCTTGCATGGCATCGCGTAAATCGTTAATCACGCGCATGGTGTCGGTGGACAGCAATTCTTTTGATTCGTCAGCGCTGGACAACATGGCATTCAAGGTCGACTTGATGCTGCCTGCGCGGCGGCCATCGGTGATAATCCTGATCAGTTCTTCGTCCGGGTCCGCCAGCAATGCCTCCGAGGCTGCCGTGAACCCGGGCAGGGTTGAAGTGATCCGGCTGACTGTGTGCAGCAGAATTTTCCTGGCCGCGGGACCGATGGGCTCTTCGCCGTGCAACAATACGAACACAGTGCGCAGCAGGCGCAGTGAAGCCTCGGCTCTTTCTGCGTAGCGCCCCATCCAGTAAAGGTTCTCGACGACGCGACTGGGCAGGCTCACCAGCGGCGAATCCATCGCGTTGCGCGCAGTATCCATGGTGCTATCACTACGGGGCGTGCGTTCCGGTTCAGAGGCCGTGACCCAAGTGTCCTTGCTGGGGCTGCCCGATTGCATACTGATGACCCGGCTGCCGGTGTCGTTGCCGATGCGCGTCAGTCCGCCGGGCAGAATTTTATAGGAGCTGTCTGTGGCAACCGAGAACGTGCGCAATAATGCCGGCCGGGGCTCCAGCGCGCCTGCTGCAAGGGATGGAATGTGTGGCTGCTCCAGACGCTCCTGGGCCACGAACTGGTAGCGTTTGCCCTGTACGGTGGCGAGCAACCCGCTTATCTGTTCCTCGCTCAGGTCGCCGCCCCAGACGCTGGTGATGCCACTGCCGCGATAAGCGGGCTTGATGATGAGTTCACGGATATTGGCCGTGACGAACTGCAAATCGTCATCGTCCCCACACCAGTAGGTCTTGACAGAGTCCAGCCGTGGTTCGCGACCCAGCAGGCTTCTGCTGATTTGTGGCAGGTATTTGAGGAAAATGGAATTCTCCAGCACACCCGAGCCCAGTGGGTTGGCCACTACCACATGCCCACAGCGCACCACTTCCAGCAAGCCGGGTACGCCGAGCCGGGAATCACTGCGCAATTCCACCGGGTCGCAGTAGATATCCTCGACCCACCGCAACAGCACATCGACTCGCCTCAGTCCATCCATGGACTTCATCCACAGGAAGCCATTGCGCACCACAAGGTCGCCGGCCTGCACCAGCGGAAAGCCCAGGTAACCGGAAAGATACCCATGCTCAAAGTAGGCTTCGTTCTGGCCTCCGGGCGTTAGCAATGCAACGAGCGGCGCTTCATCGGAGGGTGACAGGGAAATTAATTTCAGCCGCAGCCGCTGGTAGAAGCTGGCGATGCGGTGTACATGGCTGTCACGGTACAGGCTGGGGAAGACGCGTGACATCACTGTGCGATTCTCCAGCACATAGCCGGCGCCGCTCGGCGCCTGGGTACGGTCTGACAGTACACACATGCTGCCATCGCGGCGGCGCACCATGTCAACAGCGTGCAGTATCAGTTCATGCTCGCCGGGTAGCTGGATACCCTGGCAGGCGCGCAAAAACCCACCGTGGCTGAACAGTGCCTCGGGTGGCAGCAGGCCGTGGCGCAACAGTGTGCGCGGGCCGTACAGGTCGCGCAGTATCAGGTTAAATAATTCCGACCGTTCCAGCAGGCCGGCTTCAATCCGTGCCCAGTCCTCGCTGCCAATAATGTAGGGTACGGGGTCCAGCTCCCAACTACTGCTCGGATTGCCATCACCACTGTAGATATTGTAGGTAGCGCCGTCGTCGCGCAGGATGCGCCGGGCTTTTTGCTCGCGCTCGCGCAATACGTCTGCGCCCAGGTCGCGCAGGCTGCCCAGCATATATTCCCACTCAGGTTTGACACTGCCGTCTGCGGTGCAGGCATCATCCAGCAAACCCGGGCGACTGTTGTAGACCAATGGCTTGAGGCGCGTTACCTGCGTCTGGCTCTGGGCCTGCGACTGACCTGGCTCTGGAGAACTTCCGGGATTGGGCAAAACTTATACCTGTAGCGAGTTTAGCGGAGTAATGGCGGGCCATACTGGACGCTGGCTCGACGTCGTTTTGCCGCGCAGTATAACCGTAATTCGGCAGTGTTGACTAAAGGGAACAGGGCCGTCATCTGCGCGGGCTGCGCATATCCAGAAGGTAGGGATACTCAGGGGAAGACTCTTCCGGTGGCGGCTCCATGGGCCTTGGCAGGTGCTGGTCCGGAAAAAATTCCCGCAGTGCGACGACTTCGGGCTGCGGAATGAAGGGCCCCTGGGTATGACTCAGGATACCAAAGCGATTGATACGCCGGGATTCGGCCTCAAAGGCGTTGACCGGAAAGGTCTCATAGCTGCGTCCCCCGGGGTGCGACACATGGTAGGTGCAGCCGCCCAGGGAACGCCCGTTCCAGGTGTCGATCAGGTCAAAGGTGAGTGGCACATGTACGCCTATCATTGGATGCAGGGCGGAGGGTGGTTGCCAGGCGCGATAGCGCACACCACCCACATGTTCACCGTGTCGACCGGTGCTGCGCATCGGTACCCTGCGGCCATTGCAGGCCAGCACATAGCGCCCCTCGGTCAGGCCGGTCGCGCGTATCTGCAGTCGCTCGACTGAGGAATCGACATAGCGTGAGGTCCCGAAACTGGTGGTTTCCTCCCCCAGAACATGCCAAGGCTCGACCGCCCAGCGCAATTCCAGTTCGATGTCGTCGAGTTGCACCCGGCCATAGTGCGGAAAGCGAAACTCCTCAAATGCTGCCAGCCATTCCAGCTCAAAGGGGTAGCCGTGCTCTTGCAGATCCTCTACCACATGTTTCATGTCCTGCCAGATGTAATGGGGCAGCATGAAACGATCGTGTAGCTCAGTTCCCCAGCGGATCAGGGGTTTGTGATAGGGCTTGTGCCAGAACCGGGCCACCAGGCAGCGCAGCAGCAGCGCCTGCACCAGTGCCATGCGACTGTGCGGCGGCATTTCAAAACCGCGGAATTCCAGAATGCCCAGGCGTCCGGTGGCGCTGTTGGGTGAATACAGCTTGTCGATACAGAATTCCGCCCGGTGGGTATTGCCGGTGACATCAATCAGCAGGTTGCGCAACAGGCGATCCACCAGCCAGGGCTGCGGTACTTCGCCCTCGGACATCTGGGCGAAGGCCACTTCCAGTTCGTACAGCATTTCATCGCGGCCTTCATCGACGCGTGGCGCCTGGCTGGTAGGACCGATGAACATACCCGAGAACAGGTAGGAGAGACTGGGGTGATGTTGCCAGAAGGTGATCAGGGAACGCAGTAGGTCGGGTCTGCGCAGCAGCGGGCTGTCGGCAGGGGTCGCACCGCCCAGCGTAATATGGTTGCCGCCGCCGGTGCCTGTATGGCGGCCATCCAGCATGAATTTCTCGGTGGACAGTCGGGACAGGCGGGCTTCTTCATACAGGGACGTAGTGGTGGCTACCAATTCATCCCAGTTATTGGAAGGGTGCACGTTGACCTCGATCACGCCTGGATCGGGGGTCACCAGTAATTTCTGCATGCGCGGATCGCGTGGTGGCTCGTACCCCTCGATGATCACTTTCAGTTTCAGCGCTGCAGTGGTTTCCTCGATGGCCGCGATCAGCTCGACATAATCCTCAAGGTACTCCAAGGGCGGCATGAAGACGTACAGGCGACCCTCTCTGACTTCAATGCACATGGCGGTGCGCACGACCTGCTCGTATTCCTCTGCAACGGCAGGGTCATCTCCTGCTTCCTCCAGCGGTGCGGCAAAATGCATGTCGGCGCGTTTTGCCAGCGGCTCACGGGGTTCGAAGGGATCCCGCTGGGGCCTTACTTTATCGGCTTTTTTAGCAATTTCGGGCAGCTCGTTGAGGGGCAGGCGCAACCCCATGGGAGAGTCGCCTGGAATCAGGGTGATCCGCTCGCGGCGCAGCGGCCACAGACTGCTGCGCCAGCTTTTCTGGTCTTCCGCCACCGGCCAACCAGTGCTGCGCTGCAGCGGGATGACGACGCCGGAAGGCACGCCGAAACTGCGCTCTATCAGGCGCGCCAAGCGGCGGCGATCCAGGTCGCCCGTGAGCTTCTGCGCCAGGATATCCAGGTTCTTCGGCAGGGTCTGTTCCTGCATCAGGTAGTACAGACCGTCCTCAAAAGCTGGCTGGCAACAGCTTCTGGGCAGGGCCAGCAGATCACATAAATAACGGCCAAAGCGCGCGGCCATATTGACGTCGTAACCGTAGTCCCGGTCCACCCGCGCCAGCAACTGCGGATTATTCCATAATGGTTCGCCGTCCTTGCGCCAGAATACACCCAGTGCCCAGCGCGGGATTTCCTCTCCGGGATACCATTTGCCCTGCCCGTAGTGCAGTAATCCCTTCGGCGCAAAATGATCGCGCAGGCGCAGTAACAGCGTCTTGGCCAGACTGAGTTTTTCCTCCCCGAGCGCGCCGGTATTCCACTGTTCGGACTCCATGTCATCAACCGAGACAAAGGTAGGTTCGCCGCCCATGGTCAGGCGCACATCGTGCTGCGCGAATTCCTTGTCCACGGCCTTGCCCAGCGCCATGATTTGCTGCCATTGCACTTCATTATAGGGCTTGGTAACTCGCGGATCCTCCAGCACACGCTCCACCGTGTTGCTGAAGCTGAACTCCACTTCACACTTGTCGGTAGCCCCGGCAATGGGTGCGGCTGACACCGGGTGTGGCGTGCAGGCCAGCGGTATATGGCCCTCACTGGCGAACAGGCCGGAGGTGGGATCCAGTCCAACCCAGCCCGCACCTGGCAGGAACACCTCACACCAGGCGTGCAGGTCGGTAAAGTCCTCTGCCGCGCCGGAGGGGCCATCCAGTGATTTCTCATCTGGCTTGAGTTGTACCAGGTAACCGGAAGCAAAACGCGCGGCCAGGCCCAGATGGCGCAGTAGTTGTACCAGCAGCCAGGCTGAATCCCGACAGGAGCCCTTGGCTTCCCGCAAAGTTTCTTCCGGCGTTTGTACACCAGGCTCCAGACGCACCAGGTATTCGATGTCGCCCTGCACCTGCTGGTTGAGTTCCACCAGAAAATCATTGATGGCGCGTTTTTTGGTATCCACTGTCGCCAGGAATTTTCTGAACAGTGGCCCGCTTTCCAGCAGTTCGAGGTAAGGTAGCAGTTCCTTTCTTACCTGCTCGGCGTATTCAAAGGGATAGTTCTCTGCGTACTCCTCGACGAAGAAGTCGAAGGGGTTGATGACCGTCATATCGGCTATCACTTCCACATCGACTTCGAATTCAGTGCACTTGTGCGGAAACACCAGACGCGCCAGATAATTGCCAAAGGCATCCTGCTGCCAGTTGATGAAATGTTCTGCGGGCTTGATCTTCAGGCTGTAGCTGTGGATGGGCGTGCGCGAATGCGCCGCCGGGCGCAGGCGCACGGTGTGCGGCGATAGCGCGACTGCGCGGTCAAACTTGTAGGTTGTGCGATGGTTGATCGCGACACGGATGGTCATCTGTGTGTACCGCCTTTGTCGGCCATCTGTGGCCTGCCTGTCCGGTGACTGTAGACGTAACTCACTTCTGGTCTGTCATGAACCAGGTATGGTCGATGCTGCTGTAGATACGCCGGAGAATGAGCTGGAAATGGTCAATAAAAATGTGTAATTCCTCACGCGAGCGCGCTTCTGGGTCGAAGAGCGATAGCTTGCGCCGCGCCTTGTTGACCAGCCTGAGGGCGTCCTGGTTGTTGTTGAGCGGCAGCAGTTCCTTGCGTATGCCATTGAGGCAGAATTTTACCGAGCGGGGCAAGGTATCCTCGCGCAGCACGAAGTTGACCATGGCACCCGCCTCGACCTGAGGGCCGATTTCGCGTCGATAGGCGCCCATCGCAGACAGTGCTTTAAGCAGGCTGGTCCAGATCAGGGGGTCAACCGTACTGCGGTGGCGCTCGTCGCCGAGCAGCGCTGCGGCACCCACATCAATCACCCGTGTGGTCATGTCGGCGCGTTCCAGCAGGTGGCCCAGCTTGATAAAGCGGTAGGCGTGGCCCCGGGGGAGGGTTGATATCACCATGCCACTGATCATCTGGCAGCGTGCAATAACCGTTTCCAGAAACTCGTAGCGATTGCGTCGGCCGATACATTTTTCGGCATGTTCCTGGGCATAGAGATACAGCTCGTTCACCGTTTCCCAAATCTCGCCGGGCAATACGTCACGCGTGGTTCGCACATTTTCGCGCGCTGCGCGGATCGAACTCAGGATACCGCCGACGTTGTCCTGGTCCGCAATCAGGAATTTCATGACACTGTGTTCATTGCAAACCCGGTAGCGTTCCGCAAAGTTTACCTCGGCGTCCAGAATGCGCACCAGAATATCCCAGCCAGGTTCGGACCCTTGGGGAATATCCATCACCAGATGGGTATAGGCATGGACCAGGCGCGCGGTGTCTTCTGCCCGCTCCAGATAGCGCGCCATCCAGAACAATCGATCTGCAACCCGCGATAGCATCGTCACTTGGTGTTCTCCACGATCCAGGTGTCCTTGCTGCCACCACCCTGGGAGGAATTCACCACCAGGGAGCCCCTCACTAGGGCAACACGTGTCAGGCCGCCCGGTGTGACCCAGGTTTCCTTGCCCTGCAGGATGAACGGTCGCAGGTCCAGGTGCCGGGGTTCCACGGCCTTGTCGATATAGGTGGGTGCGGTCGATAGCGCAAGGGTCGGCTGGGCAATATAGTTGCGCGGATTCTGCTCTATCAGTCTGGCGAACTCTGCTCGCTTGGCCTTGCTGGAGTGGGGGCCCACCATCAGGCCGTACCCCCCGGATTCATTCGCGGGTTTGACAACGAGTTTGTCGAGGTTGGCGAGCACATAGTCGCGGTCCCGCTGGTTCACGCACAGGTAGGTTTTGACGCTGGCCAGCAGCGGCTTTTCATTCAGGTAGTAACGGATCATCTGCGGTACGAAGGCGTACACGACCTTGTCGTCGGCCACGCCGGCACCGGGGGCGTTGGCGATGGCCACGTTGCCTGCCTTCCAGGCGCGCATGATCCCCGCTACGCCCAGGGCGGAATCCTCCCGGAACACCTCCGGATCCAGAAAATTATCGTCGATGCGGCGGTACACCACATCCACCCGGATCGGTCCGTCGACAGTGCGCATATAGACAACATCGTCCTCGCCCACAAACAGGTCACTGCCCTCCACCAGCTCCGCCCCCATACGCTGGGCGAGAAAGGCGTGTTCAAAATAGGCCGAGTTATAAATACCCGGGGTGAGCACCGCAATGCAGGGACGGCGCAGCGCCCTTGGTGACAGGGAGGCCAGGGTGCTGTGCAGGCGTGATGGGTAGTCGTCTACCGGCTGAATGCTGTAGTTTTCAAACAGTTCCGGCAGCACGCGCTTGGTGATTTCCCTGTTCTCCAGCATGTAGGACACACCAGAGGGCACGCGAAGATTGTCTTCCAGCACGTAAAACTTACCGTTCTTGTCGCGCACCAGATCAGTGCCGCAGATGTGGGCCCATGCACCATAGCGGGGCGATACGCCCGCGCACTGGGGTTTGTAATTGCCCGAATCGAGCACAATATCGGCGGGCACAATGCCGGCGGCGAGGATTTTCTGCTTGTTGTAGATATCATCGATGAAGCAATTCAACGCGCGGCTGCGCTGCGCCAGCCCGAGGCTGACCCTGGCCCAGTCCCTGGCAGGTATGACTCGCGGGATAATGTCGAACGGCCACGCGCGATCTATATTCTGCCCTTCGCTGTAAATGGTAAAGGAAATGCCCATTTCACGGATTGCCAGCTCTGCAGCGGCGCGCCGACTGGTCATTTCTTCATCTGACAGGGTTTGCAACAGCTTGACGAGCCGCCGTGCTGCCACACGCGGCCGGCCTGAAGCTGTGATCAGTTCATCGAAGAAAGGGCCTGTTGCGTAGGATTTCCAGCTGTTGTTCATCATCGCCCTTGCGGATGGGTCTTTAGCAGTATGTCGCAAAGCATCACGCAAAGGCCGTGCCAGCTTGTAGATAACCACTGTGCCTCTGGGTAAATGCGGGGCGACACCGCGGGGATAATTGGCGCTCGGTCGCTTCTTTGTCGGATTGTTTTTAGGGTAGAATGCGCCGCTTTCCGCGGGGCTGCGTAGCGATTGCTCCCACCATCAAGAAGGGGACCAGCATGTTTGACAACAACATGACCATTGAGGGATTTGACGACGAGATTTTTGCCGCTATCGGCGAGGAGGAGCGTCGCCAGGAAGAGCATATCGAGCTGATCGCGTCGGAAAACTACACCAGCCCTCGCGTGATGCAGGCCCAGGGTACGGCGCTGACCAACAAATATGCCGAAGGCTATCCAGGCAAGCGTTACTACGGCGGCTGCGAGTATGTGGACAAGGTCGAGGAACTGGCCATCAAGCGAGTTAAAGCCTTGTTCGGTGCCGACTACGCCAACGTCCAGCCCCACTCTGGTTCCCAGGCCAATGCGGCCGTGTACCTGGCGCTGTGCAATGCCGGTGATACGGTGCTGGGTATGAGCCTCGCTGATGGCGGACACCTGACCCACGGCGCCAAGCCCAACTTCTCGGGCAAAATCTACAACGCCGTTCAATACGGCCTGAATGCCGCTACCGGCGAGGTAGACTACGAGCAGGTCGAGGCCCTGGCACTGCAGCACAAGCCAAAGATGATCGTCGCCGGTTTTTCGGCCTATTCACAAATCATGGACTGGGCCCGCTTTCGTGCCATCGCCGATAAGGTGGGCGCCTACCTCATGGTGGACATGGCCCATGTGGCAGGCCTGATTGCCGCAGGCATCTATCCCAATCCGGTACCCTATGCCGATGTGGTGACGTCCACTACCCACAAGACCCTGCGCGGTCCCCGCGGCGGTATCATCCTGGCCAAAGCCAATGAGGAACTGGAGAAGAAATTCAACTCCGCGGTATTTCCTGGTGGCCAGGGTGGCCCGCTGATGCACGTGATTGCGGCTAAGGCGGTCAGTTTCAAGGAAGCGCAGAGCCCTGAGTTCGTCGAGTACCAGAAACAGGTGGTGAAGAATGCCAAGGCGATGGCAGCGGCCTTTATCAAACGGGGTATCAAGATCGTTTCCGGCGGCACCGAGAATCACCTGATGCTGGTGGACCTGATCGGCAGGCCTTACACCGGCAAGGATGCGGACGCAGCCCTTGGCGCAGCCAACATCACCGTCAACAAGAACGCCGTGCCCAACGACCCCCGCTCACCGTTTATCACCTCAGGCCTGCGTGTCGGCACGCCAGCTATTACCACACGCGGTTTTGCAGAGGCAGAAACAGTTGAGCTGACCGGCTGGATGTGCGATGTGCTGGAATCGCTGGAGAATGGCACGTCTGAACGGGTCATTGCCGAGGTCAAGGTCAAGGTGCTGGATATCTGTAAGCGGTTTCCGGTGTACGGCTAATTCATTGGTGGTCCCTGCAAGCCGGTATCGACTTCCGAGTTGGCAGGTTCTGTATTCACTGTGCCCGTACCCCAAATGAGTAACGCCTGCGGTAGCGGAAATATGTTAATCTTCAGCCACTTAGATTAACGAGACAAGCCCATGCACTGCCCGTTTTGCGCTGCACAGGACACCAAGGTAATCGACTCGCGTCTGGTCGCCGAGGGTGATCAGGTGCGCCGTCGCAGGGAGTGCCTCAGCTGTGCCGAGCGTTTCACCACCTATGAAACCGCGGAGTTGGTGATGCCCCGGGTGATCAAGCAGAACGGCAGTCGTGAACCTTTTGATGAAAACAAGTTGCGCGCTGGTCTCCTGCGCGCGCTGGAAAAGCGTCCGGTCTCGGTCGAGGACATCGAGGCGCATATCAATCACATCAAACACGCCCTGCGCGCGACCGGGGAGCGCGAGGTCAAGTCGCTGGTAGTGGGCGAGCTGGTGATGGAGACGCTGAAGAAGCTGGATCAGGTAGCCTACGTGCGATTCGCCTCCGTCTACCGCAGCTTCCAGGATATTGCCGAGTTCCGCGATGAAATCGAACGGCTGGAAGCTGAGCCGGCCGCCGATTGATCCGGTCTGCTACCTGCCATGCATACCCAATTTGATACCCGCATGATGGCTCGCGCGCTGCAGCTGGCGCGGCGCGGCCAATACTCCGCCATGCCAAATCCCCACGTGGGCTGTGTGTTGGTGCGCGAGGGCCATGTGATAGGTGAGGGTTTCACCTGTCCCGCAGGCGGCAACCATGCCGAGGTCGAGGCCCTGCGCGCTGCGGGCGATACGAAAGGTGCAACCGCCTATGTGACACTGGAGCCGTGCAGCCACCAGGGTAAAACCGGACCTTGTGCCGCGGCACTCGTCGGGGCGGGGCTGGCGCGAGTGGTCATCGCCATGTCAGACCCCAATCCGCTGGTGGCGGGACGGGGCATGGACGTATTACGCGCGGCCGGCATCACCGTGGAGTGCGGCCTGCTGGAGAGTGAGGCGCGCCGCGTGATTCCCGGCTTTATATCCCGCATGACGCGGGGCCGCGGGCGCGTGCGGGTGAAATTGGCCATGTCCCTGGACGGACGCACGGCCATGGCTGATGGTGAGAGTCAGTGGATTACAGGTCCGGCGGCGCGTCAGGATGTGCAGCGCTTGCGCGCCATGAGTTGTGCCATTGTCACCGGGGTGAATACAGTATTGGCGGATAATTGTGCCCTGACCGTGCGACCGGATGAACTGGGACTGTCCCCGGAGGCTGAGAAACTGGCCGGCAGTCGACAGCCACTGCGGGTGGTGCTGGACTCTCGCTTGCAGACGCCGGTTGATGCCAGGGTGTTGCAGGGCGATGCGCCTACGCTGTTGTGTCACGACGAGACTGCGGCGGTGCCCGCGGCGATCATTGCCAGCTCAGCCCAGCGACTGGCGCTATCACGCGGCGAGTATGGCCTTGATCTGGAGGGTCTAATGGCCCACCTCGCGGCGCAGCAATGCAATGAAATTCTGGTAGAATCTGGCCCCCGTTTGGCCGGTGCCCTGTTACAGGCGGGTTTGTTGGATGAGTTGATAATCTATATGGCGCCCGCCCTGCTGGGCGACCGGGCGCGTCCCCTGCTGGAACTGCCGCTTACCCACATGGCGGACAAGATTCAGCTTACGTTGGAAGACGTGCGCAAAGTGGGCACGGACTGGCGTTTCACTGCCATTCCCGTCCGAGTCAGCGCGTAAGTCCGGCACACTGGAGTCACCGAGAGACCACTATGTTTACAGGGATCATCCAGGCCGTCGGCAGTGTCGCCGCCATGCAGTCCCGCGGTGGTGATATGCGTTTGCGTATACACACCGGCAAGCTGTCCCTTGACGATGTGGTCCTTGGTGACAGTATCTGTACCAACGGGGTGTGCCTGACGGTGATTGAACTGCCTGGAGACGGGTATTGGGCCGATGTCTCGGTTGAAACTCTGAATTTCACCACGCTGGGCGACCTACAGCCTGGTTCCGCGATCAATCTGGAAAAAGCGCTGACAGCCCACAGTCGCCTCGGTGGCCATATTGTCAGCGGTCATGTGGATGGCGTCGGCGAGGTAGTGAGTCTCAGTGAGGACGCGCGCTCCATCCGGGTGGTGCTGCGCGCGCCGGCGCAACTGGCCAGGTATATCGCCCACAAGGGCAGCATTTGTGTGGACGGCACCAGCCTCACAGTTAATGCGGTGAACGGCGCGCAGTTCGATCTGAATATCATTCCACAGACCATGACAGAGACCATCTTTGGCCGGTACCGGCCTGGTAGTCGTGTGAACCTCGAGGTGGATGTGATCGCCCGCTATCTGGAGCGACTCATGCAAGGGGATGAGGCCGCGATTGTTAAAGGCGGCGGCCTGTCTATGGATACGCTTGCCGAAAATGGATTCCTGGGTGATTCGAGCAGGGATCCGGGGAAACGATGAGTATGGAATTGAATAGCGTAGATGAGTTGATCAGCGACATCCGCCAGGGACGCATGGTGGTGTTGATCGACGATGATGCCGACAACCATAACGAAGGTGTAGTGCTGGTGGCCGCGGAACACTGTGATGCCAAGCATGTGACGTTTATGGCGCGCCAGGCCCGCGGGCTTATCTGCCTGACCCTGACTGAGGAGCGCTGCCGCCAGCTGAGCCTGCCACCCATGGTGGAGGACGCTCAGGGTGAAAAGTCGAATTTTACGCTCTCGATTGAGGCCGCTGCGGGTATTGATACGGGTATTTCCGCAGTCGACCGTGCACGCACCGTGCAGGCGGCGGTGGCCCCTCATGCCCAGCCTGCTGACATCGTGCAGCCAGGTCATATCTTTCCGTTGACGGCCATGCCCGGTGGCGTGCTGATGCGCGCCGGCCACACCGAGGCCGCTTGCGACTATGCGCGTTTGGCCGGTTTGCTGCCCGCGGCGGTTATCGCCGATATCCTGACTCCACAAGGCACCGTGGCCGATGGCCCGGCGCTGCGCGAATTTGCCGCCAGGCATGAGCTGAAGATTGGTTCTATCGCCAACCTGATTCACTTTCGCATGGTGAACGAGCGCACTATTCGCCGCGTTCGCGAAGGTACGATAGACACTGCACACGGGGAGTTCCGCCTGACTGCTTATCGCGACCAGACGGCGGGTGACGTGCACCTCGCCCTGTCACGGGGCGATATCTTGGCACACGAGCCCACGCTGGTGCGGGTGCATGTGCAGTCGGTCATGCGCGATCTGGTGACCAGCAGGATTGCAGGTCGGCCCAGCTGGAGTCTGGGCAAGTGCCTGCAGGCGGTGGCAGCCAATGGGCGCGGTGTGATTGTGTTGCTAGCGCGCGCCGAACGGCCTGAGCAGTTGCTGGCCAGTATCGATATGGCCTTGGGCGAGCAGGGCGCCACGGTTGGGGCCGCACCCGACAGCTATACTACGGTGGGTCTGGGTTCGCAGATTCTCAAGGATTTGGGCGTAGGAAAAATTCACCTCATGGGTGCACCTATAAAGTACAATGCAATTTCCGGTTTTGATCTAGAAGTACTGGATTTTGTCGATCCCGGGAAATAGATAGAAGGACATCACTATGACTAACATCAAGACCATCGAAGGCACATTCACTAGCGGCAAGGGCAACTACTGTATTGTCGTGGGCCGCTGGAACAGTTTCGTCGTGGAGCATTTACTGGCGGGCGCTGTCGATACGTTGCGTCGCCATGGTGTTAATGACAAGCAGATCACAGTCGTGCGCGCCCCGGGCGCGTTTGAGATACCGCTGGTGTGCAAGAAGGTGGCCGCCAAAGGTAACGTGGACGCCATTATCGCGCTGGGTGCGGTGATCCGCGGCGGTACGCCACATTTTGAATATGTGGCTGGAGAGTGCACCAAGGGCATTGCCATGGTGAGCATGGAATACGGTGTGCCCGTGTCCTTCGGCGTACTGACCGTGGATACCATTGAGCAGGCCATCGAGCGCTCCGGCACCAAGGCCGGCAACAAGGGCGAGGAGGCCGCCATGTCCGCACTGGAGATGGTCAGCCTGCTGGGCAAGCTCGGCTGAATGAACAAACCGGTACACAACACGCTCGCCGCCGAGCGCCGCAAGGCTCGGCATTACGGTATGCAGGCGCTGTATCAATGGCATATGGCCGGCGCGGCCGTGAGTGATATTGAGGCGGAATTTCGTGCAGATTACGATTTCAGCCACGTTGATCTGGCCTATTTTCAGGACCTTCTGCACGGTATTCCAGCCTGTGTCGATGAGTTGGACGATGCGCTGGCACCCATGCTGGATCGCAAACTGGATGATCTGGATCCCATCGAGCGCACGCTGTTGCGCATGGGTATGTACGAATTGACGCGGCGCATTGATGTCCCCTACAAGGTGGTCATCAACGAGGAGGTGGCGCTGGCGAAAAAGTTCGGTGCCACTGACAGCCACAAGTATGTCAACGGTGTACTCGACAAAGCCGCCCGGCAACTGCGCAAGGTTGAGCTCGACGCGGCATCCTGATGCCAGCGGCTGAGTTTTCCATCATTTACCGCTATTTTTCCGCTCTGGGTCGCGGCACTGCCGTGGACCTGTCCGTGGGCGATGATTGCGCCATTTTGCGTCTCGGGCAGGGCGAGCGCCTGGCAACGTCAATTGATACCATGGTGGCCGGCGTGCATTTTTTGCAGGACAGTTTTCCGGAGGATATTGGTTTTCGTGCGGTATCCACTGCCGTCAGCGATCTTGCTGCCATGGGCGCCAGGCCCTTGGGTATGATGGTGGCGCTGACGCTGCCCGAGGTAGACGAGTTGTGGCTGAATGCGTTCAGTCAGGGGCTGGCTGCAGCGGTTTGTGAGTATCGATTGCCGCTGGTCGGTGGTGATACCACGCGCGGTCCGCTGACGATATCCGTGCAGGTGATGGGCGCGCTGCCCATGGATCAGGCCCTGCTGCGCAGCGGCGCCAGGATGGGGGATGATGTGTATGTGTCCGGTACCCTGGGTGATGCGGCAGGTGCCCTCGCCTTTTTACAAGACCAGTGGCAGCCTGCTCCGCACCATGCCGAGTATCTGCTGGATCGATTCAACCGTCCCCGGGCTCGCCTTGACCTGGGCCTGGAGTTACTGGGACGCGCCAGTGCCGCGATAGATATTTCCGATGGTTTGCTGGCGGATGCAGGTCACATAGCAGCAGCCAGCGGCGTGAAAATCTGTATTGAGACTGACCTGTTGCCACTGTCGCCCGCATTGTCCTCCCATAGTAACCGGGAGACGATCTTGCAATGGGCATTGACCGGCGGTGATGATTACGAATTGTGTTTCTGCCTGCCGGCCGGCGCACATGCACCCGCTGGGAGTACACGGATAGGCAGGGTGGTAGCGGGTGCAGGTGTCGACTGTGGACTGGAGATTGACATCCCCCCGGGATATCAGCATTTTAGCGACTAGCTAATCCAGGTCGCGCCGCTGCGCGCGACAACAACCCGGTAATGACAATGCTCACACCGCTTGAGAACCAACCGGAGTTCCCCCCGCGCCCGATCTACTACACCATCCGGCACAGTTCCTCGCCTTTGGCTTCGGCAGTGGGCTTGCGCCGCGCGCCCCCGGCACCGCCGGTACGCTGGTGGCGATACCGCTGTATCTGCTCGTCGCCCAATGGAGTCTGCTGCACTACACAGTACTTATTGTGCTGGCTGCGTTACTGGGTGTCTGGATCTGTGGCGTGGCCAGTCGGCAACTACAGGTGCACGATCATCCGGGTATAGTCTGGGACGAGTTCGTGGGTTTCTGGATTACCATGTGGGCCGTGCCGCTGGACTGGCGATGGATCGTCGCGGGTTTTGCGGTGTTTCGGCTGTACGATATAGTCAAACCGTGGCCGGTGAGCGTACTGGACAGGAAGGTCGGCGGCGGGTTTGGTATCATGGTCGATGACGTGCTGGCCGGAGTGATGGCCTGCCTGACTTTACATATTGCGCTGCGTTTGGTGTAACGCTGCTCTGGAGGCAGATTATGTCGATGAGGAACGCGGCTACCCTTGCGGCTATCGGCCTGTTGTCGGCGACGCTGCAGGCCAGCGGTGCGTCAACCTCCGTCGAGGTTGAGGCCCTGTTGGGTGATACCGCAGTGCTAATGATAAATGGCGAGCGCAAAACCCTGCGGGTGGGAGAATCCTTCGCTGGTGTTACCCTGGTGGCCGCGCAACCCACGACTGCCACACTGGAGATCGAGGGACACGCACAGACTGTCGGCCTGTCGCAGCGTGTCGGTACCACATTCCATGAGGCACAGGAGCAAATTGTCACCATCCCTCGCGACGCAATGATGCAGTATCAGACCAACGCTACCATCAACGGTCGCGGTGTAATGGTGATGGTGGATACGGGAGCCAACATGGTGGCCATCAGCTCCCAGCAGGCCAAAGCCATGAATATCGATTACAGTGCCGGCACGTTGGCCCAGGTGGAAACGGCCAGTGGCCTGACCGGTGCCCATGCCGTCACCCTACAGTCGGTGAGCGTTGGCGGGATCCAGGTGGATAATGTGCCGGCCATGGTGGTGGAGGGCGCTTATCCCGGTACTATTTTGTTGGGTATGAGCTACCTGCGGCACGTCAAACTGCAGGAGCATAACGGCATTCTTTCCCTGTCCAGAAGCCACTAGTCAGTCCTCGCCCCTGGCGGCGTAATGCTGGTAGAATGCTCGGCCTTTTCTGACGGATGTCCCACGTGGCAGTACGCTACATAGAATCCTCCCGCCTGCCCACGGTTTGGGGCGAATTCGACATTCACGGCTTCGAGGATACCGAGTTCAACAAGGAGCACGTCGTCCTGACCATGGGCGACGTTGCCAATGGGCAACCTGTCTTGGCTCGCGTGCATTCCGAGTGCCTGACCGGCGATGCGCTGTTCAGCCTGCGCTGTGATTGTGGTAACCAATTGCAAGCTTCTCTGGAGGCCATTGCCCGGGAGGGCAGGGGCGCTTTGTTCTACCTGCGCCAGGAGGGTCGTGGTATTGGCCTGCTTAACAAGATCAAGGCCTACAAATTGCAGGACGCCGGCGCTGACACGGTTGAAGCCAACGAACAGTTGGGCTTCGGGGCAGATATGCGCGATTACAGTATGTTACAGCCCATGATTGAACACCTTGGCCTCAAATCTGTACGATTAATGACCAATAATCCACGCAAAGTGGCCGCTATGGAAGAGCAGGGTGTGGTCGTATTTGAGCGTATCGCATTGCACACCGACAGCAATCCACACAATGAGAAGTACCTGCGCACCAAGGTGGGCAAGCTGGGACATATTGTTGAGGGTGAGGGTTAGGGCGAGTCGTCCGTCGGATTCGCGTCACAGCGCCAGGCGCATCAGCGGTCACGTTCGACGATATACCGTGCCATCTCGCGCAACAGGTCGGCGGATTCGCCGAAATCTTCCAGGGCGTGCAGCCCCTGTTCCAACAAGCTCCGCGCTTCTGCCTTCGCCCCGGCCAGGCCCAGTAGTTTGACATAAGTCGGCTTGTTAGCCTCGCTATCCTTGCCCCGGGTCTTGCCCAGTGTTTTCGTATCCCCTTCAACATCCAGGATGTCATCCACCACCTGGAAAGCCAGGCCGATATGGGTACCGTAGTCGTCAAGGGCAGATAGTTGTTGCTCACTGGCTCCTGCTGCGATTCCCCCGAGAGCGAGTGCTGCGCGGATCAGGGCGCCGGTTTTCAGCGAGTGCATGGCCCGAAGTTGCTCCAGTGTCATGTCGGAATCGGTGGCCCGGATGTCGATAAACTGCCCGCCCACCATACCTCTTGGACCTGCCGCCGCGGCGAGAACCTTGATCATCTGTACTTTTTGGTCTGCGCTCAGGCCAGGAGCATCTGCTAGTAGCTCGAACGCGCGGGCCTGTAGACCATCCCCTGCTAGTATGGCCGTCGCCTCATCAAATGCTTTGTGGCAACTTGGACGACCACGGCGCAGGTCGTCATCATCCATTGCAGGTAAGTCATCATGCACCAGGGAATAGCTGTGAATGAATTCCAGCGCACAGGCTACGTGATCTAATTGGGTGCCGGGGGTGTTCCAGTCCAGGGCATAGGCGCTGGCATAGACGAGTAGCGGGCGAATGCGCTTGCCGCCGTTGGTCAGCGCATATTGACTGGCCCGGGTTATTGCATTGAGCTCCCCATCAAGACCTGGGGAAGTCGGGGTCTGACCTGTAGCGAAATCGGCCAGTTGACGGTCTACCTGTTCTTTGCTGGCCAGTAGAAAGTCGAAAAAAAACTTTCTCATTCGGTTTTTCCGTCTGTAAACGCCACTGCTTTAGGTTCTCCATCGTCTTCCAACAGCAATTTCACCTTTTGTTCTGCCTCATTTAAGGTCTGCTGCGCTTGGCGAATAAGTTTGATACCCTGCTCGAAAGCATTCAGTGAATCCTCAAGAGAGGATTGTTCGTCCTCCAGTATGTGGATCGTGGTCTCAAGTTGGATAACCGTTGCTTCTATATCGAGTTTTTTGGTTTTGGCCATAAGATGACTGCCTATGTGGAAGGTGCGCCTTAAGCGCGAATATAAAATCGAAATTATATAGGGTTTTCGTTTAACTGGGACTACATCATACGCTGTGCTGGAAAAATGGTTGACGCTCTGCGTTAAGCGCAAACTGCGACTTGGTGCTATGAATGCTGAAAAGGCGTCTGATTGGGATGCCATTCGAAGCCGCAACCGGTGAGACCTTGCTTGTGCCTGCAGCGTGCAGTTAAACCATACCCCTCTTTTCCCGGATACCGTATGCAAAACGGCAAAACCGCAAAAGTGGCGATAGCTGTCCAGATGGCATTGATCAGGGCTGCGATTAGGTTACGCATGCAAATACATGGTTCCCCGATCTTCTCTGGGTCGAAGAGGTTTGTTGCTTGGGTTGGCGGGCGCTCTGCCTATTGTAAAGATGAGAGATTTTCATCGCGCCGTCGGCCATGCTATTTCAATCCTTTGCTTAGTGCCTGAATCAATATTCCAGTCGCTTTCTCATTGCTAAGTCGGTCCCGATAAAACTTCCCCGCGCTATCGCCATACGTCTTGCGCAACTCGCTGTCGCAGGCCAGTCGTTTGATAGCCTCTGCGAGGCTTGCTGCGTCACCGATAGGAACGCAGCAGAAGGGTTCATACCGAAGGTTTGTTAAAACAGATTGTGAGGCGGAAGTTCTGGCTGTAATGATGGCTCTACCAGTACGGCAGTAAGCGTATATTTTTAGTGGTATGACTCTGTCAGCTTTAAGCGTCTCTCCGAAAATTCCCAAGCATATATCAGCATCCAAAATAGCTTCTGCAAGCTCCGCTTCATCTACCCAATTTGTGTGCCAAGAGACATTGTCTGGCGCATTCAGCAGCTGCGCGCGTTCCTGTCCATCACCGATAATGGTAAAGTGTACTGGCACTTTTCCCCTCAGCAGTCGGGCGGCAGAGATAACAGTGGATATGCCATGTAGTGGCACCATTGTTCCAACGAAGAGAACGTTTTGGATGTTGGAGTTTGCTTCATATGGCTGGCTCGACATGGTGTCTTCATCAGTGAACAGAGGGCAGACCATGAAGCGAGAGCGAGGAATGTCAAATAGCTGCGCCAGGTAGTCCGCGTTTTCTGGTGTGTCTACCATGATGCAATCAGCGAATCTAAAGGCACGTTGCTCGATGCGAAAGAGTGCTTTGGCCAGCAGACTACTGGCCGGATACAGTTTTCGATCGCAGACGATCGTATCGTAAAGTGAAATAAACGCGTCTATAACGATATGTTCACCAGCCACTCGCCGGCCGAAACATGAAAGCAGTGAGAGTAGTGGTGTGGCTGGATAGGGTATGTAAATTGCAGCTGCAGTGGGTCGCCAGATCATGCCAGCGAGGATTCGGACATGGGCCCACATCATGGAGGCAAAATTGCGCCAAATTCGCCCGCGTCCATTTAGCGCCTGAGTTTCCGGTCGCCAGCCTTGGTAGTGTAATACCTCAACACTGACCTGAGGGTGGTAACGCAAGGCGCGTATCAGGTAGTACACATTGGGGTAGGCAGGCGTGTCGGGATAGACGCCCACTATGCGTAGGTGAATTTTATTCATCTACCAACCCCTCCGGCGCGGGTCCCATGCGACCGCGGAAGCCATCAATGAGGCCGCGGCCCATAGTCTTCAACTTTGCTGGCTGTGCTCTTTCAGTGGCAAGCACTCCAAAAAATTCCCACAGCAGGCTCAGACACTTTCTGAGTGCCCAGCACGGTTCCTGCAGTCCGTAGTCCATCAGGTTGCGCACGCCGTTACGTGTGCTGTAGTACTTTCGCAGAGGCGGGTGAACAAAAGGCAACCAAGGTGATCCGCATATGCTCGAACCGATGGTGTGCTTCATCAGAATCTCTGGATTTAGAGCAACGGAAAATCCACATCCCCTAGCACGTAAACACATTTCATGATCGACGCCATCAATAAAATATTCCTCCCTGAATTTGCCTAGCGTCCGCCAGGTTTCGAGGTGCATCAATGATCCGGAAGTGATGACCGTTCGTCGCTCCTGCAGGTTTTGGCTTATCGGAAAGCGAGGCGGATAACCTCGCTTCGCAACATTCAGGAAGTTGCATCCCAATATAAAGGGCTTTTTTTTAGCTGATTGCCAACAATGTATTTGTTGTACGAGATAGCTTTCATCCAGCACAGTGTCCTGATCAAGTGTGCCTACCCATTGGAATCCGTCTTTCAGGGCGGCGCTACAGCCTTTGTTGAGCGCTTCCGCCAACCCCAAGTTGCTACTTTGGTGGTGGTAATGGAGATTCTCTGTGCTCGAAAACGTTACCTGAGAAGATGAAGCCGGTGTATTGTCTATCACGTACACTCGCGCAAATTGAGACAAGTATGTGCAGAGTCGGGAAGCGAATTCTAGGTCTGGAAAATAGGCCACTACGACAGCGGCTGTGTTGGTAAAGCCGGGGCTGGGGTAAATATTTGTACGGTGGTTTTTTGGTGAGTTGCACATATCCTATCTCAATTACCTACTTCTTCACTACAATAGTATCTTTGAAAGGGCTGAATCGCCTTCAGGCCGAAAGATGCCACTATACATTGAGAATGCCCTGGGATTCCGCCTAATGGTTCGATTTGTAGAACCGCATAAAGGGCTCACGTGCGTTAACGCCGTATTCCCGAGGCTCATACTGCACCAGAGCCTCCTCATGCCCCACAACACCAAGCTCAAATCCCACGCTCTGTATGCGATCAAAAATGTCCATCCCAAACAAGCGCAGGTGATCTTCTTGCCCGTATAACTCCAGATTCAGCCGCGGGTCAAATTCGACGTTTGGATCTGCCTGTGTCTCCAGAATTGCCGAGGCATAAGGAGTTTGCAATATCGCAGTCCCGCCAGGAGAAAGCACACGATATATCTCGCGCATGGCGGCCAGATCGTCACCAACATGTTCCAACACATGATTAGCAATAACCAAATCGAAGCTTTCAGCGGGCGCATCAATGTTCTCTAGATCAAGTTTGAGGATGCCCGATTTTTTAGGGAATAAATCAGCCTGAACGTATTTCTCGGGACTGCATTTTCTCAGCACATCAGGCAGTTTTGACTCCGGAGCGAAGTGAAGAATACGCATCCCTGACAACTTCTCCAGCATGCCCAGCGCCCGCATATACATAAAAAGATGCCGTTCCCTATCCGTAGATCCACAGCGCATACAGGAAAAGTTGTCCAAGTCGCTACCAATCACAGCGCTGGTCGCCATTACTTTGGGTGCAGCAGAGCTGCCGCCTTTGTAGGGAAGAAAAGTCAGCACATGCCTATCGCAATATACGCAGTAGTGTCGAGGACGCGTCAAAACGGCTGTCAGTAGTCGGCCCAGATTACCTCTGACAGTTTTAATCAAGATCCTTGGCATGGTGGTGTCCTGTCGGGAAAAATATTTTTTCGTGGGTAATTGCCCCTGCGCCATGCCTGAACGCGACCTGCGGAAGTTGGCACACTGCCATCAGTAAATTGTACAGAAGCCGAAGTCGCCCTTGGCTTAGGTTGGGAGATGCACGCAACAGTTTGAAATACTTCGATACCCGCCAGGGGTTCGGCGGCCACAATGAACTATAAATAACGCTTCTGCAAAAACGCTGTGTACAGAGATTAATCGCATCCTGACTGGCGCCCAGCGCAGACGCATCCTTAATGGCGTGAAGATACTTGTCGTAAATGAAGTCATTCCCGGTACTTGTCATGGAATTCGCTACCATCCAGCGGTATCGCACCAATGGCTCATCCAGATAAAGTAAACTTCCCCTGCTGGCCAGATGGATATGTATCCGGTAGTCGATAAAGTCGCCCTGCAGTCGCCGCATTGACTGTTTCCCTTCGCGTCGGTACAACAGCGAACTATGGTTGAGGAAATTGCCGCATTTCACAAGATAATTCAGGTCAAAAGGGCTTGCCACCAAATCATTGAAGCGGCCTATGATCTGGCCATTGGCGCCAACGACCTTAGCATTACAATAGACCGCGATAGCTGATGGATGCATTTCCAGTAGCGCCAGTTGTCGCTGCAACTTTTCCGGTAACCAGTAATCGTCGCCGTCTAAATGCGCTACGAAGTCGCCACTTGAATGATCCACCAGCGTCTGTAGATTTCTGCTGGCACCTAGGTTAATGGGGTGAAAAAATGGCTTGATCACATCCGGCAAGCGTGTAGCGAAATCCCTGATGATATCCCGTGTTCTATCGGTCGAGCCGTCATCACCAATCAGAACTTCCAGCTGTAGATCACCGGTCTGACTGAGAACACTATCCAAGCACTCACTGATATAATTCTCGTGGTTGTAGGTGGTTATGCATACCGAAATACTAGGCATTTGGCCGCACAAATTCAGTGATATAGCCGCGTGTTTGTCGGGTACTGCACGCCCCGCAAACTAGTACAAAGAGAAAAGTGAAGACTCCTTGAGACAATTTTTCCAGTTGCCCAGTGTAGCTGGCAAAGATCACGACACAACTACCACCGAGCGGTATCGTTACCAGCAGAGGTTGAAGCATCGTCCGGCGTAACCAATGCCAGTGGCTGATAGACAGGAACCGTGAATGAGGGAGCGGAAGCCAGACTAGTATGTAGGCGAATATCGTCAGCATGTAGACGGCCACTAGCAGTAGAACATCACCATGCTGTGCCAACATGTACAAAAGCGGAATCTGTATGGTCGTCAAAATTATAGTGCCCATCCAGTGCCAGCGGAGAGTGCCAGAGGCATTCTGCAGGGCGTACGCCAACCCCAAAATCGCTACCAGGGAATTACTAAAAGCATACATTGCAACAATTACATCGAGTTCTCGCGGCCCTGACTTTGTACCTCCGATCAACACCAACAGGCTCTCGCCACAAACCAAAATGGCGAAGGTGGATGCAACGCCAATAACCATACAAACTAGGCATGACAAGGTGTAAAGCTCAGCAGCCCAGATTTCCTTGCCGCTCGCAAGCAGACCGGTCAGTCTGGGTAAGACTGCTGTCTGAATTGGGATGGTCATTAAGGTGACCGCACTTGCCAGTTGTACCGCCAGCACATAGCTTCCAAAATCCTCCAGCGATAAACTGCCGGAAAGCACCAGTTTATCCACCTGAAGACTTGCGATCCAAAGAACTCCCAACCCTGCAATAGAGACTCCGAATAGAATCTGCTTTTTGACATCTTCCCGCGACACCGGCTCGCGTCGTGAACCCAAGGCACTTAGCAGGCGTGACCTGAACCAGAAAGATTCCAGGCATCCGGCCGCCACTTGCACAAAGAAAAACCCCATCAGGCTCAGCTGCCCTGCCAGAGCAAACAGTATAGGTAGCCCCATGCGCAGGCTCACGACTATAGAATTGATCAGGCTGACCTGCGCCTGGAGCTCCACTCCTGTCAGGGCGGCCCGATACAGGTTTGCAATAACTCTCAGAACCAGTACTAAAAGTATCAACATAAAAAATACAAATGGCACTTCGCCGAGGCCACTCCCGGTCTGGAGCAGCTTAGGGGCATAGTAGTATAGGAGTAGACCACCTAGCAGAAGCAGCAATCCCAGCACCAAATTCATAAGCTCGAACGAGGACAATAGGTAACGCACTTTGGCAAAGCTGCCGTCCGCTCTATTCTGCTGTGCCGCGAAACGCCCTAGGGCGGGACTCAAGCCCAAGTCGAGAAATGCCGACCACTGGATGATTAGCAGATACATACCCACGATTGCATACTGTGTGGGCCCCAGTGCACGGTAGATAACCGGTATTGCGAGAAAGGTAACGAATGCCAGCCAGACATTTGCGGACAGGTTTGACAGCACATTGAGGTGCAGACGACTTCTTGGCACTTAGGGCTGACCTGTCATAACAGCGGGTATAACCATTTAACCATCACTTCGATTTGCGACAGCCAACTTATGATAATTTTCCGTTCGTTAACAGAAGCTGACCGATAAAGAGTATCAGGTAGTTGCTTGCAGAAAAGCCCCTTCAGGAGAAATGCTGGACCCGAGAATTGCACCGCACTAGCGACGTGGCTGGGGATAGTTCACAGCGTTAGTCCCGTATGCGGGAATAGTACACAATTTAGCTTTGATTGCATTTGCTATGCCGGGACTATTGAGTCCAAGCCATGCATGCTGTTCTTCGAGCGACCCGTGTTCGATAAACGCATCGGGAATACCCAGGTTGAGTATGCCAACCCCCAGATGCTGTTCTGCCAGAGTTTCATTGACGCAGGAACCGGCTCCGCCGCTAATGGCGTTGTCTTCTAACGTCACCAGCAAGTCATGTGCGCCCGCAAGCGTCTCGATGATTTTGACATCCAGGGGCTTCACCCAACGCATGTCAATTACAGTGGCATTCAACTGATTGGCTGCGGCTATCGCCTCGGGTAACAAGATGCCAAAGTTGAGAATCGCCACTCTCTCCCCTTTGCGTACCTCCACGGCTCTGCCAATCTCCATCGCCTTCATTTCATTGGCAATAATTGCCCCAGGCCCTGTACCTCGTGGATAGCGAATGGCGGCCGGGCCAGGATGCTGATAGGCCGTGTAGAGCATCTGTCGACACTCGTTCTCGTCGGAGGGCGCGCCGATCACCATATTGGGAATACAACGCAAGTAGCTCAGGTCAAACGCGCCGTGATGCGTAGGCCCGTCCTGCCCCACCAGGCCGGCTCGATCAATGCCGAACGTCACATCGAGATTCTGTAGGGCGATATCGTGAATCAGCTGGTCGTAGCCACGCTGCAGGAAGGTCGAGTAGATGGCCACCACTGGCTTGAGACCGTCGCAGGCCATACCGGCGGCCAAAGTTAATGCGTGCTGCTCGGCGATTGCTACATCGTAGTAGCGAGTGGGGAAGCGTTTGGCGAATTCCACCATGCCGGAGCCTTCGCACATTGCGGGCGTAATGCCGACGAGGCGATTGTCGCGTTGCGCCATGTCGCACAGCCAGCGTCCGAACACATCCTGGTATTTGGGTCCTGCAGGTTTGGGCGCCGTGATCGCCGGCTGTGGTCCCTTTGGTTTGGCCTCGATCTTATTGATGGCGTGGTAGCCCACAGGGTCCTTCTCGGCGGGCAGGAAGCCCTTGCCCTTCATGGTGCGAATGTGCAGGAACTGCGGCCCCTCCAGATCCTTCATATTTTCCATTGTGTGGATGAGTCCCGGTAGGTCGTGGCCATCCAGGGGACCAATATAATGAAAGCCCAGCTCTTCAAACATCGTGCCAGGCGCGACCATACCTTTCATGTGTTCCTCGGTACGCTTGGCCAACTCCCAGGCCGGGCGGATCTTTTCCAGAACTTTTTTGGAGCCCTCGCGCATGGCGATATAGAATTTGCTGGCCCAGATTTTGGCAAAGTAGGTTGCCAGACCGCCTTTGTTGTGGCCGATGGACATCTGGTTGTCATTCAGGATGACCAGCATATTGGGCCGCTCGTGGCCAGCGTGGGCGAGTGCCTCAAATGCCATGCCCCCGGTGATGGCCCCATCGCCAATGACCGCAATCACCTTGCGGTTGATGCCCAGCTGTCGCGCCGCCAGTGCCATACCCATGGCAGCGGAGATACTGGTGGAGGAGTGGCCCACGCCGAATGTGTCGTAGTCACTCTCGGTGCGCTTGGGAAATCCCGCCAGCCCGCCAGCCTGACGCATGCTGTGCATCTGCCCCTTGCGGCCGGTGAGAATTTTGTGGGGATAGGTCTGGTGACCAACATCCCAGACAATGCGGTCGTGAGGTGTGTTGTAGATATGGTGCAGGGCGACTGTTAGCTCGACCACACCCAGGCCGGCGCCAAAGTGTCCGCCGGTCTGGCCGACGCTGTATAACAGAAAGGCTCTCAATTCCTCGCACAATTGCAGCAGCTCCGGTATGTTCAGCTGGTGCAGCGACACACCCTGCTCAATTCTGTTCAGCAGCGGGGTATTGGGTAGGGCAATGGGTATTTCGGATAACATGTGCGCGATTCTAGCGCATCCTGGCGCAAAAGTAGTGGGTCAGGGCTTGGAAGTATTGGCCTGGAGCTGCACCGCATCTGCTTCAACCTGTGCGGCTAACAACACTGACAGGCGCAGGTAGCCGTGTTCATTGAGGTTGACGCCATCGTCACGGAAGTACATTCCTCGTGGCATGCCGTCGGGGCCGGACAGGAGGGGGTTGGCATCGAGAATAACGACTCGCTTTTCGGTTTCTGCCCAGGCTTTCAATAGTTGTGTGGTTTGGTCTATGGTTTTGCTGTCCTGGGGGAACAGGAGAGTCTTCAGCGGTGTGAAGATGTAGAAGTGGCGGGTGATGCGATAGGAGGAGTCCAGATCAACCAGAGCACGAATGGCAGTGGCCATTTCCTCAGCAGATTTGTTATCGCGGATATGAAACTCGCTGTTACCGGGCAGCAGAACCACAGTATCTGGCTGGTAAAAGCCGATCAGCCGGGTGTAATTGAAAGTGATGTCCTCGACGATGGCATCACCAAGACCACGCATCAATACCGGCCTCGGCGCCAGCTGGTCTTCCAGGTCAGGCCACAATTTCACTCGTTGCCCGCCGACCACTACCATCGGGCTAGCCGGTAACTGCATGCCAGCGTCTGCCGCTGCGAAAGATGCAACTTCCCGTGCCCAGGCATTGGGCGAGGTGTTCAGGGTTTCCATGGTGTCCCTGGACATCAACCAGGCCAGGTGCACGATGGGCAATAGCAGCAATACTGAACATGCAATGCGAATGGTATTCCAGGAGTACATGCCCCAGGTCTCTGGTGTTGCGCCTCGGTTGAGTGTGTAGTAATTGTTCCTTGCCGACAATGGCGGAAGGTTTAATGCTGTGAACCTGTTCTCAGCTTGAAATGCTATGTGTCCGGCACGTGCGCCCGCAGTGTAGGATTCACAAATGATTTATCAACGTCATATACCACCACAGGAGCTGATTGCAACCCAGCTGGAAATGCTGTTGCAAAACGGGCGACGGGCCACGATCAGTATGCATCTGGTGGGGTTGATTGCCACGGTGTTGATGTTCTGGCGCTTCCTGCCTTTGACCTACATTTTACTGTGGGCCGCCGCCTTTCTGATTCTGCTGCTTATCCGCTCTCTGCAGATGAGTAATGCCCTGGTTGAGCGGCGCTACCAAACCCATCCCAAGCGGCTCTACTGGCAGTTGCTAATCGGGGCGGCGCTTACCGGTTCTGTCTGGTCATCTGTCTATATTTTTGCTGCCCAGCACGTGCCTGTCACCACACAGTACGTATTGCTTTTGCTGATAGTGATGATCACTGCGTTCCTAATGGGTTTCTCGGTTGTCGTCCGTGAATATTTTATTGTTTATATGTTCACCTCCCTATGGCCCATTGCCTGGTGGAGTCTGGTTCATTATTGGGAGCAACCTTACAACTTTGTGATTGGGCTGGCATTGTTGGCGTTTTGTGCCCTGTTGATATATGTCTGTGACCAGACGTATCAGTCGTTTCGCAACATGATCTCGCTGGCTTGGGAGCGCGAGCATATTGCACAGGAACTGGGCGATCTGACGATTTCCCTGCGGGATCGCAACCGCCAGTTGCTGGACGCGCGTCGTAAGCTGACCGACCTGGCCAATGTTGATGAACTAACCGGGCTGGGCAACCGGCGCCTGGTAAACAGCGTACTACAGGAGGAGATCAACCGGGCCCGTCGTAGTGGAGCCGAGCTGTCGGTGATAATGCTCGATGTGGACTATTTCAAGAGCTACAACGACAACTATGGCCACCCCGCAGGTGACGAGGTATTGCAGAAACTGGCAGATATCATGCAGCGTGCAACCACCCGGGCCGGCGAAGTGGTGGCGCGCTACGGTGGTGAGGAGTTTATCCTGGTCCTGCCCGGGACATCGGCCACGTCTGCCCTGCGCACTGCATCGCGATTGCGGGAAATGATCGCGCAGGAAAGGATTCCGCATGCGACCTCCACTGTAGCGCAGCACGTTACAATCAGTCAGGGTGTAATCACCGTGAGGCCGGATGGCGAACATCAGCCCGCGCATCTGATCAAGCTGGCGGACCGGGCGCTCTACAATGCCAAGGATGCCGGTCGCAACGCTATCGCTGTGGAATGATGCAGGCGGTCTGGGCCATTACTCCGGGTAGTCTTTAAGGGCGTGTATCTGGCGTCTTTGTTTCTTGGTAGGCCGGTGGGCCGGGCGTTCCATCATACCCCCGGCGGCTTTGCGAGCCAGTGCCTGTGCCTCACGTTTGGCAAGGCTCTCCGCAGTTTCCTCATACAATAACTGTGCCTCAGGCGCCCCGCGACGCTCGTCACTGAGTTGCTTTACCAGCACCACTTTTTCATCCCAGCCCTGGCGTACCTGGAGGATATCACCCGCCTTGATCTCCCTGGAGACCTTCACCCGCTGCCCGTCGAGGTGGACCTTGCCACTGTCGATCGCAGCCTTTGCGAGGCTGCGCGTTTTGAAAAAGCGCGCTGCCCACAGCCATTTGTCCAGGCGTACCTTGTCGGGAGGGTCAGATGGGTTGCTCATGGCTGGTGATCGCCAGGCATGATTTCGTCGAAATGGTGTATGCCCGGGAAACGGGTATTGATGCGCTTGTGGCGCTTGCTGTCCGGTTGCAGCAGTGTGAGCAAATGGGCGATGCCGTATTGTTGTGCGCTGGCCAGTACCTGCTCAGTGTCATCAATCAGCAGGGTGCGTGAGGGGTCGAAGGGATGCAGGGCCTGCAGGCTGTGCCAGAACGCCTGTTCTTCTTTCGGGGCATGCAGATCATGGGAAATCACCACGCGATCGAACCAGTGAGTGATATCCACGTTATCCATCTTGATGTCCAGGGTCTTACGATGGGCGTTCGTGACCATGACCACATCCCGGTGGCTGTGGTGGAGTCGGGTGAGAAACTCGATGGCGAAGGGCCTGGCGCGGATCATGTGTTGCAGTTCCCGTTTCAGTGTCGCAATGTCCATATCCAGTCGCTGGGACCAGTGATCCAGGCAGTACCATTGCAAGGTGCCCTGCTCGGCACTGAATTCACCATGCAGCCGGGCGCTGGACTCCTCTTCTGATATCTGGTGCCTGGCGGCGTAAAGGCGCGGTAGATGCTCGGTCCAGAAATAGTTATCAAAGTGCAGATCCAGCAGTGTGCCGTCCATGTCGAGTAAAACCGTGTCGATACAGCCCCAGTCAACCATACTTTATGCTTCAGCCTCACCAGGAGCGGCGCGATAATTTTCGTTGGGGTGATTATGCCCTTTTTTGCGGGTGCTGGCAGGCGCGGCGCATTCGGGCCTGTGGCAGTGGTATATTGGTGCGCATGACGGGCACAGTAACAGCGCTGGACTTGCAACCGTGGGTGCCCCGGCTGCTGCGCCTGTGCCGAACTGCGGGTGCGCTTATCTGCGGCCACTATAACGCCCCTGGGGCCCATGCCTACGAGGCCAAGGGGGACGATTCCCCCCTGACTCGGGCCGATCTTGCGTCCCACGCTGTGCTGCAGGAGGGATTGAGTGCCCTCGATCCAACTCTCCCGGTGCTGTCCGAGGAGTCTGCACCGGCAGACATTGCCCAGCGCCTACAGTGGCACCGCTACTGGCTGATCGATCCCCTTGATGGCACCAAGGAGTTTCTGGCAAGGACGGGTGAATTCACCATTAACATAGCCCTCATCGATCACCATCGGCCGGTGCTGGGCGTGCTGTACCTGCCATTGGAGCGGGTCGCTTATGTTGGTATTTCCGGGAGGCTGGCCCACCGTTACAGCGATGCCGGAGACGGCTCCTGGTTAGTGAGCGAACTGGCAACACGCAGCTTGCAGGCCGCCCGGGATATGGTGGTGCTGGCCAGTCGGCGGCACAGCGGCAGCCACTTGCAGGCGTGCCTGCAGTGGCTGGATGAACACTGGGGGCCAGTAACCAGATGCAACATGGGCAGTGCACTGAAATTCTGCCAGATGGCGCAAGGGCAGGGGGATTTCTACCCGCGGTTTTCACCCTGCTGCGAGTGGGATACGGCAGCGGGCCAGGCGGTGCTGGAGGCCGCCGGGGGATGCGTGCTGGGACTGGATGGGGAACCACTGCGCTACAACTGTCAGGAATCTCTGTACAGCCCACCGTTCTACGCTATCGCCGATAGCGCCCACCCGCTTTGGCAGCAGTTGCTGCAAGCCGGTTTGGAGTAGTTTGCAATAGTAAGCAGCGGGCTTGTGTCGGCATTCCATCAGGGTATAGAGTTGCAGGCCGTCTTTATAACAATATGGATAGTAGTGATCGTAAGATGAATGGGCCACCTGACAACGGAGCTGGAACCAACGGTGAAGCGGCTAACGAATTGATGACGCCTGGCATGCGTTTGATGGATTTACAGGCGAAACACCGGGAGCTGGATGGCCGGATTGAAGAATTGCACAGTTACCCCTACCAGAACCAGATCCTGCTGCAGCGATTGAAGAAAGAGAAACTGCGCCTGAAAGACGCTATAACGCGGCTAAAAGACGATATGATTCCTGATCTCAATGCCTGATCGGGCCCGGCCAGCAGGCAGTCGGCGGACGATACGATTAGTCTGGCACCCCCTCCAAGCGTAACAAGAACCTTTTGACTTCCAGTCCTCCGGCGAAGCCGGTCAGGGTGCCATTACTGCCGATCACCCGGTGGCAGGGCACCACAATAGGCAGTGGGTTGCGACCGTTGGCGGCACCCACCGCTCGTACTGCAGCCGGATTGCCGATGATCCTGGCAATATCCCGGTAACTGCGTAATTCACCGTAGGGAATGTCCGCCAGGGCGTCCCACACCGACTGCTGGAACGGAGTGCCTCGCCTAGCCCGCGGCAGTTCAAATTGGCGGCGCTTGCCGGCGAAATAGTCTGTCAGCTGCTCGGCGCAGGCCGCTAATACGGTATCGCTGCGGTCAACAGCATCATTGGCGCCGCACTGGCCCTCAAATTCGATGTTCACCAGCTGCGCGCCGTTGGAGACCAGGCGCAGGGTCCCGATAGGCGTGTCAAGATATTGAAAATTCATAGGCCCAAACTCCTCCACAGCAGGTTGGCGGCGTAACTGCGCCACGGGCGCCAGTTTGCCATGCGAGCTGGCAGCGTGGCCGCAGGGCCGGGAAGTCTCGCCCAGGCTTTTTCCAAACCGAGATCCTTGGGCGGAAATGTATCCGGTTGTCCGCGGCCGCGCATGTCTGCCATGGCGATAGTCCATGGACCAACACCCTTCATGGCAGCTACTGTATCGAGGTCCGGTTCGTCATCCCGCGCACTACAATAGTGGCACAGAGTGCGCAGTGTCTCGCGGCGTGCGCCGGGCATGCGGAAGTGTTCGTCGCCGAGAGTGGTAATGGCGATGGCACTGGGAAACGGCATATGATCGATAGCACTGCCCGCAGCAGCGGCGAGTCGGGCTATCACACCCCGTGCCGCCTGCGTGCTGATCTGCTGACCCACAATTCCACGTATCGCGGCTTCATACACGGACCAGTGTCCAGGCGAGCGAATACCGGGAAAGCGCAGCAGCAGCGGTGCCAGCCGCCGGTCCTGCCCCAGCACCTGATGGATTGCTGCCGGGTTGGCATCCAGGTCGAACATGCGTCTCACCGTGGTCACGACGGGCAGCAACAGGCTGTGGTCGGCTAATTGCAGCTGCAATCGCAATGCGTCTTTTCCAGCCACGGTGCTGACCTCGAAACTGCCGGGCGCGCCTCCCAGCATAATGTAGCGTCGGTAACTCTGTGGCGTGACGGATTCCACCCCGGCGATGGCGTGGCGTGTGAAGAAGTTCGCGACACCTTCCCAGTCATAGGGTGGGCGGTAGTGCAACAGTAACTCGATATTGGCACCGGCGGTCGTTACGCCGCGTCTGCCGCGCAGTGCACTGGGCGGCAGACGGAACTGTTGTTGCACGGCGCTATTAAAGCGTCGCACGCTGCCAAAACCGGCGGCAAAGGCCACATCGGTCACCGGCAGTGTTGTCTCCGCCAGTAATTTCTTGGCGAACAACAGGCGCTGGTTAAGCGCCAGTGCCTTAGGCGATACGCCCAGTTCTCGCTGGAACAGTTTGCGCAGGTAGCGCTCTCCTACTCCCAGGCGCACTGCCAGATCAGCGAGCGAGCCCGTGTTGAGGGCACCCTGGCTGAGCAATTGCAGGGCGCGTTGCACTGTGGTGGAAGAGCCGTTCCATGCGGGGCTATTGGGGGCGGACTCCGGGCGGCAGCGCAGGCAGGGTCGAAAACCGGCCTGGGCCGCCAAAGCGGCACTGCGAAAATAACGGACATTGGCTTCTGCCGGAGCCCGAGCGGGGCAGATCGGCCTGCAGTAAATGCCCGTAGTCCGCACCGCCAGGTAGAATTCGCCGTCGAAGCGGGCATCGCGCGACGCCCGGGCCCGGCGGCACACCTCAGGATCGAGGTTCAGGTCAAAGGCAGTCGCGTTGGGCTCGCTGTACATGTAGGTAATATAGACGCACAGGTGCAGCGGCACTAGTCAAAATCGGCCCTGTATAGTGGGGCGTGCCTGCTGTTATATTTTTCACGGTCTATTACACTACGGCCAGAAAACTTGAATGTGTGTTCGCTGCAGGGCCGGCCATTATGAATCTCGTCGTTTACGCGGTCCCGTTTTTCATCCTCGCCATAGTGCTGGAGTTGTTATACGGCTGGGCGAAGCAGCGCAATACCTATCGTTTGAATGACAGCGTCAGCAGCCTGTCGCTGGGCGTGCTCAGCCAGGCACAGCGCTTTGTCACGCTCGGGGTAGGGGGCTATGTCTACCACCTGGTCACTGAGCATTTCGCCCTGCCGCTGATGGACCCCGGCCACTGGTTTACCTGGGTGCTGGCCATGGTGTTGTACGATTTCTGCTACTACTGGCTGCACCGTATGGGTCACGAGCGCACCATTTTATGGGCCGCGCACGTGGCCCATCACCAGAGCGAGGATTACAACCTGACTACCGCCCTGCGCCAGACCAGCACTGGCTTTCTGCTGGGCTGGATTTTCTATATTCCCATGTATGTGCTGGGCATCCCGGCGGAAGTGGTGGTGACGGTGGGATCCATCAACCTGATATACCAGTTCTGGGTGCACACCGAACATGTGCCCAAACTGGGCTGGTACGAATGGGTTTTTGTCACGCCCTCCAATCACCGGGTGCACCATGCCCAGAATGATCGCTATATGGATCGCAACTATGGTGGGCTGTTCATTTTGTGGGATCGTCTGTTTGGCACTTTTCAGGAAGAGCTGCCTGATGAGCCGGTTGTATTCGGCATTCGCGGCCCGCTCAGGAGTTGGAGCCCGGTAAAGGCGCTCACCCATATCTATGTAGACATGGCCCAGGACAGTTGGCACACGGCGCGCTGGCGTGACAAGTTGCACGTCTGGGCGTCGCGCACGGGCTGGCGCCCGGCGGATGTTGCTGTGCAGTATCCGCGGGAGAAAAACGACCTGAGCCATTTTGAGCGCTACGATCCACAGGTGCCGACGCGGGTGTCGGTTTACGGCTTTTTTCAACTCGTATCCGTCGTGCTGTTGCTCAATTCTATGGAAGGCACAGAGCTGACTTACTGGCAGGGCTTTGCTGGTTGGGCAATATTGCTGGGTACGACGTTGACCACTGCGCTGTGGCTCGAGGGCAGGCCAGCCTCCGGCTTGCTCAGGTGGGAGTTACTGCGATTGGGCGCTATCGGTGTGCTGCTGGCGCTCGCATCACCAGCCGGCTTGAGTGTCAGTGTCCTGACCTGGGCCTCGGTCTACTGTGCACTGAACCTGTTATTCCTGATGCGCTTATCACGCCCGCTGCAGGCGCGCGACACCTCGCCTGTCACGTAGGACGCTCAATCGTTCTGGCACAACAGTTTCGGTTCCACGCTGGTGGACGTACTGCCATTGTCGAGGTATATGATCCCGCCCACGATGCTGGCATTGAGTTGCACCGTGCGCTCCATAAGGTTCGCGGCGGCCTGCACCTCGGCCCAGTCCAATTGCCACACCTGTAAGTGAGGCAGGGCGTTGAGTGCCTCGCTGTTCAATCTCCACCAGGTGGGCGTGCTCTTGGCGAACGCGAATACGGTCACCTGCCGGGCCCGTCCGCAGGCTTTGCGCAAGCGCGGTGCCTCAGGGTGTCCGACCTCGATCCAGTTTTGTATTTCACCACTGTCGCTGTGTACCCACAAGTCTGGTTCATCTGCTGTAGAGATACCCTTGGTAAACTCCAGGCCGCGCGTGCAGCTCAGGCAGTAGGCGAGCAGGCGCACCACCATGCGCTCCAGTGTTTCCGACGGGTGTTTGGCGAGTGTCAGAGAGAGCGATTCGAAGCAGTTGCGATCACTGTCCGCCAGTTCGATCTGGGCTTTGTAAATTGTGGGTTTTAACGCCATGTTTTGGGTACTTCTTTCGGTTCACACGCTGGGATGATGGCGCACTTGCCACAATACAATCACGCTGAGCAGGACAACCACCGCGTCCACCGCAATCCGCAGCGTATACACCTGCTCAGGTCGGGGAACAGTGTACAGTAGCACTGCCGTTGCAGTGACGGGGACGACTATGGCCAGAAACAGGGAAAACCGCGAGTGTCCGAACAGTCCGATACCGATAACAAGGTAAACTGTCCCCAGCAGCCCATCGGCAAGCGCCGTGCCGGTCAGCTCGCGCAGCCACAGCGCGGCAATTTGACCGAGACCCGACAGACACATCAGCGTTGCGGCTGTGTGGCGCAATAATGAAGCCGGTCCGTTTGCCATGCGGCACCCTGTCTATTGGCTGGCGAGGCGCGCCCGTGCTACGCGCGATGCGTTGACTCTGCCAAGCGTAGCAGAAATCCGGCTGCCGGCTGCAATCAACTTGTCCAGCGACAGGCCGGTGTCTATGCCCATGCCATGCAGCATGTAGACCACATCCTCCGTGGCAACATTGCCTGAGGCGCCGGGCGCATAGGGGCAGCCGCCCAGTCCGGCCACGGAGGCGTCGACTGTGTGGATGCCATGCTGCAGCGCAACCAGAATGTTGCTCAGGGCCTGACCGTAGGTGTCGTGACAGTGCACGGCGAGCTGCTCTGGCTTGAAGCGCGCCAGCAGCACGTGCAACAATCGCTCCATACTGCCGGCATTGCCGACGCCTATGGTGTCACCGAGGGACACTTCATAACAGCCCAGTTCCAGCAGACTGTCAGTAAGCTCCGCGACGGCCTGCGGTGCTACTTCCCCTTCGTAGGGGCAGCCCAGCACGCAGGACACATAGCCCCGCACCGGTATTTTGTGGTGTTGCGCGGCAGCCATCAGCGCCGCGAAGCGTTGCAGGCTCTGTGCAATACTGCAGTTGATGTTCTTGTGGGAAAAAGTCTCTGACGCGACGGCAAAAATCGCGACCTCGTCTGCGCCTGCGGCCAAAGCGCGCTCAAACCCCTTGAGGTTCGGTGTGAGCGCGCAGTAGCGCACACCGGTGCGACGCTTGATTCCTGCGAACACCTGCTCGCTGTCGGCCATTTGTGGCACCCACTGCGGGTTCACAAAGCTGCCCGCCTCGATGCAGGTGTGACCCGCGTCGGCGAGTTCGTGAATCAATTGCAGTTTGGCGCCAAGGGCAATCGTGCGTGACTCGCTCTGCAGGCCGTCCCTGGGGCCGACCTCCACCAGCTGTACTTTTTTCGGCAGTGTCATCGGTGGTTACTCCTCACTGGCGGCAAAGTCGAGCAACGCCGCACCGCCCGCTACCAATTCACCGCTTTGGTAGTGGAAGGCCTGCACCACACCGGGGCCGGGCGCCCGAATCGTGTGCTCCATTTTCATCGCTTCCATCACCAGTAGCGGGCTGCCAGTGTCTACCCGCACGCCCACCTGTGCCAGCAGCGCGACAATAGTGCCGTTCATGGGGGCCCGCAGTCCGCTAGCGCTGCCGGAGTGGTCTGCCTCGCCTGTGTCCGCGAACACTTCGTTGAAACGGCAGGCACCCTCCGGCAGGTAGAGTGTAAAACTGTTGTGCGCGCATGCCAGAGTGGCGCGGCGGCGATGGCCCTCACTCTCCAGATGCAGGGTATCTCCGTCCAGCACACCCTGCAGCAGTGTTTCGCGCCCGGCGGCGCGTACCAGGTACTGTGCTTCGCGCTGTTCCACCTCGACGGTGTGCTGCTGTTGATGACAGTGCAGGGTGAGGCGGTGCGTGTGCGGCTCATTGAGGCGCCATGCGTTGTTGTTATGCCACGGAGACCAGGGATCGATGCAGGAGAGAGGCCCGCTCTGCCGCTGTTTATGCAGCAGGAGCGCTAGTGCCGCCAGCGGCAGTTCGCGGGCCAGGTCCTGGCCCTGCTCGTGGAAAATTAACTCGCGGTGTTCGTCGATAAAGCCGGTGTGCAGCTTAGCCTCGACAAATGGCCGGCAGGTAGCCAGGTTGTACAGGAAGTCGAGGTTGGTGATCGTACCGCTGATGCGGTATTCCGACAGGGCCGTGCCAAGCCGGTGCAAGGCGCGCTCGCGGGACTCGTCCCACACGATCAGCTTGGCGATCATGGGGTCGTAGTACACACTGATTTCATCACCCTGGCACACACCCGTGTCCACGCGTACATAACGCGATTCATCCGGCGGCCGTAAAAAATCCAGCGTGCCGGTCATCGGCAGAAAGTCGTTGTCCGGGTCCTCTGCGTAGACGCGTGCCTCGAAGGCGTGACCGCGAATGTGCACCGCCTCTTGCGTCAGGGGCAGCGGCTCACCGCACGCCACCCGCAGTTGCCATTCCACCAGATCCAGCCCGGTAATCATCTCGGTCACCGGATGCTCCACCTGCAGGCGCGTGTTCATTTCCATAAAGTAGAAACTGTCGTCCTCGTCCAGCAGGAATTCCACGGTCCCGGCACCGCGGTAATCAATAGCATGACCTGCCTGGAGCGCGGCCTCGCCCATGGCCTGGCGCAGAGCTGCCGTCATGCCCGGCGCCGGCGCCTCTTCAATCACTTTCTGGTGGCGGCGCTGCACCGAGCAGTCGCGTTCTGCCAGATAAATGCCGTTGCCCATATGATCAAAAAATACCTGCACTTCCACATGCCGGGCTTTGCCGAGAAATTTTTCCACGAGCATACGGTCGTCACCAAAACTGGCGAGCGCTTCGCGCCTGGCAGCAGCCAGCGCCTCATCGAATTCTCCCGGCGAACACACCTGGCGCATCCCTTTGCCGCCGCCGCCTGCGGTGGCCTTGAGCAGCACGGGATATCCCATCTCCTCGGCCGCGCTGCGCAGCAATGCGGAATCCTGGTCCTCCCCGTGATAGCCCGGCACCAGCGGTACGCCGGCCTGTGCCATGATGTGCTTGGCTGCAGATTTACTGCCCATGGCAGCAATCGCCGCGCTGCTAGGGCCGATAAACACCACGCCCTGCTCAGCGCAGGCCGCAGCGAAGCCAGCGTTCTCGGACAGAAAGCCGTAGCCCGGGTGTATGGCATCGGCATCAGTGGTGTGCGCAGCCGCAAGTATCCGCTCGCCCACCAGGTAGGATTCGCGCGCTGGCGCCGGCCCGATGCGGATGGCTTCGTCCGCCAGTCTTACGTGCAGCGCGCCGCGATCCGCATCTGAGTAGACCGCCACCGTGGCCACACCCATGCGCCGTGCGGTGCTGATGATGCGACAGGCAATTTCACCGCGGTTGGCAATGAGAATCTTGTTGAACATGCGTTATTCCTTGCGCTCACATTCTGAACACGCCAAAGGTAGTATCCTCAATCGGTGCATTTAACGCTGCCGAAATACACAGCCCCAGCACCATGCGCGTATCCGCCGGGTCGATCACCCCGTCATCCCACAGCCGCGCTGACGCATAGTACGGATGGCCCTGTTTCTCATACAAATCGATGATGGGCTGCTTGAAGGCCATTTCCTCGGCGGCGCTCATGTGTGCGTTGTCCCGCGCCATCTGGTCCTGCTTCACCGTAGCGAGCACGCCTGCCGCCTGCTCGCCACCCATCACGGAGATGCGCGCGTTGGGCCACATAAACAGAAAACGCGGGTCGTAGGCACGCCCACACATCGCGTAATTGCCCGCGCCGAAGGAGCCGCCGATCATCACCGTAAACTTGGGTACGCGGGCGCAGGCCACGGCGTGCACCATTTTTGCGCCGTGGCGGGCGATGCCGCCGGCCTCATACTGCCTGCCCACCATGAAGCCGGTGATGTTTTGCAGGAACACCAACGGCATCTTGCGCTGCGCACACAGGGTGACGAAGTGGGCGCCCTTCACGGCCGATTCGCTGAACAGGATGCCGTTGTTGGCCACGATGCCCACCGGGTAACCATGGATGCGCGCGAAGCCGCACACCAGCGTCGCGCCGAACAGGGCTTTGAATTCATCAAATTCCGAACCGTCCACCACACGGGCAACCACCTCGCGCACGTCGTACGGTTGTTTGGTGTCGGCGGGAATGACACCGTAGAGGTCCTGCGCCGGGTAGAGGGGATCGACACTCGGGCGCAGGTCCATAGTAACCGGCTTGACCCGATTCAGACGACTCACCGCGCGGCGCATCAGTTCGAGGGCGTGGTGATCATTGTTGGCGTAGTGGTCGGTGACACCGGAGGTGCGACAGTGTACGTCGGCGCCGCCCAGGTCTTCGGCCGACACAATCTCGCCGGTAGCAGCCTTCACTAATGGCGGCCCACCCAGGAAAATGGTGCCCTGGTTTTTCACAATGATGGACTCATCTGCCATGGCAGGAAGATAGGCTCCTCCGGCGGTGCAGGAGCCCAACACGGCGGCAATCTGGGGAATGCCCTTGGCGGACATACGGGCCTGGTTGTAGAACGCGTGCCCGAAATGCTCGCGGTCCGGAAAGACGTCGTCCTGCAATGGCAGGAAGGCGCCGCCGGAATCGACCAGATAAAGGCACGGCAGGTGATTTTCCTCGGCAATGGTTTGCGCCCGACCCTGTTTTTTCACCGTGAGCGGGTAGTAGGTGCCGCCCTTGACCGTGGCGTCGTTGATGAAGATCATGCACTCCTGGCCCGCGACGCGTCCGATGCCGGTGATGATGCCGGCACCCGGCACCTCGTCCTCGTACACCTTGTAGGCTGCCAGCTGGGACAATTCCAGAAAAGGTGAACCGGGATCCAGCAGGGCGTGGAGGCGGTCGCGTGGCAGCAGTTTGCCGCGTGAAGTATGGCGCTGCTGGGCCTTGGCGCCGCCGCCCAGGCGAATCGCATCTACTTTTCGGCGCAAGTCATCGACCTGGGCCTGCATATGGGCCTGATTCCTGCTGAAGGCTTCGTCCCGTGTATTGATGAGTGATTGCAGCACAGCCATTCGATTGCTCCTAGGCAGTTGCGTTAAACAGTTCGCGGCCGATCAGCATGCGCCGTATTTCCGATGTGCCCGCGCCGATTTCATACAGTTTGGCGTCGCGCAGCAGGCGCCCGGCATTGGCGTCATTGGTGTAGCCGTAGCCGCCCAGCGCCTGGATCGCCTGCAGGGCCATTTGCGTGGCTTTTTCCGCGGTATACAGAATGACCGCCGCACAGTCCTGGCGGGTTTCCTCGCCCCGGTCGCAGGCGGCTGCTACCGCATATAAATACGCGCGGCAGGCGTTGAGGTCGGCGTACATATCGGCCAGCTTGCCCTGCATCAGTTGAAACTCCCCGATGCTCTGGCCGAACTGTTTGCGATCGTGCAGGTAGGGCAGCACTTCATCCAGGCAGGCCTGCATGATGCCCACTGGCCCGCCGGACAGTACAGTGCGCTCATAATCCAGCCCGGACATGAGGATACGTACCCCGTCGCCCTCGTTGCGCAGCACATTCTGTGCCGGTACGGCACAATCCTGGAACACCAGTTCGCAGGTGTTGGAGCCGCGCATACCCAATTTGTCGAGCTTGGGCGAGCGGGAGAAACCGGGAAAGTCGCGCTCGACGATGAACGCGGTAATGCCCCTGGAGCCCGCCGCAGGATCTGTCTTGGCGTAAACAATGTAGACATGGGCATCGGGACCATTGGTGATCCACATCTTGGTGCCGTTGAGCAGGTAGGTGTCGCCTTGTCTGCGGGCGTGCAGTTTCATGCTCACCACGTCGGAGCCGGCGTTGGCTTCGGACATGGCCAGCGCACCCACGTGCTCGCCGCTGCACAGTTTAGGCAGATACCGTGTTTTCTGTTCTTCGCTGCCATTCTTGTGCAACTGATTCAGGCACAGATTGGACATGGCGCCGTACGACAGTCCGACGGAAGCGGAAGCCCGGCTGATCTCCTCCATCACCACGGCATGGGCCAGGTAGCCCATGTTGCTGCCGCCATAGCAATCCTCCACAGTGATGCCGAGCAGGCCCATGGCGCCGAACGTCTGCCACAGATCCATGGGGAACGCGTTGCTGCGGTCTATATCCGCCGCGCGTGGTGCAATTTCCTTCTGGCACATCTGGTAAACCGCGTCGCGCAGCATGTCGATGTCTTCGCCGAGGCCGAATTTGAGCGTGGGGAAGCGGGTGTTCATCGGGGCTTTCCTGTTATTACTTTTTCGTAACTGAAATCTGATGGTACGGGTGATGACCCGCTGCGCGCAATGCCCATCAGAGCGGGTGTTGTAGAGCCCCTATCTGATCTGCTGCATTAATTTGTTATGATCGCGCCACTACCAACGTCCCGAGTGATGCCCTTAGTGTCTAAAGCCAAACTTCTGCCGCTGCTGGCAAATGGCGAGTTCCGCTCGGGCCAGGATCTGGCGGATGCCATGGGCGTCAGTCGAACTGCCGTGTGGAAGCAGGTCAACCGGCTTGCCACCGATTTGGGGCTTGCGATCGAGTCGGTCAGGGGCAAGGGCTATCGCATCCGGGGTGGCATAGACCTGCTCGACGCTGCACAGGTCAGGGCAGCGCTGGATGCTCGAGCCGACGCACTGCTCACCCGACTGGAAATTCTCGATACTGTCGACTCCACCAATGCTGAGTTGATGCGACGGGCCGAGCAAGGCTGTTCCGCCGGACTGGTGTGCACGGCGGAGCAGCAGACGGCCGGTCGTGGCCGCCGTGGGCGGCAGTGGGTTAGCCCCTATGCCAGTAATCTTTATCTGTCTGTGCTGTGGGAGTTCAGCCAGGGCGCGGCTGCGCTGGAGGGTCTTAGCCTGGCGGTTGGTGTTGCGGTGGCCAAGGCCCTGCGCAACTGTGCGGTGCCCGATGTGCAGCTCAAATGGCCTAATGATGTGTTGCATGGGGGCGCTAAACTGGGTGGCATTTTGCTGGAAATGCGTGGCGATACCGCCGGTAGTTGCCAGGTGGTCATAGGGGTGGGTCTCAATGTCGCCATGCCCGCCGCGGCCGCAGGTGCCATTGATCAGGCCTGGACCGATATCAAAACCATTACTGCGAACTCGCATCCGGGGCGCAACCGACTGCTTGCTGCATTGTTGAACGAGTTGTTGCCGCTGGTGGCCGATTTTGAACAGCAGGGATTTAGTCGCTGGCGCGATGTCTGGCAGTCACTGGATGCGTTTGCCGGTGCAGCGGTGGTGCTGAACACCGGCTCCTCGCAGTTGGCCGGTATAGCACGGGGCGTGGATGAACGTGGTGCCCTGCAATTGGAAACCACCACCGGCGTACAGTCAGTGTATGGTGGAGAGATTTCCCTTAGGGCGGCGCCTTGAACGTCACTGGCACCTGCCTGCAGCTGGATGTCGGCAACAGCAGCGCCAAGTGGCGTCTCGTGCATCGCGCCGGGATCATCGACCGGGGCACCTATCGGCGCGGTGACGACAGCGCCCAACAGTTATTGCTCAACTGCAGCAAAGTCGTGGATCACATCTGGATTGCCAGCGTGGCGTCAGCGGCGGCGGAAGCGGAACTGGCCTTGCTGTTGCAAGAACGGTGGGGCATCGCACCCTGGTTTGCACGCACCCAGTCTCGTACCGGGAGCCTCACCAACAGTTACGCGGACCCCGGCCGGATGGGCGTCGACCGCTGGCTGGCGATGCTTGGCGCCCGTGAGCGCGAGCGGGGCAGGTTGTGTGTGATTGATGCCGGCTCTGCTCTTACCATCGACATTGTCAGCGCAGCGGGTCAGCATGAGGGCGGTTACATTATTCCCGGGGCGGTATTGATGGAACGAGCCCTGCTGTTGGATACCGATCGGGTTCGTTTTGACGAAGAAGTCCGCTACGACCTTGCGCCGGGCACCTCCACGGCCGAGGCGGTGCGACACGGCATAGCACTGGCGCAAGCGGGGGCGGTTACTCTGGCGTTGGAGCAGGCGGGTCGCGAGCCTATGGCGCTGTTGTTTTGTGGTGGTGCAGGTGAGGCTCTCATGCAACTGGTAAATCGCGGTGGCCAGTGGTTGCCGGACCTGGTGTTTGAGGGACTGGAGGCAATGGCTGCCGCATGACCTGCCTGTCGCCGCTTGTTGCCAGGTTATTCGTCATTGCGTTATCACACGACTGGCTGAATCGCTGATCCGCGTCTGAAAAATGGCCACTGTCAACAGACAATCATTGCGACCACCCGAATTTATTCGTAGGAGATTGTCAGGTTAATACTTGTGCCGTCGTAGGCCAGATCCTGAATATTGTTTTTGAAGGGAATGAGGTACGGATGCGGTGGGAGTTCAGCGCGAATGGGATTTGTCACCTGTGTTGACCACGCGCTTTTCAGTTGCGCCAATAAACGCTGGGTCACTTCGCTTTTCCGATCGAATTCGAGTTTGTCTATCTTGGGCTCGTACAGCAAAATCTGCCGTGTGCCAGGGTCATAACCTACCCTGCCTGAAAAGGCAGCGTGTCCGAGTTCACTGATGGCGATGCCCTGCGCTGGGCGATTGTCGTAAGCCTGAAAACGTACCTGCATGCCGATTCGTCCCTGGTCGAGGAAGAGTAATCGTGGTTCGGTCAGGAATACATTCCCGGGCGTCAATTTGATCGTGACAGGAAACAGATCGGCAGCGATGCTGTTACCCAACTCTGCGGATATCGGTATGGTGGTTACGGCGGCAGAGGCCTTTCCCGAGAGAAGAAGCAGGGAACAGGCAATCAGTACAAGAAATGTGCTTTTGCGCAAAGTATTTAACTCCAGCGATTTGCGAATAATAGTCATAGTATTGTGCATTAAGTGACCCCTCTTATCGCGGCTTCGCATCTATAGGTGGACATGCTGTCAGGCTGAGCTCGCGACCAAGCGCGCGACTTTCTCGAGAAGCAGGCCTGGTTCCATTGCGCTATTTGCCCATTCAAAAGCCTGTGCGTCAATAGCATTGACAGGGTAACAGAAAACCATCCATGCCCGTTGCAGGCGCGATCGGTTGTCGCGAGCAGACTCAGCATAAGTTCGTTCAATGAGTGTTAAATTGCTGTGGCTTGATACCGGATGCAGGGTTTTGGGGCCTGGAAGCGCTAACTTGACAGAACCCACAGGCCGTCAATGCGGTGAAAGTGAACATCCTACTTCTGTTTTATCAGGCACTGCCTGTTAGATTGACTGCCGATAGTTACAACCACCCCTGCAGATTCCGCAGGAACTTCAGTATGCGCACATTAGTTTTCTCCCGGTATTCCTTGTCGTGGTAGAACCCGTGCCCCTGGCCCTCGTACAACGCTATCTCACATTGCCTACCCATGGCCTGTACCGCCGAACAAAAAGCTTGTGCGGTTGGCACGGGTACTTCCGGGTCCTGTGATCCCACCAGAATCAGTGTGGGTGGCACTGCGCGATCAATGTGGTGAAAAGGCGAGACTTTCTCCCAGTAATCCTTGACCAGGTGATGGTCGGGTGTGCCCGGCGCCAGATCCAGCATGGGGTTGTAGAGAATTTGCGCGGCAGGCCTGCGGCTAGTGGAAGATGTAGTACCGGGTGCGAGCGGCAGGCCTGACCCGAGAGCGGCAGCCAGGTGTCCGCCGGCGGAGCCGCCTCCGACCACTATCCTGTGCGGATCAATGTGCAGCTTTGCAGCGTGGGCTATCAGGTAATCGAGCGCGGACCGCGCATCCGCTACTGCGCCGCGCACGTCGGGCCGGTTGTTTGCGCCCAGGCGGTATTGCGCGGCAAAACAACTGAAACCCTGCGCGGCAAAATACTGGCATTGGGCATAAAGCTCCTCCGGGCCGCCGTACAACCATCTGCCGCCGTGAAACAGCAGCAGGGCAGGTGTCGGCGTATTGCCTGTGCTATTTTTTGCCGTGAAGGCGTGCAGGCTCAGTTGCTCTGTGCCGTTGACCCTGTAGACAATTTTCTGGTCAGGCCGAACCTCCAGTAGGTGCAGCTTTTTTGTCGCCACAAACAGCAGCAGCGGCAGCAGCACCAGCAGTACGCCGCTTAAAAAGTACCAGTGCTCTCTGGCCATTGCCGTGCTACCAGTCCATCTGTAGGGATACGCCGAAGCGCCGCTTGTAGGTGTATTCGAGAATTTGCGCCGCTTCTACGCCAACCACTTCCTGGCCGCCAATGGAAGACGGGTAGAACTGGTCAAACAGGTTCTGCACGTAGAACTGCAGGCGGTAGCGCCCGTTGCGTGCGGCTATTCCGGTATAGAGGTCGAACGTGCTATAGGGATCGCCCGTCAGGAGTGGATTGTTCGCCGTGTCGAACTGCACCTCGTCACGCCAGAAGAAGTTCAGGTTCACGAAGCCGTCGAACGGTTGTGAGGGCACAGGAATGTAGTAAGTGCCAGCGAGAAATACTGCCCAGTCCGGGGAGAAAGGCATATCCGCCCCGGAGAGGTCCTGCACGCCGTTCACGCAGCCCTGCGCCACGGTCTGCCTGGCATAACAGGGCGCATCACCCCAGTCGGAGAAAATCGCGTCGGTGTAGGCCAGCGAGGCCTGCACTTCGAAGTTCTCCAGCACGTTGGCGTTCATCTCGACTTCCACCCCCTTCGTTTCCAGTTCACCGGCGTTGGTCAGGAAGAATATCGGCGGGAAAGCATCAGGAACCTGTGCGGATGCCTGGAAGTCCTTGAACGTGCTGTAATACACCGCGCTGTTGAGGCGCAGCCGGTTATCCAGCCACTGCGACTTGATGCCAGCTTCATAGCTGGTGGGAATTTCCGGATCGACAAACACCGTTTCGCTGGATGGTCCGGAAGGCAGTGAGTTGGAACCCGGTCCCTTGTAGCCGCGCGCGAAACTGGCGTACACCATCGCGTCCTGTGCGATGTCGTACTCCCCCATGACACGCCAGGAACCGCCCTGGTCGTCGGTTTTCGCATCGACGCTGCCCGGCGGCGCTTCCGGTATAGTGCCTGGTATGGCGCTGACGGTTTGTTTGTGCGTCAACTGATCGTCGTTGTAGCGTGCGCCCAGCACCAGGCGGGCTTTGTCCGTCACGTGCCAGGTCATCTGGCCGAACACCGCGGCGCTCTGGTTGCTGGCGTTGGTGGCATTCAGCACCGAAATCGCACCGGAGTTTGGTCGCCGGCGCAAGGTCAATGCCATAGAGTCGATGTAGCGGGTAAAGTCATCGGAAAAATCCTTGTAGAAAAAGTAGAGGCCCGCCACATAAGTGATCGTCGCGTCCGACGGTGAGGTAACGCGCAATTCCTGTGTGTACTGCTCGTATTTTTCATACGCGTCATTCAGCGGGAGCGCGGTGCGCGGCGCATACATGTCGGCACGGGCTGCGCCGTACACGTTTTCATTGGTATAGGCGGAGATGGAGGTCAGCAGGTAGTCGTCCAGCGTGTAATTCGCCTCCAGGCTTAAGATATCGACTTTGGTCTGTCCCCTGGATGTGTCGTTATCGTACGATTTTGTCGTTCTTCGGCCCGACCGGTCCACCCTCGCGATCGGCGATGCTGCCCGGCGTGACCTGGCGCAGGGGGGCGACACAGCAATTGTGGTGGCGGTCGACGTGTGTGTAATTGAGCTGCGCGTCAAGATCATCCGTCACCAGGGCGCGCAGTTTGGTGCGCGCGCCCCACTCGTTGCGGTCGTTGCCATCCTGCCCGCCCGGGTAGCGATTGTCGATGATGCCGTCGCTGGTATTGCTGTACATCGAGATGCGCCCCAGCAATTTGTCCTCCACCAGTGGGCCGCAGGCATAGCCGTAGAGGTTAACCAGGTTTTCGCTGCCATAGGCGGTGCGAAATCCCGTCGTGAATTCCTCTGTTGGATTGTGCGTCGTGATGTTGAGCAGGCCGGCGCTGGAGTTCTTCCCGAACAGCATGCCCTGTGGTCCGCGCAGCACTTCAACGCGCTCCACGTCGCTGAAGTCCAGTATCGAGCCTGACAAACTGCCCGAGGCGACGTTGTCCACCATCGTGCCCACGGACAGATCGACCATGCGGCTGAAACTGCTGGTGCCGATGCCGCGAATCAGGATATTGCGGCCCGCGTCGCTGGTGTTCTCGGAGAAGGTAAAGCCCGGCACCAGCCGTTGCAGGTCGGTGATTTGCGTTTTGTTGAGATTCGCCAGTTCAACGCCGCTCACCACGGCGATGGAGATCGGCACATCCTGCAGGCTCTCGCTGCGCTTCTGGGCGGTGACGATCACCTCCTCCAGTTGCTGTGCCCGCAGGACAAGGGGACTGAGTGCGAGGGCCAGAACGGCGATGTTCCGCGTGAGCCGGAAATATGTCATAGGCTTACCTGTCTGTGACAGTATTATTAGAATGCGTTCGGGTACTATGGATTATGGCAGTGTATAAAATCAACTATTGGCGACTGCAGCGGGCCAGCGTGGCACTGTTGGCGCTGGCATGGTGTGCGCTGGCCAGCACCGCTGAGCGCCCCAATATTGTTTTTATCCTGTCCGACGACCACGCGGTTCGCGCTGTCAGCGCCTATGGCGACAGCCTGGTGCAAACCCCTAATATCGACCGCATCGCCGCTGGCGGCATGCGCTTTGACCGGGCCTATGTGGGCAACTCGATCTGTGGCCCCAGTCGCGCGACACTGCTTACGGGCTTGCACAGCCATGCCAACGGCTTTTACAGCAACGAGTGGTCCGGCCCTTTTAACGGCGCGCAGCAGACCTTTCCCAAGCTCTTGCAAAAGGCCGGCTACCAGACTGCGGTCATCGGCAAGTGGCACCTGTACAGTGATCCCACCGGGTTTGATCACTGGGACGTTATCGATAACGTGATGGAGCAGGGCACCTACTACAACCCGTCGTTCCGCAGTCCTGCCGGCATTGAGGAAACCACGGGCTACGTGGCTGACCTGGTCACAGAAAAAGCCATTGCCTGGCTGGCGCAGGCGCGACAGTCGGATAAGCCCTTTTTCCTGCTGTACAGCCACAAGACACCGCATCGGGACTGGCTGCCCGGCCCCGAGGAACTGCGCAGCTGGGACGAGGACGCGAAGGTCGAGGAGCCGGCGACCCTGCTGCGCCCTATGGACGGATTGACCCGGGCGCGGCGTGAGGCGCGCATGCGTATCGCGGATTACATGACTGACAATGACGTCAAGCTGAGTATGGGGAATAAGCTCACGCCACAGCAGGCCGCCTTGTGGCAGCAGGCGTTTGCCGCGGGCAATCAACGCTTCGAAGCCGCCGACATGAGTGAGGATGAGGTCGTGCGCTGGAAGTACCAGCGCTATATCAAAAGCTATCTGGCCTCGGTACAGAGCATGGACCGGCAAATCGGAAAATTACTGGACTACCTGCAGCAGCACGGTCTGCTGGAAAACACCCTCATAGTGTATAGCTCGGACCAGGGATTTTTCCTCGGTGAAAATGGCTGGTTCGACAAGCGCTGGATGGATGAAGTGTCCTCCCGGGTGCCACTGCTGATGCAATGGCCCGGACACATCCCGCCGGGTACGACGTCGGACGCACTGGTGGAGAATATCGACTTTGCGCCGACCCTGCTGGCTGCGGCGGGCGTGACACCCGAAAAGCCGATGCACGGCGTGAGTCTGCTACCGTTGTTTGCGCCACAGCCGCAACAATGGCAGCGCGACCTGTACTATCACTTTTACGAAAACCCTGGATTCCATGGTGTGGCGCGCCACTATGGCGTGCGCACGGAGCGCTACAAGCTTATCTACTACTACCAGAACGACGAGTGGGAATTGTTTGACCTGGTGACGGACCCGGGCAGATCAGATCAATCTTTACGGCAAGCCCGGCTATGACGACATCACCAAGAATCTGAAGCATGCGGCTGCAGAAGCTGCGTGTGCAATACCAGGTGCCGGACAGCAGACCCGGACGTGGCTTGGTACTATGCCCCTATGGTGAGGATCGTCGAGCAACTGATGATGTGGTTATGATGGAATTTTTTGGGGATGCGAGTGCGCTTGTCAGTGGTGAATGATCAGGTTAGAGCGGGCGGGCAGCGACAAGCTTTCTTGCGGATATGCGGTGCGCTGGCATTGCTGGCGACGCTGGTTGCGTCGGCGCAGAACGCCATGGCAGCAACCGCACACTCCGAGGCGCGTGAGCCTTGCGCCACGGTGGCACCGTTAAAGCAGGCCTTCTTCGGCGACCTGCACGTGCACACGCGCTACTCGCTGGATGCCAGCACCCAGGGCACCCGCACCACACCGGCACAGGCCTATCAGTTCGCCCTCGGTCAGCGTATCGGTATTCAACCATGGACCGAGGAAGGCAAGGCGCAGCGCTCTCTGCAACTGGCGCGGCCGCTGGATTTTGCCATGGTGTCGGATCACGCCGAACTGATCGGTGAAGTGCAAATGTGCAACACCCCGGATGTTGAAGGCTACAACGCCTGGGAGTGCAAGTTGTACCGCAGCTGGCCCCGGGGTGCCTTCTACCTGTTTAATACCATGTCCGGTATGCGGCAGTCGCACCTGGGTCTTTGTGGTAAGGATGACGCACTCTGCCTGCGTGCGGCGCTGAGACCCTGGCAGGAAATGCAGGAGGCAGCAGAGCGTTATTATGATCGCAGCAGCGAGTGTAATTTCACTACTTTCGTGGGTTACGAGTGGACGGCCTTGAACCCGTCTAATGGCGGTAACCTGCATCGCAATGTCGTGTTTCGCAACGCCGAGGTGCCCCGGCTACCCGCCAGTTTCCTTGATGAGCCATCGCCGCAGGACTTATGGGCCTCACTGGATCAAACGTGCAACGGGCGGGACAGCGGCTGTGACTCCCTTGTTATACCCCACAACTCCAACATGAGTGCGGGCTCCATGTTTAACAGCCTGGGGGACGATGGTAAGCCCATGAGCAAGGAGTATGCGACCACGCGCGCACGCTTCGAGCCCCTGGTCGAGATCATGCAGCACAAGGGGGCCTCTGAATGTTACTTCGAGGTGGGAGTCACCGAAGATGAACTGTGCGCCTTTGAGCAGTTGCAGAAGGACAACATCGCCGGTTTAAATAATCCACCGACACCCGACACCGGCTTCGTACGCAAGGTGCTGGCTGATGGTCTGCTGCTGGAGCAGAGCCTGGGCGTTAATCCTTACCAGTTTGGAGTGGTTGCCAGCACTGATACGCATCTGGGGACACCCGGCGCAGTGCAGGAAGACGAGTTTCTGGGGCACGGTGGCGATGGTGTGCCGGCAGCGGATAAGGTGCCGCCCGGACTGCCCGAAAAATTGGAATACAACCCGGGTGGTCTCGCCGTGGTATGGGCGCAGGAGAACACCCGCGATGCGCTGTTTGACGCCATGCGTCGACGGGAGGCCTATGGCACCAGCGGCCCGCGCATCATCAGCCGTTTCTTCGGCGGGTGGAATTTTCCTGCCGATTTGTGTGCATCACCGGATCGTATTGAGCGCGCGTATGCGCAGGGTGTCCCGATGGGCTCAATGTTACCCAATGGCCAGGACGCGCAGCTGCTGCCTACCTTCCTCGTCGCGGCCAGTCAGGATGTCGGTACGGCGAACAGTCCCGGTACGCCGTTGCAACGGCTACAGGTAATCAAGGGCTGGATTGATGCAGATGGCCAGCGTCATGAACGCGTGCTGGATGTCGCGGGCGACGCCGACAATGGTGCCTTCGTTGATCCAAAAACCTGCGCTACCGGTGGGCGCGGCTTTGCCGACCTGTGTACCGTGTGGGTCGATAAGGAGTTTGATCCTGCGGTACGCGCCTACTACTACTCGCGCGCTGTGGAGAATCCAACCTGTCGTTGGAGCCAGCGCATGTGTGTCGCTGCCGCTGTGGACTGCGCGCGCCCCGCGACGATTGGTGAAGGCTATGAGGGCTGCTGCGCCGCGGAGCATCGTCCGATAATCCAGGAGCGAGCGTGGAGTTCTGCGATCTGGTACAGCCCCGCCACATGATGTCCTGTTTCTGGACGCTCTATTAAACTGGTCGCAGATAATAGACAGCGGCATCACACGCGCTGCTGTCGACAGCGGCTATACTGCGACCAAAGTAATAAATTCACCCCGGAGAATGTTCAAGATGTCTAATAGCAAGCACGTGGTACTGATTACCGGCGGTGGCAGCGGCATGGGTCGCGAAGCTGCCCGGCGCTTTGCCGCAGAAGGCGCAACCGTGGCGCTGTTTGATGTAAATACTGCCGGCATGGCGGAAACTGCCGGCACCTTTGACAGCATTCACAGCTGGACTGTTGACATGACGGACTTCGCTGCGGTGTGCGCCGCCGTGCAAGCCGTGGAAGAAAAACTTGGCCCCGTCGAGCGCCTGTACAACTGCGCTGCCATCATGCCCTTTGGCCTGTTGGTGGAGCAGGGCAACGCCATCATCCACAAACAGATGGCGATCAACTACGGTGGTCTGGTGAATATCACCCAGGCGGTGCTGCCTGGCATGCTGCAGCGGGGCCATGGCGATTTCGTCAGCTTCGCCTCTATGGCAGCGATTATTCCGATGCTGTACACGGGCGCCTACACGGCATCCAAATTTGCGGTGCGGGCCTTTACCGAGACCCTGTACCACGAAAATATGAATTCGGGGATTCGCTTTGCCTGTGTCTGCCCGCCCGCGGTCGCCACGCCGTTGCTGCAACAGGGCAGGGACACCGTCTGGCCGAAAATGCTGGAGAGCCAGGGCGCGCCGATCGCGCCGAGGGTGGTCATTGATGCCATTGAGGCGGCCCTGAAGAAAGGCAAGTTCTTCGTGTACCCGACCCGGGACGCCAAAATCGGTGTGTTCATGCGCCGCTTGTTCCCGGGGCTGATCTGGAAGCAGGTGCACCAGGTGGAAGGGTTCTAGCCACCGTTCGGATTGCGCTCCGGCTAGCCGTCGGTTTCGATTAATGCACGGCAGGATTGCTGCTTTCACCCTCGCCGCGCTGCTAGCGGCTGCGGTCAGCGCTGCTCCGGACCCGGCGCTCGAAAACGTGTTGGTGACCGGCACCCTTGCGCCACAGGAAGCCCTGACCTCTTCGGTGTCCGTGCTGGATGCGCAGCAGATTAAAGCCCTGAACAAAACTACGCTGGCGGATGTGTTGCGGACCTTGCCGGGCCTTTCAGTGGAACAGCAGGGTGGCCCGGGTGGCTTGACGGCGGTGTCCATTCGCGGTGGTGAATCCAACTTTACCCTGGTGCTGGTGGACGGGGTGGCGGTGAATGATCCCACTAATTCTCGCGGCGGCAGCTTTGACTTTGCCAACCTCAACCCGAACATGGTGGATCGCATAGAGGTTGTGCGCGGCGCCCAGTCGGCGATTTACGGCTCGGATGCACTGGCGGGTGTGATCAACATCATCACCCGGCGCCCACAGGCGGGTCACCACCAGGAAGTCTATGCCGAGTGGGGAGAACATGATTACTCCGACGTCGGCGTAAGCGCACTGGGCAGTGCGGGAGATTTCAATTACACCCTGGCAGTTGGCGGGCCGCGATGACGGGGAGCCGGTGCCAGGCAGTACGCGCAGCACTGACAGCGCGAACCTGCGCCTCGGGTGGCAACCGGCCGAGGGGCAGGAACTAAATGTCGGCTACCGCTATCTCGAGGGCGATCGAACGTACCTATCCCGAGCAGAGCGGCGGCCCGACATACGCTGTGTTTGATGCGCTGGATGACAGCGACTACACCGAGGATATCCTGTCGCTGGGTTGGGGTGCGCAGTGGTCCCGCCTGTGGCGCAGTACGGTGACGGCCAGCCGCTTCGAGCATGATGAGCGCTATCACTCGCCGGGAATTTTCCCTTATTTCGAAGTGCCTCCCAATGCCGCGGATACGGACTTCACACGCGATCAGGTGCAGTGGCTCAACACCTTGCACATTGCCCCCGGCTATGAGACGAACGTCGGTGCGGATTTTCGCCATGAAGACGGCAAGAGCGATGGCTATGTCGAGTTCTTCGGTGAGCAGAACCCCACGGATTATGCGCTGGACCGCGACACGCGCGGCGTGTTTGCCGATATCTCTGCGACACCGCTGCCGGCGCTGCTGCTGCACGGCAGCCTGCGCTACGACGATCCGGATGGCTTTGACAGTGAAACATCGGCGCAGGCCGGTGTGAAATACAGCGTGGGCGACGGTGTTACCCTTGCCGCAAACTGGGGTGAAGCCTATAAACTGCCGAGTTTTCTCGCCCTCGGCCATCCGCTGGTGGGCAATCCGGACCTGCAACCCGAGCAGGGCGAAAGCTGGGATCTGGGTCTGAGCTGGGAGGCGAGCGATCGCTGCACTCTCGCGGCCACCTGGTTTGACAATGACTTTCGCGATCTGGTGGACTTCGACGGTGAAACGCTTCCGCAATCGTCAATCGCAACAGTGTGCAAACCAGCGGTATCGAATTGCAGGCCGACTGGCAGCCGCTTGCCGCACTCAGCCTGCGCACCCAGGCCACGTATACCGATATTGATGTCAAAAATGAAGACGCGGTGCTCACCGGTCGTCCACAGTGGACGGCCAGCGTGGTCGCCCTGTGGCAGATTAGCGAGGACTGGAATACCGCGCTGAATTACCTGTACAGCGGACAACAATGGGCGGCTTCCCGCTACACGGGTGCCTGGTGACGCAGGAACTGGATGACTACCACCGCCTGGACTGGGTGCTGCGCTGGCAACTGGCACAGGCCTGGCAGTTACAGCTGTCGGTGGATAATGTGCTGGACGAGACTACGAAACCGCAGTGGGCTTTAGCGCCCCGCAGCGGGAAGTTCGCGTGGGTGTGACGTTCAGCAATGACTGATTAGCGGCCTGTTAAACATCTGCAGCTACCACGCGTGCGGAAGCGCGAGTCCAAAGTCACTGATTGCCCCGCTGCCGCGAACGACAGCGGGGCAGGCGGGTCAGTTCGGGAAATTCCACGCCGTTGGCAGCGGCACCAGCTGCGTCGCCGTCGGCCTGCGCAGAAACCCGTTTGCGACGTTGGCGTTGATTGAGTTCAACCACTTCGTCGTGAAGTCTGCCTTGTCCATGTACAGGCTATTAATCTGGCCAACGGTCAACGGAACGGTCCTGCCGAAGAGCCGACAGAAGGGAAGGAGGAGCCGCTGTCCACGCTGTCCAGGGTGGCGACGGGCACGTCAACATGCGGGGAGCGCACACCACCGAGCGCGTTGCCGTATGTGTCGCGGTCCAGCACCACCGGCGAAGACGAAATGACGTCGAGCAGTGGCCCGGCAGGCGGGGCGACACCGTTCCGTACCCAGTTGTCGAGTCCGTGGAACGCCGCCTGCATGATCCAGTGTGCGGCCCGGCGTTGATCGGCGTCGGTGCAGCCGAAAGGATTGTTGGAGCGGCAGACGCGCAAGTACCCGAACATTGCGAGCGGCGGTGCTGCCGTCGCCGGTGTCACTGAGTCCCAGCAGTGTGTAAGCGTCTGCGTGGGACGTTCCGGCCATCTCCCACGCGCGAATCATCGACGTGTCGGCGTTGGCGCGCGTCGCAAGTTCGAGTTGATCACGTCGCCCTCGGCCTGCACCACCATCACGGGCACGTTGAGGTCGTCGCGAATCGGCGCCGGCGCAGGGAACGAGTACTGGAGGCAGCGGTGACTGAGAGATCGACGAGCCGGAGCCAAAGCGGCTGTGCACGATAAAACCGTCGTATACGTGCTCGATCGGCTGGACTGCGTCGATGTAGGTGACCATACGGCACGCCGACTGCGACTCACCGGCGGCGATCACCCGATCGGCCGTGAGGCCGCTGAGCAACTTTGCGGTCGGTTCTGAGGCGAGCAGGCCGGCACGACTGAATATGTCGTACGAGTAGCTGTCGCCCGGGTGCACCAGCGAGGCGTAGCGGGCAGCTGCCGGTAGCGCCGTTCTTGAGAGCGTTCACTCCCACTGCCTGTGCCGATACGCCGACCCACGCGTAGCCTTCGCGGATGAATTCGTTGTGGGCCATGATCCAGTCGGGATTGCGATCGGCGCCCGCGGTCACGTTGAGCCATTCGACGATGACGGTGCCATTGAACTTCGCCGGATCAATCGGCCGGAAGACGACCAGGCGCGTCTTATAATTGCCCTCGATGACCTCGGGATCAGCAGTGACCACCAGTTTTCCATCGGTCGGCAATGGCAGAGTCGGTGTGTAGCTGCGGGCGGTGCCGGCGAGGAAGAACTCCTTCTTCTGGTAACCGAGCTGCGCGAGGTACGGGGGCCAATGTTGATACCGCTGTCGGGCAGTATGGGCCCCGTCAATTTGTACTTCGCGAATACGGCCTGCAGCGGGGGCACAGTCTGCCCCCAGAATTGTTGCACCGTTGTCGCAGGAACATTAAAACTGCATTGGTTGGTAGTGGCAGCGGTACAGTAGTTGCCCCAGTGGTCAAACTGCCAACCGACGCGCGGTGTTGCGGTGTAGGTTTCGTTGTACGTCCCTACAACGTAATTTTTGCTGCAAACATCAGCAGACGCTGTGTAATCTTCCAGACGAACAATTCCTGTTGCCGGGCGCAGATGTAACATCGCCTTCTCCCACGATTTCGATCGGGTGGCTGCAGGCCTGAATGAGCAGTAATGCAATTCCGGCCAATACCAATTTCAATGGTTGCATGTGCTTGTTCCTCTCTTTTATTGGATTGATCCATGGCGATCATATGGTTTATATCGACCTTAAACCGCATTACCACATCTAAGCGTAAAGATTAGACAGGCAAGATGCAGGCCACGTCAATAAGTACGTGGCGTGTGGCTAGATCAAGAAGGAATGAACAGGGATTTTTGTAAAGAATTCTGACAATATTCGATACATCGCCCGGCGCTACCCGGGCGCGGATCGCCGATGCAGGGATTTCTATTTCTCAAAAATAACGGGAAGTTCTTCCAGCCCGCGCAGCAGGATATTGGGCATGTACGCAAGGCTTTCCGGTGCGCAGTTCAGGCGCATGCCGCTGGTGCCGGCAAACAGTTTCTCCCACGCCACGGTCATTTCCAGTCGGGACAGGTGCTGGCCAATACACACATGGGTGCCAAATCCGAATGCGATGTGGCGTTTGGCGTTCTCGCGCGTCACGTCGAATTCCAGTGGCGCATCGAATAGGGCCTCGTCGTGGTTGGCGGAGAAATACTTCAGCAACACCATGCTGCCTTTGGGTATATCGACGCCGCCGAGCGTGTGGTCAACTTTCGTTATGCGCCACATATTGGACGTGGGCGATGCCAGGCGCAGCGTTTCCTCCACCAGGTTGGGAATGAGTGAGCGGTCCTTGCGCACGGCTGCTTCCTGGTCCGGGTTCAGGCACAGCTGCCGAATGCCTTCCGCCAGCGTTGCGGTAGTGGTTTCATTGCCGGCAACCAGGAACTGCGTACAGTGGCCCAATTGTTCCTCGATCGTCAGTGGGCGGCCATTGATGCTGGCGTGCGCCATCAGGTTGAGCAAATCATCCCGTGGGTTGGCGCGGCGTTCATCCAGTGCCGTCACAAACCAGTCGTACTCTTCTTTTACCGCAGCATGGGCGTGCAGCAGGGCCTGCTTGTCGGAGACCTGGGACAGCACGGTAACGTTGGCCTCGGTCCACTTGAAGGCATCGTCAAACAGTTCCAGTGGTATGCCCAGTACATGCATGATCATGGACAGTGGCAGCGGTCGGGAAAATTTTTCGATAAAGTTGTACGGTTTTCCTGCGGGAATTTCGCTAACCAGACGGTCGGCGAGGGCGCTGACCCAGGGGCGGTATTGCTCAATATTCTTGGCCAGGAAAAAGTCCCTGACGGTGTCGCGATAGATCTTGTGTTCCGGATCGTCCACCGTTAGCAGCGTGCCTTTGCCCAGATTGTAGGTTTTGGCCATCGCCGCTTTGATATCCGGATCAAGCGCGGCAGCCGATCCTAGCGCCAGGGTGAACTCGTTGGAGAACACCGCGTCATTTTTGTGCGCTTCGCGTACCAGGTCGTAGGTAGAGACCACAAATACGCCCGATGTCGGGTCACGGTAAACCGGCGCTGTCTCGCGCAGGGTTTTATCGTAGTGGTATGGACATTTGAGCGTAGTAGTATCAAACAGTGGCATATCCGCGAGGGCGCGGTGGTCATTGGCAGTGGGTGCGGTCACGGTTCATCCCCATTCAATATCAAAGTGGACGCGAAGTATGGGATGTTAAAATAAAACAGTCAATCCTGATTTTATTATTTGGCAATCATTGCCGCTGCCATTAGAGAGAATAATGCGCTGCCGGGATGGGGCCGAGGCCCCTTCCCAGAGCATTCAGGGTGCCGGGGCGTCTGCTGCGAATGAGCGCAGATTGCGCCAGGGGTTGAGTGCCTGAATAGCCGGACTGTTGCGCACGTCCAGGCGGACGGTGCCTGGTTGGATGTAAGCATCCCAGGGTGTTGCGATTTCCTGGATCACTACATTGGAAGATTCCAGCCGCTTGGCTGGTGCCAGCAGTAGCTGGCCGTCATAGTAAAAGTCGTCGCAGATTCCGTTCACGGAGCAGACATGGTCACCGGCTTCGATCCAATCCTGCCCGACCAGGGGGCCATCGGCCAGACTCAGGTTTGCGGTGGCCTTGAAGCGCGTAAAGGGCGCCTCGATCTGCGTATTCAGCGATCCGCCTTGAATGCTCTGGGCCATTTTCGTCGCGACCGTTATCAGCGACACCGGGTTGAGGCAAGGATCAGCGGCAAAGGTATCCAGCCGTAGCGTTCTGGGACGACCGTCCGGGCCTTCCACGTAGGTGACCCACTCTGCCCGGGTGCCACAAGCATCCTTCTCGCGGCGATAAACCGACAGGGTCAGGTAGTACTCTGCCGCCGTGTCGTCCTCGAACAATTTGACGGGTACGGGTGTAAGGTCTGCAGCGTCGACGGCAGCCAACAGGCCCAGGGGATTCTGCAGGGTAAAATGGTAGCGGGCGGTCGGCACGGACTGGGCGATGGTTACCGGGCTAAGCACCGGTTTCTCGCCGTGTATCGCGGCCTTGGCTTCGTTCTGTACCGTGCCGGGATAGAAGTTATTCGCAAAGTTGATCAACGCCGTCCGGTGCTCCGGGGTGACATCCAGATAGTCCGCATCGAGGTTCCACCATGGCGACACGACAATATCCAGGGGATTGCGGTAAACCACCGTATGCACCGGAGCGGGATTGATATAATCCTTCCAGCGGCTGTCATCAACCAAGCTAACCTGGGTATTATCTAACAGAACCACGTCCCGGTTGAACACGGTACTGTTGTACAGGCCGCGGTCGGCCACGCCATTACCCCAGAAGATGTAGTCGTTGGCGACCGCGAACTCCCGCGCTAGACGCGCGTTGCTGGTCGCTGGCTGCGGCCAATTTATACTGGATGAAAAATACGGCGTTTCTACCTTGGTAACCGGATCTACCACACCCACGTAGCTGGTGATGGCGCTTGGTGTCAGCAGGTGTGTGACCGGCTCCGGCAAGGTTAACAAACGTACCGAATCCGCCGCGATCGATGCCGCTGCCGCCTGCACCACGGTGAATCGGGGTTCGCCGGTAACTGGATCATGGATATACACCGACCACTCGGCGCGGGCACCCGAGACCAGGCCACCGGAAGATTGGTAGATATTGAGTACCAGGAAGTAACGCGGTGCTTCACCCGCAAGAATGCGGATGGGCGCCAGGGTAAAGCCCGGGGGCAGGTGCGCCGCTTCGAAAGCCGTCCGCTGTGCCTGATCCTTGAATTCGAAATTGATGAAAATGGAATTGGGGTCGCCACCTACTTTGAATTCAGCCAGGCAGGGTTACCGCCGTGCACCACTGCCCCGGCGTAATCAACGGCGTCCATTTCCAGGAACAGTGTTTTCAGTAGGGGGCGGACAGCCTCATCCGCGGACAAGCCAGCGAGATTGATGCCGGCGATGTTGCCATATGCGACGATCGCGGGCGCCCGGAAGCCCGTCAGCTGTGCCAGCAACTTGTCGCGGAAGGTCAGGGCGTTGTTGGTGTAGAACGCCAATCCGCCTGAGAGTACACCACTTTGGATACCGAAAGAGGCGCTCACCACGCGGGCCTGACTCAGGCTGGCCGTGCCGCTACCGGGAGCGGCCACCGTGCCGTAGAGCGCGGGCAGTCCGTAGACAAGGTTGTTGGGCTGTCCTGCGTTCAATCCGGCGAGATAAGTACCCAGTGGGCCGGTTCCAATAGCACCTCCAACTCCCGCATAGACATCCAGCGCCTGCTGCAGTGCAGCTTGCGGGCCTATCGCCAGAGTCAGGCTATCGATCTTGGCAAGCTGTAGGTTGGTACCATTAATTGACCAGAGCGGATAGCCCTGACGGGTACCCGCAGCGGTAAGGCCGATGCCAGCTGACAAACTATCGACATTGGCAGTGTCCAGCTTGGCCAGCAGGAGAAACTGCTCGGGCGCATTGGCGAGCTGTGCAAGCACCACGCGCTGCGCATTTGCGGCGATATCCATTCCCGCGCTGTACTGTTGCAGGATTTGCAATGGGCCTGCACCCCAGGCGGTGCTCGTCACGCTGGTATTCATAGCTCCGGGCGCTTTGGGGTCGATCTGGAACACGCCACGGGTAGCCGCCGGGAGTAGCTTCAATAAATCGATTTTTTCGAAGATCGGTTCCAGAAACGTATTAGCATCAAGCGCTGTAAAATTCGCAGGAACGTTTTCCAATGCGCAGGGAGTCTTATTGCCGCCACAAAGATAGCCGTTTTGTTTCTTCCATCCGACAAACCTGTAGCCCGGGTCGGGAACGGCAGTGAACGTATCCGAGAAAACGGTTCCATTAATGGTAATGACGCAAGTCTGCCCGGCAGCACAGTTGTAGCTTCCCGTCCGGGATACGACCGCCCCGCCAGCCGGCACTACCTGGGTGATCTTACAGCCCTGGATGAACAGCAGGAGAATGGCGATAGCGATAATTTTTGCGGTGTTTGTAACCATTGGGCAATCCTTTCTATTAAATCCAGGCGTTCAGGGTACTGGTTCTGGGTGGGGCTCGGTATAACCAAGTCCGCCAAAAGCATAACCGAGTGCGCCAAAGATGCGCTTTTTGAGCGGAATGGTAAAAGCCGACCTTTATATGCCCCACAAAGTATGGGCTTATAAAATAAAACAGTCAAACCTGATTTTATTATCGAGTGTTAACCCGACCACAAACCGGTTTTTCAAATTGAGTGGACAACCGATCAGTTTTGGGGCGAGCAGGCCTCGATCAATGCATCGGATGTTGGCAAATCTGCTTCGCAGGCCTTCTTGCAACCCCGGGTTGCCTCACCCCACTCGAAGGGGTTGAGAATGCAGCCGACGTAACAGGGGCCGGCGGCGAGCGCGAGCTTGCGGAAGGCGCAGTCCTTGCCTTCCTTACCCAAAAACTTTACACCTGCGGGGGCGGAAAACTTTTCGAAGATGTCCATGCCGTCACCGACAGGCTCCAGGCCGGCCCTCGGCGTGCCGTCGGGCGACAAATTGCCAGTGACAAACAGTACGGCATTGGCAATGAGTCGCTGGAAGGCAGGATCTTTCATTGTTTCATCGCTGTGTCCCAGGGTGGTGCCAAATATGGGTGTCGTACCCTGCGAGGCAAGCCAGGCCGTCGTGTGAGATTTGCCATCTTCGCCCACACTGCTGAGCAACGGTTGGGCGGTAAATTGCAGGTTGATATACAGCTCGTCGCTGGCCACGGTCCAGTCAGCGGGGATGCCTTTGAGAATGGGATGTTGTTCTTTCTGTATCTGGGGTAACGGCCGCTCCTCCTCATGCGCTTTCGTCTGGAGTCCGAACATGGGCCACCACCGGTCGGTTTCCCGGAACGAGTGCATGGTGCAGTGGATGACCAGCGCTGGCACCCCGAGTTGCTCGGTCTGGCGGCGCAGGTTGGCTATCAACGCGCCGTCCTGGTTGTCTGCCATACAAATGTTGTAGATCAGGACATCATAGCCTGCGGAAAAATCAGTGGTTTTCCAGCGCTCCAGTTCTGCCAGCGAAACGTCGAACCGGACATTGGCGTGCCTGGCAATGCCATGCGCCAGATACTGTGTCTGTTGTTCATAATTGTGGTAGACGCCGGGACTGGTGAGGATGAGAGCGCGCAGCGGTTGGGCTGCGTTGCACAGGCTGCTGTAGAAAAGCAGTAGCAGAACGGCCAGTGCACGTGGACGACGAAGCGTCTGCACCATGATCGTTGTTCTATTACTATGTGTTGTCATTTTATTGTCCTGCTAATGCCAGGGCAGCTGTGACCAGCCGATCACCTAGAAGGGAGCGGGCCCCGGGAACTGCTCGCGGAGCAGAGGTTTGAGTAATTTCCCCGAGGGGTTGCGTGGCAGTGAAGCCACTATTTCGTAAAGCTGGGGCACTTTATAGCCCGCCAGGTGTTCCTTGCAATAGGCCTTCAGGCTTTCCGGGGTCGGTGTGGTGCCGGGCGCAGCGACCACAAGGGCCAGTGGTGTTTCTCCCCATTTTTGCGAGGTGACGCCGATGACAGCGGCTTCCTGTACTTCGGGACAGCCGGCCAGTACGTTCTCCAGTTCCGCCGGATAAATATTCTCGCCACCGGAGATGATCATATCCTTCATGCGATCGCAGATAGTGATGAAACCTTCCTTATCCCAGGTGCAGATGTCGCCAGTATGCAGCCAGCCATCTTTCAATGTCTCAGCGGTGGCCTTGGGATTGTTCCAGTACTCTTTCATCATGTGTCGGCCACCCACCAGCAGTTCACCGGCCTGCGGTGAGCCCATGGGAATAGTATTGCCAGCGCTGTCGACGATTTTCACCTCGGTATGCATCTGGGGACGCCCGCAGGAACCCACTTTCGCTTCGGCGTCCTCATGCAGCAGCAGGGTGCCGGGGCCACAGGATTCGGTGAGTCCGTAGGCCTGGAAGATGCGAATGCCCAGCGCTTCATACTCGCGTAGCAGGGACACTGGCACGGGCGCCGCTCCAGTGGCGATCCAGCGCACCGAGGAAATATCGTTCTGCTCCCGTTCTGGCGTCATCAGCATGAACTGCAGCAGGGCGGGTACCGCCATAAATATGGTCACTTTTTCCTGCGCGATGCAACGGAACATCGCGCCCAGATCCAGGTCGCGCATGATGATGCCGGTGCCGCCTCGATGTACCAGCAGGGAGGTCGGACTGAGGCAGCCGACATGAAACATGGGCAGTGCCAGCAGGAAACGGTCGTCGCCGCGCATGTCGGAGGTAGACATGCTGGTCAACTGCGACCAGAGCATGCCCTCGTGGCTGTGCACCGCACCCTTGGGGCGTCCGGTGGTGCCTGATGTGTACATGATGAATAGATTGTCGTCATCCCACGCGCCCACCGGAGGTTCCTGGGTCGCGGCTGTGGCCATGAACTGCTCGTAGTCCAGTGCCCAGTGCGGGGTGCCCGCGTCGCTGTTTTCGCGGCGCAACCACTGCTGCACCGGCAGTACACCGTGCGCACCGTCATGCAGGGTATTAACGGCCTCGTCAAAATCGGAGTCATAGACCAGTGCCTTGGCGCCGCAGTCCTGCAGAATGTAGGCGATTTCCCCTGCTACCAGGCGCCAGTTGACCGGCACCATCACCGCGCCGATCTTGGCTACAGCGAAGTAGGTTTCCACAAATTCGATCCCGTTTTTGAGCAGGGTGGCTACGCGGTCGCCGGGGCGGATACCCTTAGCGAGCAGGCCGTTGGCCACGCGATTGGCGCGGGCATTGAGCTGCGCAAAGGTGAAGCGGCGGTTGCGCTCGAATTCCACGAAAGCTTCGCGGTTGGGGCAAATTTCCGCACGCTTTTTCAGGAGCAGCCCGATATTTGTTTTCATGATCGTTATTGCCGACAGGTGAATTGACGTCTGGACAGTATTCCATCAAATCAAAGCGCTGAGTAGGGCTTGTTGGCAGGAAGACGCTGTTGTGACTCAAATAGTAAACCATAGGTAACTTACTGCAGTGGACGAAAATCAGCGGTTCAGCAAGAACCGGGCAGTGCGAAAAGACGTGACTTTCCCCAAACAGGCACCTTATAGTTTCTAAACTTCACACCTACAGCGTGCAATCAAGCACTGATATGAATTACAGATCGAAAATACTGCTTCTCTCCCTCTGCGGGTTGTTGCAGGCCGCCTGCAGCAACAACGCTGTTTACCCGGATGAAAGTTTTTCCTACGACAGCCTCTTCAAGTTGCGCACCGATGGCGAGGTCGGTATGGCCTGCGAGAGCGCGCGTCGCTCCCTGCTGGGAGAGGGTTACCTCATTGCGAGCGCTACTAGCGAAGGGGTCATAGGACGGAAGGCTTACAAGAGTGAAGGTAAAGAGAACACCTTTATCGAGATGAACATCGTTTGCCTGCCCGAGGCGAATGGCAGCACGGTGTTCGCTACCGGTGTGCTCAGTACGTACGCACTGAAAATGAGCAGCAGTTCTGCCAGTGTAGGCCTCAGCGCCCTGGGTTCAATTTCACTGCCCATCGGGCAGAGTGCCGATTCTCTGGTGAAGGTCTCTGAAGAGACCATTGACGACAAGGATTTCTACCGGCGTTTCTTCGCTGCCGTTGACACGATCCTGAGCGACCTGAAGGCCGGCAAGGCGGCATCGGAACCCGTGGCGGAGCCAGCGGTGCCTGCTCCGACGCCAGCGCCAGTGCCCGCACCGGCAGCGCCTGAGCCGGCCGCGGCACCTGCGGCATCAGCACCGGTGTCCGAATCTATTCCGGCAGTGGCCGCTCCAATGACAGGGCCGGAGTCGACCCCCGCGCAGGCAGCACCTGCGACGGTGCCAGAACCAGAACATCCGGCGCCGGCGGCTGCCCCGGCGCAGGACGCGCCAGCGATTGCGCCGCAACCATCCCGCGCCCCGCTGATTGAGCCTTCGAATGGGATTACGACAGGTACGTAGGCCAGACTAAATCCCCGGCGCTATAACTCAACAGTCACTGCAGCAGCACACGCGTTGGCCTTCGCCCATCAGTTATCCAAAAGCCAAAAAAAAACCCACCGAAGCAGGGTTTTCGAAACAGCGTATATCTCTATTTTAGGATATCGAAAGAATCAACTTTGCCATCGCTGCTAACATTACAGACGTAACGATTCTCTTCAAAGCGCAGGACAATTTCCCACCAGCCAGGTTTCATCGCCGACTGGCTCATGATAGTACCGTCATATCCATGTTCAGCAAACTTGTTACATGCACTGACTGCAGCTGAAGGTGCTGTGTCGGAATTCGAAGCAGCTGGGGCGGCTTCTTTGCCGGCACTATTCTTGTTGAAGTTAACGACAAGCTTTTGGTCGTCATTGTCCCATTCATAAACCTGATTGCTGCTTGATTGGGTGCGGACCACTTTGTGGCCTTTCTGGTCAGTGAAGTGGTTCGCTTCACTTTGTGGGCTGAGGTTATAAATATTGCCATTCTTCAAAGTGATATCGATATAACCCTGGCGCTGGGAAAACGAGCAGGCTCCCCATCGATCATGTTTCTGATCGCCATGCTTGTAGAATTCGCACGTCGCCTGGGCAGCGTCGGCCCAGACTGTCTGGGTCGGTGCGCAAACACCCAACACAGAAAGGATTACCGCGATGCCAGCTGAGTTTTTCATAGCGCTACCTAACCTCATTCGTTGAACCTGAAACGGTCAATATAGATACCGACTTCCTGCGCAACAAATATTGGTGCTTTTTTCTCCATGTGACATTGCTATTCATCCTCGCCCATTACCATCAGCGCAGCTCAATCAAGCAGGGATTTTTTATTGAGCCGGTGTTACCAGATCCTGCACGCGCTGCTCTGGCGGCAGATATAGCTTGTCGCCGGGCTTGACGCCGAAGGCGTCATACCAGGCATCGACGTTGCGGACGATGCCGTTGGCGCGGAACTCGCCGGCGCTGTGCGCGTCGGACAGCAGCCGCCGCCGTTCCTCGGCCTCTTCGGTGAGGTTCCGCCACATCTGCGCCCAGGCCATGAAGAAGCGCTGGTCACCGGTATAGCCATCGATGACCGGCGCCTTGCCGCCCTGCTTTTCATCGACATAGTTGCGATAGGCGGCATAGGCGACGGTGAGCCCGCCGAGATCGCCGATGTTCTCGCCAAGGTTCTGGCGGCCGTTGATCTGGACGCCGGGCACTGGTTCGTATTGGTTGAACTGCTCGACCAGCCCGGCGGTGCGCTTTTCGAATTCGGCGCGCGACGGCGGCGTCCACCAGTTGCGGAGCTTGCCGTCGCCATCCGACCGGCTGCCCTGATCGTCGAAGGCATGGCCGATTTCATGGCCGATGACGGCGGCGATTGAGCCGAAATTGACCGCCGGATCGGCTTTTGCATCAAAGAACGGCGGCTGCAGAATGCCGGCCGGGAAGGAGATCGAGTTGAGCGACGGGGTATAGCCGGCGTTGATCTCTTGCGGGCGATAGGGGAATTCCCAGTCGCGGGTGCCTTCGGCGAGGTTCTTCAGGCTGTCGGCGCGCGCCCATTCCAGCAGGCGGTTCTGGTTGCCGACCAGATCATCGGCGCCGATGCGCACCGATGACCGGTCGTGCCAGCGATCGGGATAGCCGATGTGGCTGACGATCTTGTCGAGCTTGGCGAGAGCTTCGGCGCGGGTGGCAGCGTCCATCCAGTCGAGTTTGCTGATCCGGTCGCGGTAGGTGGCGCGCAGATAGCCGATCATCTCATCAACCTTGGCGCGGTCCGATGCGCCGAAATATTCATCGACATAGATGCGGCCGATTTCCTCGCCCAGCGCGCCGTTGACGGCGGCGACGGTTTCAAGCTCGGCCGGGCGGCGCTGGGGCACGCCCATCAGTGTCTTGTTGTGGAAATCGAAATGCGCCTGCACCCAGGGTTCGGACAGCGAATCCGCCCAGGCATCGAGAGTGTGGAAGAGCAGATAGGACTGCAGGTCGGCGACCGGGGTTTCGGCGAACAGCTTGGCCGTATCACGCACCGCAGTGTCGGTGACGACCTTGAGCTGCGGCTGCTTGTCGAACTGCATTTCGGCCAGCTAGGCATCCCAGGGGAAGCCCGGCGCATAGGCCTTCAGTTCGGCTGGCGTCATGACATGGTTCATGCGCACGACATCGCGCTGTTCCGCTGTGCTCCACTGTCGGCTGGCGATTTCGGTTTCGAGCGCCAGCACCCTGGCGGCACGGGCCTCGGCATCAGGGATGCCGGCGCGGCGGAAACTTGATGCGATATAGTCGAGCAGCGCCTTGCCGGAAGCCGATGTAAGGCTCGGCTTTTTCGAGATAATATTCCCGCGACGGCATGGTGAGGCCACTGGCGCCGACGAGGGCGATCTGGCGGCGCGGTTCGTTGTCATCGGGGGCAACTCCGCCGCCGATCATGCGCGTCCATCCACGGATAAGCCATGACCCTGGCGATATCGGCGCGGTCATTGGTGCCCGAAATGATCGACAGCGTGCTGGCAATCGGCGTGATGCCAAGCGAATTGCGCCGCGCCATATCGGCATGGGAACGAGAGAAATCGGCGATCTGCTGTTCCACCGTGCCTGTTGCATCATTGCCTTTACGGGCTTCGGTGATGATGCCACCGACCCGCTGTTCGGTGGAGAGATAGACTTCGATGAAGGAATCCATGGCAGGCAGCCCGGCCGGAATCGTGGCGGACTTCAGCCAACCCTCGTTGACATAACGATAAAAATCATCGCCTGGCCGAATGGTGCCTGACAGACTGGCGGTATCGACACCCCATGCGCCAATCGTGGTGGCCTTGTCAGCAGCGACCGGCTCAGCAGAGGCCGCATGTGGTGATCTGGAGCAGGTCAAAACAAAAAGTGAAGCAACAATATTGGCGAGCAATAATTTTTTCATTTAAAACGCTCTGTCTGAATGGCTCAGATTGTAATCAGGCGGTCAGGTATGCGGGGCAGTTTGGTCAGTATTCCAGTGCCTTATCCAGCTTCATCACCCAACCGGCCTCGCCTTGTGTAAGCTTGTATTGTAGCTGGCGTGTCCTGCCGCTCGGCTGCGCATTGGTATCACCCTCGTTGTAAATGGGGAAGCGCTGCGCGACCACGCCTTCGACCACAGCGAATTCGTCATGACCCATGTAGCCTTTGCTGTTGACGGGATCATCACTGATCGGTGGGAAATAAATATCGCTCAGGCTCTTCTTGTTGTTGGCTGAGTACCCGATTGGCGTGGCATAGCTACCGCTACCGGCGGAATTGACCCAGACATAAATTTCGGGAGATCCATCGGCATTGATGTCCGCAACTTCAGCATTGGTCACCGTGCCGTCGATTTCACGACTGATAATATCGTTGACTTCGGTCAGGCCGCTGGGAGTGATGGTCAGTGTATTTATCGAGTGGTTGTTGCTGGCTTCGACCACGAAATGCACACCCTGCAGCTCAAATTCCTTGTTAAACGTATTCGCCTCTTCCAGGATCGGTAACATCTACCGTCACCTCTTCAACCAATGTCGACTCGGGCTCGGAAGTATCCTGCACGCTGGTTGTTTCCGCCGGCCTCTCACTACAGGCAGCCATGCACAGGCTGGTGACGATAGCTAGAGCAATTTTATACATGAGAGATTCCTGCTTCCTGGTGATACTTTTCGTCTACCCGGGGGCTGTGCCGATTTGTAGTGCCAGTAGAGTTGATTATCACGCAAGAACTACAAATCAACGCTCACGGCAGCAGCACACGCATTCGCATTGTCGCGTGCCTGCTTTATTGTCGCAGCCACGGCCAGTGCCACACCCATCCGGCGCGAGCCGGACACCTCCGGTTTGCCAAACAGACGCAGCTGGGTGTCGGCAATCGCCAGGGCTTTGTCCAGATTGCCGAACTGAACATTCTGGCTTTCGCCCGAGACCAAAATGACGCTGGATGCACTCGGGCCGTGTTGCCGGATCGCCGGGATCGGTAAATCCAGAATCGCGCGTGCATGCAGGGCAAACTCTGACAGGTCTTGCGATACCAATGTCACCAGCCCGGTATCGTGTGGGCGCGGCGAGACCTCGCTGAAAATCACCTCGTCGCCCTTGATAAACAGCTCCACACCGAACAGCCCCTTGCCGCCGAGTGCCGTGGTCACCTTCTCTGCCATCTCCTGAGCTGCGGATAAGGCGCTTGTCATCATCGGTTGCGGCTGCCACGACTCCTGATAGTCGCCGCCTTCCTGTCGGTGCCCGATGGGTGCGCAAAAGGAGGTGCCGTCACGGTGACGTATGGTGAGTAGGGTGATTTCAAAATCGAAATCCACAAAGCCCTCGATAATGACCTTCCCTTTGCCGGCGCGACCGCCCGCCTGTGCGTAGTCCCAGGCCGCGTCGATCTCGCTCGCCTTGCGCAGCAGTGACTGGCCTTTGCCGGAGGAACTCATAATGGGCTTAATGACACAGGGCAGGCCGATTTTTGCTACCGCGCTTACATACTCTTCTTTTGTTTGCGCGAATTCGTACGCGCTGGTCTTCAGCCCCAGCTGTTCGGCTGCGAGGCGGCGAATGCCCTCGCGGTTCATGGTCAGCTGCGTGGCTTTTGCCGTAGGAATCACGGTAAATCCCTCAGCTTCCAGCTCGGCCAGCGTAGCGGTCGCAATGGCTTCGATTTCCGGCACGATCAAATCGGGCTGTTCCAGTTCGATAACGGCGCGCAGCGCCTCGCCATCCAGCATGTTGATCACGTGGGAGCGATGCGCAACCTGCATAGCCGGTGCATTGGCATAGCGGTCCACCGCGATCACCTCAACACCCAGGCGTTGCAGCTCGATGGCGACTTCCTTGCCCAGCTCACCGGCACCGCATAACAACACCTTCTTCGCACTCGGGCTGAGGGGTGTGCCAATGATCACTGACATAAGAGGTGCATTCCTGAATCGCTGTGGCGTACAGAGGTTATTTCGGAGCCTTCACAAACCCCGGTGGTTTCCATGACCCTTTGCCGATGGGAAGCAAGGAGGGTGCTTCCGTCTTGGGCCAGTACAGCCGCATGACAATATACATTGGGCCATCCGGTGCGGGCAGCCAGTTGGATTCCTTTGCGGCTCCCGGCGAATCCTTCTGTATATACAGCGTCAGTGAGCCGTCCTCGCTCTTCTGTAACTCCGGCAGCATAGGTGAGTTGATGAGGTAGCGGTCGATCGGGTTCTTGATCAGCAACTGGGTCTTGCCGTCGTACATGGTCACCGACCAGAAGGCGTTTACCGGTGGCAGCTCGCCAGCGGGGAAGGTCAGCGTGTAGTTACCCTTGCTGCCATCGAGTTCTGCTCCCGTCACGTCCTTGCGCGTCATGGGATAGGCCGCTTCGATGACGTCGTTGCCGTAGATACCAGCCTTCGCACTGGCCGCGCGCTTCAGCCAGTCGCCGTTGAAAAAGGCGCGGTCGCCAAAGGGATCGCTAAGGCCCCAGCCATTCACGGGTATCACCTGCGTGGCGAGGTATTGGTCAACTTTGTCACTGCCCTGCTTCATGCCGATGAGCAGTTCCGCCTTGTGCTCCAGCGAGAGGTCCTTGAATGAGAACGTCTTGCCGGGGCCTATGCCGATGCTGGCCAGCCGCGCGCGAATCGCCTTTTCTTCCGGGCCGGCGGGCGCAAACTGCAGGGCGAAATCCAGGTATTCAAAGAAATTGGTCTTTACCATCTCCTTGTTGATTTTCGGAAAGTCGATTGCCGGTGCGGCGGGCGGCGCGGACTTTTTCAAATAAGCAGAGAGCGGCTGTGCCTTGTACCCAGCCTGCACGGCAACAACGTTCGGCATATCAGCGGGGTTGAACAGTTGTGTGCGATAGATGGTGAGCGAGAAGTCTGTGCTGGAGTGGAACGTCTGCTTGATGCCGGGCGGGGTTGCGCCCTGCCAGTCGGGGCCAACGACCATGTAATCACCTGCCTCCGTACCCGTCGCCCTGCTGCCGATATAGCCGTAGTTGAAGGTGTTGCCATCCACCAGTTGCACCGAGTAGTAACGCGGCGCCGGTACTGCCGGTACCGACAGGATCATGGGCTCGGCGCGCAGGTCCAGCCACACCATGGAGTAGGGCGTATCGCTATTGGGTGTGACGATCGTGGTGTCCTTATAGGTGAACACGCGCGAGGCGTTATTGATTTCGTTGAAAGGCGCCTTGAACTGACTAGAACTCTTGTCGACGGCAAACTCGTACTGCACCGCATAGTTCATCACGATGGGCAGGCCGTAAATAAAGCCGTCCTCGGCGATGGCGCGGGTCTCCTCGATACCTGGAGCAGCAATTCCGGCCTTTTTATCGGACTCTGCCGCTGCCTTAATCGGATCGGTAGGGTCACCGAATCCTGCTAGCGGCGCAAGAGTGAGAAGCGAAGTGCAAACGAGCAGTGAGTTGCGGATGAAGTTCATGGCGCATACTCCCGTATTATTGCATCGAGTCATCGCGTGAGGCACCGGCAAAACACGAGTTGCTGCCGTTGTCGGGACAAATCACAACATAGCTGTTGCGTTTGCCACAGCCGCTGACACCCACGGTATATTCAGCCCGCTCAGGGATCATAATAAATGGCCGTACAGGTGGTTGTATGGTCTCGCTTGAGATCAGCTGACCGGTGGCCGCAGGGCAGTTCATTTCGAAGGCGCCGCGGCGCACGGCCATATCGACGGCGGTAGACTCCATCTGGTCGATGAAGGGTGGGCCCGAGGCGCAGGCTGACAGCAGGATTGGCATAGCGAAAATCAGAGTATTGTGTAGTTTCAACATAACGGATTCCTTCTGTGTATTTGAGAGCTTTGGTGCCCCCATTGCCGGGAGCTTGTTAATCATAGTAGAAGGTGGAAATGACGGCAAAGGTATTTCCCTGTTGAACTCACTTCCTGCGGGAACGGTAGGCGATATAAAACGGCACCAGCGTAACGAAGGCCAGCAGCACCAGCAGGATTTGCCCACCAAAGCGATCCAGCACGCCATTAAAAATACCCTGTGCGGTGGCGTTGTAGTTGGCAGGAACCGGCAACACACCGTTAGCAGCAGCGTAGGCGTGATAGCGCTCCAGCATTTGCTGCTTGCGCTCCGGCATACTCTTGCCCAGGTCCTCGGTTTCACCGGGGTCGGTAATAATGTTGTACAGATGCCATTCGTTGTCACCGACGGGAGGGATATTCAGGACAATCTTGTAGTCACCCTGGAACAGTGCGGCATTGCCGCCCAGTTCGTAGCCCGTAATATCGGTGGGCGAGTACGCGGTCTCGATTTCACCGCGAATCACGGGCAGCAGGCTGCGCCCGGTCAGCGGCTCTACAGACGACCGCCGTAATGGCTGGCGGGCGGGCTGACACCGGCCATGTCCAGAATGGTGGGTGTAATGTCGGTGACGTAGGCGAATGCGTTCGACAGGCGTGGCGCTGCGGGGATTGAAGCGCCGGCGACGATCAGCGGCACGCGCATGCCGCCTTCCCCGGCGTAGAACTTATAGTAGGCCAGTGGTGACGCGGCGGCGCTGGCAAAGCTCGGGCCAATGGTATTGAAACTGCCTTTAAGTCCCGAGGGTGTCGTAGTCATTGTTGTAGCCCTGCACGCGCAGTGCGAGCCGCATCAGGGGATGGCGCGGTGAGTCGCCGCCCGAGGCCTCGCTGCCGTTGTCAGACGTGAAGATAAAGATGGTGTTGTCGTACTGGCCGGTGCTTTTCAGATAGTCGATCAGGCGCCCGATATGGTGGTCCATCGCATCCACCATGCCGGCGTAGACGGCCATGCGCTTGGCATGATAGCGCTGCTCCTCGGCGCTGTAGGAGTCCCAGTCGTTAGTGGTGGACATCGTCACCATGGCGCTATCGGCGGGCACAATACCCAGTTGCTTGGCGCGGGCCTGACGCTGCTTGCGCAGTTCCTCCCAGCCGGCGTCGTAGACACCCATATACTTCTCGGTGAACTCCTGTGGCGTTTGCACCGGGATGTGCACGGCCTGGAAGGGCAGGTAAGCGAAAAAGGGCTGGCCGTCGCTCGCGTTGGAGACAATAAATTCAATCGTCTTATCGACCAGGAAGCGCGAGGAGTAAAAGTCCTCCGGCAAGTCGAACGGTTCCCCGTCGGCAAACCAGTTGGCCTTCTTGTAGATAAAGAGGTACGGCTTCTGCTCCCAGTTGTCGGCGCCGGTATCGGCCATGGTGATCGAACGATCAAAACCGCGACGGAAGGGCAGCAGGTCCGGTGCCATACCGAGATGCCATTTACCCGCCATGTAGGTGTGGTAGCCCGCATCCTGCAACAGGCTGGATACTGTTACCACGTTGTGGGAGAGGGTACCCTGATAATTGGGGTGCTGGCTCTGCTCGGGTGGAATGGTCTCCGGAATATTCGGCACGCCGTTGCGGTGGCTGTCGACGCCGGTGAGCAGCATGCCTCGCGTCGGCGCGCAGCTGGCGGCGGTGTGGTAGTTGGTGAAGCGAAATCCCGATGCTGCCAGCGCGCTGAGCGTGGGCGTCTGTATCTCGCTGCCGTAAGGCGCGATATCGCTGAAGCCGAGGTCATCGGCGAGTATCAGCACGATATTGGGCCGCGCTGCTGCTGCCATCGGAATCTGCCATCCACTCACGACGGCCAGCAACAGGGCAAGGAGTTGGGTGCAGCGCCCGCTACTGAAGAGCGCCACGCGTTACTCCCCCTGCGACAGTCTGGATGCGGCAAACAGCAAAATACTGGCGATCACCACTTCAACGACAATCATATCCAGCGCCAGGGCGGCGTCATGCAGCAGCCAGGCCAGCAGTCGCAGCAATGCCACCACGGAGAGCATCAACGCGGGAGCATAAAACCAGCTGCGTCTTGCCGTAATCAGTGCCAGCAACATCATCATGCCCATGGAGAGAAACAATGCGCCCACATCGCCGATCTGCGAGCTGCGTCCAACGCCGTCCAACAAGGTCATGCCCAGTGCGGTGGCGGCACCCGCAGGGTCGGTAATCCAGCGCAGGCCCATCATCACAAACAGTACCGCGGGTAACATTACCAGAACACGTAACAGCGTTTTCATAACCTTACTCCGTGACTGTTTTATTGGATTATATAGTCGTCCGGCCTGAACTTCGCCAGCCGCCGCCGCATGTAAAATGTGGTCCAGGGCCAGTTGGTGCTGTTGCGACCGTTCTTGTCGATAAAGTAGCTTACGCAACCGCCGTTATTCCACACGGTGTCCTGCAACGCTGATTGTAGCTGCTCGTTGTAGGGGCGGTTCTTTTGCTTATCGACTGTGAAGCTACCCGCGCGTCTGGCGCGCAGCGTGGTGAGCGCGCTCATAATGTATTTTAATTGCGCCTCGATGATAACGAACGCTGATGAGAACGTATACAGGTTGGGGCCAAAGGTCAGGAAGCAGTTGGGACAGTCCTCGGCAACGGTGCCAAGGTAGGCATCGGGGCTGCCGCGCCACTGCTGCGCTAGTGTCTTACCGCTGGCGCCAACAATGCGCTCGGCAATGGGCGGGTTGGCTACCTCAAAACCCGTGGCAAAAATAATGACATCGGCTTCACAGCTCGCACCGTCCCGCGCGATCACCGTGTTGCCCTGCACCTGCGCAACGCTGTCGACCACATTCACCTGCGGTCTGGCCAGTGCACGGTACCAGGTATTGGATTGCAGGATGCGTTTGCAGCCAATCGCATAATTCGGTGTCAGGCGCGCCCGCAACTCTTCGTCCTTGATACTGCGATAGATATTGCTGCGTGCCGCATCCTGCAATCGCTTGATGAGATGTGGATGTTTCAAGCTGCGATTGAGAAATTCAAACTGCAGATACAGCAGTTTTCTCAATAGTGCCTGGACCGATGGAAAGCGGCTGAAAATGCGTTGCCAGCGTTCAGACACGCGCACATCCAGCTTGGGCAGCACCCACGGCGGCGTGCGCTGGAACAGGGTGAGTTGTGCAACCTTGGGTTCAATGGCCGGCACAAACTGGATTGCCGATGCGCCGCTGCCAATCACTGCGACCTTCTTGCCGGTCAAATCAATGCTGTGGTCCCACTGGGCCGAGTGAAAGCTGATGCCGGTAAAGGTTTCCATGCCTTTGAGCGACGGTGTGACCGGCTTGTGCATGGGGCCGCAAGCCATAATCACAAAGCGTGCGGTGTAGATGCCGGCGCTGGTGTGCAACTGCCATGCCTTCTGGTCCTGGTTCCAGCGCGCTTCGAGTAACTCATGATTGAGGAGGATCGAATCCTGCACACCAAATTTGCTGGCGGTCTCGATCGTGTAGTCCCTGATTTCCTCCTGCCGGGCAAAAAAGGTGCTCCAGTTGGGATTGGGTGCGAAGGAGAAGGAGTACAGCGCCGAAGGGATATCACAGGCGCAGTCAGGATAGGTATTGTCGCGCCAGACGCCGCCGATTTCGGCGCCTTTCTCCAGTACGATGAAATCAAAGTCCGCCTCACGCAGTTTGATGGCTGCGCCGATGCCGGCAAATCCGGCACCTACAACGATCACCTCAAAATGCGTTCTTTGAGCTGACACTGTGGCGGACACAGTCAGTGACTCTGTGTGGTTAGTGCGTCGCACCAGTACTGCGGGGTCGGGTTCGCCGGCACAGCGGTTGCTGTCCTGCCCAGCGCCTGTGTCGCCTGTGTCATCAATGCCTGGATTTGTCGCTCATCCCACTGCTGTGCCGCTGCGTTGTATCCAGGCGCGCCGTGCTGTGCAGTACTGCGCGTTTCTATAGCTGCGGCCGCACAACTTGCTTCGCGCGCCACTCGTGCATAGTTGCTGGGCTTGTAGCGCGCGATGCCGCCGAGAATCGGCGAGATACTGTCGCCGAATATCGCCTTGCTGCCCAGCCTTCGAACCGGTGAATGCGCAATGGTGAAACCGCCGTCGGCGGCGACCACGGTCACCGCTATGCCTTCCTCTACCCCCTGTACGAAACCGCGCACTTTACCGGTGTCGCGGTCAAGCAAACCAAAGCCGGCTTCCATCAACAGCGAATTCCCACCCAGCTCCCGACTGGCGCCGATAGACACAGCGATGCCGTTGGCAGTGATGGTTGGCGTCAGCGCGTTAACATTCACGTGGTCGGGGAATACATCGAGCTGGGCCTGCCAGGCATGCTCGGCATGATCACCCTTGTCCAACAGCTTGAACACGTCTCTTCCCGTGACCACATACAGTTCGTGATTGTCCGCCGACACGGCAACGGACGCGGCGACCTGATCGCCGACGTTGATGCGCCAGATTTCCTTCAGGTCGCGATCCAGCGCCATGACGTTGCCATTCTCGTCAGTGATGTATACGCGCTGGCCATCATTGCTCACTGTGGGTGTCGAGCCGGTGCCGCCATCGAAGTCATAACGGGCGGCAATGACCACTGCCAGCTTGTCTGCGCTGGGGACGAGATCCAGAGCATAGATTGCGCCGTTGGCGGAAACGCCATCTGTTTTACCGTCAGTGTCGTCCGGCGCGGTAGCGGCGACAAACAATCTGCCGCTGTTGGGATCAACGGCATAAAAGTTGGACACTTCAGACCCGGCACCAAAAATTATGCGCACCATGGCAGTAAACAAGCCATCGGGCAGCGGCATTTTGCCGAAGCGCTCCTCGGCCAGGCGGTCGCCTCGTTGCAGAATCCATTTTGATGGCATCTTCCTGGCCGACGCTGCTGCGGTCACACCCGGTAGTGCAAACGGTGCAGCCAGTAAGGATTCACCGGTGGTGCGCGAGAGCACGGCGATTTCGCCATTGCCGGTCACCACCGTCAGCGCATCAAGTTGCGGAATATAATTCACGCCCCAGGCATGAGGGACATCTGTGCCCGCATACTGCAGGCCGGTTGGCTTGTGCCACAGTACCTTGCCCTGCGGCGTTACTGCCCAGGCCCAGTGGTAGGTCGCGTGGTAAATGGTTTGCGCGTTCGACTCGTGCGGTGTATCGAGAATTAGCGGCGCTCCTGCACCCTGGCGATCGCCCTTGTTCGGGAGCGTCCACCGGCGTGCACCGGTGGCGGGGTCCAACACCACCAGGCTCACATCTTCCTGCGGATACAAGGGACTGAAGTAAATCTGCCCCAGGTTGTCCATGGTGGGCCCCTCGGGGACGAACAGATTTTGTTCTGCCACCCAGGCCAGCTCCTGCTCGGGCGCCGTCGCGATCCACAGCTGGTCGCTATTGTTCAGGCCAACGTGCATGGTGCGAAATGTAATCGGCGTGGCCATGTGCTCGTCAAATGCGCCGACGGTAGGGTTGCCCTGCGGCCGCCAGTGCGTGCCGCCATCGTCGGGTACCATACGGGCCACGGGCGCTGCGCTAAACTTTTTCCATCCCGCAAAGACTGCGATCGCGATGACGACAAAGGTTATAGCCAGCTTTTTCATGCTCAGGTACTCGCGAGTTGCGGTTCTGCCGCCCATTGTACAAGCAATTCACGGGTATCCTGCTGCCAGGGGTGAAAACCGTGTGTATAAAACTCCTTGTAAGGTGCCCAGCCACCGCTGAAGGCCCCATTCCTGCCAAAGAGCCCCGCCAATCCTGCGCGCCACAGCTTGAAGTTGAACAGCTGGCCATCTTTCTTGAGAATGTAAAACAATGCCCGGGTCAGTTCGATGCTCATCAGTACCGACACCCGCCGCATCACAGCCAGGCGCAACTCCTCGCTGCCGCCGACCGCCCGGTAGACATCAAATGCCACCGCCTTGTGTTCCATTTCCTCCGCCGCATGCCAGCGCCACAGTGACCGCATCGACGGTTCAGCCCTGTCCATAATGGATCCGGGGCGCAACATCAGTTCCGCCAGTACCCCGGTGAAATGCTCGATGGCCACTGTAATGGCCAGATTTTTGAGGGGCGATAGATTTTTCCGCGCCCAGTTGAGCCGCTTTGTCAATGTGCCCTCCAACTTCTCGAGGTCGTAGCCACGCGCGGCGCACAGCGTCTCGTTATAGAGCTGGTGCTCGCGTCGATGGAAACCTTCCTGCCCACAGAAGCCCTTGATGTTTTCTTTCAGTTCGGGATCCGTAATCTGATCCGCGTAATGTCGTACGCTATCGATAAAAAACTTTTCACCGACCGGGAAAGCAGTCGACATGCCGTTAAAGAACGCGGTGAGAAAGGCGTTGTTATCGAGCCACTCGCCGTGGAGTGCGGCGGCGATATCGTGGGAACGATTGCGCGGCTTGATCTGCACGCCACTGGGAGTGCTCGATTGAGTGCTGGCTGGTGTCGTTGATGCCGTGTGCGCTGATCCCATAACCATTCTCCATTAAAGGGTGGTGCATGACTGATGGGAGTGATCCTAATTGACAACAGCGCATGGAGCAGGGTCAAATACCATCAATCACCGGGTTAAAAAGCGTCATTCTTAGGGTCAAATACCATCACCATGCATGCCTACTATTTATCTACCCTGGCCGACTTGCTCGCAGGCCAAGGCGTAGGCGTGGACCAACTGCTGCAGGGCACGGGGTTGAAGTCTATCGATATGAAGGAGGAATTTAGCGTCAGTGCCGGTCAAATGGACACTGTCTGTCTGCATGCCCTCGAGCTGACCAATGATCAACAGTTTGGACTGCAACTGGGTTCGCGTATCAATATCTCGTCCCAGGGAATATTTGGCTACGCCTTGATGACGAGCGCCACGGTCGGCGACGCGCTCAAACTATTGATCCGTTACAGTCGTGCCATCCTGCCCAGTATTCATATCGAGGTGCAGCAACACGACGGTCGGGTCGATGTGGTGGTCGAGGCCACGCACCTGCCTCTGGCACTGGAACGGTTCTATTGCGAGGTATTGTTTGCAGCCATCATCCATAACGGCAGCTTGCTCATCGGCGACAGGGCGGTGGTGACTACACTGGAACTGGACTACACAGCGCCTCGCGATGCAGAGTCGTACTTGCAGTTGTTTGGCGCGGATGTCCGGTTTGCCAGCCAGCGTTGCGCGCTGAGTTTCGACGAGGCGAGCCTGGGCATCGCCATCTCTACCGCCAACCCGGTGGCGCAGGACATTTTTCGCCGGGAGTGTGACCGCCTGTCGGCGCTGGACTCGCGTTATGGCCGGGTGAGTGAGCGGGTGCAGCAGATATTGCTGCAGTCAGGCTCGGAATTTCCCACGGCCGCCGCTATCGCACTACAGTTGCACATGAGTGAAAGTACACTGCAACGTCGTCTGGCACATGAAGGCTGTCGGTATCAGCAGTTGCTGGACCAGGTGCGTTACCGCCTGGCCAAGGAGTATCTGGTGGGGACAACCTTGCCGGTTGCGGAAATTGCCTGCCTGCTCGGCTTCACTGATACCACCAACTTTCGCCGTGCATTCAAGCGCTGGTCGAACACTACGCCAGCTGAACTGCGTCTTGCGGCAAGTCAAAGACCAGTATAACGACACAAAGGCCTCGTGCTAGCATCAGCCAGTGTCGATGTGTCAGGCGCTGTCTGTGCAACTATAGGGTAGGGACAACATGGAAGCAGGCAAAGCAATCCCACCGGATGAAAGTTTTGATTTACTGCGCAACGATTTGCTCCTGCGCTGGCAGCGCAAATTGCGCATTGCGCCGCAGGTAGGGCTGGGTGTTGTGCGCCGCGCTGTTTTTTTTGCCCTGTTAACCTGGCTGCCGATCATGATCTGGGCGGTCCTCAATGATCGTCTCGTGCATGCGGATACCGGCGAACCGTTGTTCAAGCATTTCGGGATTCACGTGCGCTGCCTGGTTGCGATTCCGCTCTTCATACTGGCTGAAGCGATGGCGGGCGGTGTGTTACGAAAGATCGTCGGGCAATTTCGGACGAACAATATCGTTTCCGATACGCAGCAGTCGACATTTGCGGAGATTCTGGCGGGTATGGCACGTTTGCGGGATGCCAGTCTGCCCTGGATTTTCGTCATCGGTTTAGCGCTTGTCTGGATACTCGGAAACCCCGTGCATGCAGATGCGCATGAAATGTCCTGGGCTGCACAGGGCACTGATTTTGGCTTCGGCGGTTGGTGGTTCCTCTATGTGGCCAAACCTGTCTTTGTTATTCTCCTGTTGGGCTGGCTGTGGCGCATTGCGCTCGTCATTCTGCTCTTTCAGCGCATTGCAGCGATGGAGTTGTCATTGGTGCCGTCGCATCCCGATCGCTGTGGTGGTCTCGGTTTCCTGAAGAAACTGCCGATGGCACTCTTTCTGGTGACATTTGCGGTATCAGCCATTATCGCCTCTCGCTGGATGCACGACGTGCTCTACCATGGCCAAACGCTGGCCGCTCTCAAGGCGCCGTTCGCTGTTTTTGTCGTGGTCTGGAGCGCGATCATGCTCTCGCCACTCCTCCTGTTTGCACCGCGCATCGGGGCCATGAAACGTGAGGCGCTACTCAGTTATGGAGCGCTCATTGGCACACATGGTCGGCTTGTGCACCAGCGCTGGATTCTTGGCCAAACCGTCAACAGTGAAACCGCTGCCGGGGATATACTCGATGCCCCTGAGCTTGGGCCGGTTGTCGATATTGCGGCGATTTACGATGCTGTGGAAAAAGTAACTCCCATGCCGATCGGCAAGAGCTCCATCATGATGGTGCTTCTCCCCATCATACTTCCCATGCTACTGGTCATCTCGCAGCAGATTCCAATTCGCGATCTGCTGCTCAAGCTGCTGAAGACTGTTGTCTGATTATTGCCGGGATTTGGCCGGTTAATTTTGATCAAGTGGTATGCGCCGCGGCAAATGACTCGGCCTGTGCCCGCTGCCAGGCCCCCTTGTATCTTGGATCTTCTGTTCCGGTCAGCAGTTCGCCTTTGCGTAAGGGCGGATAGAGATCCATAAACGACTTCACCAGTGATTCATTGATCCGCTTTTGGAAATGGAAGCGGCGCAGCTGCGAGGGGTGAGTAAGACCCGCTCCACCCACCACTTCAGCTAACGCCATCAGCGTCTTTTCGTGGAACTGTGCGACGCGCGTCGCCTTGTCCGGCACAACCAGCGCCCGTTGCCGGTCCTGGTCCTGGGTGGCGACACCGGTCGGGCAGCGGTCGGTATGGCAGGTTTGGCTCTGGATACAGCCGACAGCAAACATGAACGCACGTGCCATGTTCACCCAGTCGGCGCCCAGAGCCATGGTCCTGGCGATGTCGAAGGCGGAAACCATCATGCCGGATGCCCCGATCTTGATGCGATTGCGCAGCCCCGCTCCGACCAGCGCGAAATGCACGAACGACAGGCCCTCACGTAGCGGCATGCCCATATGGTCGATGAACTCGGACGGGGCCGCGCCGGTGCCCCCTTCCTTACCGTCGACCACAATGAAATCGGGGGTGATGCCAGTCTTGAGCATGGCCTTGATGATGGCCAGGAATTCATGTTTGCGGCCGATGCACAGCTTGAAGCCGATCGGCTTGCCGCCGGAGAGCTCGCGCAGTTGTTGGATAAAGGCCATCAGTTCCAGCGGCGTTGAGAAGGCGGGATGCTGCGCGGGAGAAACACAGTCCCTGCCCATCGGTACGCCGCGTATTTGCGCAATTTCCTGCGTGATTTTGGCGGCGGGCAACACGCCACCATGACCGGGCTTCGCGCCCTGTGACAGTTTTATCTCGATCATCTTGATCTGATCGAGCGTCGCTGTCTTGACGAAGTTCTCCGGCGAAAAGTTACCCGCCGCATCACGACAGCCGAAATAGCCGGAGCCGATCTCCCAGATAATGTCACCGCCATTCTCGCGGTGATAAGGCGACACACCACCTTCCCCGGTGTCGTGCGCAAACCTGCCGGCCTTTGCCCCACTGTTGAGCGCGCGAATGGCATTGGCGGATAATGAGCCGAAACTCATGGCAGAAATGTTGAGAACCGAGGCGTCATAGGGTTTGGTACAGTCCGGGCCGCCGACTTTGACGCGAAAATCATGCGCTCTCACCTCCGTCGGTGCCAACGAGTGCGAGATCCATTCGTAGCTCGGATCATAGACATCGAACTCGGTCCCGAATGGGCGCTTGTCAAGCTGACCCTTGGCACGTTGATAGACCAGCGAGCGCCGGTCGCGCGAAAAAGGCCTGCCGTCCTGTTCGCCTTCAAAGAAATATTGTCGCAGGGTAGGGCGCAGCGCCTCCATTATGAAGCGTGCGTGGCCAGAGATCGGATAGTTGCGCAGGATGGCATGTTGGTCCTGTTTCATGTCGTGGATACCAAGCCAGGTCAGTGCGGCAAAAACCAGAAATGGCAGCACCAGCAGCCAAAATGTCGACGGCGCAGCCAATATCTCCAGCAAAATCACGATGCTCATGAGAGCGGAAATGGTCAACGGCAGGATGCGCATTGATAGCGCAAGTTTCAATCGAGCCATTGGTTATTTCCTTCTTGCCACGTTTGCACCATGATGGCGCAGGAGCGAAGCGCTTGTCCACGAACACCTTTCTCAGATCAGCCTTTTTGTGCTACTTATATCGGGTGATCGTATTCGCTCCAGCGTCTCGCACTGTGTGCGCTGGGCGAGCATACTCCAGATAGAATCACCGGAACCGAGAATGATTGACCGGCAGTGGGCACAGGCATTTGCTATGGACTGGATCGAGTCGTGGAATTCCCATGATATCAACCGCATCCTTGCTCATTACACTGATGATTTTGAAATGTCGTCGCCTCTTATCGTGGAGCGCCTTGGTCTGCCTGAGGGTAAAATAAAGGGAAAGACTGCTATTGCTGATTATTGGACACCAAGCCTGTCACTACATCCACCGCTGAAGTTCGAGCTTGTCGATGTTTTTGTTGGAATAGAGGAAATAACGATCTACTACAACAATGTGGGTCGCAGAGTGGTAGCCGAAACCCTGTTCATCAACAGTTCTGGCAAGGCAACTCGTGGCATTGCACAGTGGTCTGTTGCAAAAACCTGAGCATCGAGGAATAGCGACGGTTCTCCAGTAGGGCCGTCTTTTAAATACGAGACCGGTGGCACCAGAATAGGTATGACCGGGTAACCATAACAAGTCCTGGCGGCGAGACTTTAACGGGTCCGCTGCCCGGGACATTACGCCCTATGGAGAGTGTGTGATGCTATCTGATTCAGTGGTTGCCGCCGCAAATTTCCTGCAGGGGAGTATTCCACTGTTATCGTTAAGCGCCTACCTGCCGCAGTGGAAGAAAATCGTGGCAACCAAATCCAGTAAGGATATCTCCCTGCAATCATGGCTGCTGTGGAGTGTTTCTGCGGCAATCGCAGTTTTCTATGCGGTGGCTCAATATCAGACTACCGGTCATGGCACGGCACTGGTATTTTCCAGCACAGTAAATTTTTTGTTCGTTGTCATTACAGTGTATCTGCTGGTCATCTATCGCAAGCGGGACACAATTTCCTGAGGAATTCCCCATGAGACACATCGAAAGACACCGTACGCAGCGTATCGGCTGGCTCCGCGCAGCGGTTCTCGGCGCCAATGACGGTATTGTTTCCACCGCCAGCCTGGTGCTCGGCGTAGCGGCGGCCGGCGCGAGTTCCAAAGCCATTCTGGTGGCCGGTGTTGCAGGACTGGTGGCCGGTGCGATGTCGATGGCGGCTGGCGAATATGTGTCGGTCAGCTCGCAAGCGGATACCGAGAGCGCCGATCTGGAGCGCGAGCGGCTCGAGTTGGCGGCTGATCCCGTGCATGAGCATGAAGAGATGCAGGCAATCTACGTCGGTCGCGGGCTGGATTCCGAACTGGCAGGACAAGTTGCTACGCAGCTAATGTCGCATGATGCGCTGGGTGCACACGCACGCGATGAACTGGGTATATCCGAGATACTAAGCGCCCGTCCGGTACAGGCAGCGCTGGCGTCTGCCGCGACGTTTTCGGTGGGTGCTGTCCTGCCGCTGATTGTCGTTATTCTGGTGCCACTTGCGGTCCTTATGTGGGCAGTCGCGGGCAGCTCGCTGCTGTTTCTCGCGCTGCTGGGTGCGCTGGCCGCGCGCACGGGTGGCGCGTCTGTGACCAAGGCTGCGATAAGGGTGACGTTCTGGGGTGCACTGGCGATGGCCCTGACCGCTGCTGTCGGTGCTTTGTTTGGGGTGTCTGCCTAGCTGGCGTAAAACGTGAGATGAAAAAATGAACCCATCGGTAATTGCTTTGATCATGTTGGCCGTCGTGTTTGGCGGTGCCCTGTTTGGGCTGTGGCTGCAGAAAGTGCTGCCGGATCAACACCTGACCACTGAGACCAAAGAAGTTGTCAGGCTGACCACCGCCCTGGTCGCGACCATCTCGGCACTTGTCCTCAGCCTGCTGGTCTCCTCAGCCAAAAGCTCCTTCGACCGGTTCGACGACGAATTGACCCAGGATGCGGCCAGAGTTGTCATGCTTGATCGGACCCTGGACGAGTATGGGCCACAGGCCGATGCTATCCGAGTCTTGATCAAGTCCGGATACGCCAGAAGAATTGAATTGCTGTTTTCCAGTGATGCGGCCGCAAAGGACGCGGTGGATGGATCGGTCGCGGTTGCCCTGGAGGAAAATATCGACTCCAGGCTCTTTGCACTTACGCCAACTGGCCCCGTGCAACAGGGGCTACAGGCGCGTGCCGTGGAGCTTAATGGTGAAATTAACATGACCAGGGCGCTCATACATGCACAGCGCGCAGGACTCCATGCCGACAGCACTGCTCATCGTGCTGGGGGGATGGTTGGCCTTGATCTTTGCCACGTTTGGATTGTTCGCGCCCCGCAATGCGGTGGTGGCGGGGGCGCTGCTTGCGTGTTCCATGTCGGCCTCGGGCGCGGTATTTCTAATACTGGAAATGAACTCTCCGTTCAATGGTTTGATTAGCCTGTCCAGTGCGCCCATGCAGGAGGCGCTGCACTATCTTGGACGATAGCGTTTTCTATCCCGGGAATTTATACTCCCCGACTATTCCCGGTAATCACCTGCGCTGCTGGCGCAAAGGTTGAAGTGAAGTAATGCACTCTGCAGTTGTCGCTTTGATAATGTTAGCTTTTGTATTCGGCGGCGCCCTGTTTGGCCTGTGGCTGCAGAAGAGTGCTGCCGGATCAACACCTGACTACCGACACGAAGGAGGTTGTCCGGCTGGCTTTCGCCCTGGTCGCGACTATCTCGGCGCTTGTGCTCAGTTTGCTGGTTTCCTCGGCCAGCGCATCCTTCGGTAGGTTCGACGATGAGTTGACCCAAAATGCGGCCAGGGTCGTCATGCTGGACCGGACGTTGGCCGAATATGGGCCCCAGACCAACGACATCCGGGACGCACTGAAAACGCGTTTTGCCAGAAGAATGGCATTGCTTTATGACACAGGTGGAGTCACGAAAAATACCGCAGAAGGCTGGGAGGCTATTACAGAGGAGCAGAAGATCGACACCAGACTCTTTGCGCTGGCGCCAGATGCTCCAGTGCAGAAGGGCCTGCAGGCGCGCGCGGTGGAGCTCAATAGCGAAATTAACATGACTAACGCCCTTATACATGCGCAGCGCGAAGACGCCATGCCCAAGGCCCTGCTTATTGTGCTGGGAACATGGTTAACCTTGATCTTTGCCGCGTTTGCGCTGTTCGCGCCCAGCAATCCGGTGGTGATGGGGGCGCTGCTGGTGTGTTCCATGTCGGCCTCGGGAGCAGTATTCCTGATTCTGGAGCTGAACTCGCCCTTCTCCGGCCTCATCACCGTGTCCAGTGCGCCGATGCATGAGGCGCTGCTCTATCTGGGAAAATAGCAGTCGCGATCGTGCGCCTGCGTTACATGCCCGTGCCGCTCACCACTCGCCCGCGTGGATCTTTTCCTTCGCCTTGCGCGTGCCGTTGGCGATCAATCGGTGACAGAGACCGGGCAAGAAACGCTTGAGCGCCACCAGTGCAATCGCGTCCCTGCCGATGATAATCTCGCGGCGGTCATGCCTGATGGCATGGACTGTTTTCTTTGCCACGTCGCTGGCGGGAATGCCGAAGCGGTCCATCATCTTCATCATTGCCGCTTTTTCGCGCTCATCGGAGAAGCTGGCGCGCTGCAGGATCTCACTCTGGATGGTGCCCGGATAGATGCCGGTGACAGCGATGCCGGTGTCGTCCAGCTCCGCCCAGAGCGACTCGGTGAAGCCGCGGATGGCGAATTTGGTCGACACATAAGCCGACTGATTCGGTACGCCGACGAACCCGAGCATGCTGGACATGTTGACTATATGGCCACGCCCGCGTGACTGCAGTTTGGGCAGGAACGCATGACAACAATTGACGACGCCAAAAAAGTTGGTCTTTATGATGCGGTCGAACAGATCGATGTCGAACTCCGCGAAGGGCGCAGATGAAGTGATGCCCGCGTTGTTGACGATGATGTCAACCTGGCCGAAGTCACGTCTCGACGGCCTCGGCGAGGGCTAATACAGCGGCTCGATCGGCGACATCGCAGACGTAACCCCGGTGTTCGTTGCCTGCGGGCAACAGCGCCAGCGTGCCGTCGATACGGGCCTGGGATGTGCCGACGACGGCCACCTTGCAGCCGCAATTGGCCAGTTGCCAGCGCAATGGCCTGACCGATACCGCTACTGCCGCCGGTGACGACGGCTACCTTGTCTTTGAGATCACGCAAGCAGTGCTCCTTCCAATCGGAATGCCATTGCAGAACTATCGCACAGGCCGGACGAAACTTCATGGAGAACCCGGGTCGTGCTTGAGTCGGTGTGTATACGTATACTGAAGCTCTCGCAAGTGCCGGCATCTGGAACAATGACGCAACTGGATTTGGTAGAAGTGGACGCCACCGGGCTGGCCTGCCCCATGCCCTTGCTGAAAGCCAAGCGGGCCCTGAATGCCATGCAGGTCGGCCAGCGCCTGCGGGTGCTGGCGACGGACCAGGGTTCGGTGCGGGACTTTCGCGTTTTTGCCGAACAATCGGGCCATCTCCTGCTCGACAGCGCGGAGACTGGATGGGGTATACAGTTACCTGATAGAAAAGAGATAGTCCAGGTACAAACAATAGTCACGCATATAATCATCGTGCTCAACATTATCATCAACGGAGACACTACCCATGCAGCGCATTAGCCGAACCTTCTTTACCCTGATACTTGCCGCATTGACCACAGCGACCCTGGCCGCACCTCGCCAGGCACTGGCAGCCGATGTGGCAAAAATTGAACGCGACGCGAAAGCCGCGCTGGCTGAACTGTACGCAACGACGCCTGCGGCCAAGGTGCTCGGCGACAAGGCAAAAGCCATATTGGTTTTCCCCAGCATTCTCAAGGCCGGTTTGATCATTGGCGGCCAGGGTGGCAATGGCGCCCTGTTTGTCGATGGTAAAGTCGTGGGCTTTTACAACACGGCGGCGGCTTCCTACGGCCTGCAGGCCGGAGCGCAGGAGTTCGCTTATGCCATGTTCCTGATGACTGACGCCGCCATCGAATCCATCAAAAAGGCAGACGGCTGGGAAGTGGGGGTTGGGCCGAGCATCGTCATTGTGGATGAGGGCGCCGCCAAGTCGCTGACCACCACGACCGCCAAGGATGACGTCTACGCTTTCATCTTCGGCCAGAAGGGCTTGATGGCCGGTATCGGTATACAGGGATCCAAGATCACCAAAATCAATCCCTGATATGGCGTGAGCATTTCTTTGGCGGACTCCCGATTCAGGCAGCAATTGGGAGTTCAAACAGGTCTCGACTCCGCTGTCACCAGCGCGTGGGCGTGTCTGGCGATCATGAGTTCCTCATTGGTTGGCACCACCCAGGCCGAAACAGCACTTCCCTCCCCCGAGATACAGGCGCCGCCACGTTGGTTGGCGTCCACATCGAGCGTGATACCCAGCCAGGCGCAGGCCAGCACAATACGAGCGCGTATCTCGGGCGAGTTCTCGCCGATACCTGCGGTGAACACCAGAGCGTCCAATCCGCCCAGAACCGCGGTCAGCGCGCCGATTGCCTTGGTAACGTAATAAACGAAGTAGTCGATGGCCAGGCGCGCACGCGGCTCAGGGCTTGCCAGCAACAGGCGCATGTCATTGCTGACACCGGACAAACCGAGCAGCCCCGATTCCTTGTACAGCAGCTGTTCCAGCGCCGCGGGTGTCATGGCGCGCTGACCGACCAGATACAGCAGCACGCCGGGGTCTACCGCGCCCGGTCTCGTGCTCATTGGGATACCGTCCAGTGGCGAGAAGCCCATGGTCGAGTCCACGCTCTTACCCGCCTGCAGGGCGCAGAGGCTTGCGCCGCTACCCAGGTGTGCAACGATCACGCGCCCGTTCGCGATGGCGGGTGCGACCCGTGGCAGCGCCGCAGCGATGTATTCGTAGGACAGTCCGTGAAAGCCGTAGCGTCGCACCCCGGTCTCGTAGTATTCCCAGGGCAGGGCATACACATCGGCCAGTTGCGGGTGCGTACGGTGAAAGGCTGTGTCGAAACACGCGATCTGCGGCACGTGCGGCTGTGTCTTGCGCAGCGCGCGGATCGCCGCCAGATTGTGCGGCTGATGCAGGGGGGCAAGCGGGGTCAGTTGTTCCAGCGCTGCGAACACCGCCGCATCAACCCGCACCGGTTGTGCATAGTTGGTACCACCGTGGACCACGCGATGACCGACGGCGAGCAGCGGCTCACCCGGGAAGTGTTCGCGCAGCCAATCGCTGGCAAGCGTGAGCGCATCCCCTACCGCGCCGACCTGATCGACCGCCAGATCACGCTCGACCAGGGTGTTACCCGCGTCATCTTTCGCATTCAGGTGAGGTCGGGTGCCAATGCCATCGATCTGGCCGCGCACCGCCAGTTGCAGCACATCAGCAGCCTCGAGACGGAACAGCGAGAACTTCAGGCTGGATGAACCGGCATTGACCACGAGGATAGAACCTCTGTTCATAGGCCAGTTCCTGAATCGCTGCACGGTGTAGTCGCCATCAGCTCGCGGAGCTGGCGAATGCCTGCGTCAGGATCGCCTGCGCTTCCTGCTGGATGCGTTGCAGGTGTGCGCTGCCGCGAAAACTTTCGGCATACAACTTGTAAACCTCTTCGGTGCCCGACGGGCGCGCGGCGAACCAGCCCTGCGCAGTGACAACCTTGAGTCCGCCGATGGCCGCGCCATTGCCGGGTGCGCTGGTGAGCATGGACTGGATCGGGTCACCGGCCAGGTCCGTCGCGTCAATGGCCTGCGGCGAAAGCTTTTGCAGCACCGCCTTCTGCGCCGCTGTGGCGGGCGCATCAATGCGCGCATACACCGGTGCACCGAGTTCGCGGGTGAGGTCGGCGTAATACTCGGCGGGGTCGCGACCGGTTTTTGCCATCAGTTCCACCGCCAGCAGATCCATGATGATGCCGTCCTTGTCGGTGGTCCAGACCGTGCCGTCGCGGCGCAGGAACGCGGCGCCCGCGCTCTCCTCGCCGCCGAAACCCATCGAACCGTCGTGGAGGCCATCGACGAACCACTTGAAACCCACCGGCACTTCCACCAGTTTGCGGCCGATCTGCGCAGCCACGCGATCGATGATGCTGCTGCTCACCACGGTTTTACCAATGGCGGCATCCGCGCGCCAATCCGGGCGGTGGGTGAACAGGTAATGAATCGACGCCGCCAGAAAATGGTTGGGGTTCATCAACCCGGCGCGCGTGACGATGCCATGCCTGTCATGGTCGGTATCGTTGCCGAAGGCGATGTCGAAACGGTCCTTGAGCCCGATCAGCTTGGCCATGGCGTAGGGCGACGAACAATCCATGCGGATCTTGCCGTCCCAGTCCAGGGTCATGAAACCGAAGGCCGGGTCCACCGTGGTGTTGACGATGTCCAATGCAAACCCGTAGCGCTGCGCGATCGGTTGCCAGTATGCGATGCCCGCGCCGCCCAGCGGATCGACGCCGATCCTGAGTTTGGCGCCGCAGATCGCGTCCATGTCCACCACCGAGGCCAGGTCGTCGACATAACTGCCGACATAGTCGTATGCATGGGCGGCGCGGCGCGCTGCGGCATACGGCATGCGCTGCACCGCCTTGAGGTCATCAGCCAACAGCTGGTTGGCCCGGTCCTCTATCCAGCGCGTGATGTCGGTATCTGCGGGGCCGCCGTGCGGCGGGTTGTATTTGAAACCGCCGTCTTCCGGCGGATTGTGTGAGGGCGTGATCACAATGCCATCGGCCAGGCCGGTGCTGCGCCCGCGGTTGTAGGTCAGGATGGCATGCGAGATCGCCGGGGTGGGAGTGTAGCCGTCGTCCCGGTCGACCATCACTGCCACGCCGTTGGCGCCAAGCACTTCCAGGGCGGATACAAAAGCAGGTTCCGACAGCGCGTGGGTGTCCTTGCCGAGGAAGAGTGGGCCGCTGATGCCGCGGCTGCTGCGGTACTCGCAAATCGCCTGGGAGATCGCCAGGACATGTGCCTCATTAAAGGTACTGCGCAGGGACGAGCCGCGGTGACCGCTGGTGCCGAAACTGACGCGCTGCGCAGGATCCTTGCTGTCGTGCTTGCGCGAGAAGTACGCATCGCGCAACGTGCTGATGTCGATGAGACGGTCGTGGGGAGCGGGTTGGCCGGCCAGTGGATGGATAGACATGGTGTCACCTTTTCATCGTCCGGTAGCGCCGGATCAGGTTGTTGGTGGAACTGTCGTGCCTGAGCGCAGGAGTCGTCGGGCTTTCAAGCTCGGGGAGAATCGCTTGCGCCAGGGCCTTGCCCAGTTCGACCCCCCACTGGTCGAACGAATTGATTTCCCAGATCACGCCCTGCGTAAACACAGCGTGTTCGTAGAGGGCAACGAGACTGCCCAGCGTCGTCGGCGTGAGTCGTTCAGCGAGGATCGTGTTCGACGGCCGGTTGCCCTCAAAGACGCGATGCGGCACGAGCGGCTCTGGAGTGCCTTCAGCCGCCACCTGCTCGGAGGTCTTGCCAAAGGCGAGCGCCTCGGTCTGCGCGAACACGTTTGCCAGCAGTATATCGTGATGCCGGCCAAGTGGCGTTAGTGCGTGTGCGAAGGCGATGAAGTCGCAAGGAATAAGTCGCGTGCCCTGGTGAATCATCTGGTAGAACGAGTGCTGCCCGTTCGTGCCGGGCTCGCCCCAGTAGATCGGGCTGGTGTCGTAGGTCACGGTCGCACCGTGGAGCGTCACATGCTTGCCGTTACTTTCCATGGCCAGTTGCTGGAGATAGGCTGGGAAGCGCTTCAGGTAGTTTTCGTACGGTAGCACCGCCACCGTCTGCGCGTTGAAGAAATCGGTGTACCAGACCGTCAGAAGGCCCAGCAGCACCGGCAGATTTTGCTCGAACGGCGCTGTGCGAAAGTGCTCGTCCATCTGGTGAAAGCCATCCAGCATTGCCAGAAAATTGTCCGGGCCGACGGCAATCATCGTGGACAGGCCAATCGCCGAGTCCATCGAATAGCGCCCACCGACCCAGTCCCAGAACCCGAACATGTTGTCCGTATCGATGCCGAAAGCGGAGACCTTCTCGGCGTTCGTCGAGACCGCGACGAAGTGTTTCGCCACGGCTTTAATGTCGCCGCCGAACTCTGCCAGCAGCCAGTCGCGAGCGCTCTGTGCGTTGGTCATAGTTTCCTGTGTCGTAAAGGTCTTGGACGACACGATGAAAAGTGTCTCGGCAGGATTGATGTCGCGCGTCGCTTCGACGAAATCGGCCCCGTCGACATTCGACACGAAGCGGAAGGTCAGCGCGCGTTCGCTGTAATGCCGCAGCGCCTCGTAGGCCATCACCGGTCCGAGATCCGAGCCGCCGATGCCAATGTTGACGACGTTACGGATGCGCGTGCCGGTATGGCCCAGCCACTTGCCGCTGCGGACGCGGTTGGAAAACGCGGCCATCTTGTCGAGTACAGCATGTACCCCCGGCACGACATTCTTCCCATCTACCAAGATTGCAGCGTCGCGTGGCGCACGCAGCGCGACGTGGAGGACGGCGCGATGCTCGGTGCTGTTGATCTTCTCGCCGCAAAACATCGCGCCGATCTGTTCGCCCAGTCCCGACGCTTGCGCCAGGCTGACGAGGAGTCGCAGCGTTTCGTCGGTAACGCGGTTCTTCGAGTAGTCGAGGAACAGTCCCGCGCCCTCTGCGGTCAGGCGCTCGCCACGCGCCGGGTCGCGGCGAATAGCGTGCGCAGGTGCACATCGTGCATGGCTAGTGCATGTACCTCGAGCGCCTTCCACGCAGGGCGGCTGACAAGTGGGGGCTTGGTGGTACTCATGGAACGCAGTCTCCTTGTTACAGCGAATGATCTTGCCTCAATGCGGCCATACCCAGTTAGTGAATTCGTCGCGGTCGGTGCCGTGCTCGTGCGCATAGGCCAGGTTGCGGATGATCTCGTTCTTCATCTGCTCCTTCAGGTGGGCAGCGCGCGCGGCCAGCCCCGGCACCCGGTCAATAACGTCGATGACCAGGGTGAAGCGGTCGGTCTGGTTGAGGATCGCCAGTTCCAGCGGCGTGTTGATATTGCCACGCTCCTTGTAGCCACGCACATGGATATTCTCGTGGTTGCTGAAGCGGTAGGCGAGCTTGTGGATCAGCCAGGGATAGCCGTGGAAATTGAAGATCACCGGCCTGTCGGTGGTAAACAGACTGTCGAATTCACGATCCGTCGAGCCGTGCGGGTGCTCACTGGCCGGTTGCATCTTGTAAAGATCCACCACGTTGACGAAGCGTACCTTCAGATCGCCCAGGTGCTCGCGCAGGATGGCGGTGGCCGCCAGCGCCTCCTGGGTGGCCACGTCGCCGCAGGACGCCATCACCACATCCGGCTCCACGCCCTCGTCGTTACTGGCGCGCCGCCAGATGCCAATGCCCTTGGCACAGTGCACGATGGCTTCGTCGATATTGCTGAACTGCAGGTGCTTCTGCTTGTCGGCTACGATCACGTTGATGCAGTCCATCGAGCGCAGGCACTGGTCCGCCACCACCAGCAGCGTGTTGGCATCAGGCGGCAGGTAGATGCGCGTTACGCTCGGACTCTTGTTGGTAACCAGATCGATGAAGCCGGGGTCCTGGTGCGAGAAACCGTTGTGGTCCTGGCGCCAGACTGTGGATGACAGCAGGATGTTCTGCGCGGCCACCGAAGCGCGCCACGGCACATGGTTCTTGCTGATGTCCAGCCACTTGGCATGCTGGTTGAACATCGAATCGATGACATGGGCAAACGCCTCGTAGGTGTGGAAAAACCCGTGCCGACCGGTCAGCAGATAGCCTTCCAGCCAGCCAATCAGGGTGTGCTCCGACAGCATCTCCATCACCCGCCCGTCGCGCGACAGCTCACCGCCATCGGCATCCTCGGGCAGCATGTCCGCCATCCATACCTTCTTACTCACCTCGTAGACTGCCTGCAGGCGGTTGGACGCCGTTTCGTCAGGCCCGAACAGGCGAAAGTTGGTCATGTTGTCACGCATCACGTCGCGCAGGAATTCGCCCAGCGGCCTGGTGTTCTCATGGAGTACCTTGCCCGCATCTTTCACGTCCACCGCGTAGTCGCGAAAATCCGGCAGCTTCAGGTCATGGCGCAACAGACCGCCGTTAGTGTGCAGGTTGGCGCTCATGCGCCGCGTGCCGGTGGGGGCGAGTGCGCGCAGTTCGGGTATCAGTCGTCCGCCTTCATCGAACAGCTCCTCGGGCTGGTAGCTCTTCATCCAGTCTTCCAGCAGTTGCAGGTGCGCGGGATTACTGCGCACGTCGGAGAACGGTACCTGGTGGGAGCGCCACGAGCCCTCGGCCTTGTGGCCATTGATCTCCTTCGGCCCGGTCCAACCCTTGGGCGAGCGCAGCACGATCATCGGCCAACGCGGCCGCTCGGCCACGCCACTGGCGCGCGCTTGTTGCTGCACGGCGCGGATCTCTGCAATCGCGATTTCCAGTGTCGCGGCCATGCGCTGGTGCATGGTGTCGGGGTCATCGCCTTCCACGAAATAGGGCGTGTAGCCGTAGCCGCGGAACAAAGCCTCGAGTTCTTCATGGCTGATGCGCGCGAGAATGGTTGGGTTGGCGATTTTGTAGCCGTTGAGATTGAGGATCGGCAGCACTGCGCCGTCGCGGATAGGGTTGATGAACTTGTTGGAGTGCCACGCGGTAGCGAGCGGCCCGGTCTCGGCCTCACCGTCGCCGACGACACAGGCGACGATCAGGTCAGGGTTGTCGAGGCAGGCGCCGTAGGCGTGTGACAGGCTGTAGCCAAGTTCACCGCCCTCATGAATGGACCCCGGGGTTTCCGGAGTGACATGCGAACCGATATGCCCGGGGAAGGAGAACTGCCGGAAAAATTTCTGCAAGCCCTCCGCATCCTGGCTTTTGTCGGGATAGACCTCGGAGTAGGTGCCTTCCAGATAGACCGGCCCGAGCACGCCCGGCGCGCCATGGCCTGGTCCTGCTATGAAGATCACGTCAAGATCGTCGCGCTTGATCAAACGGTTCAGGTGCGCCCAGGTGAAGGATAGTGCCGGGCTGGCGCCCCAGTGACCCAGCAGGCGATGCTTGACATGCTCGATTTTGAGCGGCTCCCTGAGCAGCGGGTTGTCGCGCAGGTAGATCATCCCGACCGCGAGGTAGTTGCAGGCGCGCCACCAGGCGTTGATCCGCTGCAGTTCGTCCGGAGCAAGGGGAGATGGGTGGTGCATGCGAGAACTCCTGTTCATTGAGTGGGGCTGAGTTTCAGGCAGTTAAAGATAAATTTCAACGACGCTCTCCTCCCGGTCAAGCATGGCATCGAACAGCGCGGCATTGAGAGCGAGTCCGCCTTTGCGATACGCTTGTTGCGCTTGCTGGCAGCCATCCACTGATACCCCGTTTACCACCATTCGGTAAGGCGCGAACGACTGTTTTATCACGTGGTAGATCCAGCGCACCCTCTTGCCGTTCCAATCGAGGCTGAGTTCAACACCATTCATCGACTTTGGCAGCACCGGGTCGATCACGATGCGGCCATAGCTGCGGCGGATGCCGAACACGCGGTTGATCACCAGCGCGATGTAGATTCCGGGGCCGCTCGAGTAGAGCCGCCAGCCAGCGAGTGCGCCGACCTTGCCCTCCTTTAATTCGCCCATGCGCTGCGCCGCCTCGTAGCGGTCATACACCTGCGCATCCGAGCTGGTGAAGTAGAGATTCGCCTGCCGCGGCCGTGCATTGGGCACGACGTCCGCTGTCGCCACCGGCGAAATCACCTGCAGCATGGCAAGCAGTTCATCGGCGCGCCCCGCTTTCGCCAGCGCCTCGCAATAGCGGATGTTCGCGTGTACATACATCAAGCCGATCTCGCGGCCGAAATGCGCGGCCGTCTCCGCCCGCTGGAAGTGAACAGAAATGCCGCCGCGGTACTGCGGGGAGCGGTCCATCAGGCGCACGCCGTCGGGGAACTTGAGGTGGCGGCGGACCAGATCGAGATGATGTGCCATTTCTTTTTGTGAAAACAGTTCGCTGATGATCGCACGGTTGATGGGCAGCAGCCGATAGTGAATGCCGGTCTCTTTATCCGAGGGGTGTAACAATGGAGTAGATGCGTCGCCCTCAAACAGCACGAAGCCCGCCGCCACGCCATTCCTGATGAGGTGTGTGTGGAAGTCGCTTTTCATGCGCGCCACGAAAGTGTCGAGTTGCCGCGCATCCCGCTCGAACCCCGCCATCGTCCAGACGCGCGACAGCGCGCCCAGTGACTGCAGGGCGAGTCCTGCCGTCCAGCCGCTGACCATGTGGGTTTTCATCGCCGGGTTGGCCGGTTGCAGTGAATCGTCCCAATCGCCGTTGCCGTAGCTCGGCAGCGCAGTGCCGGGCACACAGGAATGCTCGATGTACGCCAGCGCGCTTTCTGACGTGTTCGTGCAGTGAGTCTGTTTCAGGCGTAAAGCCGCAGGACTGCGGATCGGTATAGCACACCCGGGTTGCAAGAATCTGTGTGTCACCGGTCTGCTCGATGTACTCGCACAGCGCTTTGATCGGCCAGAAAACGATATCGCCGTGCGATTCACTGCCCTGCACCTCCCGGAACTCGTCGAACATGAACCACTGTGGCCAGTTGCCGGTATCCCGGTACTGGTGGGCAAACACTTCGCACAGCAGGTCGGCGACGCTGCGGTCATGCCCCAGCGCGAGCAGGAATTCCAGCGCGCCCTGGCAGACATCGCGCGTACCCCAGGCGGCAGTGCCGTACTGCTCCATGCCGCGCGGCGCGGCGTAGTGAATCATCGCATGGTGCGCAAACCACTTGACGGTGTCCGCCAGCTTCGCCGCGACGGGAGAAGCTCCTGTCACGTTGAAGTGCGCGAGCAGAGATGTCCCAATCAGGTGCTGCAGTCTTGGCGAAGCGCGCCAGCGCCAGCGCCCTGCCGCCGTAATGACCGCGTCAACGTCAGCGTGAATTCGCCGAAGGGAAAATCCATCACCACATAGGGTTCATGGCTCCCGCCCAGCCGCCTGGCATCGCCCACTGTGCAATCTGGCGCATCGAGCCTGGCCAGCAGACACGCCTCGGGGAATTTCCGGTCCAGCAGCGAGCCGTGCGCCGGGCGCAACGGTGAGGAGTCTTGCTGCCGCATCCCATTCCACCCGCGGCGCGCTGTCGAATTCATTGGGTTCACCGCACACTTCCCAGGTCAGGCGCAGTGCGGGCAGAGCACCGCGCAGCGGGAAAGCGCGGTATTCCAGCGTGTCCGTGGTGACGCTGGCCACGAGTTCGAAGACACAGTCGCTGGTCGAGTAGATCCAGCGCACCCGGTCGCGCGCCATGGCAAATGCCGAGGGGAACCCGAGCTGCCACCACTGTCCACCGCTACGGGCGAACAGCCGCATTCCGCTGGACCGCTCGATGTTAAGCGAGTTGCGCAGCACCGAACTGAAGCGGCCAAACGCGCTGTTTCCCACCGCGAGTTGGGTGCCAAAGGCACCGTAGCCATAGCATGTCGCGCTCAGGGTGTTGTCGCAGGAGTGCGACGCCAGTGCCGGAACGCAATATGGTGCCGTGCTGGCGCTCCACAATGCGCTCCTTGGCGGGCAGCGCGACATGCGTGTCGTCGCCGCAGAAGAAGGACAACAATTCGCGGCTCGCGGAATATTCGGTATGCCGCCATTCACCCGCAAATAGTGTTTTAAGCTCCGCTGCGTCCAGCGCTGCGGCGGCCAGCAGTGGCGTCGTTGCGAAGAAGGCGGTTGCCCTGCCGTCTGAAAGCTTTTGCCCCGGTTGCGGGAGATCCGCACCCAACACATCGTCGACCAGCATGAGATCGTCTGCGGACGACACGCTCGGATGCTCCTGCAGCACATACAGGGCAAAGACCGCAGTGTTGCTTTGGCCCGCCTGCAACTCAACTGTTCGCGACTGCAGCGCCGCATAAGCGAACTCGTACTGCCGGACGCGGTTTTCCAGTGTTGGGGCATGCAGCGCCACCGGGACGCCGCTCAGTTTGTAATCCGTGCCGAAAAACTGGTAGCCGTCGGTGGAGGCTGCCTGCGCGCCCTGCAGGCAGCAGTGCATGGCAAAGGGATTGCTGGCATGCAGGTTGTTGCGGCTCAGCACCACCTGTGCGGCGATGGGATGATTGACAATGCGATGATCAAGATACTGACACACATACGCTTCATTGTTTTTCAGCATCCCGATGTCGGCCAGACCGATATCCTGTCCCGCGAGCCAGTCGAGTGTCACGGGGCGCGTGCCCGTGTTGCGGACATGGCACACGCGAAAGAGAATGGGCAGTTCAGGATGGAGCATCATCTGCATAGACGCTTCTACTTCGCTTGTTTCCTGCTGCCATACCACCCCGTTTTTGTGGAAGGAGCACACCGCTGCAGTGCCGGACACAGGGAGGGACTCGATACCGTCTGCGCTGTGTACTCGCAGCCAGACCTGGTCGAGTCCGCCCTGCAGCGGGCGTCCTTCCACCTGGTTGATCATCAGTGCGTCGAGGAAAAGGCCGGCGGTGCCGCCGTTTTTATACAGCGCAAGCGTCAGGCCGGCCGCATTGGAAAATTCCATTCGGTCGAAATCCTGGCGGTTACCTATCTGCAGCTTCACTGTATGCACTTCCCGTTCGGTGAATGATTCGTCCGCCACTTGCGGTGGTCTTCGTCAGAATCCTAACAGCATGTCTGCCGGACATTCCTCGCACCGCGCCCACTGCGGCGTGAATGCGGTGCTGTTGTGGCCATTGATCTTTACCTGAGCCAGCGGGCGCGCTAACGGCGGCAGTACGATGATGCCACCGGGAGGCGTGACCAGTTCGCCCTCCAGAATCACTCGCAAGGTGCCCAGTCCCTCCAGGCGTAGCGTGTAGCTGAGCGGGCCATAGTAGGTCGGCAGGTCTCGCACCACGATCTCGCCACCATCGTCCAGCCACTGGGCCGCAACTCCGGCAGCGATGACGAGACTTTGGTCGGCCTCGCGTTCATAGGCGAACAGGCTGCGGACCGCGAGAATATATTCCGCGCCGATCCAGCTGTGCGGCATGTCGCCGATGAAACTGGGACTGAGCGGATCGAGCCAGGAGATTTCGGGCCATTGGTTCCAGGGCCGGATGCGCCGGTCGACTAGGAAGAACTGCAACAGCTCGTGCGCCTCCTCGCGTCTGCCGAGACGTACCAGCGCGCCAATGATCCGTATCTCGTAGGCACTGTAATTGGTCCAGGGCACCTCACCGTTCACCCGCGTGCGAAAGCCCTGCAGGTACTTGTCGTAGGTCTGGTCGATGGCGGGGCGCGGCAGGCGCTGCAACTCGTCGGCCACAGTGATGGCGATGGACGTAGCCGACGGATCGAAGTCGGCAAACTCTACCGAACCGGGCACGAAGTCCAACCCGTGTTGCTGGATAACCAGGTCCAGCGAAGCCGTCAGCGTTCTCTGAAAATCCTCATACAGCGCGGTGATGCGCTCGCGCTGCGCGTCCTTGCCGAGAATCCCTGCCATCGCGGCGGCATCCTTGAAGCCCCGCAGCGCCCAGAAATCGTCCCAATAGGAATGCACAGGGTGGGCCATATAGCCCTCGTGGCTCATGGACTCCGGCAGCAGTCCGTAGCAGGCACGCTTGTCCGCTGCCTGGTACTCCGGAGTCAGCCGCCGGTTGCGCAACGCTTCCATATAGTCCACCGATTTGAGTACGGCCGGCCACATTTCGGCCAAGAAAGGCGGCATCGCCGCTGAACCGGTAATGGTCCATGACGGCGAAAATGTGTTCGCCCCAGCAATCGTATTCCAACAGCCACTCGCAACCGGCGCTGTCGGCGCAATCGGGCAGGTTGCCGTCCGGCGCCTGAAAGCTGCCGTACCAGCGGATGAAATCGCGTCCCGCCCCGGGCAGCCCCACCCGCGCCAAGGCTGCGCCCATCAGTGCACCGTCGCGAATCCAGGCGCGCGAGTAACGGCGCGGGCCCGGATGCAAAGCCGCACCGGCGCGATTGATGAGGATGTGTGCCGCGGCTGTCTTGAGCGTCTCCACCACTTCTTGCGCCACAGGCGGCAGGCGGATGTCGAATGTACCCAGTTTGTCTTCCCACTGACGTACAGCGTTCCTGAATTGCTGCGCCCCGGACGCAGGAAAGTCCTGATCGGCCGACTGGTCCTGCTCAACGGTGCCAAAGGGGATGGCGAGATAGACCTCCTCAGTGGCATGCGCTTTCAGGTGCAGGTCGAAGCGCAGCGCGCCGGAGGCGTAGCCGAAAGCATCCTGCACGCTGTCCTGCGCCGGCAGCTCACCCGTCTGCAGGTATTCCGTGATCGCGCCCTGGGCAAACGTCGCTGCGCCGAATCGGCTGGGGGTGGTCATGGGGATGATCCGTTTGCGCCGATCGACCCAGACCATCCCGGACTCCCAGGCCAGCTCGCTGATCTGGCTGACGCCGCCGAACTTGTCCCAGTGCTGCCAGGTCGGTGTAACCTGGAAGGGACGGATAGCGGCGAACAAACGGACCGGGCGTGTCGCATCCGAGTTGTTCGTGATGCGGTAGCGAATAAACAGGGTGGACGCCCCGCTTGGACCTGTCGCGCAAGCGCTGGTGCTCAAGGTCAGATCGCTCGCCTGCCATTGCGCGGATGGGATCGGCAGATAATCCTGCTCCAGAGTCTGCGTCAGCGACACGTCGGCCCAGGTGATGAGTCGGCCATCCGCGAACAGCAACGGTTCGATAGAGAAGGTTCCCTTGTCGACCTCTACCATGCCCTCCTCGTTGAACAGGGCCTGGGTCACGTCCTCCCCGGTGCCAACCGGCGTCCAGTAGGTCTGGCGCCCGATGAGATATTTGGGATAGAGGCCAGTGCGGGTGCGCCGGGCAATCGCGCTGAAGAAGTCGTTGATGGAACGGGAAAACGCGTGCGGCTGCACCTCGATGCGGGTGATGCCGAACCCCGCGCGCTGCATGCTCTGCCGGAGTTCAATGCTGATGAAGCGTGAGACTGTCCCGGGGAGGTAAACGTGGGTCTCGCGGCCGACCCCTTGATCGGTGGTGAAGCAGGTGGTCCAGTCGCTCCCATCGTCAGAGAGCCGGATATCGAAGGCGCGGGGCAACCGCTCTGCATCCCAGCAGATCGTCAGGCCACCGTACTCACGCTCGCGCTGGAAATCAATCAGCAGCTGTTGCGGCTCGTTCGCAGCCGCGCTGCGCCAGCAGCGTTGCGGGGATTTGACTCGAGGACATGCGCGGGCGCGCAGCCCGGCGCCGCGCTGCTGGCCTGCACTATCGGGGTCAGGTAGTAGCTGGTGTCCTCGATACGCAGATCCTCGAAGCACACTGTTCCCGCTCCGCCCGGCCCGGCCGCGATCACCAGCTCGATGGCGGCGATATCGCGCGGCGGACCGCCGCCCAGCGGCCCCCAGGCAAATTCGATTGCGCTGCTCCTGATGCGCATCGTCTGCCAGTCCGCGGGAAGATCAAAGACCTCCTTGCGCCAGCGCCAGACATTCTGGTTGGTGGCGTCGACCAGCTTGAATTCAAAAATGTTGTGCGGGCCGTGACCGCGGACGTCGAAGCTGAAGACGTAGTTTTCCGGCAGGCTCAGCGCAAAGGGCTTGCGCGCGACCACGAAACCCCCGCCGCCGTGGAAATCGAAATCCAGGCGCATGGTGCCGCCGCGCTGTCCGCGCTCCGCAGAAATCGCCAACCTGGCCTGGCCGGAGGTAATAGCGGTCCAGGCACAGAGGTCCGCGAAGTTGTCCAGGCTGTCGCCGCTCACCGGGCGGTGCCGGCAGGCGGCGAGATTTGCTCCGACACGCGCCAGCTACCGTCCGCATGGATATCCACGATCGCATCGTAGAGATCGACCTGCCCCTTGGCGTGCCCAAGTTTAATGTAGCCGATTGAGGCCGCGGCAAAGCGGTTCAGGACCTCCCGGGTGCGCTCGATGCCCAGGGCCGTGGAGGGTCGGTCGAGTATGACAAATTGCGGCTCTGTCAGGATGACGTGCACACAGGCCAGCAACTGCTGCTCACCGAGTGACAGCGCGCTCTCCCAGTCCTGCTCCGTGTGGAGTCCGTTCGTGCGCACGAGGACCGCGTCAAGCCCCCACCGCTCGAGCGCCTCGATAATTTTCCGGTCGGACACCAGGTGATCCATGTCGGCGGCTACCAGGGCATCGCGCAGGGTGCCCGGCGGCAGGTAGGGCCGCTCGGGCAGCAGGCCCAGGCTGCGGGCGCCCGGGCGTACCAGGCGCCCCTCCCCGTTGACCTCGATGCCCGCGGTCGCCCTGAACAGAGCCAGGATGGCAGCCTCGTCCTCGGACTGGATCAGGAACCGTCCGCCGCGCGGGATTTCGAGCGACAGCTTGTCCAGCAGCACTTCGCCCACCCCATCGCCATTCGACGAGCGCAGGGTGAACCCCTCGAAGGCCAGCCGCCCCTTCTCCTCGCGGAACTCGATGGTGCATTGAGCGCAGTGCTTCGACGCATCGACGGCCTCCACTAGCGAGCTGAGGCGTGTCACCACGGCGGCGAAGCTGGAGATGGACTGGAATTGGGTGACGATCAGGGAGAAAGCGGCCACCAGGGTTGAAAACGCCATCGCCGACTGGGTCACCACGCCGAACTCGACCCGTCCGTCTATAAAAGCCGGGGCGACGATCAGGGCTGGGATGATCTGGATCAGCCAGTTGTAGCCGGTAGTGAAAAAGCCCAGGTTGCGGTTAATGCTGATCATGCGTCGGAAATTGCTGACCAGGGAATCGAAACTGCCGTGCAGCCGCTGCGAGAGCCGCGCCTCGCGGCCCGCCAGCAGGATAACCTCGGCGTTCTCCCGTACATGGATGAGTCCGGACCGGAAATTGGCCTCCCGGTCAAACTGTTCGTAGTTGAGTCCGACCAGCGGCCGACCGAGCAGGACCGTCAGCAGGGAGCCGCCCGCCGCGTAGAGCACAGCCACCATGAACAACGTTGGGCTGATGGTCCAGAGCACCCCGGAGAAAGCAACCACCGTAAAACTGCTGTTGAGGATCATCAGCACGAAGGACAAGGTGGTGACGGTGAAGGAGCGGGCGTCTTCAGCGATGCGCTGGTCCGGGTTGGCCAGGGTTTTGGATGCATCCAGTTGGTAGTAGCTGCCATCTGTGAGATAGCGATCGAGCAGTCGCCGCGTCAGGTACTCGCGCCAACGGAGCGCGAGTCGCTCCTCAAGGAAACGGATGTGCACAGAGATCAGGGTGGAGACGGCAAAGACAATGACGTAGAGCACGGCGTAGTGGGTGAACCCGGCCCGGTCGCGACCCTCGATCGCGGTCATGAAGTCGCGACCCACGTAGCTGTTGATGACGTTCATGCCATTGATCGCAAACATGAACGCGATCAGGAACAAAAACATCCAGAGCGCACGGCCGCCGGCCTCGGAGTTGGCGAAGTTGCGGACCGTACGAACGAAGTATTTCCAGGCCACGGTAAACGGAAACGATTGATAACTCATGGCTCGTTACTCCACGCTGGGCAGCAGATGAATTATCCTTTTTCCGGCGGCACAGACACAAACACGCCAGCGCGCTTCAGGTCGGAAGCACGCGGCCACCTAGCGCCGACCGCCCCCACCACCTGCCGGGCGAGAGACGTTGCGCTGGGGGGTTACGACCGGCCGGTCGCTTTTCGGCTTCGCAACATCGTCAACGCGCCGTCTCTCGCGCCTGGTTGCATCGTCAATGTCATCACGGTCATAGTCGTCGCCGTAGTAGAGGTAATCGTCGTCCGTTTCCTCGTTTCCGGCACCGGCAGGCCTGGCGGAGCGCTTTTGGGGCTTGGCGGGTGTTTCGGGTGACGCCGGTGGACTGGGCGTTATTGCCACCGGATCAGCGGAATTGGTCGGCGGCACCTTGATTTCTTCAGCGCCTTGGGAGGGCCTGTCACTGAAGACGGTATTACCGTCGGCATCCTTACTTTCGTAAACCTCTGCACTTGCGGCACTGCTCAACGTCGCAGCAAGAATGCAGAATGAAAATAATTTCGAAACACGCACCTGAATCCCTCGCTCTTGTATTGCCCGTGATGGTAGCCCCGGTGTCCTTGCGTTGCCTAGTAATTTTGCTGCCGCGCTAAAGGAGAAATTCACACCAATCCGGCAGGTCCATTCTCCCCCGCAGGTCAGTAACCTGGTGGTGCTTGCACCGTTATATAACTCACGCCGCCTCCAGAATAAACCTGGTTGTACCAGCTGCTACCGCAGGTGTAGTAGGTGACGCCGTTGACCGCCCGCACCGCAGGCGTGCAGGGCAGTGCGGAAATGGTTGTGGTGGATTGTACGTAGTTGTCGTCTGATGATTCAGCCGCCGCTACCACAGCACCGCCGACTACCGCGCCGACCAGCAGCGCCTCGCCTTCATCCCAGTCATCGTCGCAGCAACGATCCCAGTCGTCGTCAATTTCATCGTCGTAGTAATCCTGTCGGTCTTCGCGAGCGTCGTTGGCATAATCCTGCCGATCTTCCCGTGCGTCATCGTAACGATCCTGCCGGCTTTTCTGATTGCTATCATACTGCGACTGGCGGTTCTGCTGATTAGTGTCATGCTGTGTTTGACGGTTTTGCTGATTGCCCTGGTATTGTGTTTGCCGACTCTCCTGCGACTGGGTGCGCTGTGCTGCGGCTTGTTGCTGACGCTGGCCACCCCCACTGGCGCGCGCCTCCGCGCCGCCGCGCGATGAAAAACTCCCGCCTGCGGCCGCTCCACCTCGCGAGTATCCACCGCCGCCGCCACGACCGCCGCCGCCACGGCCGCCCCGTGCCTCGGCCTCATAGAAAGTTGCCGCGACCAGCAGTACTGCGCTGACGAGCGCAATCAATTGAACTGAGCGCCTGGAATTCATGGCGTTTCTCCTGTCTGTGCCGCTGGCTCCCGTCTCGTGCGGGCCGTCTCGACGTAATTGGCCAGAAACTGAATGGGCTTGGCGTCCGCCGGCGGCTGGAACTCGAATTTGCTTGCGGGCACGGCCGGGTTGAAGTTCCAGTCGGAGAATTCGGCCCAGAACTGTGGCGCGCCCTCCTCGAGCTTGTAGGTCAGCACCACGCGCTGGATGAACGGCTGCTCGCCCTGCGCAATCCATATTTGGAAGTCGACGTCAGCGCCGCGCCCCGCGAGGTGGTCGCTCGGCACGCCACCGTTAACCGTTTCTTCCACGTAATGCAGCTGCTGACGCGGCGCTTCAGATCTGTGGGCAACTGGTGCACCAGGAGCATGGCCATTGGCAGGCGCATGCGCAGGTCGCGCACGAAGTGCTTGATTGCCGCATCGACATCGCCTGCAATCGCCGACTGGGCGTAGACATTGTTGTCATGATCATAGGCCGTCAGATTCTTGCCGTCGAAGACCACGGTGCTCTGCTTGCCATCACTGCGCACGACATCGACCCGCAACTGACTGGGACGATTGACCAGCACCTGGCGCCGGTCCCCAAACTCGATCTTCTGCCCGTCTGCTTGCACGGCATCGTAGCCGTTGCGGATCGTTACACTGAAGCGCTCCGCATCAGCCATGTGCTGCGCGGCACGCTGCAGGATCGTCATCGCTTCGGGATCGATGAGCGGCTCTACCTGCTCCTGCGCAGCGGCGGGAGTGAGATACGACAAGAACAGAAGCAGATAGAACACCCAGCTTCTCGGGGACACGGTACAGACCGCCATGGCGCGCATCGCAAACTCCTCACACTGGCGCAGACGGAAGTCGCCTGTGCCGAAGGATGGTAATCTTTTAGATTTAAAATGTAATCAGGCATGGCGCCAGTTGCTTGATCCCGGTCAACTTTTGCACCACCACTTATAACGACATTGTACCGTTGCTTGTCAATCTTTCAGGCATGGGTGAGAATGACGTTGGTTGCCGCATCACTATTAATCAGGGTAGTCCTGACCAATGCCGTCAGGATGGTGATAGTTGTGTGATTAGATGTAGTTTACTGTTCCTTCGA
>CAVVHD010000013.1:0-386299 GCA_963747995.1 uncultured Gammaproteobacteria bacterium | reverse complement strand
CTTCCCTTGCCTGCTTTTCCACAAGGATGCTCAGAAAGATGGCAAAAAGATAGCAAGGCCATTTTGCTCGCTGCCTGCCCAGTCTGGCGTCTTCCCATCCTTACTGGGGCGAAAGATGCCACGGTGCACATCCGGTCGCCTTCAGGGGCTGGCGCGAATACTGTTCATTTGTCCAGCAATGGGCCTGTTTGGCCCCTAGTCCGCACAGGCTGCGTATTTGGTCAAGGCGCTTGGTTTGCGGTGCGTCTTGGGCATTCTGTGCGCAAGGCGGGGTGCCCCGAAATTGGGATTGCAGTCCGCTGGCAGAGGCGCAGAATCGCGCCATGCTTGGTGAGACCCCAAAACCAATTCTCCCTCACCCGCGCAGCGCTGAGTACAGGCGGGCGCGCGAAAAGCAAATTCCTATCAGTTTTCAGTTCGCCGGGCGGGTGTTCCTCCCTGATATCATGTGCTGTGGCATTGTACTTGCATTCATAATGGTTTAGAACAGCAGAACAGCCTGAGAGGCAAATTGACGCGTACTCAGAAAGAATGACTGAATGAACCAGCGACGATTCACTACTTGGCTGAAAGCGGGTTTCGGTGGGCGGATTATTTCTCTGTCCGCTGGGCATCTTGTCTTGTTTTTGTTTTCGATTCAGCTTGTCGTTGCGCAGACCAACTCCATTGTCCTTGAGAACGCCAAACCCGGCAACCCACCCAGCGAGTGGGACATTTCTGGCGACGGGGATCCTACCATTCAGGGGTTCGCCACCGACATTAGCGTCAACAAAGGTGACACCGTGCATTTCAAAATTGCCACCGATGCAACGGCTTATCAGATCAAGATCTATCGGTTGGGCTACTACAACACAAACGGGGCCAGGTTCGTCACCAACATATTGCCGTCGGTATCGCTGCCACAAACTCAGCCGGCTCCCATCCTGGACATCGCTACCGGTCTGCTTGATTGCGGCAACTGGGCCGAATCGGCTTCGTGGCAGGTTCCGACCAACGCCACGTCGGGAATCTACCTCGCGAGGCCGGTGCGCACGGACAACGCGGGAGCCAGTCATATTCTCTTCGTGGTTCGGGATGACAACGGGGGCTCTGACATTCTCTTCCAGACCTGCGACACGACGTGGCACGCGTACAACTTTTACGGTGCCAGGAGCTTGTACGAAGGCCCCGGACCGGGCGCAAATCCCAGCCGGGCGTACAAGGTGAGTTACAATCGGCCGTTCGCGAATCGCGGGCATCGGCCGTATGTCTCAGTATTCAGTGCCGAATGTGCCATGGTGCGCTGGCTCGAGGCGAATGGTTACGATCTTTCCTACACCACGGGGGTCGACACTGATCGCCGTGGAAACCTTCTGCTTCAGCACCGGGTGTTCCTGTCGGTGGGCCACGATGAATACTGGTCGGCGGTTCAGTGGACTAACGTCGAGACCGCCAGGAATTCGGGAGTGCATCTGGCGTTCTTCAGCGGTAACGAAATCTTCTGGAAGACGCGGTGGGAACCTTCCATCGATGGATCGGCAACGCCCTACCGCACGTTGGTCTGTTATAAGGAAACCCACGCCAATGCCAAAATCGATCCCAGTTCCACGTGGACGGGTACGTGGCGTGATCCGCGGTTTAGCCCACCCGCTGACGGTGGACGGCCAGAGAACGCGCTTAGCGGGACAATCTTCGTGGTGAACGGCATTACCCTGAACTCAATTGAGGTTCCGGCGGAATATGGCGCGCACCGATTCTGGCGCAATACCTCCGTTGCCACCTTAACTGCCGGCCAGGTCGCAGTGTTTGGCGCCGGCACGCTTGGCTTTGAATGGGATGAATGTCCTGATAACGGTTTTCAACCTCCCGGACAGATGAGACTCTCGCTGACAACGACCAACCCGCAGAGCGCAGTCTTGCAGGATTACGGCTCGACCTACGCGTCGGGGCAGGCCACGCATAATCTTTCGCTCTATCGGCACAGCAGCGGAGCACTTGTTTTTGGCGCGGGTACGGTTCAGTGGTCTTGGGGATTGGACAACGTGCATGATGAAGGCGATTCCGTGGCGGATCTGCGGATGCAGCAGGCCACGGTGAATTTGCTGGCCGACATGGGCGTTCAGCCGGGAACCTTGCAGGCGGGGCTTGTGGCGGCTGCCCAGTCCACGGACACTACGCCCCCCACGTCGGCCGTCAGCGCTCCCATTGCGGGAGCAGTGCTGCAGCCCGGCTCGCCTGTGACGATCACCGGCACTGCCTCCGATCTACCGACAGAAGAGCTGTTTTATGCGGATTTCTATGTGCCGCTAGGCAATATCTATATCGATTGCTGGGAAGCAGAGCACTCTGCAGGAGAGTTATCAGGAAGATTTCGCAAGCGAGAGCTGTATAAAGAGCTGGACCTACGCCACCTCGAAATCAATTCCGGTGATGGGGACAAATTGGACGAGGTTCTGGGTCGTGGACTGCTTTCGTTCGGCATTCGCTGTTAATCCTGCAAACGTGTTATTTCACCGGCGCTGTAACACAACGCCACACTCCATATGAGTTGTGTAGGGAAACTGGTCGAACATGGCCAGCCGTTCGACGCTATGAGTTGGCTGTAGGGCCTGTAAATTTTTCGCCAGAGTATGCGGGTTGCAGGAAACATAAATGATTGTCGAGAAATGGCTGGCCATTTCTACAGTTTGCTCATCAAGTCCTGCGCGTGGCGGATCTACAAATAGTGTTCTTAAGTTGAACTGGTCCAGCGGCTTTGGCAGTCCGCTCAAGCGGCGAAAAATGCGTTGTGCGCTGACAGCTTGAGTGACTTCTGCAGCTGACAGGCGCACAAGTTGCACGTTGCGAATACCATTTTCCATCAGGTTAGCGCTGGCAGCACGTATCGACGTTTTGGACACTTCTGTGGCGATAACATGGCCAAAATGCCGTGACAGGGGAAGGGTGAAATTGCCATTGCCACAATACAGTTCCAACAGATCGCCCTGCAGGACAGATGCTTGTCTGCTGGCCCACTCAATCATGCGAATATTGACCAGACCGTTGGGTTGACTGAAGGACTGCTCGTACTGCCGGTAACGGTATTCTTCACCCTGTATCGTTAAGACCTCTTGGATGAAGTCTTTACCAAGCACGAATTTTTGCTTGTGACTGCGGCCAATCAAAGAAGCGGAGGCAGTATGAAGCCTCAATTCGTTTACCAAAGCGTGTGCTGCGTCTTCCCACGTTTGATCCAGTTTTCGATGATAGATTAGTGTTACCAGTAAATCGCCTGACAGCGATGCCAAAAATTCAACCTGGAAGAGTTTACGACGTAGGGCATAGTCTGCTTTCAATGCGTCACGCAGTATGGGCATCGATTGCTGAATCAGTTTATCAGCGATTGGAAATTCGGTGACGACAATCGGCGTGCCGGGGTCTCCCGGTCGGAACATAACGTAGTTTATATCTTCACCTTCATGCCACATTTTGAATTCTGCACGCAGTCGATAGCCAGTAGGCTCCGAGCGATATATTTCAGGTGTAGGAGGCGAAAAAACGTCCATCAATTCACCTACTGCTGTGATCTTTTGGGTCAGCAGGGAATCATAGTGCTCGGGTTGAACAAGTGACAGCGGCATCAGCTCAGCCTCGCACAGTTGCGATTATTCCACAATTGTGCCGCCTGTTCTTGGGCTGACTCAAGGCTGATTGTGGGTCCCAGAGCGAGTAGGGCCGCAGCGGTAGTCGCCAGCGTCGCACTCAATCCATAGTGATCGCGAGTGCTGCCGCGCCACAGTGATCTCACGGGCTCTACGCTAGGCAATACGACACTCGCAACACGTTCGCTTAGGCAGCGGGGCAATACTATTTCCTGCAGTTGCTCATCCTGTAGCAGGGATAGACGCGTGTCCGCGTGCGGCTTTACTTCTACCTCGCCACTCTCTCCCTTGAATACCAGTGCTCGTGGCTGTTCCAGCAGTAGATCCGCCTCTTGGTGCAACCGCGCATAGGCAGGGTGGAAGACGCTCTGCAGGCTGGCGGTAGCATGCAATGGATTGAGCATACGGCACAGGGTGTTGACGGGCGAACGCAGACCGAGCAGGGGACGCAATTGCATTAACTCCTGGAGCGGCTGGCAATAGTTTTCCAAAGGCAAATAGCTCAGATTTTCGCTCTCAAGCTGCCGATTCACTTGCTCCCAGTTCACCGCGACAGGCAAGTTCAATTGGCGCATGGCATGTTCGGTATAGAGCCTGCCCGAAGTGTGTCCGGATGATCCGTGTACAAACACGCGGTATCCCGCTTCGGCCAATAGCAACATGGACAGGATAAACCAGGGATGTTGGTGTTTCTTGCCGGCGTAGCTGGACCAGTCAATGTCGGCATGCAGTGTCTGCGGTGGTGCTACCATAGTCTCGCGACAGGCCTCGACAAAGCCAGCCAGCTCTTCAGGCGTTTCCTCTTTTACGCGCAGCAACATCAGGAACGCGCCAAGTTGCAGAGGCTCAACTTCCCGCCGCAGTATCATGCGAAACGCCTGTCGCGCTTCGTCCTGCTGCAGTGAACGGGTACCGGTTTTACCTTTGCCCAGGATTCTAATGTAAGGTGCGAAGGGGTGTTCAGCTGACGGAACTGGGAAATCTGGAATTAACCACGGCGTTTCGTCACAGGCAGTTGTCGGGTTTTGGCAGCCCGGCGATTTTGCTGGCAATCTTGGCCGGGGAACCCGGAAACAAGGACATCAGGTAAATACTTTTACCTTTGTCCGGTCCCAGGTTTAATGCACAGTACTTTACCAGAGCCCGCATGGCTGGCGAGCTGTCGTACTCCAAATAATAGGCCCGAAGCAAGATGCAATACTTCCCAGTGAGCTGGCGTTAACTCAATATGTTCAGCCGCGGCGATCTGTTCTGCTACCTGTGGGTCCCAGTCCGACAGCTTGCGAAGAAAACCTTCCTTGTCGAAGGCGCTGGCGGCAAGCATGGGCGCTAATACCACGCCTGTTGTCGCGGGTATCTCTCGGTCAGGGCCACGAAGTCGTCCATATCGATGAGTTTTGCCGCACCTGCAAGCGCCGTGGCTCCTGCCGCAACGGCATCACAACTCAGGAGATAGACCTCCACGCCCCTGGCCTGTATCTCGCCCCATGCCCTGGTATCCGCGAGAGCGGCATAGATTCCGTCTCCCATCAATACAACGGCGTCACCTGCATGCACAACTCTCAGGCAGTCAGCAAACGCGGAGCTTGAAGGAGAGGCATTGAGGGTATGCAAAATCATGGTCAAAATCCCAGCAAGTGGTCGTATCCCACCATCAGTCGGTGCAGTTCCACCCGATCCAGTGCCCTGGTGTCGATGGGAGCCTTCGCCAGATCCATGTTATAGCGCGTAACTGCCTCGGCATCTACATAAACGCAGTTGATATCGTATAGCGGCAAGGACGACAGCTGGCGGCCAGTATTTTTCATCCCCAGCCCATGGCTATCCTGATCTGGCAGTAATTGCAGCACACCATCGCCGAGGAACAGCAGGTCAATAGCCTGGCTAAAGGCAGCAGTTGCCAGCGCGACATCCAGGGACGCTTTGGCCAGGCTCGACCCATAGGGACTGTGTCTTAGCACTAACAGGATGGTTTTATTGCCAGCGTGCACCACACTCATCCTCCAAAAGTGATCAGCCGGTCTGAGTGCGCGCATGCATCAACAAGCTGCCCCAGACCTGACACCGTGAAAACCGGGTTGATAGTGGGGCCAAGGCGGTCGTGTCGGTTTGCCTCTGTCTTATCCAGCATGCCGTGTTTGAGTGCCGAGGAAATACAAATGACAAGTTCTACGGCATGCTGTTCGGCCAACACAACCCAGGGTCGCACCGGGTCGCTTTCGTCCTGTGGAAATATACTATTGGCGGAGCTCGCCAGCGTTCCGGCATCCAGGAAAAATACGCGATGAATGGTGTGTCCACGTGCGAGAACACTTTGCGCAAACTGTGCAGCGGTGCGTGAGCAGTGCCCGGAAACGGGGGAAGATAGCACCAACAAAGAGTAGATCAAGCCGGAGATTCTCCACAAATAAAAAACCCCGGCAGGAACCGGGGTTTGTGCGCTGCGAAGATGCGCCTGATCGTCACCGCTGCGCCGACGATAGCAGCCTTAACAGGTGGATAAACAGGTTGTAGATGTTCAGGTACAGAGACACAGTTGCCCGAATGTAATTTGTTTCCCCCCCGTTGATAATGCGACTGGTGTCAAACAGGATCAGGCCGGACATGATCATTACCACTGCAGCCGAAATAGTTAGTGACAGGGCGGGGATGTTCAAGAAGATATTGGCGATCATGGCCACTACTGCCACGAGCAGGCCTACCATCAGGAATCCCCCCATGTAGGAGAAATCCTTGCGCGTGGTAAGGGCGTAGGCTGACAGGCCGAAAAAGACCACAGCCGTGCCACCCAACGCTTGCATCACCAGGGCGGACCCACCGGGCATTGCCAGGTAGTAATTCAGCATGGGCCCCAGGGCAGCACCCATAACGCCTGTGAAAGCAAAAATGGCGAGCAGGCCATTGCTGCTATCCGCTGTTTTGTTGACCACGAAGATCAAACCGAACCCCACTAAGCTAAGGATGAGAGCCATGCCGTGACTAAGTCCCACAGCCATGGAGATTCCTGCGGTAATGGAGCTGAACAGCAGCGTCATACCCAGCAGCATATAGGTATTCCTGAGGACCTTGTTCGTGCTCAATGCCGACTCGATGCCGATCGAACCTGCGCGGTACAAACCTTTGTCTTGCATAGCGTACTCCGTAAAATAGCGCACGGAATGTGCGGTTTGAATTTGGACAGATAATAAGGGCGAAAGATCCAAATTCCAAGTCAAATAATTGCAAATCGCGGCAATGTGGAGTGGCGCATTCGTGCGCTACAAAGCGGGCAAGACTACACAACCCCAGAGTAGCAGGCTAGACTGCGCAAGCAATAGGCGTAATAGAGTGGGCGCTGTACCGGGCTAGAATTTCCCGCGGAGGTTACCTCATAATGAGCAGCACCCAAACCTTGCTTGGGGCCGCTTATTTACTCGCTGCGTCATCCCTCTGTGGAGATATACCATGGCCGTAGACTACATTTTATACGGCGGCGATCACTCGCTGTTTACCGGCAAAGCGCGCGCCTATATGCGCTACAAAGACCTGAACTGGGAAGAGCGGCCCGCGACCCGGGAGGTCTATCGCAATATCATTCTGCCGAAGATTGGCGCGCCCATCATTCCCGTGCTGGAAACGGCCGGCGGTGAATATGTGCAGGACACCACCGATATCATTGACTTTCTGGAGGCGCGTCACCCCGGGTGCATCGGTTTACCCTGTAACACCGTTACAACGACTGGTGGCGTTGCTACTTGAGCTATACGGCGACGAGTGGCTGATCATACCTGCCATGCACTACCGCTGGAGTGTCATCGATCAGCAGCGTGACTTCATTATGTCCGAGTTTGGCAAGCTGAGTGCACCGCAGGCCAGTTATGAGGAGCAGATTGCCATCGGCGAGCGCACCTCCAGAGGCTTCAGCGGTATGGTGCCGGCGCTGGGAATTACGCCAGAAACCATTCCCGGCATCGAAGCGGCCTATCTGCAGTTCCTCGATCAGTTGGATCGACACCTTGCCCGCTTTGATTTCCTGCTGGGCTCGCGGCCCAGTATCGGCGATTTTGGGTTCATGGGCCCACTCTACGCCCATCTAGGCCGGGACCCCGTCCCCAAGGCGCTGATGCAGGAGCGGGCGCCACATGTGTTCGCTTGGGTAGAGCGTATGAACAACCCCCAACCCCTGTCCGGAGAATTCCTGGCCAACGATGCTATCCCTGAGACCCTGCTGCCGATTTTGTCGACCCTGTGTAAGGATCAGTTGCCGGATGTCCTGGATGTCATCGAGAAAAATAGTACTTGGCTGGAGGCGAACCCCGGTGGCAGCATTCCGCGTTTTCTCGGCATGCACCGGTTTACCACCGGGCCCGCCACTGGAGAGCGTTGCATCAGCAGCTACGCCCAATGGTTGTTTCAACGACCCTGGTGGCACTACCAGTCCCTTGACCAGGAGGGCAGGGCAGCGGCGGACATGCTGCTGGACATTATCGGGGGACGCGCCGCGCTGAATGTTGATATTCGGCACTGGGTGGCGCGAAGAACCGGGCAGCTCGAACTGGTGGAGGGACAATTCCCCGCACTTATACGCTGAAGCAGGCCTTTTACGCGGGTTTTGTCATCAAGCTTGCACCATCAATTTGTCGAGGCCCTCGGACATTGTGTCCAACACCTTTTTGCGTAAAAACAGTTTGTTAGCCGCGTACTGCTTTTGCGGTAACTGCGCCAGCTTCTCGGCGACAGCGAGAGCGCGGGCATCAAGCGCCTGCGCTTCGACGACTTCGTCAAGGAAGCCGACCACCACCGCCTGGTCCGGATCGAACACCTCCGACTGGATTGCCACGCGTGTCATGTACTGTGGCGCAATACGAGAAGCTGTCAGTTCCAGTAGTATGGCTGGCAGTTCCATGCCAATGGCCGTTTCTGGAAGAGTGACCTTATAGCTGCCCCGGGTTCCGATGCGGGTATCACAGGCCATGAGGATAAACGCTCCCATGGCGATCGCGTGCCCGGTACAGGCAGCAACGAGAGGCAGGGGGAAGCCGTACAGGCGAATCAGCAGTTGCATGCCCTTCGTCACCATCGCCATACCCGCTGCGGGTCCCTTCTTGAATTCCCCGAGATCAAAGCCGGCGGAGAACATGCCCTCGCGGCCGCGTAATATCACGGCGCCGGCACTATCCTGCCCAGCGCGATCAAGCGCACTGTTCACGCTGTCCAGGAAGTTGTGTCCGACCACGTTGGCTTTACCGTCGTCCAGGGACACTACGGCGATATTATTGTGCAGGTTATACTTCATGCTGTGCTAGTCCTGTGCAATCTACTGATACTGGTATACTGGCATACTGGCATACTGGCATACGGCGCACGTTCGCCATGCCAATCTCTACTTGCAAACAAATGACACATATGCTGTCATTAAAGCACGGCCTACGCAAGTCCGGTGCGGTGTGCAGCAGACCAGGATGAATTCGGCAGTTATGGCAACACAGGAATCAGAGGTAGCTCCTGACGGGAGGCGTTTGCGCAGTGAACGCAGCAGGCAGGCCATCATTGATGCCATGCTGGCACTGGTGGAAGAGGGCATCCTCGTGCCTACCGCGCAGCAGGTGTCGGAACGTGCAGGTGTCGGTATCCGGTCGGTCTTCAGGCATTTCAGTGACATGGAGAGTTTGTTTGCCACTGCCGATACCAAGATCAGGAATCAGTACCAGGGATTATTTGCCGGTGGTGATCGCGAGGGCTCACTGGAAGAGCGCCTGCTGCACGCGGTAGAGCAGCGCGCTCTGGCTTACGAGGCGGTAGGGAATCATCTGCTTACCACCAGAGCCCAGTTGTGGCGCTATCCCGTGCTCAGGGAACAGTACACTCGCCTGCAGCGCCAGCTGCGCAAGGACCTTGACGACTGGTTACCGGAGCTCAAGGGGCTCGCTGCAGACGAGCGTGAAATGGTCGACGCGGTGGCTTCATTCGAATATTGGCATCGCCTGCGCGAGCCGCAGGGACTCAATAAAAAAACCAGTGTCCGGCTGACAACCCAACTGTTGTATCGCATTATTTCCCGGCCCACCTGACAAACAGAGGATTGCCCCGTGATAGAGCTCTATACTGCCTCCACACCCAACGGGCACAAGGCGTCCTGTACGCTGGAAGAACTGGGTCTGGCCTACGAGGTCCATGCGGTGGACTTGTCCACCGGTGAGCAGCGCAGCGCGAGCTATCTCGCCATCAACCCCAACGGCAGGATTCCGGCCATTGTCGATCGCGAGGAGAACGACCTCGCGGTGTTTGAATCCGGTGCGATCATGATTTACCTGGCGGAAAAAGCCGGCCGCTTGCTGCCCACTGACAGGGCAGGCCGAGCGCGGGTCTTGCAGTGGTTGATGTTTCAGATGGGAGGAATTGGACCCATGATGGGTCAAGCTAACGTGTTCTATCGCTATTTCCCGGAGAAGATCCAGCCCGCAATTGACCGCTACCAGAACGAATGCCGGCGTCTGTTCGAGGTATTGGACCGACGCTTGGGCGAGAGCGAGTGGCTGGCGGATGATTACTCTATCGCCGATATTGCCAACTGGTGCTGGGTCAGGACCTACAAGTGGTCCGGTGTGTCCCGCGATGGTCTGGACAATCTCGATCGCTGGCTGTCAGTGATGAAGGAAAAACCGGGGCTGCGCAAGGGTATCGAGGTGCCGGTCAAGATCGATAATATTCTGGACGATGAAGCCGCGAGCAAAAAATTCAAGGAACAAGCCGCAAAAATTGTACAGCGCTAGGAGATAACTCATGCTGGATAAATTGATTAAAACTACTGCCGGCTTGCTCGGCCTCATGCTGTTTGGTATCGGCGTATGTTGGCTGGTTGCGCCAGCAGTGGCTGCCCCGCTTATTGGTATGGAGGTACTGACGGGGCTGGCGGCAAGTAGCCAGATCGGCGATCTTGGCGCCTTCTTTTTGGTCGCGGGCGGATTTGCCCTGCTGGGCCTTTACACCGGCAACGCCGTTCTGCTGTATACCCCGGCGGCTTTGGTGGGTGCAGCAGCTGTCTTGCGGATTGTGGCTGCTTTGGTACACGGCGCCGCGTTTGCGCCCGAGATGATCATCCTTGAATTGGTGATGTGCCGGCTGTTCCTGATGGCGCGCAAGCGAATCGCTGCTACGCAGTAAGCAGCAGTCATTCATAATCCGTTTGGGAGCCAGTCCAGATGGCAGAACAGTTTCAGGAGCAGGGCGGCGCGGCCACCATGGACCCCAACGCCTCCCTGCGCTGGGCCACCTCAAAATTGATGACAGCGTTATGCCAGCCACGGCGACTGGCAAAGCAGCGCGCCCGGACTGAGAAAGAGCGGAGTAAGGCGGGCAAGCCGCATATCGTGGAGTACTTCCACCAGGTGGAAGACGGCTACAGTCAACTCGCGGCACAGGTACTGCAGTCGCTGGCCGCGCGCTACGATGTGAAAATCATCTGCCACCTGGTCACCGGACCGTTGGGTAAAAATGCCGCTGAACCCGAGCTGTTGCTGCAGCTGTCCCGGTACGACTCCTGGCGCGTAGCGCCCGAGTACGGGCTGGAATTTTCCCGGCATGATGCACCGTTGCGCCCTGAGCTGGTGCAACGTGCGTCGGCTATCCTGGCTGCCCAGGATTCTCATCGGTTCATTGACCGCGCCGCAGAAGTGGGTCGCGCACTGTGGGCCGACGACGAGCAAACGTTGAACAGCCTGGCAGAGAGATATGGTTGCGCAGCGGATGATGTCATTAGCGAACGTATTGCAGCAGGCACTGCCAGGCGCGAGGAACTCAAGCACTACTCCGGCGCCATGTTCTACTACGGAGGAGAGTGGTACTGGGGAGTGGATCGGCTGTATCACCTGGAACAACGCTTTGCCGATCTCGGGATCGACCGACAGCCGGGTTCTCCCATGCTGGTACCGCGCCCCCCGATTGAAACAGGGCCACTTAAAGACACAGGCAGGCTGACGCTGGAAGTGTACCCGTCACTGCGCAGTCCCTACACGGCGATCAGCTTTGATCGTGCCGTCAAACTGGCCCACGACACCGGCGTAAAACTGGTCGTGCGGCCCGTATTGCCCATGGTGATGCGCGGCGTGCCCGCGACGCGCCAGAAGGGCATGTACATCTTTTGGGACACCGCCCGGGAAGCACGCGCGGCCGGGGTGCCCTTTGGCAACTTCTACGACCCCATCGGCGATCCTGCCCGCCGCGGATACTCCCTCTTTCCGTGGGCCTGCGAGCAGGGCAAAGGCGTCGAGCTGATTAGTGCCTTCCTTTCCTGTGCCTTCGCTGAAGGTGTCAACCTGAACAACGACAGGGGCCTCAAAAAAGTGGTAGAGAAGGCCGGACTCGACTGGCGGACAGCACAACAGATAGTGGGCCAGCCTGGCTGGGAGGCACTGCTGGAAAGTAATCGCATGGCGATGTACGGCTCGGGCCTGTGGGGTGTTCCCAGTTTTCGCCTGCTGGATGAGAGCGGCACGGAAATACTGGCCCTGTGGGGCCAGGACAGACTGTGGTTGTTCTCTCGAGAGATACAGCGGCAACTGGCCGCGCGCAGCTAGCGTGCTTCAAAACAGATTGGGATAGTCGCGCCAGTAATACTGGTATTGCGTGTCCTTCCAGCGGCTGTAAATAGATGACCAGTTCAGCCCCTCGATGCGCCAGCCGTGATGCGGTTCCAGATTGGTGGAAAACACCGGCGCACCGTAATCACAGAAGCGGGTATCGATACTCATGCGTACCGTGTTGGCGGTGACATTGGGCTCAGCCTTGTGCACCGCACAGGAATGGAAGATCAGGACATCGCCGGCATCAAAGTCCGAGACATGCCAGGTGGCTTCGTCCTCGTAGATCTCGCATTGCACGCCACCGACGCCCTGGGTGCGAAAGACCGGTCTTACCCCGCGCGTGTGAGATCCGGGTAACACCTTGACCCGCCCCATGGCCTCGCTGATGTCGTGCAGTGCAACCCAGAACCCTGCCATAGTGGGTCCCGCATGGTGGGAGTGAGCGTCCTGGTGCGGTGGAGTTTCAAAACCGATTTTGCCTGGGGTAGAGATACGCGCCATCTTCATGGGGTAGACAAAAGGTGTCTTACCGGTAACGGTCTCCATGAGCTGCAGGATATGGCTCTGGTGAAAGAAACTGTGGAACGCTTCCATTGATTGGATTTTCGGATAAATCTCGTCCCAGGCAGGGTCAGTCTCAAAAAAAGGCTTGCCCTGCAGTCGCGGCGCATTCGTCCCGTCGCGGCAGATGTGCCCAGCGGCCGCGTGCAGCAGCGCGTCCAATAAGTTTTCACAGTCCGCCACCGGGACATACTGCTTGATGTACAGATACCCCCACTGCGCAAAGCGTTCGCGCAAGGTTTGCGGGTTTTCATCGGCGTATGAGACAAGCAACGGTTGATTACTGCCGCGACGCTGTTCTGCTGTGTCTAAGTCACTTGTCTGTTGCATAACGTAATCGAGTTTTATTGAAATGACTTGAGCGAGCGCTTGGTAAACCATTTATCGACATATACAATGTCATTTTACTATAGATCATTCCCATTAATACACAGGACGCTTATGAAAACTCGCATTACAGAATTACTCGGCATACAACACCCCATCATCCAGGGTGGTATGCATTTTGTCGGACTCGCTGAGCTGGCTGCCGCGGTATCCAACGCCGGCGGTCTGGGCATTATCACCGGCCTGACCCAGGGCACGCCGGAAAAGCTGGCCAAAGAGATCGCGCGTTGCCAGGGCATGACCGACAAGCCCATCGGCGTGAATATTACTTTCTTGCCCACACTCACTCCCCCGGATTATCCCGGCCTGTTTCAGGTAATCATAGACGCCGGTATCACGGTAGTCGAAACCGCCGGCAACAACCCGGCGCAGTGGCTGCCCATGCTGAAGGACGCGGGCATCAAGGTGATACACAAATGTACTGCTGTCAGGCATGCGTTGAAAGCCCAGTCCATCGGCTGCGATGCGGTGTCGGTCGATGGTTTCGAATGCGGCGGCCACCCCGGCGAGGACGATATCCCCAACTTTATCTTGCTGCCGCGGGCTGCCGACGAGTTGTCCATACCGTTTGTCGCCTCTGGCGGCATGGCTGATGGGCGCAGCCTCGTTGCGGCGCTTGCACTCGGTGCAGACGGCATCAATATGGGAACACGGTTTATTGCCACACGCGAAGCGCCGGTGCATGACAATGTGAAGCAGGCCATTGTAGCCGCCAGCGAACTGGATACCCGGCTGGTCATGCGTCCGCTGCGCAACACGGAACGCGTGCTGACCAATCCGGCGGTGGAGCGTCTGCTGCTAAAGGAAAAGGCGTTGGGCGCTGCGCTGAAGTTTGAGGACATTATCGAAGAGGTGGCCGGCGTGTATCCTCGAATCATGCAAAAGGGCGACATGGATGCAGGGGCCTGGTCCTGCGGTATGGTGGCCGGTCTGATTCACGACATCCCCACGGTGCAGGAGCTCATCGACAACATCATGGCTGAGGCCGACAGTATTATTAACAAGCGCCTCAGAAGCTTCGCCTGAGCAGGCAACCATGACCGAGAAGTACGTTCGAGCCAATGGTATTGACCTGGCTTACGATGAGTTCGGAGACCGCCAGAGTCCGGTAATACTGCTAATTATGGGTTTGGGCACCCAGATGATCGCCTGGCCTGAGCCGTTTTGCACCGGCCTGGCTGAGCGCGGCTACCGCGTCATACGTTTTGATAATCGCGATATTGGCTTGTCACAAAAAATGGACGGCGCACGGGTACCGAACGTGCTCAAGATGGCGGTCCGGTCGCGCCTCAATCTGCCGTTCAAGGTGCCCTACCGGCTGGACACCATGGCGCAGGACGCCATCGGCTTGCTGGATGCCCTCGATATTGGCGCGGCCCACATTGTGGGAGCGTCAATGGGGGGTATGATTGCGCAATTGATGGCCGGGCACTTTCCCTTCCGGGTGCTGTCCCTGACCTCGATTATGTCGACCAGCGGCCGCAAAACCCTGCCCGGCGTTGAGCGGAAAGTCGCGCTGCATATGTTGCGCCGCCCCGCCAGTGCAGATCCCGCCGCTGTACTGGATCACGCCATGCGCACCTGGCGCTTGATCGGCAGCCCTGCCTACCAGCCCACTGACGCTGCCTTGCGTGAGAAAATTTCGCTAAGCCTTCAACGTTCCTTCTATCCGGCGGGCTACACGCGTCACATGGCGGCGATCATGGCCAGTGGCGATCGTGTGGCAGTCCTTAAGAAGATCACAGCACCGACACTGGTGATACACGGCAAGGCCGATCCCCTCGTGCCCGTCGCTGGCGGTATTGATACAGCCCACCTCGTGCGCGGCGCCAAACTCGAGTTGATTGATGGCATGGGCCACGATTTGCCCCAGCCTCTGTTGGCGCATTTTGTGACCCTGATCGGGGACCATGCGGGACGAGCCTGACGCCCCGCAGAATTTGTTCTTCCCCGCGCCAAATTAAAATGGCACACTAACTGCCATATTAACGGAAACATGCCGCAGGGTGATTGTATGGAGTTCCAACGTACGCCTGATGAGCGCTTTGCCGCTCTGGCCGATTACCCATTTACCCCACATTACTTACAGATAGCTGATGGTGAGGGCGGGGAACTGCGCGTGCATTATCTCGATGAAGGCCCAGCCAATGGCCCGGTGGCGTTACTGCTGCACGGGCAGCCCTCATGGTCGTATCTCTACCGTTTCATGATTCCACCGCTGGTCGAGGCGGGTTTTCGCGTGGTCGCGCCAGACCTGATTGGCTTCGGGCGATCTGACAAGCCCACGCGCACCCAGGACTACACCTACGCGCGCCATATTGCCTGGATGAGTGAATGGTTGTCCGCTCTGGCGCTGTCCGATATCACGCTCTTTTGCCAGGACTGGGGCAGCCTGATTGGCCTGCGTCTGTTGACAGCCTTCCCGCAGCGCTTTGCGCACGTGGTGCTGAGCAACGGGGGCTTGCCCACCGGGATGGTGCCCCGCGCGTATACCGAACCCCTGCGCGAAGCCTACAAGACGCTGCCAGTGGTCAGGGCTGAGGAACTGGGCGCGCGGTTCCGCGACACCTCGGGCATACCCGGCTTCCTGTACTGGCGCAAGTTTTGTGCGCAGAGTCCGGATCTGGAGATTGGCAATGTGATGCAGGCATCATCCACTATGGCACTATCGCCTGCGGAGGTCGCCGCCTACAACGCGCCATTTCCGGACCAGAGTTTTATGGCCGCGGCGCGTCAGTTTCCCTCTCTGGTCCCTCTGTTCCATGACGAGCCGGAAGTGGCGGAGAACAAGGCCGCCTGGGCGATACTGCGCCAGTTCGACAAGCCCTTCATGACCGCCTTTTCCGATAAGGATCCGGTGACTGCCGGCGGTGAGGCCAAGTTCCAGCAGGAAGTACCGGGCGCGCGCGATATAGCGCACCGAACCATCCAGAACGCTGGCCATTTCGTACAACAGGAACAACCGCAACAATGCGTACAGGCCATACTGGATGTCACCGGCCGCAGTTGAGGCCGCAATTTTTACAACGAGGAGAGAGGTAATGGATACACGCTTGAGCGCAGCAGACCTGGCCTTCCAGGCGGAAGTGCGACAGTTCCTGAACGAGGCCTGGGACAAGGACCTGGCGGCAAAATGCAATAACACCGCGACCATGAAGGAAGGTGTTGAGGAATGGCAAAAACGCCTCTATCGCAAGGGTTGGATGGCCCCGCACTGGCCGGTGGAATATGGTGGCACCGACTGGAGTGTGACGCAGATGTTTATCTATAACGCTGAACGTTCCGTGGTCGGCGCACCGGAGGCGGTCGCGTTCGGCGTCAAGATGGTGGCTTCCGTTATTATCGGCTATGGCAGCGACGAGCAAAAGGCCAAATTCCTGCCGCGCATCCTCAAAAGTGAGGACTGGTGGTGCCAGGGTTATTCCGAGCCGGGCGCGGGTTCGGACCTTGCGGCCCTAAAAACTCGCGCGGACCGCGAGGGCGATGAATACGTTATCAATGGCAGCAAGATCTGGACCACCTATGCCCAATACGCCAACTGGATATTCTGCCTGGTGCGTACTGATAACTCCGGGCGCAAGCAGAACGGTATCAGCTTCCTGCTGATCGACATGGCAACACCTGGCATCACTGTGCGTCCGATCAACACGATTGACGGGTTCCGCCATGTGAACGAAGTCTTCTTTGACAATGTGCGGGTGCCCATCGAAAACCGTATCGGGGAGGAAGGCAAGGGCTGGACCTATGCCAAATCGTTGCTGGTGCACGAGCGCCTGGGTATCGCCGAGGTGGCAGATTCAAAACGGGCGTTTAACGAAGTGCGCGAACAGGCCCGCCGAGAAGTTAACGGCGGCAGGTCCCTGCTGGATGACCCGCTGTTTGCGGGGCGCATGGCGAATGTCGAAATCGAGCTGATGGCACTGGAGTTCACTGAACTACGCGCCCTGGCCTCGATAGCGGAGGGCAAGGCACCGGGGCCGGAGTCCTCGTTGCTGAAGCTGCAGGGATCAGAAATCCAGCAGGCGATCCAGGAGTTGCGTATGGACGTGGCCGGTTATTACAGTGGCACCGTGCAGGGTGAACTGAGCGCCAGCCAGTTGGGCCACGACTTTGCCGACTACGCGCAGAAAATGTACTTCCGCGGTCGTGCGTCCACCATCTATGGCGGGTCGAACGAAGTACAGAAAAACATCACCGCCAAATACGTGCTTGGCCTGTAGGGGAAAGACCATGAATTTTAACTTGAGTGAAGAGCAGGGCCAGATACAGGGCAGCATCGCGCGTTTCGTGGCCGAGAATTACGCCTATGACCAGCGCAATGCTGTTGTCGCCATGGAACATGGCTTTAGCGCGGAGCACTGGCAGCAGTTCGCGGAACTCGGCTGGCTGTCGATTCCCTTTAGCGAGGAGCAGGGCGGTTTTGGCGGCGGACCGGTTGACAACATGGTTATCATGCAGGAGTTCGGCCGCGGCCTGGTGGCCGAACCCTATCTGGCCACGGTGCTATTGTTTGGCGGTCTGTTACAGGCCGGCGCCAGCGCTGCCGTACAACAAGACTATGTGCCCCGCATCATAGCGGGTGAATTACACGGCGCTTTCGCTTATCTGGAGCGGCAGAGCCGCTACGAAATGACGGATATCGTCACGCGCGCTCACCAGCAGGGCGAAACGTGGATTCTGAACGGTGAGAAGACGGTGGTATTGAATGGTGGTGCAGCGCAGAAATTGATTGTGGCGGCGCGCAGTTCCGGGCAACAGGCGGACGCAGCCGGTATTACCCTGTTGCTGGTCGATACGGGCAGCCCCGGTATACACCGCACGGTGTACCGCATGACTGACGGCCAGGAAGCTGCCAATATCACCTTCAAGGATGTCAAAGCGGAAGCTGTCGTCGGTACAGTCGGTGCGGGCTATGCGCTCATGGAGCAGGTGGTGGACGCAGCCCGGCTGGCAGTCTGCGCCAATGGCCTCGGTGCGATGGAAGCCCTTAATGCCCGCACGCTGGACTACTGCAAGACGCGCGAACAGTTTGGCGTGGCTATCGGGACCTTCCAGGCACTGCAACACCGCATGGTGGATATGTTCGGCGCCTGCGAGAACGTCAGGTCGTTGCTGTATCGCGCGGTATGCGCAGCGCAAGAGGGCAGTACCGATGCACGGCGCAGCCTGCTCGCCCTGAAGGTGATGACCGGACGCGCGGGACGTTTGATCGGCGGCGAGTCCATCCAGTTGCACGGCGGCATGGGCATGACCGATGAGCTACCGGTCGGGTCCTACGTGAAGCGGCTGATGACTATCAACACTCTGTTTGGCGACGCGGACTATCATCAACAGCTCTTCACTGCTTGGTGAATGCGTCTGCGGCATGATTCTTGAGGTCGCCATTCTTAATGTAAAACCTGGCCAGGAGCGGGAATTCGAGGTCGCCTTTGGCAGGGCGCAGGCCATCATTGCCAGTATGCCCGGTTATGTCTCACACCAGTTGCAGAGCTGCCTCGAGCAACCTGCGCGTTATCTGCTGCTGGTTAACTGGGCAACACTGGAGGACCATACGGTAGGCTTCAGGACATCTGCGCAGTACCAGGAGTGGCGAGCGCTGCTGCATCACTTCTACGACCCGTTTCCCGATGTGCAGCATTATCGGGTAGTCTTCGAAAATAGCGCTTAAAATTTAAGCAATTGCGTATACAATGCTCTATGACAAACGTCTCGCAGCGGTCGTCTTTGTCGCCTTGATGGAGCATCTGCATGAGTAACGATAGAGAAAGGCCGGTCAGTTTGCCGGGTTTTTCCCCTAGCCTTATCCCGGCGTACAAGCTTGCCGGGGCGCAAGCTAACCATACTAGTGATTTGAGACAACTGGCCTTCCAGCACGTCCAAGAAGGGTTTTCCGTCGTGGACGCAAACGGCCTGCATGTGGATGTCAATCCCGCCTTCTGTCGGATGACGGGGTTTTCTGCAGAGGAGCTCGTCGGCTCCGGCCCTGAACATCGTTACTGGCCGCCCGAGGAGCGCGAGCATATCCAGACCGCTTTTTCCAAAACCCTGCGGGGTGAGTTCGCCGACGTGGAATTGATTTTCATGCGCAAGGACGGCGAGCGTTTTCCGGTACTTGTTAGTCCTTTTGCTATCAGGGATAGCAATGGTGCGATCGCTTTTTATGCTGCCACGGTGAAAGACATCTCGCGCCGTGTAGAGATGCAGTCGGCTTTGCAGCAGAGCGAGGAGCGATATCGCAGACTCTTTGAGAGTGCCGCTGATGCCATCGTGATACTGCTGGGTGAAAAAATTGTTGATTGTAATGAAAAGGCTCTCGAAGTGTTTGGCGTGACGTCGATCGCATGAGCTTGCGTCTCGCTCTACATTTGAGTTTTTTCCACCCACCCAGCCGGATGGGCGGGATTCACGTACGTTCTCTATCGAGAAACTGAAGGGCGCGCGCGAAGGAAAGCCGCAATTCTTTGCATGGCATCATGTGAAACTCGATGGCACGCCGTTCGAGGCAGAAGTGAGTTTGAGTACATTTGTGCTTGACGAATTAACCTATATTCAAGCCATTATTCGTGACGTCACCCAGCGTACGCAGATTCAGCATGCGCTAACTCTTCGCGAGCGGCAATACCGAAGTCTTTTCGAGAATGCCGGCGATGGCATATTGATAATGCAGGACGAGCAAGTCGTTGATTGTAACGAACGGGTACTGGAAATCTATGGCATTTCGCGCGAGCAGCTAATGCGCCTCACTAACTATTCTTTATCGCCGCCGGTGCAACCGAACGGACAGGCTTCGAACGAGTTCTATCGCGAGCGGATAGAGGCATTGGGGATCGGAGATCCGCAATCATTCGAATGGCTTGGCAATAAGCTTGATGGTACACCTGTTGAAACCGAAGTCACTCTGACTCTGTATGACATGGACGGGAAGCGCTATACCCAGTCAATGATTCGTGACATCACCCAGCGCAAGAGGATGGAAGCCGCAGTCAGGGATAGCGACGTGCGCTTCCGGGCGCTCTTTGACCATGCCGGTGACGCAATATCAATATTGCAAGATGGCCAAACCGTCGATTTGAACAAGCGCGTCTGTGAGATGTATGGGTTTACGCCGGAGGAAATAACCTCCGTTCCGGTCGCTGAATTCTTCCCGCAGACGCAACCGAATGGGCAGGCGTCGTCCGAATTCTTTGCCGAAAAGGTAAGAGCGGCCCGTGCAGGCTTTCCCCAGATCTATGAATGGCAAGGCAGGCGCAAAGATGGCAGCCTTGTGATTGCTGAAATTAACCTGAATTCGTTCGTAATGGGCGATCAGGTTTTTGAGCAGGCAATCGCCCGCGATATCACCCGGCGGAAGGAGATGGAGACGGCGCTGCTCGATCTTAACAGGACTCTCGAAGAACGGGTCATACAACGAACAGAGGAGCTTGAAAAAGCCTGCGCCGAACTACTGCAACGAAACGCCCAGTTTCGGGCGCTGGCCAGCAAGCTTACCAAGGCCGAGGAAGAAGAGCGCAGGCGCATTGCCCGCTTGTTACATGACAATCACCAGCAGTTGCTCGTGGCGGCGAAATTCAAGGCGGAGATACTGGTAAGCCATTTGTATGGCTCAGATGTAAACGCTGCTGGCGCCCAGCTCGTGGAGATTCTTGACCAAGCCCTGGAAGTTACACGTTCACTCACCATGGAACTGGCTCCTCCGATTCTCTATGGAGCGGGGTTTGTGAGCGCCATGGAGTGGTTGGCGCGGTGGATGGAGGAGCATCATCAACTTGAAGTTGCCGTTATTGGCGCTCTGCCGGTGACACCTTTACCCGCTGATGTGAGCGGTCTGCTGTTTCGCTCGGTTCGCGAGTTATTATTCAATGTGATCAAGCATGCGGGCGTAAAGCGGGCCAGCGTGAACATCGTTGCCTTCGACCAGGGGCTGCGCGTGACTGTTTCCGATGAGGGTGTGGGGTTTAATGTAACCGAGGTCCTGCAAACACCGCGGTCCTATGGACTGTTCAGTATCCAGGAGCAGCTGACCGGACTTGATGGCCGACTGGATATATCCAGTCGGCCAGAGCACGGCACAGTATGTGCACTCTCGATCCCTGTACGCAGCGCGGATAGTCCACAGCCAGTAATCTTGGCTGCAGCGGCTGGGATCACACCCGAAATTACCGCCAAGCAGCAAGCACCTCGCCGTGCTGTTCGAATTTTGGTTGCTGATGATCACGCCCTGGCGCGTGGCGCCCTGGTAGAGATTCTGGGTCTTGCGGACGAGTTTTATGTCGTCGGCACCGCGACAGATGGACTGGATGCCGTGGAAAAAACACGACTGTTGCGACCTGACGTGGTATTGATGGACTCGACCATGCCGAAACTCAGTGGGATAGAGGCAACCCGCCACATAGTGAAGGAATTCCCGGAGGTTAAGGTCATTGGTCTCTCGATGCATGCCAGGGAGGACATGGAGCCGCAGATGAAAGCAGCTGGCGCCACCTGCTATCTGCAGAAGCTTAGCCCGGTAGATGAACTGTTCGCCGCAATTCGCGGGGTCATGGCTAGCGATGCAGCAGGGGTCGTTGAGTAGAACGCCCCTGCTGCGGTAGTTACATACCCTTGTGGGTAAGTTTGATGTCTTTGGAGCCAGCTGGCATGGAAAAGGACGTGCCGTCCTGTCCTAGCGTATAGTTGGAGAAGACCTCATCCACTCCGTCCAGCCACGCAGCTTCCATCCCCGGAAAGATCAGCGGCGGCACGATGTGGTAGTAGAGCAGGTGTCCCACGCCGGCATCACGGGCAATCTCCGCGGCCTCCACCGGAGTGGCATGGTAGTTCTGGATATCTGCTGTGATCTTCGCCAGACTCTCCGCGCCTGCATGGGTAGCGGCGTTGTGCATCAGGCCCACGATATTGCGTGCCAGTGCCTCGTGTACGAGCAAATCAACACCCTGCGCAAAATGTTGCACGTTGGCAGATTTGGACGTGTCGCCGCTCACCAGCAGCGAGCGATCCTTATAGGTGAACAGGTAGCCGACCGCCGGTTTGACCGGACCATGGTCAACCAGCAGTGCCTGAATTTTTACATCCCCTTCGGCATACACCGTTTCCAGTTGACCCGCGGCAGGTACCTGAAAAGGGCGAGCTATCATGCCGAAGCCGGAAAGCGGAGCTACCTTGTCTCCGTGGTGCGCATTGCGCCCCACCGAATCCTGCTTGTACGCGATATTGAATCCGTCGACGATCTGTTGCACGCCCTCGGGGCCGATCACTGGCAGCGGTTGGCTGTTGTTGCCGCTGACCCAGCGCAGCGTGGCCATTTCGCCCAACCCGTCCATGTGGTCTGAGTGAAAATGGGTCAGCAACACGGCCTGGATTTTGCCGACCGGGTAACGCATACGCAGCAGGTTGCGCAGGCCGTTGGTGCCAGCGTCGACCACGAACAATTGTTTCCCGGCGACCACGGCAACACAGGGGCCGGAGCGTTTGGGATCAGGCAGCGGGCCGCCGGCACCGCACAGGGCCACATGCAGGCCATCTTCGAAGCCTGCGGTAGTGTCGCTGGTCATGGCCGACTCCGCGCCCCTGGCCATGACGCGCATGGCGATGGCCGCCCGCTCGTGATAGGCGATCGCGCCCACCACCAATACTGTTGCAAGCGCTATGACGGATTTTTTCATGTGGCTTCTCCCTGGTGAAAAAAGTTTATAGCATTTTGGCGTTGGTACCAAAAGGCGGTGTAGAGGTGCTATTGACGCCACTCACCAGTGGACGCAGTCGCCACAGCGGCTCCCAGCAGCCGTGTTGCTGCAGGCGTTGCTCACTCGCTCTGCGCTGGCGGCTGGCAGTGCCAGAAAGTGTGCGCGCAATTGCTCCAGGCACCATACACGGTAGGGCGATACCCTGGCCCTGGTGTAGGTTACTCCGCCGACAGTCGTGGTAAAGCGTTTTTTTCCGGCCCGCACCGCCTCGGCATTGTCACACAGGTAGGGCAGGTAATTGCGGCCGATGTCATCCAGCCACGGCGACCAGTCCTGTGGTACACCGGCCAGCCAGTCGCCAGCTGCCGTTAGTGGGCCACAGTTCCACAATCGGGCGACCCATTCCCACACGGCCGGGGCCTGTTGGCGCATGATTTCTGCGGGCTCGGGATCCTGCGAAAAGTGGCGGAACATGGGGCCCATAAAGGCGATGTCCGCCAGGCTCGGGCTGTTACCCAGCAGGTAAGGGCGCTGGCGCAGGATGGCCGACAGCCAGGCCAGGTTGTTATGGTAGATCGCTTCCACCTGCAGGCGGTTGCCCGCGTTAATGCCGTCCCCGGCGGTGTAACCACCACGCTGGCGGCGGCGAAAGTAGAGGCGCCGCAGCCATGCGGGCAGGGGTACATCGTGCAGGATCTCGTCGGCGATATGTCGACTGAGGTGCATGGCGCCTTCATCGCCGTACCAGCGAAAATGCATGGCCGGCCGCCACAGCCATTCGTCAGCATAGTCTTCCAATAACAGGCTGAAGAAGCGCTGCTGCGGCTCCGTGGGCAGCAGTGGCGGGGAGGGCAGTTGTTGCTCCAGCCAGGCAATCATCGGCGTGGTGTCGGTCATCCAGCGCCCGTCCGCCAGCACGATGGCAGGGATCTGTGTGGCCCCCGTTTTCTTTTGCAACACGGGCATGTGCCGGTGCGCATTCAGCGTAATGAACTCATAGGGAATACCCTTGGCACGCAGGTACATCTCCATCTTGCCCGTGAAGTAGGATATGTTGGAGCCGTACACCTGCAACGGCAACAGTGCTTTATCCACGGCTGTTATGCGGCGCCGGACAACTTCTGCAGCAGGCGGTTCATGCCGCCGATCCAGCGATCGTAGTCCGAGGACTTGCGTTGCATGTAGACCTTCACTTCCTCGTGGGTCAGGATCAGGAAGGCATCACGGGCCAGGTGTTCCACCACGATGTCGGCCAGCTGGTCGGGCTCCATCATGCCGTCGCCGCTGGCAGCCATGGTACCCTGGTCATCAGCATTGGCTGTCATCGCAGTGCGCACCGCCTGCGGGCACAGCATCGACACCTTGATACCCTGGTGGCGATAGGTCAGTGCCAGCCATTCGGCGAAGCCCACCGCCGCATGTTTGGTGGTACCGTAGGCGGCGCCACCAATCTGGTTGAGCAGACCCGCCGCAGAGGCGGTATTGAGAAAGTAACCACCACCGCGCTGGATCATGCGCGGCACCAGGTGCCGCGCAGAATACACATGCGACATGACATTCACTTCCCAGATAAACTGCCATTCAGTATTGGGTGACTGTTCACTGGCTCCGGCAGCCACTCCGGCATTGTTGCAATACAGGTCGATGGGACCGATGTCTTTTTCAGTGTCCTCGATGATGCGTATGACATCGTCTTCTTTGGTGACATCAGCGGACATCGCCACGCAGCCAAATTCCTCTGCCGTTGCACTGGCCGTTGCGGCATTGATATCGACTGCAACCACAGCCCGCGCACCCGCTGCGCAAAACTTTTTCACCAGCGCTTTACCGATCCCACCGCCGGCGCCGGTGACCACGATAACTTTGTCCTTTATCAGCATATAGGCCTCTCCTGGATCATAGGCGTAAGGTTTTGCGTGACAGCAGGAAGCCATCGAGCAGGGCTGTCAGTGACAACAGCATCAGGCCGAGCAACAGGCGTGCGTCGCCAAGGTATATCCGGGTTTCAATCGGGAAGGCGATCGTCTTGTCCATCGCTGCCAGTTTAAAGCGATGACTTTCTTCCTGCGCCACGTTGGCGATGATCTCCATCATACTGCGCCGGCTGCGATAGCGCATCAGTGCCCCGGCATCCCAGATCCGCGCATTCTCGATGCCCACCACATCCAGCGCTGGCGCGATGGCGTTACCCATTACAGTGGGGTGGCAGGCACGCGTAAGCAGCTCGGTCCACATGTAAGCCATATACCGGTTCATAAGTTGCGTCGCGGTTTCGCCCGGCTGCGCACCGGGCACATCGGGCGGATTGTCATTGTAGTCAATGATATTGACCATCAGAAACTGTCGCCCGGAGTCCTCGCGCATAAACTTCTCTATCACTTTCAGGCCGTGAGGCTGTAAGCCTCGCGCCTGCATTTTGGTCATGAAATGCGCGATCTCCCCTGGCTGCAGAGGGCCGCCGAAATCCGTATACCAGGCTACGAATACTGCGTAGAGCAGCGTGGGCACTAGCCATAGTATCTTGCGCTGGCTCATAAGTATTCCTGCGTTATCTTCCAGTGAATGTAACTGTTCTCCACGCCAGAACCGGGGATGACTGGCGCACTGGCCCCTTCTTTCCTACGCCAGTGCCAATTGGAGGCCAGCGGCAAGTAGCGCGATTACCAGTGCAACCACAATCCGTGGCCCACCGAACATGAACCAGTGCGAGGCCGGAAAGGCGAAGGTCTTCTCCAGCGCGGCCAGCTTCAAGCCGTGGTGCTGACTGCCCACGGTGGCCGGCAACATCTCCATGAAATCCCGTCGGCTGCGGTAGCGCACCATTCCTGCCGCCGTCCAGTCATCCGCGTGGTCACAGGCGACATTTTCAATGTTGCCTGCTGCCGCTCGCGCCATCATCACCGGGTGGCCGGCTTTAAGTAGCAGTGCACCCAGGAAAATCTTCTGGTAGGCCTCGAGCTTTTTTCGCGATTCTCGCCAGCGGCGCTTTCAGATGCAGCAGATTGACCATGACGAAATCCTTGCCGTCGTCATTGGCCAGGAAATGGCGCAGATGCTCGCGCTGCTGCGCGGTACCGAACTCATGGGTATCAAGCAGGCGCATCGTATCCTCAACTTCAAGGGAGTGATTTTTCGCCTGAAACCCACATACCAGCACCAGAACAGCGCATAAGTGATAGCGGCGAGAGCCCATACAGTGCTTGTTGTCATTAAAATTGCCCTATGTCGTTGTCGCTGTGTCAGTGGTGTCGCCGGATAGCCGAGAACTAAAAGAGCGACCGTAATATATTGACATTTATAATGCCAATAAAGTGCCCAACAAAGCAATATCGCCTGCTGCAGCGCGGGCGGTAGTCACAGTATCTGCGCATGGATAATATGGGAGTTCGCAGAATATCCGAAGAAAACCAGGTGAGAATGCGCAGGACCTTCTATAAACTGGTCCCACGGTATTTCCTACACTTCAAGGGCCGCAATTTCAGGCTGAACCGGATAGGCATCGGATGCGATTGAACAAGTACCTCAGTGAATCCGGTTTTTGCTCGCGGCGCGAGGCTGATGAATTGATCAGCCAGCAGCGCGTTATGCTTAATGGTGAAATCGCAGTCACCGGCGCGAAATGGCTGGAAGGCATGACGGTGCTGGTGGATGGTAATGTCGTCAGGCAAAAGCCCACGGCGAAGAACAAACGCAAACATGTTTATATAGCGCTGAATAAGCCGGTTGGCATTACCTGCACCACGGACGAGACGGTGGACGGCAACATAGTGAATTTTGTCGATCACAGGGAGCGCATATTTCCGATCGGGCGCCTGGACAAAAATTCCGAGGGCTTGATTCTGCTGACCAGCAATGGCGATATCGTCAACCAGATCCTGCGCTCTGAGAACAAGCACGAAAAGGAGTATCTGGTGGGCGTGAACAAAGCCGTGAATGATGTCTTCTTGCGGGCTATGGCGCGCGGCGTGCGCATACATCACCAGGTGACCCTGCCGTGCAAGGTGTCCCGGCTGGCAAAGTACGGGTTTCGGATTGTGCTGACCCAGGGTTTGAACCGGCAGATTCGCCTGATGTGTGAAGCGCTAGGGTATAAGGTGGTGGAGCTGCGCCGCACGCGTATCATGAACATTAAATTGGGTTCACTAAAGCCCGGCGTGTGGCGCAATTTAACGGACGCCGAGCTGTCCGGGCTACTGCCGGACAATAAGGACTGGTAGGTCAGCGAGGAGTTTGAACGCTGGTGATCGACAACTGGACAAGACGGAGCGACCTTAATGAATACGGCAATTACGAAAGATGCGACGGGATCTACCGTGGGCACTGCAGGGCGCGGACTGCAGGCCCAGCGCTTCACTATGCCCGGGTTTCCAATCCAGGTCGGCCCAACCACCCACCTGGCCGAGGAGCGGGAGCGCCTCGATGCCATGACCTGGGAGCACTTCGATGTGACCCGGTCAGGCGCGACCATCGGCGCGATCCTGCACGGCCCCGACCTCACCACCGAGCTGTCTGACGCGGTAATTGCCGAGATAGCCGCTGCCCTGGCCGCCTACAAGGTCATCTTCTTCCGCAACCAGCCGATCAGTCCGGCCCAGCATATCGCGTTTGCGCGCCGCTTTGGCGAACTCGAATTGCACCCCTTCCTTGGCTCCAACACCGAACTCCCTGAATTGGTGCGATTCGAGAAGTCAGCGGAAACGGCAGGCTACGAGAACGCCTGGCACGCCGACGTGACCTGGCGTGAGTGCCCCTCGATGGGGGCCCTCCTGCACGCCATCAAGGTCCCCGATGTGGGTGGCGACACTTTGTTTGCTGACATGTACGCTGCCTATGACGGCTTGCCGGATGACGTAAAGGAAAGAATTGAGTCACTCGACGTTGAACACACGTTTATGCACACTTTTGGCTCCTTCCTGACCGAGGAGCAGAAGGCGAGTATGTTGCAGGCCTATCCGCCACCGACACACCCGATCGTGTGCACCCACGATGTCACCGGCCGGCGGCACCTGTACGTCAATCGCGGCTTCGCGTCCCATGTGGTCGGCCTCGGCAACCACGAGAGCCGTGAGCTCATCGATCTACTTTGCCGACAGGCTGATTACCCGGAGTACCAATGCCGTTTCCATTGGGAGCCGGATTCGGTGGCGTTCTGGGATAACCGGGCGGTACAGCATTACGCGTCAAGCGATTACTGGCCCCAGGTGCGTATCATGGAACGGGCATCCATTATCGGGCAGCGCCCGCATCGCTAGGTGCTGATGTCGCCTGAGTGCAGGCCACCATTACAGGCGATCTGTAATCGGTATGGTGAATACCGCGAGAGTGTCCGCCACCAGTGTGGTGCCCGTAACACCAAGAAAAAACTGGCTGGCAAGGAGATCTGCGTAATATTCTGCGCTTGGGTACTGGACGATAAATACTTGGTCAAACCGGGCTAAATCCTCGAGCGCAACAGGATGACCAATATGCAGCGGACCATGACTCAGTGCGGCCATACGTGAGCCCATCTGCTTGCCAAAGCTTTCATTATCAGCTTGTTGCTGAGGGGTTCCTCGCTTTACCAGACTGTACACTACCAGGCCTTGCCTGTTGATGGCGTTCAGCGCGCGAAGTCGAGCTTCACAGATTCTCCATGTCTCATACTCGGGAAAGGTTGCGAACACCGGCGATGGCTGTAGCGGTTCGACACGCCACTTTCCGGACAGGATGTCCTTGGCTTGCCGTCGTAACAGGAACAATGGGATGGTTAAGTTCCTGTGCCGATTACGTCGCATACCGTGCAGGTAACTTTCAGCAAAATAAAGGCGGCCCATATCGATATGGCCTATGGCTAAACTGTCCTGGTAATACGTACGGGAAGGGTATTCCAGGAGAAGGACGCCATCCCAGTCGCAATTCCCCAACTGTCTTGAATAGACGGTGCAGGCAGCCTGTCCCGCGTAGATGAGTCTGGCCTTGCTGTTCGCCTGAATCGTTTGCAGAAAATGCCGGACAGTGTCAACGACCTTGTCACCAGTGCGCAGTTTGAAAAAGACCATCACGTGGAACGCGTCGCCCGAATGCCAGGGCCTCTGCCTGTCCTGGGCCGAGTTTTGGCGTATTCGCAGATAACGCAACAGCTGCCATGCCATGCACGCTAACGCAACTAGAACCAGCGCTAAAAGAGTTTCCAGCATTTTGCCTCAGCGTGCGTGCCAACCATGATCATACGGTAGCAATTACGGTGAGAAGATGCGCTGGTTATCCGGCACTGAGCAAATCCGTTTCATCTTGATGACATCGTCAAACTTGGGGTACTTCCAGCGTAATTCATCACCTTCCATCCAACGCTTTACAATGGTAATGGAAGAAATGCCAAAGGGATGGAAATTTAGCACTGCATTGGAATCCACATCCATAGACGCCCAGGTGTTTATGCAACTGTTGGTGGCCCCCTCTGTATCGCGTGAGCCGTTCTTGAGGGTGCCATCAGCGTGGAAGTCGTGAATGATGCCATGGGAGGTCACCACGATACGGTCACCGCACTGTTCTATACGCTCCATGTGGCCCTCCAGGCCCTCGTAGGACAACCACAGTCCGCGCATATCGGGAAATCCCTCGGCTATAGGCTCCCTACAGCGTTGCAGCACTGGCATCGGGAACGTCGTGTAATAGCAATTCGGCGCGGCGGGCGTGTAGGCTTTGGGTATATCGTTTGCGCCCGGACCGTTGCCATCGAGTTCCGGTAGCGCACAGTAGTCCAGTTGCCCGCCATCTGCGGCAAACACCGCAGCTTCGGTAGTATCCGGCGGACGTGGCCACCAGAACATCACGCCATAGAGCAGTAACAAGACCAAACCGATTGTTCCGAGTGACCATTTTAGAATACGCACGTTGCTCTCCGTTGATGCAGGCGTATCGGCCTGCGCTCGACCTGGTTCAGTTCAGGTAGTGTTCCAAAATACCGCGACCGGCAAACAACGTGTTAACACTGTCGTGGCTGGTCGCACCCAGTTGCAGCAATTCATCCTGCACGTGCAGGCGCGCGAGGTTCAGGCGTTTTTGGGTACGCGCGCGGGTGGGGCCAAAGCCGTAGTCATACTCATAGAATTTCTCCCCTGCCAGTCCGGCAGCGATATTGGCTCGGGCGAACGGGAAGTAAGTACGCTGCGCATAATCAAGGACCACCTGCAAAGAGTGCGGCACCCTGTCGTGTGCCAGCCAGTCGTGATCGGTAAAACTGTGATTACCAAAATGTCGGTCGGTGTAATCGAATAGCATGGACCGGTGTTGCCCCAACCAACTCACCGGCACAGGATCATTCACAAAATGCGCCTTGCAGGCCCCTGCAAGGGCGAAGTCCGCGAGGCAGGGACGAGGGCCCAGCAGGAAGTCGTTGTCGGTAAAGTGCGTATGCAGTGCCTGCAGCATATTGGTGTAATCGGCGTGCACCGCGGCTTCCTGTTCCGGCCCCACGCCGTTGACTTCGCAGACGTTTTTGCCAAAACTGAGGTACATCATTTCGCCGATCGGTGCGAGATCAAGAAGTTCTTGCTCGGTGAATGGCTCCTCTATGGAGCGATTGAGTACCGAATTGGCGCCAAAGCGCGGGCCCACCCAGGCCACATTGTCGGGGTAACACCAACGAGTATGCACACAGACGCGCCCCAGCCAGTGGTTAAACACATCCTCCAGTATGAAACAGCAGGCCCTTTGCAGCGGTGACGTTGGAACGACCGGAGTCTGGTGAAATCGATCGTTGAGTAGCGGGCCCAGGGCGATAGTGTCGTGGATCATCCACTTTTCGGGCGTGATCAGGGCCGGGATAAAATGCGTACCGGTGCGCGCCTCAATCGCGGCCTTGCGCGCCTCCGTCTTGAAATGCCAGTACCACGGGATGTTCTGGAAACGCAACTGGGCTTCCAGTTTGCGGGTGAACATACTCATTTCACTGCCGACCAGTCCGTACTCGCCTCTATACATTACCGTTCAGCGTCCTGTTGTTGGCCCTGCATGGTATGCCAGTTTCAATGCTAACCGGCGACCTCGACTCTGTCGCAGCGTGACATAATGGCATTTAATGTGTCAATATAATCTCCAGACTCGAAATCAACTCAGTGCCCACCGGTGGGCACTGAAGTCACCTCCAGGAGTACTGCACATGACGACCCAGGAACGACTGCGCCTGATTGGCGGCACTGGCTCACCCTACACACGCAAGATGGTGGCCCTGCTGCGCTATCGCCGTATCCCCTACACCATCAACTGGGCGGATCCGGTAGGTACGCTTGATGCGATGGGGGTTGAAAAACCAAGGCCAACCTTTCATCCGACATTTCTATTCAAGGGTGAGGACGGCAATTTGCAGGCAGCCTGTGACTCAAGCCCTATCATTCGCCGCCTTGAAAGCATGTACCCTGGCCGCTCTGTGTTGCCGGCGGATCCTGCGCTGGCCTTCATCGATTACCTGATTGAGGATTTCGGTGATGAATGGTGCACCAAGTACATGTTCCATTACCGCTGGTACCCAGCGGTGGATGCCGACAATGCAGGAACGTTGCTGCCGCTGGGTATGGATGTCAGCATCCCGGCAGACCTGCACCAGACGTTCAAGAAGATCTTTACCGAACGGCAGGTGGGACGCCTGTACGTGGTGGGCTCCAATGACATCACTGCACCGGTGATCGACGCCAGTTACCGGCGCTACCTGGCTGCGATGGAGGCGCACCTGGCGCAACAGCCCTTCATGCTCGGCAAGCGTCCCGGCGCGGGCGATTTCGCCATGTACGGCCAGCTGACGCAGTTGGTCGGTTTCGATCCAACTCCCCGCGCCATTGCCCATGAGGTATCACCACGGACCGTCGCCTGGGTAGACCGGATGGAAGACCAGTGCGGTCTGGAACCGCATGACAGCGACTGGGCCACACTGGAAGACATCCCGCCAACTCTTAAGGGGCTACTCAATGAAATTGGCCGGGTCTATGCCCCGGCCTTGCTTGCCAATGCCCGATCGGTAGTCGCTGGCGAGAAGACCTGGGAGGCAGAGATCGATGGTGCGCGCTGGACGCAGCAGACCTTCCCCTATCAGGCCAAGTGCCTGAAGTGGATCAACGGGCAATACCTCGCCCTCAGCGCTGCGGATCGCGCCCGGGTAGATACTGTGATCATGGGCACCGGTTGTGAAAGACTGCTTGCCACGTCGTAAACATTCCAGGACTAAGTAACAGGAGCAGGTACATACCATGAGCGATATGGCAATCAGCAACCGCGTCACCGCAATGACCGGCACCCGGTATCCAATAATCCAGGCCCCCATGGGCTGGATCGCACGTGCACAGCTCGCCTCTGCGGTGAGCAATGCTGGCGGTATGGGGATCATTGAGACCTCCTCAGGTGAGTTGGATAACATCAAAGCCGAGGTGGCGAAGATGCGCACCCTGACGGATAAACCGTTCGGCATGAACGTGGCCCTGTCCTATGTGAAGGGCAGCAATATCATTGACTTTGTGATCGAGCAGGGCATCAAGTTCGTGACCACATCCTCCGGTAGCCCGAAAGTGTGTACAGAGGCGTTCCAACAGGCGGGTATCAAGGTGTTCCATGTGGTGCCGACGCTGGAGATGGCGATGAAGGCTATGGATGCCGGTGTGGACGGACTGGTCGTGGAGGGCGGGGAGGGCGGCGGCTTCAAAAATCCCAGCCCGGTGTCCACCATGGTACTGCTGCCATTGATCCGTTCCCGCGTCGATGTGCCAATCATCGCCGCGGGTGGCATGGTCGACGGCCTCTCCATGGCCGGCGCCTTCGCGATGGGCGCGGAGGGCGTACAGATGGGCACCCGTATGCTGTCCTGCGCGGAATCCCCGGTACATGCGAACTGGAAGCAGGCGGTGCTCAATGCCGCTGAAACTGACACCGTCTTTCTCAACCAGGAGTCGCGTCCCGCCCTGCGTGCGCTGCGTACGGAACGCACTGCCGCGCTGGCGCTGCTGGGCAAGTTCAACGTCATGGAGCATATGGCCGATTTGCCATCGCTCTACTTTGGCGGCGACATGGAGGCGGCCATTCCCCTGTGTGGGCAGGTGTGCGGTCGCATTGACTCGATCAAGAGTGCGCGGGAAATTGTTGAGGAAACCATGGCGGGGTTTCATGCGATTATGCGGGGCTTGGCTAGACAATATGTAGCCTGAGCGCCATAGTAAAGTTCCTGCCAGTCGAACATGGAGTGGCATTGTCTAAAACCACGAATGGACAAATGGTGAACTGACATGGGTCTTGTGACTAAAACCCGCGAAGTATTGCGCGTCCTTGGCGAGTTTTTCAATGTTGTGCCGCTGTTGCTTGATTTTAAAATGCCCGGCAGTGAGGACAAGGTTTCACTGGGAGCTGCCTTTGAGGACGCGGTCGCCCGGTATCCCGATAATGTCATGTTGTTGTTTGAGGGGCGGCAGTGGACCTACGCTGAGTTCAACATTGAGGTAAACCGGCTTGCTCACCTGTTGCGTGAGCGTGGTATCGGCAGAGGCGATTCTGTAGCCCTTTTTATGGAGAACAGGGCGGAGTTTGTGCTGTCCACGCTGGCCATCGTCAAGCTTGGCGCCGGCGCGGCACTGATTAATAACAGCCTGTCCGGCGCGGGCCTCGTGCACTGTATCAAGGCCACCAACGCCACGGCCTGTATTGTCGGTGCGGAGCGCGCGGATATTCTGGCGCACGTATTACAGGATCTGGATCTGCAGGTTGGACAGGACTACCTGTGGATGCCCGACAGCGGCATGGAAACGTTACCTGCGTGGGCACAGGACGCCAGTGCTGCGATGGCTGAAATGTCGAGTGACAATCTGCCCGTTACCCGGGACATCACGGGGGGCGAGGCGGCGCTGTATATATTCACCTCCGGCACCACGGGGCTGCCAAAGGCAGCCATTGTTACGCACCGAAAAATTTATGCTGCCAGCTTTGGCGTGGGTCGCATCGGTTTTCGCATCAGGCCCGAGGACAGGCTCTACCTGTGCCTGCCGATCTACCATTTCACTGGTATGGGTCCTGGGTTGTGCACATTCATCTCCTTCGGGGCATCCGTGTACCTGCGGCGCAGTTTTTCTGCCTCCAGGTTCTGGCCGGAGGTGCAGCAGTTCCACACCAACTGCTTTATTTATGTCGGCGAGTTATGCCGCTATCTCGCGATGCAGCCGGTTTGTCCCCAGGAGCAAAACAACCCGCTGCAAAAAATGCTCGGCAACGGTCTGCGCCCCGATGTCTGGGATGAATTCAAGAATCGCTTCGGCGTCCAGCGTATCTGTGAAATTTATGGTTCGAGCGAGGGCAATGTCACCTTCGTCAATCTACTGAACAAGGATAAAACCATTGGGGCCTCACTCTCCAAGGTTGCCCTGGTGCAATATGACACGGAGAACGATGCCATTGTGCGTGACAGTGAGGGACGTTGTATTGAGGTTCCGTTCGGCGAGCCCGGTTTGCTAGTGGCGCAGATTGGACCGAATGCCGAGTTTGATGGCTATACCAATCCTGAGGCGACCCAAAGCAAGATTATCCACGATGTACAGGCTGTTGGTGATCGCTGGTTTAACACCGGCGATTTGATCCGCCGCATTGATGTGGGCTTTGCCCTGCGCTTCAAGCATTACCAGTTTGTCGATCGTACCGGGGACACCTTCCGTTGGCGGGCGGAGAATGTCTCCACCAATGAAGTGGGCGAAATTCTCAATGCCCATGCGCAAATCACGATGGCCAATGTCTATGGCGTGGCGGTGCCGGGCTCGGAGGGCCGCGCAGGCATGGTGGCATTCGCACTGGATGAGGGCACTGAGTTTGATGTGACTGGCTTCCAGGCGCTGGTGGAGAGTTCGCTGCCGACCTACGCCCAGCCCGTTTTTATTCGCATTTTGCGCGCCGCGCAGACTACTGTTACCTTCAAGCTGCTAAAGGGAGAGCTGCGGGAGCAGGCCTATCACCTGGATAGGGTAGGTGACGATACTGTGTATGTGCGCAAACCGCGTAGCGCGAGTTATGAACGACTGGATCGGGCGTTCTACCAGCAGCTTATCGACGGTTGTGCCGGCTATTGAAGTTTTCGGCCTAGAGCAGTTCCTCGGCCATCAGGATCATTGCGTCCGGTTGCGCTGTGGTCAGCAGCATCATATCGAGTGAACCACGTCGTTCTGCGGCCTTCCAGCTAGCAAGCCGCTCCCTGATGCGCCCGGGTGGTCCGATCAGGTTAGTGCGATCAATGAGATCGGCCGGAACAGCGGCAGCGGCTTTCTCTTTCTCACCTGCAAGATAAAGACTTTGTATCTGTTCTACTGCATCGGCATAGCCCATACGCACGGCAAACTCTGCATAGAAATTCTTGGCTTTGGAACCCATACCGCCCAGTTGCCGCGCCATGGTCGGTTTCATCATTGCCTGCACGGCCGCGACATCATCGTGTACGATGACATTCACGAAAGTACTCACGGTGAAGTTTGTGCGCTGGCAGCGCGCGGCTGGGCTGGCAAAACCTGCGGCAAGATGGCGGTCGACAATGTTTTGCGTATCGGAAGGATCGATAAAGGATAACAGCACGCCGTCGGCAATCTCAGCAGCCAGGCGCAATCCGCCGGGACTGATCGAGGCGAGAAAAATGGGTTGGTCGGCGTTTGGATGAGCCACGCTTTTCAGCGGCTTGCCGGCACCGGTTGTGTTGGGCCCGGTCAGTGGCAACTGATAATGGTAGCCATCATGCCGAAGTGGCTCTCGACGTTGCAGTATCTTGCGGATGATGTCGACATATTCGCGGGTACGCACAAGGGGTTTGTCGTAGGCCACTCCGTGCCAGCCTTCGGCGACCTGCGGCCCCGAGCTGCCCAGGCCCATGATGAAGCGCCCCTCTGACAGGGCATCAAGTCCTATGGCCGTCATGGCGGCGCAGGCCGGAGAGCGGGCGGGAATTTGCATGATCGCTGTGCCCACTTTGAGGGTACTGGTGTGGGCCGCCAGCCAGGTAGCGCCGGTCACTGCATCGGTGCCGTATGCTTCTGCGGCCCAGACCGAGTGAAAGCCCAGTGACTCGGCCTGTCGCACGATGTCCAGATCAAATCGCGGTTGCGCACTGAACGCGGTCTGCACAAAAGCCAGGCCTAATTTCATCGACGTTATCTCCGTTTGCTCTCGTGTCGAAACGTACCAGATCGGTATTGCGGAACATAGCCTTGGAGCTAGTATAATGACACACATTATGACTATACATCAGGCCTGTATTCTGACGAGGCGTTCTGTCAACTGTGCTGGCACTGTGTGTGACCTGCTTAAGAGGCCCTTGGTATGAGCGGAACGGTAGTTTCTGGAGCCTGGTGGATATGGCCTGTAGCGGCCTTGCTATACGTCCTGTTCAGGGCCTGGTACGACAACTGGCGCAAGCCGCTGAGTGCACAGGAGGTCGAGCACTACCTGCGCCTGATCCAGACTTCTCCGGTGCCGAGCACACTGATCCGGAAGTGCTGCGGCAATTTCTGGCGCGTGACGATGGCAAGGAATTTGTCATGTGCAACCTGGTCCGGTTGCACCCGCAGCCGGTTCCGCATCCGCTGACAGGCGTAATGACGCAACCGCGCGAGCTGATACAGGAGTACTTCCGCCCCTTTGCAGTGTCGCTTTTTTTGCATGGCGGGCACCCCGTCATCACCTCGCGCAAGGTGGCCGGCTATATTGATTCCTGGAACGTACCGCCGGACCCGGGCTGGACCATGGCGGGGATGATGCGCTACCGCAGTCGCCGCGACATGCTGGAGCTAACACTGGACCCGCGTTTTATGAATGCCTATCCCTTCAAGGCAGCGGCAGTGGAGCAAACCTATTCCTTTCCGACACAGGTACTATCGTCGATGGTGCTGAGGCCCCGCAGCGCTGTTGCCCTTGGCCTCATGCTGCTCGCGTCGCTGTGCACCTGGTTTCCCTACTCACAGGAGGCTGAGGTGTTTTGGATTTGCTCACGTCGGTCGTTCAGTTGCGAAATCGGGAAGTTTGTGTCGTTGAGCTCTACTACACTACGACCCATAAACAACATTCGAATCTTTAAGCAGTACTGTTTGATCCGGCCATGAGCCGTCGAGGGGTCTATGAAAAAATTCATTATTATTCTAGCTGTTCTTGTCATTGGAGCAGCCATCGGCTGGCATAACCGGGTCAACCTGCTGGTCTGGGGGCTGCCGATTTTCAAAGATATCACCGACCCCGTGCCGCCGAACGTGCCCGTGCACTGGCAAAGTGGCCCGTCCACAGCCAGCCAGCCAGCATCAGAACGGCCGCCGAATATCATTTTGATCCTGGCGGATGATATGGGATTCAACGACGTCTCGTTCTACAACGGTGGGGCGGCGGACGGCAGTGTGATGACGACTAATATCGATGCCATCGCCCGACAGGGAGTGGTGTTCGAAAATGGCTACGCCGCCAACGCGGTTTGTGCACCCTCGCGGGCATCGCTGATGACCGGGCGTTACTCGACGCGTTTCGGTTTTGAGTACACACCGTTCCCGAATATCGGGGCGACAATTTTCCAGTGGATGAGTGATCTCGATCCGCCACCGCTGCCACTGTTCATTGATCACGCCGCAGCAAAGTCACTGCCACCGTTTGAACAACTCGGAATGCCAGCCGAACAGATCACTATCGCCGAGGTATTAAAGTCCCGGGGATATTACACCGCGCATATCGGCAAATGGCATCTGGGTTCTCTACCGGGCATGCGCCCCGAGGATCAGGGCTTTGACGACAGCCTCTATATGGCTGGCACCCTGTACCTGCCCAAGGATGATCCCGATGTAGTCAATGCCAAGCGGGAACGCGACGGCATCGACCGGATGGTGTGGGCCACGGCCCAGTACGCGACCCGCTTTAATGGCGGAGAACGCTTCCAGCCGCAGGGCTACCTGACAGATTACTACACCGACGAAGCCATAAAGGTCATAGAGGCCAATCGCAACCGTCCGTTTTTCCTCTATCTCGCCCACTGGGGCATCCATAACCCCTTGCAGGCGACCCGGGAGGATTACGATGCATTTCCACACATTGAAGACCATTCCCTGCGGGTATATGCCGCCATGATCCGCGCTCTGGATCGCAGCGTGGGGCGCATCGAACAGGCGTTGAAAGACAATGGCCTGAGCGACAACACCCTGATTGTGTTCACCAGCGACAATGGCGGGGCAGGCTATATCGGCCTGCCGAATATCAACAAACCCTACCGGGGCTGGAAACTGGATCACTTTGAGGGCGGTATCCATGTGCCCTACATGGCCAAGTGGCCCGCTCAAATCAAGGCCGGCAGTGTTATGTCGGCCCCGATACATCATGTCGATCTGTTTCACACGTTTGCCGCGGCTGCAGGCGCACAGGTACCAACAGACCGTAAACTCGACGGGGTCAACCTGCTACCCTTTATACGGGGAGAGGCGGGTGGAGCACCTCATCAGACACTGTTCTGGCGTGAAGGCTACCAACAGACGGTCCTGCACGAAGGTTGGAAGCTGATCAGGGCAAACCAACCGGACAAGCCGGCCGGCACGCCACAGAAGCAGTGGTTGTTCAACTTGGCTGCTGACCCCACGGAACAGAATAATCTTGCGGTGCGCTTGCCCAATAAGGTGGCCGAACTGGAAACGTTGCTGGCTGCACACAATGCCGAGCAAGTTGAGCCCATGTGGCCCAGCGTGGCCCAGGAAGCACAACTCATTGATAAGCCCGGCGGTGTGCCGTACCAAGACGGTGACGAGTATATTTACTGGCCGAACTGAGATGCAAAGTGACTGCTAGGGCAAAGCGCACTGTCTAGAATTTCAACATCTGGCACTACTTGTTGCAAGACTTGATTGATCTCTTCACGTTTGTGCGATTAACAAGTCTCGAAGACAGGCTGCCTGCAGTCTTGCCCACCGGGTTCCTTCAGGCATGTCTCCGGATTGGGAATTGCTGAGGAGACAGTATCAGCTGTCTCCCTGCCAGTTCGCGACTACTCAGGACTGGCTGCGGCCTGTGTCATCAGAGCCTCGTGGCCTGGGGCCACGGGGATCGTTACTGGCGCGCGGCACATTGCGATCGATGGGCGTGACAGGCGGGGCGGCATTCTCACTGAACAACGTCCTGTGGGATGTGACAATTTCTACAACGCCGACGGGGCGGGCCTCCACCCGCGGGTCATTGGTAGCCCTCCCACTTGCGGTAATGCCATCCGACGATGCGACTTTTACTTCCGGGACAGGAACTTTTGGTGGCGTTATCGCTGCAATAGTTTTGGTTTGTTCAGCGGTTGCTGTATCCAGGGCTAAATCGTCGCCCGCGGAAACTTGTTCCCACCCACCATCAGTATCCGCAGAACCTAAAGTAACCGGGGTGTTGACTGCGCTGTCATCACTCTGTTCCGAGGCGCCGGTTTGGTACACATTTGCCATCACGCCATGCTGTTCTTGGACGGTTGTGGGGGATTCGGGCAATGCAGTTACCACTTCTGGAGCATCTTCGCTAACCTCTGCAGCCATTTGAACAGCCGCGGCTGCCACCGCAGCGTCTGCAGTCAGCAGACCCTCGGTTTCTGGCTTGCGGCCACGATTGCGGCGCCGCCGTTGTGGCTCGCCGCGCTTCATATCACTGGGTCGCTTGCGTGGCTTGCCCTGTTCATTGGCCGAGTCCAAATCGGTTTCTACAAGACCAACTTCACTGGCGTCTAAGCTCTCGTCCGGTACACGGCTCTGACCCTCGCGGTCGGGTCGTCGGTTACCTTCGCTGCGACCACGAGCAGGCTCACTGGAACGGTCACGCCTCTGCTGTCCTCGCTTTTCATTGTCCCTGGGATTTTTATCGGTATCGACAACCACGTCCCCTGCAGGTGTCCGTTCCCGAGAACGAGCTTGCTGGCCGCCGCGGCGACGATTCCGGTTACGATTGCTAGGTGTGGACGGCTGGCCTCCAGTGGTGGCCTGCTGGCTTTGCTCCGAGGTACGCTGTTCCTGTAGTGGCTTGGCTTCCTTGGGGCGCTCCACAGGCTTGGCGCCGAAGAGGGTGGTGACAATACGCGACAGAATGCCAGGGCTCGGTGCGCGAGGCGCCGGGATGTGCATCGGTTGCTCGACAGGCTTGTCTACAGCGGTCTGTGTAGGATTTTTAGCCTCGCTTCTTAGCAGTGGTGCCTGCTGCGGGATACCTTGTACGGCGGCTTGCTGTACTGGAACAGCTGCGGAGTGGATGTCACTGACCGTTTCAGCGGCGGGCACAGTAAGATCCACGGTGTAGCTGACCTCGTGTTCACCGTCCACTTCATCGTCCCGCAGCCGCGTTACTTCGAAGTGTGGTGTTTCGAGATTGGGATTGGGTATAACCAAAATACGAACCTTGGTGTCCCTTTCGATATCGCTCAGGGCCGAGCGTTTTTCATTCAATAGATAGGCAGCCACGTCAACAGGCACAATAGCCCGTACTTCCGCGCTGCGGTCCTTGATCGCCTCTTCTTCAAGCAACCGGAGGATGGAAAGCGCCAGAGATTTGGTGTCACGAATGCTGCCCTGACCGGTACAGCGGGGGCAGACGATGGCACTGGTTTCTCCCAGGGATGGGCGCAGGCGCTGACGGGACATTTCCAACAAGCCAAAGCGGGAAATGCGACCTACCTGCACACGAGCGCGATCTATCTCCAGCGCATCGCGCATGCGATTCTCGACCGCACGCTGGTTCTTCGGTGCCAGCATATCGATAAAGTCAATGACCACCAGACCGCCCATATCGCGCAATCGCAATTGCCTGGCGACCTCATCTGCAGCTTCAAGATTCGTATTCAAGGCCGTTTCTTCAATATCGCCGCCACGAGTCGCTCGAGCAGAGTTAATATCGATTGATACCAGCGCCTCTGTTGGGTCAATTACGATGGATCCTCCAGAGGGTAATCGGACTTCGCGCTGAAAAGCAGTTTCGATCTGGCTCTCGATCTGAAACCGGTTGAACAGAGGGATGTTGTCTTCGTAAAGTTGTATGCGAGTCGAGTACTTGGGCATTACCTGTGCAACGAAGTCGCAGGCTTGTTTATAGGCTTCTGGTGAGTCAATCAATACCTGGCCAATATCGTCGCGCAGGTAGTCACGCACTGCGCGAATAATGACATTGCTTTCCCGGAACAACAGTTCCTTGGGCTTGGCCTGTTCGGAGGCTTTGGAAATGGCATCCCAGAGTTGCAGCAGGTAGTTGAGGTCCCACTGTAGTTCTTCAGCGGCGCGACCAACGCCGGCAGTGCGGATAATGACACCCATTCCGTCGGGAATCTGCAGGGCACCCAGCGCCTCCTTCAACTCGGATCGGTCGTCCCCCTCGATACGTCGGGAGATACCACCGGCGCGCGGATTATTTGGCATAAGTACCATGTAACGACCGGCCAGACTAATAAAGGTGGTCAGGGCAGCGCCCTTGTTACCACGTTCCTCTTTATCGACCTGAACGATGACTTCTGTGCCTTCCTTAACAATCTCCTTGATCTTGAGACGCCCGTCGCCACCTGGCTTGCGGTAAAAGTACTCCCTGGCGATCTCTTTGAGGGGTAGAAAACCGTGGCGGTCTGCACCAAAGTCGACAAATGCAGCTTCCAGACTTGGCTCTACGCGGGTAATCTTGCCCTTGTAGATGCTAGCTTTTTTCTGCAGTCGGGTGCGGTTTTCTATATCCAGGTCGTACAGGCGCTGCCCATCGACCATTGCTACGCGCAACTCTTCGGGTTGGGTAGCGTTGATTAACATTTTTTTCATAGTGCCATTGCCTTGTAACAACAGGCCTGGCGGGGCAGGAGAGCATATATAAAGCCGGCAACATGCCGGTTAACAGTAGCAATCGACTAAAAATTCGTTGGATTTTCAGTCGCTTACTGGGAGCCAATGCAGTCATGCTGCTCGAGGCACCCAGACAGTATGTTAATGCCAACCACTGGATATTCCGCGGTCGCTACAACGTCAGGCAGTAAAGTTATGTGGTACTACACCTGCCTTTTTGCTAGTGTCGCAGCACCTGTGGCCTGCGACGACGCTGATAGTTCTCTATATAGCTGATTCTGTATCCCGGCAGTACGTGCTGCTCGGTTAATTCCATTGTCGGCGTGGCTTTCATCTTTGCGTGACTAGTATTGCTCGCAATTTGCCATAACATCGACATCCATTTGGTTTGTGTGGTTGAACTGGCGGAACCATGCGTCTCACGCGCTGGCCCAAACAATCCCCAGGGGTTTATTTCATCACCGGTCCCAGCTTTAGAAAATGGACGGGTGCAACCACACGGCAAACTATAGCAGCATACAGATAAAAAGGACATGCCTCGTGCAGCCTATGCCAAATAGCCCAGATATCAACTCTGATAGGCAAACACGTTACCTGACCGTAGATGAGAATTCTTCAGGTCAGCGACTGGACAATTACCTTGCTCGTGAGTTGAAGGGTGTCCCTCGCTCCCGCTTGTACCGGGCACTGCGTAAAGGTGAAGTTCGGGTGAACAAGGGCAGGGTGCGTGCAGACTACCGACTTGTTCACGGTGACTTGGTGCGTATCCCCCCGCTGCACCAACCGGCCCTCTCGGCTCCAGCCACCGTTCCGCGCCAGCAGGTTGAACAATTGGCACAACGCGTCGTTTACGAGGACGACAATTTGTTGGTGATGGATAAACCGTCCGGGCTGGCGGTTCACGGCGGCAGTGGCCTCAGTTTCGGGCTGATAGAATGTCTGCGGCAAATGCGCCCCGATGTGCCCTATCTGGAATTGGTGCATAGATTAGACCGCGACACCTCCGGACTAATACTGATAGCTAAGCGCGCGGCTATCCTTCGTGAGTTACACAGGCAGTTGCGTGAGAAGCATATCGATAAGAGGTACTTGGCCCTAGTTGCTGGCAAATGGCCCAAAGCAGTTCGCGTTGTGGACGCCCCGCTGGAAAAAAATATCTTACAATCCGGTGAGCGCATGGTGCGGGTGAGTGGGGAGGGAAAAAGGGCTATTACCGAGTTTAGCGTGGTAGAGCGTTTTCCGGGAGCCACCTTGCTGGAGGCCAGGCCAATTACCGGCCGCACGCACCAGATACGCGTACATGCCTATCATGTGGGATTCCCCTTGCTTGGAGACGATAAGTACCGCACTGAGCAGGCCGAAGACTTTGCCCGGCATATTGGCCTTAAACGCCTGTTCCTTCATGCGGCTTCCCTACGCTTTTCTCTGCTTGAGGGTGGCGAGCTTTTCCTGCGAGCTCCACTGGATAACATATTAGAAAGTACTTTAGATAAAGCACGTAACTAATATATAAATATATAGATATTTAGTATTAAAAGTACTAGTGATACACATGGAAACTAATCTAGCTTCGAAAAATATCCAGTCCCGCATCTGCTAATAGCTCAGACAACTTTATTAGCGGTAGTCCCTCCAGACTCGTAGGGTCATTGCCCGTCAAGCTCTCGAATAAAGCAATACCCAGTCCTTCAACCTTAAAACTTCCCGCACAGTCGTAAGGCTGCTCCCGATGAAGGTAATTTGTTATCTGTGCATCGTTAAGAGTTCGGAAATGTACTTCAAACGGTTCCACGTGGAGCCGCTCCAGACCTTGGTCGAGGCATACTAGCGCCACTGCCGTATAAAATTGGACACTCCGACCTGAACTTCTTCGTAATTGCGCTGCGGCTCTCTCGAAAGTGCCTGGCTTGCCCAGGATGTAACCATCGATGGAGGCGACCTGATCGCTTCCGATAACTAGAGCGCCGGGATATAGTTCAGCGACTGACATGGCCTTTAATCGTGCCAGGCGTTGGGCCATCGCACCGGGAGCCTCCCCTGGCAGGGGAGTTTCCTCTGTTTGTGGAGGGATAGAGCAAAAGGAAATTTGCAAGCGCTCCAACAGGCGGCGGCGGTGGGGGGATGTCGATGCCAGAATGATGTCCATTGGCCTTACCGGAAAGGTGAGTTGTGAAGAGAACTGGTTGTATTCTAAAGATTTTTTTGACAAAGGGGCAATCCGCACCTATGATGCGCGCCTATGTTGACTGAGCCCCTACCGACCATATTGGATGTTCGCAAGGCAGCGGTGCGAGGCGCAAGTATAAGCGGCGCCCTAAAACCACGCGATTTAAAGCGTTTTCGGCCGCTACTGGGAGGTGACGAAGGTAGCATTTTAGTTGAAATGGCCTTCTCTCGTGACGAGGAAAGCCGGTATCTGGTTCATGTGGCAGTAGATGCGGATATTGTGGTGACATGTCAACGATGCCTTGAGGCCATGCCGGAGCAGCTGTCGTGTGAAAATACTCTGGCAATCCTCTGGACAGATGAAGAAGCCGCACATCTTCCAAGGCATCTGGATCCACTGTTGGTTAGGGAGCCGTCGTGTAGCCTCTGGGATCTGGTAGAGGACGAACTGATATTGGCCATGCGCCCGTTCAGTTACCACGCTACAGAGGACTGTAAAATGAAGATTGCGGGCTTTTCCGAGCCGGCCCCACAACAGGGTACAGGTGAGAATAAGCCAAACCCGTTCAATGTGCTGGAGCAATTGAGGCCCAGCAACAAGCACTAGGAGTTAAAGCCATGGCCGTTCAGAAAAGTAAAAAAACTCGCTCTCGACGCGGTATGCGTCGTTCACATGATGCGCTGCGTGGACCCACGTTGTCTGTAGATCAGGCATCAGGTGAAACGCACCGTAGGCACCATGTTACTGCGGATGGTTTTTATCGTGGAAAGAAAGTGATCGATACCGGTAACGACGACTGATTTCCCTGATTTGAGTGGGAGTCTACCGGCATTGTTACCGACGACGACTGCAGAAGGTACTGTATTCAGCGGAGACTCTGTCTCCGCACGAGCTCGACGGGCCTCGTTATGAGCGCCATCAAGAATCCTAGATTTAGTACCCTAATAAAATACGACGATGATGAGTCAGGGCCGTTTCTGAGCCTTTGCAACGGTTCTAAAACGCCTTCATATTCGTATCGCGAGTGCCCTACACCGCGAAGTTGCAAAATGCTATCCCATCGATATCACTATCTGGTGTATTGAAGGCAGACGGACAGAAAATGTCAGAAACCATTATCGCATTTGTTTTTCCTGGGCAGGGGTCACAACAGGTAGGTATGCTGGCCACAGCCCATGAGAGATTCACCGTCGTTCGGGATACCTTCGCTGAAGCGTCACAGGCGCTTGGCTATGACATGTGGGCACTGATTCAGAATGGCCCACAGGATGCTCTGAATCTTACAGAGAACACTCAGCCGGTTATGTTGACCTCCAGCGTCGCGCTATGGCGAGCCTGGCAGAAAGAATCAGACGTTTGTCCAATCATTATGGCTGGACACAGCCTGGGGGAGTTCTCTGCACTCGTATGTGCCGGTGCCCTTGGTTTTACCGACGCGGTGAAACTAGTCCGACAGCGCGGCGAGTTTATGCAGGCAGCAGTACCCGTTGGTCACGGAGCCATGGCAGCGATTCTCGGTGTGGAACACGCTGACATTGTCCATATCTGTGCGGATGTGGCTCAACGTCTTGGTGCTGTCCTGTCTGCAGTAAACTTCAATTCGCCTGGGCAAGTTGTTATCGCCGGGCATACATCTGCAGTTGACGCGGCGATTATTGCACTGAAAGAAGCGGGCGCGAAGAGGGCGATACTCTTGCCGGTGAGCGCGCCATTCCATACACAGTTGATGAAACCGGCAGGCGACCAGCTTGCGGAAGCGATCGCTGCAATCACAATTTCAATTCCCCGGGTGCCGGTAGTCCACAATGTTCACGCGGCAACCGAATCTGACCCGGAGAAGATACGCAAATTGTTGGTCGAGCAGATCTACAGTCCAGTGCAGTGGACTGGCTGTATGCAAACCATCATCAAAGCAGGCGCCCAGCATATTGTTGAGTGTGGCCCCGGCAGGGTATTGACTGGGTTGAACCGCCAAATTGATAGATCCTTACAGTGTTATTCCCTGGAAGAACCGGACGCGCTGCTAGCTACCGCAGCTGAATTGAGATAAGAAGCAGGGGTGTCGAGCATGTCCGAAGAAGCAAAAGTAGCGCTCGTCACCGGAGCCAGTCGTGGTATAGGTGAGGCAATTGCAAGAGCGCTGGCCGCCGACGGTTACACCTTGGTGGGGACGGCGACCAGTAGGACCGGCGCCGAAAAGATCTCTTCCTATCTGTCACAATTGGGAAATCCCGGATGCGGCATGATTTTGAACGTCACTGATCAGAACAGTGTTACCGCGGTCCTTAAGGACATAAACGAGCAGTTTGGAGCTCCGCTAGTTTTGGTTAACAACGCTGGCATCACCAGAGACAATATTCTGATGCGTATGAAAGAAGAGGAATGGCAAGACGTTATTGAAACCAATCTCAGTGCTATTTACCGTGTCAGCAAAGCCTGCCTGCGCGCCATGACCAAAGCACATTGGGGTCGCATCGTAAATATTACATCGGTGGTGGGATCAATGGGAAATGCTGGCCAGAGTAACTATGCCGCTACGAAGGCTGGTGCTGAGGGTTTTTCTCGTGCTCTCGCCCGTGAACTAGGTTCTCGCTCCGTGACAGTAAATTGTGTTGCTCCGGGATTTATTGACACGGATATGACCCGGAAACTGTCCCAGGATCAGCGCGATCTGTTGTTGCAACAGGTACCTCTTGGTAGGCTCGGAACTCCTGCAGAAATAGCCGCATTGGTAAGCTTTTTGTGCAGTGATATTGCAGGGTATATAACCGGTGAAACCGTGCACATAAACGGCGGTATGCACATGGGATAAATAGTTGATTAATATACACTAAACGTCGCATTTCTAGGCGAGCCAAAAAAAATTTATTACTCGCTGGAAAAACAGAGTAAACTGCGCGCTCAGACCGTTTAATCGGGCATGAATCAGCACTAAAAAAACCTCAGGAGTTGAAGATAAAATGAGTAGCATTGAAGAACGAGTTAAGAAGATCGTAGCTGAGCAGCTAGGCGTCAAAGAAGAAGAAGTAAAGACCGATGCTTCCTTCGTCGAAGATCTGGGTGCGGACTCTCTCGATACTGTCGAACTGGTAATGGCTCTGGAAGAAGAGTTCGAAACGGAAATTCCCGACGAAGAGGCAGAGAAAATTACAACAGTAGCTTTGGCGATAGCGTACATCAATAGCAATCTCGCCTGATTTAATCACTTCGTTTCGAAGAGCCGTTTCTATCTAAATAGGGCGGCTTTTCTTTTTCTCTTCCCGAACTGCGCGACCTAGAGGAGTTATATATTTGATCGGCAGAAGAGTTGTCGTCACTGGCTTGGGAATGGTGACCCCGGTTGGTCATACAGTGAATGAAACCTGGGACAACATCCTCGCGGGAAGAAGTGGTGCAGCCCTGATTGAGAGCTTCGACGTTTCTGCCTATAGCACTCAATTCAGTGCTAGCGTAAAGGATCTCGATATATCCAAGTATTTACCTGCCAAGGATGCACGCAAGCAAGATGTTTTTGTGCAGTACGGTATGGTGGCTGGGATACAGGCCATGGAAGACAGTGGGCTTGAAGTGACGGAGGAAAATGCTCCTCGTGTTGGTTGCTCTATAGGCTCCGGAATCGGTGGTATTGGACAGATAGAGAAGAACACTGAAATTATTAGAGAGTTTGGACCCCGTCGCATTTCCCCGTTTTTCGTACCCGGGTCTATCATTAATATGATATCCGGTAACCTTTCAGTAAAATACAATTTGCAGGGACCAAACCTAGCAGTGGTAACCGCCTGCACGACAGGTACACACAACATTGGTTTGGGTGCTAGGTTGATTGCGCTGGGTGATGCTGACGCAATGCTGGTTGGCGGTGCCGAAATGGCGACAACTCCGGCTGGCTTAGGCGGCTTCGCTGCCGCTCGCGCGCTTTCCACGCGTAATGATGACCCTAAGACGGCATCTCGTCCCTGGGATAAGGACCGCGACGGGTTTGTGTTGGGCGATGGCGCTGGTGTCATTATGATCGAAGAGTACGAGTTTGCTAAAGCAAGGGGCGCCAAAATATATGCGGAGCTTTGCGGCTTCGGCATGAGTGGCGACGCTTACCACATGACTCTGCCTCCGGAGGATGGTAAAGGCGCTGCGGCTTCGATGCGCAATGCAATCAGAGATGCCAGCATTCCCCTGGATAAAATAAATTACATTAATGCACACGGCACCTCGACACATGCCGGAGATCTGGCCGAAAGTCGAGCTATTGAAAGTGTTCTAGGTGGTTTTTCATCAAAGGTCGCTGTGAGTTCAACCAAGTCCATGATTGGACATCTATTGGGTGCGGCCGGTGCAGTTGAGGCTATATTCTCAATACTCGCCTTACGTGACCAGGTCGCTCCGCCGACGATCAATCTTGACCGACCGGATGAGGGCTGCAATCTGAATTACGTTCCTAATTTTGCACAGGAGCGAACCATTCACAGTGTACTATCCAATTCCTTTGGTTTTGGTGGAACCAATGGTTCACTTCTGTTCAGCAAAACTGGCTAATCAGGCCACTGGTGTCCCAGCAATCTGCGATCTGGCTTGATGGCGTCCCAACATCAGTGCTGCCACTTCCGGATCGTGGCTTGGACTATGGCGATGGTTTGTTTGAAACGCTATTGGTGCATCACGGCAAACCGTTGTATACCGAATTACATCTGGAGCGACTGGCACAAGGCTTGAGTGCACTTGCACTTCCGGATTGCCTGAGCGCTGCTCGTCAGCAGTTAGAAAATACAGCACATGATTTTTTTTACCAAAACAAGTGGCCGTGGGCCGTGCTGCGTCTCAGTATTACCCGAGGCCCCGGACAGCGTGGTTATACACCTGCCATCAATGCAACACCGCGTATCCTTATCCAAATAGGCTGTCTGGATCGTGATTGCGGACAAATGAGCAATGCTGCCACACTGGGTGTTGCCGCGATACGGCTGTCCAAGCAACCTTTGCTCGGTGGCATTAAACATCTGAACCGATTAGAGCAAGTCTTGGCTGCAGCGCAAGCGCAGGCAGAAGGTACAGACGAATGCATCGTAATGGACCAGACTGATCACCTCACTTGCGTTGTTGCCGGAAATTTGTTTCTAGTGCGCCACGGCGAACTGCTGACCCCGAAGATATTGGATTGCGGTATTCTGGGCACGCGTCGCAGGTTGATCATCGAGAAGTGGGCGCCCTTAATTGGACTTCATGTCCGCGAAGTTAGACTAACGTTGTCTGATCTGCAAACTGCGGAGGAGGTTTTCTATAGCAATAGCCTGCAGACTGTTAGACCGGTTGGCCGGGTGAGTGAACAATGCTGGGATAACCACAGCGTTTGCAAGGCGCTGTTTCAGCGGTACCAGGCAGAGTTGTCATGATACAACGATTGCTGGTGGTGGTGCTCGCGATGGCTGTACTTGGAGCCTTCGCTGTCGGAGAATTGCGCAATCGCTGGGCAGCACCTCTAATTATTCCTGAACAGGGGTTCGTTCTTACAGTTGCACAGGGGGATTCCCTGCGAACGGTGGTAGGCTCTCTGCATACCGCCGGAGTTTTGACCTATCCGGGATTAGTGATTCTATATGGCACGATGGACAGGGCTGGACCACCAGATCAAGCCGGGGGAGTACCTCTTGCCGATCAACTCAACCGCTGAGTCGATGCTACTGCTATTGCAAAGTGGCGATGTAATTCAGTATCAGGTCACTTTGCCTGAAGGTATAACGCTGCCAGTGGCGCTGGAGATACTGGAGCGGGAAAAGAAATTGGAAAAGACTCTGGCCGGACCAACTGATCCTCAACTCCTTGAGATGATCAAACCGTACTCCCATCCCGAGGGACTTTTTTTCCCCGATACTTATCAGTACGTACGTGGTGATACGGACTGGAGCATTTTGCAGCGGGCACATTCGGCCATGATCGCACTATTGCAGGATGAGTGGGATCAGAGAGGATCATCTCTTCCTTATCAGAATCCGTACGAAGCGGCGATTATGGCATCCATTATCGAACGAGAAACCGGACTTCCCGAGGAGCGTGAGCAGATTTCAGGTGTGTTTGTCCGACGATTGCAGCAAGGTATTCCTCTGCAAACAGATCCCACAGTCATTTATGGCTTGGGAGCTGAGTTTGATGGGAATCTGCAACGCAAGCATCTCTTGGATGACAAAAACTCCTACAATACCTACCGCCACCTTGGGTTGCCTCCAACGCCAATCGCGCTGCCTGGACGCGGAGCGATTCACGCTGCCTTGCATCCCGATACCGGAAGTTCGCTCTATTTTGTAGCGCGAGGTGATGGGGGACATGTCTTTAGCGATACTCTCACAGAACACAATCGGGCTGTGCGTGAATATCAGCTTCATCGCAGAGATGACTACACTTCTACACCGGAGAAATCGCAATAATATGAGCGTGAGAGGACTCTTTATTACGATGGAAGGCGGAGAGGGTGTAGGCAAAACCACTAACTTGGCCTTCCTGAAGAACTATTTGATTGATAACGGTGTTGACGTTGTTACCACGAGGGAGCCTGGTGGTACCCCTCTTGGTGAGCAAATTAGGGAGTTATTGTTGCAGGTTCGTAGGGAGCCTGTGAGTGCAATTACTGAATTATTGCTAATTTTCGCCGCGCGAGCACAACACCTCTGTGAGTTTATAGAGCCCGCCCTGGCAGCAGGAAAGTGGGTTTTATGTGATCGCTTTACGGACGCGACATACGCATACCAGTGCGGGGGCCGGGGGGTTCGATGGGACGCCGTTAGGCAACTGGAGGAGTTGGTACAGGGGGAGTTGCGCCCAGACTACACTATCTTACTTGATGTTTCGGTTTCGATTGGAATGGCCAGAGCACACGGACGGGGTAATCTGGATCGAATTGAGCAAGAGACAGTAGAGTTTTTTGAACGTGTCCGTTCGAGTTATCTTCAACAGGCGAAAAACAGCAGTGGCCGTTACCGGGTCATTGATGCTAGCTTGTCTTTAGAAGACGTTCAGCAGGAGCTGCTAAAGTTCGGTAGTGAGCTACTCTCCTGTTGGGTCGTAAGGCGATCCGATCTTGATGGAACTTAATGACTTGCCGCAGATAAGTTCGCCGATGCCGTGGCACTGGCGAGAATGGGCGCATTTGAAGGAGCAATTAGCAGGAGGCCAATTACCACATGCGTTGTTGTTGGTCGGCGGGCAGTACACGGGTAAGTCGCAGTTGGCTCTCGCCTTATCAAGGCTGTTACTTTGCTCTCAAGCTGGGACCTCGCTCAATTGCGGCCATTGTCATGCCTGTGAGTTGAGTGCCAGCGGCAGTCATGGTGATTTTCGATGGGTGGAACCTGGGGACAGGAGCCGCGTTATCAAGATAGAGCAGATTCGAGATCTCGTGCGGTTCACCAATAAGACGGCGGGATTTGGACTGCGTAAGGTTATCGTGCTCGCCCCTGCCGACAGTATGAACGTCAACGCATTTAACGCGTTACTCAAGTTGCTGGAGGAGCCAGCCAAGGATACGTATTTGATATTGGTCTGCCATCGTCTGCACGGTGTTCCCGCGACCATTCGCTCCCGCTGCCAGATATTACGCCTCGTAACTCCGCACGCTGATGCCTGCCTGGACTGGTTGGACATGATCACAGGAGAACGGGATCAGAGCCAGCAGCTACTTACTTTGGCCAATGGGTTGCCTCTTCTGGCCCAGCAACTGTATTCCAGTGGGGGGGGCGAAGAGGTTGCAGCGAGGCGTTTGAGAATACAGTCGCTGTTAGACGGTAATATTAACGTGCATCAAGCGGTCGCATTATGGAGCGAGGAAGATGCAGGTTCATTCTTGGAGCAACTCGCGGCAGAGTTGCAGAGACTATTGGGCTCAGTTTCATTGGAATGGTTGCGATCAGATCCAGGGCGGACCATATTTCGAGTCTTGGACGACGTTGCCCGATTGCAACATGTAGTGAGTGCCGGCGCTAATCCCAACAGGCAATTATTGGTTGAAGCTTTATTGTCAAAATTACGTAGGGAGTTGGGAACATGCGCTCTTGGTGATAACATTCAGACGCACGAAGGAGAAGCATGCATATGAGTGATCCGAAACAAAACAGCCGTAACGGTATTTTGTCACTGACGATAAAGGACAAGGCAGTGTTGTATTCTGCATATATGCCCTTCCTGGACAATGGAGGACTGTTTGTTCCCACCAACAAGGCCTATGACATAGGTGATGAGGTATTCATGCTTTTGACTCTCATGGATGAATCAGAAAAGATTCCTATTTCAGGAAAGGTGGTATGGGTAACTCCCCGGGGCGCACAGGGTAATCGCACCGCAGGGATTGGTGTACAGTTCAGTGAACAGGACGCGGCCGCTAACGCCAAAATTGAAAATCATCTAGCTGGCTCGTTATCTTCGGATCGACCTACTCATACGATGTAGCCTCGCCTCCTCACAAATAGCGCCGAATGAATGCTATAATCTGTTGATTTAATGTTTATTAAAAAAATGGGTCCCGAGAGGGACCCACCAAGACCATTAGGAGTGAAACATAAAGGAATTGCTTCCCTAAAGGAGCATGCGGATGCCCCCGCAACCACCTGACTAAACTTGGGTAGCTAGCACGTTCAAAGTATCGCTTAAATATTGGTACTTTTCCACATTTAGTTTTACCGTTTTTAGAGTATCCGGCTCCATAAAATCGTACTTTCATTCAAATATCTTATAAAAGCTGATTTATGGAAAATTCCACAGTGTTTCTCGCAGGGGTTATCGAGGGTTTCTATGGTCGTTCCTGGTCTTTTGAAACGCGCTTGGCCTATGCGGACTACCTTGGCGAGTCAGGGCTGAACACCTTCATCTACTGCCCCAAGGAAGATCCGTTTTTGCGCAGGCGCTGGCAGGAAGACTGGCCTGAATCAAGTTGGAGGGAATTACTTGAACTCTCAAAAGCCTATAAGCAGCGTGGAATCATATGGGGCATCGGGCTCTCGCCGGTTGAACTCTATCGAAACTACGGCAAAGCACAACGCGCCCAATTGCAAACGGAAAGTGGAGCGCCTCGCCGAACTATCAGCGCAAGTAATCGCAATTTTGTTCGATGATATGCCAGGCGATATGGATGCTCTTGCTGCCCGCCAGGCGGAGATAGTGGCAGATGTCTGCGGCTGGATCCCTGGTGTCCGTGTACTGGTTTGTCCGACCTACTATTCTTTTGATCCAGTTCTGGAACAATACTTCGGGAAAATGCCCCGAGATTACTGGCCGCGGTTGGGTCGAGAACTGCCATTGGATGCCGAGATTTTCTGGACTGGAAACAAAGTTTGTTCCGAATCTATCGAAGTCAGCGATCTTAAGGCCATCGTGCAACAACTGGGTCGTCCCGTGATGCTTTGGGATAACTACCCGGTTAACGATGGGGCTGTTCGTAGCAATTTTTTGTATACCAGCAAGTTGTCATCCCGGTCTACTGCTTTACGGCCATTCATCACGGGTCATTTGTGTAATCCTATGAATCAGGGTTTTTTGTCGTTACCCGCGCTTAGCGGGTTGGCGGAGTTGTATGGTACCGGTGGCCTTGATGAGGACGCATTGCGCCGTATATTGGGACCCCTTACTTGGGAGAGGCTGTCTCAGGACAAACACATTTTTGAACACGACGGTCTCTTCGGTCTAGGCGAGCAGCGGTGCAGACAGCTCGCGTCCGAGTACGGAGACTTGCCAGGAGCTGCCGCACAGGAGGTAGCGCAGTGGTTACGGGGAGAATACGCTTTCGATCCCGCTTGCTTGACAGTCTGACGTAGGTACATCGTCCACATGCCGGCGCTATTAGCCGGGAAGGGCCACGTCTGATAGATCCCGCATGATTGCTGGTTTCGCAGGCGATCTTGCGGTTGAACCGAGCCCAACTTTGTGGCACAATTTGTGCCCTTGTAACGACCCTCAGACCTTGGTTGCTTTTCGCGAAAAATTACGTTTAATCAATTAGTTAAATGTAGTTTATTCAGTTGTTTCTATCCAGGTGACGGTTTTATCTAAGCGGAAGTGGCGAAATTGGTATACGCGCTGGATTTAGGTTCCAGTGCCGCAAGGTGTGAGAGTTCGAGTCTCTCCTTCCGCACCAAATTTATGACGGGATGTCCCATCGTGTTTACAGTGTGGTGAAGTAGCCCCATGTGCGGGTGGCCCCGTTGCACGTGTGCTATCGAATGATGAGGAAGTATTATGCGGGTATCTATTGAAACGACTTCGAGCCTGGAAAGGCGTTTGACGGTGGGATTGCCTGCCGAACGCGTTGATGTTGAGGTTAATAATCGCCTACAAAAAGCAGCCCAAAATGTTAGGCTTCCCGGCTTTCGTCCCGGGAAGGTTCCGATGAAAGTGATGCGTCAGCGCTTTGGTGCGGGAGTGCGCCAGGAAGTACTTGGCGAAGTATTAAGTCAGTCTTTTCGAGAAGCCGTTATACAAGAGAAGCTTCGTCCCGCAGGCCAACCCAGTATTGAACCGAGAAATTTGGAAGAGGGTAAGGAACTTCAATACGTTGCCACATTTGAGATATTTCCTGATGTGGAGTTGGCAGAGATGAAGGATTTCGCGGTTGAGAAGCCCGTTGCGGAAGTGAAGGATGAGGATGTGGATAAAATAATCGACGTCTTTCGTAAGCAGCAGGGAAACTGGGAAGGGGTTGAACGCCCCGCACATACCAAATGACAAGGTCAATATTGACTACGTTGGGACCAGAGACGGTGAACAGTTTGCAGGCGGCAGTGCTCAGGATACTGATCTGGAATTGGGGTCTGGACGTATGATACCCAGGATTCGAAGACGGTCTTGTAGGCATGAAGTCGGGAGAGCAAAGGACTCTGCAATTGAATTTTCCGGACGATTACCACAACGAAGAATTGAAGGGCGCAGCGGTAGAGTTCAATATTACGATAAATAGCGTTATGGAACTGATTCCGGCTCAGGTCGACGAAGAACTCTTTGCCAAATACGGTGTTGAGCCGGGAGGCGAGGAACAGTTTCGCAAGGAAGTAGCGGCAAATATGGCTCGGGAGCTTAAAAATGCTGTTCAGGCGAAGCTTAAACAACAGGTGATGGATGCGGTGCTGGACGCCCATAAGTCACTGGAGATACCAAGAGCGCTGGTGGATCAGGAGATAGTCGGAATGCGCAACCAGATGTTTCAGCAATTCGGAGGAACAGGGAACCAGAATTTGGATCTGAAATCCTTGCTTCCTGACACGATGTTCTTGGAAAATGCGGAGCGCAGGGTCAAACTGAGTTTGGTGTTAGTTGAGTTTATCGCTAAACATGAACTGAAGGCTAATGGCGAGAGAGTGCGCGAAGAGATTGAGGAAATGGCGTCGACATACCAGAATCCGCAGGAAGTCATAGATTATTATTACTCGAACCAGCAACAACTTGCGGCCGTGGAGTCGAAAGTGTTGGAGGACCAGGTGGTTGAAAAATTGCTGGAGAGAGCTAATGTCACAGAGAATAAGTGCAGCTATCAGGAAGCTATCAGCCGCTAGCAGGCTGGGTTCTGGCAACACCTTCGGGCGCGGTGGATAACCCCGCTCTAATCCGTACATAATACAAGCTGGGGACGATGCGCATGCCAATTCAATTCGATGGGCAGAATAAAAACTCGATAAATAACCTGGGATTAATTCCCATGGTGGTGGAGCAAACTGCTCGAGGTGAGCGCTCCTATGATATTTACTCCAGACTATTAAAAGAACGGGTTATATTCGCGGTGGGTCCGGTGGAGGACTACATGGCCAATCTGATAGTCGCTCAATTACTGTTTCTCGAGTCTGAAAACCCGGATAAGGACATTCATTTGTATATCAACTCTCCCGGTGGGTCGGTTACGGCTGGACTGTCGATTTACGATACTATGCAGTTTATCAAGCCTGATGTTAGCACCATGTGTATCGGGCAGGCGGCCTCGATGGGCGCATTCCTGCTTTCGGGTGGCGCCCGCGGTAAGCGTTTTTGTCTGCCCAATGCACGAACCATGATTCACCAACCCAGTGGAGGTGCTCAGGGACAGGCTACCGATATCGATATCCAGGCGCGGGAAATACTAATCATTCGCCAGCGACTGAATGAACTGATGGCGGAGCACACCGGTCAGAGTCTTGAGACCATTGAGCGAGATACTGAGCGTGATCGCTTTATGAATGCCGAACAAAGTAAAGAGTATGGTCTTGTGGATGAGGTAGTTTCAAGTCGCGCAAGTACTGGGAAATTACCCGGAAATAAGTCCCAATAACTTGATTTAGTTCTCTTGAGGACTTGCAAATAACGCAAAAAAACATCACCTTGGAACTCGTCTGATAGCGAAGCGGACACATTTTTAGGACGTAGGGCAGCCGGATGAGCGAGAAAACCACCAAATCGGGTGACGATGGCAGCAAGCTGCTGTACTGCTCTTTCTGTGGCAAGAGTCAGCATGAAGTCCGTAAACTGATCGCCGGTCCATCGGTATTCATTTGCGATGAATGTGTTGATCTTTGTAACGATATTATTCGCGAAGAGGTGCAGGAAAGTAGCAGCAATGCGAAACAGGATCATTTACCTGTACCGCAGGAAATTAAGGCCATTCTTGACGATTATGTGATCGGCCAGCATAGAGCTAAGAAGGTTCTCGCCGTAGCTGTATATAACCACTACAAGCGCTTGCGTCACAGCAAGAGTCGTGACGAGGTAGAGTTAGGTAAAAGCAATATACTGCTAGTAGGCCCCACTGGAAGCGGAAAGACCCTATTAGCCGAAACCTTGGCGCGTCTTCTGGATGTACCTTTTACAATAGCCGATGCTACGACGCTCACTGAGGCCGGATATGTTGGGGAGGATGTTGAAAACATCATCCAGAAACTGCTGCAAAAGTGTGAATACGATGTGGAAAAGGCCCAAGTGGGCATTGTCTATATCGATGAAATAGACAAGATATCGCGCAAATCTGACAACCCTTCTATCACCCGCGATGTTTCCGGGGAGGGTGTGCAGCAGGCATTGCTTAAGTTGATCGAGGGAACTATTGCATCCGTGCCACCCCAGGGAGGTCGCAAGCATCCCCAGCAGGAATTCCTGCAAGTCGATACCTCCAATATCTTGTTTATTTGTGGCGGAGCCTTTGCTGGCCTTGAAAAAGTTATCCGAAACCGCTCCGAGAAAGGCGGCATCGGTTTTGGCGCCGAAGTGAAAAGCAAGGACGAGAAACGCAACGTGGGAGAACTATTGTCGCAGTTGGAGCCTGAAGATTTGGTTCATTATGGTTTGATACCCGAGTTTGTTGGCCGTTTGCCAATTATAGCCACTTTGGAAGAGTTGGACGTGGAGGCACTCGTACAGATTCTTACAGAACCCAAGAACTCCCTGACTAAACAGTACAGTAAGCTGTTTGAAATGGAGGGTGTTGAGGTGGACTTCCGCGAAGACGGCCTTCGTGCCATCGCTGAGAAGGGCATGGAGCGAAAAACCGGTGCCCGTGGATTGCGCTCTATACTAGAGGGCGTACTTCTTGAGTCTATGTATAACATTCCCTCCCTAGATGACGTAACCAAGGTTGTTATCGACGAGTCAGTTATCCGCGGCGACTCCGAACCGCTTCTGGTGTATCAAAACAGTGAGCCGACTGCTCGAGTGGCCTCTACGGACGATTAGTAGACTTTGCTGTAGCTCTTGTTCAACTCTGGTCCGTGGAGCTGTGTATTATGTGTCACATTGCGAAGCGAACACTTGTTTTTTGGGGTGTACACCCCCAAGTACACTCCTGATACTTTAGTTACCTGCAAAACCCGGAGATTTATATGGGTTCCTCCTCTGTTGTTGAGTTACCTCTGCTACCTTTGCGAGATGTGGTCGTGTATCCCCATATGGTGCTACCGCTATTCGTGGGTCGAGAACGGTCAATCGAAGCCCTGGAAAATGCGATGGCCAATGACAAGCAAGTCTTGTTGGTGGCGCAGCGCAACCCGGCAGACGACAACCCCACTCCAGATGGGATTTATCAGGTAGGTACAGTTTCTAATATTCTGCAGTTACTGAAACTTCCAGACGGCACCATCAAGGTGCTGGTGGAGGGAAGCTATCGAGCAGCTGTGGACAGCGTTGATGACAATGCCCTGTTCAGCGTGGCAGCTGTGAGGGAAATAATAAGCGAGGATGTTCCTGACAGTGAGGCAGAGTCGCTACTTCGCTCCACTGTTAACCAGTTTGAAAAATATGTAAATCTGAGCAAAAAGGTACCCGCTGAGGTGCTGACTTCTCTGACAGGCATTGATGAACCAGGCAGGCTGGCAGATACCATCGCGGCACACATGAGCGTCCCGCTTGAAGAAAAGCAGCATATCCTGGAGATTTCTGAAATTCGACCCCGGTTGGAACACATCATGGGGCTTATGGACGCTGAAATAGATCTCTTTCACGTTGAAAAGCGCATCCGTGGACGCGTCAAGAAACAGATGGAGAAGAGTCAGCGTGAGTATTACCTGAATGAGCAGATGAAGGCCATTCAGAGAGAACTGGGTGATATGGACGAAGCACCCAATGAGTTGGATGAACTACAGGTTCGGATTGACAAGGCAAAGATGCCGCAAGAGGCAAAACGAAAAGCTCAATCGGAACTAAGTAAACTCAAAATGATGTCTCCCATGTCCGCGGAGGCTTCGGTGGTGCGCAGTTATATTGACTGGATGGTAAGTGTTCCCTGGACCAAACGCAGTAAAGTCAAACATGACCTCAAGCGTGCCTCGGCTATACTGGATCAGGATCACTACGGTCTCGATGAAGTCAAGGACCGCATCTTGGAGTATTTGGCAGTTCAAAAGAGAGTACGCAAGGTCAAGGGTCCTGTACTTTGTCTCGTCGGCCCTCCAGGCGTAGGAAAGACCTCCCTCGGAGAATCCATCGCGCGCGCGACCAATCGAAAATTTGTTCGCATGGCACTCGGTGGGGTACGCGATGAGGCTGAGATACGCGGTCACCGACGCACCTATATTGGCTCTATGCCGGGCAAACTGTTGCAGAAGATGTCCAAAGCCGGGGTGAAAAATCCGCTGTTTTTGCTTGATGAAATCGACAAGATGGGTATGGACCATCGAGGTGATCCGGCTTCAGCTATGTTGGAAGTTCTTGATCCGGAGCAAAACCACGCCTTTAACGATCACTATCTGGAGGTGGACTATGACTTGTCCGATGTCATGTTCGTCTGTACTTCCAACACCATGAATATTCCTGTGGCGCTACTTGATCGCATGGAGGTTATCCGAATCCCTGGTTATACCGAGGATGAGAAACTCAATATCGCTGAACGCTACCTTATTCCAAAGCAAATTAAACTGAATGGCCTCAAGGAAGACGAATTACTGATAGCGCAAGACATGGTGATCGATATTATTCGCTACTATACCCGGGAGGCAGGCGTGCGATCACTGGAGCGGGAGATCGCCAAGGTTTGCCGCAAAATAGTGAAGGCCTATACTCTGGGCGAAATGTCTACGGGTACAATCGTCACCGCCGAAATGCTTCCCGATTTGCTGGGAGTTAGAAAATACAACTACGGTATTGCTGAAGAAACCAACAAAATAGGCCAGGTCACTGGATTGGCATGGACCTCAGTAGGAGGAGAATTACTTACCATTGAGGCGGTAGCAGTGACAGGTAAGGGGCGCCATGTGCAAACTGGCTCACTCGGAGATGTCATGCAGGAGTCTATCCAGGCTGCTACTACTGTGGTGCGCAGTCGTGCCCAGATGTTGGGTATACCAGCTAACTACCACGAAAATCATGATGTACACATACATGTACCCGAGGGCGCCACGCCAAAGGACGGCCCCAGCGCAGGTGTAGCCATGTGCACTGCACTGGTTTCAGTTCTGACCAGTATTCCCGTTCGTTCTGATGTAGCTATGACCGGTGAAATTACACTGCGTGGTGAAGTGTTACCCATCGGAGGTCTCAAGGAAAAGCTGTTGGCGGCCCGCCGAGGGGGTATCAAGACGGTGATTATCCCAAAGGAGAACGAGCGAGACTTGAAAGAAGTGCCCGCTAATATCAAGGAGCATCTCAATATTCGTCCCGTGAAATGGATTGACGAAGTGCTCGCATTAGCTTTGGAATCCATGCCGGAGCCGCTCAGCGATGAAGATTTTCTCGCGGATTCCATTCCATCGGGGGCTGATAAAGAAAAGGACGAAAAAAATCGTATAAATACACACTAACAGGCGCGAAGATTATTGACCCGGTTTCCCGCTCTGGTATAAAGTCTTGCGGCCATCTGCGTGGAGTTTTCTCGGGCTGATGAGCGCACCATAGACCACACAGCTTTAACTGGAAATCAGGGGAGATTGAAAAAGTCCGTAACCCTATTCCATGCTACTTAGGGACAACATACAACTTCTGCAGAGATAACTTTCGAGGGAACCAATGTGAATAAAACTGAATTGATTGATGCGATCGCCACAGCAGCAGATCTGCCAAAGGCTTCTGCTGGCCGTGCACTGGACGCCGTGCTGGACAGCATAACTAACGAACTGAAGAATGGAGAACAGGTTGCTCTTGTCGGCTTCGGCACTTTTACTGTGAAGGTACGTAACGCACGCAGTGGCCGCAACCCGCAGACAGGCGCTACGATACAAATCAAAGCTTCCAAAGTGGCTGGGTTCAAAGCGGGGAAAGCATTGAAAGATGCCGTTAATTCTTGAGTCAAGGGTGTCTCCAGACATAATGGCCGCATTGCGAAATCATCTGAACTCGACTGGCAGGTGATTGCTGGATTCAGGTGAAAAGGCGCACGGTTTTGTGCGCTTTTTTTTTAGTTTTTGTGAGTATAATTGATGCTACAGGATATACGTAAATACACGCAGGGCACCACTGCCAAGATCGTGGTGGGTTTGATCGTCATCTCGTTTGCATTTTTTGGTATTGAGTCCATTCTGGTCAATGGTGGGGGGAATGAGATCGCGGAGGTTAATGGTGAGCCAATCCAGCCGCAGGAACTGCAACAGGCGTTGGATACGCAAAAACGTCGCCTGATGTCGATGATGGGCGAAAAGCTGGATCCGGCCATACTTGATGATGATCGCCTTCGTCCACAGGCCCTTGAGGCGTTAATTAACCGCAAACTGCTCATGCAATCAGCGGCAGCAATGAAGCTCGCAATGTCAGAGCATGAAATTGGAACTGTAGTTAGCAGTATGGAGCAGTTCCAGGTTGATGGGGCTTTTTCGCCCGAGGTATATAAGAGTGTTCTCGCCAGTGCCGGTTATACTCCCGGTTATTTCAAACAGAGCCTGCGCGATGACATGTTACTTAGTCAGCTGCGCAGTGGGCTAGCCGGCAGTGAGTTTGTAACCCCCTCGGAACTGGAGCTGAATACGCGTGTGATTGCAGAGCAACGCGACCTGCGCTATTTCACTCTCCCAATTGAGAAGTATATTTCGACTGCGCCAGTGACCGAATCCCAGATTGAGACCTATTACAATGCCCACCAGGAGGAGTTTCGTACTCTGGAGTCAGTGGATGTCGATTATCTGGAATTGACGCTGGATGATTTTCGTCAACCGGTAGATGAGAGTGCTATTCGGGAAGCCTATGAACTTAGCAAACAGGAAACCCAGTTCAAAACGCAAAACCGAGTATCCCATATCCTGTTTGAGTCGGGCGCTAAAACCAACCTCAAGCAGCGTATAGAACAGGCCCAGGCCAAACTCTCTGCCGGAGTGGCATTTGCCGACGTGGCGAAGGAATTTTCCCAGGATGTGGGGTCTGCCGACAAGGGTGGGGACCTAGGATATTCAAGCGGAGACACCTTTCCTCCATCGATGGAGGCAGAGATAGCAAAGTTGGAACCAGGCGTAGTCTCCAGCCCGGTGGAAACAGAAGCAGGAACGCATTTGATTTTGGTGACGGAGCGCAAGAAGGGTGAGCAACCGAGCCTGGAGGATATGCGTCAACAACTGCAGGAGAAAATTCAAACAGATGAAGCACGTATTGCTCTGTTGCGCTCCGTGGAATCCTTAAAGGATCTCGCTTTTAATGCAGAGGATCTGGGTTACCCCGCGAAGCAGTTGAACCTGGTCGTCAAGCAGGCGAATGCAGTGACACGAACTCAAAATCAGGGGCTGTTTTCTAATCCTGCTGTCGTGGATGCAGCTTTTTCGGAAGAGGTAATGTCTAGCGGCAACAACAGCGAGGTGATCGAGCTTGCTAGCGACAAATTTGTCGTCTTGCATGTACGTAAACACAATGTCCCTGAGGTAAAACCCTTGTCGTCTGTTAGGGGTGAGGTAGTGGCCGCTCTGACCAACGACGCGGCTCGAGCGGCAATTTCGGCTGACGCTGATAGCGCCCTCCAGCAACTACGCGGGGGTCTTGCAATGGACAAATTTGCAAGTTCCCATGGTTATGCCTTACAGGTTGAGTTGGGCGTCGATCGACGTAACACCAAGGTTCCTCCTGATGTCTTGCGCCGTGCTTTTGAACTACCGCCACCGGCGGCAGATCACACTGTTGCAGACTTTATAATGGAGCCAAATGGAGATGTGGTCTTCGTTGAACTGCAGCGGGTCAGTGAGGGAGAGTATAAGTCGCTGAAGGAAGACGAGAGAAAGCAATTGCAGCAGATGCTTGGAGGCGAATCCGTTAGTCTCATAAATGAAGAGTTCCAGCGTGCTTTGCGCGAACGGGCTAAGATAACAGTACGCTAACTTTATTCAACTCGAGGCAGACATGGCGAAAAAGGTACTGACACTAAACCAGATCTCGCTCAAGGGATTGGAGCGTTTGCCGCGCGATCGTTATGAGATAGCAAGTGAATTCTCGCAGCCCGATGCCATTTTGTTACGGAGTTTCAAGCTGCGCGAAGAGCATATCCCTGAGTCTGTTCTGGCGATCGCGCGAGCTGGTGCGGGTGTTAATAATATCCCCGTTGCCATCTGTACAGCTCGCGGCATACCGGTATTTAACTCTCCCGGTGCTAATGCCAATGCGGTTAAGGAGCTGGTAGCTACCGGCCTGTTGCTTGGCTCTCGTGGTGTCATCGAAGGCATTGATTATGTCCGTACACTAGGCAGCGTTCAGGATGAAAGTGAACTGAGCAAGACGCTTGAAGCACAAAAGAAACAGTTCAAAGGAAGAGAGTTGGTCGGCAAAACGTTGGGCGTAGTTGGCCTTGGTGCTATCGGGTCTCTGGTCGCGGAGATGGCGCTGACTTTGGGTATGGAGGTTGTTGGTTTTGATCCGGCCCTGTCGGTTGAGGCGGCATGGCGGCTGTCCAGTCAGGTCCGCAGGGCGGACACACTTTCAGCGCTATTCGCGCGCTGTGACTATATCAGTCTGCATTTGCCTGTACTGGATTCGACCCGTGGCTTGATCAACGCAGAATTATTGCGAGTTATACGTCCCGGAACATGCCTGCTAAACTTTGCCCGACAGGAAATTGTCGACCAGGAAGCATTGCTGCAAGCGCTGGAAAGCGGCCAACTTCGCAAGTATATAGCCGATTTCCCAACCCCGCCCCTGATAGGCCGCGATGACGTTATATTGATGCCTCATATTGGTGCGAGCACGGATGAAGCGGAGGATAACTGTGCCATTATGGCTGCCGAGCAACTGCGGGATTTCCTCGAAAACGGCAACATTCGTAATGCCGTCAATTTCCCAACCTTGCAGTTGGATCGTGTCAGTGGTTGCCGCTTGTCGGTTACGAATGAGAATGTTCCCAAAATTCTCGGAAGTGTTCTTGCAATTTTGGCGGACGAAAATATCAACGTTATCGATATGCTCAACAAGAGTCGGGATGAAGTTGCTTACAATCTTATCGATATCAGTACGCAACCTGCAAATGATGTATTGGATAGAATGCGGGGCATAAATGGAGTCATCAATGTCCGCTTGATTGGCGACTGCGCGCTGTAGGAGAGATACCGGACAGACTATTGGGTATCGCCCTGAAGAGAGTTCAGGTCCATGTCGGCCGTGACATACATCTCTTTTTCCTGCCCACTCAGTGCTGTTGCGGCCTGCCAGGGGACTAGGCGCTGGTCAGCATAGTGATGAAAATCCAGGAACGGATATTTGATGATATCAAAGTAGGGCGAGTAGTCGAAATCACTAGGAGTACAAAGTTTAGGATTGCGCATAAATAGCTGGACGCGTTCGCCTTCGACACGTTTCACCAGCGGCAGTATGGGGAATTGTATGGCGCCAAAGGCTTCAGCGATCATGGTCGAACAGACGGTCTGGGTGCTCTTTCCCGGTCTTGCGCTGAACAGGGTTGAACGCCAGCGCCGAGGCATGATGACCCAGGGAAAGAGGAAGCGAGCCAAGTCAAATATCTGCCGCACATCATAAGGAGTACCTAGCCGCCCAATGGCATAGGAAAGCATTTTCTGGCTGTCGTTATAGCCTAATCCCCGAGGGCGGCAGATACGTATATGTTCTCTCTCATAGGCGGTCAGTGCGCGCACCACGGTACCCAAACCAAGTTCACTCTCAATTATCAGTTGCTTATCCGTGTTGCCCTGGTAGTAAGCGCTGAGCCTTTCCCTAAGTTGTGTATCTTCAATGTCATGCAGTCGGCCGAGTATAGCACAGCATGGGACCAGTTGCTCTGGGTGACCAATTTGATGACTTCACTGACTCTTGAGCGACCCTCGACAAGGAGAACGTCGCAGGCTTTGACTTCGTGTCGTATACGCTCAAAATCGCTGAGAGGTGTACGCGGAAGTGGCTTTTTGTGCTTTAGCCAGTTGACAACAGCGGTGCGTATCCCGTTAATCATATGGTCTATTACGGTGGTAAATGTTGTTTTAACTGTTATAACGCAGCCAGCAGGCGGAAACCAGAGGCATGCAGATGAAAGCCCAATTAGAATCCGTTGCAGCGCAAGTCGCGTCTCGACGGGATTTTGACTCCCCGCCGCTGCATCTATGGCATCCAGCACCCTGTGGTGATATTCCGATACGCATCAATAACCAAGGCACTTGGTACCACGATGGCGGTGAAATCAAAAGGGAGTCACTGTTCGCCTGTTTGCCAGTATTTTGCGTCGTGAAGAGGACGGCGAGTACTATCTTGTTACCCCCACCGAAAAATGGCGCATAGCGGTAGAGTCGCATCCTTTGCTTATTACCGATATCGATGTGCTGGAGGTGGCCGGTGTGCAAGTTCTTGAGGCGACGATCAATACGGGGCGACGAATTCTGGTCAGTGAGGAACAGCCACTGTTTCTCGATCCCGCAGTCGGCGATATTGCCGCACTATGTCTCCCCCATGGACTGACAGCACTGTGTACCAGGTCGGCCTGGTACAGGTTGGTAGACTTGGCGGAAACTCGCGATGGCATGGTTGTCCTGAGGTCGGGTGACTTTGAATTCAGACTGCCAGCCGCGTAGATAACTGCGGCGAGGGCATCTACATGTTGGGGTAATTAGGCCCCCCAAAGCCCTCCGGGGTCACCCAGACGATATTTTGTGACGGATCCTTGATGTCACAGGTCTTGCAGTGCACACAGTTCTGGGCGTTGATCTGGAAGCGCTGACCAGCACCATCTTCTACAATCTCATAGACGCCGGCGGGGCAATAGCGCTGTGCGGGTTCGTCGTAAAGAGGAAAATTTTTCCCATCGGAACATTGGGATCGATCAGTGTGAGATGGCAGGGCTGGTCTTCCTCGTGATTGGTGTTCGACAGGAATACCGAGGACAAGCGGTCGAAGCTGAAGGTGTTATCCGGCTTCGGATAGTGGATTTTCTTGCACTGCGCTGCAGGTTTCAGAACTGCGTAATCAATTTTGTCGTCGTTCAGGGTGAAGGGCAGTTTGCCGCCGAAAATATTCTGGTCAATCCACACCATGGCTGCACCCAGCAGGAAGCCAAATTTGTGCATGAAGCCGGAGAAATTGCGGGTTGTATAGAGTTCATCCTACAACCAGGAAGACTCGATCTTACGTGCATAGGAACTCAGATCTGCCGGAGCAAATTCACCCTGTGCAAGAGCCTCAACCACGGCTTCCGCCGCCAGCATGCCACTTTTCATGGCAGTGTGGTTACCCTTGATTTTGACGCTATTTAGTGTGCCGGCGTCACAACCGATCAGCAAGCCACCTGGAAAATGCATTTTGGGCAACGAATTTAATCCGCCCTTGGTGATGGCGCGGGCACCGTATACCAAGCGGGTTCCACCCTCGAGGTACTTGACGCTCTCGGCGTGGTGCTTCCAGCGCTGAAACTCCTCAAACGGGCTCATGTGCGGATTGCTGTAGTTCAGGTCGGCGATCAGGCCGATATAAAGCTGGTTGTTCTCCGCGTGGTACATAAAGGCCCCGCCACCGGACTGCTTTCGCTGAGAGGCCAGCCAAGACCATGAATAACGAGGCCCTCCTCGTGTTTTTCCGGCTGGAATTTCCCAGATTTCCTTGATGCCAATACCATAGTGCTGGGGATCCTTGCCCGCATCGAGTGAAAATTGCTTGATCAGTTGCTTCCCGAGGTGGCCGCGGCAACCCTCGGCAAACAAGGTGTATTTTGCATGCAACTCCATGCCAGGCATGTAGCTGTCCTTGTGCTCGCCACGTGGCAGCGATGCCCATATCGCCCGTGGCGATTCCTTTGACGCGTCCGTCCGCATGGTAAAGCACCTCCGCGGCCGCAAACCCGGGATAAATTTCGACTCCCAGCCCTTCCGCCTGTTGCGCCAGCCAGCGACAAACATTGCCCATCGAGACAATGTAATTGCCCTCGTTATGTGTGGGTTTGGGAATCATGAAATTCGGGAGTTTAATGGCGCTGTTTTGGCTCAGGTAGAAGAAAAATCTGTCGCCTTTAACGCGTGTCTTGATCGGGGCGTCCATTTCCTTCCAGTTCGGAAAGAGTTCGTTAAGGGCGTGCGGCTCAAGCACCGCACCCGACAGGATATGGGCTCCGACCTCTGACCCCTTCTCCACGACGCAAACCGTGATTTCCTGGCCCTTTTCCTGGCGAGTTGCATGATGCGACAAGCGGCGGACAATCCGGAGGGACCGGCGCCGACGATCACAACATCAAACTCCATAGATTCACGTTCCACTGCGCTGTCCTCTTGCTCTGGTTTCTGGTCGGGGGCTCTCAGTCCGCATGACTTGGAAGGACCCGCAAGTATATAATTCTCAACGATTAAAAACTATAAATCCGACAAAGGAATATCCCTGCTACCGCACAACTGCAGGGCGCTTCAAGAGCCGTTACGGCGCTTGACCCCGCGCATTATTTGTGGGCAACATAACCCGCCCTGTTCGCAGGCCTGTAGCTGAATTTTGCTGCTGCAGCCACTTCCTAACCCACCTGAAAAGTCTATGGAGAATCCATGAAGGTTCTTGTTGCTGTTAAGCGTGTCGTTGATTACAACGTCAAGGTTCGCGCTAAAGCCGATGGTAGTGATGTTGATCTGAATAACGTCAAAATGGCCATCAACCCATTCTGCGAAATTGCCGTTGAAGAAGCTGTACGCCTCAAGGAAGCCGGTATTGCGACTGAGGTCATCGCTGTTTCAGTCGGCGACAAAAGTTGTCAGGAGCAGATTCGCACGGCTCTGGCGCTTGGGCGCTGACCGGGGTATTCAGGTGGACACACAGGGGAACGTCGAGCCTCTGGTGATCGCCAAATTGCTTAAGGCCGTGGTCGACAAGGAACAACCGCAACTGGTTATCCTGGGCAAGCAATCCATTGATGGCGACAATAACCAAACCGGACAAATGCTTGGCGCCCTGGCAAACATGGGTCAGGGTACTTTTGCCTCCAAGGTGGTCGTGGCTGGTGACATGGTCAACGTCACCCGCGAAATCGATGGTGGCCTGCAAACCCTGAGCCTGAAGCTTCCTGCCATCATAACCACTGATTTGCGCCTTAATGAGCCGCGTTACGCGTCTCTTCCCAACATTATGAAAGCCAAGAAGAAGCCGTTGGATGTATTTACTCCGGAGGATCTCGGTGTGGCGGTGACGTCCCACCTGACGCATGGTGAAAGTTCAGCCTCCGGCCGCACGCAAAGCTGGTATCAAGGTTAAGGATGTCGAGGAGTTGGTAGATAAACTGAAGAACGAGGCGAAGGTAATCTCATGAGTACTCTGGTTATTGCAGAACACGACAACAAGAGCCTGAAGGTTTCCACACTCAATACGGTTGCCGCCGCCCAGGCTATGGGTGGCGCAATCGATATCCTGGTGGCGGGTGCCAATTGTGGCGCGGTTGCTGCAGCTGCCGCCGCCGTGCCTGGCATTGGGAAGGTATTGGTAGCTGACAACGCAGCGTATGAGCACCAATTGGCTGAAAACGTCAGCCTGTTGATCGCGGAAGTAGCCGCCGGCTATAACAACATACTCGCTCCAGCTACACCCAACTGTAAGAACTTTATGCCACGCGTGGCCGCGCTACTGGATGTCGCTCAGATCTCGGAAGTTACCTCGGTGGTGTCTGCTGACACCTTCCAGCGGCCTATCTATGCCGGTAACGTCATTGCAACGGTACAGAGCACGGACGCCAAAAAGGTAATCACAGTGCGTACCACGGCCTACGACGCGGTTCCTGCCACTGGAGGCTCAGCGACCATCGAGGCTTTGAGTGCAGTACACGATGCCGGAATTTCTTCTTTTGTGAGTGAGGAAGTCGCGGTATCGGAGCGTCCGGAGCTGACTTCTGCCTCAGTGGTGATCTCCGGCGGCAGAGGCATGCAAAACGGTGAAAACTTCAAACTGCTTGACGGTATTGCCGACAAGCTGGGTGCCGCAATTGGCGCCTCGCGAGCTGCGGTTGACGCCGGTTTTGTGCCCAACGACATGCAGGTTGGCCAGACCGGCAAAATCGTCGCCCCCGATCTGTATATTGCCGTCGGTATATCCGGTGCGATTCAGCATCTGGCGGGCATGAAGGACTCCAAGGTAATTGTTGCCATCAACAAGGACGAGGATGCACCTATTTTTCAGGTCGCTGACTACGGTTTGGTGGCGGACTTGTTTGTTGCGCTGCCCGAGTTTGAAGCAAAGCTGTAGAGGTTAAATCCGCTGTGAAGAAACCGGTCCTTGTGGCCGGTTTTTTTTGCGCCCGGTTTTCAATCCCGGCGCAAATGATCCGAAATAGCGATTGGAGTAGGGTAGTTAAGGACCACAATGTACGAGGATACTACGAGCGTAATAATCGTAGTGGCCTGGATCAACAGTGACGCCTGTTCTGATATCAGTGCTCCGCTAATGGCAACGTAGGCGATGAGTAGAGAGAATTCGCTTGCCTGACCGAGTCGGAATCCCATATCCCAGCCCATGCTGCGCTTTTCGCTGACCCCTTTGAGTAAATAGCGGTAAACGACAGGTTTAAGGCCCAGTATGAGCAGTGCCAGGAGTAGGGCAGGGGCCAGTACCTGGTGTAGCACGCCCAGATCAAAGCGGGCGCCCACCGAGAAGAAGAACAGGATCAGGAAAAAATCACGCAGCGGTTTCAGACTTACGGCGATGTATTGGGATATCGGACTGGTCGCAATCGTAATTCCGGCAATAAAGGCGCCGATTTCCCCTGAAAGTCCCAGCGAGTTGGCGGCCTCGGCCATGCCAAGGCACCAACCTATTGCCAGTAGAAAGATGTATTCGTGAAAGCGATCAAAACGAGTGATGAGGGGTAGTAAGACAAAACGCACGCCTAACAGCGCAGTCCCTGCCAGTAGTGGCAGGCTGAGCAATGACAACGCAATTTCGCTTACCATACTACCAGTAGTACTCGATGCAGCGCTCAGCAGCATCATGAGCACGATGATAGCCAATAAATCCTGCAACAAGAGTAGGCCAATCATGAGTTCACCAATGTGGCGATGGTGTAGGACTGTAGTTGGTAACAGTTTGATGCCAATAATGGTTGACGAAAACATCATCGCTGCGCCCACTACCAGACTGTCCAGTGTCGTATAGCCAAACAGGAGTGCAACTGCGAAGCCCGCCGCCAGGAAGATAACAGAGCTAAATACAGCGACCACAGTGGATTTACGCAGCGTCGCCCACAATGCCTGGGGTTGCATGTCGAGACCGAGCAAGAACAGCAGGAAAATAATTCCCACATGGCCAATATCTGACAGTAGGTTGAGGTCTGTGACCATCGACAGGCCGTACGGGCCAATGCAGGCTCCCAGCGCAATGTAAGCAATGATGAGGGGTTGGCGGGTATAGAGAGCGAGGGAGGCAAACACAGCCGCCCCGCTGAAGATCAGGAAAAAAGAAAAGGTAATACTACTGAAGTCCATTTGCTGCTCGTTGCTGTCAGCCCGATCAGGAGTGTAAACAAACCACTGGCGGATAGGAACTCAGTGAGATGTGGGTGTCCGACGGCGGAACAAAGGCAGTGGCTGATCGATAGCAGCCTGGTAGTGTTCGCTAAAATCTCCAAGGCTCGCCAGAGCTGCCTCCAGACCTGACTGGTCGGCCATTTGAAAGGCATCGAAGCCGCAGCGGTGCAGGTAGGTCAGCTGGTCACGGATAAAGTGCCCTCCGGCACGGAGTTCCCCGCGGTAGCCTCGCTCGCGCAAGTCTCGGGCGTAAGAGAAACCGCGCCCATCAGTGAACACCGGGAAATTGATCACAACAAGCTGAATCTGACCCAGAAATTCGAATAGTGGAGAGGGCTCCTCGCCGGATTCCAGTTGTACGGCAGCTGCCACGTTTATCGACCAATTGCTGCCACTGCTGCAGATTACATATCTGGCCGTGATGCCGGCACGGATATATCCGGATTCAATGGAACCCAGGTGTCTTCTATGATATTGCCCTGTTTAATCAGCCTGGGCATAGACTCGCTCCTTGAATGGGTCGATGCCGACGCGTCGATAGGTCTCCAGGAAGCTTTCTTCCTCACGACGCAACATCACGTAGGTTGACAGTATCTTGTCGATGACATCCGGCATGTCTTCCTGCTTGAATGAGGGTCCGAGAATGTTGCCTATCGAGGCTTCCTTGGACTGGCTGCCACCCAGGCAGACCTGATAAAACTCCTGGCCCTTTTTGTCCACTCCCAGAATGCCGATATGTCCGATGTGGTGGTGGCCACAGGCGTTCATACATCCGCTGATATTGAGCTCCAGCGGCCCCAGATCGTACATGTAATCAAGATCATCAAAGCGCGTCTGGATGGCCTCTGCCACGGGCAGTGATTTGGCATTTGCCAGGGAGCAATAGTCACCGCCGGGACAGCAAATGATATCCGTAAGATATCCGATATTGGGAGTTGCTAATCCTGCAGCCTGCAGTTGCTGCCAGAGCTCGTACAAGCGCGACGTTTGCACATCTCCCAATACCAGATTTTGTTGATGGGTACTGCGAACTTCGCCGAAAGCGTAGGTATCCGATAACTCTGCCAACAGTTCGAGTTGCTCGGCGGTTAACATCGCCGGGGGCAAAGCCCGTTGCCTTGAGCGAAATTGTCACTATGCGATAGCCCGGCATACGGTGCGCTTGGGTATTGCGTTTGACCCAATTTCCAAAAATACCGTCAGCGGTGCATTGCGCGTCCAGTTCGGATTTGGCAACAGTGCCATCCAGTATTTGGTAGTCGGGGGCGTCGAAGAATGACCGAGCACGCGTTAACTCCTGGTCAGTCAGAGTAGAAGGTCCGTCCTTGAGCGCTGTCCATTCCTGTTCAACAGCGGCCCGAAATGCGTCAATACCCATGGCCTTAACCAGAATCTTGATACGAGCTTTGTATTTGTTGTCACGGCGCCCATGCTTGTTGTAAACGCGCAGAATGGCTTCCAGGTAGGTCAGCAGATGTTTTTTGTCCAGCCATTCGCATACTACAGAGCCGATTACAGGGGTTCGACCGAGACCGCCACCAACCAGAATCTTCAAACCTATCTCACTCTGGTCATTCGCTAACAGTTCAATGCCGATATCGTGATAGTGGATTGCAGCGCGATCCTGTGCTGATCCGCAGACCGCAATTTTAAATTTGCGCGGCAAAAAGGCGAATTCCGGATGTAAAGTCGACCACTGTCGAATAATTTCGCACAAGGGCCGGGGATCTTCCAGTTCATCGCAGGCCACTCCAGCGAATTGGTCAGTGGTGGTATTGCGGATGCAGTTACCGCTGGTCTGGATGGCGTGCATCTGCACTGTGGCGAGTTCCGCCAGGATATCGGGCACCTCGGCCAGTTTAGGCCAATTTAGCTGTATATTTTGTCGTGTGCTGATATGCGCATAGCCTTTATCGTACGATCTGGAAATCTCCGCCAGCTTGCGCAGTTGAATACTGTTCATGAGTCCGTAGGGCACGGCAATGCGCAACATCGGTGCCAGGCGCTGAACGTAAAGCCCGTTCTGTAGCCGTAGTGGCCTGAATTCCTCTTCAGTTAGTTCTTCATCCAGAAAACGGCGGGTCTGATCACGGTATTGGGCGACTCGCTCATCGATAATCTGTTGGTCGTACTGGTCGTAGACGTACATTTACAATTCCTGGTCTTGTACCGGGCTCAAATTACACCGGATGGTAAGCTGCGCTACCTTAACAGAAAATTGCCACAAACAAATAGTGATGATATTCATAAGCTTAGGTTAATCGCTTTTAAAATTGGGTGCGTACATCAATGGTGCGCTAACTGCTTGGGATTATGGCGATTGTTGGTATAATGAGCTGCGCAATTCATCCCCCTTTCCGGAGAACACAATGTCCGACAAACTAAATCTGGAACGCGCCGCTGATGGTGCTGCCGACTCTGCCGCCGCCGCCGCCATTATTGCCATCGTGGTCCTGACGATGTACATCTGGCTCTCCGGAATGCCTTCCTAAGGTGTTTGGAGAATGCAGCGTTTCCAATTCACTTCCCTGCGCCTTTTAGAACCATCTGCACAACCAATACCACCGAGCCAATAAATAACAGGGTAAAAACAACGCCGGCGACGATAAATACCCCCAAGCGGCCCTGCTTGAAATCCCGCTCCCTGTTCTTGCTGCTTTGCACGCCCAAACCAGCAGCAAACACACTGCCCACGACCTGCAGCGGGTTGAGTTTGGCAGGATCCTGCTCTGTATTTGCCCCGTTATCTTCCTGATCACTCATCACGGAATCCTTGCTTCAATAGTCCAGATTCGGGCGCAGCCATCGCTCAATCTCCTCGATTGGTTCACCTTTACGCCGTGCCAGATCCTCGACCTGATCGCGACCAATTTTTCCTACCGCAAAGTAACGCGAGTCTGGATGCGAAAAGTAGAACCCACTGACGGACGATGCTGGGGTCATGGCGAAATTCTCTGAAAGCTGGATATCACAGGCATTCGTAGCATCAAGCAGTCTGAACAGGGCGGCCTTCTCGGTATGATCCGGACAAGCGGGGTAACCCGGCGCTGGGCGAATGCCCTTGTAGCGCTCCTTGATCAAATCTTCGGTGCACAGGGCTTCACTTGCGTGGTAGCCCCACAACTCGGTACGTACCAGTCTGTGTAGGTACTCGGCAAAAGATTCTGCGAGACGATCAGCAAGAGATTTCAAAAGAATGCTGTTGTAATCGTCATGCTGTGCCTCAAACTCGGCCGCCAGTTCATCGACGCCATGACCGGTGGTAACGCAGAATCCGCCGATATAGTCCCTGACCAACGAATCCTCCGGAGCGATAAAATCAGCCAGACTGGTATTGTGTTTGCCATCAGGCTTCTCAGTCTGCTGTCGTAGGTGATGTAGCGTCGCAATAACTTCGTCGCGAGAGTCATCCGCGTAGATCACGATGTCATCCGCGCCGCGGCGGGAAGCAGGCCAAAATCCGACTGCTGCCTTCGCAGTTAACAGCTTTTCATCGACGATACGCTTTAACATGACCTGAGCGTCGCGATAGAGTTCACTGGCCTGCGCTCCGACGACCTTGTCCTCCAGAATCGCTGGAAATTTACCGGCGAGTTCCCATGTGATGAAAAATGGGGTCCAGTCGATGGTGTCCAGCAGCTTTTCTAGCGGGAAATCATCGAACACTCGAGTGCCGAGAAACGTCGGGCGGGGGGGCTGGTAGGATTGCCAATCGAACTGCGGAGCATTTGCTACGGCGGCGACATAGCTGAGATGCCTTTCGCGTGGTTTACGGTTGGCCACGCGCTCGCGCACGACAACATAGTCCTCCTGCAGTTCGCGCACGAAATTTTCCTTGCCCAACCCTAAAAGCTGCGTCGCTACCGCAACACTGCGTGAAGCATCGGGCACATAGACGACAACGTCCCGGTTGTATCGTGGCTCAATTTTTACTGCCGTATGCGCTTTTGAAGTCGTCGCTCCGCCTATCATCAAAGGTACATCGAACTCCAGGCGCTGCATTTCGCTCGCGACATGTACCATTTCGTCCAACGAGGGGGTAATCAGGCCACTGAGTCCAATGATATCAACCTGCTGTTCTTTAGCGACCTGAAGAATTTTTTCGCAGGACACCATTACACCCAGATCGATCACCTCAAAGTTGTTGCACTGCAGCACGATGCCAACAATATTCTTACCGATATCGTGCACATCGCCCTTAACGGTCGCCATCAGGATTTTACCGTTGGTAGAGTTGCCACCCTCTTTTTCCAATTCAATATAGGGTTGCAGATGTGCCACCGCCTGTTTCATCACGCGGGCACTTTTCACCACCTGCGGCAGGAACATCTTGCCAGTCCCAAAAAGGTCACCGACGATGTTCATACCATCCATCAGAGGCCCTTCAATAACCTCAATAGGACGGTTAAACTTCTGCCTGGCTTCCTCGGCATCTTCAACAATCCAGGTGTTAATTCCCTTGACCAGGGCATGGGCCAGTCGTTTTTCCACGGCCTGATCACGCCAACTGAGATCCTCGACTCGACCTTCGCCACCACCTGTGTCGCGGTAGCGTTCGGCCAGTTCCAGCAGTCGTTCTGTGCCGTCATTACTGCGGTTTAGAATGACGTCCTCTACTACTTCCCGCAAATCCTTCGGCAACTCGTCGTAAACTGCCAATTGGCCGGCGTTAACAATGCCCATATCCATGCCGGCCTGTATTGCGTGATACAGGAATACCGAGTGAATAGCCTCGCGCACGGCATCATTGCCGCGAAAAGAGAACGAGACATTTGACACCCCGCCCGACACTAGCGCTCCGGGCAGTTCTGCCTTGATGTAGCGCGTCGCTTCAATGAACTCCACAGCATAGTTGTTGTGTTCTTCGATACCGGTAGCGATCGCAAAAATATTGGGATCAAAGATAATGTCATTGGGGTTAAAATCGAGCTCCCCTACCAGCAGGTCGTAACAGCGCTTGCAGATGTCCTTGCGCCGCTGCAGGTTATCAGCCTGGCCATCTTCATCGAATGCCATGACCACCACGGCCGCACCATAGCGCTGGCATAGCCTGGCCTGTGTGAGAAACTCTTGTTCTCCCGCCTTAAGACTTATGGAGTTCACTATGGCCTTGCCCTGTATACACTTCAGGCCGGCCTCGATGACATTCCACTTCGAGGAATCCACCATGATAGGAATCCGGCAAATATCAGGTTCGGAGGCGATCAGGTTCAGAAAGGTGACCATGGCTGCCTGGGAGTCAAGCATCCCCTCGTCCATGTTGATATCAAGAATCTGTGCACCATCTTCCACTTGAGCGCGAGCCACCGCCAATGCCTCATCGTAGTGCCCGTCAAGAATCAAGCGCTTGAACTTGGCAGAACCGGTAACATTGCAACGTTCACCGACGTTCACAAACAGGCTGTCGCCCTTGATATTGAAGGGTTCCAGACCACTCAGGCGGCAGGCGTTCTCATGCTGCGGCAGGGGGCGCGGCGCCACGCCCTCACAAGCATGAGCAATCGCTCTGATATGGGCGGGGGTCGTTCCGCAACAACCACCGGCCAGATTCAGAAAACCACGGCGGGCAAATTCGCTGTACTCTTTCTCCATGATCTCCGGGGTCTCGTCGAATTCGCCGAAGGCATTTGGTAGGCCGGCATTGAGATGGGCACTGAAGTAACAATCAGCCGACGTTCGACAAATCTTCAATAAAGGGCCGGATTTCCCGATAGGGTCGTCCGCAGTTGCTGCCGACTATTAATGGCCTTGCGTGGGCCACGGCGTTCCAGAATGCCTCCGGATTCTGTCCAGACAGCACGCGCCCGCTGATGTCGGGGAACGTTACTGAAATCATCAGTGGTAATTCGCGACCCAGTTCCTCGTAGACTTCCTTAACGGCGAAGATCGCGGCTTTAGCATTGAGTGTGTCGAATATTGTCTCGATCATTATCAGGTCGACACCGCCGGCCATGAGTGCCCGCGTCGCGTTGGCGTAGTCGAGTCGCAATTCATCAAAGCTGATACTCCGAGCGCCGGGATCGTTGACATCCGGTGAAATTGAGGCTGTTTTCGGAGTAGGGCCGAGGACGCCTGCGACAAAACGAGGCTTATCAGGCGTTTTGGCGGTAATTTCGTCTGCCACTTGTCGAGCGATTCTCGCGGCAGCGAGATTTTGTTCCGCTGCGAGTGCCCCCAGACCATAATCCCCTTGGGCAATGGCGGTGCTGCCGAATGTATTGGTTTCTATGATGTCAGCGCCTGCTTCAAGGTACTGCGGTGTATTTTCGCGATAATGTCCGGACGGGTCAGGCTGAGCAGTTCATTGTTGCCCTTCAGATCGGAGCCGTGGTCGGCAAAGCGTTCCCCGCGAAAATCTGCTTCCACGAGATTTTCCGCCTGGATCATTGTGCCCATGGCACCATCGATTATCAGGATACGCTGTTGCAGGAGTTGCTCCAGAAGCCCTGGAGTAGCTGTGTCGCTTGCCATGAGAATGCCTTATGCCGGTGAGCGGAGTAGATTCTCCACCGTCCAAAAAGCTGGCAATATTAACAGATTGTCGCGGCCATTGAAGATCGGTATCAAGTAGAGCTCACACTTTGTGCACAAGTTTGGTACAATAACCTAGTAAATTACTCGGAATGGATGAATCGATGGTTACCATTACTGAATCAGCTCAGGATTACCTGGCTGAACTGTTGTCCAAACAGGAAGACGCCCTGGGCGTTCGAGTCTTCATCAATCAACCTGGAACTCCCCGGGCTGAAACCTGCATAGCCTACTGCCGTGAAGGTGACCTGCAGGAAGGCGATGAAGTTAAGGAATTGGCAAAGTTTACGGTCTGGTACGAAGCGAAAAGTCTTCCCTTCCTGGAAGATGCTCTAGTCGACTATTCCAAGGATCGCATGGGGGGGCAACTGACCATCAAGGCTCCCAATGCCAAACTGCCCCGCGTCGATGACAACAGCTCTCTGGAAGATCGTGTTAATTATGTGCTCTATAACGAGGTCAATCCAGCGCTTGCCGCTCACGGCGGCGAAGTGAGCCTGGTGGAAATTACTGAGAAAATGATCGCCATACTGCAGTTTGGTGGCGGTTGTCAGGGTTGCAGCGCAGTAGACCAGACGCTCAAAGGCGGTGTGGAGAAAACATTGATGGAGCAAATTCCGCAACTACAGGGCGTGCGGGATACGACCGACCACAGCGACACATCACAAGCCTACTACTAAGCAATCAGCGTGCTCTGGTAGTGGCGCAAAGCTTTTAAATCGAGAGATTGGTTCGCGCATGCAGTGTGGATTTCAATTTGTCGCGCATATTGCGCAAGCAACGCTCTGTGCGTCTCCCAATCGATGCAACCGTCTGTGACTGATACGCCGTACTGCAGTTCGTCAAGATTCGCCGGAATGGCCTGGTTTCCGGCCCGCAAATTGCTTTCGATCATGAGTCCAACGATCGACGTGTTTCCCTCGAGTATCTGATTCGCCACATTTTCTATGACCAGCGGTTGTAGCTCGGGTTGCTTATTGGAATTCGCGTGACTGCAATCGACCATGATATTGCGGGCAACGCCGGCTTTCGTCGAGGGCATCTTCACACAGTTTTATATGGACAGAGTCGTAGTTCGGTCCCGAAGTTCCCCCGCGCAATACAATGTGACCGTAGGGGTTGCCTCTCGTGGTAAACACTGACACCTGGCCCTGGCCATTGATACCCAGAAAGCGGTGGGGCTTAGCCACAGAGTTGAGTGCGTTGATGGCCACGGTCAAGCCCCCATCGGTACCATTCTTGAAACCCACCGCGCTGGACAGCCCGCTGGCCATTTCCCGGTGAGTTTGTGACTCAGTGGTACGGGCACCGATGGCGGTCCAGCTTATCAGGTCCTGCAAATATTGCGGAGAAATCGGATCAAGCGCCTCGGTAGAGGTTGGCAGGCCCAGGTCCAGAATATCCATTAGCAATTTACGGGCAATGTGCAGCCCCTCCTCTATCTTGAAGGAGTCATCCAGATAGGGGTCGTTCACCAGACCCTTCCACCCGATGGTGGTACGCGGCTTTTCAAAATACACGCGCATGACGATATACAGCGTATCGCTAAGTTCATCCGCCAGCGCTTTCAAGCGACGGGCATAATCCATAGCCGCAGCCGGGTCGTGGATAGAGCAGGGGCCAACCACCACAAAAATTCGATGGTCACGTCGATCAAGTATATTCTCGATCAGCTGTCGACTGCCTGCTAGGGTATCGTGGATGGATGGCGACATCGGCAGTGCTGTCTTCAACTGCTCTGGCGTAATTAGTATGTCTTGCGAGTCGACATTGACATTGTGCACTTCGATGTTGCTCATCGTTGGGTACCTGATAAAGTAAAACCAGCTTTCTCCAGTGCACGCGCTTATGTAGCAAGCGAGCTACCAAGCCGTATACCGGGCGCGAAATTTTATAGTAGTCCCAGTGCTTTGTGTAGAAGTTACGGTTTCGAGCCATTACGCAGGAGATAAAATTGGCCCAGTGCCTGTACGACATCACCCCGCTTGAGCCTCTCATTGAGGAAGGCTACATTCTGCTAACTCCAAACTACCGTTTGGCGCGGCGCATTAAAGCCGAGTGGGATACCCGGCGTATGGCAGCTGGGGATCGGGTATGGGAGCCGCTGTCAGTGCAGGCGCTTGAGAACTGGCTGCTCAGTCAGTGGGAGAGGGCTGTCAGTCTCGACCTTCTGCCGCCGGTGACGCCCCTTGGTCCTGCACTCGCCCTAGAGCTCTGGCGGCAGGTCATTGCTCAGCAGGAGACGCAATCTCCGAATTACCACCTGCTGCAACCCGCTGCAGCAGCAGAGCTTGCCAGTCAGGCTCACGATACCTTGCGCCGCTGGCAGGTTGCTATGCATACCCCTGGTATTCGACAGTCATTCGAACTGGAACAGGATTGTGGCACTTTCCTGCGGTGGCTGACTCTGTTCGAGCAGCGCTTGGCAGCGGCAGGGCAGTGCACTCTGGTGGACTGTTTGGTGCAATTAGCCTCGCTCTCGGGATACCGTCCGGTTGCTCGGGTGGTCCTGCTGGAGTTTGTAGAAATTGCGCCACTGGTGCGCGCCGCTCTGGGGGCGCTCTGTACGCACGTGCTGGAAATCAACGTGCAGGCCGCGCCCGCGAAGCGTCTTCTCCATTCCTTCAGTAACAAACGGGCGGAACTGCAGGCCGTGGCCGCCTGGGCCGCTGGCCAGCACCGCACAACACCCACCCAAACTATTGGTATCGTGCTAAACAACCTCGAAAGCGACAGGGTTTCGCTGGAGTACTTGCTGCGCCGGGAGTTCGATTGTCTCGGCGGGAGCTACACCAGTCTGCCGGTCAACTTTTCAACCGGGATTACATTGGCACAAACCCCATTGATACGCGATGCCCTGGCGGCTCTGGCCATGGGCCTACAACACACGAGTGTCCCTGCGATTATCGCTCTATTGCATTCGCGTTTCTTATATCTGCCAGATTCCCACGGCGTACTTTCGCAACAACTCATACAGCGTCTGTACGCACAGGGAAGTGAGATTGTGGCAATCTCTGATTTGCGTAACACAGCCATTGGAATCAGTCAGGGGGAGGAAAAGGGTCTCGCACTGGGACGGTATCTGCTTGCCCTGTATAAAAGGAAGGATTTGCGCCGGGCCGTCCATCCCTCAATATGGGCTGCGCGCTTCAGCGACATATTGTCTCAGTGGGGTTGGCCGGGCAGGGAGGGGCTGGACTCACTGGAATACCAGCAGCTGGAACTGTGGTACCAGACTCTGGATGAACTCAGGGCTTATGATGCCGTCTGTCAGCCTCTTGGCTTCGGTGACGCCTTACAGCTGTTGCGGGAGTGTTGCAGTCGCCAGATATCCCAGCCGCAAACGGCAGACAGCCCGGTTCAGGTGCTAGGCCCACTGGAAGCTGCAGGTCTGGCTTTTGAGCAGCTCTGGTTGTGCGGTATGCAGGGCGCAAGTTGGCCAGCGCCTCCGCGCCCCAATCCCTTCATACCAATCGCCTTACAGTTGCAGTTAAAAATGCCCCATGCCAGCCCCGCGCGCGAATGGGATTTTAGTGAAGCACTGCTGGGGCAGTATGCCCGGTGCAGCGGAACACTGCACGCCAGCTTTTGCCGACAGCTTGATGGAGTGCCGGAGCTGCCCAGTGCATTGCTGCGAGATTTTACGCCTCAAGAGATACCGGAGAGCCCCATAGTCGCCAGGCAATGGTATGACATTTACTCAGGGAGCGTGCTGGAAAGGGTGCAGGATCACCTGGCGCCGGCCCTCGACCTAGAGCAGCGGGCCAGCCTGAGCGGCGGCAGTAGTCTGTTGGAAGACCAGTCGCAGTGTCCCTTTAGAGCATTCGCTCGCCATCGTCTGCGGGTCGAGCCCCTTGGCACTTTCAGCGTTACTGCCTCAGCTGCCGATCGTGGTTCACTGTTACATGCTGCATTGTTCGCTCTCTGGGGTGAAATTTGCGATTCCACAGCTCTACTAAGCCTGAGCGACATCCAGCAGGAGCAGACAATTGGCAGAGCAGTAGAGGCAGCAATGTCTTCAATCCCGGATAACAGGCGCCGCAAACTCGGAGCAGCCTACTGTCAATTGGAACGGCAGAGGCTCACGTCGCTGCTTACCGAATGGTTGGCGGTGGAGCGCGAGCGCAGCGCATTCTTGGTCGTGCAGCGGGAGAAGGACTTTACGCTGCAGTTAGGGCAATTAATCATCAAGCTGCGTGTGGACCGTGTTGACCAATTGCCCGATGGTTCGCGCGTGATCATCGATTACAAGTCGGGCGCCTGCACAGTGCAGGACTGGCTTGGCGATAGGCCAGCCAGGCCACAGCTCCTGTTATATGGATGCGCGGAACCGGACACAGCGGCAGCCCTGGCTTTCGCACAAGTGCGACCGCGCGACTGTCGCTATGTGGGCCTTGGGCGGATTGCAGCGGCACCGGGAATCAGCCTTGATATATCGCGCGGTGCAAAGTCACGGATGAACGCTTCGGATTGGCTTACACTCAATGACCAGTGGAGGGAAATACTGGAGCGAATCGCCCGTGCATTTGTGGCAGGTGAAGCGCAGGTCGATCCACTGGCGCCATCCACCTGTACCTGGTGCGGCTTGCAGTCACTCTGTCGTGTGGATATGGGCGAGAAGAGATTGGAAGGAGCTGCCCAATGACCGGGATTATCGACGCCGCCGCACGAGCGGCAGCCGTAGATCCTTTCACAAGTTTTTGTGTCAGTGCCCCTGCCGGTTCTGGCAAAACCGAGTTACTGATCCAGCGCTACCTTTGTCTGTTGTCGCAGGTTAAACGTCCGGAACAGGTTCTGGCGATTACCTTTACGCGTAAAGCTGCGGCGGAAATGCGCGAGCGCGTAATGCAAACGTTGCAGTCTGCCCTGCTTGAAGCTCCTTGCACCAGCGTGCATCAAAAAGTTACACGGCGTTTCGCAGAAAACGCGCTGGTCGCCGATGAGCGCGAGGGTTGGTTCCTCCTGCGCAACAGCTCACGATTTAATATCAAGACCATTGATAGTTTCTGTGCTGGACTGACCCGGCAAATGCCCGTGCTAAGCCAATTTGGCGGCCATGTCAGAACGTTGGACGACGCTACACCTCTATACGCTGAGGCCGTGCTGGAGCTTTACAAACTACTGGATGAGGACCACCCTGTGGCGCCTGATGTCGCGGCGTTGATGCTTCACTTTGATAACAACTGGGAGCGCCTGCAGGAGCTGCTCATCTCAATGCTAGCGCGCCGGGAGCAGTGGCGTGGCTATGTCGGAGTCCACTTTACGCCGGACGAGTCAGAAGCCTATCTTATCAGCACAGTTGAATCGCTGGTGCAGGACGAACTTGGCGAACTGGAACGCTTGCTGGGACCCTATGCAGAAGAACTGCTGGAACTGCTGCAGTTCGCCGCCGCCAATCTAGCACTAGATATTCCAACGCAATTTCCCGACAGCGCGCCGGGAGACCTGCCTGCCTGGCGCAGCATCAGGCATCTACTGCTCAACAGGTCAGGGGACTGGCGAAAGGTATTCACCAAGCGAGAGGGGTTCCCCAGTGGCAAGGGTAAACCACAGGAGAGCAAGGATCAGTTGCAAGCCATAGTGTCCCAGCTGCAGCAAATCCCGAGCTTGCAAGCAAAACTGGCGGCAGTCCAGACATTGCCGCAGATCGAAGCAGCCAGCGTATCGTGGCAGTTGGTGTTGCACCTGTCACGTCTGTTGCCAACGCTGGCCGCACAGCTTTTGCTGGTGTTCCAAAAGCGCGGTGTCGTAGATCACAGTCAGGTGGCACAGTCTGCACTTTTTGCGTTGGGTGACGATGATGCGCCCACAGACCTCGCCTTGCGACTGGATTATCAGATCGAACATATACTGGTGGATGAATTTCAGGACACTGCAATTACCCAGTATGAACTGCTACACAAACTGACCCGTGGCTGGGGCGAGTACAATCAGCTGTATCCACAGACACCTCGAACCCTGATGATCGTCGGGGACGCCATGCAGTCCATCTACGGGTTTCGAGGTGCCAATGTCGGCTTGTTCCTGAAGGCTCAATGCGAGGGATTCAACGGTGTCACGCTCCATCATCTGGAACTGCGTTGCAACTTTCGCTCGGATGCAGCCGTAGTGGACTGGATCAACCAGACTTTTATACAGGCTTTTCCCGCACAAAGTAATGTGTATCGCGCGCAGGTACACTACATCGCTGCGACGGCGATGCGCGCATCGACACTCGATCAAGCAGTAGAAATGCATGCCTTCGACGGCGAGCAGGGGCGGACTCAGGAAGTGGCGTTTATCTGCGCCCAGATTGCAGATTGTATCGCGCGGGGCGGGGAAACACTTGCCGTGCTTGGTCGCAGCCGCAGTCATCTGCAACCAGTCATCAAGCGCCTGAAGCAATTAAACATACCCTATAATGCCCCCGATATGGACAGCCTTGCCCAGTCCCCCGTGGTGGCTGACCTCATGACCTTGTGTCGGGTACTGGCCAACCATGGGGATCGTCTGGCCTGGTTAGCACTATTGCGTGCACCCTGGTGCGGTCTACAACTGACTGATCTATTCACCGTTGCCCGATTTGGGGAGGTGCCGCTTTACGCTGCGGTATGGACCAGCTTGCAGAGAGCGGAACTACACAATTCGCTGAGTGACGATGGCAGAGAGCGCTTGCAGCACATCCTGCCAGTACTGCACCAGGCAATCCAGAAACGCGATAGGCTTGCTTTGCGTGTTTGGGTCGAGCGGCTCTGGGTCGGACTTGGAGGACCTTCGTGCGCGCCGGATGCGGACGGATTGTTGGACGCTGAAAATTTCTTGCAGCTACTCGAATTGGCCGAGGTGGAGGGCGTGGGGCTTGACCTTGACTGGTTGTCGCTGCGCCTGCAGAAGCTTTATATGAGCGCGGGTAATCCCGACTGTAACGTACACCTGATGACCCTGCATAAGGCGAAAGGCCTGGAATTCGACCGGGTCATTATCCCGCAGCTGGACCGGCTACCGCGTAGTGACGGGCGCGACATACTGCTTTGGGACGAACACAGCAACACGCAGGGACAGCGGTGTTTTTTGCTGGCAGCTGACGATCTCGGCCCTGTTCATGCCCCGACTCTTTACAACTATCTCAAGACTCAGCGCCGGCAAAAAACCTTATTGGAAACCACCCGACTATTGTACGTCGGCGCTACCCGTGCGATTAGTCATCTACTCCTCACCGCCAGTATCTCGATGGACGAGAAAACGTCACTCCGACGCCAGCCTTCCATGTACAGCCTCCTCGGTTCGATATGGCCTACGTTTGAGCAAGAGATGACGAGGCATTCACCCTGTCCTGCTCTGGAGTCGGCTGTTACCGTACGATCAGTGTCGCTATTGACTCGCATCCCACGCCACGCTGAACGCAAGTTAACAAGCTCCATGGAAGAGCAGGCTCTACCGCAGGCGGTAAGCAGAAATACCGCGCGCACCGACAATCACATCGAGCGCAGCACCGGAACCGTCGTGCATCTGGCTCTGGAGGAGTTGTCACGTACCCCATCGCTTCCTACAAAGCCTAGCGCGCGCCATCGACTTCGCTGGCGCATGGCGCTGCAACGGGAAGGCCTTTGGGGCAGCGCTCTATCCGATGCCCTGAAAATTGTTGTCGACTCTGTTGCTCAGAGCCTGAAAACCGATCATATTGGCCGTTGGGTATTGTCCCCCAGGCATGCAGATGCCCATAGTGAATGGGCTCTGACCACTGTTAACGCACATGGCGTTATCAACGACATCGTCATAGATCGCAGCTTTATCGACAGTGAGACAGGTCAGCGTTGGGTGATCGATTATAAAAACAGCCGTCCGGCACACGGTGAGTCGCTGGACGACTTCGTCTTACGCGAAAGCACTAATTACATGGATCAGTTGCGACGTTACTGCGACGCGGTACGTCAGCTGGGTCAGGAGCCTCTGCGCTGCGCCTTGTTTTTTACTGCCTTGGGACACTTGCATAGAGTTCCGGAGCTGGACTTTCCGGCCTCGTAGAGCTGGGCTAAGCCATGCGACAACTAAATGGGCATAGTTTCAAGCGTATTGTCATCCTGACCGGCGCCGGTGTCTCGGCAGAATCAGGTTTGCCTACGTTTAGGGACTCCAATGGCCTCTGGGAAAAACATGATCCTATGCAGATCGCTACTCCGCAGGCCTTTGCGCGCGACCCTGACCTTGTATACCGTTTTTACAACGCGCGCCGCAAGCAGTTGCAGGACGTGTATCCCAACGATGCCCATCGTGCGTTGTCCAGACTGCAAAAGGAATTTCCAGGCGATGTGTTTCTCGTTACGCAGAACGTGGACGATTTGCATGAGCGTGGTGGTAGTAACCAGGTTTGCCACATGCACGGGGAGTTAAACAGTGTGCTGTGCCTGGCCTGCAATGGAACTGCGTGTGCGCGTGAGGATTACGACGGCCTGAGCATCTGCTCGATGTGTGGGGCGTCCGGCACGCTGCGACCGGACATCGTCTGGTTCGGGGAAATCCCATACCACATGGAAACCATCATAGCGCGGCTGCGTGTCTGTGACCTGTTCATTGCCATAGGCACCTCCGGGGTTGTGTACCCGGCGGCCGGATTTGTGCAAGAGGCGCTGTCGAGCGGTGCCCAGACTATAGAAATCAACCGGGAACTCAGCGAGGTGGCGGGTTACTTTCATCAGCAGAGGCGTGGCGCAGCGACCGTAGAAGTGGTCAAGCTGATGGAAGAGTTGCTGGCTGACTGAGGCGAGATACCTCAGTCAGCCAGGAAGGACACACTACTGCGGTGACTTGGCCTTTTTCTCCAGTGTCAGCGCCATAGCTTCGGTAAAGACGACAACAGCTGTTTGGCCAACCTTGACCCCAGCCATCTTCTCGGGCTCCACGTCGCCGATGAAATGCTCCTTGCCGCGAGAGTCCTTCACGACCACCACGCCTTTTTCTGGATTCAATGCCTCAATTGTAACAACTGCGCGAATGACACGCGCAGCATCTACGCTTGGATTCGCGGTGTCGCCTGAGACAGACTTTCCTTGCAGCACCATCCAGGGCTCAGCCAACTCTTCGGCGGTGGGTGTACGCACTTCTCCCTCTAATGCTGCGAAGAAGGTACCCACGACGCGGTCACCCACATGGACGTCCTCGAGCTTGATCACCTTTTCGGGTGCGATCAGGGTGGTCTTAAAGCCGTATGCACCCGTCAGAGTGACCTCGCGTGTCTTCAGATCAATGGCAGTTACCTCGGCGTCGATATCCGCGGCCATGGCGCGGCCACTGGTTTCCGGCGTTTTTTCAGTTTCTGCCTGGGCAAACATTGGCAGGGCCAGGGCTAGCAACGCTGCCAGACCGGTGCGGGAAACACCGGAAAGCGCTTTCATCATTGTGCTCATTTTTGAACTCCTTTTTTCAGGGGGTGCCTCGACGCGTAAAAATACCTGTCAGGCGCGGTAACATACCCTCAAAAGCTGCCGTAGCGCAACATCCCAACGCCCGGTAGCGTATTCAGCGCTTACGTGCCAGCAAGATGTTGAATTTTGAGTTACCCGCCAACTTCTCAACGTGCTGAAACCCCGCGCGGAGCACGGGCGCATAGTCAAGATGCCTGTTAGCAACAAGACACAGGTGGCCGCCTGACTGAATGTGGCGACTACAGTGTGCAATCAAATGGCGCCCGGCAAACTCATCCACCGTGTGCTCCTGATGAAAAGGCGGATTGCACAGGACAAGTTGCGCTGCCGCGCCAGTGTAATCCTTAAGTCCATCGCCGTGATGATAGCTGGCATTGTCCTCTGTCTGAGGCAATACCCTGCTCGCATTGTATTGTGCCGAGGCGATGGCCATAGCTGACTCATCACAGAAAACTACTTTCCGAGCCAAACCACGCTGCATAGCCACCAGTCCCAAAACGCCATTGCCACAGGCCAAGTCCATGACGGTCTCAGCAGGTGCTAAACGGTGCAACTGCTCCACGAGGAAACGGGTTCCAAAGTCCAGCTTCTCGCTGCTGAAAACATTGGGTAAGGCATGCAGTTCGTCACCCAAAGGCTCACAGAAGTAGGTCGATGCGCCGTTGCTTGCCGGTACTGGACGATCATCCCTGATCGCGTTGAACAGTCGCGCCTTGCGCTGCCCGGGGTAGCGCTGTGTAGGTCCAAAAAAACGTTCGAGAATATCTGCAGTATGCGGAGACAGGTGTTTGTCCATGCCAGCGGCCAGTAGCGTTGTTCCCGGCGGCACTATGCGGGCAAGTTGCGACAACTGATACTCAAAGTAGGGTCGCTGTTTGGGAATGCGCAGCACCACCAGACTCGTTTTCAGGTCGGGCAACTGGGTGCTCCACACAACGGGCGTCTCAATTCGAGCATTGACGCGCGCGTTGTGGCCCATAGCAATAGCAGCCAGTGCCGAGTCTGTCCACAGCGCCTGCGGTTGCAGAGCGACACAGAGCGCACCGTGCGCATCATTGACGACCAGCATTGCCGAACCGGAGGTGCCCCTTTGGTGGACTTCCTCCAGCAACAGGGTATCGGCCGCACACCAGGCAAGCAGCGACTCGTCAGGCCTGCCTGGATAGCGAGCGAGATCAAATGTGCCATAGGGCGAGTGCATGTGCGTTGAGTTGGATGCCAACGTCATGGTTTGCTGTGTTGCGCTAACGGGTCAGCCATCTTTAGCTTGCACGGTAAGCTTTTGACCGGGGCGTATAGCGTCTCCTTTAAGTGCGTTCCACCCTTTGATGTCACGCACGGACACATTGAACTTGCGGGCAATGCTCGACAGTGTGTCGCCCTGGCATACAAGGTAGCTCTGTGGGGTGTGGGGGTGGGGTTGGGGTTGGGGGTGGGGGCGCGACTGCGGTAGACCCAGGTTTCTCGCTGGAAGCCTCATCACTGTCACCGGGAATCTTGAGAGTGTCGCCGACCTGAATATTGCTGCCACGGATACCGTTGACCTCCTGCAACAGTGCCACCTCAGTATCGAACTTGCTGGCGATGGCCCCCAGGTTGTCTCCGGCTTTGATACGATAGGTCTTGGATTGCACCAGTTCTTCGGGGCTGAGTTGGGCTATGTTGTACTCAAAGCGATTGCGGGTGCCAACGGGTAGCAGTAACTCCCCTGACTGGTTCGATGCAATGGATTTCCCCAACTGACCGGGATTAAGCGCGCGAAGTGTGTCGATATCCACGCCTGCCAGTTTTGCCGCTTCAGCCATTTCCAGGGGTTTTCCGGTGTCGGCGACTTCGAAAGAGGGTGCGTTCTCTACGGATGGAATATCCACGTCGAATCGTTCCGGATCGGCCACGATCTGGGCAAGGGCAATTACCTTGGGTACATACTCACGGGTGTGCCCCGGTAAATTGAGCGACCAGAAATCCGTGTCTAACCCCTTTAATTCGTTGGCCTCGCGGGCTCGTGTAACGGTGCCGGCACCGGAATTATATGCAGCCAAGGCCAGTAACCAATCCTTATCGAATTCCTCGTATAGCGACTCCAGGTAATCCAGCGCCACCGTGGTGGATTCCTGTAGGTCCTTGCGGCCGTCATACGCTGAGTTTCGCTCGACACCCAAGTGGGCACCGGTTGCGGGCATAATCTGCCAAAGTCCCGCCGCTCCAGAGGGGCCTGAAGCAAATGGGTTCAGACTGCTCTCTACCAGGGGTATGAGTGCGATCTCCATTGGCATATCTCGTTTCTTTACCTCTTCCACGATGTAGTAGAGGTAGTAATCCGCCCTATTGGAGACATCAGGGAGGTAGTTGCGCTGGCTAAGGAATTCCTTACGTGCGCTGTCTACCTTGGGACCTTGCATATGCTGCCAACTTAAATCATGGCGGATGCGCTCCCAGAGATCATCGGGTTGTTTGTCGAGCGCCCGCGCTGCCATCGGCAGTTGCTCTGCCTGCCGCTGCTCCGGTTGAGCCGCCTCGGACTGCTGTGAGGAGTCCGCATTGACCGATTGTGGGCTGCATACGAGCAGGCCTACTAAGCTAGAATAAACTGTAAATATTAATACTAATCTATTGAATTTTAATAGTTTATGGTCCTTCATGTTTTGCTATATGACCATTTTATTGTGATTTGGCGGAGTTGCCAGCGATCCATGTACAACAAGCTTAAAAACTGTCCTTCCAGCCTCGGACCAGGGTAAACACCTCCACTGTACTATCTCCGTCGAGCTTTCTCTGCTGGCGCAGCGCTTCGTGCAACTCCTCAACATTACAGCGTAGGAACGGGTTGGTGGCAAGTTCCAGTGCAATATCCGAGGGTACAGTGGGCTCGCCTCGTTGGCGTGTGGCTGCAGCCACTGCACTACGCTGGGCAAGGGCCACATTGTCCGGCTCAACCGCTCGGGCAAAGGCCAGATTGGCCAATGTGTACTCATGGGCGCAGTAGATCCTTGTCGATGGCGGCAGCGCGGCCAGTGATTGTAGTGACCGCAGCATCATCGCGGGGTTCCCTTCAAACAGCCGGCCACAGCCCCCTGCAAACAGGGTATCGCCACAAAATACCGCAGGGGAGTGCCCGCGGTGTACGTAAGCAATGTGGTCCAGCGTGTGACCGGGCACTTCCAGTACCTCAAAGCTCATACCAAGCACGTTCACGCTGGCGCCTGCTCCCAGTCGTTGGGTAATCCCATTGATAGCCGGATTGTGCGGTCCATACACGACTGGCTGATACTTGGCACACAGAGCCCCAACACCTCCGACATGGTCGAAATGGTGGTGCGTAATCAGAATGCCGACAAGGTCCAGTTGCAGTGCCTGCAAAGTGTCCAGAACCGGCTGGGCATCACCGGGGTCAACCACGAAGGCCTGTCGCGACGATGGGTCATAGAGCAGCCAGATATAATTGTCGGCGAAAGCGGCGATGGGTTGGATGTTGAGCATGAGGTAGCGTTCCAAACAGGTGAAAATACAGTAGTATTAGCACATTGGGTAAGGGGCCACAGGCCGACGCGACCCACAGCGCGATGCGCGGGGAAACAAATTCGTAATGCGGGTAGATTGTATCGATATTTTGTCGGAACTGGAATCCTGGTATACCAGTGACAACGGGCAGTACTTGTTGGAAGCTACCCGCAATGCGGTGCAGGACCAGCTCGATACCTCCTTTGGCTATCACATATTGCAACTTGGAGTGACTGGCGGACGCCCCTTATGCCAGGGCAGTCCCATCAATCATCGGCTCTATTGCGCGGGGCGTTTGGCGGATGGCGTGGGACTGGTAGCCGAGCCGGATGAGTTGCCATTGGACAGCGACAGTGTCGATGCCATTATCGCGCACCACTGCCTGGAGTTTGCCGCAAACCCACATCAGGTACTGCGCGAAATTCAGCGCGTATTAACACCGCAGGGGCAACTGCTGGTAGTCGGGTTCAACCCCTATAGCCTACTGGGGTGCAAGACGCGTCTGCGCGGCGCATTGCGCGACCCTTTGTGGTCCCGGCACCACCCGGTCAGTGAGCATCGCCTCACGGATTGGCTGCACCTGCTGGGCTGTGAAGTGCTGGATACTCTCAGGCTTTATACGTTGCCGCCTGCAGGTAGCGGTCGTTTACGTCAGTTGATCGCCCGTGGCGATGCCTGGGCCGCACGGCAGAACCTGCCCACAGGAGGCCTGTATATCCTCCACGCCACGAAACAGGTTGCCGGGCTCCATCGCCCCCGGCGACCCTTGGTCACGCGCAGGGGTCGACTTATAGGGCTGGTACCCAAACCCGCACCCACACCAGCGCCACGTTCGCCCTATCCACAAAGGAATAATCCTCCTGAGAATGGAAACGTAGCTGCTTGAAAGTAGTGGAAATCTTTACTGATGGGGCCTGTCGTGGCAACCCTGGGCCCGGTGGGTGGGGAGCGCTACTGCGCTACGGGGGTGTGGAACGAGAATTGTTCGGTGGCGAGCTCGATACCACGAATAACCGTATGGAGCTACAGGCGGCAATCGAAGCTTTAAAAGCCCTGTCCCGCCCCTGCAGTGTCGATCTCACCACAGATTCAGTGTATGTGAGGAATGGCATCACTACCTGGCTGGATAACTGGAAAAAAAAGGGTTGGAAGACCGCAGCACGCAAGCCGGTTAAAAATGTGGACCTCTGGCAGGCACTGGACGAAGAAAATCAGCGCCACCAGGTGCGGTGGCACTGGGTGAAGGGGCATAGCGGCCATGCAGAGAATGAACGGGCAGACCAATTGGCCAACCGGGGCATTGATCAATTACAACTATGAGCGGCGCATCAAGGCGCCACAAAGGATTGAACTGACGTGAGGCAAATCGTACTTGATACGGAAACTACCGGACTGGAAGTCTCCCAGGGTCACCGCATCATAGAAATCGGCTGCGTGGAGTTGGTAAACCGCAAGCCCACCGGCAATCATTATCACCAGTACATCAACCCCCAGCGCGAGATCGACCAGGGTGCCATAGAAGTTCATGGAATTACCAACGACTTTCTTGCAGATAAGCCGGCTTTTTCTGCAATCGCGGCGAGTTTCATGGAGTTTGTGCAGGGGGCCGAGTTGGTCATCCACAACGCGCCCTTTGATATCGGATTCCTTAACAGCGAACTGCAGCGTCTGCCGGTCGGTGGCGGATGTTTGGAGGATGTGTGTACCGTCACTGATACTTTGGTAATGGCACGGTCCAAGCATCCGGGGCAGCGTAATAGCCTCGATGCGCTCTGCCAGCGTTATCAGGTGGACAACTCACAACGCGATTTGCACGGCGCGCTGCTGGATGCAGAAATTCTCGCGGACGTGTATCTGGCCATGACGGGTGGTCAAACGGCATTGCAGTTATCTGATTCCGGTAACGACAATGACGGACATGCCCGTGCCGAGCAAATTATAAGGTTGCCCGCCAACCGGACCAGATTGCCGGTGATTGAAGCCACGGCAGACGAACTCGCATCCCACGAGATCCAACTGCAGGCCATCGCCGCAGCCAGTGGTGGCATAGTGGTGTGGCGCAGTGTCACCAACGGAGAGAGGCACGATGTTTCGACCTGACAACAAGCCACCCGTAACCAGTGACGATGAACTGCATATTGTGTTCCAGGGGGGGCAGATGCTGAGCGATATGCGCTCCCGAACGGGATGCCTGATTGCCCGGGAGCAAGTGCTACGCAGTGGGTGGACAGAACTGCGGCGCCAGTTTCTGGGCTACTGGGAAGATCTACCCTGCTATGTTCTGGAAATAGACACGGTGGACCGACCTGACCCGATGCAGTACCAGAAGGGCAGTCTTTATCAAATTCTGGGCAGGGTGGATGAGCAGCTGTTTGCCCTGGCGGGCCGGGCCTCGCAACTGCTGGATTGGGAACGCGATCACCAGTATTGTGGTCGCTGCGGCAACCCGATGCGGGTGGACGTCCAGGAACGAGCAATGCGTTGTGACCCCTGCCGGACCATCAATTTCCCGCGTATCGCGCCCTGCGTCATCGTGCTGGTCACCCGAGGCGAGGAACTGTTGCTGGCGCGCAATGCCAACTTCCCCCAGCCCATGTACAGCACTCTGGCCGGCTTTATCGAAGCGGGTGAGACCGCCGAACAAACACTGCAGCGCGAAGTGCGCGAGGAAGTGGGGGTTGAGATTGCCAACTTGCGTTATTTCCAGTCACAGTCATGGCCTTTCCCTAACCAACTGATGTTGGGCTTTTTTGCCGCAGTACGCTGGTGGAGAGATTGTCTGTGATCTTACGGAGATTGCCGACGCACGCTGGTTCCATTACAGTGAATTGCCGATGATCCCCCCGATATCCTCCATTTCCGGGCAACTGATACAACATTACATCGAATCCTTGAAGTAAGCATCTGGAGTACACCTTTGGAATTTATCTATGAATACGGGCTGTTTCTGGCCCAGGCAATCACGTTTGTCGCCGCAATCCTGATTCTGGTTGCTGGACTGCTCTCGCTCGGTCATCGGCACCGCGTAGACCAACACGAAGGCCATATAGAGATACGGGATCTCAATGAAAAATATCGCCACATTAGTGACGCTATCCACGAAGTCATCGATGACCACAAGATTTTGAAGGAGCAAAAGAAGGCCGCCAAAAAGGATGAAAAAGCGAAAGCTAAAATTGCGAAGAAGAAGCTCAAAAAACACTCGGACACGCCACCGGAGGATCGTCGCAAACGTCTATATGTGCTTCACTTCGACGGCGATATTAGAGCGAGCGCTACAGAGAATCTGCGGGAGGAGATCTCTGCAGTTATTCCCCAAATCGTGACAGGCGATGAAGTGTTGGTAACTCTGGAAAGTCCGGGAGGCATGGTACACAGTTACGGACTTGCAGCCAGTCAACTGCAGCGAATCAAAAGTGCCGGGGTTCCCCTGATCATTGCGGTAGACAAGGTGGCGGCAAGTGGCGGTTACATGATGGCCTGCGTCGCCGACCGCATCATTGCGGCACCGTTTGCAGTGCTTGGCTCCATCGGCGTGATCGCCCAACTGCCTAACTTTCATCGACTATTGCAGAAGAACGATATCGATTTCGAGCTGCTAACTGCGGGAGAATATAAGCGCACGCTCACCATGTTCGGTGAAAATACCGATAAGGGCCGGGACAAATTTATCGAAGAGCTGGAGGAGACGCACGGCCTGTTCAAAAGTTTCGTCAGTACCAATCGTCCTGCGCTTGATATAGCCAAAGTCGCTACAGGCGAAGTCTGGTACGGGAAAAACGCACTGGCAGAAGGGCTAGTGGATGAACTACAAACTAGCGATGCTTTCGTGCAGTCAAGACTTGCCGACTGGGATGTCTACGAAGTACGCTTTGTGCACAAGAAGAACTGGCAAGAGAAACTGGGCCTTGCCGCCGAAAGTGCACTGGAGAGGAGCTTCCTGAAGATATGGCAGCGAGGGCAGGGCGGCAATAACTACTAGGTTTTAGTTCAGACTTGATCCGTCGTACAGCGCCAGGTTCGATGTTTCCTTTTGCCAGGAATGGTCATTTATCGGCCTGGGCAGCTTAGCTTCTCCCGCTTTCAGGAAAAGCGGTCAGTAGAATCAAGCCCACTCGTACACTGCCTGTCAGATCAGGCATGCGTTATGACACTTCAGGGAATCGAGCGCAGAGCTTCAAGAGAAAATTTTGCTTTTGCCAGTTCCAGCTTAAAACGGTCTACACGTTCCTGAGCAGCCTTTAGCTCTTCTTCTGCTTCGCGTAACTGATCGAAAATGGCCTCGACCACCGCCTCTTCGGACTCTTCCACTGCGTATATCATGGGTTTACCGCGCAGGTAACCATTGACTCGGTTATGTAAAGAATTTTGGTTCTCTTGCTGAAGCTCCATCGCCTATCCCCTTGTTAGGATTTGCCCCGATGTCCCTCGCATTATTTGCTCTTATTGGGTCAAGCTTAGACCAAAATTGGCAAATTGCAAGTAAGCGTCTTTCCCGAGGCGATACTCACCCGGCTCGCAGAGTAGGCTGTCGCCAAACTCCGCTAGTCGGTCTCTACTCTGAACAGTTCGATTCTGATTTTGTTGAGGTAGCTCCACTCCCTTTCTTTCTCGCGCCAAATTCGAAAGGACGACACGTTGAGCGGTGAAGGCGAATCGCTGTAAAAGTTTTTAAAGGACTGTAGATCGTAAAGAAAGGGAGACAACACCATCCCCTCCTCGGCCGTGGCCTTGGTCAAGCGGTATGAAGCGTCACTTCCATTGGCGCGGATTGTGATGAATATCGGAGCGGGCTTGTAGAGTGTGCTGAACGCGCGTCCCGCCAGTGTTGGTTCGACTTTCAACCGGATGTAAATGATACCATTCCCGGTATTGGGCACTGAAACGACTTCATCGAAACTGGCCTCAAGCGTTTGCAGTCTCGTAAAATGTAGGGGCAGGCTTACTCCCCGGCGCCTTAGCACCAGAAGCTCTCCCGAGCTTCCGACGAACCTGTAGTGTGCTTTCTGAGCTAATAGGCCCAAACCATCGGATGCAGGGTAGCGTCCGTCAATGGTCGGCTGTATCGGAATGAGGATCGTCGCTGGTCCGGAGGCATCTGCGAGGTAGCTTACGTTTTTGCGGAGCAACGCGGGCGTGGTTGCTGCAAATAATGTCACCGTGGGCCGAACTGTGGGTATGTAGCCATACGCTTCGGCGATACCAATGTCTACAGTAGAGGCTTCCATGCTCCCGCTGAAAAGCGGCAATGGGTAGGTTCGTCTGAGCGATTGCAGGTGCGCTTCCCTTGCGGTATCCAGACTGGAGACTTCTTTGGTCACTAGCGCAGCAGGCAAACCACTGTCGCCTATCACTCTTTCAGTGAGCGTTCTCATCCTGGGCGTACCGAGACCTGATAGCCAACAGGCGCCCACAAAGATAAACCCCGTCAGACCAATGGATCCCAGAACCATGCGCAGAAATAGTTGCCGGTCGGACCTCACCCACAAAAGTGGGAGGATGAGCGCAGACAAAACGCAAAACACGAGACCTGCGGGAATGACATGTTGAGTATCTTGACGGACGAAGCCATTTTGAAACGCGACGAAAAGAGTTGCCGACAAGGTCATCGCTGGCCCGAGTGTGCGCCAGCCTAGACGCTTGTGAAGCGTGAAGCAGAGCGCTCCGACGAGGCCGAGACTTCCAGCTGCGTATATGAAGGGCAAAGGCCCAAGACGTGTTCCTTCTGAGCTCCCTAGGGCATCTTTGTAACCTGCGATAACATCGATGCCGCTCGACAGATAGGCAACGATGTGGTCGAGTTGTTGGCCCGTTAGCGCCCACAAGAGCAGTGCACTGAGCGTGAACCCAGGGAGAATCCATGGTCGTTGCCTCGGTCCCACTAGTTGATCGACCGTAACGACAGCGACGGCGACTAGAATCAGCAAGATGAGGGACACCTTGATCAAAACGAATAGCGCAAGCACGAAGATGAGCGGCGCAAAGTACCTGGAATCCCCGGAAGATGATCCCAGAAAGTGCCTCAGGACGAACAGGTTTACCAAGACGTACGGCAGGAAGAGCAGAGGGGACCACTCTCTGGCGGGTCCTAACCCCGGCAGAAGCAGAATGAATACGATCCAGAGTGCGGAGGGCCGAGTGAGTGATATGGTGCTCCGCCAGAAATCCCAGAGGAAAATCACCATGAGCCCGTAGAGGGAGATGTGCACCATGATCAAGCTTGGATAAGTGGACGACCGATAGAAGGGAAGGCCTACGAATCCGAGCGGTCCATAAGTTGAAAAGATGTCCACTCCAAATTGCCAGACCTCTGCAGCCGCTATATGCATGCAGTATTCGTAATAGGAGGTGAGCACGAGAGGACGCCACGGCACGAACAAAACCAGGCCGGCTAGGAATATGAGAGCGACGACAAGGACTGTCTTATATTCCGTGCGTCCACGTGCTGGCATTGTCGATACCTGTTGTTCCGATCGGGCGCGGGATTATACACGTGCAGGGCTTCAACTCTACAACAAGGCCCTGGGTAGCTCCGTCTCCTATCGCCGATCCCGTCGTGACCATTCCTCGCCTGTCATTGACTTCGTATTACAACGAGTTCAACGATCCATTTCCCTACAGGTACGCATCCATGATTCGACGGATTCAAGATGAAACCGTTTGCGCGGCAGGGCAAAGTAGAAAGTGCGGCGCATATTGCGCCGGGGCAGCGTAAGCGGTACGAGGTCACCATTGGCTATATTCTTGTGTAATACGATCCGTGACAGGCAGCCAATGCCCAGACCGGACTCCACGGCATTCTTGATCGCCTCGTTGTGCTTGAACTCCAGGTAAACATTGATATCAGGCAAAAGACCGGCAAGGGCCCTGTCAAACGTTTGTCGAGCACCGGAATCTGGTTCGCGCAGAATCCATAATGCCTCCCTGATGTCCTTATTGGTCAGGGTTTTTTTATGGGCCAACGGGTGATCGGCGGCGCAGAAGACAATCATTTCATCATCTCGCCACGGAATAAGTTCGAGTTCGCGATGCTGCACCTCACCTTCAATCATGCCGATGTCTACATCGAAATTGAGCACCTTGGCCACCACATCCGGGGTATTAGCGATCTCCAGTTGTACCTTCGCCTCAGGGTAGCTGGCCAAATAACCAGCGAGGTAGCGAGTGGCAAGATGGTTGCCGATAGTGAAACTTGCCCCTACCTTGATATGTCCTACATCGGTGTGATCCATCAGCTTCTCTTCAAAGCTGCGGCAGTGGGCCAGCAGGGTTTCTGCTTCTTTGCGCAATGTATGCCCGATGGCATTCAGCGCCAGTTTGTTACTAACCCGGTCAAACAGCGTGACAGCGTAAGTATGTTCCAGATTCAGGAGCGCTTCGCTGGCAGCGGACTGCGACATGTGCAGGCTCTGGGCGGCTTTTGAAATGTTCTGGTGTTTTGCCACCGCAAGGAATATTTGCAGTTGTCTGAGAGTGAATTTCATAAGCCGCCCTTTGGAATCGCTATTGCTGCATTTCTAGTACCGGAAAAACCGGTAGTTGTATCCATAATATCCTGTTTTACATGGAGACCCTATCATCCTATCATCGCACCTCAACGGAATCATCAGGGCGGCCCTGTAAGGCTGTCGGTAGCAACGAAATCTTGGAGAGCTCAGGCATGGCAGAACAAAAGGCGACTAACGTACACTGGCACGAAGGCGATATCACTCGGGAAAACCGCAGCAAGCTGCTGGGTCACAAGGGTGCGACGCTGTGGTTCACCGGGTTGTCAGGTAGTGGTAAGAGCACCGTGGCGGTAGAACTTGAAGGCACTCTGAATGAAATGGGCGTGCTGTCCTACCGACTCGACGGCGACAACGTGCGCATGGGCATCAACAAGAACCTCGGTTTTTCTGCCGAGGATCGCACCGAGAACATTCGCCGTATCGGCGAGGTTGCCAAACTGTTTGTCGACAGTGGTGTGATCGCCCTGAGCAGTTTTATCAGCCCTTACAAGGCTGACCGCGACCAGGTGCGCGCACTGCACGAGGCAGCGGGAATGGATTTTATTGAGATCTATGTTGACTGTTCGCTGGCCGCAGCCGAGGGTCGCGATCCGAAGGGCCTGTACAAAAAGGCCCGGGCCGGTGAGATCAAGAACTTTACCGGGATTGATGATCCTTACGAGGCCCCCTCGAATCCTGAAATTCACCTGCACTCTGACAAGCAAAGTTTGCAGGAAGAAGTGCAGGAAATACTCAGTGTGCTGCGTGACCGCGGCATCATCAGCAAATAATAGCCAGGAGAACACGATGATCAAGCCACACGGGTCCGATGAACTTAACCCGCTTTTCGTCTACGACAGTACGAAACGCAATACACTGTTGGCAGAGGCTGAAACCCTACCGTCTCTTTTGCTCAACTCAGCGGCGGCAGCCAATGCGGTTATGCTCGGCGGAGGCTACTTCAACCCACTCACCGGCTATATGAATCTCGCGGATGCCCTGAGTGTTGCAGAGAAAATGCGCACGGTAGACGGCCTGTTTTTCCCCGTACCTATAGTCAACTTGACCACTCAGACGGGCATAGAAGCCGGTACTCGTATTGCGCTGCGCGACCCGAATGTAAAGGGTCACCCGGTGCTTGCAGTAATGGACGTGGTAGCGGTGGAACAAGTCAGCGACCAGCAGATGGCCTTGATGGTCGAAAAGATTTTTCGTACGCACGATAGCAAACACCCCGGTGTAGCGACTTTCACCAACCTGGGACGTACGCTGTTGTCGGGTCCGATACAAGTATTGAGCTTTTCCTACTTTCAGACTGATTTCCCGGATACGTTTCGCACCGCCGTCGAGATTCGCCATGAAATCGCTGAGCACGGTTGGGAAAAAGTCGTCGCCTTTCAGACCCGCAACCCCATGCACAGAGCACATGAGGAATTGTGCCGTATGGCGATGGAGAAGCTGAATGCCGATGGTGTACTGATTCACATGCTGCTTGGCCAGCTAAAGCCAGGTGATATTCCCGCCGACGTGCGCGATGCCTCGATTCGCAAAATGGTCGAGCTCTACTTCCCGCCCAATACTGTGATGGTGACTGGTTATGGTTTTGACATGCTTTACGCCGGTCCGCGCGAAGCCGTGCTGCACGCGGTATTTCGCCAGAACTGCGGCTGTAGTCATCTGATCGTGGGCCGGGATCACGCCGGGGTGGGTGACTACTATGGCGGCTTTGACGCCCAGACCATCTTTGATGAGGAGGTCCCCGAGGGTGCTTTGGAACTGCAGATATTCAAGGCCGATCACACCGCGTACAGCAAGAAACTGAACAAGGTGGTGATGATGTGTGATGTGCCGGATCACAGCAGCGAGGATTTCGTGCTGCTCTCGGGTACTGCTGTGCGCGAGATGCTCGGTAAAGGGATTGCACCGCCACCCGAGTTTTCCCGCCCGGAAGTTGCAAAGATTCTGTCGGACTACTATCAGACACTGGATCAGTAATCTCTACCAGCCGCCGACACTCACACATTTGGTGATGCTATGAATTACGACGTTTTTAACGGTGACGCGGATGGCATTTGCGCCCTGATCCAGTTGCGCAAGGCGGAGCCTCTTGAGACAGCGCTGGTTACCGGGGTCAAGCGGGATATCAACCTGCTGGCCACGGTGGATGCCGCGCCGGGGGATCGGATAACAGTCCTGGATGTGTCTATGGATACCAACAAGGCAGCGTTGGACAGAGCGTTGGCCAGCGGCGCGACGGTGTTCTATATCGATCATCATTTTGCGGGTGATATCCCCGGGCATGCTAACCTGACGGCGATCATCAACGAAGCCGCCGACGTGTGCACTGCGGTGCTGGTCAATGGGTACCTCAAGAGTCGTCATCTCGACTGGGCGGTGACCGGGGCATTTGGCGACAACCTGAAGGATACGGCACACGCACTGGCCAAGGGGCTGAACATTTCGCAACCCGACCTGGACTCTCTGGAGGCCCTTGGCACCTATATCAATTACAACGGCTATGGTCCTGCACTGGCGGATTTGCATTTCGATCCCAAAGAGCTCTATCTGCGACTGTATGCTGCAGCAGATCCTCTTGATTTCGTGCACCACTCGACAGATTTTAAGAAACTGAGCACCGGCTACCAAGAGGATATGTCACTGGCAGAAGGACTGCAGCCACTGCACTGCAAACCGGGCAGCGCCGTATTCCTGCTGCCCGACCAGGCCTGGGCGCGCCGTGTCAGCGGGGTCTATAGCAACGATCTGGCAACCAACAACCCCAGTCGGGCACACGCGGTGCTGACCGAAAAGGACAACGGCAATTACCTGATCAGTGTGCGCGCACCCATGAATAACAAACGCGGTGCCGCAGAATTGTGCATGCAATTCCCAACGGGTGGCGGCAGGGCCGGGGCGGCGGGTATCAATGACCTGCCCGCAGACCAACTACAGGGGTTTGTCGATGCATTTGAGCAGGCTTACAGAGTCTGATTTTTTTCATCCCTGTCGTTCCCTAAATGGCATCGCTGTCCCCTCGGTTTTGTCATAAGCTAGTGCTCGGGTCGACGTAACAGGGGAGCCTAATGGCCAGGATCAGAATGGGTATGGTGGGCGGAGGGGAGGGCGCCTTCATTGGCGCGATCCACCGCATGGCCTCGGCTCTGGATGGGCAAATAGAGCTGGTCTGCGGCGCTTTCAGCAGTGATGCCGAACGCTCGCGTAGCAGCGGGGCTTCACTCTACTTACCACACGACAGGGTCTACGGCGATTACCTCACGATGATAGCTGCAGAGGCCGCACGGCCAGCCGGTGAGCGTATGCAGTTCGTGGCCATCGTCACACCCAATCATCTGCACTTCCCCGTCGCAGCAGCTGCCCTGCACAGTGGTTTTCATGTCTTGTCAGACAAGCCCGCTACCCTGAATCTGGACGAGGCACTGCGTCTGCGCGCTATCCTGCGCGACACAGGACTGCTGTACGGTCTCACCCATACCTATACCGGCTATCCGCTGGTGAAAGAGGCGAGGGCTAGGGTAACTGCAGGCACGCTGGGCAGTATCCGAAAAATCGTGGTCGAGTATCCGCAAGGCTGGTTGGCGGATCGCCAGGAACACACTGACAACAGGCAGGCCGCGTGGCGACTCGACCCGGCCCGGGCCGGAGCCAGCAGTTGTATGGGCGATATCGGCGTACACGCCGCCAACCTGGCTGAATATGTTAGCGGGCTCAAGATCACCGCGATCTGCTCGGACCTGACCACCTTTGTTCCGGGCAGGAAACTGGATGATGATGGCGCGGTCCTGTTGCGCTTTGAAAACGGTGCGCGGGGCGTTCTGTATGCCAGCCAGGTCAGTGTTGGCGAAGAGAATGGTATCAGTATTCGCATCTACGGTGAGAAATGCGGACTGGAGTGGCGGCAGCAGGAGCCCAACTCGCTATGGCTCAAGTGGCCCGACCGTCCTACCGAACTACTACGCACCGGCGGTGGCTACCTCGGCGAGCTGGCTGTTGTGAATACGCGCACACCGATGGGGCATCCGGAGGGTTACCTGGAGGCCTTTGCAAACATCTATATGGCCTTTGCCGGACAGATTCGTGCGCGGGAGGCGGGACAGCTTCCTGCTGCGCGCGCTGCTGACTGCCCCGGTATAGAAGAAGCTATACGTGGCATGACCTTTATCGAACTGGCTGTCGCAGCGAGTGCCAGCGACATCAAATGGCACCTGTTTCCACAACATTGATGCAGGAGAGGTAACCCACATGTCCAGGATGAAAGGCCCCGCCATTTTTCTTGCGCAGTTCGCTGGCCAGCATGCACCTTTTGACACCTTGGCCAACATGACCCGCTGGGCCGGCGACCTCGGCTATAAGGGTGTACAAATTCCCACCTGGTTGATTGATCTAAAGAAGGCTGCCGACAGTAAGGATTACTGTGACGAACTGAATGGCCTCTGCGCGCTTGGCGGCGTGCAGATCAGCGAATTGTCCACGCATTTGGAAGGTCAGTTGGTGGCCGTACACCCCGCCTACGACGAACAGTTTGACGCGTTTGCTCCCGCAGCAGTGCGCGGTAACCCGCAGGCGCGTCAGGCGTGGGCGGTACAGCAATTGCTGCTGGCCGCCCGCGCCAGCCAGAACCTTGGCCTAAACGCCCATGCTACATTTTCTGGCGCCCTCCTGTGGCACACCATGTACCCGTGGCCGCAGCGCCCGCAGGGTCTGGTGGAAATGGGCTTTCGGGAACTTACTGATCGGTGGTTGCCCATCCTCAACGCCTTCGACGCTGCCGGGGTGGACCTGTGCTATGAGATTCATCCCGGTGAAGACCTGCACGACGGCGTGACATTCGAACGCTTCCTGGCAGCCACAGGCAATCACCCGCGCTGCAATATCCTGTATGACCCCAGCCATTTCATGCTGCAGCAACTGGATTACATACAGTTCATTGACTTTTACCATGAGCGCATCAAGATGTTCCATGTGAAGGATGCGGAGTTCAATCCGACTGGCCGCAGCGGTGTCTACGGCGGCTACCAGGGCTGGACCGATCGCGCAGGACGGTTCCGTTCTCCGGGTGATGGTCAGGTGGACTTCAATGGTATCTTCAGTCAGTTCGCCCGATTTGGCTATGAAGGCTGGGCAGTACTGGAATGGGAGTGCTGCCTCAAGCACCCGGAGGATGGAGCACGAGAGGGTGTGGACTTCATTAATCGTCACATCATCCGTACCACGGACAGAGCCTTTGACGACTTTGCCGGTGGTAGCGCCGATGAGGCCAGCAATCGACGCATTCTGGGTCTGGATAGAACACCCCCTACAAAAGAATAAAAGGGAGCACACAACATGATGGATAAGCCGCTGGATCACAGACGCCTGTACCACGTGGGCAACTTGTCGATTTTCATGATCGGGCTGGGCTTTGCGGTGCGAACGAATATCGCACCCAACCTGCGGGCGGAGATCTACGACAAGATTGACCTTGCCAATTCTGCCGCCATGGTGGGTGCCGCGCTTGGAGCGACCTTTACCGGTTTTGCGTTGACCCTGCTGTTCGGCAGTGCCCTGGTCGACCTGATCGGCATGAAGCGGATGCTGCTGCTGTCTGCGCTGGGCTACATCGCCGGTTCAGTCGGCCTGCTGACAGCGACCACCATGCCGGTCAACGCCACGATTGAAACGGTCATACTGGTGAGCCTGTTGTTGACCGGTCTCGGTTGGGGCGCAGTAGAAGCCGCCTCCAACCCGATGGTCGCAGCATTGTACCCCGAGGAAAAAGCCCGTCGCCTCAATAGCCTGCATGCCTGGTGGCCGGCCGGCATCGTCGTGGGTGGACTGCTGGGTGTGGCGATTACCGAACTGGGACTGCCCTGGCAGCTGAATATGCTGGTGCTGATGCTACCTGCACTAGTGCTGGCGTGGATGGTGGCGACCTCTATTTTCCCTGTCACGGAACGCGTGGCCGCAGGAGTGAGCTATAGGGAGATGCTGGCAGAGCTCATCAAGCGCCCGCTGTTTTGGGTGTTCTGGGCCTGTATGTTCCTGACTGCAGCAGCTGAGCTGGCACCGGGGCAGTGGGTCAATATTTCGCTGTCCAATATCGTCGGCATGCAGGGTATTCTGCTGTTAGTTTATGTCAGCGCGCTGATGTTTGTGATGCGACACTTTGCCGGTCCCATCGTGGCGCGCATCTCGTCCGTTGGGCTGATGTTTGTCAGCTGTCTCGCGGCGGGCATCGGCCTGTATCTGCTCAGCCTGGCGGATTCACCAGCGCTGGCCTTCGGCGCCGCCACGATCTGGGGTATCGGTGTGTGCTACCTGTGGCCCACCATGCTGGCTATAGTGTCTGAGCGTTTCCCGCGGGGCGGGGCAGTCGCCATGGGTCTGATGGGTTTCGCCGGTGGTATGTCCATCCAGTTCGTACTGCCGCAAATGGGCGCCATCTTTGATACCGCCAAAGCGCACTGGGCGGGAGGCGCCGACAAGCTGGCGACACTGTCGCCCCAGGCCATGGAAGATGCTGTGCGTTACGCTTCGGTAGAATCTTTCCAGTCCGTTGCCTACATACCGTTGTTGCTCTTACCGGTGTTCGGGCTCATCTGGTGGGCGGATCGCAGGAAGGGTGGTGGCAAGCCAGAAGTAATGGGCGCACCCGGGGCTACCACACAGCGTTAATGGAAGTGGGCCAATGAACATCAAAATCGGTATGAATATGTTGCTGTGGGGTATTCACATAACCCCGGAGCACATTCCGGTCTTCGCACATCTTGCCGCCGCCGGCTATGACGGTGTGGAAATTCCCGTTGTCGGGCAGTCAACAGCCGAGCTCAAAGCTATCGCCGCTGCCTGCGATGATCTGGGACTACAGCGTACCGCTGTTGCCTTCGTCGGCGAACACGTCAACCCGATTTCTCCCGACCATGCTATTCGCAGCGCTGCCGTGGACAACCTGAAGAAGGGCATTGATGATGCGAACCTCATCGGCGCTGACCTTCTCGGCGGTGCCATTTACCAAGCCCATAAATATTTTACCGGACGCGGTCCGACGCAGGATGAGTGGAACTGGTCGGCCGACTACCTGCGCACCTGTGGCGAGTACGCACAGCAGGCCGGTGTGCGCCTGAGCCTGGAATTCCTTAATCGCTTTGAGGTATTCCTGATCAATACCTCGGCCCAGTGCCGCCGTATGGTGGAGCAGGTGGGGCTGGATAACGTCGGCGTACACTACGACACGCACCACGCCAACATTGAAGACCCTGATCCCCGGACTGCTCTACTGGGTATTAAGTGCTCGATCAATCACGTGCACCTGAGTGAGAGTCATCGCGGCACCCTGGGCACTGGTCAGGTAGACTGGGATGCCAATTTCGCTGCCCTGAAGGAAATTGACTTCACGGGTTGGCTGGTAATAGAAGCGTTTGGCACCGCCGATCCGGGCCTTGCAGCCGCCGCTAATGTCTGGCGCAATGCCTTCACTTCGCAGGAAGAGGTGTATCGCCAGGGCATAGACTTTATACGCGAGCGCCTGTAAGACCATGACCGGGCTATGTATGATGCAGGCACGACCAGAGTGAGACTTATTTGATGCGCACTTCCAAACGCAGCTGGATGATAGCGGTAGCCCTCGCACTGTATTTTTATTTCCTGTTACCTGCCACGGCGGACATGTTCTTTGCGCTCTACCACCTGACACACATCGGACCGCTTTACTGGGGTTACAGCGGCTTCAAGGCGGCGGGCTACTATTTTGGTATCTATGAGTACCGCTTGCTCGCCTGTCTGCTGCTCGCTATAGCAATTGTTATTGTTCCTGCATTGTTCAACAAGCTCCGCGGAGCCTGAGAGGTAACTATGAATCGAAGGGAGTTCCTGCAATGCGCGGCCATCCTGGTGTCCGGCGTCGGCGTCAGCCAGCTCGGTTTCAGCCTGAGTGAGGAGCAAATGATCTTCCTGGCGAACGCACCCGACTTCAATACGCGCCCGGTGAATTACTTCAGTGCCGGGCAGCGCGAGATCATCACCGCGATGGCGGAAGTGATTATTCCGCGTACCGAAACACCCGGCGCCATCGATGCACGCGTTCCCGCCTTTCTTGAACTGATGGTGGCCTATTGGCTGAATGACGAGGAACGTGCCATCTTCAGTGACGGTTTACGGGATATTGAAACGCGCATTCCCGCGGAGTATGGGAAGCCGTTTAATCAGTTAAGTGCGCAACAGCAACTGCAGATTATGGAAGCCCTCGAAGATGCTGCCTCAGATTCCCCCTGGTATGAATTTGGCAATGTACAACGGGAGTACATCAGCGATGCACCGTTCATCTGCCAGTTGAAGGAACTGACCGTCTGGGGTTTCTTTACCTCGGAAGAGGGTGGCTCCCAGGTGCTGCGCTATGACCCGATGCCAATGTTTTTCAATGGCGACATGCCGCTGGCCCCCGATGAGAGCTCGTGGACAACTCCCCTGTAACCCGGCGAAGCATGAACATGATTGAAAGCAAGCAGTATGATTTCGACGCCATCGTTGTTGGTTCCGGCATTTCGGGCGGCTGGGCTGCCAAGGAACTGACTGAGAAGGGGCTTAAAGTGCTGGTGCTGGAACGTGGTAAACCACTGGAAGCCGGCACCGGTTACCTGGGTGAACACGCGCCCAACTGGAAACTCCCTTACCAGGGCAAGCGTCCGCGCAAGCTCTACGAGGAAGAGTATCCGGTGCAGAGCCAGGTATGGTTTTCCTTCGGTGAGGCGAACCGGCAGTTCTGGAACAACGACAAGCAGAATCCCTATGCCATGGACGAGGGCAAACCGTTCCTGTGGGCACGGGCGGACGTGGTGGGGGGGCGTTCTCTCATCTGGGGACGCCAGACCTACCGCTGGAGCGAGATGGATTTCAAGGCCAATGCCACGGACGGCCATGGCGTACCCTGGCCTGTGGGCTACAAGGACATCGAACCCTGGTACAGCTACGTCGAAAAATTCGTCGGTATCAACGGCAAAAAAGAAGGACTGCCGCAGCTGCCGGACAGTGAGTTTCAAAAGCCCATGCCGTGGTTTGCGCTGGAGGAAACTATCCACGCGCGCTTGAAGAAGAACGCACCCGATGTCACCTTGACGAATGGCCGCTGTGCAATTCTCACCGAAGATTTGCCCGGACGAAAAGCCTGCCACTACTGCGGACCCTGTCAGCGCGGCTGCTCCACCGGCAGCTACTTCAGTTCACAAAGCTCCACGTTGCCGGCCGCCGTAGCCACCGGAAACCTGACCCTGAAGGCCAATGCCGTTGTCGAGCGGCTGGAATACGATAGCTCATCAGGCAAGATTTCCCGCGTACATGTGATCGATACTCTAAGTGGCGCGCGTTCCGCCTTTTCCGCAAAAATATTTTTTCTCTGCGCGTCCACCGTGGGCAGCACCCAGATCCTGATGAATTCTGCCAGCGAGTCCTTCCCCAACGGACTGGCCAACAGCAGTGGTGTGCTCGGTCGCTACATGATGGATCACACCCTGGGTGTCAGCGGTATTGGTGTGTTTCTGGATAACATGAACAGCTATTACCACGGCAACAGACCTACCGGCCTGTACATTCCACGCTTCCGGAATCTCAACGGCCAGGACAAGGACGCCGATTTTGTGCGCGGCTACGGCTATCAAACGGCTACGCTGCGTATGGACTGGGGCACACGCTTTAACGCCAGGGGCTTTGGCGCGGACCTGAAGAACTCGCTGCGCAAACCCGGGCCGTGGATCTTTGCACTGGCCGGCTTTTCGGAGTGCCTGCCGCGCGAGTCCAATCGTATGTACCTGAGCAGGGATAAGGTCGATCGCTTCGGTATACCTCAGGTCGTATTTGATTTTGAGTGGAGCGAAAACGAGATTAACGCGCGCCGCGATGCCAGTAAGCACGCAGATAGACTGCTCAAGGCAGCAGGGGCAGTCCTGACGGTTCCTGGCGATGAAAAAATGTCCATACCCGGGGAGGGCATCCACGAAATGGGCACGGCGCGCATGGGAGCTGACCCAGCGACCTCCGTATTGAATGCCCACAACCAGGCCCACGATGTGCCCAACCTGTTTGTGACCGACGGCTCCTTTATGACCTCGGCGTCCTGTGTCAACCCGTCGCTGACCTACATGGCATTCACCGCCAGGGCCTGTGACTACGCTGTGAAACAAATTGCAGAAGGCGTGCTGTGACCGGTCTACTCGCTGAACAGGAGCGTGTTACGCGACTTTTGCAGGACCTGACCATTGATGAAAAACTGTCGCTGTGCGCAGGCCAGAGCTTGTGGCGTACCAAGCCCGTTGCGCGATTGGGCATCAAGTCTTTCAAGCTGACCGACGGCCCGCGCGGCGTGGGCTTTCATTCCACGGGTCGGCGCTGCACGGCCTTTCCCTCGGGTATTGCGCAGGCTGCCAGTTGGGACGAGGATTTGCTGGCGCGCTTCGGTGCGGCATTGGGGCAGGAGTGCCGGGCAGTCGGAGGAAGGACCATTCTGGGACCGGCCATCAATATCACGCGCACACCGCTGAATGGGCGTACCTTCGAGTATCTCAGTGAAGATCCCTACCTGAACAGTCGTCTGGTCGTGCCCATCGTCAAGGGCGTGCAGGAGCAGGGTGTGGCCGCGTGTATCAAGCACTTTGCGGTCAACAACCAGGAAACCAATCGCATGCGCATCAGCGCCGAGGTCAGCGAACGGGCCCTGCAGGAAATCTACTTGCCGGCATTCAGGGCAGCGGTCGAGCAGGCTGATGCCTGGTCGGTGATGGCGGCCTACAACTCGATCAACGGCGTTCCTGCCTGCCAGAACGGTGATCTGTTGCAGCGCAGGTTACGCCACGAGTGGGGCTTTCGCGGCTTCGTGGTCAGCGACTGGTTTGCGGTGCGCGGCACTACCAGCAGCGCGGCCTGTGTCAAAGGCGGGCTCAGCCTGGAAATGCCGGGCAAGGGTTCACGCTACCGCTACAAAAACCTCAAAGCCAGTTTTGAGCAGGGGCAGTTCTCTGCAGCTGAACTGGATGACAACCTGCGCGGACTGCTGACTGCCATGGTATTGACCGGTCATCTGGATACCCCTGAACCTCGCGGGCAGCGCAATACCGCAGAGCATCAGGCCCTGGCCAGGGACATGGCCGAAGCAGGGATGACCCTGTTAAAAAACGATGGTGCGCTGCTGCCCCTCGACCCAGCTAACATTCGCAAAGTCGCGTTACTCGGCCCCAAACTGAAAAAGCGCAACTGCCTGCCGCTGTGGGGTGGCAGCGCCGGTGTCTGGCCGCCCTATGAGATTACGCCCTGGCAGGGATTGCAGCAGGAGAATCACGGGCGCTTCGAATGGGTGGCAGATCCGGCACAAGCCGATGCAGTCTTGCTGTTTGTCGGCCTCAGCCACCGCCCGGGTCTGGATTCTGAAGTTGCAGACCGCAAGCGCCTTGAGTTGTCAGAGAAACAGAACACGCTGATACGGGAAACGGTCGCCGCCAATGCTAATACGGTCGTGGTGCTTATCAACGGTAGTCCCATCGCCATGCCATGGGTGAACGAGGTGCCCGCCATCCTGGAGTGCTGGTATCCCGGCATGGAAGGCGGGGCAGCCATCGCCAGGACCCTGTTCGGGGACAGCAATCCCGCTGGAAAACTACCGGTGACGTTTCCCTGTTCGCTGGCCGACAGCCCTGCGCACTCTTCTACACGCACCTTCCCCGGAGACCGGCGCACTGTGCATTACGATGAGGAATTACTGATCGGCTATCGGCACTTCGACAAGTTGGCTATTGAACCGCTGTTTCCGTTCGGCCATGGTCTGTCCTACACACAGTTTGAGTACCGTGATTTGCAACTCAGCGGGGAGACCTTCCATCCAGAGGACACCCTCACGATATCGCTGTCGGTGATAAATACCGGTGACGTGGCAGGTGCCGAAGTGGTGCAGTTGTATATTGCCGCTCAGCAGCCGGGTGACGACCGACCGCCACAGAGTCTCATGGGTTTTAAAAAGCTGTGGCTTGAACCCGGTGAAAACAGGTCGCTATCTCTGGAACTGCCGCTGGTACAGCTGACTGTTTTTTGCCCGCAAAATAATACATGGGAATCACAACCCGGAGTCTACATTGCACGCCTGGGCAGTTCCTCCCGTGACATTCGCCTGGAGGGCAATTTTTCCCTTGTGACCGGAATATGAATCCCGCGCTGTAGGACCCTGATACAGCCGTCGAGTCGTTACCACTGGTTCAATGGCGTAGACCCTCTGGGTACTAAGTACATTGCGTGGCACACCATGGGACGGCGCACTTGATTCAGGTCGAGGCCTTTGGTATCACTGGCGCTGCAAAAAATTGTATAACCACTAAAGAGAAATCATATGTCGATGACGGATGCGCAAAAAAGAGTGCTCGATGGGACCAGCTGGGATCAGTTTTGTGATGCGCTGAAGGAAGCGGGGAAGATTGTCCGTAGCGACAAGGCTCCCAAGGACGTGTTCAATCAGGCCGAGGGCTATCGCTATCTCTCGCGCCTGTTGCGCGGTGGACTGGAAAGTTTTCTCGAGTTTCGCGACCCGTTATTCCCGCAGCTGCGCTGTGGCGCCCATGAGACCATCAAGCTTGGCGCAGACAACCCCGACAACCGCTACGAGAGCGCACCCGTCAGCCCCAAACACGACTACCGGATTACGGGCAACCGTGGCAGCGTAAACTATCTGGGCATCAGCACGATCATCAACAAGTATGCCTCGGGTGGCACCATGGAGGTCACCGGCCATATTGATTCGCGGCAGATGGAGGTAGGACCCAACGGGGAGCTGGAAATTATCATCAGCCGTAACAAGCAACCCGGCAACTGGTTGCCGATGGGAGAAGAAACCAACTCTATCACCGTACGCCAAACCTTCCAGGATCGCGTGAACGAAAAACCTGCTGACATGAAGATCGAGCGCATTGGTGCGAAGGATGACCGTCCTGACCCGCTGACGGCGGAAAAGCTCGAACGCGGACTGCAGGGCGCTGTAGGGTTTGTCAGAGGCTCCGCTACCATGTTCGAGAACTGGTCTGAAAGTTTCCTGCCGACGATGAACCAGCTGCCGCCAGCAGACCAGGCCTACTGCCAGTTAATCGGCGGAGACCCCAATATCTTCTACTTCCATAGCGCCTGGCAGTTGGCGGAAGATGAGGTATTCATCATAGATGCGCCCGAAATACCCGAATGCCAGACCTGGAATTTCCAGCTGGATAACTGGTGGATGGAGTCACTCGACTATCGCCATCACACCATTCATGTCAACAAACACACGGCCCACTATGAGAGCGATGGCAGCGTGCGTGTTGTTGTATCTCACACAGATCCCGGCGTGCCCAACTGGATCGAAACCGCAGGTCATCGTATGGGTACCATGTGCTGGCGCTGGATCGGCGCCCAGCAGCACCCGCTCCTCAACACCCGTGTGGCCAAACTGGCAGAATTCAAATGACCGATCAACCCGTGAGCTTTATCGCCGATGAACTCATAGCCGAAGCGCGCGCCCAGTCAGGCTTTGAGGATTTCGGTGAGCCGCCTTATCGCGCGGGTCTCGACGTTCTGCTCCGGACTTATGACCGCAATGTGCGCGACCCCGAGGGCCGCCAGCGCTGCCGTGATAAGGTCGTCATGCAACTGGCCACCCGACTCAAATGTGAGAATGCCTTCAAGACCATTCCGGAAATTGCTGATCAGGAGATCAAGGCACCGATCTTCGTTACCGGACTGCCACGCTCCGGAACATCGGCTCTGCTCAACCTGCTGGTTGCAGCACCCGAGAACCGGGGAATTTTGCAGTGGGAGGTGCAATTCCCCGACATCTGGCCAGGCAGCAAGCCAGGACAGCAGGATCCGCGCTATCCCTACCTGGTAAAAGCTCTGGAAAAAAACCGCGATTCTGAATTTGCCAAGATTCACTACATTGACGCCGATACACCGGAGGAGTGTGTCCTGCTGCACGCCTTCGGCTTTCACGGCGTGCAACTGGGGTTTGAGATCATGCTGGAGCCCTATCGCAGCTGGCTTTTACAGCAGGATCTCACGCCCGTCTACGACTACCAAAAGCGCCAGATGCAAATGTTGAACTGGCGCAACCCCGGCCAGCAATGGATGCTAAAGGCACCGGCGCATATGTGGGGCATCGACGCAATTCTGAAGGTGTTCCCGGACGCGCGATTTGTCTGGTGCCACCGGGATCCACAATTGGTGGTGCCCTCCATTAACAGCATGAACAAATTGGTGATGGGCATGTACGCAGGTGACTACAGCCACCTGGATGCCAAAGACGTAGGCCGCGCCGTGATGGAATGGTATGCATTGTCACTGGAGCACGGCTTGGCCGCTCGCGCCAAACTACCTCCGGAGCTGTTCGTGGACTGTTCCCAACGGGAGTTTGTCGACCAGCCCATGGCTGTAGTGGAGAAAATCTACCGGGCGTTCAGTCTGCCGCTGAGCGAGGCATCCCGCGCTGCCCTGCAGGCGCATGTCGACGCCAATCCCAAGGGCAAACACGGCAAGCACGAGTACAACCTGGCGGAATACGGCCTCACCCGTGAGATGATAGAGGAACGATTCGCGTTCTACACCAATGACAAACGCTGGCCAATTTCAGATTAGGGCTATCACAGCCAGCGTATTCTCTTGAACAGTAGGACCATCCCTGCGGCAATGGTCACAATCAGGCCAATCACAAAATAGTAGCCGTATTCGTGGTGCAACTCCGGCATGTTGTCAAAATTCATGCCGTAGATACCGGCGATAAATGTGATGGGAACAAATATCGCTGTAATAATGGTCAGGACCTTCATCGTGTTGTTGAGCTGGTGGGAGCTCAGTGAGATATAGCCGTCAACCAGATCGCCACACAGTTCGTAATACAGGGTACACAGGCTGAGAAGGCGCTCACAGCGGTCATACAAATCGCGTCTGGTGTGGTAGGAAGCGTCGTTTTCAGAGCCAAGAAACTCGCTGCCATCGTGCAAGATTGTTTCGGCAATGCGCTGATGATAGTTGAATATCCGACGTAATTTGCGCAGGCGGCTGCGGTAGGTAACCAGTTCTTTCAAAGCGTCTTCAGAATTGGTGTCAAATAGTTGATCCTCAAGGACCGCAATTCTCTCTTCGGCTGCCATAAGCTTTTCCAGGTAGCGCCCCGCGGCGTAATGGAGCAGGCGCAGCGCAAGAATATTGGGTGCCTGCAACAAGTCTTCGCCAAGAGCGGCAGCATACAACTGGTCGATACTGACAGACTGGCCCTGATGCACAGTGATCAGGAAATTCTGGCTAACCCACATTCCCAATTGCTGCGGCACCAGGTTCAAGGCATCGTCAAGCTGTGTAATACCGCGGAACAGGATAAAACAGTTTGCTTCAAAGTTTTCCACTTTTGGTGGGTGACGCGTTCTGGAGCAATCGGTGATAGCAAGGTCGTTGCAACCAAAGCTTTGCAGTAGCGCACGAACTTCCGATGAAACCTCATCCTGGATATCAAGCCATAGAAAACTACCGGGTGTCTCGCGCCATTGGCGAACAAGCTGTTCGCTGCCCTCCGAGTGTTGCCCATCCCGCGATAGTAATTGCGCCCTGATCATGTGTTATATTCCCTTCATTACTTTGTGCATGTGAGCCGACTTTAAATCAAATGTGTTACTCGCCTAGCCTAGATATATGGCAGGCGACACGCAAGGATTTACTCCTGTTCCAGGCCGACTCGGCGTTGAGGTTTTGGATATGTCTGTAATACTGGAGTTGACCCGCATTGTGCAGGCCGCTGCTGAAGCGGATACTGCGTCGGCTCAGGTCTCGATCATTGTCGACTCTATTCAGCACTACATGGGACTGGACGTGTGCAGCCTCTACCTGGCCGACGAACGTGGCGATATGGCACTGCTGGCCAGTCGCGGCCTTGATCCCGCCGCAGTGGGTAATGTGAGGATACCCGCTGGCAAGGGCCTGGTCGGACTGGTCGCACAATCTCGCCACCCCATCAATATCGCTAATCCTGCACAGCACCCAGCCTTTTACGGGGTTAAGAAAACGCAGGAGGAGCACTTCAACAGCTTTTTTGGCGTTCCAATTGTGAGAACTGGCGTGGTCATCGGTGTGCTGGTGGCGCAGAGCAGGGAGGCGCGCGTCCTGTCTGCCGACGAGGCGGCGGTCCTGGTCACACTCGGCAGTCAACTTGCCCTTGTCGTAGCTACCGAGTCAATATGGCAGGATATCAACAAGAGCAACACCCGCACCCTGTCAGGAATAAAAGGCGCAACGGGAGTCGGTATCGGGCAGGTCAAGCTGTGTGATGATGTTGGCCTGTCTGCTGTCACCGATGGACCCTGTGAGGATGTTCTCGAGGCGCTGGCTGACTGGCACGGACTGGTAAAAACCGTACTCCAGGACGTTAAACAAGAACAGGCCGGTCTCAGTGACCTGCTGTCCCAGGATGTTGCCACCGTCTTTGATGCGTATTGCCTGCTTTTGTCTGACCCGGCTCTGGTTAACGGCGTAGCCCAACTGATAGAGGATGGCCACCATCTGCCCGGAGCCCTTAAGCGGGTAATCAATCAGCACGCCGACGTATTCCTCGCCATGGATGACCCTTACCTCAGAGCCAGGCATGAAGATATTCGGCATCTGGGAAACAAACTGTACGGCACCTGGAGAGGCCTTAAAACTGCCATCGATAACGATATACCCAAGGCACAAACAGTGCTTGTTGGAGAGCAGGTCAGTGTTTCTGACATAGCCCAGATTCCCACCGAGTTCCTGGTTGGTATTGTCTGTTTCCAGGGATCAAACCTGTCGCATACCGCGGTACTGGCTAATGCCCTGGGCATACCCGCAGTGATGGGCGTAGGGGAAATCAAGGGGCTGCTCAATGATGAGTTGCTGGTGGTTGACGGAAACTCCGCCCAGGTTATCGTGCGGCCCAACTCGTCTGTGCTCGAAGAATACAAGCGGTGCTTGAAGGCTGAACAACAGCTTAAGAGTGATTTACAGGCATTGCGCGAACTGCCTGCATTAACACTGGACGGAACGAGAATCCAGTTGTATGCCAACAGTGGCCTGTTGGCGGATATTTCTCCTGGGCTGCAGGCCGGGGCTGAAGGACTCGGCCTTTATCGCACCGAGATACCCTTCATGGTGAGTGATACCTTCCCCTCTGAGGAGGAGCAGCTCGCCGTCTATCGCCAGATACTGCAAGCGTACCAGCATAAACCGGTATACATGCGCGTTCTTGATATCGGTGGCGACAAGCCCCTGCCATACTTCCCCATTCAGGAAGAAAACCCCGCCCTCGGCTGGCGTGGAATTCGCTTTTGCCTCGACAACAGCTCCCTATTTATGAGTCAGATCCGCGCCATGCTACGTGCGGCAGAAGGCAGGGAGAATTTGCGTATCATGTTGCCTATGGTAGGCAGTACCTCTGAACTAATCGAGTTTGATAAGTTGCTGGTAGACGCACTACAACAACTTGAGGAGGAGGGCGTTCGGGTTAAAAGGCCACCCGTCGGTATCATGGTGGAAGTGCCGGCGGCCATATCACAGCTTGCGTCATGGCGCGACCATCTGGACTTTATTTCAATCGGCTCCAATGACCTGAGCCAATACCTGCTTGCCCTTGATCGCAACAACCCCAGGGTGGCTGCCTCGTATGACCATGTACATCCGGCCGTCCTGCACGAGATAGCGAGGGTAATTGAAATTGCACAAAAAGCCGATCTGCCCGTCAGCCTGTGTGGCGAAATGTCCTCCGACCCGATAGCGGTCGTACTGTTGGTCGGCATGGGCATCCGCACTCTCAGTATGAGTGCAGCACAGCTGCCCAAGATCAAATGGCTACTCAGACATATCACTATCGAGAATGCAAAGGAGTTGGTGGAAGCGACGCTCGCACTGAATGACGCCCGGCTGATCCGAAAGATGGTCGCAGACAGGCTGTATGTACTGGGAGCCGCGGAGATAGTCTGGTGAGGTACAACTGCGAGGCTACCGGGATTACGTCGCAATGACTGATAGAAAACCACTTGGCTGGCGCGAGTGGATCGGCTTCCCAGGCCTGAACATCCACAAAATCAAGGCCAAGATTGATACCGGTGCCCGCACCAGTGCCCTGCATGCGTTTATGGTCGAACCCTTCTCACGTGACGCGCAACCGTGGGTACGTTTTGCCATTCACCCCATTCAGGGCAACACGGAGACGGTGGTGGAGTGTGAATCTCTCATTAAGGACCAGCGCATCGTCCGTGACTCCGGGGGGCACGATGAGCTGCGCTATGTCATCGATGCACACATCGCAATAGGCGATGACCTGATTCACTCCGAGGTCACTCTAACAGATCGCGATACGATGCTGTTCAGGGTCCTGCTGGGGCGCACCGCACTGCGCGCCAGGTATGTCATCCATCCTGGCAAATCGTATATGCAGGGCAAACCCCCTGGCGAAAAAAAGGGTAAGAGCTGAGCGAGAAATACTTGCAGATGTGCTGTCACTATTAGGTGATCGTGATGGTATCAACCGCTATAATGCGCGCGCTCCCACTATCGCCGCAGATAAGCCCAAGAGGAATTTTTCATGAAGCTTGCCATACTTTCGTGCGCGCCCAACTCTTACAGTACCCGTCGCCTGAAAGAAGCAGCTTTGCAGCGCAACCAACACGTCGATGTCCTTAACACCCTGAAGTTCGCCATCGATCTCGATAGGGGATCACCCGATCTTTACTATCGCCAAAAGCAACTGCCTCATTACGATGCAGTGCTGCCACGTATTGGCCCGTCCATCACGTACTACGGTATTGCGGTCGTACGCCAGTTTCAGGAGATGGACGTATTCTGCGCGAATACAGCACACGGTATTATGAATTCCCGGGACAAGTTGCGCAGCTTGCAGATTCTCAGTCGGCACCATGTCGGCATTCCACGCACGACCTTTGTGCGCGACAGGAAAGATGTACTCCCTGCAATCGACAGGGTCGGTGGCGCTCCCGTTGTCATCAAGTTAATCGAGGGTACGCAGGGCATCGGGGTACTGCTGGCGGAAACCGTGCAAACTGCCGAAGGCATTGTGGAGTTGCTACAGAGCCAGAAACAGAATGTGCTGATCCAGAAGTTCGTAGCTGAGAGTAAAGGCCGTGACATACGCGCGTTTGTGGTGGGTGACCGGGTGGTAGCGGCGATGCGGCGAGTTGCACAGGGCCAGGAGTTTCGCAGCAATGTGCACCGCGGCGCTGTCGGCGAGCCAGTGGAGTTGAGTGAGGAATACCGCGAGACCGCTGTGCGCTGCACCCAGATACTGGGCCTGCATGTTGCCGGTGTCGACATGTTGGAGGGAAGGGATGGGCCACAGGTCATGGAAGTAAATTCCTCACCTGGACTGGAGGCGATTGAAACCTGTACCGGACTGGATGTGGCAGGTGCAGTGATCGAATACATTGCAGCCCAGGTAAACTTTCCGGAAATCGACGTGAGGCAGCGTCTCACTGTGAGTAAGGGCTATGGGGTAAGTGAGATCTATGTTCCTGATGGATCGAAATTCGTTGGCCAGCGAATCAACGAGACTGGGCTAGCGGAAAGTGACATCAACGTGCTAACCCTTTACCGCGGTGCCAAGGTCATTCCCAATCCCCGCACCGACAGGATACTGGAGGCCGGGGACAAGTTGCTCTGCTACGGCAAGCTCGAATCCATGCGTGGCATGATACCCGCCAAAACCAGGAGCATGCGACGACCCGAGGTGCAAGAACTCGAGACCTCAATTCTCCGCAGCTGATCCACACCCTTTAGCGACGGAGGGCAGGGCATCGAACCTTGCATTAATCGTGGAGAAAACCAGTGCTTACGGTCATAAGCATAGACAAAACTGGCGTTCAATCCAAATTGCAAACAGCTATGAACTGGAATAGGGTATAGCTGTCATAGTATGCGAGTTATCCGAAGTAAGGGCGATGCTAAAGGGCAAATACAAGAATTTCTTGGTCGCTGTACTGCTGCTGGCGTATGTCGGCCAAGGCTTGGCGGCTGCAACCATGACCTGTAAGAATATGGCCTCCCACTCGGCGTTTATTGACCAGCCAGTCAAAACCGGTGCTTGCTCGGCCCATTCCAAGCACGTGTCGAATAGCAGCGGTAACAACACAGACTCTTCTGAGTGTTGCCCGCACTGTGATTGCTTTTTGGGTGGCTGTTCAACTAGTGCGCTGCCTGTCGCAGTGCAAATAGTCGGGCAAACACGATCGTCTGTATGCATATACGCATATATGGACGCAACGTCCAGTCTAGTTGCCACCTCCTTATTCCGCCCACCCATCGTCACCTAGCACGGGATAGCTGCGCCCAAAATTTGGCGCCTCTTACTCTCCGGACAACTTGGCGGCAACTATAAAGTGTAACCTCTTGTTGTCTGGATCGATTGCAATCACAACAGGAATCGGTCATGAAGTACGCAACATCTCACCCCTGGGCACCACCAGCGCTCGGTCTTTTCTTCGTAGCACTGCTTGTACTTGGCGGTTGTGCCGGATTGCCTGCGGATAACGGACGCGGTGAGGTAGGCCAACTGCTGGCAGATCGCGGCCGGTCCGTCGATGACGCCACGGCCGACCTGCTGGCGTCACTCATCGCAGCACCGCTAACACCAGACAGTGCTGTCAGGATTGCACTGATCAATAATCCGGCATTGCAGTCCACTTACGCGAGTCTTGGCTTTGGTGCAGCAGATATCTATGAAGCCGGTCGTATCCGTAATCCAGTGTTGGGCGCGTCAATCTTGAATTCAAGCAGGTCGGATGAGCGTGACCAGGTCACCTTTGGCCTGGTGACATCCTTTACTGACCTGATCACAATTCCTGCTCGCACGCGACTTGCGGAGGGTTCATTTGCCGCCCTGCAACAATCGGTAGGGGCCGAAGTCCTCTCTGTTGCCGCGCAGACGGAGAAGGCCTACTACGACTATGTCGGTGCACAGCAGGTCGCTGCGCTGCGCGAGCAGATTGCCAAAGCGGGTGCATTATCTGCGGCATTGGCGACGCGCTATCAAGAGGCCGGCAATATGGCACCACGCGACCTGGCACAGGAGCGCGCCGCAGCTTCGCAAACACAACTGGCGGCACTGGACGCGCAGGCCGCAGCCTATGCCGCGCGCACGGCACTGGCGCAGTTATTGGGCTTGTCGGTCGCCGACTACTGGACCGTTCCCGCACAATTACCACTGCCTGTGGCACAGGAAGACGAACTCGAGGCGCTACTTGCTCTGGCCAAGGAATCCAGGCTGGATCTGGCCTCTGCACGGGCACAAGCCGGGGTGCGCGCAGAGCAATTGGGCGTCGTCAACTGGACGCGGTGGCTGGGCGAACTGGATATTGGCTTCGAAAAGGAACGGGAGTCGGGTGGGGGCACCCTTAGCGGCCCTTCGCTGGCGTGGGAAGTGCCCATCTTCAATCAACACCAGGACGCGCTGCTGCGCGCGGATACCGAGCTGCAAATGGCGCTCAATGATGTCCGCCGCATTGCCACGGATGTCGACAATGGCGTACGCCTGGCTTATGCAAAAGTGGACAGTGCCCGGGCACGGATTGCGCAATACCAGGATGTGATGATTCCGCAGCGTACTCGAAACGGTGGCCTCGGCACAACAAGAGGTGAACTACATGTTGATCGGCGTATTCGAACTGCTCGCCCTCAAGCAGGACGAATACGACGCGTACCAGGGCTACCTGGAAGCAATCCGTGACTATTGGCTGGCGCGGGCCGACCTGGCTCTGGCGACCGGCACGGCGCTGCCCAGCACTGCCCGAATTAGCGAACAACGTATCGATGTAGAGCAGTTCACCCAGCCAGTCTCTGGCGCTATGGATCACTCAGCGCACGGTGGAATGTCTCATGAAATGGATAATGGAGGTTCAAAGTGACATCACGAAGAGAGTTTTTAGCGTATACCGGTGTTGGCGCACTGGCGGCCGCCATGGTCGGTCCCATGGCGGGCAACGTCAATGCCAGCGAAGTGTCCCCGGTCGCCCGAAAGCGGCTCACACGCCCCCGTATGTGCCAGTACGCACCCTCAATGGCTGGACGCTGCCTTATGTAATGAAGGATGGTGTTAAGGAGTTCCACCTGGTCGCCGAGGAGATCGACCACGAGTTCGCGCCGGGTAGTCGCGCCAAATGCTGGGGCTACAACGGCAGTACGCCTGGGCCCACGATAGAGGCGGTGGAGGGTGATCGTATCCGCATCCTGGTCACCAATCGCCTGCCAGAGCACACCACGGTGCACTGGCACGGGATTCTGCTGCCCAGCGGTATGGATGGGGTCGGCGGTCTCAGTCAGCCACATATCAAGCCCGGCGAAACGTTTGCCTATGAATTCACCCTGCAACAGCACGGCACCCATATGTACCACCCCCATGCCGACGAGATGACGCAAATCGCCGTAGGCATGATGGGCATGTTCATCATTCATCCGAAGGACGGAGAGCAAGTGCCCGTCGATCGTGACTACTGCTTCTTGCTGCACAACTGGGCCTTGCATCCGGGCACCTATCGACCAGATCCCTCCGTCATGCAGAACTTCGATTTGTGGACATTCAATAGCAAGGTATTTCCCGCGATTGAGCCGTTGGTGGCGCGCACCGGCGAACGCGTGCGCGTGCGCATGGGAAACCTGTCCATGTGGAATCATCCCATTCACATGCATGGCGTACAGTACCAGGTCACCGGCTCTGACGGCGGGCGCTGGCCGCAGAGTCAGTGGCGATCAGAGGTCACGGAAATCGTCGGTGTGGGCCAGACGCGGGATATTGAATTCGTTGCGGTGCCCGGCGACTGGGCCTTCCATTGCCATATGTCGCACCATACGATGAATGCCATGGGGCATGACATTCCCAATACGCTGGGCGTGGATCAAAGCGGCATCGACGCGGGCATTCAACAGCTGCTGCCAGGCTTTATGGCCATGGGTCGCAACGGTATGGCCGAACACCAGGAGCATACTGACATGGGGATGCACGCGGGCCCCGAAAATACCCTGGCGATGATGATGGGGAAGGGGCCGTACGGCAATCTGGAGATGGGCGGGATGTTCACCACCGTCAAGGTGCGGGATGATATGGCACAGGATAGTTACGCGGATCCAGGCTGGTATCAGGCACCCAAGGGCACCATCGCCACCCGTATCAGCAGCGACCCGAATTTTGGTAATCCACCGCGCCGTAAACCGAGCTGAAGTGTAGCCATGCACTGAAGCGACCTATGATCATCCGGAAAGCAGACCATCAACACCATCACGCAGGAACTGTCGCAGCGGTCCTCGCCGTGATTGACTGCAACTAGTAGGCAGCAAGAACTGGCATTGAGGGGGCCGGCTGCGCCAGCTGCGTGACAAAGATCGAGGCCGCGCTTAAGGCAGTACCCGGTGTTGTCAGCGCCGAAATGAACTTTGCCCAACGCACAGTGACTGTCACCGGAAATGCCGATAAGCAAGCGCTGATCAAGGCGGTTGAAAATGCCGGGTACAACGCGAAGACCATCGCAGCAGACTCCGACGCTGATGGCGCTGGAGGAGAAAGAAAAGGCGGAATGGTCTTACTACAAGCGCTTGTTGCTGGAGATGAGCATTGCCCTGGCGCTGGGTGTGCCGCTGATGCTCTACGGCATTGCCGGCGGAGCGATGACGGTGTCCACCAATGCCGAGCGCCTGGCCTGGTTGCTCGTGGGTCTACTGACACTGGGTGTTATGGTGTTTTCAGGTAAACATTTCTATGTCGGCGCCTGGCAGTCATTCAGGAACCACTCCGCCAATATGGATACCCTGATTGCGCTGGGTACGGGTACGGCCTGGTTGTATTCCATGGTCGTAGTGTTCGCACCGGAGGTAGTACCGGAAATGGCGCGCCATGTGTATTTCGAAGCGACCGCCATGATCATAGGCCTGATCAACCTGGGCCTGGCGCTGGAACTCAAGGCCAGGGGGCGAACCTCCCAGGCGATCAAGCGACTGATCGGGTTGCAGGCCAAAACTGCGCGCGTGATTCGGGACGACAAGGAACTGGACATCGCCATTGAGCAGGTGTTGCTGAACGACAGGGTGCGCGTCAGGCCAGGCGAGAAAATTCCGGTAGATGGTATGGTGTTGGAGGGCCATACGGCGATAGACGAATCCATGCTGACGGGTGAACCCATGCCGGTGGAGAAAGGCGAGGGCGATGCAGTGGCCGCGGGCACCCTGAACAAAACCGGCTCAATCGTGTTCCAGGCGACCCGGGTAGGCAAGGACACCGCACTGGCGCAGATCATCACTATGGTGAAGCGCGCGCAGAATTCCAAACCACCCATCGGGCGTCTCGCCGATGTGATTTCCGGCTACTTTGTGCCGGTGGTGATGATTATCGCGGTTATCAGTGCCCTGGCGTGGCTGAATTTTGGCCCTGATCCCGCCGTTGCCTTCGCGATTGTCTCGGCAACTACCGTACTGATTATCGCCTGTCCCTGTGCGCTGGGCCTGGCCACGCCCATGTCAGTCATGGTGGGCGTCGGCAAAGCCGCCGAGGCGGGCGTACTGATTCGCAATGGCGAGGCCCTGCAAATGGCGTCCAAAATTACCACCATGATTCTCGATAAGACCGGCACCATTACCCGCGGAGCTCCGAAGGTCACCGATATCGTTATGGCAGGCACCGGACAGCGAAGACGGCGTGTTGCAACTCGCTGGCCAGCTCTGGAATCCGGATCGGAACACCCGCTGGCGCTGGCCATTGTGGAGTCAGCCCGGGAACGGGGCCTGGCGCCCCTGAAGGTGACCAATTTCAACGCGATAGCCGGCCATGGTGTAGAGGCCGACGCCGACGGGAAACACCTGCTGTTTGGCAACGAAAAACTGATGCGCGAGCGGCAATATTGATTTCGGATCGCTCGTAGGACGAGCACAACACTTGGCCGCAGAGGCAAAAACACCGATGTATTTCGCCGTGAATAACCAACTGGCCGCCGTCATTGCAGTGGCAGACCCCATCAAAGAGGACTCCATCGCTGCGATCAAGCGACTCCAGCACAATGGCATACGCGTGATCATGCTCACCGGCGATAACCGCGCCACCGCGCAGGCAGTCGCGGCCAAAGTGGGTATCACTGAATTCTTTGCCGAAGTACTGCCGCAGGAAAAAACAGACAAGGTGGTTGAACTGCAAGCACAGGGTGAGATCGTGGGCATGACCGGCGACGGCATTAATGATGCGCCGGCCCTGGCCATGGCCAATGTGGGATTTGCCATAGGTACGGGCACGGATGTGGCCATCGAAAGTGCGGACATTACCCTGATGCGCGGCTCGCTGCATGGCCTTGCCGATGCCATTGCGGTGAGCAAGGCCACCTTGCGCAATATCAAACAGAATCTGTTCGGGGCCTTTATCTACAACATGGCAGGTGTGCCGATTGCCGCGGGCGTGCTGTACCCGTTTTTCGGCGTTGCTGTTGAGCCCGGTTATTGCGGGTGCGGCGATGGCTTTCTCGTCCCTGACGGTGGTGACGAATGCCAATCGCCTGCGGCTGTTCAAGGCGCAGGAGCACTGAGGGAGATCTGGTTATGTTAATCGTCAATGTGGCAGGGGCGGCGCTTATCGGGCTGATTGTGTGGTGGTTCTGGCTGTACAAGGCCGAAGCAGGTTGCTACTGGATGACACAGACCTGGCTGATAGTCGTGGAAAACGGGACCTACCACCCGGCGCGCATTAAACTGGCCGCCAATCGGGCGACAGAGCTCAATTTCCTGCGCAAGGATGCATCACCCTGTTCCGAGATGCTGTTGATTCCCGGATCTGGGCATCAGCGAAAGTCTGCCGTTGAACAAGCCCAAGACATTCAGATTGCCACCTCTGGCGAAGGGCGAGTACCCGTTTCACTGCCAGATGCAGATGTATCGTGGTGTGCTAAAAGTAGGGTAGGTAAGAAGCCTGCGCCGGTGACTGTGCTATGAAGTCTCTTGCAGACTACAGTGGGCGCGCTTCTATTTAACATAAATACCTCGGAATAGTGCGACCGGCAGGGAAGGTTGCATAAATTCACTGCAAATTCAGTTAGCGGCGTGGCTATATATCGGAACAGGCAAACCTCGTAAACCGATGTTGCCGAGGCACTGTTTTTTTGATCAGACCAGCAATTAAACGTCCCAGGCCAGCAATTGCGATAGCGTAGGTTCTGCGTCAAGCGAAGATCTGTGCGGGTAGGAGAATCGGCAGTTACTTTTGAAACTATGCCAATGCGAGCACGACAAAAAGTTGGCCGGACCAGCGTTTGCCCCGAAGCACAACGCGCAATTTTCCATTTGAGACTTTATTGCGCCTGAATTCAGTGGCTCGAAACCGTGCGTTGTAATCTGTTTCTATGGCCTAAAACCCACGATAAGGCCCGTGAAAACCTTCTGGCCCTCGTTCTGGATACCTTCGTGGCGGTTTGCAATTCACTGCACATTGAACCTGGTCACGCTGAGTTACAGGCAGTGAAGGAGGGCAACTACAGCATAAAAAATATCGATATCTGCCGCTCGTTCGAGCTGCCCACCCGGGCCGATGTTCGCGCCTGGCTTCGGGCAATGGAATTCAAATCAAGAACCCGCCACGGCAGACCTAGTACCAAGGGGGGCACGTTGTATTTCGGTCTTGGTACATCGCGCTGGAAAATTAAGTCTTATAGCAAAGGAGAGGAGCTGGAAAGTAGGAAGAAGGGTCACCAGTTACCCGGTGAACTGGTCAACACGCCGATCAAGGCACATGCAGATAACCTGCTGCGATTAGAGCTAACACTATTATCGAAAGAACTCCGAGAAAATGGCATCGAGAGAGCTAGCGAGTTAACAGGATCTCGCATTGCTCTCAAAAACTTCATTTTACAAGCACCGCAGAGACTTGCTCGAATACGGTATCGATATCGCCATTCGCAAAGAGGTCGCTGATCGTACCAATGTAATTCCATTGGTCAGGGTGTTGGAAGCCGTGCCCGTTGGTGTTCCGAAGTGGGCCATTCGCCTGGTCATGTCACAACGACCGACGCTAGATCGGTTCGGCTGGAAAGACTGGGAAATCCGCAAAGGTCTTCTGCATTACAAGCAACTCAGTTACCGGTATTACTGGACGCCGGTCAAATTAGTCCTGCCGCTGTATAACATCCGCGAGTCCGATATCCCATGGCAAGGACAGGCTGACAATTTGTCAGCGCTGGAGCAGGCCCGCAAAGCAAGAAAAGGCCCTGAAACCCCTAAAAACAAGCGCATCCCCCAATCCGGCTAACTTATCCAATATGCGTATAATATATATTATGTTAAATATAGCATTTAGGCACACATTACCCACAGATCACTCCGGCTATCAAACATCCGCCCTACCCAAAACCCTCTGATGGCAACCATGCCCAAATCCTCACTGTCGACTCTATACTTTCCCGGAGCTCCGTTGCGGTCCGCCAACACTTGGCGGCGACAGAAGGTTGTCTGTATTTCCACACTTCTTGTTCTTGTCCGGGGATAGCCCTGTACAGACGGCGACAATGAGCATGGCTATCCCTTGTTTCGAAATTCCAACTCTGTATAATCGCGAACGCTTTGCGCGCTACATATAAGCGCACACAAAGAAGTTTCCGGTGGGCTGGCTGAGCGGTCGAAAGCGGCGGTCTTGAAAACCGTTGAGGGTTTATCCCCTCCTAAGGTTCGAATCCTTAGCCCACCGCCATTACATTCCTTTTGCACATATAACGCGCCCTTCGACTGTGTTGGCTGACCCGGATTACCCGGAATAACCCTTATTAGCACAACGCAACGTACCTGCGCTAAGCTGTTGTTATTTGTACGATAGATGTGCATGATTCACTTAAATAGCACTCTGGTCCAAGGATCAATGAACTTTATGCTATGCGAGTGATCAATGACATCGGGGCTTGATCTGGTTTCGCACTGCGCGGCGTCAATTTGGGCCGCTAACTTCAGGTAAGAATATTTTGAATCCGTTACGTCACATAAAGGGTGTTAGCACCCTAGCCTTTTCCGCAGCCCTGTTGTGCGCCCTGTCGTTACCTGCATTTAGCCGCATTGAGTCTACCGACGCCCAGCGGGATACTATCATCGAGATCGTCGAGCAACTCCAGGAGCGCCATTATTCCAAGCTAACCTACGATGATACGCTCTCTTCACAACACCTTGACAACTACATCAACAGCCTTGACCGCGGCAAAATGTTTTTTACGGCATCCGACATTGCTGGCTTTGAGCAGTATCGCACGGTAATGGACGACCAACTGCGACAAGGCAAACTGGATGCGGGCTTCACTATATTCAACCTTTATCACCAGCGACTGCTAGATCGACTGGAGAATGTGATCAAGACCCTGCCGGAAACTGTAGCCACCATGGATTTTAGCGTGAATGAAAGCATCCCGTTTGATGTCAAGAGTCTAACATGGGCGAAAGACGACACCGAATTAGACGATCGCTGGCGGAAGCAGCTCAAGAATCAGGTTCTCAGCCTGAAGCTGGCTGAAAAGGCTGCGAACGAAATCGTTCCGACTCTTGAAAAGCGCTACACCAGCCAGCTCAAAAGTGTGAAGCAATACAACAGCCAGGATGTGTTCCAGATTTATGCCAATGCCCTGACCGAACTCTATGATCCGCATACCAACTATCTATCCCCACAGAGCACAGAGAACTTCAACATTAATATGAGTCTGTCACTCGAGGGTATCGGCGCCGTACTGCAGATGGATGATGAGTACACCAAAGTGTCCAGTCTGGTGGCCAAAGGGCCCGCAGACAAGGAAGGGGAATTGCAGCCATCAGATCGTATTGTGGCGGTTGGCCAGGGCACTAAAGGCGAACTGGAGGACGTCATTGGCTGGCGGCTGGATGAAGTGGTGGAACTGATTCGTGGTCCCAAGGATACGACTGTACGCTTGGAGGTCATCCCGGCGAAGTCCAAGTCCACCGATGAGCATAAGATTATCACGATTGTGCGCAATAAGGTAAAACTGGAGGAGCAATCCGCACAGAAGAAAGTGCTGGAGATACCCAACGGCGCGGAGAAGATCAAAGTCGGGGTTATCGATATCCCCGCTTTCTATATAGACTTCGACGCCATGCGCAGGGGCGAAAAAGATTACAAAAGCACCACGCGGGACGTGAAAAATCTGCTACAGGAATTGCAGAACGAAGGTGTGGACGGCATAGTCATTGACCTGCGTGATAACGGCGGAGGCTCTCTGCAGGAAGCCGACGAACTCACAGGCCTGTTTATAGAATACGGCCCTACCGTGCAGATCCGCCACTCCTCACAACGTGTGTGGCGTGATGGTAAGCGCTTGAAGAGCCCTTACTACGAGGGCCCCATGGTGGTACTGGTTAATCGCCTAAGCGCCTCGGCCTCTGAAATTTTTGCCGGTGCCATACAGGACTACCAGCGCGGTATTATCGTTGGAGACCGATCCTTTGGTAAGGGTACGGTACAAACGCTCATTCCTCTCACGGAAGGTCAACTGAAAGTCACCGAAAGCAAATTTTATCGCATCTCTGGTGAAAGCACGCAGCATAAAGGCGTTGTTCCGGATGTGGAATTCCCAACAATCTATGACACGGAAGAAATAGGCGAAAGCGCCCTGGAGCACGCCCTTAACTGGGACCAGATCAGCCCTATTCGCCACGCTGACTACGGTCAATTTTCCAGCATATTACCGGCCATCCAATCGCAGTTCCTGGAGCGCAGCGAAAAAAATCCCGATTTCATTTTCCTGGAGGACCAGATAGAACTGGCTCAGGAAGCTCGCAACCTTAAGGACCTTCCGCTGAATGAAAAGGCTCGAATCGCGCTGCGCGACACCCAGGAACAAAAAGCGCTCAGCATTGAGAATAAACGCCGCAAGGCGCAGGGTAAAGAGCCGCTGGCCGCGCTGGAGCACGATAAAGAAGATGGCGATGGCTTGGCCCAGCAGACGGATGGCGATGAAGAGAGTGCCATTGAGACAAAGGATGCAAAGGACGCAAAAGATGCAGATGATGTGCTGCTCATCGAGGCCGGTAACGTGCTGGCCGATATGCTGTTGCTAAAACAACAGAGCTATGCCCTGCATAATCAGAAGCAACTGGTCCACTAACTGTCGGTCTGGCCAAACCAGGACAAATCTTCATGCAGGCGCACAACATCGCCGACAATTATTATTGTCGGCCCGCCGGGTTGAGCACGTGCCACCACATCAACCATGGTCGCCAGAGTACCCACCAGTACTCGCTGCTCTAATTGTGTACCCCGCTCGACCAGTGCCACGGGGGTATCCGGTGCCCTGCCATGCGCCTGAAGCTGCTCACAGATCACTGGCAATCCCAGCAGCCCCATGTAGAACACAAGGGTCTCGCTTGTAGACTGGAATGTACTCCAGTCGTGCCCTACTGAATCGCCCTTTAGGTAGCCCGCAACAAATCGCACGGATTGCGCGTAGTCCCGATGGGTGAGCGGAATACCGGCATAGCAGGCAGCACCGTTGGCTGCGGTGATTCCGGGCACCACCTGGAACGGAATGCGGTGCTTGGCCAGCAATTCAATCTCCTCCCCGCCCCGACCGAACACGAACGGATCGCCGCCCTTGAGGCGAACCACGCGCTTACCCTGCAGGGCGAGGTCCAGTAGCAATTGATTGATCTCAGGCTGTGGCAGGCTGTGGTCGGAGCGGCGTTTGCCGACGTAGATACGCTGTGCATCGCGCCTGGCCATATCAACAATAGCCGGAGACACCAGCCTGTCGTACAAAACAACATCGGCACTTTGCAGCAAGCGTGCGGCCTTGAACGTCAGCAAGTCTGGATCACCCGGCCCGGCACCAACGAGATAGACCTCCCCCGCGCACGGTGAACTGGCGTCCTGTAGGCGCTCACGTAGCTGCTGCTCAGCCCGCCCTTCCCTGCCAGCAAGTACCTGCTCGGCTATTGCCCCTTCTAGAACCTGCTCCCAGAACAGTCGACGCGTGTTGTCCTGGGGGATATGGTCTTTCACCACCTCGCGAAGACGCCCGGCAAAGGCTGCCAGTCGCCCATAGGCGGCTGGCACCAGAGCTTCGATATTGCGGCGCAGGATGCGAGCCAGGACAGGACTGCGACCGCTACTGCTGATTGCAATCAACAGCGGGTCACGATCAACGATAGACGGAAAAATAAAGGTACAGAGCTGCGGTGTGTCGACCACGTTTACCAGAATCGATAGCGCGGTGGCGTCATCAAAGATCTGTTCATTGGTCGTCCGATCTGGTGTTGCCGCCACCACCAATTTCTTGCCGTGCAGGTCCACCTCGCGATAGCGCGCCTGCTGCCACACGCCGCCATGCTCAGACAACAAGGCTTCCAACTCCTTGCTGATGGTCGGTGACACCACGGTGAGGTTGGCCCCTGTACGCAGTAGTAGTCGCGCCTTACGGGTGGCCACCGTACCGCCACCCACTAACACCACCGGATGTCCGGAGAGTTTCAGGCAAATGGGGAGAAATTCCAAAATCCTATGCCCCGAGCTCGCTCACACCATCCATGTAGGGCTGCAGTACCGCGGGGACGACAATACTGCCATCAGCGCGCTGATAATTTTCCATGATGGCAACCAGGGTGCGCCCCACCGCCAGGCCTGAGCCGTTCAGAGTATGTAGCAGCTCCGGTTTACCCGTAGCCGGATTGCGCCACCGCGCCTGCATCCTGCGGGCCTGGTAGTCACCATAGTTACTGCAGGAGGAAATCTCGCGGTAGGTGTCCTGGGCCGGGAGCCATACCTCCAGGTCGTAGGTTTTGCGGGCGCCAAAGCCCATATCACCGGCGCATAACACCACCTTGCGGTAGGGAAGTTCGAGCAGTTGCATGACCTTCTCGGCATGCGCGGTGAGTTGTTCCAGCGCTACAGTGGACTGCTGCGCACGCACCAATTGCACCAACTCGACCTTTTCGAATTGGTGCTGGCGGATCATACCCCGCGTATCACGACCATAACTGCCCGCTTCACTGCGAAAACAAGGCGTGTGGCAGGCAAACCTGAGGCCTCTTTCGCCCAGTTCGGCATCCTCAAATATTCTGTCACGTGCGATATTGGTCACCGGCACTTCTGCCGTCGGAATGAGGTACAAGTCCTGTTCTGAGCGCAGCTTGAACAAGTCCGCTTCAAACTTGGGCAGTTGACCGGTGCCCAGTAATGACTCCCGGTTGACAATGTAAGGTACATATACCTCCAGGTACCCGTGTTCCTGGATATGCAGATTGAGCATAAACTGAATCAGTGCACGGTGTAGCCTCGCCAGGTTACCGTACATCACGGTAAAGCGAGACCCTGTTATTTTCACGGCAGTTTCGCCGTCCAGTAATTTTAGACCTTCACCCAGCGCCACGTGATCCTTTACCTGAAACGCAAAATTCGGCGGCTCGCCCCAGCGCAGAACTTCAACGTTGTCTGTATCGCTTCTCCCCGCTGGTACGTCCTCGGCGGGAATATTGGGTGTACCCAGTAACAGTTCTTCCAACTCACCCTGGGTCTGCCGGACCTGTGCGGTGAGTGCATCGAGTTGCGCCGCTATTTTATTCAGCGATTCATTCACCTGTGCCTTGGCATCGTCCACGCTGATGCCCTGCCCCACCAGGACACCGATCTTTTTGGCGGCACTCTTGCGCTCAGCCAACAAATTCTGGCACTCCATGTCTGCCTGTTTACGCCGTGCGTCCAGCGCGGTGAAATTCGCCACATCAAAGGAAAAGCCACGAGCAGCGAGCGCCTTGGCGATGCCCTGAGGGTCTTGCCTGACTACTTTGATATCCAACATTCTGCTTGTTCCTGTGAAAAGATTCACAACAATTTCGGGGCACCCTTCACCCGCCTAAATCAGTACTCGAGTCAGATGCATGGCAAGCCCTGCCATGACTACACATAGAATGGCACTGCCGAACATGTACAACAGAGCGTGGACGGAGTGCCCGGCTTCAAGCAGGTTGATTGTCTCCAGGGAGAAGGTCGAGAACGTGGTAAATGCACCCAGAAAACCGACCATCAACACGCCACGCCAATCAGTGTGGATCAACTGTCGCTCTACCACTATGACGTAGACAATACCGATTGCGAACGAACCGAGCACATTCACCAGCAGCGTTCCCATGGGTAATTTACCTTCCCACAAACCATGCACCCAGTTCGCCAACAGGTAACGCGATACAGTGCCCGAGGCTCCGCCCAGAGCGATGAATAGAATGTATTTCATCTTTGCAAAACCAGATCAATCGTAGCGGCGTAGTGTACTGTTTTTGTCTCTTTCACGCAGGTATTTGAGTTTTTCCCGGATCTTCTGCTCCAATCCGCGCTCCACCGGAAAATAATACTGGCGCTCGCGCAGCACTTCGGGAAAGTAGTTTTCCCCGGCTGAAAAGGCCTCGGGTTCGTCGTGGGCGTAACGGTATTCAGCACCATGCTCCATGGCTTTCATTAACGCCGTCGGCGCATTGCGCAGGTGCAGTGGGACTTCCTCTGTACCACCCTGCTCCACATCAGCCCGTGCGGCTTTGTAGGCAGTATAGACCGCGTTGCTCTTGGCAGCACAGGACAAGTAGACTACCGCCTGGGCAATAGCGAGTTCACCCTCGGGACTGCCAAGACGTTCCTGCACCTGCCAGGCCTCCAGGGCCAGCGTCAGTGCCCGCGGATCGGCATTCCCTATGTCCTCGCTCGCCATGCGCAGGACGCGCCGTGCGATATACAGTGGATCACAACCGCCATCCAGCATACGGCATAACCAGTACAGCGCCGCATCCGGGGAGCTGCCCCGCACCGCCTTGTGCAGTGCGCTGATCTGGTCGTAGAACAGATCACCACCCTTGTCGAAACGACGCAGGGACGCCTGCAAAACCTCTTCCAGTGTCTTGGCAGTGATGCAGCCCTCCTCCGCCAGATCAGCAGCCAGTTCCAGTAGGTTCAGTGCCCTGCGTGCATCACCATCGGCCTGCGCGGCGATCAGTGCCAGGCAACCCTCGACTGCCGTCACACGTTCGCCCAGTGCGGCTATGCCGCGAGTCAATACGGATTCGACATCACCAACATCCAGCGGACGCAGCTTATAGACGCGAGCCCGTGATAGCAGCGCGTTGTTCAGTTCAAAGGAGGGATTTTCAGTGGTGGCACCAATAAAGATGACGGTGCCATCCTCTACATAGGGCAGGAACGCATCCTGCTGGGATTTATTAAAGCGGTGCACCTCATCAACGAACAGTACAGTGTCACGCCCCTGCGTCTTGTGCTGCCTGGCCTGGGCAACAGCCTCGCGTATGTCCTTTATGCCGCTGAGCACGGCAGATAACTGCAGGAAATGTGCATTGGCGTGACCGGCAGCAATCCTGGCCAGCGTGGTCTTGCCAACCCCTGGAGGGCCCCAGAAAATCATTGAGTGCAATTGGCCGCTATCAATGGCCTGGCGCAGGGGTTTGCCTGGAGCGAGCACATGGGTCTGTCCGGCAAAATCTGCAAGAGTACCGGGACGTAAACGGGCTGCCAGCGGCTGGTAGCCGTTGCCGTCAACCTTCGCCCTTTGTGGAGAACTCGCGTCAGCTGCTGTGAACAGGTCACTCATCATAGTATAAAAGGTCGGCCCCCGCAGGTGGAGTAAACGCAAAGTCGGCACTGCTCAGTTCACTCTGACTGTCCAGGTCCGCAAACTTTATCACCACGCTCTGGTCCAGGTTATCCTGAATGTCCATCCCCGTAAGCTGAGTCTTGTCGAGATACAGCGTGAGTTGTTTAAATCCTGCTCCTTCTGTCAGTGGGATTAGCAGAAATATGCCCTCGGCCTTGCGTACGACCTGAAATTTCTCACGCAGTGCTGATTCATCACCACCAAGGATTTGTAAGGGCGTCATCTCAGCACTGCTGGTGACGGGACGGCGTGTGACTGTTTCAAGATCGCGATCATAATGCCAGATAAATTTCGGGCCGGCGATAATCAATTGCTCATCCGGACTGAGTATTTCCCATGCAAAATAGCCCGGCCTGAGAAGTCGAAACTTGCCACTGGATTCCGTCAGCAGCAGCTTGTCCTGGCCGTACTGTTGTTGAGAAAAGCTTCCCTGAAGGTGCTTGATTGGTGCCAGAGCCGCCAACAGATCATTGACATCACTCGCGGGCTGGGCAAATGATACCAACGGCGTGAAAACCAACCACAGTGTGAACAAGTACTTTGTCATAGATTTTCCGGTTATCGGGTTAGGCTTCGCGCGGGGGTGGCGCCAATACTTCGCGCTGGCCATTGGTGCCCATATCGGAAACGACGCCCGCCATTTCCATCGCTTCAATAAGCCGCGCAGCGCGATTGTAGCCAATACGCAGCTTGCGCTGTACAGAAGATATTGAAGCGCGGCGACTCTGGGTTACGTAATACACAGCCTCATCGTACAGGGCATCACTCTCTTCATCCTGGTCTGCTGCGTCGGACTGCAGTTCCCCGGGAGTAACGAGTGTATTGCTACCCTCGTCAAGCAGGCCCTCAATATACAGGGGTGCTCCGCGGCGCTTCCAGTCAGCAACGACGCGATGCACCTCCTCATCACTGCAAAATGCTCCGTGGACGCGGTTTGGCACACCGCTGCCCGGCGGCAGGTAAAGCATATCCCCATGGCCCAGCAGTTGCTCCGCGCCTCCCTGATCCAGGATGGTGCGCGAATCAATCTTGGATGATACCTGAAAGGCGATTCGGGTAGGCACGTTGGCCTTGATGAGGCCAGTAATCACATCGACCGATGGGCGTTGGGTCGCGAGTATCAAGTGAATACCAGCAGCCCTGGCCTTCTGTGCAATACGGGCGATCAGCTGCTCTACTTTTTTGCCGACCACCATAATCATGTCGGCAAACTCGTCGATTACCACCACAATATTGGGCAGCTTCTCCAGCTGCGGTGCGGTCTGCGCTTCATCAGTTGAGGCAAAATGGGGATCGGGTTTCCACACTGGGTCAGTGAGCGGTGCGCCCGCCTTTACTGCATCCTCAATTTTGCGATTGTACCCGGCCAGATTGCGCACCCCCATGGCAGCCATCAGCTTGTAGCGCCGTTCCATCTCTGCCACGCACCAACGCAGGCCGTTGGCTGCGTCTTTCATATCGGTAATCACCGGCGTCAGCAGGTGCGGGATACCGTCGTACACGGACAGCTCCAGCATCTTGGGATCCACCAATATCAACCGCACATCCGCCGGTCCCGACTTGAACAGCAGGCTCAACAGCATGGAGTTGACCCCGACAGATTTTCCTGAACCCGTCGTACCGGCGACCAAAAGGTGTGGCATTTTCGCCAGATCAGCCACCACCGGCTGACCGGAAATATCGTGACCCAGCGCCAGAGTCAGGGGGGATTTGGATTGTTCAAAAGCCTTGGATGACAGGACTTCTCTGAAGTTGACGATTTCCCTGTCTTCATTGGGAATTTCGACGCCTACCACCGATTTGCCGGGAATGACCTCCACCACCCGTACGCTAATGACTGCCAGGGAGCGAGCCAGATCCTTCGCCAGGTTGGAGATACGCGATACCTTGACTCCTGGCGCGGGCTGAATTTCAAAGCGGGTGACTACCGGGCCGGGGTAGACTGCCACCACTTCCGCAGTGACACCGAAATCCAGCAGCTTCAATTCCAGTAATTTCGAGAGGCCTTCCAGAGCCTCTTTTGAATAGCCTCTGGAGGGGTCCTTTACCAACTCATCAAGCAGCTCAAGATGCGGCAGGTCGCCGGTGGCCGGGGCCTCAAACAAGGTTTGTTGCCTTTCCCGTTCGATTCGGTCGCTTTTCTCTATCGGCGTGTTAAGGGATTTGATCTTGGGTGGTTGGCGCTTCCTGGCCTTTTCCACGTGTTCAGTAATGACCAGTTTGCGCGCTTCTACGGCCTTCTCGCGTTTGCGAGTGTCGCGAAACTCGCCTATTCCGTTGCCCAGTCGCTCCCGGCTGATGTGAAACGTCGCGATACTCCACGCCCCAACCTTTTCCAACAGGATCAACCAGCTCAGATCAGTGAATATTGTCATCCCGAACAGAAAAATGGCCAGTAAGATCAACCGACTGCCAACTGCACTAAAGGCCACGGTAAAGCCACCGCTGATCGCCTGCCCAAGAATGCCCCCGGTACCCTGAGGCAACGCTGAGCCACCGGTGTCATTCATGGCGGCCAGCGCCGTCCCCGCGATCATCACCAATACCAGGCCCAGGGCCCGAATGCCGAATGTGGTCCAGTCGAAGCCCTTTTTCTGGTGTCGCCGCAATAAAAGGACCAGTGCGCGATAAGCCAGCATCAAGGGAAACAGATAGGCGGCGTAGCCCACCAGCGAGAAAAATACGTCAGCCAGCCAGGCACCCGTTGGGCCGCCCAGGTTGTGAATGGGGGCTCCACTCCCCGTGGCCGACCAGCCGGGGTCACGACCGCTGTAGCTCATCAATGCCATCAACAGGTACAGGCACAGGGCCGCAACACCTATAAACGCCCCCTCGCGCAATCGAGAGCCAAGAAAGCTGTCTGCGTTAGTACTGTCGGGCACGGTATTGATTGTCCTTGCAGGTGGCCAACGGTAAAGAAACATCCAAACGCGAGGCCACTATCGGGTTCATAGCAAGAAGTAATTGTGAACTCATTAATGTTTTATTTCAAAGGCTTATGGAATTTATCTAACGTGGGATTGCTCTTTGTAGCGAACCCGGCTTTAAAGTACCATAGTCCGCCTCAATACAGAACGGATTGAGGGGGCACGGGCCGACTATTTGGCTGTGGCAGGAAGCTCGCGGGGACGCGCCAGCATTCATGCAGCAAATAGCCCGCCCAGTTCTGACGCATGCAATGTGGTAAACAACGACAGTGAGCAGGAAGAGACTCTATGAGTGATGTTAAGCACCACCGCCTGATTATTCTAGGCAGCGGCCCCGCCGGTTATACCGCTGCGGTGTACGCCGCACGGGCCAACCTCAAACCGGTAGTCATCACCGGAATCCAGCAGGGAGGGCAGCTTACGACGACTACCGAGGTAGAAAACTGGCCTGGCGGTGCGGCCGACCTGCAGGGCCCCCAATTGATGCAACAGATGCAGGAGCACGTCGAGCGCTTTGATGCACAGGTGGTGTTCGATCATATCGAAAAAGTGGATCTCAGCGCGCGTCCGTTCTTGCTCAAAGGCTCGTCAAGCTACAGCTGCGATGCGCTCATTATCGCCACTGGCGCCTCTGCCCAGTATCTTGGTCTACCCAGTGAGGAGGCTTTCGCCGGTAAAGGTGTTAGCGCCTGTGCTACCTGTGACGGCTTTTTTTACCGCAACCAGAAAGTGGCAGTCATCGGAGGCGGAAACACTGCTGTTGAGGAGGCACTTTATTTGGCAAATATTGCGTCCGAGGTGGTGTTGGTTCATCGGCGTGACACCCTGCGTTCAGAGAAGGTATTACAGGATCGACTGTTTGCCAGGGAAAAAGAGGGCAAAATCAAAATCATGTGGAATCATACCTTGGAAGAAATCGTTGGGGATAACAGTGGTGTTACCGGTATGCGCGTGAAGGCCGTGCAAGACAATCAGGTTAGCCTGGTAGGCCTTGCCGGCGTCTTTATCGCTATTGGACACAAGCCCAACACCGATATCTTCGCCGGACAACTGCAGATGAAGGACGGCTACCTCGCAATACACAGTGGAACCCATGGCAACGCCACTGCAACCAGCATGCCGGGCGTATTTGCCGCCGGCGATGTGGCGGACCATATCTATCGCCAGGCAGTAACCTCTGCAGGATTTGGCTGCATGGCGGCGCTGGATGCGGAGAAATACCTCGACGCGCTCTAAGTTGTCAATGCCATGCGACGAATCCCGAGCCTGGATGCCGACACCGACTTTCCACCTTCTTGTGAGGCGCTGGATTACCCCAATGGCCTGTTGGCCTCCGGTGGAGGCCTCTCTGTACAGCGCTTGTTGGCAGCCTATCGCCAGGGGATCTTTCCCTGGTATCAGGCGCCGCAACCGGTGCTGTGGTGGACTCCCGATCCGCGTTCGGTGCTGTTTCCCAGCGAATTACATATCTCTCGCTCTTTGCGCAAAACCCTCAGGTCGAACGTTTTCTATCTTGGCGTAGACAGGCAGTTTGTCCAGGTCATGAGCGAATGCGCGAGGGTGCGTCGCGAGGGGATCGGGACGTGGATAGATGACGACATGTTGGCAGCATACGCGCGGTTACACAGGCTTGGTTTCGCTCACTCGGTGGAGATAATGGATGAAGCCGGATCGCTGGTAGGTGGGCTGTACGGTGTGTCCCTGGGTCAAGTGTTCTTTGGCGAATCCATGTTCAGCAGGGCATCTGACGCCTCCAAAGTGGCGCTGGTAGGGTTGGTGAATATTTTGCATCGTGGTGGCTTCCATATGATCGACTGTCAGGTGGAGAATGAACACCTGAACTCGCTGGGAGCGTGTAACATTAGCAGGCTGGACTTCGAGCGGCGTCTTGCGCAAACTGTAGACGTTGAAATTGATGACGCTATTTGGCACCTACCCACCTTTTGTGGAGACTTGCTGTGACTTCATCCCTGCGGGATCTCAAGGTCTACACCACCTACCCCCACACTTGCAGCTACCTGCGTGATCAGGAAGCGACGACCTTATTTGTGGACCCACGTCAGCCGGTGGATCAGAAACTCTACAGTAAGCTTTCAGTGCTGGGTTTTCGCCGCAGTGGCAACCACATCTATCGACCTCACTGTACCCACTGTAATGCCTGCACTCCCGCCCGCATACCGGTAGCCGGGTTCGAACCCAGGCGTGGACAACGACGTATCTGGCAGCGCAACCAGGATCTCAGGGTGATCAGTACGGATGATATTAACGACGACGCAGCGTTTGATCTTTACTACCGCTATATAAGCCTGCGGCACTCGGACGGGGATATGTACCCTCCTGACCGAGAGCAGTACCAAGCCTTCCTGAACAGCGTGTGGAACTGTACCCGTTACTTCCGCTTCTACGACAAAGGCAGGCTCATTGCCGTTGCAGTAGTGGATAAACTCGAGGACGGGCTGTCGGCCATTTATACTTTTTTCGATCCGCTAGCCGACAAACGCAGTCTCGGTGCCTATGCGATCCTCTGGGAGGTTGAACAGGCTCGCGAAATGGGCCTCGATTATCTCTATATGGGCTACTGGATTCGTGACTGCCAAAAAATGTCCTATAAAGCTGACTACCGCCCGCTAGAGGTTTACATCAACAGCCGCTGGACAGAGTTGATCTAGATTCCGCATCGCCGGAGTTCCACTCCAGCATTGGTACTGGTCTTACCGCATATTACGCTAGCGCTATCGGCCGGATTCAGGCAAAATGCGCCCTCTTTTTAACCGAGGATTGCCGCCTGATGGCAAAAGAAGACCAGATTGAAATGGAAGGTGAGGTGATTGATACTCTCCCCAATACCACTTTCAGAGTCCAGCTGGAAAACGGTCACGTGGTGACCGCCCACATTTCGGGAAAAATGCGCAAGAACTATATCCGCATCCTGACCGGAGACAAGGTACGTGTGGAGTTGACCCCCTACGACCTGACCAAAGGACGTATCACCTACCGCGAACGATGAGCCCGGCTAGCTCTTCAGGAGCTCAGCCTCCTCCGCTTCTACCGTCACTTCCAGCTTGTCCTCCGCTGCATTGAGTCGGACCAGCGCCGTACCACCGGACTGCGACAGCGACCCGAACAACACAAGTTCCGCAAGCGACTTCTTGATATGCTCTTGAATGACTCTCTCCATGGGACGCGCTCCCATATGGATATCGTAGCCCTTCTCCACCAGCCACAAGCGGGCGTCTTCATCCACATCCAGGGTCACGCGCTTTTCATCCAACTGGCACTGCAGTTCCGTGAGGAATTTGTCCACCACTGTGAGTATCACATCCTCGGCCAGCGGCTGAAATTGCACGACACTGTCAAGTCGGTTGCGAAATTCCGGGGTAAACATGCGCTTAATGGCTTCCATACCATCTGAGCTGTGATCCTGGCTGGTAAAGCCAATCGTACGGCGACTGATGCTCTCCGCCCCCGCATTTGTGGTCATCACCAGGATGACATGGCGAAAATCGGCCTTGCGGCCATTGTTGTCAGTCAGGGTTCCGTGGTCCATCACCTGCAGCAATAGATTAAATACATCCGGATGTGCTTTTTCGATCTCATCGAGTAACACCACCGCATGCGGGTGCTGGGTGACCGCGTCCGTCAGCAGACCGCCCTGGTCAAAACCGACATAACCGGGAGGCGCTCCAATCAGGCGTGAGACCGTGTGCCGTTCCATATACTCCGACATATCGAAGCGGATGAGTTCCAGTCCTAGCAGACGTGCCAATTGACGGGTGACCTCTGTCTTGCCGACGCCGGTGGGTCCGGCCAGCAGGAAGGATCCAATGGGCTTTTCACCGGCCCTGAGGCCTGCCCGAGCCAGTTTGATTGACGTGGCCAGGCTACTGATGGCCTGATCCTGTCCGAACACGACCATCTGCAGATTACTCTCGAGTTTCCGCAGGGTGTCCCTGTCATCGCTACTAACCGCTTTGGGTGGTATGCGGGCGATCTTGGCTATGACCGCCTCTATGTCGCTCACGCCAATGACCTTTTTGCGTTTCGATGCTGGCAGTAACTGCTGATAAGCCCCTGCCTCATCGATCACATCAATGGCCTTGTCAGGCAAGAACCGATCCGTGATATAGCGATCAGAGAGATCCGTGGCGACGCGCAGGGCCCTGTCGGTGTAACGCAGGCCATGGTGCTCCTCGAATCGTGACTTCAGACCCTTGAGTATCTTGTAGGCGTCATCGGGACTGGGCTCCATCACATCAATTTTCTGGAAGCGGCGACTCAGGGCCTTGTCCTTGTCGAAGATTCCGCGGTATTCCTGAAAAGTAGTTGAACCGATGCAGCGCAGTTTTCCTGAACTGAGCAGCGGCTTCAACAAGTTACTGGCGTCCATGACCCCGCCCGAAGCAGCCCCGGCACCGATGATGGTGTGTACCTCATCGATAAACAAAATCGCGTTTTCGCGCTTCTTCAATTCATTCAGCAGACCCTTGAACCGCTTCTCAAAGTCGCCACGGTATTTAGTCCCTGCCAGCAGTGCGCCAAGATCCAACGAGTACACCACGCTGTCCTTGAGTAAATCCGGCACTTCCCCATCCACAATCTTCTTGGCCAAGCCTTCGACAATCGCTGTTTTGCCAACGCCCGACTCACCCACCAGCAGGGGATTGTTCTTGCGCCTGCGTGCAAGAATCTGCGCAACCCGCTCCACCTCATCGATACGCCCTATCAGCGGATCGATATGGCCTGCCAGCGCCTCCAGATTCAGATTGGTTGCAAAGCTATCCAAGGGATTGGACTCGCCCTCTTCACCACGGCTTTCGTCGCTACCGACCTGCCCGGGCTCGGCCGAATCACCGTCATTGGCAACCTTGGAGATACCGTGAGTCATATAATTGACCACGTCCAGCCGAGCGATGCTTTGGGTCTTGAGAAAGAAAACCGCCTGACTTTCCTGTTCACTGAAAATAGCAACCAGTACGTTCGCCCCAGTTACCTCGCTTTTGCCTGAGGACTGCACATGAAACACGGCGCGCTGCAGAACGCGTTGGAAGCCAAGCGTCGGTTGGGTGTCGCGCTGGTCCTCGTCCTCCGGTATCAGGGGCGTGGTGGCATCGACAAATTCCACTAAATCGCCACGCAGACTACCGATATCGGCGCCGCAGGCTTTTAGAACACGAATAGCATCATTGTTGTCCAACAACGCCAACAGCAGGTGCTCCACAGTCATGAACTCATGGCGTTTTGCCCTGGCGCCCCTGAAGGCATGGTTCAGTGTATGTTCCAGGTCTTTGCTCAGCATAGTTGACGCTCCGGGGACTTACCCCTCTAAGGCCTCGATTTCACACAACAAGGGATGCTCGTTTTCACGGGCATACTGATTCACCTGTGCCGCTTTCGTTTCAGCAATATCTCGCGTAAAAATTCCGCAAACTCCTTTCCCCTGCGTGTGCACTGTTAGCATAACATGGGTGGCCTGCTCCCGATTCATGCGAAAAAAGATTTCGAGCACCTCTACCACAAATTCCATCGGGGTATAGTCATCGTTGATCAATACAACCTTGAACAGCGGTGGACGCTTAAGGTCCGGTCTGGACTCTTCCAGAGCGAGTCCACCCGAAGAATCTTCCTTCTCCTTGCTCATACGCCACTGACCAGCCTGGTGGATCAATTTCACTGAATTTCTCTCGTTGCGGCTATCTGCACAAGTACTGTCTATGGATCCCATTATACGAGTTTTCAAGGGTGGGGAAAGATCAAGCTCACAGTCGCTGCTAGCGCTATGGAAAATCAAACAAAAAAAGGCCCGTGTCGCCACGAGCCTCTCACAGATCACTCCAGGATGTTACATAGAATCAATAATAGCCTGGCCAAATTCAGAACAGCTAAGCAGTGTTGCCCCTTCCATAAGACGCTCAAAGTCGTAGGTTACCGTGCGATTCTGGATAGCACCGTTCATGCCATCGATAATCAGGTCGGCAGCCTCATTCCAACCCATATGGCGCAGCATCATTTCCGCGGAAAGTATAATGGAGCCGGGATTCACCTTATCCTGCCCAGCGTATTTCGGCGCAGTGCCATGGGTGGCCTCAAACAAGGCTATGGTGTCTGAGAGGTTGGCGCCGGGCGCGATGCCGATGCCACCAACCTGCGCCGCCAGTGCGTCCGACAGGTAGTCGCCGTTCAGGTTCAGGGTGGCAACCACACTGTAGTCCTTCGGACGAGTCAGAATCTGCTGTAGCATAGCGTCAGCAATCACATCCTTGATAATGATTTCCTTGCCATTGTTGGGATTTTTGACGGAAACCCAGGGACCACCGTCGATCAATGTTCCACCAAACTCCAGCTGCGCGAGTTCGTAACCCCAGTCGCGGAACGCACCCTCGGTAAATTTCATGATGTTGCCCTTGTGCACCAGCGTCACGGAGGGCAGATCGTGGTCAATGGCATACTGTATGGCCTTGCGCACCAGACGTTTGGTTCCCTCTTCGGAAACAGGCTTGATGCCAATACCAACATTCTGGGTAAAACGGATCTTGGTGACGCCCATCTCATTGATAAGAAAGTCAACCACCTTCTGGGCTTCAGGCGTACCTGCCTGATACTCAATGCCGGCGTAGATGTCTTCAGCATTCTCTCGGAAGATTACCATGTTACAGTCACCCGGATTTTTGACCGGTGACGGTACGCCCTCAAACCAGCGCACGGGGCGCAAACAGGTATACAGGTCCAACTCCTGTCGCAGGGCTACATTCAACGAGCGGAAACCACCGCCCACTGGGGTGGTGAGTGGGCCTTTGATCCCGACCAGGTATTCCTTGATTGCGTCCAGAGTCTCCTCGGGAAACCAGTCACCATCGTACATTTCCGCAGCCTTTTCACCCGTGTAGATTTCCATCCAGGAAATCTTCTTGCTGCCGCCATAGGCCTTGTCGACTGCGGCATTAACCACGTCAATCATAACTGGAGTAATATCTACACCAGTGCCATCGCCCTCAATGTAGGGAATAATGGGGTTGTTTGGGACGTTCAGGCTGTAATCCTCATTGACGGTAATTTTTTCGCCTTGAGAAGGAACCTGAATATGCTTGTAGCCCATAATGTACTCCGTTGCTGCGGGATTTTTGGAAACCAGGGGGATGCTATGCTTAACCGCCTGAGAAATCGCCGAAAAGTGTAACATGGTTATTTGCTGCTGCTCCCATGTCACCATGCAATTTTTTTAAACTACCGACTATTTTTCAGATGGCCAGACTTATCCTTTTCAATAAGCCCTTTAACGTGCTGAGCCAGTTTACCGATGACCACGGACGGACAACTCTGGCGGACTTTCTGTCAGTCCCGCGCTGCCGCGTCGCCGGACGTCTCGATTATGATTCTGAAGGATTATTGTTACTAACCGATGACGGTCTCCTGCAACAACACATCGCCAACCCCGCGAACAAACAATGGAAGACCTACCTGGTGCAGGTGGAAGGAACTCTGGGCGATGACACCGTGACACACCTGGCGCAGGGTATCAGCTTGAATGATGGACCCACCCTGCCCGCCCGCGCCAGGCGCGTGCCCACACCGATTCTCTGGGACAGAAATCCCCCCATTCGCACACGCAAGAGCGTACCTGACTGCTGGCTGGAACTGTCCATCTGCGAAGGACGTAATCGCCAGATCCGTCGTATGACAGCCCAGGTTGGCTTTCCAACACTGCGGCTCGTCCGCACCACAATTGGGCAATGGTCCCTTGAAGATCTGCAGCCTGGACAGTACCGTGAACTGATCCTGGACATGCCCCCCCGGGCTACGCACCGCAAACGACCACGGAGGAAATAATAAATGCACCAGTGGCCCCCACACGTCACCGTTGCCTGTGTCATCGAAAAGGACGGCAAATACCTGATGGTGGAGGAGCGCGACAAAACCAGCGGCGAACTGGTATTCAACCAACCCGCTGGTCACCTTGAGCATGGCGAATCTATCACTGAGGCCGCGTTGCGTGAAACACTGGAGGAGACGGGCTGGAACGTTGAATTGAAAGGTGTGCTTGGTATAGCGCTGCACCGCGCACCCAATACGGAGATTACGTATTTTCGCACCACATTTTTGGCCACGCCATTGCAGCGCCTGGCCGATACTGAAATCGACCCTGACATCCATGCGGTACATTGGCTCGATTATGAAGCAATCCTCGCCCGGTCTGCCAGAATGCGCAGCCCGCTGGCCCTGGCCGTGATCGAGCGACATAGGCAGGGCATTTGTTATCCTCTGGATCTAATACTCAGCCCATGAGCCTGAACCACGCCAGCAAGGTTATTGTCGGTATGTCCGGCGGTGTCGACTCCTCGGTCGCCGCCCTGCTGTTAAAAGAACAAGGCTACCGTGTCGAAGGCCTGTTTATGAAAAACTGGGAAGAGGACGACGGTACTGAATACTGTACGGCCAAAGAGGACTTTGCCGATGCCCAGGCGGTCGCTGACAAACTGGATATCAGGTTGCATGGCGCAAATTTTGCCGCCGAGTACTGGGATAATGTCTTCGAACATTTCCTGGCGGAATACAAGGCGGGTCGCACACCCAATCCCGACATCCTGTGCAATCGGGAGATCAAGTTCAAGGCGTTTCTTGAGTATGCAACTTTGCTGGATGCCGACTATATCGCCACCGGCCATTATGCGCGCTGCGGGAAATCCGAAGGCAGGAGTACGCTGATGAAGGGCCTGGATACCAATAAGGATCAGAGCTACTTCCTGCACGCAGTGGGTCATTCAGAGCTGGAGAAAACATTGTTTCCTATCGGTGAAACAATTAAGCCTGAAGTACGAAGGCTGGCGCTGGAATACGGGCTTGCCACGGCAAAGAAGAAGGACTCCACCGGTATTTGTTTTATCGGTGAGCGCCGTTTCAAGGACTTTCTGCAACAATACCTGCCGGCACAGCCCGGCGAAATCCACAGCATTGACGGTGCGGTACTAGGCACTCACCAGGGCTTGATGTACCACACGATCGGCCAGCGTCAGGGCCTGCGTATCGGTGGCCTGGCGCTGCACCGGGAAGCACCGTGGTACGTCGTCGAGAAAGACCTGATACGCAATATCCTGCTGGTGGCCCAGGGCAATGATCACCCTGCTCTGTTCAAATCCAGTCTGTACGCTGCGCAGCTCTACTGGGTGGCAGGTGTCCCGCCGCAACTGCCACTGCACTGTGCTGCCAAAGTGCGTTACCGCCAGCAGGACCAGCTCTGCGTGCTTCGTCACGACACAGAATACGCTTACCGCGTGGATTTCGAGATACCGCAGCGGGCGATAACGCCTGGCCAGTCCGTGGTGTTTTACCAGGGCGAGCGCTGCCTTGGCGGCGGTGTTATTGACAGAACAGGATTTTAGATGAGTGATACTCCTCTCTCAAACCTGGAACAGCAGGCCATTGCGCTGGCAGGCGTGGCCCAGGCCGCCCGCCTGGTCGACCAGATATCCAAGACCGGCAGTTACCCCCTGGATTTTCTCGAAACATCCATTCACAGCCTGTTTGTGTTTAACCCCGACAGTGCGGCAGACATCTTTGGCGGTGTTCCCGGCGTTAAACTGGGCCTTCATAATTTAAGCAACCTACTGGCCGATAAAAATGCCCGGGAGAACCACGATCTGGTGCGCTATGTATTCAGTCTGATCTATCTGGAGCGCAAGTTCGCGGCTGACGCGGACATGATGGCAGTTGTGCGCACCCGTCTTGAACACACGAGTTTTCGTGCGGAACATTTTTCCAGTCATGTCGGCGAACTGTGTCACGGTATTTCCGGTATCTACCAGGACACCCTTAGCCACCAGCGTTTTCGCATCAAGGTCACCGGCAGCGCTCAGCATCTGCAAAATTCCAAGAACGCCGACATCATCCGGGCACTATTATTGGCTGGCGTGCGTGCCGCCTTCCTCTGGCGCCAACTTGGCGGACACCGATGGCGACTGTTGCTACAGCGCAAGAAGCTCCTAGAGGCATCGCAGAACCTGTCGCGAGGGCTGGGGGTGGTGTAAGATCACTTCTTTCATACAGGGAGAAATGCATGGATTTGTCAGCACTCACCGCCGTCTCGCCTATCGACGGACGCTACGGGAGTAAAACAGCCCAGCTGCGCGAGGTATTCAGTGAATTCGGGCTGATGAAGCGCCGAATTCTGGTAGAGATACGCTGGTTACAGTGCCTTTCCGCCCATGCGGGTATTGTCGAAGTACCCGCGCTGTCGCTGGCAGCAAACCAACAGCTTGAAACCATCCTGGGCAATTTTGGCGAAGCGGATGCTGGTCGCATCAAGGAGATTGAGAGAACAACCAACCACGACGTCAAGGCGATCGAATATTTTCTCAAGGAACGTTTTGCAGACAACACGGAGCTCCAGTCCATTGCGGAGTTTGTGCATTTCGCCTGCACCTCGGAAGACATAAACAACCTGTCGCATGCCTTGATGCTGCGCGACGGCGTCCACCATGTGCTGGTACCAGCCATGTTGCAGATCACATCTGCCCTGACCATTCTGGCACAGGGTTCGGCCACCGTGCCGATGCTGTCACGCACCCATGGCCAGACGGCAAGTCCGACTACCATGGGAAAGGAGCTTGCCAATGTCGTCGCCCGACTCAGAAGGCAACTCCGCCAGCTTGAAAACGTGCAGTACCTGGGTAAAGCCAACGGAGCTGTCGGCAACTATAACGCTCACCTGGTCGCATACCCGCAGGTGGACTGGCAGGCTAATGCCAGGCAGTTCGTTGAGGGCCTTGGCCTGACCTGCAATGCCTACACTACACAGATTGAGCCCCATGACTACATGGCGGAGCTATTCGACACAATCGCCCGATTCAACACTATCCTGATCGATTTCAACCGCGACATCTGGGGCTATATTTCGCTGGGCTATTTCAAGCAACAGGCGATGGCAGGTGAAGTGGGTTCCTCCACCATGCCGCACAAGGTCAATCCCATTGATTTCGAAAACGCGGAGGGCAACCTGGGCATGGCCAATGCTGTGCTGGGCCATCTGGCCGCCAAATTGCCGATCAGCCGCTGGCAGCGCGACCTCACCGACAGCACTGTGCTGCGCAATATGGGAGTAGGTTTCGGCTACAGCCTGATTGCCTATCAGTCCAGCCTCAAGGGCATCGGCAAATTACAACTCAACGAAAGTCGTCTGGCCCAGGACCTGGATGACAGTCTGGGAAGTATCTGGCTGAACCGATACAAACGGTCATGCGCCGCTATGGCATCGAAAGCCCTACGAAAAACTCAAGGAACTGACACGCGGGCAGGACATGAGCCAGAGCCGTGATACAGGCGTTCGTAGCAACACTGGACTTGCCAGAGCACGCTCGTAAGGAGTTGCTGGCACTGACGCCAGCAAGCTATATCGGCAATGCCATCGCCCAGGCTCAGGCCATCGAGTAGTTGCAAAGATGAGCCGCAATCTGGGAACTGAATCTGGATAAAGACGACATTTCTCGCCCAGTACTGGCAGCGCAAGCCCCTGCTGATCAGGGATGCTATCGCGGGGTTCAAGCCCCCCGTTAGCAGTGATGAACTGGCGGGGCTGGCGCTGGAGGAAGGCGTGGAGTCACGACTCATCGAACGCTGCAACAACGTGTGGCAAATACAACACGGCCCCTTCGTCGATGCCGATTTTTTGCGCGAACAACCATGGACGCTATTGGTACAGGCGGTGGATCACTACATTCCCGAAGTAGCGGCTTTGCGCAGGATGATCGATTTTATTCCGCTGTGGCGCCTGGATGACGTCATGGTCAGTTATGCGACCGATGGCGGCAGTGTGGGGCCGCATTTCGACAACTACGATGTCTTTCTGTTGCAGGGAGACGGTGAAAGGCTGTGGCAGCTGGGCCCCTATTGCGATGAATCCGCGTCGCTGCTGCCTCACGAAGAGCTGCGCATTCTAAGTTCTTTTGTACCCTGCGAAGAACATATACTCCGAACCGGTGACATGCTTTACGTGCCACCAGGTTTCGCGCACTGGGGGATTGCCCGGGGCGAATGCACCACATTTTCCATTGGATTTAGGGCCCCGCGTATAAGCGATATGGTTTCACGCTGGGTGGATCAACTGCTGGCGCAACAGGAACCGGATGAATTCTATCGCGATGCAGGGCGCTCACCAGTGACGCGCCCCGGCGAAATTCATTTTCGCGACATGGAACGGGCCATAGCCCAGTTACAGGGCGCCCTGGACCAGGCCTGCGGCAACCAGTGGTTTGGTGAACTGATTACTGAACCGCGTTACACCCCGTTGCAGGATGACGACGATCTGGCCGAAGCCCGTGCCCTGCTCCGGGACGGCGCGCAATTTCTCGAACTGTCGCCTGCAGCCAAGCTGGCGTGGCAGCATGAAGCCGAGGGCATCCTGGTTTTTGCCAACGGCGAGTGCCGTGAATTCGATGAAGCTGTACTACCGAGCTTGCTTATCCTGTGCGCAAGCTGGCGCCTGGCCGGAGCGGACATGGAACACGCTGTGGCCAATCCCAGCACCGCCGCACTGCTCGACTATCTTCTGGAAAGTGGAGTTATTTATGTCGAATGACGAATTTTTGACCGGCATTGAATATCCTCATCCATTTGATGAGTATGCAGTCTCACTCTGCCTGAGTGCCTCACGCTACATCTGCATTCTTAGTCCTCAACTGGATCACGCAGCGTTTGACAGCAGCGAGCTGGTGGATGCACTCAGCGCCCTGGCCCGCCGCAGCCAACAAACCCAGGTACGCATTCTGATCAGTGATTCCCGCCCCTTGGTGGGCCGTCGACACCAGCTGCTGAACCTTGCGCGCCGATTGCCCAGCACCGTACACATTCGAAAGCTCGAAGAACATCCACAGTGGAACAATGAAACTGTGATAATACGGGATCGGGACGGAGTGCTGTACAAACCCGGCGGCAGTGATCACGATGCGTTTTACGAGCCCAATTCACGCGCCTCGACTAGACAGCACCTGGAACTGTTTGACGAACTGTGGCGTTTTAGCGTGGAGGATACCGAATTGCGTTCGCTGCACATCTAGCGAAGCTGGCAGCACTCTGCTAGGGGGTCCCTCGCAGCACAACTAACTTACCTGCGTAATCGCTGCAGCCAGCGCCAGTTGTCGCTGTGCCTCTTCCACGTGCAAATTCTCCACCAGGCGGCCATTGACCACCACCACACCCTTGCCCTGCGCCCTGGCCTGTTCGAAAGCCGCGATAATGTTGCGGGCAGCGGCGACTTCCTCCTCATCAGGTGCAAAAGCAGCATTGGCGGCAGCGATCTGGTTAGGATGAATCAGGCTCTTGCCGTCAAAACCCAGATCCCTGCCCTGCGCACAGGATGCGCGCAACAGTTCCTCGTTCTCCAAATCGAGTTGCACACCATCAATAATTGTCAGTCCATAAGCCCGTGCTGCATACACACAGAGATTGAGTGCGGTGATAAAGCCAAGGCGATCGGGAGTATGGCGTACACGCGTATCCTTGGACAGGTCCGAGGTTCCCAGCACCATGCCCTTGAGGCGTGGATGCGCGCCAGCAACCTCGGCGATGTTCAGAATGCACAGGGGAGTTTCGGCCATGATCCACATCGCCACAGTGTCCGGACAGCCTGCGCTGTCAAAGGCAGTGATCGCCTCCACCACATCCCTGGCGGTATCAATCTTGGGAATGAGCACGGCGTCCGGCGCAGTCTGAAACCGACTGATCGCCTCGATGTCCAGTGCTCCCCATTCTGTCGACAACGCGTTGATACGTACAATCAGCTCGCGATGGCCGTAGCCGCCTTCGCCCAGGGCCGCACCAATCTGCTCTCGCGCCAGTTGTTTGGCGTCCGGGGCCACAGAATCTTCCATGTCGAGAATCAGGCCGTCGGCAGGCAGGGAGCGCGCCTTGGCCAGAGCCCGGGGGTTAGAGCCGGGCATGTACAGCAGTGAGCGACGTGGCCTGATGTGCATGGTGAGATTCCTCTGTGGCTATCGCGGGAGAGTTGATTGCAGGCCACCGAGCATACAGAAGGCTAAGGTGACCGGGCAAGTACGCGAATGCTGATCCACTGGCCACCGTGTGCGTATAACACCAGGGGTTCATATGGCTGTTGTCTAAAAGAAGCAGAGGCTCTAAAATCATCGGTTTGAATGGTTAAACCGATTTTGTTCCTCGTGAAACCGGGGACATCCCAGCACGTAACACATATTTTCATTGAGCAGTATTGATCATGTCTGACGCTCCCCACCATCACGGGCAACAACTTGAGCAGGCCTTTGCCACGTTGCTTGCTACGACACAGTTAATCGACCGGGCGCTGTCCGCGCTGAAAGTTCAGGTAACAGAAGGCGCGCGGGTTGCTCCCGCCAGGCTGGACGAGCACCAGTTGGCGTCCTACGACCTGTCCCTGTGCTGGTCAGAATGTACCGCTGCGCGCTTCCTGCTGGCACACGCTAAGCGTCTTGCGACAAAATCATCCGCCGCAAATATATTCACCACGCGATTGGCCTTCCTGTTTTGCGCCGAGGCCATAAACAACACGCTGCATTGCCTGCGGACCCGACCGGCCGATTTCGGCCTTGCGCACGCGCAAATTAGCGCAATCGACTCCAATCCCGCTGCCGCAGATTTTCTGTCGCAGCAACTCGCGGCGCAGAATATCGCTGCCATTGGCCAGGCGGTGCTGGATCTGAATGGCGATCTGGGACCCGATCTGCTCAGCGAGCATCACACCCTGATGCGCGATACATTTCGCCGTTTTGCCGACGACGTCGTGGCGCCGCTGGCGGAACAAATTCATCGTGAAGACCTCATTATTCCTGATGCGATACTTACGCCCCTCAAGGAGATGGGGATGTTCGGCCTGTCCATTCCAGCCAGCTACGGCGGCCTGCAGGAAGACGACAAGGAAGACACGCTCGGCATGATCGTGGTCACCGAGGAATTGTCCCGCGGCTCACTGGGCGCCGCCGGTAGCCTGATTACCCGGCCAGAAATTCTCGCCCGCGCATTGCTCAAGGGGGGCACTGAAGAACAGAAGCAGCTCTGGTTACCGCAACTGGCCGTGGGGGAACCACTGTGCGCGGTTGCGGTCACCGAGCCCAACTACGGCTCAGATGTTGCCGGTGTGCGCCTGAAGGCTACCGCCACCGATGGCGGCTGGTTGCTCAACGGCGCCAAGACGTGGTGTACCTTCGGGGGCAAGGCCGGTTTACTGCTGGTGCTGGCTCGCACCAACGCCGACACGAGCCTGGGGCACCGTGGTCTCTCCATGTTCCTGGTGGAGAAGCCGTCCAGTGACGGGCATCACTTCGAAGTGTCACCCGAATCGGGTGGCAAGCTCACCGGGCGCGCCATTGCCACCATCGGCTACCGCGGTATGCACTCCTTTGAACTCTTCTTCGACGATTTTTTCGTGCCATCAGCCAATATGTTGGGCGGCCCTGACGGCGAAGGCAATGGATTCTATTACGCCATGGCCGGTTTCGCCGGTGGGCGCATTCAGACTGCCGCCAGAGCTGTTGGCGTGATGCGCGCAGCGTTTGAGAAAGCCATCTCGTACGCCAAACAGCGCGTCGTGTTCGGCCTGCCGATCGCCAACTACCAACTCACCCAGGTCAAGCTGGCGCGCATGGCCGCCCTGCTGCTGGCCTGTCGCCAGATCACCTACGACGTGGCACAGCTGATGGACGCGGGCTCAGGTGATATGGAAGCCAGCGCTGCCAAGTTGTTCACCAGCAAGACCGCTGAGTGGCTGACCCGGGAAGCACTGCAGATTCACGGTGGAATGGGCTATGCCGAGGAGACACCGGTCAGTCGCTATTTTGCCGATGCCCGAGTCCTATCCATCTTCGAAGGCGCAGAGGAAACTCTGGCCCTGAAGGTGATCGCCAGGGCGCTGCTGGAAAAGGCCGACTGAGGAGTTTGCATGAGTATCACTATTCAACTGACGCCCCAGCCTGAACTATCTGCAGGCGTTCCCGTTGCGCTTGAGCAAACACGCCAACCACAATATGGTCGTTACCTGGATGAACTGGAACCGGGACAGGTGTTCGAACACCCGCGCGGTTTCACCTTCACCACCAGCAATATACTCTATTTCTCGCGCATCTTCATGCAAGCCAATCCACTGTACCTTAACGCAGAGTATGCGCGCGCCCACGGCTTTGCTGACCTTCTTGCCAGCCCGCAGATGGTGTTCAATATCGCCCTGTCACTGGGTGTGCAAAATGATTCCGAAAAAGCGATCGCCAATCTCGGTTACTACCAGGTGCAGTTCCTGCGCCCGGTGTATCCGGGCGACACCCTGCGTGCGTTTACCAAAGTGTTGGAGCGCAAGGACCGCGGGCCCGACAAGCCGGGCATCACCCGCATCCGCACGGTTGGGGTGAATCAGCACGATGCTGTCGTAGTGCAGTATGAGCGCAAGATTATGGTCGGCTGGCGCGGTGCACGGTCGCCTACCACACCCGCCCCGCAGGTCACGGTGGCATTTCCCGGCGAAGACATGCCGCTGGTGCAGTTGCCGCTGCACGGCAAGCCTGTCAACCCCGGCCTTACCGGTCCCAATACCTACGTTGAAGACTTCGCGCCCGGCGATATTATCGTGCACGCCAATGGCCGTACCATTACTGAAGAGCACATGGCACTGACCTATCTGGTCGGTAACAGTCATCCTCTGCACTTCGACCGCCTGTTCTCCAGTGCGCAGTCCGGCAAGATGAGTGGCGAGCCGATCGTATACGGTGGACTTGTCTTTGCATGGCTGGAGGGCCTTGCCAGTCGCGATGTCAGCGAACACGCGGTGTGGGAGCTGGGCTTTACCGAGGGTTACCATACACAACCCGCGTTTGCCGGGGATACAGTTGGCGCCCTGTCGCGCATCCTGGCTGTTGAGGAGGTACCAGGCGCCGTTGCCTATGGCCTGGTCACTACGCAGCTGATCGGAGTGAAAAATATCACTGCGGCTGCGGCCCTGGACAAACACGGCGCGGACCTGTTTATAAAGGAAGACACCAAACGTGACATCGGCAAAGACAAGATCGCCGACAAAATTTTTGAAATCGAACGGCGCCTGCTGATTAAGCGGCGCCCCCGCTAAGGACTACCGCTGTGAGCCAGGAAAATGTAAAACGTGATCCGCCCTGGTTGATGCGTACCTATTCCGGACATTCGTCAGCGCGGGCTTCCAATGAACTGTATCGTACCAATCTGAGCCGGGGGCAGACCGGACTTTCTGTGGCCTTCGACCTGCCCACACAAACCGGCTACGACTCAGACCATCCGCTGGCCCGCGGGGAAGTGGGCAAGGTCGGAGTACCGATCAACCACATCGGTGATATGGAAGCTTTGTTTGACCAGATACCGCTGGATCAGATGAACACCTCCATGACAATCAATGCCACCGCACCTTGGTTGCTGGCCCTGTACGTGGCGGTTGCCGAGCGCCAGGGTGTGGATCCCGCGCAATTGCAGGGCACCACCCAGAACGACGTGCTCAAGGAATACCTGTCGCGCGGCACCTACATCTATCCTCCTGGACCCTCGGTGCGCCTGACCACTGATCTGATCGCCTATACGGTGGAGCATATTCCCAAATGGAATCCCACCAACATCTGCAGCTACCATCTGCAGGAGGCCGGCGCCACACCCACCCAGGAACTGGCCTATGCGCTGTGCACGGCGATTGCCATTCTGGACGCAGTGCAGGCTTCCGGACAGATCCCTCCTGCACGCTTCCACGATGTGGTCGGGCGTATCTCTTTTTTTGTGAATGCCGGCATCCGCTTTGTTGAAGAGACTTGTAAACTGCGCGCGTTCGGTCGCATGTGGGACACGCTTGTGCAGCAGCGCTACGGCGTGGAAAATCCCAAGCAGCGCCTGTTCCGCTATGGCGTACAGGTAAATTCTCTTGGGCTCACAGAATCGCAACCGGAAAACAATGTGCAGCGCATCGTACTGGAGATGCTGGCAGTGACCCTGTCGAAAAGCGCGCGAGCCAGAGCGATCCAGCTACCCGCATGGAACGAAGCGCTGGGGCTGCCACGGCCATGGGACCAGCAGTGGGCCCTGCGGATGCAACAGGTACTGGCGCTGGAAACCGATCTGCTGGAATACGGTGATCTGCTGGACGGCTCACCGGTGGTGGAGGCCAAGGTGCAGGAGTTGATTGCTGGCGCCACCCAGGAAATGGCCCGCGTCGACGCCCATGGTGGCATGGTTGCGTGTATCGAAAGCGGTTACGTCAAACGGGAGCTGGTACAGAGCCATACCCGACGCATGCGCAATATTGAAAGTGGCGAGTTGCAAATTGTTGGCGTCAACTGTTATCAGGAGACTGCGGAATCCCCCCTGACCGCCGGCAGTGAATCCGGCATCATGAAAGTTGATGCGCAGGCGGAGCGCGAGCAGATCGCCGCTCTGCAGACATTTCGCGCCAGCCGACAGCAGGACAACGTCGATGCGGCACTGGCGCAACTGCACGATGCGGCAGCCAGCGGCACCAATATCATGCCCTCCTCTATCGCCTGTGCCAGAGCCGGAGTCACCACCGGTGAGTGGAGTGAGGTGTTGCGGCAGGTGTTCGGTGAATACAGGGCGCCTACCGGTGTCGATGTTGCGCCCTCCGGACTTGGTGAGTCGGAGGCACTGCTGGCATTGCGGGAGCGTGTGCGGCGCACAGGAGAGGAACTGGGACGTCCACTGCGCCTGCTGATCGGCAAGCCAGGGCTGGACGGGCACAGCAACGGCGCCGAACAGATCGCAGTGAAAGGCCGCGACGCTGGCTTCGAGATCGTCTACGAGGGCATTCGCCTGACTCCAGCGCGCATCGCCCGCGCCGCACAGGAGGAAGGCGTACACCTGATTGGACTCTCCGTCCTCTCAGGCAGCCATCTGGAACTGGTGGGGGACATTTCTCGGGAGCTGGAGAAAATCGGCGCCGCCGGCATACCAATGGTCATCGGCGGCATCATACCGGAGGAGGATTCACGGTACCTGCAGGAACACGGTGTAAAGGCTGTCTTCACGCCCAAGGACGTGGACATGAACGCCATCATGGACACCATGGTGACGATCATCCGTCAGGCCAACGGTCTGGAGCCTGCTGCCTGATCCCTGGTATGAACGCTGCCTGAGGCCATCGATATCGCCGCACTTGCCACTGCCATCGGCAGGGGTGAACGACCGGCTTTGGCCCAGGCGCTCAACCTGCTGGATGACCGGCGCACCGTCGCCCGGGCGCAGGCAGCGGCACTCCTCGACGCACCTGCAACATGCCCGTGACATACCCACAGGTCACCTCATCGGCATCACCGGCCCGCCGGGTGCGGGGAAATCCACACTGAGCGCCGCGTTGATCAGTGTCTGGCGTCAACGCGGGCAGCGTGTCGGCGTATTGGCGGTCGACCCCTCCAGCCCCATCAGCGGCGGCGCCTTGATGGGCGACCGTCTGCGCATGCAGACCAGTGCGGACAGATGACGGCGTCTTCGTGCGCTCGCTGGCCAATCGCGGCCAGTTCGGTGGACTCAGCACCGAGGTGTGGCCCATGAGCCAGGTGCTGCTGGCCGCCTTCGATATCGTGCTTATCGAAACGGTGGGGGTCGGCCAGCAGGAAGTGGATATTTCCCGCATGTGCGACACCACCTGTTATGTGGCCCAACCCGGCTCCGGCGACAGCGTGCAGTTCCTGAAGGCGGGTATCCTGGAAGTGCCGCATATACTGGTCGTCAACAAGGCGGATATGGGCGCGGTAGCACGCCGCACGCTGGCCGAGCTGGGCGCAGCGCTGCACCGGGAACACCCGGACGGCCACTGGCAGGTGCCGGTGCTCGCCACCAGTGCAACCAATGGCACCGGTATAGAGGCGCTGGCCGACATGCATTGCAACAACACCGTAACGAGCTCCAGTCGCGCGACCAGCTGGCACCCAGACGGCGCAGCTATCAGGCCTACTGGATACACAAGCGCCTGCAGGAGGAGTTCGGCAGTTTTGGTATCGACCAGCTCGGCGGGGAACAAGCCGCTGCTGGCACAACTGCAGGCGCAGGACCTGAACCTGCTCGAACACTATGAATCACTGCGACAGCGTTTGTACAATCGCTATGACGGCAGCAGCGAATGAGAAACAACTCAGGAGGTAAGTATGCGCAGTCCCCGTGATTTTTTCCGCCCGCTGGCGCTGGGCGCCCCGCCGCCGCTGCGCGACATTCCCGTGCGGCCTTCACGCATGATTCACTTCTTCGACCCCAGCAACGCCAAAATGGTGGAGAAAGCGCCGGGCATCGCCAAACAGGTCGATATCCTGCTGGGCAATCTGGAGGACGCCATCGCCATCGACAACAAGCAAGCGGCGCGCGAAGGCTTTATTCAGATCGCCCGCGACAATGACTTTGGTGACACGCAGCTGTGGACCCGGATCAACAGCCTCGACAGCCCATGGTTCCTCGACGATATCACGCGCATCGTCACCGAAGTCGGAGACAAGGTCGACGTCATCATGCTGCCGAAAATCCAGGGCGCCTGGGATATCCATTTCGCGGATCAACTGCTGGCGCAACTGGAAGCAAAGGCCGGACTGAAAAAACCGATCCAGCTGCACTGCCTGCTGGAGACCGCGCTCGGCGTGGCCAACGTGGAAGAGATCGCCAATGCCAGCCCACGCATCCAGGGGATGAGTCTTGGACCTGCGGATCTGGCCGCATCGCGGCGCATGAAGACCACCCGCATTGGCGGCGGCCATCCCGGCTATCTGGTGCGCAACGATCCTGATCCGAACATCCCGAGGCGAACGCGCCACCCACCAACAGGACCTGTGGCACTACACCCTGGGTCGCATGGTGGACGCCTGTGTCAGCGTCGGCGCCCTGCCCTTCTATGGGCCTTTTGGCGCAATCGACGATCCGCTTGCCTGTGAAGACCAGTTCCGCAACGCCTTTATCATGGGCTGTGTCGGTGCCTGGTCACTGCACCCCAGCCAGATCGAGATTGCCAAACGAGTATTCAGCCCCCCACCTGACGAAGTCGCCTGGGCCAAACGCGTGCTGGAGGCGCTACCCGATGGCAGTGGCGCGGTTATGGTAGAGGGCAAAATGCAGGACGATGCGTCCTGGAAGCAGTGCAAGGTAATGGTGGATCTCGCGCGCTTGATCGCGGACAAAGATCCACAATTGAAAGTGCTTTACGGGTTTTGATATTCAGTTCACGCCCGCGGCAACAGAGGTAGACAAGGTCTCGACGAGGCTCGATTGCGCGAACATCGTCTATAGACAAATAGACGGGGTGTCATGAGCAGATTTACTTTGATTTTCTTCCCAAACCCAGTGAACGCTGGAAGTTAGCGCCTGTAAGGATTGCGAAAAGAATCTCTATTCATCCAACATCACACCAATCTCATTTCCGGCATAGACCACATCAAAGGTACGTAATGCGCGACACGGTTCTTCGGTGGCGTGCAGCAGTCGGCCATCCGCCAGCGCGAATTGATACTGATGCAGCGAACACTGAATCAGTCCAATTTCAATCGACGCTGCCGCCAGTGGATGACCACGATGGGGACAGTGTGCCTCCATCAGGAATAGCTCTCCGAGGCGCTGGATCAGCAGTAGCTGCAGATTGTCGATCTTGAACTGACGCACATAGCTATCGTGCAGGTTAATCAGCTTTTCCAGGGGATAGAAACGCATCAGGGCGGGCGCCTGTTACAGCTGATCCATAATCTGTCTGACAGCCGCAAAAGCGGTAATCTCCTGTCGCTCGACCGCCTGTTCCAAAGCAGGCAGCATCGCGTTTATCTGGGCGTTCTGGGAGAGCTTCAACAGGAGCATTTCATGCAGCAACTGGTGCATCCAGTCCAGGTTCTGGCGGGTGCGCTTGCTGGCAAAAGCCTGCCGCTGCGCGGCCTCGACGTAATACTCGAGCACCATATCCCACACGGCATCGATGTTTGTCGACGTGAGTGCCGAACAGGTCATCACCCGCGGTGTCCAGAAGCTGTTATGGCGTAGCAGACTCATGGCGCTGTTGTACTGCCGCTGGGTCATGGTCGCTAGTCTTTCACTGTCGCCATCGGCTTTGTTAATGACGAGCGCATCCGCCAATTCCATAATACCCTTCTTGATACCCTGCAATTCATCACCGCCGCCGGGCAGCATCAGCACCATGAAGAAGTCGACCATACCTGCCACCTGGTACTCTGACTGTCCCACACCAACGGTTTCGACCAGAATCACATCGTAGCCAGCGGCTTCGCACAGCAACATGGTTTCGCGGGTTTTTTGCGCGACTCCGCCAAGGGCACCGGCAGCCGGCGTGGGCCTAATAAATGCCTCTTCGCGCCGGGACAATTCTTCCATGCGCGTCTTGTCGCCGAGTATGGAGCCGCCGGCGATCGGTGAACTGGGATCGACCGCGAGCACCGCCACACGCTTGCCCTGCTCTATCAGGTACAAGCCAAAGGCTTCAATAAACGTGGATTTGCCGACACCAGGAACACCGGTAATGCCAATGCGGATGCTGCTGCCGCTGTGGGGCAACACCTGCTCCAGGATGTGCTGCGCCTGCTCGCGATGCGTATCGAGTTTACTTTCAACCAGGGTGATGGCCTTGGCCAGTGCGCGGCGGTTGCCGCTTAGCAGTTCCTGCAGATCGAAGCTGGTCATTCAGGACTGGGCAGCTTGCACCGCGTCCAGTACTTCACGTGCGCACTGGGGAATCGGCGTGCCCGGCCCGAAAATACACTTAACACCAGCCTTATACAGGAAGTCGTAATCCTGTTTGGGAATCACCCCGCCGGCAATCACGATAATATCATCAGCACCCTGCTTTTTGAGCTCAGCCACCAACTGTGGCACCAGCGTTTTGTGTCCAGCGGCCAAAGAAGAAGCACCGACGACGTGGACATCATTCTCGATTGCCTGGCGCGCTACTTCTTCCGGCGTGGAAAACATGGGTGACAAATCAATATCGAAGCCGACATCGGCAAACGCTGTCGCGACAACTTTGGCGCCACGGTCGTGCCCGTCCTGGCCCATTTTGCACACGAGCATACGCGGCCGGCGGCCATACTGCTTCACGAAAGCGTCGATATCGTGGCTGATGCCCTGCCAGTTTTGATCCTGCTCAAACGCGGCGCCGTAGACGCCGGAGACAGTCTGCGCCTGGGCTTTAAAGCGACCAAATTCACGTTCCATAGCGAAGGATATCTCCCCGATTGTCGCGCGACGGCGAGTGGCCTCAATGGCCAGTGCCAACAGGTTACCCTCGCCACTGACCGCACACTGGTAAATGTCTTCCAGTATAGCCTCTACCGCGGAGGTATCGCGACTGGCACGCACGCTGGCCAGTCGCGCAAGCTGTGACTCGCGTACAGCGTCATTGTCGATCTCGAGAATATCGACATGATCTTCCTGCTTGAGAATGTACTTATTGACACCGACGATCACATCCTCACCCCGGTCAATGCGGGCCTGCTTCCTGGCCGCAGCTTCCTCGATACGCAATTTAGGCATGCCGGTTTCGATGGCCTTGGCCATGCCGCCGGCTGCCTCAACTTCCTCGATCAATTCCCAGGCCTTGTCTGCGATATCCTGGGTGAGGTTTTCCATCATATAGGAGCCGCCCCATGGATCGACCACCTTGGTGATCCCCGTCTCCTCCTGAATAATAAGCTGGGTGTTGCGCGCTATACGGGCGGAGAATTCGGTCGGCAGAGCTATCGCCTCGTCCAGGGCATTGGTGTGCAATGACTGCGTCCCGCCAAACACTGCAGCCATCGCCTCAATGGTGGTGCGCACCACATTATTGTAGGGATCCTGCTCAGTCAGCGACCAACCAGAGGTCTGGCTATGGGTGCGCAACATCGAGCTCTTGGGATTGCGCGGATTGAACTCGGCAACGATACGCGCCCACAGCAGGCGCGCCGCACGCATCTTGGCGATCTCCATATAGAAGTTCATGCCAATGCCCCAGAAGAAGGACAGGCGCGGTGCAAAATCATCAATACCCAGTCCCGCGGCAATTGCGGTGCGAATGTACTCCTTGCCATCGGCTAGCGTGTAGGCCAGTTCCAGTGCGGCATTCGCACCCGCCTCCTGGATATGGTAACCGGAGATGGAAATGGTGTTGAAACGCGGCATATTGGTAGAGCAGTAGGCAATGATATCGCCAATAATTTTCATGCTGGGGGTGGGCGGATAGATATAGGTATTGCGCACCATGAATTCTTTGAGAATATCGTTCTGGATTGTACCGGTGAGCTGCTTCTGGGACACGCCCTGCTCTTCTGCCGCCACAATGTAACCGGCCAGGACTGGCAGCACAGCACCGTTCATGGTCATGGACACCGAGACCTTGTCCAGAGGAATACTGTCGAAGAGAATTTTCATGTCCTCTACCGAATCAATGGCTACACCCGCCTTGCCCACGTCACCGGCCACACGCGGGTGGTCGGAGTCATAGCCGCGGTGCGTGGCCAGGTCAAAGGCGACGGAAACCCCCTGACCACCGGCTGCCAGCGCCTTGCGATAGAATGCGTTGGATTCTTCTGCCGTTGAAAACCCGGCGTACTGCCGGATGGTCCACGGGCGACCGGTATACATGGTGGCCTGAGGGCCACGCACGTAAGGAGATATGCCGGGCATGGTATCGGCGTACTCCAGGGACACCATGTCTGCCGCTGTGTACAGTGGCTTTACTGCGATATCTTCCGCCGTGTGCCAAACGAGGGTATCTGGACTCTTACCATTTGATTGCTCAATAGCCAGAACCTTCCAGTGGTCGGGTGTCGCAGCTGCTTTGTCGTAAATCTTGTTACTCATGGGCAAAACCTCAATGGTCCGCGGCAGGCTGGCTAATCTCGATCAGGACACCGTCACAGCTCTTGGGATGGATAAAAATGACCCGTGAGCCGTGCGCACCCGGCGTGGGCGCATCGGCAAGGAACTGGTAGCCCTTGTCCCGCAGTCTGGCTACGTCTGCGTCTATGTCGTCAGAGCGAAAGCAAAGGTGATGCAGGCCCCCACCTTTCTTCTCCAAATAGGTGGCCACCGGGCCTTCCCCGTTTAGTGGGTAGACCAACTCGATGTTGGTGGGCGGCAGCGGCAGAAAGGCGGCAGTGGTCCGCGCCTCGTGCACGTCTTCCCTGCCACCCAGGGGCAGACCGAAATCTGTTACAAACCGTTGTATGGCCTTTTCAAGGTCTCGGCACGGCGATGGCAATATGGTCCAGGGCAGTAATCATGTGTCGTCCTCTCTACAACTGATGTAAAAACGCGCTGGTGACTGCGAGGCGGCGTGCTGCAACATCCTCAGCGCAGACTGCCACCGATATTTCATCAGGCACAATCTTGAAAATTGGCTGCCCCTTGCTGATGATGCTGCCATCGGAATGCACCAGCACTTTGGCGATAGTGCCGGAAAATGGCGCATAAACCTTGTTGAACATTTTCATCACTTCCACGATAAATAGCGGATCGCCAGCATCAAAATGATCGCCTTCACCGACATAAACGTCGTGCGCCGGCGTCTCACGTGAGTAAAACATGCCGCCACTTTCTGCCAGTATCTCATCGGACCGGGCCACCGGCGGGGGCACCAGCACCTTTGACATGGCCGCTTGTAATGCCTCATCGGTGAGACGGTGAGGAATATGGATACTCAGATCGGCGTTGACCGTTAGCTCATAAAAACCTGTCGCCTCGGCAATGCTCGGCAAAATGGCCATGATATCTGCCCCTGCCTGAAATCCCCTGTGCGCACCGCGTACTCGATCCCACAGTTCAGCGTCAAACCCCTCGGGAGGCTCACTGGCGTCCAGCATCGAACAGAGTTCGACCCAGTCACCTGCCGCAACGCGCGTATCGAGTTCGCTGTAGAAGGCGACAGCGTCTTGTAAAATCGCATTGTCATGATCCCAGATCATCACGGCCGCCGGGGGTTTGTCACCGGGCACATAGTCCATATTGAGAAAATGATAGGTCTCAGCCAACAGCTCAATCGGGTTCTCGTTCCAGCAGATCTTGCCCTCGATAAGGGTGTAACAATCGCGGTTAACGCTCAACCAGCCACTGAGCATATGCGGTTCATCAAGCAGTTTGGCCAGCGGCCGCAGCAACAATGATTCCTTTAACTGCAGGCTCTCCGCGAGCGCACTGTGAGCTGCCCCCTCTGCCTCTGCCAGAAGCTTTTTACCCAGTCGGCTATAGGCCTGCTCAAGGTCCAGGTCATTCGCTCGCTGCTTCAACTCACCAACTGCAGTGAGGTAGGGAACAATAAAACGCGTGGTGGGTCTAGCGTTGATGTTCTGGCCGATAAACCAGTTCACCAGACCGTAGTGGAATTCCAGATTGGTCGCCAGGTCATGTCCCCGCATGCGCGTCTGGCGAATTGTTTCCGCCATCCGCTGGTACGTCTCAAGGCGAGTGTCGCCCACAGTCAGCAACAGGGCGATGTTCGAATCGTAGGCCCCTGCCAGCGTGTATTTCATGAACACATCGGTGTCGGGATTGTGCAGGCTGATGCCCTGGTCGTCGCGAATTTCGCCTTCAGTGGCATTACTCCATGATTCGATAACACCGCCAGCATGGGGCTGCAATGCCTGGTTGGTGGCGTTGAGCCTGGCCTCCACACTGTCATTCATGCGCACCAGGCGTTCGGGTCTGGGCAATCGCTCGCCGTGGGCGGCCAGCAAAACCATGGCTTCCACCAGGGACTCCACGACAAAATATTCATCTGTGTTAGCCGGATTGGTGAATTTGAGGGCGTAACACAATTCCGTAACCCGGTGCTCCACCTGGATCCGGGTATTCATTTCCATGAAGAAATGCTTGTCGCGATCGACAATGCACTCGAAGGTTGACACCGAATCAAGCCCTACGGCTGCACCGAAGTTCTCAGCCTGCTCTTCCATGGCCTTCAGGGTGACCAGGTCCTGCCTGAGCACTCGCGCCTCTTCGGCCTGGCCGCTTGCCTCGGCCAGGGCCAGGGCTCGATGCAGCGACTCCACTGTCACTGACACTTCCAGCAATTTCTGTTCGTGCATCTGCAGGGAACAGTCACGGCCGCCCATGGAAATACACCAGTGACCGTTGCCGATCACCTGTATTTCCTGGTGTCGCGTTGTCTCAATATTCAGTTCGACCAACACATTCTTGTTATCGCCGACGCCGGTCGTTTTTACCTCGTTGAGTATTTCACGCACCATTTCTGCCGTCCGGGCAGAATCCCCGATGCCGAGAATTCGCTGGCCCTTACCGCCGCCACCGCCGATCGCCTTCAATCGTACCCGGTTTTGCGGAAAATCCTTGGCCATCCTCACTACCGCCTCGGTGAGGGTCACGCACAATTCGTCGACCGTATACAGGTCCATGCCAATTTTATAGGAAGCCGCCAGTACTATGTCCGCTTTGTCCTCCAGGGTAATTGCTGTGTTGGCCAGAACGGCAGGGTCGACAGCAAGCGCGTGTCTATTAACCAGTTCCTGCAGCGCGGCGACATCGGGGTACTTCTTGAGCAGGGTCAGCGCAGTGCCGTTGTCGATCCCGGGCGTGATCGAAACACCGCATTTCAGAGCGGTTCGCTTCGCTTCGTCCTTCAATCCGGCGCCGTGCACAGTACGCGAGCAGGGTCCGATAAAATTGAGCCCCGCTGCTTCCATGGCGGCCACCATGGTTTCGTCCTCTGCCATAAATCCGTAACCGGCAAATATCGCGTTGTAATTGTTATCCCGCGCAATATTGATAATCTGGCAAATGCGCTGTTCACGCTCTTCCTTGTTGGCCCCGCTGTAGTCAGGGACACGGTGCACGCGGTCAGGATCTGTCAGTGAACGCAGCTCGGGTGCGATGGCATTGCGGTATACAATCGAATCCTTCTCCGAAAGCAGTATGCCAAAATGCGTGATGCCCATCTCACAGAACACGTCCATCGCTTCTTTTCGAATCGGGCCGCGACAGATAATGAGCGGACGGATATGCGTACAGTCGAACTGCTGCTCCCATGCGGTATCCCGGCACCCCAGTCTGCGATCGCGATGAATTAGCGGGTTGCTCAGATAAAATTCGTTGGACACGCCTGTCTTCCTCTGCAGTGTTAGTGACGGGGAACCGTCTAGTGGAATTCGCGCTGCACTGACTGCAGCGGTTCGGGCCGATAGCGGCGCAAGTAAAATGCCATGTTCTCCGCCAGCACCTTGCGCAGGTCTGAGGGCATAACGATTTGAGAGATCGAGCCGAGACTCAGGGCCTCATTCGGGTTCATCAATTCAAGGGTGTAGCGCTGCGCCAGCAGGGCTTCCTCAGACTTGACCCAATCTGTGACCAACTGCTGCGCAGCTGCCATCGCTTTGTCTGCGGGCAGACCAGCCTTCATCTGGGCCTCGGACTCAGCCTTCAGCATTGTTTGAACCGAACCGCGAATCTTGCGCAGTTCGTCCTTGTAAACATACTCCACTCCCGCAGGCCCCATCACAGCCACCCGGGTCGAGGGCAGGGCGACGACAAAATCGGCCCCGGTGGGAATACTATTGAATGAAGCGTAGGCGCCACCAAAAGCGTTGCGCACCAGCACGAGAAAGCGTGGTGTACGGAGGTCCACGATGGCATCCAGCATGGCGCGCCCGGCCTGCACGATACCTCCGGCCTCCTGCTCTTTACCCGGCAGAAAGCCTGTGGTGTCCTCTAGGAAAATGACCGGGATGTTGTACAGGTTGCAAAAACGAATGAAGCGCGCGTTCTTGTAGGCCGCAGGGATATCTACCTGCCCCGATGCAACGGCCGAGTTATTTGCGACAAAGCCAATCACATTACCGCCCATGCGGCCCAAAGCAGTGACTGTATTGCGCGCCCGTTCCCCCTGAATCTCCAGGAAGTCGCCATGATCACACAATTGTTGAATCAGAATTGTAATATCGATGGGCGTATTGAACCCGGTGGGCGAGTTAAAAGCTTTTTTCAGCAATATATCGATGTCCCAGGTTTTGCGGTCCACCGGGTCAGAGCTGGCCTCATAGGGCGCAAGCTCGCCGTTGTAGCTCGGCAGGTAATTGAGCAATGCCCGCACTTTGCGCAGTGCCGCTACCTCGTCCTTCACCACGAAATCGGTTACTCCACTCTGGCTGTGCACACCGGGCCCACCCAACTCATCGGGGGTGACATCCTCACCAAGTACGGATTTGACCACGCCGGGTCCGGTCAGGCCGAAGAATGTGTCGTTGGGCTGAATCAGGAAACTGCCCTGACGCGGCAGGTAGGAACCGCCGCCTGCATTGAAGCCGAACATGCACATGATACTGGGGACGATACCGCTGATGCGACGCAGCGCGGCAAACGCCTCGGCGTAGCCATCAAGCCCCCCGACTCCAGCCGGTATGTAAGCGCCGGCACTGTCGTTTATGCCCACGACAGGAATGCGCTGTTTCGCCGCCAGTTGGAACAGACGGGCCAACTTGGCGCCGTTCGTCGCGTCCATGGAACCCGCCCGAACTGTAAAATCATGGCCGTAGAGCGCCACGTCCCGGCCATTGACCTTGATGATCGCTGTAACCAGCGATGCACCGTCCAGATTAGGCCCCCAGTTCTGGTACAACACCGTGGGTTTCTCGTCACTGAGGTAGCGGATACGCTCCCAGATGGTCATGCGGTTTTTCTGGTGCTGGCGCTGTATATTCTTGACACCCGCCGTCTGGTAGGGGCGCTGCTGAAGTTCCCAGCCCGCTTTTAGCGACTGTTCGTAGAGTCCTGGAGCAGAAGCAATCTGGCCGGGCACACGGAACTCGCGTTCGGCATTTTCTGCAAAAGGATTGTCCAGCGATGCGATCAGAGTGCTACCTTTCTTTGTCGTCATATTCCTTGATCCAAAAAGCTTTCCCCGGAGGGGCGTAGAGGGTCCGCATAACCTCCATTGAAGGCATGCTGGTTGCAAGTCATGGCAGTCGGGCTTAGGATGCAAACCTGCCAAAAATTCGGCTTGATACAGTAATTTGCCAAACCTGCAAAGTCAATTCAGCTGGCACCACAATTGTGGTCTTTTCAACGCAGATACTTGTTATTTCAATGCAGATCCAAGCCTTAAACGACGGACCAAGCGCTGCCCAAGCGGTGCAGTTCCAAGTGCGAAGCAGCACCACCGCGGTGCTGGGAAACATGTCATGATTAACACCGGTGCGCCGGGGTGAGCAAATCCGTCCATTTGGAGGAAATTCCCTATTGTCCGGATAGCTGCGAGCTGTTCGCGCGTATCCGGGATTTACCGCGGGCGGCCTTCCTCGACAGCAGTTTCCCCTACGCGACCGGTGGTCGCTACGATATTCTTACCGCGCAGCCGTGGACCACAGAAGTGCCCGGCCTCAACCACGGTGCCACGGAACAGCAGTGCCGCTTGTTTTTTGCGGCACTGGATCAATTCCACAGGGACTACTATGCTGGCATTCAGCCGGTGTCACCAGATATCCCCTTCTGCGGTGGTCTGCTGGGGTACCTGGGATACGACGTTGGCAAAGGGCTGCACAGTATCCCGTCCACGGCGGCCGCTGCACTACTTTCCCGCTGTGCAAATGTGCGCATACGACTGGTGCATCGTACAGGACCACCTGCTCCAGCGAGCCACCCTGGTATCGCAGCCCCGGGTGGGGAGCGCCCAGCGCCGTGACTTGCTCGCACGATTGCGCCAACGCGCTGTAATAGGCTCTAAGCAAGACTTCAGGCTGCACAGTGACTTTGTTTCCAACTGCAACCAAGCTCGATACCAGGCTTCCTTCGAGAAAATACAGGCATATATCCAGGCCGGAGATTGCTATCAGGTGAACCTGACGCAAAGTTTCAGCGCAGGTTTTACCGGCGATCCCTGGCATGCCTACCGCGAACTGCGCGCGATTGCGGCCGCTCCTTTCGCGGCCTATTTATCGCTGGCCGATGATGCATCGCTCATATGCCTGTCACCAGAGCGTTTTCTTTCCCTGCATGGCCACCGTGTGGAAACTTCGCCAATCAAAGGAACCCGGCCGCGCTACGCTGACCCGCAGGCGGACGACCTGGCGCGCAGCGAGTTGCGCAACTCGCACAAGGACAGAGCCGAAAACCTGATGATAGTGGACCTGCTGCGCAATGACCTCGGCCGCAGCTGTGTCCCAGGCAGTATCCATGTCGACCGTCTGTTTGAAGTGCAAAGCTTTCCGACTGTGCACCATCTGGTCAGTACCATCAGTGGTGAGTTGCGCCCCGAGCGCAATGCGTGGGACCTGCTGCGGGACAGCTTTCCCGGCGGCTCGATTACCGGCGCGCCGAAACGGCGTGCCATGGAGATCATCGCGGAGTTGGAAACACATGAGCGTCACGTCTACTGCGGCTCGGTGTTGTATGTGAGCGCGGATGGCCGCATGGACAGCAACATAGCCATCCGCAGCTTGTTATGTCGCCAGGGCGAGGTCACCTGCTGGGGTGGCGGCGGGATTGTCGCCGATTCTGATTGGCAACAGGAGTACCAGGAATCCTATGACAAGGTGGGTAAATTTCTCAATGCCCTGGAACAGATTGGCCGCGCCTGACCGACCTTACTGGCAGTTCTTCACACAAGGTACTCAGAGCACCAGAGGACGTTCACTGGCCTCCACAAAAGCAACTTTCAACTCTGCGAGGGTATCTACCGATTTGAACTGTGGAAACTCGTCAATCACGTTTTGCGGCGCGTGAATCAAAAACCCGACGTCGGCCTCCGCTAGCATGCTGGTGTCGTTGTAGGAGTCGCCCGCAGCAAGCACTCGGTAGTTGAGGCTGTGCAGTGCTTGCACGGATGCCCGTTTGGGATCTTCCTGGCGCAACTTGTAATCCACAACCCGTCCAGCAGCATCAGTTATCAGGCGATGACAAAATAGAGTAGGCCAATGTAGTTGTCGCATCAGGGGTTGCGAGAACTCATAGAAGGTATCTGACAGGATGATCACCTGAAAGCGTTCACGCATCCAGTCGACGAACTCGATGGCACCCGGCAGCGGCTCCAGCGTCGCAATCACTTCCTGAATATCATTAATCTTTAAACCATGCTGCTCCAACAGAGCCAGGCGCTGTCTCATCAGCACGTTGTAATCGGGTATGTCTCTGGTGGTGGCTCGCAGCTCCTGTATACCGGTGCGCTCGGAGAAGGCTATCCAGATCTCCGGCACAAGCACTCCTTCCAGGTCCAGGCAGGCCAGTTCCACGTCGTGATCTCCTATAATCGGAAGTAGTTGATTTTTCAGCGCGCCAATCTAAACACTGTGACACAGGCGACACAAGTCCCGCGCGTGCATTTCACAGTGGCACCCTCAGTAGACCGGCAGCTCCAGATGCGCAAACAAATCCACCAGCTCGGGCTTGCTCTGGCACCCGAAGGCTGCTGTTACCAGATCACGGGAGAGATGGGGTGCGAAGTTTTCAATAAACGCATACATATAACCGCGCAGGAACGTGTCTCGACGACAGCCAATCTGGGTGACACTGCTGGCAAACAGGTGACTGGCGTCGAGAGCCACTAGGTCGTTGTCGGTCGTCTCATCGTAGGCCATAGCGGCGATGATGCCGATACCGAGCCCCAGGCGCACATAGGTCTTGATCACATCCGCATCCGTTGCAGTGAATACCACCCTGGGTGACAGTCCTTTGGCAGTGAAGGCATCATCCAGCTTGGAGCGCCCGGTAAACCCAAACACATAAGTGACAATAGGCTGCGCGGCGACATCCTCCAGCGTCAATTCCGGTAGCCGGGTCAGAAGGTGGCCCCGGGGGACAATAATGCACCGGTTCCAGCGATAACAGGGCATCATGATCAAGTTAGAGAACAGCTCCATAGCCTCTGTGGCAATGGCAAAATCCACCGTGCCATCCGCGGCCATCTCGGAAATTTGCATGGGTGTTCCCTGGTGCATGTGCAGGGACACGTTCGGGTATTGCTCAATAAAGGCCTTGATGGTTGGCGGCAACGCATAGCGCGCTTGGGTGTGGGTGGTGGCAATGGAGAGACTGCCCTTCTTTTCGTCGGCATACTCCTCAGCCACCTGGCGAATGCTCTTCACTTTGAACAGCACTTCCTCAGCAGCCTTCAGGATGGCCTCCCCCGCTGGCGTTACATGGGTGAGATGTTTGCCACTGCGAGCAAAAATTTCGACGCCAAGTTCATCCTCCAGCAAGCGAATCTGCTTGCTTATGCCAGGCTGCGAGGTGTACAAGCTCTGGGCTGTAGCCGACACGTTGAGATCATGATGTGCCACCTCCCAGATGTAACGTAACTGCTGCAGCTTCATGCCAACCTCCAGATGAATAGGTGCAGTCCGGTGACCGCACCTTTCCCTTCCTTATTCAGAATAGCCATTAACCCTCCAGTTTGCCAAATTAAACGGGAATGGAGGTCATGCAAGTCTGAGTCAGGAATTGGCCACACCGTGTGGCACGTGGCCGGTAGCTATATGCGGACTGGCGGATACACAGTGTGTCTGCTGGTCATCAAAAAAAACATCTGCCTGGTACGCCCTCAGGAAGTCGGTTTTGTTCAGCCCGCCGAGGAAAATGGACTCATCGATACGGATATTCCAGGCGCGCAGGGTACGGATCACACGCTCGTGCGCAGGGGCAGACCGTGCAGTGACCAGCGCTGTTCTGATAGGCGCTTCGGTAGGAGGAAAGGCCTGCTGCAAGCGATGCAGGGCAGACAGGAAGGGTTTAAAGGGTCCGCCACCGAGCGGCTCCCTGGCGGCCGCTTTCTCGCTGGCAGTAAAAGCCTCAAGACCATCGCGCTTGTAAACCTGCTCCGCTTCGTCCGAAAACAGCACAGCATCCCCGTCGAACGCAAAGCGCAGCTGTTCGCTTTCGGTACCACCGCCTCTGCGCGACACCAGGGTAGCCGCCGCGACCCCACACTCCAGTGCGTGGCGCACGTCCTGCGCTTCGTTGGACAGGAATAACTTACAACCAAAGGCATTAATGTACCGCCAGGGACTCTCCCCGCCGCAAAAGGCGGCACGGCTAATATCAAGTGCGTAGTGCTGGATGGAATTGAAAACCCGCAGGCCGGTGTCGGCACTGTTGCGCGACAACAATACAACCTCGACCCGTGCATCTTCCGGCAGGCTATCGTTCAGCCTGAGCAGCTTGTGTACCAGTGGGAAGGCCTCCCCTGGGTCCAGTGGCTCTTCCTCCCTGGTCACCTGGTATTTTGAGTAGGCCTGCAGACCCTCCTTCTCGTAGACCTGGTGGCTCTCGTCTAGGTTGAACAGCGCCCGGGAGGAGATGGCGATGACGAGTTTGTCGTTCAGATTATTGGGCATGTTCGTAGCATACCCACATGTTCCATTATCTGCCAGTGGCAGCACACCGTCTGCAGGACGGATCAGCTGACCTTTAACAATCCGCGCTCCTCAAGCTCCAGTAACAACAACTGTTGAATGAGAAAGTCGCTGGTTGTCTCGGGGTGCTCCAGTTGCATGCGCTCCAGAAAGGGTTTGGCGGCCTGTGGATTTGCCTTGTGTAATAATGCCTTGAACGCAGCTGTTATAAACTGACCCGGCTCCTCACTCAGCGACTTGATTTTGCGCAAGCTGGCAGCCAGTGCAATTTCCTGCTCAGTGAGTTCGGTGCCAAATGGGTAGTCCGGCAGCAGCCCATCGTGCTGGAAGGGTGCCAAGACAGCGTGCAGCCGCTCGGGCGTATTGTGCCGGGCTGACTCGGGAATGCTGTAATCGTGCGCTACCTTGCCGTGGTCCCTGGCGAATTCCAGCAGCGACTCCTGAAAACGCGAGTCGGCAATATTGATCAAGCGTTTAATAACATCCGAGTCACTCTGCCCGCGCAGATCGGCCACTCCGTATTCAGTGACAACGACATCGCGTAAATGTTTGGGGATAGTCGTATAACCGTAAAAGGGCACGACGTTGGACTGCAACTGCTTACCGTGGCCACGGGTACTGCGAATACACAGCACGGATCGTGCGCCAGGCAAATCGTGCGCCATGGCCACAAAATTGTACTGCCCCCCTACCCCGCTAATGACTGTGCCATCCTCCAGCGCATCGGACGCCACTGCGCCGTTCAGGGAGACGATCATACCGGTATTGATAAAACGCGCGTTGCGCCGCTGTGCGCAATAGAGCGGGTAATCCAGTAGCAATTGATTGGTACGGCGTACGCCAGTCATGCAGATCTGTGTCCTGCCAACCTCGTCCAGCCTGCGTAATTTGTCGTAGAAGTCTCGGGGGCCGAGAAAAAAACCGCCATGCAGCAGGCGACCATTGCGCAGCTCATCGCCCTGCACGCAGCGCAACAGGGCAGCTCGAACCTGCGGATCATCCAGGTCGTTGGCCAGAGATTGACCCTCGACCTGCAGCATATCGCCTTGTAGCGAGACAGTGGCTGCGATAATGCCCCAGTACTGCAACTCCTGCAGGACTCGCGTGTCCAGTCGCCTGGGAATAAGTCCGTGCAGGCGACCATAGTCGAACAAGGGTTCATCTATCCAGGGTGTTATTTCTCCGGCGTTGATGCCCTTTTGCAACAGGAGACTGTCGTAGACCTTGCGTTTGACGATACCCTGCTCAATGAGGTGCATCATGCCGTTGACAAACATCTCCGTAGAGACATATAGGCCCTCCGCAAAGGGACCGTCATCCTCTGCCAGGGTGCCCGCCTGGTGGGTGAGTTGCCGGACCATGGCCTGGTACTCGTTGTTGTGTCGATGACGCAGGATACAGGCATGCGCCACCGCATCGCCGAGCGAGCCAATGCCGATCTGCAGCGTACCGCCGTCGACGATCAGGCTGCTGGCGTGCAGCGCAGTGGCGTAATCCTGCAAGGGTACCGCCGCATTAGGTACGGCAAACAAGGTTTTATTGTATTGCGGGTTGCGGACGATCAGGTCGAAGCTGGCGGGAGACACCTGGGCATCCAGCTCCATAAACGGCAGGTCATCGTGAATCTGGGCCAGCAGCATGATGGGATAGCCCTGCTCCCGGACCCTGTCAATAATCTCCAGGGTGAGATCCGGATTGCTGGACAAACTGAGTGACAATCCGCTGGCCGTATCACGCGCCGCCACCATCTGCGCCATGATGTTGATACCGAGGCCAGCCATATCACGCACAATATGCGTGTAATTGCTCGATACATAATTCTGCTGGGCGCTCGGGTGGTTTTTCATAGACCCGGCTTTGAAATAGAGTTCAGTGACCTGAATGTTGTCGGGCAGGCTGCCTTTGCGGTACGGCGCCAAAAACGCCAGCTCCTCATAATCGCCGAACAGGCGCTGCATGATAGGACCGGCCAGATTTGCCTCTATGTGACTGTCCGGTCTGGGTACTTCCAGGCACAGTGCGGTAACAATATGCAGGGACAGCGACGGGTCGGCGGCAACCCGATGGTAGAACGCATTCATCAACTGTACGGGTTTACCCAAACCCAGCGGCGCGCCCATAACCAGTTTCTTGCCTACGGTCGCGATGGTTTTGTCGACGCACTGTTCGACGTTTGTCAGAATTTCACTCACTGCTCGGCCTCCAGGGAATTCCTCTGCTGAGACAATTATTTCGGGTGGCTACCTGCGACCATACCTGCGAACCCGGCGCGCTGTGGAAACACCCCGAAAATCCCGCCTGTATGCACAAACACGATGTCACGGCATCCTTCGAATCGGCCGCTGGCTATCTCTGCCACCATACCGGCAAAGGCCTTGCCGGTATAAACCGGATCGAGCACCAGCCCCTCCATACGGCCCAACTCAGCAATGAGTTCAAAAATAGCTACTCCGGCGACAGCGTAGCCCTGGCCGACATAACCATCAAGGACGCGTGCTTCGATAGAGACCGCAGGCGCCGCGGGATAACGCCGCCGCCAGTCCGCTACATCACTGGCGACCTTGTCGAGGAAATACTGTTCGTCATCACAAACATTGATTCCCCATACCGTGGCCGGCAAACCATGCAGTGCCACGCCGAGGGTCAGTCCCGTCTGGGTGCCACCCGAACCTGTCGCGGTGACAATATGGGCCTGCTCGATGCCTGCAGCATTAAAATCCCGCGCCAGTTCCTCGCAGGCAGCAATATAGCCCCAGGCACCGATACCGTCGCTGCCACCGGTAGGCACAGCCAGCGCCTTGCGTCCCTGCGCAGCGTAATATTCTTGCCAGTATTTAAAGAGTGAGCCAATTTCTGTTACGTATTGCTGCAAGGGGTAACAATTGACGACCGCCCCTGCCAGGTGGTCGAGCAGCAGATTACCGTCGGTCTCGGTTGGTTGTGCGCCCCGCAGCAGCAGATGCACACCCAGCCCCAATTGGGCCCCGACCAACGCGGTGGCGCGACAGTGATTACTCTGCAGTCCGCCGCAGGTGATGATCGTGTCATAGCCGTGGTCAATGGCGTGGGCGGTAATAAACTCCAGCTTGCGCACCTTGTTGCCACTGAGGGTACAGCCAGTAAGATCATCACGCTTGAGCCACAGGCGATGTCCACAGCCCCACTTGGCGGAGGCGCGCTCAAGGTACTGAAGAGGAGTTGGCGTGTGGGCCAGAGCTATCTTGCGGGGGTAGACCAGTGCCATCGTCAACCGATGGATTTCAAGGTGCCTTTGGGCAGTACGGCGTGCAGGTGCACGCGCTGGAACTTCATCTCGACGTTATTGGCCACATTGAGCACCATGTAATTTTCATCCAGCGCCGTCACCCTGCCCAGAATACCGGAACTGGTGACGACTTCATCCCCCTTGTTCAGCTTGGAGACCATTTCTGTGTGCTCCTTCTGGCGCTTGCGTTGCGGGCGTATGGCGATGAAGTAAAAAACGACAAACAGCCCGACCAAAAACAGGATCTGGAGCATTTCACCACCTGGAGCGGCTTTTCCGGCTTCCTGTGCGTGGGCGCTGGCAATAAACAGACTCATCGATGAATTCTCTCGTAGGTGAGCTCGTGAAAGAGCATGGGAAAACGCCCGCTAATTTACAGGGTTTCACCCCATCCCGCAATTAAGCTGCATGCACCACGCTCAGGCTATGATATCCAGGTCGTATTCCATGATCAGTGGCGCGTGGTCGGAAAATCGCTGGTCTTTATAGATATTCGCCGTCCGTACCTTGTCGACCAACCCAGGGGAAATCACCTGGTAGTCCAGGCGCCACCCCACATTCTTCGCCCAGGCCTGTCCACGATTGGACCACCAGGTGTATTGATCGGGCTCACTATTGACCAAACGAAAGGAGTCGACAAAGCCGACCTCGTCGTACAACTGATCAAGCCAGGCCCGCTCCTCGGGAAGGAAGCCGGAATTTTTCTGGTTGCCGCGCCAGTTTTTCAGGTCGATGGGTTGGTGGCAGATATTCCAGTCAGCACAGACAATCACCTCGCGGCGCGCACGGCGCAGTGCTCGCATATGCTCCATAAACACGTCCATAAAGCGGAGCTTTTTACGCAGGGCATCCTCACTGCTGGAGCCCGATGGCATATACAGTGAAATGACACTGAGTCCCTTGAAATCTGCCTGAGTGTAGCGTCCCTCCGAATCTACCGGGTCCCAGCCCAGACGTGTAGTGACCTGCTGTGGCTTAACCTTGCAGTACAACGCCGTACCACTGTAGCCCCTCTTGACAGCATCGTTGTAAAAGCAGTGGTAGCCCGCTGGTGAAAACACCGGATCAGTCAGTTGTTCAAACTGGGCCTTGGTCTCCTGAATACAGACCACATCAGCCTGCTCGGCATTTAACCAATCGAAAAACCCTTTTGCAGCGGCTGAGCGGATACCATTGGTATTGCAGGTGATTATCCTCGCCATTATCCAGTTCCTGTTAGTCGCAAGAACGCGGCAGTGTACCGGAACCATCTTGCAAGGAGCAATTGACGCAAGAAGATGTAGTGCGTCGACGTGACATGCGCCAACTTCCGTCTACAATCAAGCGTATGCGACACCACAACAAGAACCGTTGGAGGATTTCGTGAGCAAGTCCGTCGCCGAGAAGAATCAGGATATTGCTTACCCGTTATCCAATAACCTGTCACGATTGCTGCGGGAGTTCGACCGCGACTTCGAGCGGCGTATATGGCAGGGTCTCGCCACCTGCGGATACCCTGACATTCGCCCTTCACACAGTGCAATATTTGCCCATCTCGGCATGGGCGCGGTGCGTGTTACGGAATTGGCCGAACGTGCCCAGGTGACCCAGCAGGCCATGGGGAAAATGCTGAAGGAACTCGAGCGCATGGGCTATGTGGCAAGGGACATCGATGGCGGAGACAAGCGGGCCAAGGAGATTCGCCTGACCGAGCGTGGCGCGGCTCTGGTTGCGGACACCCGTGATGTGGTCAATCAGGTGCGCTCCTACTATGCGAACAAGATCGGCGCGCGACAACTGGACGACCTGGAACAGAGCCTGCGCGACGCTGTGCGCAAGCTACAGTTGGAGTACCTCCCAGAGTCCTGGGTTGACCGGCAGCACTCTTAACACTGCTTCCAGAAATCTTTAGCAACTAAATTAATATTAATATCAATGATTTAATATAGATTTCTTAGAATATACATTAGTATATAGGTCAACCGCTCACCCGTGTCATTAAGTGCCCCTCATGACCATTGAACAGGTTCTTTAGGAAAATGCCGCAGCGTCGTTGCTGTCGGGCGTGAGCGCTGTAAGCAGTGCAACCATAGGGTAGCTGTCCAATCCACTAGAAATTCATGAAATCGGGCGTGTTGAACACCCAGCTTTTCACTTCCTCGCGCCGACTGATGCGCCAACCCCTGTCGGAGCGGCGATACTCGTCCACATACCACAAGCCAAGGAAAAAGGTGTGGGTCTTGCCTTCAGACATCTGCATTTCCATAGGATTAAAACACATCACCCTGCCCGTGGCGGTATCGCCTTGCAATTGCACTTGGACATTAGCGTTAAGGTGCTGGCTGTTGGGAAAGAGTTCACTGGTCAGCGAGGCCTTGAGGAACGCGATAGTCTCTTCCAGATCACCGACGCTGCCACCAAAAACACTGTAATCAATATGCACATCGGCCGTGAAGATGTCCTCGCGCAAGCGATCAATTTGCTTGCTGTCAATGAGGTGGGCATAATGAAACACCAGATCCTGTATCTCGAAACGGTCTGAAAGTTCCTGTTGCGATAGCATGGTTTTTATCTCCTGTTAGAAATCCAATGGCAGTGCGATGTGGCGTTCATACATCCGATCCCGGTGTGCTTCCAGGCGCGGCGTCAGGCAGGCCAGGGTCGGCGCATCGGTCGACTCGTAGGTGGCGCGCATGTAGTCTGGCATGGGATTGACCTGCGGCCCCAGCGGCTTCACCATGCCGGCAAAATTGGCCCAGTAAAAATCCGCTGCCGACACGGTGTTTCCCACCAGGTAATCGCTGCCCAACGCGTGCTGTCGCGCCAGGCGACCGTCCAATTCGCCACTAATAGCCTGCAGGCGAACAGAGGCCGCGGTATACGCCGGCACTGACCAGCCGTATTTGTCAGCCAGGCGGCGGATCATCGCCGGCGGCTCGTCCAGCGTCATCATCGGTGCCAGCATTTGCAAGCGCCGGTTCCAGCCAAAACCGTCAACCCCCGCAACCAGTGCCGACAGGCCCAGTACGGTAACGCGCTCACCACAGTCCAGCGGCACCAGGGGTGTGTCAGGTGCCAGACGTTCCGCCAGCATCAGCAGGTCCAGCCAATGGCACGCCGGGGGCAGGTTGTCATAGACGGCGACGGGCGCGGATGTTTGGCCGGTCCAGTTGCGTAGGGCCTCGTTCTCGCCACCGCCCTGCTGCAATACCGGGGTGAATGCCAGGCCCTTGTACGCCATGATGGCCTTGGCCGATTCACTCCACGGTCCGGGCACACCGGCGGTCAGCACGAGCCTCAAGCCGGGCATGTCGATGGCTTCTTCTACCGACAGATACTTCATCTTGGATCTCTTATACGTCCAGTTTAAAAACCTTTATAGCGTTTTCCCGCAGAAATTTCGGCCAGACCTCATCACGAAACGGCACATGCGGCATCTCACTGAAGATACGGTCCAGGGACAGGCCCATCGGGAAGTACCCTGCGTACATGACCTGGCCAGAACCACGCTTATTGGCGAAGTCGATGATATCCGGTGGATAGTGCTTCGGTGCAAACGCGCTGGTCATATAGTACAGGTTTGGGTACTTCAACATCATCTTCCACGCGACATCGGTCCAGGGTTCGCAGCCATGGCGGGTGACCACACGCAATTCCGGAAAAAACCACAACACCTCGTCCAGCAACTCCACTTTTTGCGGCCCGAAAGGGACCCGCGGGCCCGGCACACCCATGCAGGGACAGAAGGGAATGTCCAACTCCACCAGTTTGGCGTAGATGGGATACCATTTCTTGTCGTTTACCGGCACCGGCGGGCAGATCATGGCTGGCGCGGCGGTCACCGCCTTGATATCAAATTCCTCGTGCATCGCAACAATCTTACGCACCTCGTCCATGCCCCGATTGGCATTGGCCTCATAAGAGGCAAAAAATCGATCGGGATGCGCGCGCAACGCTTTTTCCTGCAACTCGCTAAAACCCAGACCGATCATTGCGCGCTCTATGCCGTGCTTATCCATCTGTGCCAGTGTGTAGGCAATACAATCGGCCTCCTTGCTGGTATCGGGTATATCCTTGAACATGTACTGGGCCGGCATGGTGAATTGCTCGTGGCTTTCACGGTCCATCAGCAACGGTTTGATCCAGTCGTAAAAGCTGCTGCTGTCATCGCCGGGTATGGCGAGCATGAGATCGATAACACCGATATCGGATGGCATGGGCATGCTGCTGGCTCCCCTTACACTTGCATAGGTGGTAAATCGTCTGCGGCATGGCGCTCTTTTCGCAGGCGCATGGGCAACGTGGCATCCACGGATTGGTAGCGGTAACAGTCCTGCGCATCCACGGTGCGTGCAATTTGCCCCCGCTGGTGCAGGTAGTTCAGGTGGGCAATGCATTCGCCCAGTGCCAGGCTGAGGTTATGCCCATCCAATGGGCGCTTGAACAGCACCGGCAATAATTCCATGGCTGAGAGCGGCTCAGCCAGGCAGGCCTCCTCCAGTGCCAAGAGGTGCTCTTCGTGGTGTTCGATCAAATACCGCAGCCTTTCATGCAAGCCGTAGAAAGGCGTATTGTGCGCCGGCAGCACCAGGGCATCCGCCGGTAACACATCCAGGAACCGCTCGTGCGACATGAGCCATTCACGCAGCGGGTTGCCCTCGGGTTCTGCGCCCGACACGCTGATATTGGAGGTAATTCTCGGAATCACCTGGTCGCCGGAGATCAGAATATTCAGCGCGCTGCAGTACAGGCAAGCGTGCTCCGGGGAGTGTCCGCGCCCCACGATCACCTGCCAGCGGTTGCCATTGATTGTCAGGAAAGCGCCGTCCACCAGGCGCCGATAGGCAGTGGGCATCGGGGTGATAATGGCGCCAAATCCACCGAAATGTTCCCGCGCCTGATCTACCTGCTGCCGTGTATAGCCGGAGCGTAGCAGGTGTTGCTCGGTGGTCCAGCTGTAATGCTCCTGCAGCGTCCTGCTGAAGGACAGCCCGGTAAAATACTCCGCCTCGGTAATATAGAAAGGTACCCGCCATCGCTCGCACAACCAGCCTGCCATGCCGGTGTGGTCAGGATGGTGGTGCGTCGACACCACCGCCTTGACCGGCTTGCCATCGAGATGCCGTGCAAACACCTGCTCCCACAGCTCCCGCGTAGGGTCTAGGGCAATACCGGTATCAACGATCCACCACCCGTCGGTATCTTCCAGCAGATAGAGATTGATATGGTCCAGCGCCATGGGCAATGGCATACGCAACCAGAGCACTCCCGGCGCAATTTCCCGCAGTTGGCCTGCATCGGGAGCGTCAGCAAACAGGTATTTTAACATGGCGCCCGGCCTAGAGCCCCAACTGTGCAATCAGTGCCAGAACATCCTCGTGATGCGACTTGGTGTTCACCTTATCCATGACATATTTGAGACGACCGTCCTTACCGATCACAAACGTTGTGCGCAACACGCCCATGAACTCGCGCCCCATAAATTTCTTCAACCCCCATGCTCCGTACTTCTCGGCTACCGCATGGTCCGGATCAGAGAGCAGGGTGAAGTTGAGAGCCTGCTTTTCGATGAATCGACCCAGTTTCGCGACAGGATCAGGACTCACACCCAACACCACAGTGTCGAGCTTGGCTAATGCCTTCTTGCTGTCGCGGATGCCACAGGCCTGCACCGTGCACCCGGGAGTCATCGCCTTGGGGTAAAAATACAACACAACATTCTTCACACCCTTGAACTGCTTCAGGCTGACCTTGTTGCCATCCTGATCCAGCAGGGTGAATGCTGGTGCCACGCTGCCGATTTTCACAAATGCCATACGTCCCTACTCCTCGTCTGTCAGTGTTGCCAAAGTCAGGCCACACGCGACGGGCGCGAGTGGATTAAAAAAGTACTACCCGCGTCTTGGACGATGATCGATAGCCGATACGCGCACCGGAAACTGCCCCGAAGCGGCATCAGAAAAATATTCCCTGAGTGTCTCCGATACGACCGGAAAAGCGATCTTGTCCCACGGGACATCTTGCTCTGCATACAAGCCGGTCTCCAGGCTCTCCGGTCCCGCACCGTGCTCTCCGTTCTCCAGATCGCAACGATAGAACATGTAGATCTGGCTGATATACGGCACATCGAAAACTCGGTAGAGGTCGATATTACTGACCCTTGCCCTGGCTTCCTCCCAGGTCTCACGGGCTGCGCCCTGCACGGATGTCTCGCCGTTTTCCATGAATCCGGCGGGCAGGGTCCAGTAATTTTTGCGCGGCTCTATAGCCCGCTTGCACAATAGCACCCTGCCCTCATAGATTGGCAAACAGCCAACGATGACGCGGGGATTGCTGTAGTGGATGAGTTCGCAGCTGCTACACACAAAACGCTCGCGGTCGTCCCCCGCAGGAATTTGCAGTATGACCGAACTGCCACAATGGGTACAAAATTTCATGAAGACCTGACTCTCGCGATTCAAGCAGTCCAGTATAAAGGCTTACCAGAAGATTAGAATAGCCTCGGTTTTCTTGAAACTGCCTTGAAAATCAGACCGCGCTAGTGCAATTCACGGTAACCACCGCAATAGAACAACAGTGGCTCGCCACTCGGTCGCTGGTGCATTTCCCTGACCCGGCCAACAATGATCAGATGATCGCCCCCTTCGTGGGTCGCATACAGTTCACACTCGAACGTTACCAGGGCATGGCGAATAACAGGTGCGCCATATTTACCCAACCGATAGTGGGTGGGATCCAGCTCATGCTGGCCTTTCCGGGCGTACTGGTTGGAATAGGCCTGCTGCTCGCTGCTCAGGACATTGATGGCGAAATGGCGCGGCCGTGCGAAAACGTCGTAGGCGTCAGAATTATTTTGCAGAGCCCATAGTACCAATGGCGGATCAAGGGAAACCGACGAAAACGAATTGGCTGTCATGCCAAGTGCTTGCTGTGTGTCCGACACGGCGGTAATAACGCATACGCCTGTCGCGAACCGCCCCAGTGCATTTCTCAGTTCCCGACCATCAAAGCCCATTTCTCACCCTCTCCCAGCTTGATTCCACTCGTCTCTACAGCGCGTGCCATTGGAGCCCGATCAGCCACCGGACACATCCCCTATTCAGGCTATAGCGCATTGTCCTCCTGCCACCGGGCCGCCCTGCTGTTATCGTGCTGCCGCTCCGACACCCAGTACTCTCCCTCAGGACCAAGCTCCTTCTTCCAGAAAGGAGCCCGGGTTTTGAGGTAGTCCATGATAAATTCGCAGGCGCTGAAGGCGCCCTCACGGTGAGTAGATGCCACCCCCACCCAGACAATCTGGTCGCCAGGCGAGAGTTTCCCCACCCTGTGCACTACAGAGGCGGCAAGCAACGGCCAGCGCTGTGCGGCTTGATTGACGATTTGCATGATGCTGGTTTCAGTCATGCCCGGATAGTGCTCCAGTTCCAGCGTATAGACCTGTCGTTCGTCATTGGCACAGCGCACATAGCCGGTGAAGGTGGCCACCGCGCCTTCTTCGTGCAGGCCCGCCAACAGCGCAGATTGTAAGCGGGCCACATTGAAGTCGGCCACCTGTACACTGACACTCACACTGGGAGCCCCCAAAACTGCTGCCTCAGCCGCCAGTCATCGGGGGAAAGAAGGCGACCTCATCCCCGTCGTGCAAAGCACAATTGCCCGGCACGATAACCTGATTAACAGCGCGAACCATATTGTCCTGTACGAGGACGTCGCGCCACGAGTCACCACGCTCGTTACACAGTTGTTCCTGCAGTCCGTCCAGATCGCAACCAGCCTCCGGCCACTGTAGTTCGAGTGAGGAACAGCCCAACTGTTCCCTAAACCGGGCGAAGAAGAGTACTTTTAGCATCAGGAAGCGCCCTCCACATTGCGCTGCCACAGGCCTGATTTGCCCCCTTCCTTGCGCAACAGGGCTATACCGCTAATTTCCATACCCCGGTCAACCGCCTTGCACATGTCGTAAATAGTCAATGCAGCGACAGCAACTGCAGTCAGTGCCTCCATTTCCACACCAGTCTTGCCAGAGACCTTGCAGCACGCCTCGATATGAACCTGGCTCGTTGCCGAATCCAGCGCAAAGCTGACTTCTACCGAGGTCAACATCAGGGGGTGACACAGGGGAATCAGGTCCGAGCATTTCTTGGCGGCCTGGATGCCGGCGATGCGAGCGACGGCCAGTACATCACCCTTTTTGTGCGTCCCCTGTTCCAGCAACGTCATTGTCTGCGCTTGCATGGATACCACAGCAGCCGCTACAGCGGTGCGCTCGGTGACGGCCTTGTCGCCAATATCAACCATACGGGCAGCGCCCTGATCATTGATGTGGGTGAGTTGGCTCATGAGTGCTCCACCGGGTGAGGGCTTTCGGTTCACCAGAGTCTATCCGCTGCCGTTGCGGAATGAAATTACAATTGAGCGGTGAAGTCAGCGAATTTGGCCCTAAAGCACTTTCTGTACGAGCAAAGATTGGCGTACAGTGACGCGTTGATTACAGGAGACATACCATGGCAAAACTTTCCCTTGGCTTGCAACTGGGCTACTGGGGCGCGCTGGCGCCAGGCAACGCCCATGTGGAAATGGCGCAGGAAGCAGAGCGCCTGGGTTTCGATTCAGTATGGACTGCGGAGTCCTGGGGCAATGACTGCTTCACGCCACTGGCCTGGATAGGCGCACACACCAAAACCATTCGCCTGGGTACCTCGGTAGCGCAGTTATCGGCGCGCACACCCACCGCCTGCGCCATGGCGACGCTGGCCCTGGACCACCTGTCCGGTGGGCGCATGATTCTCGGCCTGGGCGTCTCCGGCCCGCAGGTGGTCGAAGGGCTGGTACGGGCAGCCTTATGGCAAGCCCGTAACCCGTACCCGGGAGTACGTCGAGATTATCCGCAAGGTGCTGGCGCGGCAGGAACCGGTCACCAATGACGGCGAATTCTACCCACTGCCCTACAACGGGCCCGGGCGCCTGGGGCATGGGCAAGCCGCTCAAGTCCATTACGCATCCGCTGCGCGCCAATGTTCCCATCTTTATCGGTGCCGAGGGCCCGAAGAATGTGACCCAGACGGCGGAGATCGCCGACGGCTGGCTGCCGCTGTACTACTCGCCCTATCGACAGGATGTTTACGCCGATCAACTGACCGCCGCCAAACCCGGTTTTGAGGTGGCGCCCATGGTGATGGTAAATATCAACGACGATATGGAACAGGCGCTGTACCCGGTCAAAGCGATGCTGGGCTTCTACATCGGCGGCATGGGATCCGCCAAGCGCAACTTCCACAAGGAATTGATGGCGCGCATGGGCTTTCCCGATGAAGCGGATAACATTCAGAAACTGTTTTTCGAAGGCAAACGCGATGAAGCCATTGCGGCAGTGCCCAACCAGTTCGCCGATGAAATCTCCCTGTCCGGGCCGCGCGATCGCATCAGGGAAAAGCTCAAGGACTGGGAAAATTCTCCGGTGACCTCACTGTTGATTAACGGTGATATCAGCCTGCTGCGGGCCATGGCAGAGTTGGCACTCTTGAATGGTTGCAGGGCCAGTTCGCCGCTATGACTCAAAGGCTCTATGCTCGCCGCTAATAAATTATCGGCCAACAATCGCCGCATACCTGTGAGGGCCATGGCAATGATCAGGAACCTTTCACTCCTCAATCTGCTCGTCCTGCTGCCTGTAACCCTGATCGCATGCGACCGACCACAGCCCGACCGACACGCCTGCTCTCCACTGCCCCGGCAACGACTGTTGCTGCACCGTCTGCGAACACGGCAGCTGCCGGTGAACTCGCAGCGCCTGCTGCAGGCAGACAAGCGAGCCCGGCAACTGGATGTCCCACGGGCGCACGTACAGTGAGCAACGCTACAGTCCGCTGGCGCAAGTCAATGCCCAGAATGTCGGCAACGCTGGGCCTGGCCTGGTCCTACGACCTCAAAACCGGAGCGCGGCATCGAAGCCACGTCCCTGGTTGTGGATGGTGTGATGTACACCACTTCGGCGTGGAGCATTGTGCATGCCATCGATGCGCGCAATGGCAAAGCACTGTGGACCTTTGATCCCAAAGTGGCAAAGGACAAGGCTAAGCACGCCTGCTGCGATGCGGTGAATCGGGGCGTTGCCGTGTGGAATGGGCAAGTCTTCTTCGGCGCGCTGGATGGGCGCCTGATCGCGCTGGATGCGACCACCGGCAAGGTTAACTGGGAGGTGGCGACCGTCGATCCGGCCCTGCCCTACACCATTACCGGCGCGCCGCGCGTGGTCAAGGACAAGGTACTGATCGGCAACGGCGGCGCGGAGTTTGGCGTGCGCGGATTTATCAGCGCCTACAATGTCGCGGATGGCTCCCTGGCCTGGCGCTTTTACACAGTGCCCGGTGACCCCGCACTCGGTTTTGAAAACGATGCCATGAAGAAGGCGGCCGCGACGTGGAAGGGCGAGTGGTGGAAAATGGGCGGCGGGCGGCACCGTATGGGACTCCATGGCCTATGACCCGGAACTTGACCTGCTCTACTTTGGCGTGGGCAATGGCACGCCCTGGAACCAGGAAATCCGCTCCCCTGGCGGCGGCGACAACCTGTTCCTGTCTTCCATCGTGGCCGTGCGCCCTGACACCGGTGACTACGTCTGGCATTACCAGACCACTCCCGGGGAAAGCTGGGACTACACGGCGGCGCAGCACATCATCCTGGCCGACATCGAACTGGACGGGGCCACACGCGCAAGGTACTGATGCAGGCGCCCAAAAACGGCTTCTTCTATGTGCTGGATCGTAAAACCGGCGAACTGCTGTCTGCCAATAACTACATCAACATCAACTGGGCGACCCATGTCGATATGAAGACCGGCCGACCGGTGGAAGTGCCCGAGGCGCGTTACAAAGACAAGCCCTTCATGGTGTATCCCTCATACCTGGGAGGACACAACTGGCACCCCATGTCGTACAGCCCGCAAACCGGGCTGGTCTATATATCCGGTGCTGGATATTCCTGCCGTGTATGGCCAACCGGCACACTTCAAATACAATCCCGGCGTCGCCAACACCGGTACGGACGGAATCGGTAGGCGCACTGCCCGATGATCAGGCCGAACGCAACGCAATTGGCGCCTTGCTCAAGGGCCGCCTGCTGGCATGGGACCCGGTGAAACAACAGGAAGCCTGGCACGTTGAACACAACGGCCCATGGAACGGCGGCACCCTGAGCACCGCTGGCAACCTGGTATTCCAGGGCACCGCCGATGGCAAGTTGGTTGCCTATCGGGCAGACACCGGCGAACAGCTGTGGGATTTCGCCACACAGACCGGCGTGGTGGCGCCACCCATCTCGCTACGAAATTGACGGTGAACAATATGTCTCGGTGAACGTGGGCTGGGGTGGCGCTTTTGCCCTGGTGTTCGGTGAATATGTACAGGCGGAAAGTCTGCCGAATGTCAGCCGCGTGCTGACCTTCAAGCTGGGCGGCAAGGCCACCCTCCCTGCCGTTTCATGGAAGCCAGCCGTGGTGTTCAATCCACCGCAACTCACGGCCAGTCCGGAAACTGTGGCACTTGGCTTTGCGACCTTCCAGGACGTTTGTATGGGCTGTCACGGCCTCAACGCTGTTTCGGGCCTGTTGATACCCGACCTGCGCGGCTCGGGCTATCTCTGGGATGAGAAGGCCTGGGAGGCGGTAGTCCGCGGAGGGCAACTGAAAGACCGCGGCATGGCTTCCTTTGCCGAGAATATCAGCGCGGAACAAAGCCAGGCGGTACGGGCCTATGTTATCCAGCAGGCACATCGCGGGAAGGCACTGCAGTCAATTGCGAAAGGGCACAACCCCTAATGAGTGGCGTGGGTTTCCGCAACAGCTGATGCAGTGGGCGTAGCAGCTGCAGCGGCCTCGACCGCCCTGCGTGCCATTCTGGAAATTATCACCATGACAATGATAGCTGCAGCAAGTCCCACAAACAGCATCACGTTGTGTAAAGCCGCAGTATGCCCCGTCGCGCTGGTCATGCCGGCCATCTGCTTTCCGGCATAGCCAAAATAGACTTCCAGACACAAGATAGGCATAAATCCAACGCATGCGGCTATAAAACGGATGAATCCTACACCGGCGGCGCCAAGCATATAATTGGTCAGGGTTCGATTAAGTGGCGTCAGCCTGATCAGGAACTGCAACCTGAACTCCTGCCTGAGAACCGCAACCTGTATGGCGGCCAGAGCGGGTCTTGAAGTTATAAACTTTTCAACAGTCGGTCGCAGCAAGTACCGCGATAACGTAAATTGCACTACCGCACCAAGCAGACTACCAAGCGTAGCTGCCAGCAGGCCACGAGAAAAGCCAAACATCGTTCCCGCAGCGATACCAAGCACGGTATCAGGTACGAACACTGAGCCAAGAACCGCGTACAGCAGAACGAATATAACCAGGGCCCACGGCCCCAAATTTCTGATCCACTCTTCGATGCTATCGAAATGCAGCATGATGTCTTCGCCAAGAACAAAGACGGCCACTGCTATAAGCCCTGCGTCAAAAATGTAGAGTGAGACCGTTGCGATTCTTGACAGATTCCACAACGACTTTCTATTTGAAGTTGCAATACGAGGAGCAGCTGTCATGTGTCTGTCGCAGTAGGGAAGTAAGGCATAATTCGATTCACAGTGAGCGACCCGGGAGTTCGGGCACCCAATTCACGCCATTGATGTGGCCGCCGCCATCAACGAACAAGGTATTGCCGGTAAGGTAGCGAGCATCTTCGCTGGCCAGAAACGATGCCACGGGTGCAATATCAGTAAAGGGATCGCCAAGTCGCCCCATCGGATTGGAGGCGTCTGCCGCTACTTCGAGCTCTGGATAGCGGACAAAAACGCTACGGGATGCAGCAGTCTTGGCGCCGGGACAAATTGCGTTTACCACGATGCCGGTATCCGCCCACTCGCGCGCCGCGCTCCGTGTTAGCGTACGCAGCGCTTCCTTGGCAACGTTATATTCAAGCGTACCGACATGGGCATTCACACCGTTGAGCGAACACATGTTAATCACGCGGCCGTAGCCAGCTTTGCACATGTGTGAAAACGATTCCTGCATTGCCCAAAGCGGGCCGTAGAATCCGACACCGAAACCGTGCAACAACTCAGCGTTGGTCTTCGCTTCCACGCGCCCCAACTGCCCGCCACCCCACGCATTATTAACAAGGATATCAATTCGGCCGAACGCATCAACGGTTGTTTGGACCATCGCCCTGACAGAAGATTCATTGCTAACGTCCACTGCCAGGCAAAGCATGTTTGTCTGCGATGATTCGGCGATTTCGGCGGCGACACGTTGGATGGAGGCAAAATTAATGTCAGCCAGGACTAATGCGGCGGCGCCATCGGCGGCAAAACGCGCTGCCACTGCGGCACCTATGCCATCGCCTGCACCGGTAACGATGGCGACTCTGTTCTTCAAGCTTGCCATGCACAGGCACCCCGTGGCAGGAGCGAAACTACCCGACGTCCGCTTGTATATAAGTCTCAGGAATCGCTTTCGCTATCCACGATCGCCCAGGATCCGTCAGGGTCGAAGACCTGAATGGTTTCCGCAACTGTTGCAGTGTCCTCCCCCAGATCCTTCTGGTAGACGATTCCCTCTTCGTCAACCATGAAGCTCATCACGCCACTGGCGGCGTAATCTGCTGGCCAGGCGAGCAACGCGACCCCCTGCGTCAGCTTGCCATCAACGAAATACTCGGTAGCGCCGCCGTTCGCGTTGGGGCCTTGCGCAAACAGCATCCGGTAGTAATACCCGTGGTACGGTTTGCGCTTGCCGGTTACGGCCTTATAACCTTCTGCTGCCGCTCGAGCAACGGCTTCCCCGGCTGGGCTCTGCGGTTCTCCAGCGGTTGTCGGCCAGTAGAGCCCGTTGTGCTGCCCCGGATCACTGCGCAGCTTCGCGGCAAATAAGCCCGGCTCATTGCCGTCGTGTGCTGCGGCGGCGTACTCCAATTGCGCATCAATAAAGCCGCGACACACGGCAATGGCGCCAAGTTCGTTGCGCCCGATACGGCGATAGACAATCTCATCAGCACCGGCTGCGCCGTCCAGATACCACTTGCCATCCTTAGCGACTATGGGAACTGGCAGCGGCCAATCGTCATCCCCAACGACCAGTGTCATGGTGCTGCTGCCCTCGGGCACCAGTGAATGCTTGGTCTTGAAGCTGGCCACAAAGTCTGCGCGGGCGTTGGCATCGGCTACCTCGTCACCAGAGCTCACCACGTCCTCGCTGTCTGGACCAAGCAAGGCCTCGAGCGTCGTGACATCGTTCTTTTCCAGCGCAGCGACCAGCGCGTTGACTGCATCTTCCGGCGAAGCGAATGCACGCGGATCCTGCGTGGTCGCATTGGCAGCTATGGCACAAAACACTGTAAACGCTACTGCTGCCCCTATCGAAGTCCAAGCTGTTAAAAAAGTTTTCATCGTCTGCTCCCCCGATTCTGTCCGGACTTGTTCCCCTGCCGCTGTCCGGAATTGTGATTAGCTGAGGATTTCGAACTCTTGGGCATACTGGCACGCCCGCGATTGCTCGCAGCCCGTTCCGCGTTGCCCTTATTGCGCGAACCCTGGAATGCGCTGGAATTTGAGGACGGGGCCTTTCTGGCCGCAGCAGCAGGTGCGGAAGGTTTGGACACCGTCTGCGGACGTGCAGCGGGTTTTGCCACATTGTCAGTCATCGTGCGGCCCCGATCTCGAGCACCTGCAGTCTGTGGGTTCATTTTCTGACGCGCAGCAGAATCGGCGGCTCCCGCATAGGTGCCCTTGGGGACCTTGCTCGTGACAGCGGGGCGCTGCGCGCCAGCGTCCGGCCTGGCACCGGGTTTGGCACCCGCATAAGCCCCGGTCGGAAGCTTATTGCTAGCGCTGGGTCGCTGCGCAGGCGTGTTCGGTCTGGCGCCCGGCTTGGCTCCCGCATAATCACCCTGCACCTTGCGACCATCGCCCTGTCCGAGCGTTGGTCGCTGGCCACTTTGCGCACGCTGGGTCAGCTCACCGAGTTCCGGCCTGTTCGGGCGCGCCGCACTGATCGGGCTGTTGGCATTTTTCCGAAAGTTATCCCTGCCACCTTCGAACTTATTGAAGTAATCCTTGCCATCTGTATTGACATAAATATTGTTGTTGTTGAAACCATGTTGATAGTTGGGCGGACGGTTGTAGCCGTTGGCGGGTCGAAAACCGTTGCCATAACGCGGCTGATACGGTGGCGGGTAATAGGGAGACCCACCCCCATAACCGTAGCGGGGGTAGTAGTAGTCATCGTTGGAGTGACCGTCGTGGTCGTCATCGCCAAATACTTCGTTGACCAGCATACCCGCGCCGAAGGACAGCAGACCCGCGGTTATCATTTCGCCACCGCTGTACCCGGTGGACGTCGTTGCCACAGTAGATCGTCGTGGGTAGCGACAGGCGCAGGCGTGGTGTAGACAGCGGTTGGATTGTACTGCGGAACATATACGACCTCCGGATTGGCTGGCTGGACCGCTATCACCTGTTCGACCATTCTGTTCCTCGGTCGTCACCTTCATCTGTTCGGAGCTTTTTAGATTGCCCATCTCGGCCGCCTGTTTGCGCAGGCGTTGAACAGCAGCGAGAACACCGGGTTCATCAGCCTGGAATGCGCTACCGAGTTCGGTAGTCCAGTCCATTTTCATGCACATCATGTCGACGACGGTGGGAAACTGCATCAGCGCCATCATCGGCGGGGTAAACCCAACCGCAGTTGCAGCCGCGTCCAGCTCCTTGCCTTTCTTATTCGGGTTGGCCACCAGCCAGTTGCCGGCGTCTAGCACTTCCTGTGGATTTGTGGAACTAGCAAGCACTTGAGCCAATATTGGATCCGGGTATAACGCAACCGGTGCGAGCAGAGTTTCCAGTGCCTCGGGGCTGTAGCTTGGAACTACTGCGCCGATCGGTGCTGTCACGGGCGGTGCTGCACTTTCGTTCACGGGTGCAGTCGTCGCGGTCGCAGGTTGCACACTCTGCGCGGCCGGCGGCTGCTCCTGACTACAGGCCGACAGCGTCACGCCAAAAACGAGCACTGTAGCCACTGAAAGCCGCGTGAATGTTGATTTTTTCATTACCTTGATTCCTCCTGCGCTGGCGATTCTAAAGACGCGCTGCATTGCCCTTTTATCGTTGTCACAACCATAGCGGCCACACTGAAGAATCACAACTCTTCAGCGAATACGATAAACCAATATCCCGTATTGCGCCACTGTTTAGGCCGCCCGCCCAAACACAAAGTCAGCCTGTCAAGCTCCGACCGTCCAATGTTTGGCAACATACGTTTGAAGAGTAGATTTACTGGAGAGCTGCAGGAAGATATTGGCGGTGAGGGAGGGATTTGAACCCTCGATACGTTGCCGTATACACACTTTCCAGGCGTGCGCCTTCGACCACTCGGCCACCTCACCATGAGGGCGCGCATCATAACACATGAGATATTGCTTGCCAGTCCCCGACAGGTCTATTTTCGCCTCGGGCTCCGCTAGCAGCCGGCTACTGCCTGTTGAGCCGTGGAATTGGCCGGGCAGCAGAGTCGGTGCTGCGAAAGGGATTGATATCCAGACCGCCGCGGCGCGTGTAGAACGCCTGCAGGTGCAAAAATTGTGGCTCACAACGCTGTGAAATGTCATAGAACATACGCTCCACACACTGTTCATGAAAATCCTGATGCTCACGGTAGGCAATGATGTATTGCAACAATGAACTGCGTTCCATAGGCACTCCACGATAGTGCAGCCACAGCGTTGCCCAGTCAGGTTGTCCGGTCACCGGGCACAGTGAACGCAGCAGATGGCTGTACAGTACCTCTTCGGCCATGTGCCCGGTCGTTAGCTGCAGTTGCTCGGCTTGTGGTTCACCAGCCCAGGGCGCAACTGGCATATCATCCAGACACTCGCCTGTCAGCACGCCTCCCGCCAATAATGGATCATCAACAGTCAGCAACTGGAGATCGACAGGATCACCTGCGGCGCCGCTGATATCCTTGACAATGGTTGACCGCGCCTCTTCCAGCGTTGCAAAGCGGGTGCTGTTCAGTGAGTTCAGATACAGCTTGAAGGATTTGGACTCGACAATATACGGCGAGCTCGCGGGCACCGTGAAGCGTCCTACGCGAACCACGGGCTTGCCGGCATTGTCCAGCCACGACATTTCATAGGCGTGCCACAAATCTGCACCATGAAAAGGCAGCGTCGTACCGATACCCAGATGCTGTCGTGCGGTGGCGCGAGGTATGGAGTGGAGAATATAGGGCGCGTATTCCTGCAGGACAGGGGTATGGTGTCCCAACAACATGCTGCCCTCCTCGGCTTGCACCACGGCGCTACTGCCTCAGTCGCTTGCCGGAGTTGAGCAGGTGCATGCTATAGGCAAAAGCCCCAGCGGTGAAGAAGGTGATCATACCGAAGGCCAGCGGCAGACTGACATCTGACACACCAAGCACGCCGTAACGGAAGGCATTTACCACGTATACCAAGGGGTTTAGTTTGGAGACGCCGGCCCAGAACGGCGGCAGCAGATCCATGGAATAGAATACTCCGCCCAAATAGATTAGCGGCGTCAGCACAAACGTCGGAATAATCGAAATGTCATCAAAGTTGTTGGCAAAGACCGCATTGATAAAACCGGCCAGTGCAAACAGGGTAGATGTCATGAAAACCACGACCACCACCACTAGGTAACTGTGGATGTGAATATGAGTAAAAAACAGTGACACTAAAGTCACCACTACCGCGACCAATAATCCACGGGAAACCCCGCCAACGACATAACCCATCAGAATAACGAAATTGGAGACCGGCGAAACGAGTAACTCCTCCACACTATGGCTGAACTTGGAGCCAAAAAATGACGACACCACATTGGAATAGGAGTTGGTCACAATAGCCATCATGATCAGACCAGGCACCACGAACTGCATATACGTAAATCCACCCATGTCCCCGATACGGGAGCCGATAAGCGAGCCAAAAATCACAAAATACAGCGACATGGTGATCGCCGAAGGCAGGAGTGTCTGAGTCCAGATGCGCAAATAACGTTTGATCTCTTTCCTGACAATCGTGAGAAACGCCACATATTGTTCGCGCAGGTTCATGCCGCTCCCTCGACCAGGTTGACAAACATTTCCTCCAGACGATTTGCCCGGTTGCGCATGCTGCTGATGTGAATGCCCTGTGCTCCAAGTGCCGTAAACACCTGGTTAAGATGCTGCCCCTTCTCTACCTCCACCTCCAGTGTATGATCGTCTGTGCGGCGTGTGGAAAAACCTTCGATAACTACCGATACGGGTAGCTGCTCCACGCAATCGAGAATAAACGTCTCGCGACGCAGCTGACGCAGGAGTGTCTTGATGGAGGTATTCTCGACAATTTTGCCGTGATTGATGATGGCAATATGACGACACAGTGCCTCTGCTTCCTCCAGATAGTGCGTAGTGAGAATAATCGTCGTGCCCTGAGCGTTGATTCTACGCAAAAAGTCCCACATGGAGCGACGCATTTCAATGTCGACACCAGCGCTGGGCTCATCCAGGATCAATAAGCGTGGCTCATGGACGAGGGATCGGGCAATCATCAAACGACGCTTCATCCCGCCGGACAGCATGCGTGCTGGCACATCACGCTGTTCCCACAAACCAAGTTCACGCAAGTACTTCTCAGCTCGTTCTCTGGCAAGGGCCGGTGGCAACCCGTAATAGCCGGCTTGGTTGCTGACAATATCGATGCTCTTTTCAAACTGATTGAAATTGAACTCCTGTGGAACGATTCCGATATGTCGTTTGGCAGCAGGAAAATCCTGGTCGATATCGATGTCAAAAACAGCAACCTTGCCAGAGGTTTTTGACACCAGCGAACAGATGATACCAATGGTGGTCGACTTGCCTGCGCCGTTGGGGCCCAGCAGGGCAAAAAAATCCCCCTGCTCCACTGTCAAGCTTATCCCTTTCAGGGCTTCAAACCCGTTGCCGTATACCTTGCTAAGGTTTTCAATTGTCAGTGCTGGGATCATTGCGATGGGGACAGCTGCTTGGCCATACAAGCGCGCAATTGTAACTGTATTTCGTCTGGTAAACGACACCGCGCATGAACTAAGCCACTGAAGTTACAGTAGAAAATTCAACGGAATTTGAGTCCGGCGGGACTTGACGCAACCGCCCTGTGTTCCTACAATGCGCGCCTCTTGACGGAGACCATCGTGTCCCCTTCGTCTAGTGGCCTAGGACACTGCCCTTTCACGGCGGTAACAGGGGTTCGAACCCCCTAGGGGACGCCACTCGTCAAGCGCCTGATCAGCGGGAATAGCTCAGTTGGTAGAGCGCAACCTTGCCAAGGTTGAGGTCGCCGGTTCGAACCCGGTTTCCCGCTCCAGTCCTATTCCTGATCCTGCTGTAACTTGATTGACAAACTGTTGATGCAATAGCGCAAACCAGTGGGCGCGGGTCCATCCTCGAAAACATGTCCCAGATGCGCTCCGCACGCCTTGCACATGACTTCCGTGCGTGACATCCCGTGACTGCGATCCTGCACTTCCTTGATGACCTCATCATCTGCCGGCGCAAAAAAGCTGGGCCAGCCACAACCTGCGTCAAATTTGCTTTCCGATCTAAACAGTCGCTCGCCGCAGCATCGACACCGGTAAACACCGTCTTTCGTACAATCCCAGTATTCGCCGCTAAAGGGCCGCTCCGTCCCTTTTTCGCGACAGACGTGAAACTCCTGTGGAGTCAGTTTGTCACGCCAGATTTCATCGTCGTTCATTGCACAGTCCTCGCTGAAATTCTCCAAAATCGTAGCCTACACCCTACATCGTAGCGACGCGATAGAGCACATGATCGTCATAGCCGGTAGTAACGGTGCGCAACCCACACAGCGCCCGGTCCAGTTCCACATCGTTCGTATCCACCAACAGGGGGCGACCATCCAGTTCTGCGATTTTCGTTTTCGCTGCAACAATCAGTATGTTATCCAGACCCACAGCGCGAATTACCGCGGGAGAAAACTGCTGGTTGCCGCGTCCAAAGAGATGGCCCTGCCCGCCGATGACCGTGACCAGTATATGCGCGGGGCCCGGCGCGTCCGCGAGCAGTTGCATCAGGCAGCCCTCGTCTGCGTCCGCCGCCAATAGCTTGCCATCGCGTACCACATCAACGCCCAACAGCGTATTGGGCAGGTTCAGTTCATGCATGATGCCTGCCGTGGTCGAACCGGGGCCAATCAGGTAGGTGTGTCCGCTCTGGATAGTTTCTACCTGCCAGGCAGCGATATCAGCGGCGATCAGTTGCGGATCCTCGCGCCCACCGACCTTGGTATGTTGCAGGAAATGCCCTGCGCTGGGCACCCGTAACTCACCATAGAAGCGACTGTGTACTACATTGTGGCGGAACGCCTCTTCATCAATGTCCCGGACTTGCTGGGCCCTCACACCGACCAGCCCACCCCGAGCAAGCCGTCGCAGCAATTCTCCGGCTGCTTCCGGAGACACAGCAAAGACACCGGAGTGCATTTTTACCCCTGCAGGAATGCCAAGCACGGGGCAGCGTACGCCCACGACATCGTAAAGATCGCGAGCGGTACCATCGCCGCCGGCAAATAGAAGAATATCTACTCCCGCCGCATACAACTGTTCAGCTGCCATACGAGTATCAAGGGCGGTGGTCAGTCCACCTCGCACACTACCCAGTACCTGCGTATCGAAATCAAGTTCCTGTAGAGCTGACTCTCCCATGTCACCCGCCCAACAGGAAAAGCGGACCAGCGCGGCAGAGTCACTCAGCACGCGAAGGGCCCGTACCGTGCGTTCCTGGGCGCGCTGCCGCTGCTCAGGAAGTAACTGCGCCGCCAGATCGCGCATCTGCACACTATCACTGCCCTTCAGCGCCAGACTACCCCCCAGCCCGGCCAGCGGGTTGACCACCAGGCCAATGTGCAGTACAGCACTCATGCGGTGTTCCCCTGGGGATCGGGGACGCAACCCAGGGCACACACCAGGTTCAGTTGCTCGGGCTGCAATGCCCCACTTATCCGCGAACCTGCCAGTTCGCGGCGCTCACGGTAGGATTTGCGCAGCAGGTCAAAACCGTGCCCTCGATCGGGACCGGGCTCGTCAACTAGCAGGGCCTGGCGCAGAAGTGCATCATCCCGGTGAATGTCATAGCGGGACTGCACGAGATACCGGACCAGTCCGGCACCCGACAAGGAATTCGCAATTGGCAGTATGGCGGCCTGTCCCGCAGGGCTCCCCGTGGGCGGCGGCAATAGCTTCAGGCCAGCTGTAACAGCCTCACTCAACATGCGCGTAGCCAGCAACTTACCGTCCAGACTATAGCCGGCGATGTGAGCGGTACCCAGCGTCACTCGCTGCAACAGGGCGACCATGATGTCTGGCTCACCTTCCCACACATCCAGAACGGTGAAGGGTCCTCGCCCCCTATCCAGTTGCGCCAGCAGGGCCACGTTATCTACGACCGCCCCACGGCTGGCATTGATCAGGAGCGCATCGGGGCGCAGGCGCTGCAGTTGCGCAACACCGAGCAGGTGATAACTTGGCCAGGGCCGCGCCGTGGTCAGTTCGGGGTGCAGGGTGACTACATCACAGTCGAGGACCGCATCGATATCCCCGACGTGGGGGACTAATTTCTGGTCCAGCCATGGATCGTAAATCCGGTAACGGATACCCAGCGCAGCGAGACGTGCGGCTACCGTCTTGCCGATAATCCCATAGCCGATAATGCCAACGATGCCCCCCGCCAGCAACTGCTCCAGTTTGTCGCCGACAGAGGCGATAGCGGCCAGCACATATTCGACCACTGAATTGGCGTTGGAACCGGGCGCATAGGCAAACGCTATACCGCGCTCATCCAGATACCCCCGATCGATATGATCAAAGCCACTGGTTGCTGTACCCACAAATTTGACCGGGCAACCATCTAGCAGCGTTGCATCCACACGGGTCACCGATCTGACCAGCAGCACGTCTACAGACTCCAACTGTGCCCGCTGAAGATTGCGCCCGTTGACGCACTGCACACGCCCTATTGCACCCAGATAATGTTCGACTGCGGGGATATTCTCATCGGCCAGAATAGTAAGACTCATGTTGCAGGCTGCTCTACCGTGCTGCTCATTAGCCGAGCTGTGCCAGAGTAAAGCTCAGTTGAGCGGCCGGTATGGCTGTGCCAAATTCGCGGCACAGTGCGGCATAAAACACAGCGGCCCTCGTCGGTAAACCCAGATTCTGCCAGGCCAGAGCCTGCTCCAGTACTCTGCATTGAAACGCCGTAATATCGAGCACGCCTGCGCTGGCGAGATCCGGATTATCCGGACTCACCTGAAAGCGGTACGCGCAGGCCTGGGAAAAGAACCATTCGAGGGCCTGTGGCTTGCGCTCCACCGCTTCAAAGGCACATTGCTGTTCGACGCTGCGACCTTCAGGTGTATACCAGTAACCAAAATCAACTTGTTGCCTGCGCTGTGCTCCGGCGATGCACCAGTGAGCAACTTCATGCAGTGCACTGGCAAAGTAATCACCCCGGTAGTAGAGGGCATGGTAAGCGCCAGACATGTGCGCTGGCTGATAGAAGGGTTCGGCGGCACCACCGAGCAGTCGCGTGTTGCAACTGTCAGCAAAACAGTCGTTAAATACGCGCTCTACACGCGCAGGATGAAACCACTGCGTTGCGGACAAGGGCTCTATCTCTGCAGAGCCCATCATCGGGACTCCTGTTTGCGCAATAAATAATGGTACTGGTCGCCAACACGGTCATGTTGCAGCAGTTCATGTCCCAGAAAGATACAAAAACGAGGGATATCCCGCTCCGTGGAGGGATCTGTTGCCTTTACCTGCAGAGTTTCGCCTGCGGCAATGTCGCGAATTCGATTGTGCAGTAACATCACAGGTTCCGGGCAAAGCAGGCCAGTAGCGTCCAGTATATGATCAGGTATTATCGACATGGGCGGATAATATCAGCTGTTGAGCAACAGTTCTGCCTGTGCGCGTGGCACCAGGTCCCACTGTTCACAATCGACGTCGTACAGAATATGCAGTTCACCCGCACGCAGTTGGCGCTGCAATCTTTCGACCTTCTCTTTAAGACTCTGCTCGCGCTCACCGTAATCGGTCCCATCCCTGGTGGCGAACTCTTCCAGTAGTGCCTGCAGTACATCGGCCTGCAAACGCTGGGGGGGCACCGCGATAAATTGTGCCATGTTCCTGCTCTGCTCCTTCTGGTAAGGGCCGTTGCGCGCTAATATACGGTTTGAGTCTGCGAATGTGGAGTGAAAATAATGGAAACTTCCTACATCATCACCTTCATCGGTGATGACCGGCCTGGACTTGTTGAACAACTATCCCAAGTTATTGAAAGCAACGGCGGCAACTGGCATGAAAGCAGACTCTCCCAACTCGGCGGAAAATTCGCTGGATTGATTAGGGTATCGCTGCCGGTAGATACGGGTCCTGCTCTGGAAACCGACCTAAGTGCCTTAGCCGCTAGCGGCCTCAGTGTTCGAGTAACGGCCACTGGTGATAAGCCACCGCCAGTTCCAGGTCGCGACATCACACTCACGGTATTGGGGCCAGACCGGCCCGGCATCGTGCGGGAGATCTCCCGCGCCCTGGCGCAGCGTCAGGTCAACGTACTTGAAATGGATAGCCAGGTGATCAGTGCCCCCATGAGCGCTGAAATGCTTTTCAGCGCGCATATTGATGCATGGATACCCGAGGCGACTGATATGGACGACCTCGCCGATACACTGGATGAAATTGCCAATCACATGACTCTGGAAATTGACCTGGAATAGACGGATCGCTGCCTCCAATCAGCGCGGCAAAGCTTACTCACAGCAGTGGTGAAACGTCAGGACGTTTTTCCGTCAGGAGCTGCAGCTGGCAGCACCGGTGTCGCGCATTGCACATCCATATTCTGTGCCCGGTGACGCAACACGTGATCCATCAGCACGATAGCGAGCATCGCCTCGGCGATAGGTGTGGCTCGAATGCCCACACAGGGATCGTGGCGTCCATGGGTCACCACCTGCATCGCCTTGCCATTGACGTCTACAGTAGCCCCCGGTAGGCGTATGCTCGAGGTGGGTTTAAGGGCCAGGCTGACCGTAATACCCTGTCCACTGCTAATACCGCCAAGTATGCCACCCGCGTTGTTGCCAACAAAACCCTCGGGGGTCAGCAGATCCCGATGTTCGCTGCCATACTGCTCGACGGCAGCAAATCCTGCACCTATTTCCACGCCCTTGACGGCATTGATGCCCATCATGGCGCTGGCGATATCGGCGTCAAGGCGATCAAAGACCGGCTCGCCCAACCCGGGCATGACACCACTGGCCACCACATTGATGCGGGCGCCTATGGAATCGCCGCTCTTGATAAGTGCTGCCATAAACGCTTCCATTTCGGGCACTTTGTCCGGGTCAGGGCAAAAGAAGGGATTGGTTTCAACCACATCCCAGTCCACCTGTTGTGCCACGATGGGACCCAACTGCGCCAGATATCCGCGGATTTCTATGCCATAACGCAAGGAGAGGTACTTCTTGGCAATAGCGCCAGCGGCGACCCGCATCGCAGTCTCGCGGGCAGAGGATCGACCGCCGCCGCGGTAATCCCTGAAACCATATTTCTGGTTGTAGGTATAGTCCGCATGGGCCGGACGAAAGCTGTCCTTGATGTCGGAGTAATCCTTGGAACGCTGGTCGGTATTTTCAATCATCAAGCCAATCGGCGTCCCGGTTGTGACACCCTCAAATACGCCGGACAAAATACGTACTTCATCCGCCTCCCGGCGCTGCGTGGTAAAGCGGGACGTGCCGGGTTTGCGCCGATCCAGGTCGTGTTGCATATCGGAGGCGTCCAGTGCCAAACCCGGCGGGCAGCCGTCAACGACGCAGCCCAGTGCCGGACCATGGCTCTCCCCGAAGCTGGTCACCGTAAATAGTTTGCCGATCGAATTCCCCGCCATAGTGTTCTCGTAAGTCCTCGTACGAAAGCGCGTTATTATAAGCTTATTAACAGAAGCTTGTGCGGTATTCTTGTAGCTCCTGCGCGGTCAGCGTGAACACTCCTTCCCCACCGTGTTCGAACTCTACCCAGGTAAACGGCACGCTGGGATAGGCTTCTTCAAGCGCGGTCCAACTGTTACCCACCTCAACGATGAGCAAGCCATCAGGTCGAAGAAATGATGCCGCTGCAGCCAATATGCGACGGGTCAAATCCAGACCATCAACACCACAGCCGAGCGCGCGTTCCGGTTCATGGCAAAACTCTGCAGGCATGGCCGCAAGATCCGCGGCGTCAACATACGGTGGATTACTCACAATAAGGTCATAGCGCACGTCAGCCAATGCCTCGAATAGATTCGATTCGATGATAGTGGTCCGGTCTTCAAGGCCAAGCAATGTGGCGTTCTCGCGCGCCAGGTCCAGTGCCGCGCTGTCTATATCCAGCAAGTCGACATGGGTATCGGGAAAGTAGTGGGCAACGGCCAGGCCGATACAACCGCCACCACAGCACAAGTCCAGTAAACGTGTTGGGCCAGACCCAGCATACCAGGGCTGAAACCCGCTCAGGATAAGTTCAGCGATGGGGGAGCGGGGAATGATGGCACGCGGGTCACAGCGAAACTCCAGGCCGGCGAACCAGGCTCGACCCAATAAATAGGGCAGAGGCAGATGTTCATTGATACGCCGACGCATCAGATCCTGTAGTCGCACCAGTGCCTGATCGCCCAAAGGCTGAGGCAATACACCGTCACCGGAGTCAATGGGCAGGTCAGCGATCGCCAGCACCATTTGCACGGCCTCGTCCCATGCGTTATCGGTGCCATGACCAAAGAAGACATCACTGTTTTCCAATGCGTCACTACAGTACTGTAGGGCTTGCCCTACAGTTTTTGGATGATTGTTAAAGGATTCACTGGGAGTCACGGCACAAGTGTAACCGATTCTGTGCGAGGTTTTACAGCAAAGCTGCCAGCGCAAGGCGGTTTGCCTTGCCTGCGACCGATTGTTACTATCAGTATCTCGCTAACCGCTTCATCAAGACCGTTACGGAGGTGTGCCTTTGGAAGAGCACTGGGCAAAAATAATCGAGTCAATAGGTGAAGACATCAGTCGGCCGGGGCTATTGGACACTCCCAAGCGTGCGGCCAAGGCCTTTGAATTCCTAACCCAGGGTTATGCACAGTCGGTTGATGACGTGGTCAATGACGCTCTTTTCCCCTCTGACTCCAGTGAGATGATCCTGGTGCAGGATATAGAGTTGTACTCACTGTGTGAACACCACTTGCTACCGTTTATTGGTAAGTGCCATGTGGCCTATATACCTACTGGAAAGGTGCTCGGGCTATCGAAAATTGCTCGCATTGTCGACGTATTCGCGAGGCGCCTGCAGATACAGGAGTCGCTCACAGCCCAGATCGCCGAGACCGTTATGACAGTAACCCACGCAGAGGGAGTGGGTGTGATAATTGAAGCACAGCATATGTGCATGATGATGCGTGGCGTAGCAAAACAGAACTCTTCGATGAAAACATCGGCAATGCTAGGTACCTTCCGTAGCGAGCAAAAAACCCGTGATGAGTTTCTCTCACTGTTGCAAATGTGATGGAAAAATCGCCCCGCTCAGGGCTTCTATGCTACTTCGCAATCTGTAACAAATCCACATGCAGATATTGCCGATCTTCGGTGCGTTCAGCACTGTAGGCAACGAGGCGGTAAGTCTCCTCGCCTTGTATGGCATACACCCGATAACGCTGCAAATCCTCCCTGCCATAAAGTACCGACTCATGGAACACGCGATTGGCCCATTGTGCGCCCTGACCGCAGGCGCGGCCCTGGCAGGAGAAGAGTAGACTGGCGCCCTCCTCTTTTGCGACGAGTTCCAGCAAATTGTCCATTACCTGGGCTGAGGTAAAACCGTCCAGTATTTGCCAGGTGTAGCTGACAAGGGTCCCGCTGAGCCGTTCACTGTGTTTGAAACGCCATTCTCCCTGCACTTTCTGTATGGCCCCCAACCCAATCTCGTGATCAAGCACCGCCTGTCTCGAGAACGCAATCTGTCTGGCGTGCGGGTAGGCATCAAGCTGTTCCAATAGTGCCAGGGGCCCTGGCGAGGCGCCACTGACGAGGCTGCACGGAATGGCAAGCAAACCGAATACCGGGATCAGGATAAACCTGACGAGATTACGTAAGATCATGCGTGTTCATGTGTTTCTATGTCCGCTAAAAATCGCTGCATTCGCAGCGCCACTTCACTGACACACGGCTCCATGTGGAAATGGTGGCCTCCATCTATAGTATGCACGGTAAGTCCTTCGATACAACGTTGTGCCTGCTCAAGTACTTGTGGCGCCCGCGCCGAGGTCGCCCTGGCCAGCATCAGCAGGGTGGGCATACTTAGCGCATTCAAAACCGCGCGACTCTGTGCCTTTGTCAACTTGACCGCGGAAGCACCACGCAGCCTTGGATCCGTAGTCCAGGTGACGCCCTGCGAACAAACACGCAGATTGCGTTCTACCAGCAGTCTGGCAGCGGCTGCCGCTAAACCGCGACCCGTCCTGGAAGCGACTGCCTCGTCGATACTCGAGAAAACGCGATTGGGCCGGGTGAGCAGCGATGGCTTGTCTTGCAGTGCTTTACGCAACTGCATCGGGAACTCCCCTTGGGCGACCGCCTCCGGAGAGACCGCATCCAGCAACACCAGATGATGCACACGTTCAGGGAAAGTGCTGGCAAGTAAAGTGGCAATGATGGCGCCGCGCGAATGCCCCAGAAGATCGAATGTGTCCCAGCCCAGCGCTTCAAGTACCCCGAGAATTTCTGGCAGGTCATCCCAAATCTGGTAGCTGGCATCGGCCGAACGACGGGCGCTCTGGCCATGCCCGGTAAGGTCCACAGCTACGACATAATAGCCAGCTAACAACGGTGCCAAACAAGCAAAACTGGCGGCGTTATCCAACCAGCCGTGAAGCGCCAGCAGTGGTTTCTCTCCAGGTTGGCCCCATGACAGGCCCGCCAGTTGCAGGTTGTTGACCTGCCATTGCAATGACACGGCCGAGCGCAGCGCGTCGTACTCACTCATTACCAGCCCGCCTCATATTCGGGGGGAAATGACCAGAACAGTAACCTGCCGCAAGCCGGTGCGAGACGCTCCATAGAAAGAGTTACCAGCCCACCCGGGGCGAGAAATGGCACGCTAACTCCTCCTGCGAGATAGTGCTCAACAAGGTGTGACACTAGCGGCTGATGCGATACTAACAGCATATGCTGTTGTTGATATCCGAAGTCGATAAACGAGGAGACCGCCTCATGAACTGCAGCCACCCTACTGCCCGAGTGCAAAGCCTGCACTGCTGTCACACTGGCATGTGTAAACGCTGCGGCAATAATTTCTGCCGTCTGCGACGTTCGCACCAAGGGGCTGTGCAGAATCGTCTGCGGATGTGGAACATTGCTGGCTATACAAGCTTCATGAAATCGGTGACTACCAAAACCTACATCATCGCGACCGGCACCGGTCAACTTACGCAGCGGATCATTCGCCCCCTCTTCAGCCGCGCCGTGTCTCCAGATAGTCAAAATCATTGCAGTACAAATTCCACAGCAACAGCCTGCTCGGTATGCATCATAGCACCGACACCGGCCATTCCCAGAATTTCTAGCATGGACTGATAAAATTGCGGGCGCGAGACTGGCAAATACGCCAGCAGCCTAGCTGGCCTGCCGCAGCTCCACTAACAATTTGTTCAGCCTGGATACATAAGCAGCCGGATCATCCAGCTGGCCACCTTCAGCGAGGGTTGCCTGGTCAAAGACAATATGGGCCAGACTCTCAAACCTTTCCTCATCCGACTCCTCGTCAAGCATCACGGCAAGCGGGTGCATTGGATTGATTTCCAATATTGGCTTACTGGCAGGCACTGTCTGCCCTGCGGCCTCCATGATGCGGCGCATCTGGGAGCCCATGTCATAGTCACCGACCACCAGGCAGGCCACTGAATCAGTCAGACGTGCAGTCGCGCGCACCTCGCTGACCTCCTGATCCAGCGCTTTAGCGATACGCGTTACCAATGCCTCGGCGTCCTTAGCCAATTTCTCCTGCTGTTCTTTTTCCTCCTGCGACGCGCCAGCTATATCGAGTGTGCCGCGCGCTACATCCTGAAACTGCTTGCCATCGAACTCCCGCAGGTGATTCATCAGCCAATCATCAACACGATCCGACAGGAGCAGAACTTCGATGCCCTTTTTGCGAAACACTTCCAAGTGCGGGCTCTTCTTGGCCGTATTGAAATTCTCAGCCACCACATAGTAGATCTTGTCCTGCTTCTCCTGCATACGCGATACGTAGTCTTGCAGAGACTGGTCCTGCTCTTCAGCATCGGTGTGCGTTGTGCTAAAACGCAGCAGCTTGGCGATTTTTTCCTGGTTCGCTACGTCCTCTGCGGGACCTTCCTTGAGCACGGTCCCGAATTGCTTCCAGAACGTGGCATACTTATCACCCTTCTTCTCTTTTGCCATCTTTCCCAGCATGTCCAGTACACGCTTGGTCAGCGCATTGCGCATGGCGTCTACCGCAGGATCCTTCTGCAGAATTTCCCGAGACACATTCAGGGACAGGTCATTGGAATCGACGACTCCTTTGACAAACCGCAGATAGAGCGGCAGGAACTGTTCTGCCTCATCCATGATGAAAGTGCGCTGTACGTAGAGTTTTAGTCCCCGGGACATCTCACGATTCCACAGGTCAAAGGGCGCTCTCGCCGGTATATACAACAGGCTGGTATATTCAAGCTTGCCTTCCACTTTGTTGTGGCTCCAGGTGAGTGGATCCTCAAAATCGTGGGAGACGTGCTTGTAAAATGCGTTGTACTCCTCATCACTGACGTCGGTGCGAGGACGCATCCAAAGAGCGGTGGCTTCGTTGACGGCCTCAAATTCAACATCAGTGCTTTTTTTCGATGGCTTTTCATCACCGTCAGTCGCGGCCGGTGCTGGTTTGGCCATCAGCACAGGAACCGATATATGATCTGAGTACTTTCTGATCACGCTGCGCACGCGCCAGTCGTCAGCGAATTCTTTACAGTCCTTTTTGAGGAACAGCGTAATGCTCGTACCGCGCGAATCACGGGGGCGGGGTTCGATGGAAAACTCCGCTTCGCCGTGGGATTCCCACAACACTCCCGCTTGCGCCGGCTCACCGGCTTTTCGAGTATGCACTTCAACACGATCAGCAACGATGAATCCGGAGTAAAACCCGACACCGAACTGGCCGATCAGTTGCGAATCCTTGCGTTCATCGCCGGTAAGGCTCTCCAGAAAGGATGCGGTACCGGACTTGGCGATAGTGCCGAGGTTTTCGATCACTTCGTCCCGATTCATGCCAATGCCGTTGTCACTGATAGTGATAGTGTTGGCCTTCTTATCCAATGCCACACGTATCTCGTAATCACCCTGCCCCTCCAGTAGTGATTCATCTGCCAGCGAAGCGAAGCGCAACTTGTCGATGGCATCGCTGGCGTTGGAGATCAGTTCGCGCAGGAAAATTTCCTTGTTGCTGTACAGGGAGTGAATCATCAGGTGAAGCAGTTGCTTCGCCTCGGTCTGAAAACCCAGAGTCTCTTTTTTTACATCAGCGGTCATGGCAGCCTCATAATATAACTTGTTGATATTTTGGGAATTGTTTGCTCGATACGATATGGGGATGCGCAGGTGTAATTTCAAGTAATACGGTAGAAATTCATGGGGCCGTTGCGCGCACACGGCCGCTGATAAGGGAATGAGCTGTTTGACCAGGCAGGCTGCTATCCCCCAAGTGGACGGATGGCAGAGTAAGATTTTGAAATCCAAAAAAAAGGCCCATCTTCCGATGAGCCCTTTAGGTTCAACAACCAGCGAGGACTTACCAGCCAGTAACCTCGGCCAGCGCCGTACCAATATCCGCCAGACTGCGAACGGTCTTGACTCCGGCGTCCTCCAGCGCGGCAAACTTCTCATCAGCCGTGCCCTTGCCTCCGGAGATAATCGCGCCTGCATGACCCATACGCTTGCCCTTCGGCGCGGTGACACCGGCAATATAGGACACCACCGGCTTGGTGACATTGGCCTTGATATAGGCCGCTGCTTCTTCTTCGGCGGTACCACCGATCTCGCCAATCATCACGATTGCCTGGGTAGCAGGATCGTTCTGGAACAGCTTCAGGATATCGATGAACGTAGAGCCCGGAATCGGATCACCACCGATACCGACACAGGTGGACTGGCCGAAACCGGCGTCCGTGGTTTGTTTGACGGCTTCATACGTGAGGGTACCCGAGCGGGACACAATGCCGACCTTGCCAGGCAGGTGAATATGGCCGGGCATGATGCCGATCTTGCACTCCCCGGGAGTAATCACGCCCGGACAATTGGGTCCGATGAGACGCACGCCAAGTTCATCACACTTCACCTTGACGTCCAGCATATCCAGAGTCGGAATGCCTTCCGTGATGCACACAATCAGTTTGATACCGCTATTGGCGGCCTCCAGGATGGAGTCCTTGCAAAAAGGCGCGGGTACATAGATGACCGAAGCCTCTGCGCCAGTCGCTGCTACCGCCTCGGCTACAGTGTTGAATACCGGCAGACCGAGGTGTTCCTGGCCGCCTTTGCCGGGGGTTACACCACCGACCATTTTTGTACCGTAGGCAATTGCCTGTTCTGAATGAAAGGTGCCCTGGGAGCCGGTGAAACCCTGGCAAATAACCTTGGTGTTCTTGTCGATAAGAATGCTCATTACGCGACTCCTCCCGCTGCTTTCACTGCTTGTTGGGCGGCGTCCGTAAGGCTGGTCGCAGCGATAATATTCAAACCGCTGTCAGCCAACACTTTTTGTCCCAATTCCGCGTTGTTGCCTTCCAGGCGCACGACCACAGGTACTTTGACACCGATTTCCTCTACCGCACCGATGACGCCCTCCGCTATGAGGTCACAGCGCACGATGCCACCGAAAATATTAATCAGCACGGCCTTTACCTTATCGTCGGACAGGATGATCTTGAATGCCTCCGAGACACGCTCCTTGGTCGCGCCGCCGCCCACATCAAGGAAGTTGGCGGGGAAGCCGCCATGCAAGGCCACGATATCCATCGTTCCCATAGCCAGTCCAGCGCCGTTGACCATACAACCGATATTGCCATCGAGAGCCACGTAATTCAGCTCCCACTTGGCCGCATGTACCTCGCGTTCATCGTCCTGGCTGGGATCATGCATCGCACGCAGCGTTGGTTGCCGGTAAAGTGCATTGCTATCGACGCCTATCTTGGCATCAAGGCAGTGCAGATTGCCCTGTTCAGTGATAACTAGCGGGTTGACTTCAATCAGTGCCAGGTCCTTATCGATAAACAACTGTCCCAGCCCCATAAAAATTTTCACGAACTGTTTGATCTGGTCACCTGACAGGCCCAGCTTGAAGGCCAACTCACGGCCCTGGTAAGGCTGTGGACCCACCAGCGGGTCAATAGTTGCCCGCAAAATTTTCTCTGGAGTATCCTCTGCTACTTTCTCGATCTCTACGCCACCTTCGGTCGATGCCATGAACACGATGCGGCGTGAAGCGCGATCCACTACTGCGCCAAGATACAATTCCTCGGCAATATCGGTACAGGTTTCCACCAGTATCTTGTTGACCGGCTGGCCACTTTCATCGGTCTGGTAAGTCACCAGTCTTTTGCCCAACCACTGCCTGGCAAATGCCTCGATTTCAGCTTTGCTCTTGACCAGTTTGACGCCACCGGCCTTACCTCGTCCGCCCGCGTGTACCTGGGCCTTGACCACCCACATATCTCCGCCGATCTTATCCGCAGCGGCAGCTGCTTCCTCCGGTGTATCCACAGCATATCCTTTGGACACCGGCAAACCATATTCGGCAAACAGCTGCTTGCCCTGATACTCATGAAGATTCATGTTCTATCCTGTTGTCATTTTCTAACTGCCTATGATTAAGGCTATTCGGCTACTACAACAACTACTACAGCAACACCAAATGAGCCCGTGAGTATCCGTACGCGTCGGCAATTTATTCTGTTGTACGCGCCCGGACAAATTTTTCTATCGCTTTTTCCGATTGGCAATGTGAATGGCATGACCATCCACCGCCAATGCTGCTTCGTGCACCGCTTCGGACAAGGTTGGATGAGCGAACACCGTCAACGCCAGGTCCTCGGCGCTGGATCCAAACTCCATGGCAATAACTACCTGCTGAACCAAATCCGCTGCCGAGGCGCCCACGATATGACAGCCCAGAATACGGTCCGTTTCCGCATCGACAATCAGTTTTACCATACCATCCGGATCATCGGCTGCCAGCGCCCTGCCACTGGCTGCGAAGGGAAACACTCCGGTTTTGTATTCGACACCATCCGCTTTCAGTTCCTGCTCAGTTTTACCCACAGCCGCGATTTCCGGATGGGTATAGATAACTGAGGGAATACAATCATAGTTCAGTTGGGCCTGCTTACCCGCAATCCGCTCGACTACCATGATACCTTCCTCCGAACCCTTGTGCGCCAACATCGGGCCGCGCACTATATCACCTACAGCGTAAATATGTGGTGCTTCGGTTTCGCAATTATCATTGACGTAAATGAAGCCGCGCTCGTCCAGCGTAACGCCGCTGTCGGACGCGAACAGACCCTCTGAGCTCGGTCTGCGCCCTACTGCCACGATCAACTTGTCAAAGCACTCCGTGTGCTCTCCATCGGCGCTCGAGTAGGTTACTTCCACGCTGCCGTTCTTGACTACAGCCCTGGTTACCCGTGCACCGAGGCGTATATCCAGTCCCTGTTTCTTGAAAATATTGCCCGCTTCCTTGGCAATTTGCATATCCATCATCGGCAAAAACTCGTCCAGCGCTTCCAGCATCACAACCTCTGACCCGAGGCGACGCCACACACTGCCCAACTCCAAACCAATAACACCGGCACCAATGACACCAAGTCGACGCGGGACTGCGGACAGTTTAAGGGCTCCGGTGGAATCGATAATATATTCGTTGTCTATCGGTGCGGGAGGGATACTGATGGGCACCGAACCCGCTGCGATGATGACATTGCTCGCCTCCAGCACCTGCACGGCGCCTTTGTGGTCAGTCACTTCAACTTTCGCGCCAGCCAACACCTTGCCCTTACCCGAGATGGCGGTAACACCATTGTGTTTGAACAAACCAGCGATCCCGCCTGTCAGTTGCAGGATTATCTTGTCTTTGCGGTCTAACATAGCGGGCACATTGAGCTGCGCATCTTTCACTGAGATGCCGTGAACAGCCAAACTGTCTCGTACCTCAGCAAATTTGTAACTGCTGTCGAGTAATGCCTTGGAGGGAATACAACCGACATTGAGGCAGGTGCCACCCAACTGGACCTTGTCCTTGTCATCCAGCCACTGTTCTATACACGCCGTCCTGAAACCTAGTTGCGCCGCTTTGATCGCCGCTACATAGCCTGCAGGGCCAGATCCGATTACCACTACATCATATTTATCAGCCATCGTCATTCCCAAGAAAAGTTGGTTCGCGAAAGAAGGGAGCCCATTTGCAAAGTATGTGGATTCGCCAGCATTATCATCGGTGCTTACAGCTGCAAAAGTATCCTGGCAGGATCTTCTATCAGGTCTTTGATTGCCACCAGAAACTGTACCGCAGTCTTACCATCAATGAGACGGTGGTCATAGGTCAGCGCCAGGTACATCATGGGCAGAATCACCACCTGGCCATTAACAGCCATAGGGCGATCCTGAATCTTGTGCATACCCAGAATACCTGTCTGCGGCGGATTGAGAATAGGTGTCGACAACAGTGAGCCGAATACACCGCCATTGGTCACAGTAAAGGTACCGCCGGTCATGTCCTCTATGGTCAACTTATTGTCTTTGGCCCGCTGCCCCATGTCGGCGATAGCAGCCTCAATATCTGCCAGACTCATGAAATCAGCGTCGCGCATCACGGGGACCACGAGACCACCCTCGGTAGAAACCGCCACGCCGATATCCTGATAGCCGTGGTAGACAACATCATTGCCATCAATGGAGGCATTTACGGCAGGAAATCTCTTCAATGCCTCACAAGCAGCCTTTACAAAAAATCCCATGAATCCAAGACGGGTTCCGTTATGCGTCTTTTCAAACTGGTCCTTATACTTGCTGCGCAGGGCCATCACTGGCGCCATATTAACCTCATTAAACGTACTGAGCATCGCTGTTTCATGTGTTGCGTTGAGCAGTCGCTCGGCGATTCTGGCGCGCATGCGTGTCATGGGGACTCGCCTCTCCACCCGCTCGCTGGATGGACCAACCGGCATTTTTTCCACAACGGCTGCGGAGACTGGATGGCGGCATCGGGACGCCTTTGCGCAATGCATCACGCGCATTCATAAAATTGAGAATATCTTCCTTGCTGATACGTCCGTTCTTTCCGCTACCGGGAATTGCGCTGATATCCAGCTTGTGCTCTTCAACCAATTGACGGGCTGCGGGCCCCATCAGCTCCGACGCTACAGTGTCCTTGACCATTGCTGCGGCCGTTGTTACAGCAGCCTTGGATGCCACAGCTTTAGCTGCACCTTGCTCAATTTCCGCTAGCAATTGTTCACTGTGTACGGTGTCCCCTTCCTTGGCATAAATCTTGGAGATGACGCCATCTGCAGGTGCCACCACCTCCAATACAACCTTATCAGTTTCGATCTCGACGATCAGTTCATCACGAGACACTGCTTCACCTTCAGACTTGTGCCACGCAGCCACTTCGCCATCAGCGATGGATTCGGGAAAGGCAGGCGCCTTTATTTCAATACCCATTTCGATTCCTTTAAGAACTGCTTGTTGACACTAATAACCCCAGGGCATTTCACCGAGGGCTTCATTAATAAATTTTTGCATCTGCTCAACATGCAACGCCATATAACCTGCAGCCGGTGCAGCAGAAGAGTCCCGGCCCACATAACGCAAATACACATCCACCTTGTGGCGCTGGATCACGCGTCGTATATGGTGCTGACTACCATACCAGGCACCCTGGTTCATGGGACACTCCTGGCACCATACTGCATCCACTATATTGGGGTACGAGCGAGTCAGTATCTCGTGGAGCTCAGCCTCGGGAAAAGGATACAGCTGCTCCAGTCGCAGAATCGCAATATGTTCCAGCCCTCGCTCACGCCTGACTGCGCGCAGGTCGTAAAACACCTTGCCGCTACAGAGAATAATGCGCTGCACTTTTGACTTGTCCAGATCATCTGTTTCATCCAGAACATTGTAAAAGTGACCCTCGGCAAGCTCCTCTATAGTAGATGTGGCTTCCTTGTGCCGCAGCAAACTCTTGGGCGACAACACCACCAATGGCTTGCGCAGCGGACGAATCGCCTGACGCCGGAGCAAGTGGTATATCTGGGCAGGCGTTGTGGGGACGCAGACCTGGATGTTGTGCTCCGCAGACAACTGCAAAAACCGTTCCAGCCGTGCGGACGAATGCTCTGGTCCCTGCCCTTCATAGCCGTGTGGAAGCAGCATCGTTAATCCGCACAAGCGTGACCATTTATGTTCGCCGCTGGTTATAAACTGATCGATGACCACCTGGGCTCCGTTGGCGAAATCGCCAAACTGGGCCTCCCAGATGACCAGTCCCTGGGGCAGCGTAGTGGAATAACCGTACTCAAATGCCAACACGGCTTCCTCAGACAACAGGGAGTCGTAAATGCCAAAGTTTGCCTGTTCACCCCCTAGGTGCTGCAAGGGAATGTAATCGCTGCCATCCCTCTGATTGTGCAAGACAGCGTGCCGGTGGGAAAACGTTCCCCTTCCGACATCCTGACCGGTCAGGCGAACAGGGAATCCTGCCTGCAACAGGGTCGCGTAGGCCAAATTCTCGGCAAAGCCCCAGTTTAATGGCATAGCGCCCGCCGCCATCTTGCGCCGATCCTCCAGTATTTTTGCTACCTGGCGCTGTAGCGGAAAGCCGTCTGGCGTAGTATTGGAAGTGTGGGCCAAAGCCTGCAGGGCCTGCAGATCCATGCGGGTATCGCACGGCAACGTCCAGTGGTGTCCCAGATACGGTGACCAATCTACAAACAGTGACTTATTGGGCTCCGATACCAGGCTGCTAACCAATGGGGCACCGCTATCCAGCGCTGCCCTGTAGCGATCGACCAGAGTCTGCACTTCGGAGTCGGTAATAAGTCCCTCGCTAACGAGTTTTGCGGCATACAACTCCTGGGTGGTCTTATGCTTGGCAATCTTCTTGTACATCACCGGCTGTGTTACCGAAGGCTCATCGGCTTCATTATGGCCACGACGGCGATAACAGATCAGGTCTATTACCACGTCTTTTTTGAACTCGGTACGGTAATCAACGGCCAACTGCGTGACAAAAAGCACGGCCTCTGGAGCATCTGCGTTAACGTGAAATATCGGAGCCTGGACCATCTTCGCAACGTCAGTGCAATACTCGGTTGAGCGGGCATCCTCGCGCTTATTGGTAGTAAACCCCACCTGATTGTTGATCACGATGTGGATGGTGCCACCGGTCTTGTAAGCGCGCGTCTGTGACATCTGGAAGGTTTCCATCACGACACCCTGGCCAGCAAACGCCGCATCACCGTGCAGCACTATAGGCACTACGAGATCGCCCTTCGTATCCTGGCGTCGCTCCTGCCGTGCGCGAACAGACCCCTCCACCACCGGCGCCACAATCTCCAGATGAGACGGGTTAAAGGACAAGGCCAGGTGCAATTCTCCTCCTGCGGTCATTATGTTGGAGGAAAAGCCCTGATGGTATTTCACGTCGCCCGAACTTTCATACTGTGCCGTGCCCTCAAACTCGGCAAACAACTCGGAAGGGTTTTTTCCCAGAATGTTGATCAGCACATTGAGGCGGCCCCGGTGGGCCATCCCCATAACAATTTCCTTTGCGCGATAAGCACCACAGCGCTGCACCATCTCCGACAACATGGGGATAAGACTCTCTCCCCCTTCCAACCCGAAACGCTTGGTTCCCGGGTATTTGGACGCCAAAGATTTTTCCAGTCCCTCGGCATTGATCAGCTGGTTCAACAAATTCAATCGGACATCTTTTCCGTAGTCCGGCGCTGCACGCACGGCCTCCATACGCTGCATGATCCAGTGGCGCTCGGTGGTATCGACGATATGCATGAACTCCGCACCAACCGAGCTGCAATAGGTGCTTTCGAGCGCCTTGTAGATTTCGCCCAGGGTGGCATCCGCCTTACCGATATGGAGAGTACCCGTTTGGAAGACCGTATCGAAATCGGCGGATGACAGCTGATGGAAGCCCAGGTCAAGGTCGGCAACGGGTTTGCGCTCGGCCAAACCCAAGGGATCCAATTGCGCCTTCTGGTGGCCGCGCTGGCGGTAAGCGGAAATCAGTTGCACCACGCGAACCTGCTTGCGCTCGTACTCGGTAGCCTGGGAATCGTGCCGCACTGTGGCTTCGGTGCGCACGCGCATTTTGCTGATCTGGGCGAAGCGCTCGCGAATTACCGAATGGGGTACGTCTTCAATCTGGACAATGTCAGATGCTACCAGAGGGAGTTTGTCAAAATACTCGCGCCACTGCTCCGGCACTGCGTTGGGATCTTTCAGGTAGGTCTCGTACAAATTTTCGACATAGGTGGCGTTGCCCCCCGCAATATGGGAGCTTTGCCAGAGCGATTCCATGGAGCTATGTTGCATCAGGACCCCTCCAGAGGCTCAATCGACAAATCCTGTGCTTCCCCCGACGCGAGGTCGGTGGTTGGCAGCACGGTGAGTTTGGCAGCGCTTGCAGGTCGGGTCTTTCTCTACCGGGAAAATACCGCACCACCGGGTTACATATACATAAAAAAGGTAGCACTTAATACAATATATTCAATAGGTTACGGCACTAATTTAATGCTATGTGGCGCGTGATAACAGCATGTTGCGTATATGGCCAATCGCCCGGGTGGGGTTAAGCCCCTTGGGGCACACGTTGACACAATTCTGAATACCATGACAGCGAAAAACGCTGAATGGATCATCCAGCCGACCCAGGCGTTCCTCGGTGGCAGTGTCGCGGGAGTCGGCCAGAAAGCGGTATGCCTGCAACAAACCGGCGGGGCCAATAAAGCGATCAGGATTCCACCAGAAAGACGGACAGGCCGTGGAACAACACGCGCAGAGAATGCACTCGTACAAACCGTCGAGCTTTTCCCTATCCTCGGGGGACTGCAAGCGCTCGATGGCGGGCGTTGGTGTGTCATTTTGCAAGTAAGGCTGAACCTTTTCGTACTGCGCGTAGAACAGGCTCATATCGACTACCAGGTCGCGAATCACCGGCAATCCGGGCAGCGGTCGCAGTACCAGTTTGTTGTTCCTGACGGTCTTGGACAACGGGGTAATACAGGCCAGGCCATTGACGCCATTCATATTGACGCCATCAGAGCCGCACACGCCCTCGCGACAGGAACGACGATAGGCCACCGTGGTGTCCTGCGCTTTGATCTGCTCCATCACATCCAGAACCATCAAGTCCTTGCCGCCAGTATCAACCTGCACATCCTGCATGTAGGGCTCTGCGTCAATTTCCGGGTTGTAGCGATAAATACTGACTTGCAACATGTTTCTCGCCCCTTAATAAGTACGCGCTTTCGGTTTAAAGGTAGCAACCGTCTTCGGTTCAAAGTTTACCGCCCGCTTCCCCACACGCTTGTCGGTAGGAAAGTACAGGGAGTGACATAACCAGTTTTCATCATCCCTGGAATCGAAATCATCACGGGCATGGGCGCCGCGGCTCTCTTTTCTTGCTTCAGCGGTTATCGCGGTGGCTTCGGCTACTTCGAAGAGATTATGTAATTCAAGTGCCTCAATACGAGCGGTGTTGTAGGCCATGCTCTTGTCGGACAACTGCACATTTTCTATCCGCTCGCGCAGGCCAGCCAACTTGCGGATACCTTCTTGCATGAATGGACCGTTACGAAATACGCCGAAGTAGTTCTGCATAATATTCTGCAGTTCCTTGCGCAGGTCAGCCACATTCTCACCTCCGCTGGAGTTATTGAGCTTGTTCAGGCGTGACATCGCCTGTTCGACATCGCTCTCGGAAGCGTCGCGCATATCGATGCCTTCACGCAGCGCCTTTTCAATAAACAATCCGGAGGCACGACCAAAAACCACCAGGTCCAGCAGCGAATTCCCGCCCAGGCGGTTGGCGCCATGCACAGACACACAAGCTACCTCACCACAGGCGTAGAGGCCTGGAATAACGGAATCCTGACCATTGACATCAACGATGAGCGCCTGACCGTGCACATTGGTGGGAATACCACCCATCATATAGTGACAAGTCGGCACGACCGGCACGGGCTCGCGCACAGGGTCTGCATGGGCGAACGTTCGCGACAGCTCGCAAATACCTGGCAGTCGACTTTCCAGGACCTCCTCCCCCAGGTGCTCCAGTTTCAGATAGACATAATCGCCATTGGGACCACAGCCCCGTCCCTCCAGAATCTCCCGCACCATGGAGCGGGCCACAACGTCACGTCCCGCCAGATCCTTGGCATTGGGAGCATAACGCTCCATAAAGCGCTCACCGTCCTTATTGACGAGATAGCCGCCCTCACCCCGGCAGCCCTCTGTAACCAATACACCCGCTCCGGCAATGCCTGTAGGGTGGAACTGCCACATCTCGATATCCTGCACCGGGAAGCCGGCGCGCAGCGCCATGCCAATACCGTCACCCGTATTGATATGGGCATTAGTGGTAGAGGCATAAATACGCCCAGCGCCTCCAGTGGCAAGTACGGTAGCCTTGGATTTCACGTAGACGGTTTCACCGGTTTCCATACAAATGGCGATGACGCCAACCACAGCACCATCCTGATTTTTCACCAAGTCGGTAGCGTACCATTCATTGAAAAACACGGTCTTGCTCTTGATATTGCCCTGATAGAGCGTATGCAGCAGTGCGTGGCCGGTGCGATCCGCCGCAGCGCAAGTGCGTGCAGCCTGGCCACCCTCACCGTAGTTCTTGGACTGTCCGCCGAAGGGACGCTGGTAGATACGCCCCTCTTCCGTGCGGGAAAAAGGCAAACCCATATGCTCAAGCTCATACACCGCCTCGGGGCCGACACTGCACATGTATTCAATGGCGTCCTGGTCACCGATATAGTCGGAGCCCTTGACGGTGTCGTACATATGCCAGCGCCAATCGTCGTCCGGATCTGCTGAGGCAATCGCGCAGGTGATTCCACCCTGTGCAGAAACCGTATGTGAGCGGGTGGGGAAAACTTTGGAAATCACCGCCGTCTTGAAACCTGACTGGGCCAGTTGCAAGGCCGCGCGCATACCCGCGCCGCCACCGCCTACGATGACACCGTCAAATGAAATAGTACGAAGAGCAGCCATTATCACAAACCCCACAAGATCTGGATGCCCCAGACAAAATACGCAAACATGATGATTCCGGACACGACCTGTGCCACGAGGCGCAGCACATTCCCAACAGCTCCCAGCATGCGTTCAGTCAGGTAATCGGTGAACACCACCCACAGGCCAACCCAGGCGTGAATGCCCAGCGACACCAACGCCAACATACTGAAGACGCGCATCCATGTCTGGGAAAACAATTCCTGCCAGGCGCCGTAGTCGATGCCGCAGGCCACTACACCTCCAATATAGAGAAAGTACGCCAACAGGATTACAGCACTGACGCGCTGCATCAGCCAATCCTGGACCCCGGAACGCCCCATACTGGTTATCGCAGTTACCATATCCAGACCCCCGCAATCAGTATCAGTACAATGGAGAGCGCGATGACAATACGTGCGCCAAGTATGCCCCCGGCCATTGTTTCACCGATGCCCATATCCATGATCAGGTGCTTGACCCCGGCCAGTGCATGGTAAATCAAGCCCGATACGACCGCCCAGATCACCAACTTGAGCATGGGGTTACTAAGGCTCTCCTGCAGCGCCGCAAAACTCTCCGGGGTGGACAGACTGGCATCGAGTGCCCATAGCAATACTGCGATACCGGCAAACAGGAATACGCCAGTGGCACGATGGGCGATGGACGCCCACGCGGTAATAGGGAGGCGCATGGAACCGAGGTCCAGGTTTACAGGGCGTTTGTCTTTCACAATTGGGTACCGTCTTTAATTGCGCCCCAGCGGGCGATTAATTGGTTTGGCGAGGTGCCAGATATAACGTCGACCACACGCTATGGCCAGACAGATAAAACGCGTGGGATTATAGGCATTTGCAGCAGCAAATACAAACCTGCCACCTCGAATGTCCTCATAATTCTCCCGGTATTAATTTGCGCCGATCTACTTCGATCGCGAGTAGCGAAGGTCTATGCATTTATGTCGTTTAAGAGCAGTACTCACCGGTTCAATTGACAAAAATCTGCGAGACTCTATAGTGGAGACCCTGAGCAAACTCCACCCAGGACTCTTCATGAGCGACAGAAAAGCCACTCTCAAGATCGACGGAATCGACGCTCCCATCGAGCTGCCGGTTTACGCCGGCACCTTGGGTCCGGATGTTGTCGACGTCGCTGGTCTGACAGAGAAGGGCCTGTTTACCTACGACCCCGGATTTGTGTCCACCGCCTCCTGTGAGTCCCGGATTACCTTTATCGATGGAGACAAAGGCATACTCCTGCACAGAGGTTACCCCATTGATCAACTGGCTGAGCGGTCCGACTATCTGGAGACCTGCTATCTACTGCTGTATGGCGAACTGCCCACCGCAGCGCAAAAACAGAAGTTTGTGGGCACGGTTCACAGACATACTATGGTCCATGAGCAAATCCGCACATTTTTCAACGGTTTTCGTCGCGACGCCCACCCAATGGCGATCATGTGCGGCGTGGTAGGTGCCCTCTCCGCCTTCTATCACGACTCCCTGGAAATATCCGACGAGCATCACCGACAGATTGCCGCTTTTCGACTGATCGCCAAAATGCCTACCCTGGCAGCCATGAGCTATAAGTATTCTACCGGCCAACCGTTTATGTACCCGGATAACCGCCTCAGCTATGCCGAGAATTTCCTGCATATGATGTTTGGCAATCCCTGCGAGCCCAGCAAGATCAGTCCGGTGCTGGCCAATGCCATGGATCGTATCTTCCTGCTGCATGCTGACCACGAGCAAAATGCCTCCACGTCAACCGTGCGCCTCGCTGGCTCCTCCGGGGCCAATCCCTTCGCCTGCATTGCCGCCGGGATTGCTGCGCTCTGGGGCCCATCGCACGGCGGTGCCAATGAAGCCGTGCTGCAAATGCTGCAGCAAATCGGCGATGCGTCCAGGATCGATGAGTTTGTCGCGCGCGCCAAGGACAAGAACGACCCCTTCCGATTGATGGGTTTCGGCCACCGCGTATACAAAAACTTCGACCCGCGCGCCAAAGTGATGAAGCAGGCCGCAGACGAGGTACTGGCAGAGCTGGGTATCAAGCATGACCCAATGCTGGAGATCGCCAAACGGCTTGAGGAGATCGCCTTGTCTGATAAGTATTTCATCGAGAAGAAACTATACCCGAACGTCGACTTCTACTCCGGCATCATTCTCAAGGCCATTGGCATTCCGACCAGCATGTTCACAGTGATTTTCGCAGTGGGCCGTACGGTGGGCTGGATAGCGCACTGGAACGAGATGATCAGCGGCAGCTACAAAATCGGGCGCCCCCGGCAACTTTATACAGGCTACACACAGCGCGACTTCGTGCCACTGGACCAACGTTAGCAATACTGGCCCGTTAAATAGGCGTCACAGTGGTCCTTTATATGCCAGGCTCCAGCGGCCTGCCTTGGTTGTTTACTGGAATGATCCACCATGCCTGACATCGTCATTAGCGGAACTGGCCTCTACACCCCGCCCGAATCCATCAGCAATCAGGAACTGGTGGAGTCATTCAATGCCTACGTGGACATCTATAACACCGAGCACGCAGATCAGATCGCTGCCGGGGCCGTGGCACCCATGCAGCCATCCTCTGCGGAATTTGTAGAAAAGGCCTCGGGAATCAAATCGCGCTATGTCCTGAATAAGGGCGGGATTCTGGATCCCAGAAGGTTGGCGCCAAACATTCCCGAGCGGCCGAACGAGGCGCAGTCCATTCAGTGCGAGATGGCCGTGACTGCTGCCCGCGAAGCCATGCTGCAAGCAGGGAAGAGCGCTTCAGATATCGATGCGGTCATTGTAGCCGCATCCAATTTGCAGCGCCCCTATCCGGCCATGGCCATCGAAATCCAGGACGCCCTGGGTATCAAGGGGTATGGCTTTGACATGAACGTGGCCTGCTCGTCTGCTACCTTCGGTATCCAGCAGGCCCGTGACGCGGTGAGCACCGGCAGCGCCAGATGCGTGCTGATGGTCAACCCGGAGATCTGCAGCGGCCACCTGAACTTCCGCGATCGGGACTCCCACTTCATTTTCGGCGATGTGTGTACGGCGGTGATCATAGAGAATGCCACAACGGCCACCAGTGACGAGCAGTACGTGATCGTAGACTGCAAACTACAAACAATTTATTCCAACAATATCCGCAACAACTTTGGTTTTCTCAACCGCGCGGACGAGTCCGGCGTGGGGGCGCCGGATAAGCTGTTCATGCAGGAAGGGCGCAAGGTATTCAAGGAAGTGTGTCCGGCCGTCGCTGCGCAAATTTCCAATCAGTTGGAAAAATTGGGCATAGCGCCCGAGCAACTCAAGCGCCTATGGCTACACCAGGCCAATCTCAGTATGAACCAGCTGATCTCCCGACGAGTCCTAGGGCGCGATGCGAGTGCCGAGGAAGCGCCCACCATTCTCGATGAATACGCCAATACCAGCTCGGCCGGCTCGATCATCGCCTTCCACAAACATCGCAGGAATTTAAAAAGCGGAGACCTCGGCGTACTGTGCTCATTCGGAGCTGGCTACAGCATTGGCAGTGTGATTCTAAGAAAGGTTTAACCGAGTAAATCACCAAAAGCAGCCAGCAGCGCCGCATTGTCCTCTTCGGTCCCTATCGAAATGCGCAGGTGGTTATCGATGCGTGGTTTATCAAAATAGCGTACCACGATGCCCCGCTCCCGCAGACGAGCAAACAACTCCCTGGCAGGATACTGCGCGTGGCTGGCAAAAATAAAATTCGCTCCGGAGGGTAGTACGGCAAACCCCATCGTGGCCATCGCCGCGCACAGCTTGTCGCGCGAGCTTATCAATCGCTGGCAGCTGCTGCGGAAGTATTCCTCATCCTCGATAGAAGCCAGCGCAGCGCGCTGGGCAAGCACATCCAGTGGATAGGAATTGAAGGAGTTCTTCACCCGCCCCAGCGCCTCAATCAGTACACTGCTACCCATAGCAAAGCCCACACGCAGGCCTGCCAGCGCCCTCGATTTGGAGAGCGTCTGTACCACCAATAAATTATCAAACTCCTCGATCAACCGTACCGCCGACTCCCCGCCGAAATCGATATAGGCCTCATCGATGACCACGACAGAGTCAGGACTCTGGCACAGCAAGGTACGGATCGCCTCCAGACTCATCAACATACCGGTAGGCGCGTTCGGGTTGGGAATAATGATACCGCCGTTACGCGGCGGGTAGGCGGCCGGGTCGATGCTGAAGTCGTGTCCCACGGGAATCGTCGTGTAGGCGATGCCATACAACTGTGACCACACGGGATAGAAGCTGTAACTGACATCGGGAAAATAGAGCGGCAGCTTGTGCTTCAGCAGCGCTAAAAATGCAAGTGCAATCACCTCATCCGAGCCATTGCCGACGAACACCTGCTCAGGCTGCAAGCCATTACGCACCGCTATAGCCTGCCTGAGCGCCACGGATTCGGGATCAGGGTACAGGCGCAACGTGTCTGCACTGACCGCGGCAATGGCCTGTAACACGCTGGGCGAGGGCGGGTAAGGGCTTTCGTTAGTGTTCAGTTTGACCAGTTTCTTGAGCTGTGGCTGCTCACCCGGGATATAGGGTGTCAGTGTATTGACCACATCACTCCAGTAACGACTCATGCTATGCCCTGCCCTTGCAACGGCTTCTATGCGCCAACCCATGAAAGCGAAAAGCCCGGAACAGTGCCGGGCTTGATCAAAAATGGCGTCCCCTAGGGGGTTCGAACCCCTGTTACCGCCGTGAAAGGGCAGTGTCCTGGACCACTAGACGAAGGGGACGCGATATCCTTTTAGATACAACAAAAAAGGGCCACGCTAGTGTACCGGAGCTTCACCCCGATGCAAGTAGCGTGGCCCAACCCGTCATGGACCAAGGTAACTTTTGCCAGGCAACGCGCCTGAAAATGTATGCTAGTACTTTAAGCCGGTATCAAGTTGAAAGCGCTCGTAGCTCGTGTTATTACCGAGGTCCACGCCCTGGCTCTGGTCAAAATAGTACGTGCTACCGACATACCAGTTATCGGTGAGCGCGTACTGGCCGGAAACCACATTACCCTTTACGTCGGTGCCGCCACCGCCGAAGTCGGAGTCGGTCATCTCACCCAGGGTCGCATTGGCTTCAAGCTCCTCATATTGGTACAACACTTGCCATTGACCCTTTTTCTTGGCGCTGCCAAGCCGGACGCCTGCCATATAGCCAGTGTTATAATCATCGGCATCCTGGTTTTCAATATAATCGCCATACAGGCTAACGGGCAGGTCAAACGCGGTAAACCCGAATGCTACCGACGCGTTGGCTACCTCATAGTTATACTCGTAGAATGCTGGACCATCCGCTACAGGGGTTACAGAAGAGTTGCCCTGAAACTTGCCGTCGTAAATTGCCGGTTTGCCTTCCGTGGGAACATCAAGGTAACCAGCGGCTAAAGTCAGAGTCGTACCTTCGAGGGGTATAAGGTTTACACCAAGTTGAACGGCAGGTATGCCATAGCTATTGTCTCCATCTGCCGCCTCACTGGCCGAGTCGCTTTCAATCCAGGTGTATGTCGCATTGGCAAAGAACGTCTTATCGGTCCAGCCCACCGCCATACCTTCCGGACGAAAATCGCCGTCATAAATCAGACCGCTCTTCTCTACGGTGTAGTAAGGATTAACCATCTTACCGAGGGTCATTGTCGTTTCTGGTACGCCTGTCCAAGTGGCGTAGGCCAGATCAATCCAGACATCCTTGCTTGTACTACCCTTGCCCAAGGTCTGGTTGGTCGACACCGGGTCATCACTGCCAGAGCCCAAACCAAAGCCCACCTCGATGTCAGGTTGGGGTTTAGCGACAAGAAGCGGCCGCGCCCGCATCCGCCAACGGGTCTGGGAGTCCTTGTCCTCCTTGGAAATATACTCGTAGCGGAACCGGTAATCGCCCTTCAACTGCACCTTCTCAGCCCAGGAGGAGGCTGTAGTCTTGTTCATCAGAGAAACCACCTGGGCATTGGTGGCGGCGAGGTCTTCCGTCTTGATGGTATTCTGGCTGGCGGCGCGCAGTTTCTGGTTTTCTGCCTCCAGGGCGTTAACCCGTTCACTCATTTCCTCGAGTTGTGCTTTAAACTGCGCCATTTCCGATTTCGAAACCTGGGCATGCGCTGCAGCGCTTCCAAAAAGGGCGCAAGCAACAGCAACAGACATCAATTTTTTCATGTTTTTTCCCTTTAATTAAAACAGTTAGCGTAGACACGGACCTATGTAAACCGTGGCCAAGATTAACGGAGAAACATGACAGATTTATGACTGGAGGCTACAAAAAACGCGGTTGTGGCAGAAATGTTGTAACGGCATTACGCTGCTGACTCTGCAGGTAACAGAGGGGGTGGGCGCTGACCTAAAGGATGGATGCTTCTAGCGATATCCACCTACAGGGAGGAACCGGATCAGGCGAAATACCCGACCAGCACCATCCCAAGGGAAACCAGTACCAAGCGCTTCCAATGCAAGCATCGGCATGGCCACATGAGGTGACCGGCTTCGCAATTCTTTCTGTGCTGCACGTAAATTCATGTATATCCCCTGGCTATGTTCTAGCTCTTGTATATACATAAAGTACACAATAGAAATCCGGACGACAATACAAATACTTGTGATAAACTAACATTTCTGCTCTTAGATCAATGAGTTGGTATGCCTAAAACAAAGCTGATCAATATCCGGATTGATCCGGAGTTGAAGAAAAAGGCGAAGAAGCTTGCAGAGGCGGATGGTCGCTCGCTCTCCAACTGGATTACCAAGTTGATTGCCAGCAAGGTGGACAGGGCTGAAAAGGACCAGTCGAGTAAGGGCAGCTAGACCAAGGCTTGCGCTCCCTGCCCATTGCCCTGTTCAATCATCAGCCAAACCGACCCGTGATATAGTTTTCGGTCAACTGGTGCCTGGGGTTGGTAAATATGTCCTTGGTCTTACCGACTTCTATCAACTTGCCCAGATGAAAATACGCCGTGCGCTGTGAGACCCGCGCCGCCTGCTGCATGGAATGCGTTACGATGGCAATCGTGTAGTTTTCCTTGAGTTCATCGATCAGTTCTTCAATTCGCGCAGAGGCGATAGGATCAAGCGCCGAACAAGGCTCATCCATGAGGATTACCTCGGGACTGACGGCGATGGCACGGGCAATACAGAGGCGTTGCTGCTGCCCGCCCGAGAGACCGGTACCCGGCTTTTCGAGCTGATCCTTGACTTCCTCGAACAGGCTGGCCCGACGCAGGCTCTTTTCGACAATTTCGTCCATCTCGGCCTTACTGTGTGCAAGCCCGTGAATACGTGGGCCGTAGGCAACATTTTCATAAATGGACTTGGGAAACGGATTGGGTTTCTGGAACACCATACCGACGCGCGCGCGCAGCATGACGATATCCTGCTCACTCTCGTAGATGTCCTCCTTATCCAGCGTGACATGACCCTCTACCCGGCAAATCGGAATAATGTCATTCATGCGATTCATCACACGCAGGAAAGTGGATTTGCCGCAGCCGGAAGGGCCAATCATGGCCAGCACTTCGTTGCAGCCAATATCCAGAGACACGTCAATGATAGCCTGCTTCTCAGCGTAGAATACATTGACATTGCGGGCGGCCATCTTGGCATTATCGACAAATGGCGTACCAATGGTCTCGTAGCCCTTCAATTCTGCGTGAAGATCCATCTTTTGCTTTTCGTCCACAGACACATCCATCTCCCCAGTTGACCTGGTCTTTGCAGCTACAGTAGCTGAAACGTTCATTTCCTCAACTCCTTGCATGCTCGCGCCGCCCGTTACCCTATTTGCGCTCGAAGCGCCTGCGTAAATAGACCGCCAACGCATTCATCAAAACAAGAAATCCCATCAATACCATGATCGCCGCCGAGGTCTTCTCGGTAAAACCACGTTCCGGACTGTCCGCCCACAAATAGATTTGTACTGGCAGCACGGTCGATGGGTCAGTCATACCATGGGGCACATCCACGATAAAGGCCACCATTCCAATCATCAGCAGGGGCGCGGTCTCACCCAGCGCATGGGCCATGCCAATGATCAACCCGGTTAGAATACCTGGCATGGCCACCGGTAATACATGGTGTACTACTGTCTGCAATTTGGACGCACCGACACCCAGCGCCGCTTCATGAATCGACGGGCTTACGGCCTGTATGGCGGCTCGAGAGGTAATGATAATCGTAGGCAGTGTCATCAGCGCTAGAACAATACCGCCCACCAGCGGGGCGGATCTTGGCAATTCAAAAAAGTTGATGAAGACGGCCAACCCCAGCAAGCCAAAAACAATGGACGGCACCGCTGCGAGATTATTGATATTGATCTCGATGAGATCCGTGAGGCGACCGCGCGGCGCGAATTCTTCAAGGTAGATCGCGGACATCACCCCAATCGGGAAGGCAAGGACAAATGTCACTACCAGCGTAAAGAAGGAGCCGTACAGTGCGGCACGGATGCCTGCCATTTCCGGTTCGCGCGAGTCCCCGGCAAGGAAGAACATGGTATTGAAACGGGACTCCGTCCTGCCCGCCTCCCGCAATGTATCCAGCCAGCCTATCTGGAGATCCTTTACCTTGCGCTGCGCATCGGTCGAACCGGCCCCAACCTGTCCCTTCAGATAGCTGCCGGCCTCCGAGTGAGCACGCAGCCAGATTTCACTTTTCGTGCCAATCAATTTCGGATCGTTGATAACCATGTCGCGCAGAGTATATTCCGCTCCAGTGCTTATCAGTCTGTATAAGAGCTTCTTGTCAACACGACTGGTGGCCTGGGGAAACATGGTCCGCAGACTACTCTTTATCACCGCGTCGTAATCTGCGCCGGCAATTTCTTCAGGAGTCGCACCTTGACCAATACCCAACTGCTGGGGATCAAAATCAATGTCCAGCTTTATAAAATACTGGGTAAAGGCCGGCGCGCCCTTGATAACGATATCTGCCAACAAAATGAAGAGGAAAACAAATCCAATGAGCACCGCGAGGCGCCCGTACCACTGAAAACGTCGCTCCCTGGCGTATCGCTTCTTGAGGGAGGCCTGAATAATGGCAGTGGTATTGTTGCTGTGTTCACTCATATTGTTCACGGTATTTCCTCACCACATACAGCGCAACGATATTGAGCACGAGGGTCACGAAAAACAGGACCAGTCCCAGCGCAAATGCGGCCAGGGTCTTGGGGCTATCGAATTCCTGATCGCCCACTAACAGGGTGACGATTTGCACGGTAATAGTAGTGACTGCCTCGAAAGGGTTGATAGAGAGTTTGGCCGACAAACCGGCAGCCATAACGACGATCATGGTCTCGCCAATGGCACGGGAGGCAGCCAGCAATACACCGCCAACAATGCCCGGCAGCGCAGCGGGTAATACCACTTTACGAATAGTCTCGCTCATGGTTGCTCCCATACCCAGGGAAGCCTCGCGCAAACTGACGGGTACTGCGTTGATAATGTCGTCTGACAAAGACATGACAAAGGGAATGATCATGATACCCATGACCAGACCAGCCGCCAGCGCACTTTCCGAGGCGACGTCAAGTCCGATGGACTCCCCGAATTGACGCAGAAAAGGAGCCACGGTCAGCGCCGCAAAAAAACCGTAGACAACCGTCGGAACCCCCGCAAGGATTTCCAGTACCGGCTTCGTTACGGTGCGAAAGCCGCGGCTGGCATACTCGGAAAGGTAAATAGCTGACATCAGCCCGACGGGCACCGCAATCAATAACGCCACCGCAGAAATCAGCAGTGTGCCAACCAGCAAGGGCACGAAACCGAAAGAGCCTGCCGCTGCCACCTGGTCAGCCCGAATCGCCATTTGCGGACTCCAGTGCAGACCAAACAGAAAGTGAGTAATCGGTACAATCTGAAAAAAGCGAATGGCTTCAAACAATACGGATAGTACGATGCCAAGTGTGGTCAATACCGCCAGAAAGGAGCAAGCAAAGAGTATCCACTCAATAATGTTTTCAACATTGTTGCGCGCGCGCAAGATGGGTGTCACTCGCCGCACTGCCAGCAACGCTCCGGCAATTGCGATTAAAAATACCGTCGCCGCCTTAAGCTGACCAAACGATGCAACCAGTTCACGATAGTGTGCTGCCGCCTGTACCTGTTCCGGATCCAATTGTGCAGCGTCAATCGAGCCACCGGCAAAGCTCTGGATCTGGTTGTAATACAAGCCGAGTTCATCGGGCGGCATTGCCTGGACGTTTGCCGGCAGTTGCGCAACGACCAGTTTATGCAGCACGCTGGATTCGAAGCCCAGCCACAGCGCCAGGACGAGCAATGCCGGAAGTGCAGCCCAGGCTGCAGCCATATAACCGTAGTGTTTAGGTAGCGAGTGCAGTGACGCCAGACCACCCACGCGCATGCCAACAATTTGCGAACGCTTACGACCCATATAAAAACTGACGACACACAGGGCGATCAGCACTAGAAAAATGGTCGTCGTCTGCATTACCGATTTGCTGCCTTTAGGAGAACAGAAGAGAACACTGACCGCATCATTATGGCATATTTCACAAAAAACTGGCGCGTCACATCATGCGACGCACCAGCCCCAATTCCAGCCCAATCAGTACTGCGATCAGGCCGGTTTACTACATTTGAAAACGTGTGAGGTTCTTGACAACTTCCTGTACCTTTTTGAGCTCGCTGTCACTCAGGGGGATCAAGCCTCTCTCGGACAAGTAGCCGTCCTGCCCCATGGCCTTGTCGGAAGTGAACTCGGTGGCATACTCTTGGATGCCGGGAATTTTACCGACATGCGAGCTCTTGATGTAAAAGTACAGGGGGCGCGACACCGGGTATTTGCCAGTGGCGATGGTATCGGCGTCAGGCACCACACCATTCACGCTTGAACCCTGGATGGTATCACTGTTTTCTTCCAGGTAACTGTAGCCAAAAACGCCCACGGCAGCGGGATTGGCCGCCAGCTTCTGCACAATCAGATTGTCGTTTTCACCCGCTTCAATGTAGGCGCCATCCTCGCGTATCGCAAAGGCAACAGCGCCAAATACGTCCTCGCCCTTGGGCGGCTTGCCATTTTTGATTTGCATTGCGTCATAGACGCTTGCGGGTATACCCAGTGCGGTCATGGCTGCCTTGATCTGGTCGGGCATTTCCGGGGGAATCTCCGCCAGTGCCTTCAGGCTCGCAATCGTTTTGCCGCCACCCCCCATCGCCAACTCCGCGAACGCATCCCTGGTGCCCGAGGTAGGCGGCGGCCCCAACACTTCAATTTTATTCGCTGGCAGCGCCGGATTCACATCCTTCCAAGTCTTGTGCGGATTCGCCATCAGCTTACCGTCCGGGCCGGGAATCTGTTTGGCCAGGGCCAGGTAGATATCCGTGAGAGTCAATTGCAGTTCTGGCGCCTTGTTGGAAGTGGCGAGGGCAATACCATCGTAGCCAATCAATACTTCAACAATCTCAGCCACGCTATTGGCCTTACAGGCGTCATATTCGGCCGGTTTGATGCGACGGGACGCATTTGCAATGTCCGGGGTATCGGCGCCCGCTCCGCTGCAAAACAGCTTGATGCCTCCGCCGGTCCCGGTAGCTTCGATCTTGGGACTCGGAAATTGAGTGGATTTGCCGAATCGTTCGGCCACCACGGTAGCAAATGGATACACCGTGGATGAACCAACAATGCTCATACTGTCGCGATTCGCTGCCTGCGCTGAACTGAGGTAGCCAACGGCGACCAGGACTGCAGCGGTACCTATCAAGTGTCTTTTCACGTGGCTATCACTCCCTAACAATAATTGTATGAAAACCGGGGTAATCCCCGAATGCCGGTTCGAATTCTAGATTCGCTCTGTTACAAAATTGTGACAAGTGCTAAAGACTTGCGAACTATTCGTCCAACTCGTTCAGACGGCCGTGCCTGACATCCATACCCTTTACCAGATACACCACATGCTCGGCTATATTGCAGGCGTGATCGCCAATGCGTTCAAGACTGCGCAGTGCCCACATTTCGTTCAGAATAGCGCCGATTTTCCTCGGATCCTCGACCATAAACGTAATCAGGCTGCGCATGCCAGTATCATATTCCGAATCTACTTCATGATCGTCCCTGATCACTTCCAAGGCCTGGCTTACATCTAGCCGGGCGAATGCATCAAGTGCCTGGCGCAACATCACGGTGACTCGGGCGCCGATGTGCCTGATCTCGATAAAATGACTCTGCGACATGCCGTCCTCCGACAACCGAACGGCCTGCCTTGCGACCTTGGCAGCCTCGTCACCGACGCGCTCCAGATCCCTGTTAATTTTGATGATTGCAATCACCAGTCGCAGATCACTGGCCGTCGGTTGACGCCGCGCCAGTATGGTTGCGCATTCATCGTCGATTTCCATTTCCATTTGATTGACTTCGCTATCCCGGCGCACGATGATTTCCGCTGCACCACTGTCCATAGACATCAAAGCATCCAGGGCAGTCGTAAGCTGTTCCTCCACCTTCCCACCCATGGCCAGCATATGACTGCGCAATGACTCCAACTCCGCGTTGAACGTTCCAGAAATATGCTGCTGATAATCTTCTTTTTTCAACATGACACTAGCCTCTTACCGGAAATACCAGGGTAAACGTGCTGCCTTCACCCAACTTACTCTCTATCTTTAACTGCGCGCCGTGTGTCGCTGCAGCGTGTTTAACTATGGCCAGTCCCAAGCCGGTGCCGCCGGTTGCAGAGCTGCGGCTGTCATCGACGCGATAAAAACGCTCGGTCAGTCTGGGAATATGCACAGGGTCTATGCCAATTCCCCGGTCGCGGACCTGCAACAGACACTTATCACCCTGCAACGACCAGCTGATTGTCACAGGACTGCTATCGCGACTGTACTTGATGGCATTGATCGCCAGATTTGAGACGGCACTGTAAAGCTCTCGATAGTCTCCATAGACTCTTTGCTCCGTGGCAATATCCAGCACCATCACGGACTCAGGATACGCCTCTGCCAACTCATCCCGCAACTCATGCAATAAGCCCCCTATATCGATAAATTCCCGCTCATCTTCATGTTTGTCGCTCTCAATGCGCGATAACCACAACAGGTCCTTGAGCAGGTGCTCCATGCGCTGCGCCTGTTGGTCCATTTGCTGCAGCGGTTTCACATAGCGCTCCGGAAGATCCGCGGTATTCATCAGGAACGTCCCGAGATAACCGCTGATCACGGTCAGGGGCGTACGCAACTCATGTGAAACATTCGCAACGAAATCCCTGCGCATTTGTTCCATGCGCACCGCGCCACTCACATCACGGATAAACAGGAGCCGCTCGCCCTCGCCAAAGCCTGTAATTTCAACGCGCAGGATAGGTTTTCTCTGTATTCCCAACAGCCATGTACTGTAGCGGTGTTGTATAGTCCTTTGCTAGAAAATAGCGGTTAAACTCGGGAGCCCGGACCAGATTTGTCAGGGTTTGCCCCGTGTCATCCGGATAACGTAAGCCCAGCAGCGGCTCTACCGCACGGTTTAGCCATTTGATTGCGCCCTGCTCATCCACCATCACTACGCCGTCGCGCATGGCAGCGAACGAGTCCTGTAGATATTGCACTCTGGATTGTAACAGTGCCTGAACCTCTGCGTTTTGTCTCTGCTGAAGATAGATGCGGGCCATGAGTTCTCCCCAGATCCCATAAGCATCCGGCGGCGCCTGTTTAGGTTCGTTCAGCCACGCCTGCACTCGCTGCATCTGGAACAACCAGAACACGACCAACGCCAGAAGGGCAAGGATGACAGTCTCGCGCGGGTAACCGTAAATCGACCCCAATGCCGCCGACAGCGCCGTGACCAACACAATCCGGCCAGCCGCCGCAGACCAACTCATATCGAGTCAGAAACCTGCATTACAAAAGGCCCCGGGAGGAAAAACGATAACCCGTACCACGCACTGTCTGGATCATATTGCTGTAATCGCCCAATGGTGATTCCAGTGCTTTACGCAGGCGTCGTATATGGACATCCACTGTACGCTCCTCCACATAAACATTGGCGCCCCAGACCTGATCCAGCAATTGCCCACGCGTATAGGCTCTTTCCTGATGCGACATAAAGAACTGTAACAGATTGAATTCCGTTGGCCCCATCTGCAAGGGTTGGTCCGCGATAAAAATGCGTTTGCTTTTACCGTCCAGCAGCAGTTCGGCAACCTGTATGTTCTCTGCGTCCACCCCTCTACCGGAGCGACGCAACAGCGCTTTGATGCGCGCTATCAATTCCCGCGGCGCAAAAGGCTTGGTGATATAGTCATCCGCACCAATATCAAGACCCTGTATCACATTATCCTCTGCCGTCTTGGCCGTCAGCATGATCACCGGCATATCGCGAGTCAGTTCCTCGCGTTTCAGTCGGTTCATGAGTTCCAAGCCACTACCGCCGGGCAGCATCCAGTCCAGCAATACAATATCGGGTCGTTCATCCACGATCAGCGGGTAAGCCTGCTGAATATTTTCTGCCTCGATGCAGTGAAAGCTGGCCATCTCCAGGGCCATGCGTAGCATATCCCGGATGGCGAACTCGTCGTCAACGATCAACACTGTCTGTGTTTTCATAAACTCAGAAAGCCTCGCTTGCCAAAATGGGGTTATTAGATGAGGGAAGTGTGACAATTACATGACAGGTAGCTAGTACAATGCAACAAATGTGCAAAAATAAGGCCAGCGCCACGTAAGCCCGCGATCAGCCTGATGCCTCCTGACCTAGCGCAGACTGGCGTTAATATTCAGTAACATTTTATTGCCCGGGCATAAATCCGCCTCGTCCAACTGGTTCAGTGGTCGTTGGGACGTTTCCAGCACTTCGTGCAAGTCGCGTGAGTCCTTGTTCATATAGATTAACCCGGTCAGGATACTGCCGGAACAACGATGGTCCTCCAGGGCAATAATGGCTGAACGCCGGTCGAACGGATTGAGCGATTCATCCACTTTGTAAAGATGTATCGAGGAACCGTCGTGCATAGTGACCTCGTGACTGTAGCCAGGGTGGTATTCAGTGGTAATCTCGCTGCGCATGGGAACAAAATCAATCGTGCCGGTCGCCTCGGAATGTTCGCGCACAAACTCGTAGCTCTTGGTGGACTGCGGATTATTATTAAAGGTCACACAGGGCGATACCACATCGATCAAAGCGAATCCGCGATGCGCTATCGCCGCCTTTATCAACGGCACCAGTTGCTCCTTGTCACCCGAGAAGCTGCGAGCGACAAACGTAGCGCCCATTTGCAACGCCGTACCACACAGGTCAATGGCGCTGTAGATGTTGGGGTCACCCTTTTTACTGGCGGAGCCCCTATCAGCCGTGGCTGAATCCTGCCCCTTGGTCAAACCGTAACAACCGTTGTTCATAACAATGTAAACCATGTTGAGATTGCGTCTGGCGACATGGGCGAACTGCCCCATCCCGATGGACGCAGTATCCCCGTCTCCGGACACTCCCAGGTACAACATGTCCCGGTTGGCCAGCGCTGCGCCAGTGACCACAGAGGGCATACGGCCGTGTACCGAGTTAAAGCCATGTGAATTGCCTAGAAAGTATGTCGGCGCCTTGGAGGAACAGCCGATACCGGAAAGCTTGGCAATTTTGTGCGGCTCGATAGACAGCTCATGGCAGGCCCGCACGATCGCTCCACTGATGGAATCGTGACCACAACCCGCACAAAGTGTCGAGATTGCACCCTCATAATCAGCCTTGGTATAGCCCAAGTCGTTGACCGGCAGCTGCGGATGTCGAAATTTAGGTACTTGGTAACTCATCGAGCTTCTCCCGCGCGAACCAAAGCGGTTTTGCGATGCAATGGCAAAACGTTGTCGCTATTAAGGTGGGTTTTGATCTGTCTGCGGATATTGCGCGCGCTAATTGGTGACCCGTCAAAACACAGAACGGACTTCAATTTATCAGGCCCGAACTCGAATTCTGCCATCAACAAAGTGCGCAACTGCGCATCCCGGTTCTGCTCTATCACAAAGACTTGTTTATGTCGCTCAATGTACTGTCGCACTTCATCATTGAATGGGAAAGCGCGCACGCGCATGGCATTGATGTAGATTCCTTCTGCCGCCAAACGGTCCAACGCTTCGCGAGATGACTCTTCACTGGTACCAAAATACAGCACACCGTTATCGGTTTCTCTGCCACAATCGACCGTGATCGGCGCCGGGACATATTCATTTATGGTGTCCCACTTGCGCAGCAGGCGCAGCATATTCGCCTCGTACTCTTCGCCTTTTTCAGTGTAGATCGCGTACTCGTTGCGGGACGTGCCACGGGTAAAAAACGCACCTTTGGTAGGGTGTGTGCCAGGGTACGTTCGGTAGCAAATCGCATCGCCGTCAACATCCAGGTAACGGCCAAATTCCATACCGCTTTCCAGCTGTTCGGCTGTCATGACCTTGCCGCGATCATATTTTCGCTCATCGTCCCAGACGAGAGGTTCGGACATGTTGTCGTTCATGCCCAGATCAAGATCACTCATCACAATGATGGGGGTCTGCAGACGTTCGGCCAGATCAAAGGACAAGGCGCCAAAATCGAAACATTCCTTGGGGGTCGACGGGAACAGCAGAACCTGCTTTGTATCGCCATGTGAGGCATAGGCACAGGCCAGAATGTCAGACTGCTGGGTGCGGGTGGGCATTCCGGTGGAAGGCCCGGCGCGCTGCACGTTGAACAACACCGTGGGGATTTCTGCAAAATAGGCCAGACCCAGGAATTCGCTCATCAGCGACACACCGGGGCCGGATGTGGCGGTGAAGGAGCGCGCGCCATTCCAACTGGCGCCGATAGCCATACCGATGGCCGACAGCTCATCCTCGGCCTGCACGATGGCATAATTGCGACGGCCTGTACCCGGATCGATGCGAACCCGCTTGGCATATTTCTCAAACGCGTCCACCACGGAAGTGGAGGGCGTGATCGGATACCAGGCCGCCACCGTGGCACCACCATACAGTGCACCCAGGCCGAGGGCGGTGTTGCCATCGAGCAGAATCTTGTCGCCTACCTTGTCGCTCTTCTTCACCCTTATGCCAATAGGACACTCGAAGTTGGCTCGGACATAATGATACCCAAGTTCCAGTGCGTGAATATTGGGCAGCACCAGGTTTTTCTTGCCCTTGAATTGATCCTCCACCAAACCTGTCAGCACTTTGAAGTCCATATCCAGCAGCGCTGCCAGGGCGCCGACGTAAATCACATTCTTGAACAGTTGCCGCTGCCGTGGGTCGTTGTACTGATCATTACAAATACGCGTCAGGGGCAAGCCGATAATACTGATGTCAGCACGATGCAGGTGATGATCCAGTGGCTTGGTGCTGTCATAAATAAAGTAGCCGCCCGGCTCCACCTCGCGGATGTCCTGCGCCATGCTTTGCGGGTTTACTGAAAGCGCAATATCGATACCGCCGCGGCGCCCTAAATACCCCTTATCGTTGACCCTGACCTCGTACCACGTCGGCAAGCCCTGGATATTGGAGGGAAAAATATTTTTGGGTGACACCGGCACACCCATACGGAACAGGGCCTTGGCGAACAGATTATTGGCACTGGCTGAACCAGTGCCGTTCACATTGGCAAACTTGATAACAAAGTCGTTGACGGATTCGATGCGCTTCATAGTGACTGTCCCGCCTGACGTACGTTGTAGAGAAACTTTTGCATATCCCAGGCACTGGTCGGGCAGCGCTCCGCGCACAAGCCGCAATGCAGGCAAACATCCTCGTCCTTTACCATCACTCGCATGGTCGGCAGGTCGGCTGAAACATAAAGGTCCTGGGCCAAATTTCCCGCTGGCGCCTCCAGTCGCGTGCGTAGATCTTCCTCAGTGCCATTGGTGGTAAAACTGATGCAATCCGTGGGACAGATGTCGACACAGGCGTCACACTCGATACAGCGCAACTCGTCAAACACGGTCTGCACATCACAATTCAGGCAGCGCTCTGCTTCCTTGTACCCGGTAGAAACATCAAATCCCAACTCGACTTCAACCTTGCGGTCTTTCAGCGTCTTTTCCAGGGGTGCCAGCGGTACAATGTAGCGTTGATCGACCGCCACGCTATTATCATAGCTCCACTCATGCACGCCCATTTTCTGGCTGGCCAGGGTCACGTGGGGCGGCGGGCGCTTCCGCACGTCTTCGCCACGGCAGAACAGGTCGATACTGACAGCGGCCTGGTGGCCGTGCGCAACGGCCGTGATAATATTTTCCGGGCCGAAGGCGGAGTCACCGCCGAAGAATACCTTCTCATTCGTGGACTGGAATGTCGACCTGTCCACTACAGGCATGTCCCACTTGTCGAATTCTATGCCCAGATCCCGCTCTATCCAAGGGAAGGAATTCTCCTGGCCGATTGCCATGAGAACATCGTCCGCTTCCATAAACACCAGATCTTCCCCGGTGGGAACAAGCGTGCGCTTACCATTCTCATCGTAGTGAGCCTCGACCTTCTCAAACTTCATACCCTTGAGCTTGCCATTCTCTACTACAAACTCTTTAGGCACATGGTTATCGTAAATCGGAATGCCCTCATGCGCGGCATCTGCCTTCTCCCAGGGCGAGGCTTTCATATCCGCGAAGGGGCTGCGCACTACCACGCGTACGTCCTCCCCTCCCATGCGCCGAGAGGTCCTGCAGCAGTCCATGGCCGTGTTCCCGCCGCCAAGCACGAGGACGCGCTTACCAATTGACGTAGTGTGCTCGAAGGCCACGCTGGACAACCACTCTATGCCCAGATAGACATTCGCGATGGCGTCTTCCAGCCCCGGTAAATTCAAGCCCTTACCGCGAGGTGCTCCGGTACCGACAAATACCGCATCGTACTGCTTGTTCAATACCTCTTTGAGGCTGTCCACCTGAACATTGAATGTCGTGGTCACTCCCATACCAAGGATGTAGTTCACTTCTTCATCCAGCACCGAAACTGGCAAGCGAAAAGAGGGTATCTGGCTGCGCATCATGCCGCCGCCGGCAAACTGGTTGTCATAAATATCGATACTGTAGCCTAGAGGTGCCAGGTCGCGGGCTACGGTGAGCGAAGCGGGACCAGCTCCAATAAGCGCAATACGCTTGCCATTTTTCTTTTTCGGGATAATGGGCAGGCGGTCGGTAATGTCGTCTTTATTGTCGGCTGCGACGCGCTTTAGGCGGCAGATTGCGACAGGTTCTTCCTCCACCCTGACACGACGACAGGCGGGTTCACAAGGCCGGTCACAGGTGCGTCCGAGAATTCCCGGGAATACATTGGAGTGCCAATTGACCATGTAAGCATCGGTGTAACGCTCGGCGGCAATCAGGCGTATGTACTCTGGTACCGGCGTATGCGCCGGACAGGCGTACTGGCAATCCACTACCTTATGGAAATACTCGGGATTCTTAATATCAGTTGGTTTCACTTGCCCTGCTCATCAGTGGTACACAAAATATAGGCCGCCAATCGACCCGCCATTACGGCTGGCGAATTGTGTCACATGTCAAGCGGCATTTCATTAAAATGGCTCAGGAAATAGCGTTACTTTTCCGACACTTAGAGATAATTCCAAGGCGTGGTGCTCCAACTTGAACTGCGGCCAGCCACTCCCACTCAAAACCAGTCGAAAAGCCCGCCGTCCGCTTTCAGTTCCTCTTCACAGCCAACTAATTGCGCCTGATAGCTGCCGGCCCTGGCTTCGACCTTGCGCGCCACACTAGTCAGCCACGGCTCTTTCAAATAGGTCGCACGGTTATAGCCACCGTGCCCATCGTGGTAGGCCAGATACAATCCGTAGGTATTATCCAGTGCTATTCCACTAAGCTTAAGTGACTGCTGGTTGTACCAACCCACAAAATCGATGGCATCGGCAAAGTCATCCCGGTCTGCGCCAAAGCGACCCGCTTTGCGCTCGTATTCATCCCAGGTAGTCGTCTTTGCCTGACTGTAACCATAGGCACTGGACGGCCTGGGCCCCGGGATAAAGCCGAAAATCTTTGTGCGTGGAGGCCTTGCATCGGCCTGGAAACGCGACTCCTGATAAATAATTGCCATCATCACCGGTATGGCACTGCCCCATGCATTCCTGGCGTCTGCGGCGTCGTCATACCAGCCTTTCTTCTCACGGAAGATGGCACAAATATCGTTAACCTCCCGCGGCGGACTGGTCGTGCAGGCACTCACACCGAGCAATAGCACAAGCAGAAGGATACGCATCAAATTGCAACACCGTGCAGCGCAAGTATCTCAAGAAAGGATTGCTCGTCGATAACTTTCACCCCCAACTCATCCGCCCTGGTGAGTTTGGAACCGGCGCCGGGACCCGCTACAAGGCAGGTGGTCTTTGGCGATACGCTACCGGCAACCTTCGCACCCAGTGCCTGCAAATGTGCCTTGGCGTCTTCTCGCCCGAGCGCTTCCAACTTCCCTGTGACCACCCAGGTTTGACCGTCAAAGGGCAGACTCTGTCTGGGCTGGCGCGCAATGTCAGGCCAAGTCACTCCAGCGTCAAGCAGCGACTCCACAACTCGCATATTGGAGGCAGAATCAAAGAACTGCCGCAGATGGTCAGCGACCACCGGGCCTACATCATCGACTTCCAATAATTGCTGTTCGGAGGCTGCGACCAGTGCGGGCCAACTACCGAAATGGCGCGCCAGACTCAGTGCTGTCGCCTCACCCACTTCGCGAATACCCAACGCGAATATGAAGCGCGGTAGTGTCGTGTGTTTGCTTTCCTGTAACGCCACCAACAGATTCTCGGCAGATTTTTCCCCCATGCGATCCAGGCGCAGCAGTTGTTCTCTGGTCAGCGAATAAAGTCCTGCAACATTCCGCACAAGACCTTCGTCCACCAACTGCTCGACAAGTTTGTCACCCAGCCCCTCTATATCTAGCGCACGCCGCGAGGCAAAGTGCTTGATGGCCGCTTTTTGCTGCGCAGCGCACACCAGGCCACCCATGCAACGCAAGGTCGCCTCCCCAGGTTCGCGCTCAATAGCGGATTGGCAGACGGGACAACGGACCGGAAACACTACGGGAAGCGCATCAGCGGGGCGACGCTCAAGCACCACGGACACAATCTGTGGAATAACGTCCCCGGCCCGGCGCACGATGACCGTATCGCCAATCTGTATGCCAAGGCGGTCGATCTCGTCGCTATTGTGCAAGGTGGCATTGCTCACGGTGACACCACCGACAAACACCGGCGCCAGTTTGGCCACCGGGGTTATTGCACCGGTACGACCTACCTGAAACTCGACATCCAACAATTGCGTTATCTCCTCCTGCGCGGGAAATTTTCTCGCAATGGCCCAACGGGGGGCGCGTGAGACAAAACCCAGCCTCTGCTGTAGCGCCAACTCATTGACTTTGAAGACAATGCCATCGATATCATATGGCAAACTGTTGCGGCGTTGGGCTAGCGACTGATAATACGCGTCGCAGGCGTCAATGCCGCGCACCACTTTAGATTCTGCATTGATCTTTAGCCCCCAATTGCTCAGCGATTCAAGCATCCGGGAATGGCGGTCAGGAAGACGACCATCCTCAACTACGCCGACACCGTAACAACACATATCCAGTGGACGTTGCGCCGTTATTCGGGCGTCCAGTTGCCGCAAGCTACCTGCGGCCGCATTACGGGGATTCACAAAGGTTTTTTCTCCGCGTTCGCGTGCGCGGTTGTTGAGTCGTTCAAATCCCGCTTTGGGCATGTAGATTTCACCGCGAACCTCCAGCAATGCGGGGAAACCGTCACCCCTCAGGTGCAGTGGAATAGAGCGGATGGTGCGGACGTTGTGGGTGATATCCTCACCCGTGGTGCCATCGCCACGCGTCGCGGCACGCTGTAATACACCGTCCCGATAAAGCAAGCTAACGGCTATTCCATCGAGTTTGGGTTCACATGCAAACTCCAACGACCCGGCATCCTCGCCGAGTCGATCCAGCAGGCGTCGGTTAAAATTTTCCATGTCCTGAGGGTTGAAGGCGTTTTCCAGGGAGAGCATGGGTACTTCGTGGACAACCTGACTGAACTGGGTCAGGGGCTGCGCACCCACCCGCTGGGAAGGCGAGTCCTCGCGAACGCTTTGCGGATGTGCCGCTTCCAACTCCAACAGGCGCAGCATACAGCGATCGTACTCTGCGTCAGGTACTGTAGGCTGGTCCAGCACATAGTACTGGTAGTTCCAGGAATCCAGTTTCTCTCGCAGGGATTGAATTTCCTGCAAAGGGTCTGCCAGTGGCATAGTGCGTTTTAGCGGGCCTTGGCCAGCAAGCGCCGCTCCAGTTCGCGAATTTTTTGCCGGCCGTGCTCCACGGCCTGCTTGGTCAGCACGCTGCGGGACTCGTCCAGCACATCAGCCCCAAGATTTCGGGCAACCGTTTGCGCCGTCTCCAGCATATAGTCATAGGCCTTCATCATGTCTTCAGGCCCCGGGAGGGTAAGAAAGAATACCAGTCCTGGCGTAGACATATCCGCCATGTTATCAATATCAAAAACGCCAGGCTGCATCATGTTGGCCACACTGAACTGAATGGCACCGCGTCCGGCCTCGAACTCGTGGCGATGAAAAAAGTTCATATCGCCGAAGCGCAAGTCGCAGGCCAACAAAATGTGCAGTATATCGTCACCGCGAAACCCCTGTTTATTAAGGGCCACGACGTTAAGCATGAACACTTCGGGGGTTTCATAGCGGGGAAGTTTGCCCGCGGCCGGCGCCGCGTTGGCAGACTCTGACTGACCTTCCCGTGAGACCAATCCATCGAGCCAGTCGAGGTTTTCAGCTTCATATTCCGGGGGGCCTGAGGTAATACCACCTACCAACTCATCCTCATCCTGTAGCTGCCGTTTCCCAGTCCCCTTGGTGACCGTCCCCTTCGTCGCCGCGCTCTTTTTGCCAGGCCCTTTAGCGGAGGACTTTCTGGGAGATATGGAGTCTTCTCCCTTTGATCCAAAGTCGGCGGCCTTGGCCCTGAGGATATCACCCCTATCCACCACTCTGGCTCCACCGTTGGGCAGTTCACCACGGCGCATATCGTCTACCGGCTCGGCCGGGAGATCGTCAGGGTTGACCAGCTTCACCCTGATCTTGCCCCTCCTGTCACGACGAATCCTGCGCCAGGCATCCACTAATACGGCCACTATCAGCAGTACCCCGACAATGACCATCCAGTCTCGTATTGTTAAGTCCATCAGTCCCGATTCACTCTGTCCGCTTATTGATCTACCTATTCAACTAGCCGCGAGTGCTGCGGCCTCTTCCACATCGACCGACACCAACCTCGATACCCCCGGCTCATACATGGTCACGCCCATCAGGTGATCGGCGAACTCCATGGAAATTTTATTGTGGGTAATATAGATGAATTGCACTTTGTCGGACATCTCTTTCACAAGGCGCGCATAACGCCCCGTATTTGCGTCATCCAACGGTGCGTCTACCTCGTCGAGAATACAGAAAGGCGCTGGATTAAGCTGGAAGATGGAGAACACCAGGGCGATGGCCGTCAGCGCCTTCTCTCCGCCAGACAACAAATGAATAGTCGCATTCTTCTTACCAGGCGGTCGTGCCATGATGGTGATGCCAGTGTCAAGCAAATCATCACCTGTCATTTCCAAATAGGCGCTGCCGCCCCCAAAAACTCGTGGAAACAACTCCTGCAGGCCAGTGTTCACTTTTTCAAAGGTTTCGCGGAAGCGATTGCGCGTCTCCTTGTCGATTTTGCGAATCGCCGACTCAAGTGTATCCAGCGCAGTCACCAGATCTTCGTTCTGGGCATCCAGATACTGCTTACGCTCGGACTGCAGGTTAAACTCGTCGATAGCCGCAAGGTTGATCGGCCCTAGGCGCACTATTCTATTGGCTACCTTCTCCAGGGAGTGCTGCCATTCTGGCTCATTGGCGCCGTCGGGTAGGGTGCGTAAGACGTCCTCGATGTCGTGTTTGCCTTCAACCAATTGCTTATGAATAGTATTACGCTGTACTTGCAGGGTCTGGTTAGCAATGCGTTGTCGCTCCAGTTCACTACGCACAGTTTCTGCACGTTGCTCAATGGCTGCGCGCTGCTGTTCCGCCTCGCGCAACTGATGCTCCACTTCGGCTACCAGCTGCCGCGCTGCACTGAGCTCAGCCTCGGCGCGCAAACGTTGCGCAAGTTGTCGCTCCAGGTCTGCATGTAATCCCGTCAGCGGGCCGTCATTTTCGCGCAATGCCAGGGTCAGGCTGTCCTGCCGCTCACGCAGTTGCGCCACCTGACGATGCGTGCGTTCAATCGTTTCGCGCACAGCGTTCAACTGTGTATCGAGCGACTGGTAACGCATTGCCACCTGATGCGCACTGTCCTTATCCTGGCGAGCCTTCTGGCGGGCGCTATCAAGCGTTGTGCGTATCTGGTCACGGGAAGACAACAACTCCTCGCGCCGCCTGGAGTCTGTCTCCATGCGTTCGATAGACTCAGACAGCACGCGTCTGGCCTGGGAGATAGCTTCCTGCTCCTGCCGGAACTGCGCTCGCGCGTCGTCGATCTCGGTATTAATACGTTCATTGCGCAGTTTGATTTGCTCGGCCTTTGCCTGATAGGCCGACATGCGAGCACTGAACTCGGCGTGTTGGCGCGTGGCTGCCTGCAGTGCGTGTTGGCACTCCTGCCGTTGTTCTTCCAGTTCTTTCAGTGCGTCCTCGCATGCCTGCAGTTCGCGCGTCAGCTGCGCTTCCTGCTGCTGCTGTGCATCCAGCTTCGCAGCTAATAGCTCCAGTTCCTCGCGGCGTTGGATGACTCCTGTGTCACCACTGGACAAGCGCGCTACCCGCAACCAATTGCTGCCCATCCAGATACCATCGCGGGTGATAATGGACTCATGCGGCGCCAGCGATGAGCGCTGCTGCATCGCCTGGCTCAAATCATCGGCGGCATGTATACCTGCCAGCAATGCATCCGCGCGGCCACCACTGTGCACCCTGGACGCGAGCAACCCTGGCGCCTGTTTTTGCTCAGCACCTGACTCCACCAGCAACAAGCTGCCCTGCTCCAGACTGCCCAGGTAGCTACCTAGCTTGCCGATATCGTCTACACACACTGCCTGCAAGTATTCGCCCAGTACCGTTTCGACGGCCAGCTGCCAGCCATTGTCGACCTGCATCAGCTCCAGCAATCGTGACTTGTCAGTCAGTTGCTGCGCCTGCAACCACTCCCCGACACCCTGGTTGCCATCTTGCGTTGCGGCCTGCTGCAGGGCCTCCAGCGAGGCTCTGCGTCCACGCATCTGTTGCAAAAGCGAGCGCACCTGGTTCAGTTCAGCCGACAGACGGGTGCGGCTATCCCGGGTCGCTGCCAGCGTATGCACCAGTGACTCGCTGCGCCGCTCATGTTCGGCCATGGTCAGCTCAACCTGAGCCAGTTGCTCACCCAAATTTTCGGCTTCTGCGTCGGCCGGACCTACTGCCAAACCCCGCTTCTCCTCTTCGAGCTGCCGGGTGCGCTCCTGCAGGCGCTGTAACACCTGTTCAACATGCTGAATACGTGATTGCTGCACTTCGGCCTGCTGCCGTGGCTCTGCCGCATGCTGGTTGAACTCATCCCACTGATGCTGCCACGCGTGCATGGCCTCTTCTGCCTGCAACAGCGCCTGTGCCGAACCACTCTCGAGGGCCTGCAGCCGTTCCATATCGGGGCTCAGTACTAGAATCTCGCTCTCCCAGGTGACCAGCTTAGCGCGATCATCGCCCAAATGGCTCTCCGACTCCGCGAGATTCGAGGCCGTCTGGGACAGATCTTCCTGCAACTGTCGACCGCGCTCCTGCTGATGCTTGATGGTCTGCTCGATGCGGGAAACTTCCGAGCCAAGCAAATAATACGTTGCCTGCACCTTGTTGAAGGCGTCGGTACGGTCGGTGTGATCTACCCTGTACTGCTCAATGGCTGTGTCAACGTGCTGGTGCTCTGAGTGCACCGCCTCCAGCTTAACCTCCAACTCGCCCACCGCCTGTGTGGCAGTTTTTATCTGGCTGTCGAGCGCCTGGCATTGCAGCGCGAGCAACTGGGCCTTCAGCTGGCGCTCTTCTGATTTCAACTCGGAGTACTTTTCCGCCGCCTGTGCCTGACGTTGCAAATGCTGTAATTGCCGCTCCAGTTCATCGCGCAAATCGGTAAGCCGCTCGAGGTTTTCATGCGTGCGCCGCATACGGCTTTCCGTTTCCTTGCGTCGCTCCCTGTACTTCGAAATACCCGCCGCTTCCTCCAGAAAAACCCGCAACTCCTCAGGCTTGGATTCGATCAGGCGGCTAATCATGCCCTGCTCTATAATGGCATAGCTACGCGGACCAAGCCCCGTACCCAGGAAGATATCCGTGATATCCCGACGCCGGCAGCGAGTGCCATTGAGAAAATATTCCGACTGACCGTCGCGAGTGACCTGACGTCGCGTGGATATCTCTGCGTAACTGGCGAATTCACCCCCGATTCTGCCCTCGGTGTTGTCAAATACCAGCTCTATTGTGGCCTGCCCCACCGGCTGCCGATTGACCGAGCCGTTGAAGATAACGTCCGCCATGGACTCGCCGCGCAGATTCTTCGCAGAGCTCTCACCCATCACCCAGCGCACGGCATCAATTACATTGGATTTGCCGCAACCATTAGGGCCAACTACCGCACACATGTTGCTTGGGAAATTGACCGTTGTAGGGTCGACGAATGACTTAAAACCCGCCAGCTTGATAGACTTTAGTCGCATATTACCTTAAGTATATAACATAACTTAATGTTTTTTATATCTTTATGCCGGATTTTATAGAAAATACCACCGACACCAAAACACAACATATAGTGTATATAGTTTATTCGAACAACACTATGCCTGAACAGGAGATTTGCGAACATTCGCGTTTTGATGCGCTGAAGTGCGGTCAGACGAGACTGTGAAACAGCAGCGACCTAGTGCTTATTGGGTCGTAACACTATGTCCAATGGCGTCCCGTCGACGGCGGGTGCCACCGGACCCACCTGCCCCAGCCAACGGGCATTGTCCTCACCCGGACGACCCTCCGGCGAGACCTGCACGGCGACAATGACCGAAGGCGTCTGCGACAATTTCTGACCTGCCATGGAGTTGCTGTCGTCCAGGCGCAGGGTGACGGGCAGTTGCGCGCCGGTGAGGCGCTGCACGGCAATCGGCATGCGACTACCTGAATCGGCATTGCGCGCCAATATGAACACAGTGTCGGCAGGCCCGATATCCGCATCCGGTGGAGCGGTAACGCGCACAGTCACGCCACTACCGGCAGCCTCTGGATGCTCAACCACGGACGTCGCCGGGCTTGCTGCAGCCCCGGTCCCGGGCGACGAACCTTTCGGATGCAACGTGATCGCCAGCGGTTCCTCCTCGGCACCGGGGGCCACCGGACCCACCTGCCCCAGCCAACGGGCATTGTCCTCACCCGGACGACCCTCCGGCGAGACCTGCACGGCGACAATGACCGAAGGCGTCTGCGACAATTTCTGGCCTGCCATGGAGTTGCTGTCGTCCAGGCGCAGGGTGACGGGCAGTTGCGCGCCGGTGAGGCGCTGCACGGCAATCGGCATGCGACTACCTGAATCGGCGTTGCGCGCCAATATGAACACAGTGTCGGCAGGCCCGATATCCGCATCCGGTGGAGCGGTAACACGCACAGTCACGCCGACACCAGATGTTGCTGCTGCCGCCTCCACAGTATTGGCAGCAAATGACGCCGCGGCAGCCGGATCTGCCGCAGCCCACTTCTGCCGGGCCGTTTCTATGACCTGTGTGATCATTTTACCACTTTCCGAATCCGGCGCTTCCAGCACCAGCAAACGCTGCCAGTACTCGATGGCTGGGCGGTACTGCTGCTGTTCGAACGATGCCATTCCCAGCAGACCCAACGCCGTTCGCTCCTGCGGGTCTGCCGCCAGTGCACTCTCCGCTCGCGAGCGCGCGCGGGCACTGAGCGTACGATTTGCCGCCAGGTATTCAGCTTGCGCGGCGTATGCCAGTACCTGAGCGTCCTCCGGGACCGCGTCAGCCATTGCGCCGTAGCTTTGTGCAGCTCGCGCATATTGTTCCTGAGACATATAGTGACTCCCCAGTAGCGCAAGATAGTGCAGATTATCGGGACGCTGCGCGGAACGTGCCTGAACTTCCTTGATAAGGTCATTCATCTGCTCAGGCCTCGAGCCTTGCTGCATGTTCTGCAACTGCCGGGCAATCACCACATCAGGGGCAGCGCCCAGAACGTAATACAAACTGCTGGAAAGAACTACCACCAGCGGTAACAAAATCCAGACAGGAAAATGCTGTGCTGTCGCAGGACGGGCGGCACGCTGGTGTTCATCCTCAAGCAGGCGCAGGCGTGCGTCCTCTTGCAGGGCCTCATTGCCCTCCAGGGCCAGCTCCGCTCGACGCCGCCGGAACCACTCCAGATTGGCACGATCAAGGTCCTGTTCAGCAGTACCCGGTCGCACTCTGGGAAAAAGGTAAAAGAGACTGCTCAGCACGAGCAAGCCGGCGCAGGCGAGAATAAAAGTTGTCATGTGTCCCGCTCCGCTTGCTTGAGCAAGGCGCGCAAGCGGTCCTGCTCTTCGGGACTGAGTGAGTCCTTCCCGGAGACGGCTGCTGACGAGCGCGAACGCAGCACAAGGAGCACAACCAAGATGCCGCCAAATAAAAGCACGATGGGGGTCAGCCAGAGTATGACCGTCGCTCCGCCAAAACGCGGTCGGTAACGGACAAACTCGCCGTAGCGGGCTACCATATAATCGAGTATTTCCTCATCGGACGCGCCCCGCTCCAATTGTTGGTGCAACAACTTGCGCAAATCCTGGGAAATGGGCGCGTTGGAGTCAGCAATGTTCTGGTTCTGGCATTTGGGGCAACGCAACTCCTCGCTCAGCAGCTGATAGCGCGCTTCCAGCTCGGGCGTGCTGAACTCATAGGTTTCGATTAGCGCCTGGGCGCGACCGGCCAGCAGCACGCAGGCAAACAGCAGACAATGCAGGCGCTTCATGGCGCAGTGTTTCCATTCTTCAAGGCCAGATAGCGCGGCTCAAGGATCGAATGCCATACCTTGTCGTCCACGACGCCTACATGGCGGTACCGGACTACCGCGTTGGCATCTAGCAAGTAGGTTTCCGGTGCACCGTAAACTCCCATATCAAGGCCCAACGTGCCCTCCCTGTCAGCGATGTTGAATCGATAGGGATTCCCCAACTCGTCTAGCCAGCGCTGCGCCGCCATGTCGTCGTCCTTGTAGTTAATTCCAAAGACTGGAATGCCCTGCTCCGCCAACCGCTTCAAATAGGGGTGCTCGACGCGACAGGAGACACACCAAGTTGCCCACACATTGAGCAGGGCCGGCTGGCCTTTCACGTCAGCTACTGACAGCGGCTCCCCCTGCCCCAGGCGCGGAAGATTGAATGCCGGCAGGGGTTTATCTATAAGTGCCGATGGCATTGCGCTGGGATCCAGACTGAGGCCGCGAAACAGGGTGATAGCGAGCAGCGCAAACAGGATCAGTGGCAGGAACAGTTTGAGTCTAGGTCCCACGCAGCGCGCTCTCTTTACCGCCCAGGACAACGTCACGCTGGTGCCGATAGCGTTTATCGAGCGCTGCAGTAATCGCACCCACCGCCATCATGATTGCACCGAACCACATCCAGCGCACCAGTGGCTTGTAGTGCAGCCGCATGGCCCAGGCACCGTCATTGCCGACTGGCTCTCCCATTGCCACATAGAGATCGCGAAACAGGCCAGCGTCGATAGCGGCCTCCGTCATCACCGAGCCGGAGGCGAGATAGCGTCGTTTCTGCGGGTTCATACTGGCCACAAAAGCGCCGTTACGCGTCACTTCAAAACTTGCTTCATCAGCGACAAAGTTGGGTCCCCGTACCTGCGTCAGGCCGACGAAATGGAACTCATAACCAGCCATGACCTGACTGTCACCCGGACTCATCTTGAGATCGTGCTCAACCGAGTATTGGCTGGTGGCTACAATACCCGTGACGCAGGCAGCGAACCCGAGGTGGGCAAGCACCATACCGCAGTAGCCCGGGGTCAGCCTGGCGACACCTCGCCCGGCGTTGGGGGCGCTGCGCAACCGCTGCCAGACATCTTTCGCTAGACCCAGCACCAGCCAGGAAGACAGCAGCACGGCCAGTGCCACCCATACATTGTAAGGCGCGTGCAGCAGCGGCAGAGTGACGCCGCACAGTAATGCCACCACAACGGGAATGGTCAACTCACCACGCCAGCGGGAAACAGTGTCGCGCTTCCAGCGGGACACGGGACCGAGGCCCATCAGGGGCACCAGCAGCGCCATAAGCGGGACAAAAACTGCATTAAAATAAGGCGGGCCGACCGAAACTTTCCCCAGGCCAAGGGCATCGACAATCAGGGGAAACAGGGTGCCGAACAGCACAGTGAGGGTAGCAACCAGAAATACCACGTTATTGCATAGCAACAAGCTCTCCCGGGAGACCCAGGCAAAACTCACGCGACTGCTTACCGCCGGAGCACGGAAAGCGTACAGCGTCAGTGAACCCCCTACCACGACGGCCAGAAACACCAGGATAAACATGCCGCGGGCCGGGTCAGTGGCAAAGGCGTGCACCGAGGTCAACACACCAGAACGCACCAGGAACGTCCCGAGCAGGCTCAAAGAAAAAGTGAAAATGGCGAGCAACACGGTCCAGCTTTTGAACAGGCCGCGTTTTTCTGTGGCCGCCAATGAGTGGATCAACGCCGTACCAGCCAGCCAGGGCATGAATGAGGCATTTTCCACCGGATCCCAGAACCACCAGCCGCCCCAACCCAATTCGTAATATGCCCACCAACTGCCCAGCATGATGCCCAGGCTCAGAAAAGCCCAGGCGATATTGGTCCAGGGCCTGGACCAACGGGCCCAAGACGCATCCAGTCGCCCGCCCAGAAGTGCAGCAATGGCGAAGGCGAAGGCCACCGAAAATCCCACATACCCCATATACAGCAGTGGTGGGTGGATAATCAGCCCCGGGTCCTGCAACAGTGGATTGAGGTCGCTGCCATCGGTCGGCGTGTCGGGCAGCAGGCGGGCAAAGGGATTGGAGGTCAGCAGTGAGAAGGACAGGAAACCCACGCCGACGGCTCCCATCACAGACAGCACCCGCGACAGCACCAATAGTGGCAGCTGCGGACTGAACAGGGCCACCGCCGCCGTCCACATGGACAGGATCAGCGCCCATAGCATCAGCGAGCCTTCGTGATTACCCCATACCGCAGAAAACTTGTAGACAGGCGGCAGCAGGCTATTGCTGTGCGACGCGACCAGCGCCACAGAAAAATCATCCTGCAAAAATGCAGCACTGAGGCAACTGAAACTGATGCCAACAAAAACCAGCAGGCCGATGGCCAGGGTGGGCGCCAGCGCCATGGCTATGCTGTTGCCACGCCACGCACCCCAAGCCGGCACTATCGCAAGAATCAACGCGAGACACAGGGCTATTATCAGCGCGAAGTGACCGAATTCAGGAATCATTGGGGTTTGCCTTTGTGATCGTAACCCGAATCTTTCAGTGCATCTGAGACTTCAGGGGGCATGTAGTTTTCATCGTGCTTGGCCAGTATTTCTGTGGCTTCCAGCACGCCGTCTGCACTCAAAACGCCGGAGGCGACCGCGCCCTGTCCCTCACCGAAGAGGTCAGGCAGGATACCGGTATACACAACAGGCACTGAGGATTTGAAGTCTGTGAGCTGGAAATGTACCTGCAGACTGTCTGCCGCGCGCTGCACACTGCCTTTGACCACCATACCACCCACCCGGATTGGACGACCCACCGGGGCTTCGCCCGCCACCACCTGGGTCGGCGGATAAAACAGGTTAATATTGCCGCGCATCGCGTACATTATCAGTCCTGTGGCAATACTGGAAAACAACGCGACAAACAGCACCAAGAGTAATCGCTGTCTTCGGACCGGATGCATCAATCTTTCTCCCTGTTACTGGCGCCGGGTACGGTCTTTGTGCGTTTCAGATCTGCCGCCAACTGTCGCAGTATGCTCGTGCGCCGACGCAGGGGAGCGAACACTGCAGCGACGATCACAATAGTGGTTATGAAATATGCGGTCCACACATAGACACCATGCCCACCCATTGTCAACAATGCATGCAGGCTGTCGAAGTACATCAATCGTCCTGCGCCGCACTGGCGAGCTTTCGCACCCACTGGGTACGCGTCTCGCGCTGTAACAACTCCGCACGCATGTTCAGCAACAGGCAACAAGTGAACAGCGCATAGAAAGCGGCGATCATCAACAGCAGCGGATGCAACATGCTGCTGTCGATGGTGGATTCTCCGGTTAATTTGATAGTGGCGCCCTGGTGCAGGCTGTACCACCAGTCCACCGACTTGTAGATGATCGGGATATTCACCATGCCCACCAGGCTCAGCACTGCACAGGCCTTGCCGGCCGCCTCCTTGTTATCATAGGCCTCATAAAGCGCCACCACACCAAGATAAAGGAACAACAAAATCAACATAGAGGTGATGCGGGCATCCCATACCCACCATGTGCCCCAGGTCGGCTTACCCCATACAGCGCCTGTAAACAGTGCGATGAAGGTGAACGCGGCACCAACGGGGGCGGCAGCCTTCATGGCCACATCGGCCATCTTCATACGCCAAATAAGGTTGATCGCACCGGCAATCGCCATCAGGTAATAACCCGCCAGAGCTACCGCAGCCGCGGGCACATGGATATAAATGATGCGATAGCTATTACCCTGGCGAAAATCCGGCGGGGTAAAAAATAAACCCCAGACCATGCCCACAGCCAGCGCCAGCAAGGTAACAGGCAACAACCAGCGCAGGATCGCACCAGCAATTGCATACAACCAGGGAGGGGAGCCGAGCTTATGGAAGAATGACCACATTAGATTCTGAATTGTACAGTGCGCGCTGCGCCAGACAAACAAATATCCAGCTCGGTAGCATAAAATAGTAACCTCTTCTCAGGCATCGATACTGATCCGCAGTCCTGCAGCCACCGCGAGCGGCGCCAACGCTATGGCCAGGCACAGCATTGCGCCCAGAATGGCCAGGTACGGCCCTGCCGCAATCCCGCTGACCGCCGCCTGCACTGCAGCACTGCCAAATATCAGCACGGGCATATACAGCGGCAAGATCAATAAAGAAATCAGCATGCCGCCACGTTTGAGGCCCACCGTCAGTGCGGCCCCGATACCCCCGAGCAGGCTCAGGACTGCTGATCCCAACAGCAGGCTACCTACGAGAGCGCCGAGCGCGGCCATCGGCAGGTTTAACATCAATGCAAACACCGGCGCCAACAAAGCCAACAGCAGCCCCGTGGTCAACCAATGCGCGCCAATATAGGCCAGCACCGACAGGTACAGTGGCTGCGGCGCGAGTAACAACTGCTCCAGGCTGCCGTCTTCAAAATCACTGCGAAACACCGTATCAGATGTCAGCAGATTCGAAAGCAGTGCAATGATCCAGAGCACCCCCGGCGCAAAACCCGCCAGTTTGTCCGGCGCAGGGCCAAGGCCAAGCGGGAAAAGTGCGACCACCATCGCAAAAAATAGCAGGGGATTGCCGATTTCGACCGGTCGACGGACCGCCAGCAACAACTGGCGATGCAAGAGCCTGGCACAGAATTGCCCACTGCCGGGAACGCTCATGCGGCGCTGTCCGCCAGGCGCAGGAAGCGCACGTCACAACTCACCTGTAGCAACTGGTGAGAGGTCATCACTACCGACCCACCCCCAGCGACATGCGTTGCCAGCAGCGCCTGCAAGTCGTCCACGCCGCACTTATCGATCGCCGTAAAGGGCTCATCCAGCAACCACAGTGGCGCCCGTGACAGGTACAGGCGCGCCAGGTTCACACGCCGGTGCTGACCGGCAGACAGAGTGTGGCTTGGCACATCCTCGTAGCCGCACAAGCCCACATGGCCCAGCGCGGATTCAATCTGCACATCGGTGTAGTGACCATCGCCACTCACATGCCAGGCGAGATTTTCCCGCGGGGTCAACAACGCCTTGACGGCAGGGAGATGGCCGAGATACAGCTGCGGTACAAGACGCTGTACATGGCCTGTAAAGCCGTAGCGCGCCAGGCCGCAGAGGATGCGGATCAAGCTGGTTTTCCCGGCGCCGTTAGGCCCCTCGATTTGCCACAACTGCCCGGCTTGCACAGCGAAGGACAAATCCCGGATCAACTCCCGGGCGCCCCGAGTCAGGCATAGCGACTGCGCCACCAGCAGCGGCGTGCCGGCGAAAGCGGGCGCCACTAGAGGTTAACCACCCGGATCGATGGGACATGCAGACTGGTGTCGCGCGCCACGCGCAGAGTACCAAAATCAAACAGTGCGGGATCGCCCAGTTGGGAGGGCGATACATGGCAGATACTACGGAAAATGGATTCAGTACGACCCGGATACTCGCGCTCCCACTGCGCCAACATCTGCTTGACCTGGCCGCGCTGCAGGTGTTCCTGCGAGCCACACAGGTTACAGGGAATAATGGGAAATTCCTTGTAGCGCGCGTACCGCTCAAGGTCCTGCTCCTTGCAGTAGGCCAGCGGACGAATTACCACATTCTGCTTATCGTCACTGAGCAGTTTGGGCGGCATGGCCTTGAGCTTGCCATTAAAAAACATATTCAGGAACAGGGTCTCGACTATGTCGTCTCGGTGGTGACCCAGTGCGATCCTGGTAGCGCCAATCTCCTGGGCAAAGCCATAGAGACTGCCGCGACGCAGTCGTGAACACAGGCCACAGGTCGTTTTACCTTCCGGCACCAATTGCTGCACAATACTGTAAGTGTCTTTCTCCAGGATGTAATAGGGAACGCCCAAGTCCGAGAGATAGGCAGGTAGTACGTCCTCGGGAAAGCCGGGCTGTTTTTGATCCAGGTTCACCGCGATAAGTTCAAAGTCGACCGGAGCACTGCGTTGCAGGTTGATCAGTACGTCCAACATGGTATACGAATCCTTGCCGCCGGAAACACACACCATCACCTTATCGCCCTGCTCGATCATAGTGTAATCGGCAATGGCGTTGCCTACGTTGCGGCGCAAACGCTTTTGCAGCTTGTTGAATTCGAGTGTTTCCTTACGGGATAGTTCGCGCACGTGGATGACCGTTTGTGCTTGATTTGGGCGGGATTTTACTTGCTATCGCTGACTTGCGTCCAGTTATGCCTGTGGCATTTTTTCCAGCGAGGCCGGTACACGATGCAAGGCGAGCGTCAGCGGCAATACCCCACTTACTCAAGGAGAGAAAGCATTCGACGTGGGGTATTGCCGCTGACGCTCACTGTACAAGCACGATGCCTCGCACTGCCTTGTAATTTCATCGCTTTGCCTCGACAATGTGCGCCGCAAATAATTTCATCCGACCCTTATCGAGGACTTCATCCCCATGAAAAAACCTGTTCGAGTAACTGTAACTGGTGCCGCAGGCCAGATTGGCTACGCTCTGGTGTTCCGTATTGCCTCCGGCGCCATGCTCGGGGATGACCAGCCGGTAATTCTGCAACTGCTGGATATCACTCCGGCGATGGACGCGCTCAACGGCGTAAAAATGGAGCTGGAAGATTGTGCTTTCCCGCTGCTGGCTGGCATTGTCTGTACCGACGATCCCAACACCAGCTTCAAGGACGCTGATTATGCCCTGTTAGTCGGTGCTCGTCCCCGTGGTCCGGGCATGGAGCGCAAGGATCTGCTGGAAGCCAACGCTGCCATTTTCTCAGTACAGGGCAAGGCAATCAACGATCATGCCAGCAGGAATATCAAGGTGCTGGTGGTCGGCAACCCTGCCAATACCAACGCACTTATCACCCAGCGCAATGCGCCTGATATCAACCCACGCAACTTCACTGCCATGACGCGGCTTGACCACAATCGTGCGAAGACCCAGATCGCTCTCAAAACTGGCAAGACTGTTAATGACGTTACCAACATGACTATCTGGGGTAATCACTCAGCGACGCAGTACCCCGACCTGTTCAATGCCAGGGTTAACGGCAAGGCGGCTATCACGCTGGTTGACCAGAAGTGGTATGAAAGCGAGTTCATCCCCGTTGTTCAGCAGCGCGGAGCCGCCATCATTAAAGCGCGCGGTGCCTCCTCTGCTGCGTCAGCGGCCAATGCCGCCATAGGGCATATGCGCTCCTGGGCGTTGGGCACCGACCGCGAAGATTGGGTATCCATGGGAGTGTGTTCCGACGGTTCCTATGGCATCCAGAAAGGTCTGATCTACTCCTTTCCCTGTCACTGCAGCAAGGGCGAATGGACCATCGTCCAAGGCGTCGAGGTTGGCGAATTCAGTCGCACCAGGATGTCGGCTACCGAGCAGGAACTGGCAGAAGAGCGCGACGCGGTGCAGCATCTGCTGCCGTAAGGTATGCCTGCAATTCAGGTAACAAAAGCAACATGGGGTCGGAGCAAAACTACTCTGGCCCCTTTTTATTGGGTTGAACTTCATTCATGAACGAAATCGCGCCATCCAAAGGCTATCATCACGGCAACCTGCGCGCGGCGCTGCTGGATAGCGCTATCGAACAACTGCGCGAGACAGGCGTGGAAGACTTGAGCCTGCGAGCACTGGCCAGAGACATTGGCGTATCCCAGACCGCACCGTACCGGCATTTCGCGGATAAAAGTGAGTTGCTCGCCGCCATGGCCACATGCGGTTATCGGGACCTACTGGATGCACTGCGCCAGGCCGGAACCGCGACAGGCGACTGTCCGCAGGAGCAATTGTTCGCGTTCGCTCACGCTTACGTCGACTATGCCGCGCGCAATCCGCAGTTGTTCAAGCTCATGTTTGGTCCAGCCGTGCAGCCCACGGTGAGATACCCTGAGCTGCGCGAGGCCAGTCGCGACACCTTGCAGTTGGTGCAGGATATTCTGCAACGCGGCGTAGACAGCGGCATATTTCGCCACCTTGATGACATCACCTACATGGCAAATGCCGCCTGGTCCAGCATCTATGGCTTGTCCACACTGCTGGTTGATGCGCCCGATCTGTTCGAGCGCTATATTGATCTACAGCGCCAGGTCGACCTGGGCGTCCGTATTTTCCTCGACGGCCTTAGCCCCACCGCGCAGAGTAACTCCAGGTGAACGGCAACCAGCAGTGGGTATACCACGCTTGCTCAAGGAGAGAGAGCATTCGCCGCGCGGTATACCCACTGCTGGTTGCCTTGCCGACGAAGTCAACAACGCGTGTAAGAACGCACCTTCAATACTAGAGCTCCCGCAATACTGTCAGCGGCGACGCAGACACCACCTTGCGGCAACTGAACACACCCAGACCACCGATAATCAGCGCTCCGGACAAAACACCCACCGGCCAGATCCACGGCGTCGGCGCATAATTCATATCCATAACCTTCGATTGCAGGATATACACCGACAGCTCGGCCGCCACTGTAGCAAGCAAGCCGGCAAACAACCCCAGGGTCACAAACTCAATGAGCAGCCCGCCTAGAATTAATCGACGGGGCGCTCCCAGCGCCCGCAATATAGCACTCTCATGCATGCGGGCATCGACACTGGCGTGCACGCCCGCAACCAGCACCAGCGCACCAGCGGCCAGGATCACCACCAGCACCAGATTAATCGCGGCGGACACCTGATTGACGATAGCGCGAATCTGTTCCAACACGATATCCATCTCGATCACGGTCACCGTTGGGAATTTGCGGACAAAACGATTGAGGAACTCCTTGTTCTCTGCCGCCAAATGAAAGCTGGTCATAAAGGTCGCAGGGTAGGACGCCAGTAACCGTGGTGGCAGGATAAGGAAGAAATTTGGCCGCATGGACTGCCACTGCAACTTCCTGATGCTCGCCACTTGCGCCTCCAATGGCTGCGACCCGACCAGAAATCCGATCGTGTCGCCCACTTTAATTTCCAGGCGTTCGGCGAATCCTTCTTCCAGCGAAACCAAAGCCTGATCCGTGTCTGGATCCCACCACTTGCCTGCAACAAGTTGATTGTCGACGGGCAGCGAACCGGACCAGGTGAAGTTGGACTCTCGCTGGCGTCTGTCCTCCTGAACCACTTCAGTAGCAGGTAAGCTTTCGCCATTGACCGACATGATGCGACCACGGACCATCGGATAGAACGCCTCGCTGGGGATATCTTCAGCGCGCAGTACCTGCTCTATGCCTTGCACATCTTCTGGACCGATGTTGACCATGAAGTGGTTAGGCGCATCTGCGGGCAGCTGGGATTGCCACTCATCGATGAGGGAGGTGCGCACCAGGAGCAGGATCAGGAGCATCATGATGGCCATGGCGAATATCACTACCTGCAGAGCGTTTGCTACGCCTCGGCGCTGCAATCCTGACAGCGCCAGCCGCCAGATACTGCCTGCACTCATACCCACCAGGCGTCCACCACGCAACAGCGCGAGTGCGAGGCAAAATCCAAGACTAGCAGTGACGGCCAGGCCCGCCAGCACGGCCAAGGTCAGCTTCCAATCCTGGCTGTACCACCACATCAACAAGGTCACCGCCAGTAAACCGAGCACGTAATCGCCTATGGCACGCCTGTTCTCCAGCGGCAAATCCCGTCGCAGTACGCGCAGGGGACTGGCCAGTCCGAGGCGGCGCAGCGGCGGCCAGGCGAAAGCCAGCAGACAGGTTAGTGCAGTGGTGGCGCCAATGGCGTAGGGACGGACGCCGCTGGGCCCCGGTTGCACCGGCAACTGCTCGGCAAACAGCTGGAAAAAAAGTGCCTGCAAGGCCCAGCCGAGCAGGCATCCCAGCACGGTGGCCGCACAGCCCAGTAGTAGCAGGCTTGTCCCATAAAGACGATTTATGGTGACGGAAGTCGCTCCCAGACTTTTGATGATGGCCACATAGTCGTGGTGCCGCTCACTGAAGCGGCGGGCGGCCAGGGCCACAGCGACCCCCGCCAGCACCACAGCCAGACTGCCCGCCAGCAAGAGGAAACTTTCCGCGCGCGCCAGGGCACTGCCGATCCCTGGCTGTCCCTCATTCACATTCACTTCGCTCTGGCCGTCCTGCAGTTGCGGCTTCAGCCAACGCTTGAAAGATTCCAGCGCAGGTGCAGGTCCTGCATACAATTGCCGATACTCGACCCGACTACCCGGTTGCACGACGCCGGTCGCGGTGATGTCGTCGTAATGCATTAGCACACGGGGACCGAAGCTATAAAAAGAAGACCCCTGGTCCGGTTCCGTGCGTGCTGCGCCAGCAACAACAAAATCGCGTTCACCAATCGTAATCCGATCCCCAACAGCCACTCCCAACAGCGGGAACAGGCGTGACTCCAGCCACACCTGCCCGCGGGCAGGTCCCGATTGGGCCGGCAATACCGCACCGAAAGGCTCAGCGCTGTAAGTCAGATCACCACGCAGGGGGTAGCCGTCACTGACCGCCTTGATCGAAGCGAGAGACATGGTGTTCTCCCCGGCGTAGACCATGGAGGGGAACAACAGGGTTACCGCTTGTTGTAGTCCACGGCTCTGCGCCTCCTGCAACCACTCCTGCGGCAGCGCGCGGCCACTGCTAACCACGGTATCGGCCGCCAAAAAACGATGGCTTTCCTGCACCAGCGAATTCTGCAGGCGGGTGGTAAAGGCGCTGATACCCGAGACCACTCCCACGGCCAACACCAGAGCCATCACCAGCACTCCCAGTTCGCCACCGCGCCAATCGCGGGCCAGCATTCTCGTGGCTGTCATGGACATCCGCGCCCTACTCCTGCACCAGCGCGCCGCTGTCCAGGCGCAGGCGGCGCCCGCAGCGATCTGCCAATACCTGATCGTGCGTCACCAGCACCAGGGTCGTTCCCTCCTCCCGATTAAGCTCAAACAATAGATCGATGATGTGCTCTCCGGTGCGAGTATCGAGATTACCTGTGGGTTCATCGGCGAACAGTATTGCTGGCTTGGCGGCAAATGCCCGTGCCAGGGCGACACGCTGTTGCTCGCCACCGGACAGCTGCAACGGGTAGTGGTGCATTCTGGCGCCAAGTTCGACGCGGCGCAGGTAGTGCTCCGCCTGCGCCGCAACATTGCTGTGGCCCTGTAGTTCGAGGGGCAACATCACATTCTCCACCGCCGTCAGCGCCGGCAGCAGCTGGAATGACTGGAACACAAACCCGATATAGCGTCCGCGAAAAAGGGCGCGGCCGTCCTCGTCCAGGGCACCCAGATCCGTACCGTTGATAGTCACCGTCCCGGCGGTCGCTTCGTCGAGGCCAGCAAGCAGGCCCAACAGCGTCGATTTGCCGGAACCCGAGGCGCCGATGATAGCCACGGATTCACCCGACTTGATTTCCAGGGTGATCCCTTTCAGTATCTCCAGCTCGGTGCCCGCCATGGGAACCCGTTTCTGGAGATTTTCACATTTGATCATGCAGCGTGTCCTCTACAGCGTTTTACGCAATACCGTCATATTCGGATGGCTGTTAATGGCAACGGTGGGACAGGCGCGGGCCAATGAACAGAAAATTCTGGTGCTGGGCGATAGTATCAGTGCCGCCTATGGCATGTCTCTGGAACAAGGCTGGGTCGCGCAACTTGCCAGTCGGCTGCAAGAGCAGAGTACGCAATACAACGTGGTCAATGCCAGTATCAGCGGTGAAACAACGGCGGGTGGCCTGCGGCGCTTGCCGGCGCTATTGCAGGAGCACCAGCCCAATGTCGTCATCATTGAGCTGGGCGCCAACGACGGTCTGCGCGGCTATCCCCTGCTGACCCTTCGGAATAACCTTACACAACTGGTGACACTGGCACAGCAGGCGGGTGCCAGGGTCGTCTTGCTGCCGATGGAAATTCCACCCAATTATGGCACTCGCTACACCACCGGATTTCGCGAAAGCTTCCGAGAGGTAGCCAGCGCAACCGGTAGCGTGCTGGCGCCCTTTGTTCTGGATGGGGTTGCCACTAACCCCAAACTCATGCAGGAAGACGGCATTCACCCGACGGTCGCTGCGCAGCCCCTGCTGCTGGCCAATGTGTTGCCCACCGTAATCAGCGTATTGGCCGAGCGATGAAAAACTGGTCCTGGGATGCACTGCAGAGCGCTGATCGCGCTGCAGTGTGGCACCCCTATGCTCCCGCCACCGATGGGCCGGAGGTCTATCCTGTGGTTAGTGCCAGCGGTGTGCGCCTGAAACTGGCGGACGGTCGGCAACTAATCGACGGCATGGCCTCATGGTGGTGCGCCATACACGGCTATAACCACCCGGTACTCAACCGGGCGGTAGAGTCACAACTGCATACCATGGCCCACGTGATGTTCGGCGGACTGACCCATCCCGCGGCGATACAACTGGCACAGTTGCTCGTGGCACTCACGCCTCCCGGCCTTGATCGGGTCTTTTTCAGTGACTCTGGTTCTGTTGCTGTCGAAGTCGCCATGAAGATGGCCATTCAGTACTGGCACAGCGTCCATCAACCCGCCAAGCAAAAATTTTTGGCACTGCACAATGGTTACCACGGCGATACCTTCGGCGCCATGTCGGTGTGTGATCCCGTCACTGGCATGCACCACCTGTTCGGCGATGCCTTGCCCCGGCAGATCTTCGCACCTGCCCCCACCTGCACTTTCGATGGGCCGTGTCCCGACAGTGACTTGCATGAGCTGACGACGCTATTGTCGGCACACTGCAAAGAACTTGCCGCCGTTATCGTGGAGCCGGTGGTACAGGGCGCGGGCGGCATGCGCTTTTACTCACCGCAATACCTGGTCAAGCTGCGCGCCCTGTGTGACCACTACGATGTACTGCTGATATTTGATGAAATCGCCACCGGCTTTGGCCGCACCGGAAAACTGTTTGCACTGCAGCACGTAGATGTAGTACCGGACATACTGTGCCTGGGTAAAGCACTGACCGGCGGCTATATGACGCTGGCCGCCACCTTATGCAATGACCGTATCAGCCGCGGGATTAGCAACAACGCACCGGGAGCCTTGATGCATGGCCCTACCTTCATGGCAAATCCGCTGGCGTGTGCGACAGCCATCGCCAGCATTGGGCTGTTACTGTCACAACCCTGGCAACGGACCGTGGCGCGTTTGCACACCGAGCTTGCCGCTGGTCTCGCACCCGCGCGGGAGCTTTGCAATGTTGCACAGGTGCGCACGCTGGGAGCCATTGGCGTGATCGAGCTGAAAGAGCCGGTGGATATGCGCGTCGCGCAACCGATGTTCGTGGAGCGCGGAGTTTGGGTGCGTCCTTTTGGCAAGCTGGTCTATACGATGCCGCCGTATATTATGGGCACTGCCGACGTCGCCATGCTGACGGCTGCCATGGTTGATGTGGTGGCACAGTTATAGATGGTCGGCAAATTTTTCAGATTCCCTGCACCATCCCCTGCATAAAAGTTACCGCGGACCCGGTCATAAACACTCGGCCGTCCCTGAGCTCACAGTCCAACCGTCCGCCGCGTGCGGAAATTTGCCGGCAGTGCAGTTCGCGCTTCTGGAGCCGACCTGCCCAATAGGGCACCAGACTACAGTGCGCTGAGCCTGTAACCGGATCCTCATTGATGCCGACCTGAGGACCAAAGAAACGGGACACAACATCACACTCATTGCCGGGTGCGCAGACGATGACAGGGTGTGCACTGGCAGCGCGCAAAGCGCTAAAGTCGGGATTTAACCTCGCAACATCGTCCTCAAACTCATAGACATAGAGCACCGCGCCGAGCTTGCCCGAGGGTGCCAGTGCTTCGCTGGCGGTGGCACCCAGGGCTTTGCACACCGCAATATCAACGTCGATCGAGACCAGTTCCGTGGCGGGGAAATCCAATGTCAGACCCGCGCCGCTGCGGTACACGCGCACTACTCCACTGCGCGTGTGAAACACAATCTCATTTCCGCCATAATGGAGGTGTTCAAACAATACATGGGCGGCCGCCAGCGTCGCGTGGCCGCACAGATCCACCTCTACCTGTGGCGTGAACCAACGCAGCTCATAGCCCTCTGCCACCCGGACGATATAGGCCGTTTCTGACAGGTTGTTTTCCATGGCGATAGCCTGTAACAGGCTGTCATTCAGCCAATTGGCCAGCGGCATGATCGCTGCGGGGTTACCCTTAAAGACTGTATCTGCAAACGCATCCACCTGGTAAATGGGTAATTCCATGGATTCCTCCAATCGTTGGTTTCCGCGCAACAATACCAGATAGTCCGGTGACCGCAATTGACATAGCTGTGCCGGTAATAAAACAATTAATTCGGTGACAAGCTTTTTTGGCTGCCCTATGATGAATCCCAGCTTTGGACAAGCAAACCACAAGCCGCAGACCCGATAAGACATAACACTAACGAGGTTTTGACGATGGCACACCTGCGAAAACTCCCCATAGCGGTTGCACTAGGCGCAGCCCTCTGCACACTCCTTCCAATCACGCTATTGGCCGAGGGCGAACTGGAGGAGGTAGTCGTTACCGCACAGAAACGCGAGCAAAACCTGCAGGATGTGCCCGTAGCGGTGTCCGCATTTTCGGGTGCAGTACTGCGGGATTCGGGCGTGACCAACATGTCGGAACTTACCAACATTGCGCCAAGCTTGCAGGTGACCGCAGCCCAGACGTCCACCACTACCACGTTCGGCATTCGGGGTATTTTTACCAGCTCGCAGAATTTCGGACTGGAGTCATCAGTTGGCCTGTACGTCGACGGCGTATACCGGGCGCGCCAGGGTTCGATGATCAATAATCTGGTTGACGTCGCAGACGTTGAAGTATTGCGCGGGCCGCAGGGCACACTTTTTGGCCGCAATACGCCCGCCGGTGCCATCACTGTGAACAGTGTGGCCCCTGACTTCGAAGGCAGTGGTTTTCTGGATGCGGGCGCAGGTAACTATGACCTGTGGGAAGTGAGTGGCGCGAAATCGTTTACTGTAATCGACGATGTGCTGGCGGTACGTGTCACCGGCTTCAATACGGATCGCGATGGCGTGATTGACGTGGTCGGACAGGACATACAGCAGGACGACGCGATCAACGACAGGAATCGCTGGGGCGGACGCTTTCAGGCGCTGTACACACCCAATGAAGATCTCACCCTACGTTTTATCGGCGATCATTCAGAAGTGAATGAGTACTGCTGTGCCGTGGGCAACTGGGAGAATAACTTTTATACCCCCAACCCTCCGCCCAATGGGAAATACGGCACTGATACTATCGTACGGGATCAGCTGGGCGGCACGGTACTCAGTGGCAAGGATTTTTACGACTACAAGGTCAGCACCAGCTTCAAGCCCGAATCGCAGAATCAGGACGAGGGGATCTCGCTGCAGGCCGATTGGCAGACACCCTATTTCCTGGTCACCAGTATCAGCGCCTATCGGGCCTACGATGCCTACGATAACATCGATGCCGACTTCTACGATATCGATGCGCTGATCAGGACTAATGATGTCAATCAGGACCAGTACTCACAGGAATTGCGTATTAGTGGCGACAATGATCGAATCAACTATGTGGCCGGCCTGTATTACTACCTCCAAAACCTCGATACCACATCAGACACTATCATAGGACCAGACGCGGTCACCCTTGTTGGGTTAGGTGGAGTCATTCCTGATCCCCTGCCACCGGGTAATGCCGTGAATGTAGCGGACCAGCAGCATACAAGTTACGCCGTTTTTAGCCAGGCCGACTACAACGTTACCGAACAGTTCATTATCACCGCCGGCTTGCGCTGGACGTTCGAAAACAAGGACATGACCAACACTTTCACGCAGAACGGCGCCTCACCTACAAATGTACCCTACTCCGCCGCAGGCTGGGCATACTGGCTTTTTGACCCCGTGACGCCCACTCCCAATATCGACGAGAAAATCGACGACAACAAGGTCACGGGTACGTTCAAGCTGAGCTGGTTGATGAACGACCAGACTATGTTCTATGCGTCCTACGGTACTGGCTATAAATCCGGCGGCATCAATACCGACCGCATTGATGACTCGATTGATACGCTCTTTGAGCCGGAAACGGCGGAATCCTATGAGTTGGGCATGAAGGCTGAGTTTCCAGAACAGGCTCTGCGGCTCAATGTCGCCCTGCACAGTACCAAGACGACTGACTTACAGACTATTTCTTTCCAGGGTACGGGCTTTGCCCTGGACAACGCCGGTACGGCCGATACTTATGGCGGAGAAATGGACCTGCTGTGGCTACCCACCGATAACACCACAGTGACGCTGGGCTATGCCTATAATCACGCGGAATACTCCAATTTCGAGGATGGACCCTGCTGGACCGGTACGGTCTGGCAAACGGGCCAGCCCGACCCTGATGAAATTGCCCCCAACACCTGTGACCGCAGCGGCGGCATGGTGTCCGGCAACCCCGAAAATGTGTTGTCGCTATCGGTCAACCAGCAGTTTCAGCTCGCGGAAGGTTATGGCGCCTTTGTACACGGTGAGTTTGTTTACACTGACGAGCGCATGACCGACGTGAACAATGACCCGGAAAAGATGGATGGCTCCTATAACGTAATCAACCTGCGCAGCGGTATCGTGTTCGAGCGCTATGCAACCACCCTGACCTTCTGGGGCCGCAATGTGTTTGATTCGGAGGCCACCAGCACCATCGCGGATGCCGTGGCGCAGGACGGGCGCTTTATTGCCTATTACCAGGAGCCCGCCACCTGGGGCGTCAGTGTGCGCAAGGACTTCTAAAGGCCGTTAATACCCTGCCTGTCCCCGTGGCAGGCAAGTTGCTATAATGCCCGCGTTTTTCCTTCGACGCGACCCGCATGGCAACGCCTCTTTTTTCCTACCGCAAGTTCTGGGCGGAGTGTTTCGGCCCCGCTCCTGAACTGCCCATGTCCCGCGCCGAGATGGATGCGCTGGGCTGGGACAGCTGCGACATCATCATTGTCACCGGCGACGCCTATGTCGATCACCCCAGCTTTGGTATGGCGGTGATCGGGCGCCTGCTGGAGGCACAAGGCTTCCGGGTTGGCATCATTGCCCAGCCGGACTGGACTACAACTGCTGACTTCCAGGCCCTGGGCGAGCCCAACCTGTTCTTCGGCGTGGCCGCGGGCAACATGGACTCCATGATCAACCGCTATACCGCCGATAAAAAACGGCGCAACGACGACGCGTATACCCCCGGCAATGTCGGCGACAAGCGCCCTGACCGGGCGGTCATTGTTTACAGCCAGCGCCTGCGCGAAGCCTACAAACAGGTACCACTGGTTATCGGCAGCATTGAAGCCAGCCTGCGCCGCATCGCCCACTATGACTATTGGAGCGATAAGGTACGTCGCTCTATATTATTGGATAGCAGTGCGGACCTGCTGCTGTACGGCAACGCTGAGCGTGCCATTGTTGACGTGGCACACCGTCTGGCGGCGGGTGAGGCCATACACAATATTCGCGATTTGCGCGGCACAGCCTTCGTGCGCAAGAGGGTGCCCGATGACTGGCGCGTCATCGACTCCACCAGCATAGATGTGGTCGGCCCCATTACCCCACCCATTAACCCCTATGTGGACACCGCCACCGCGAGCTGCGCGACGCAGGTTGCAGACGCCGAGGTCATAGAACCGGTCCGGTTGCTAGGCGACATGAAAGACCAGGCAGCACATGCGGTTATTCGCCTTCCATCGTACGAACAGGTAAAAAGCGATCCCGCCCTGTATGCCCATGCCTCACGCGTGCTGCACAAGGAGACCAACCCGTACAATGCGAGGCCACTGGTGCAGGCCCATGGCGAACGCGAATTGTGGCTCAATGCCCCACCGATCCCGTTGGAAACCGATGAACTGGACCAGCTGTTCGAATTGCCCTACTCACGGGTGCCACACAGTAGCTACGGTGACGCGCGCCTGGTCGCGTACGAAATGATCCGCCACTCGGTCAATATCATGCGCGGCTGTTTTGGTGGCTGCACATTCTGCTCGATTACCGAGCACGAGGGTCGCATCATCCAGAACCGCTCCGAGGACTCCATCATCCGGGAGATTGAGCAGATTCGAGATACCTCGCCAGGGTTCACCGGGGTCATTTCAGACCTCGGCGGTCCCACCGCTAACATGTGGCGACTGGCCTGTAACAGCAAAGAGGTCGAGGCCAAGTGCCGCAAGCTGAGCTGTGTGTTCCCGGGTATCTGCAAGAACCTGAACACCGACCAGACACCCCTGGTCAGCCTCTATCGGCGCGCCCGTGGCGTTAAGGGCATCAAGAAAGTTCTGATTGCTTCCGGTTTGCGCTATGACCTGGCGGTGCAAAGCCCTGAATACGTGGAGGAACTGGTCACCCACCATGTGGGCGGCTACCTGAAAATAGCGCCTGAACATACCGAGGATGGGCCTCTGTCAAAAATGATGAAACCCGGCATTGGCTCGTACGACCAGTTCAAGGCCATGTTCGAAAAGTATTCCCGCGCGGCGGGAAAGAAGCAGTACCTGATACCGTATTTCATCGCCGGCCATCCTGGCACCACCGATAAGGATATGATGCACCTGGCGGTCTGGCTCAAGAGCAACAAGTACCGCGCCGACCAGGTACAGACCTTCTACCCCTCGCCCATGGCCACAGCCACCGCGATGTACCACAGTGGTAAAAACCCGCTGAAACGCGTTACCCACCGCAGCGACAGCATGCCGACAGTTAAAGGACTGTCGCAGCGCCGCTTGCACAAGGCATTCCTGCGCTATCACGATCCGGATAACTGGCCGGTATTGCGCGAGGCCTTGAAAAAAATGGGGCGGGCCGACCTGATTGGCAATGGCAGCCACCAACTGGTGCCCGCGCGCCAGCCGGCCAAACACCACCCTGTGGTCGCAGCAAATTCCCAACCCTTCGCCACTCAGCACAATGGGGTGGTACGCGTACCGGCGCGACCCAGGCGCAGGTCCAGACCCTAGGATTTGGCGTATTATCCATCACACTGAAGTATCACTTCACAGGAGAAAAATGATGTCTATGTCACGCATGCTATGCAGTATGGTATTAGCTCTCATGTGCGGTAGCGCGTTCGCCGCTGCCCCTGCAGTAGATGCCCCGTTGCCCGTATTGAACATCAGCGAGCGCGGAGAGCTCACCATGAACGGGGATGACTTCAGCTTCGTCCCATGGCGCTCCGATACAAACGCCGGCACGGTCCACGTGGTGCAATACTTCGCGGCTACCCAGGGCGCCAGTGAAACCTTCAAGCCGTTCACCGACCGACTGGAGGGCAGCTTTGCACCCGGCACCATTCATGTCACTACGATCCTTAACCTCGATGCCGCCACCTGGGGTACCACACCCTTTGTCATCTCAGAGCTGAAGAAGAACAAGCGTATACACCCCAAGGCCAGCATGGTGGTGGATGACAAGGGTGCCGGTGTGGTCGAGTGGAATCTGGGCAAAGAGGGCGCCGCACTGCTGGTCACGGACCAAAAGGGTATCGTGAAGTACTTCACGCGGCAGGCCATGAGCGAGCAGGAGATTGCCGCAACGCTGCAATTAATGCAGTCCAATATAGGCAGTTAGATAGGCAAACTCAATCGACTTGGTAGTCCCTATTGATTTGTCAGATACCAGCCGCTGTACTACTGTTACTACACACCTGATCAGGTGATAAAGAGCACGCACAAGGAGATGTACCATGGCATTAAAAAACAGCAAAACTGAAAAAAATCTCAAGGACGCCTTCGCCGGCGAATCCCAGGCCAACCGTCGCTATCTCTACTTTGCCGCCAAGGCTGATGTGGAGGGCTACAACGATGTTGCAGCCGTGTTCCGCTCTACCGCCGAGGGCGAGACCGGCCACGCCCACGGACACCTGGAGTATCTGGAGGAGACTGGCGACCCCGCTACCGGACTACCGATCGGCGCCACCGCCGACAACCTCAAAGCCGCTATCGCCGGTGAAACCCATGAGTACACGGACATGTATCCGGGCATGGCCAAGACCGCGCGTGACGAGGGTTTTGACGAAATCGCCGACTGGATGGAAACCCTGGCCAAAGCCGAGCGCAGTCATGCCAATCGATTCCAGAAAGCCCTGGATAACCTGAACGACTGATGCCTTCCCTGGTGGGTGGGCCAACCAGCCTACCCATCCCCTCCCCCTAAAACCTTGTAAGCTGCCGAGGTGTCGTATTGTGAGAGAAGGAAGCCTGGAAGCACCCACCCGCCACCCCATCGAGTGGAGGTCCGAGGACTACTGGGACAGGGCGAGCCTGGATCAGGAACTGGAGCGGGTGTACGACATCTGCCACGGGTGCCGCCGCTGTGTCAGTCTATGCGATGCCTTTCCCACCCTGTTCGACCTGGTAGATGAATCCCCCACGCTGGAAGTGGATGGTATCGACAAGGCGGATTACATCAAGGTTGTGGACCAGTGCTACCTGTGTGACCTGTGCTACATGACCAAGTGTCCCTACGTACCGCCCCACGAGTGGAATGTGGATTTTCCGCATCTGATGCTGCGCGCCAAGGCGGTTAAATTCAAGGATGAAGGGGCCAAATTCAGGGATCGAATACTTACCAGTACTGATACCGTGTTCCGTATGACCTCGATTCCTTTGATCGATATCACCGTCAATGCCTTCAACAACAATGCCGGCTTTCGCAAGGTGCTGGAGTCGGTGGCGGGCATACATCATGAGGCGCCCATACCCAAGTTTCACAGCAAAACCCTGAGAAAGCAGGTTAAACCACTGTTGCGTGATATCGAGCCAGCGGCAGTCGGCGAGACTACCGGCAAACTTGCGCTCTACGCGACGTGTTACGGCAACTACAACAGTCCCCAAATTGGCGCAGATTTCATCAAGGTTTTCCAGCATAACGGCGTACACATCGACTTGGTGCCAAAGGAGCAATGCTGCGGCATGCCAAAACTGGAACTGGGCGACCTGGAGTCGGTAAATAAATTGAAGGGGGCCAATATTCCTGTGCTCGCCAGGCTGGTAGACGCGGGCTACGACCTGACCGCACCCATTCCATCCTGTGTGTTGATGTACAAGCAAGAGTTGCCGCTACTGTATCCCGACGATGCGGACGTCAAAAAAGTACAGGCTGCGTTCTTTGACCCCTTCGAATACCTCTGGCTGCGCCACCGGGGCGGCGCACTGCGTACTGACTTCCCCAACGCGCTGGGTGATATCGCTTACCAGGTAGCCTGCCACCAGCGCGTACAGAATATCGGGCTGAAGACCCGCGATGTGCTCAGCCTGGTGCAGGGCACTACGGTAACCGCCCTGGAGCGCTGTTCCGGGCACGATGGCACCTACGCCGTTAAAAAAGAAACCCACGCCAGGTCAGTGAAAATTGCGCGCCCGGTGGTGCGCAAGGTGGATGAGCAGGATCCGGATCATTTCATGAGCGATTGCCCCATGGCTGCCACCCATATCGCCAACCTGTCGGAAAAAGTTGACAAGGCTGAACACCCCATGACGCTGCTGCGCATGGCCTACGGCCTATAGTTCGAGGAGACGTTGATGCCTACCCTGTCGCGCGCTGACCTCTGGTCTCTGGAAGAGTACTCGGAATTGCGCCCCGCATTTCGGGCGCAGGTGTTGGCTCACAAAAAAACGCGACAGGTGTCACTCGGGGAACACGCCAGACTCTACTTCGAGGACCTTCTCACCATCAGGTACCAGGTTCAGGAGATGCTACGTATCGAGAAAGTGTTCGAAGCCTATGCCATCAATGAAGAGCTGGAGGCTTACAAACCGCTGATACCCGACGGGCACAACTGGAAAGCCACATTTATGATCGAGTATGAGGACCCTGAAGAGCGCGCACGACAACTGGCGCGAATGATTGGCATTGAGGACAAGGTCTGGTTGCAGGTTGCAGACTGCGAGCGCATCTACCCCATCGCTGACGAGGACCTTGAACGCGACAATGGTCTCAAAACCTCATCGGTCCACTTCCTGCGCTTTGAGTTGACACCCGTTATGATTGCCGCAGTACACAGCGGTGCAGCAGTTAGCACCGGCATTGATCACCCGGCCTATTCTGTCGCGGCCATGGAGTTACCTACTGCGGTGCGCAACTCTCTGGCCAACGATTTGCAGGCCAACACGATCAACTAGAGCCCGCACGCTTTTTGGTATGACGGGTCGCCACGGCCTGCAGCGGGTCATCCGGCCAGGGATGTTTGGGGTAGCGTCCTTTCATTTCGCGCTTCACGTCCTGATAACCACTGCGCCAGAACCCGGCGAGATCCTGGGTAATCTGCAAGGGTTGCTGGCCCGGTGACAACAGGTGAATCAACAGTGCGACCCGACCGTCAGCAATAGTTGGCGTTTCCTCGCACCCGAACATCTCCTGCAACTTGACGGCTAGCACCGGGGGGTCCTGGCTGTAATCGATCGCCACACTGGAACCCGAGGGCACCGCCCAACGCTCTGGTGCCATACGCTCCAGTTCCAGCGGCAGCGGCCAGGGCAAGAGAACACGCAACATGCCTTTGATATCCAGGGCCTGAAAATCCTCGATACGCCGTACCGGACCAAGATAAGGCTGCAGCCACGATTCCAGCGCCTGCATCAGAGCGGCATCAGACAGATCGGGCCACGGATTATTCTCTGTATCGGCCCAGGTCCGGTGCAGCAGCATGACTCTGGCGCGCCACTGCTGCAGATTCCTGCTCCACGGCAGGACAGCGAGCCCCTTCTTGCGCACCATACCCAACAGCGCTGCAGCCCGCGCCGCCTCGGATACCTCTTCCAGCGGTTGGCTTGCCAGCAGGATACTGCCTATCAGGCTACGCCGCTCTGCTATGAATCGCTCTTTGCGGTAGTCCCATTCCACATGCTCTACTTCGGTGACAACTATCGAAAGTATTTCATTAAAGTTTTGGGGACTGAGTGCACTGGCACTGTAGATGCGATCTACCGGCTCTCCCACTTGGCCACCCAGTTCCCCCACTGCCAACCACTGGGTACCGACCAAACCGTCCTCCCGCGGCAGCACAGCACTACGCCCGTTACTCAGTTGGTACTGATACCCATCACCGTCCACACGCAAACGGGCAATACGATCAGGATAGGCGCTGGCAAGTAAAACGCCGAGCATGTCCTGCTGGGCAACCTCGATTGCGAACTTGCGCGGCTTATGTACTTCGCTGGCCAGGCGTGCAAAGCGCCGGGCCTCCTGCCAGACCCGCTTGAACCAACCCTGCAGTGCAGGTGGACAACGGCTCTCACCCATCAGTACGGCGACAGTAGTAGCGATATCCACACCCCGATCAGCCACGGGGTTGCGTTCGGAGAGAATAGCCGCCAGCAGGCAGGCTGTTTCGGTCGCGTGAATGTCACAACCTACCAAAAGCATATGGGCGAGACGCGGATGCAGTGGCATCTGCGCCAGGCGTACACCGTGAGGTGTGAGTTGAAAGTTGCCAGACTTACTCTTGAACGTTGCACCGCTCCGTTCCAGAATCGATATCGCCTGCCGGTAAGGTGCCTGCGGCGGCGGGTCCAGCCAGCGCAGTTCACTACTATCTTCCACACCCCAGGACAATAGTTGCAGGGCCATAGGCGCCAGGTCCGCCTGCAGCATTTCGGGCGTGGCATGGGCCACGAGGCGCGCCTGCTGTTGTTCAGTCCACAGGCGATAACAAAAGCCCGGGGCCTGCCTTCCCGCCCGGCCCTGGCGCTGCTCAGCAGAGGCCCGTGAAATGCGCCGGGTGGTCAGCCGGGTCATGCCTGTCGTCGGATCAAATAGAGCCTCCCGTACCAGGCCAGAATCCACCACCACGGTAACGCCTTCAATGGTCAGGCTGGTTTCGGCGAGGTTCGTGGACAGGACGATTTTGCGTGTTCCTGTAGGTGCCGGAAGAACCGCCTGCTGTTGCTGCTCCAGCGACAGCCCGCCATACAGGGGCGTGACATGAACCTGCTGCTCGCCGCGGCTCATGAGTGCCTCAGTAAGTCCCCTTGCTACCGCACTGATCTCGCGCTGCCCCGGCAGGAATACCAGAATGCTGCCCGGTTGTTCACGCAGCGCCTGCAGCACTGTATTAATCGCAGGTTGAATAATGGAATCGCGCAATTGGTGCGGTTCACCGTAGTGGGTTACAACCGGAAACTGGCGTCCGCTAGCTGTCACTATGGGCGCGTTGTCAAGCAAGGTGGCCACCGCGTCGCCATCCATGGTCGCGGACATCACCAACAGCTTCAGCGGCGAACCTTCTCGAAACAATTCACGGCCATGCAGGGAAAGCGCCAGACACAGGTCCGAATCCAGATTGCGCTCATGAAATTCATCAAAGATCACCAGACCGACATGCTCCAGTCCCGGATCACGTTGCAGCTGGTGGGTGAGAATTCCCTCGGTGATCACCTCGATACGGGTACTGTCACTGATACAGCTATCCATGCGGATACGGTATCCCACCGTTTGCCCGACGGCCTCACCCAGTAACTGCGCCATGCGAACAGCGGCGGCCCGTGCGGCTATGCGCCGTGGCTGCAACAGCAGGATTTTGCGCCCCCCCAACCAGGCCTGATCAAGGAGCGCCAGCGGCACGACCGTGGTCTTTCCCGCTCCGGGCGGGGCTTGCAGAACCACCTCATTACGCTCATGTAAGCGAAGTTTGAGCTGTTCGAGAACCGCTGAGATCGGGAGAAGACTGGTCTGGTCAGAATACATCGGGCAATCTTAACGGAGCGGCGTCTCACAGGCTATGAAATACGCTGACCTCAGCGGGTCAGTGCGCTATGCTTCAACCTCTGACGTAAACCTTCGAGGAATTATTGATGACATTGCTGGTAGCTGGTATTTTACTGTTTGCCTTCGTCCATTTTGTCCCCTCCTTCGCCCCTTCACTCAGGACAACTGCAATCAGTCGATTGGGCGAAGGCGGATACAAGGGCATCTTCTCATTAGTGCTGCTGGCCTCCTTCGCATTGATGATCATCGGCTGGCGGAGTGCACAGCCGACGCCTCTCTACCTGCCGCCTATTGGATTGCATAGATTTGCACTGGGGCTTTTGGCCATCGCTTTTCTGCTGATGGCAGTCAGTTCACGCAACTCACGACTGCGCTTGCTGGTCCGCCATCCGCAACTCACAGGAGTGGCTCTGTGGGGTATCAGTCATTTGTTACTCAACGGTGACAACCGCTCGGTCGCGTTGTTCGGCGGCATGACTTTGTGGGCGCTGATCGAGATTGTAGCCATCAGCAAGCGACAGGGCGTCTGGATCAAGGGTGACACGCCGTCCTGGGGAGCTGAGGGGTTAACCGTGGTCATAGCAGCAATAACCGTGGGGGTCATCGTTTACCTCCATCCCTGGCTCAGCGGCGTGCCGGTATCATGGTGAGACACACACCAATCATGAGCAAACCGACTTACCACCGTACCCCGGGGGGTCGCTGGTAGCTCTCCAGTACCTGCATGTAGTTTGCACGCAGGAACGCGGCGGAGTCGATGGCGTTGGCCTGGCTGATACTGCCCTTGAGTTGGGTTACCGATTCGTACTCACGCTCGTGGAGCCACTGTTGCAGTTCGCGCAGCACCACCGCCAGATGACCGGGCCCATGGTGCAGCAGCGCACTGCACATATGGGTCACGTCCGCACCGGCCAGCAGTGACTTCAGCACGTCCTGCACAGTGTGAATGCCCCCGGTAATGGCCAGGGAGCCCCGTATACGCCCATGCAAAATCGCAATCCAGCGAATTCGCAACAGGGACTCCTGCGATGTCGACAACTCCAGAGCGGGCACTACCTCCAATGTATCCAGGTCGATGTCCGGCTGATAAAACCGGTTGAACAGTACCAGACCATTGGCGCCAGCTTGCTCCAGCCGCATGGCGACATTGACCACCGAGCTGAAGTGGGACGATAACTTCATTGCGATAGGAATTTTAATCTGCGCTCGCAGCGCGGTGAGAATCTCGACATAGCGATCTTCCACCTGACGACCATCCTCACCACCGGCGACGGGAATGTAATACACATTCAGCTCCAGTGCATCGGCACCGGCGTTTTCCAGCGCTGTAGCGTAATTTATCCACCCGCCGGGGGTGATGCCGTTCAGACTGGCAATCACGGGAATGTCCAGAGCCTCCTTCAACGACGCGAGATGGGCCAGGTACTTTTCCTCGTAACTCTGGTAGTCGCCGGGCAGTGGATGAAAACTGTCCGCTTCAGCGTGCCCCAGTGCCTGCTGGTGAAAGAACCGGGCAATCCTGCCATCCTCTTGCGCAATCATCTCTTCGAACAGGGAGTGCATGACTAGAGCAGACGCCCCGGCATCTTCCAGGTGCCGGGCGGTATCCAGATGTCTACTCAGCGGGGAGGCGGATGGCACCAGCGGGTTCTTGAGCTTCAACCCGAGATACTCTGTTGATAGGTCGATCATGGTCAGCCTGCTCCTTCTGGTTTCGCCGCTGGCCCACCTTGCACAGGTCCCAGAGTCGCAGCAGCCCTTACCTGTGCCACCTGCTCCCCGTCGGACCAGTCCAGCTGTGACAACTGCCGGTAAATATTGTAGCGATGATTGACGAATCGCTGTTCTTCCTCCACCAGCGCCTCGGCCACCTCGGGATGGGAGTGCCACAACATACTGAAGCGCATTTCTGTCTGCACATAATCACGGTAGGGCATGCTCGGCGCTTTTGAATCCATTTTCATCGGTGGTTTGCCCAGCCTGATGTTTTTCGGGTCGAAACGAAACAAGGGCCAGTGACCGCTCTTCACGGCCATATCCTGCTGCCGGTGATTGAAGGACATATCCACGCCGTGGGCAATACAGGGCGAGAAAGCAATAATCAGCGAAGGCCCGGGGTGCGCCTCCGCCTCCAGGAACGCATTGAGCGTCTGGGTGTCCTTGCCGCCATAGGCAACCCGTGCGACATACACGTTCTCATAGTCCATGGCGAGTAGGGCCAGGTCTTTCTTGGCGCTGCGTTTACCGCCGGAGGAAAACTTGGCCACGGCACCACGCGGTGTTGCCTTCGACGTCTGGCCACCCGTATTAGAATACACCTCGGTATCCAGCACTAACACATTTACGTCTTCCCCCGACGCCAGCACATGATCAAGGCCGCCGTAGCCGATGTCATACGCCCAGCCATCGCCACCGACAATCCACACACTTTTTCGACACAGGTTCTCACTGAGGCCCAGCAGGCGGCGTGCGTCTTCGGAATCCAGGTCGAGCAGCCGCGCATTGAGTTCGTTCACACGCTCCCGCTGTTCGTGGATGGTGGTTTCATCCAACTCCTGCGCCTCCAATAGGGATCGGACTAACCCGGCATCCAGTCTGATCCGCGAGGCGCTCCAGCAGCTCCGTGCACATCTGCCGCTGGCTATCAACCGCCAGGCGCATGCCGAGGCCAAACTCCGCATTGTCCTCAAACAGCGAGTTGCTCCACGCTGGTCCCCTGCCCTCTACTGAAGTTGCCCAGGGGGTGGTCGGTAGGTTGCCACCGTAGATAGAGGAGCAGCCGGTGGCATTGGCCACCAGCATACGGTCACCAAACAGCTGGGAAGCCAGCTTGAGGTAGGGTGTTTCGCCACAGCCGACACAGGCTCCGGAAAATTCGAATAGCGGCTGCAACACCATGGAACCGGCAATTGTATTGATTTTGAGTTGAGTTCTGTCGTAATCGGGCAAGGCGCTAAAGAAAGCCCAGTTGTCCCGCTCCATTGCACGCAAGCCCGGCTGTGGTGCCATATTTAGCGCCTTGCGACTCACATTAGACTTGTCACGTATTGGACATATATCAACGCAGAGCGTACAACCCGTACAATCCTCCGGTGCGACCTGGTAACTGATGCGGTAACCGTCTGGATAGTCCCTGGATTTCACTGCTGCCGACTTGAACCCGGCGGGCGCATGTTGCAGCTCAGCCTCGTGAAACACCTTGGAACGAATGGCACTGTGGGGACACACGAAGGGACACTTGCCGCACTGGGTACATAGCTCCGTGTCCCATACAGGAATCTGCAGCGCCAGATTGCGCTTTTCAAAGGCCGCTGTGCCTAACGGAAAACTGCCATCATCGGGCAGGTGACTGACCGGGATCATATCGCCGCGCCCGGCAATAATTTCTGCCGTGACCTGCCGTACAAAGCTGGATGCCTGATCAGTCAATTTGGGCTGGGGCTGCTCCGGGTTTATCCGCGTTGATACCGGAATCTTATGCAGACAGGCCAAGGTGTCATCAATGGCGGCGAAGTTGAGTTCGGTAATACGCCGACCCTTACGCCCATAGCTGGCCTCAACGGCAGCCTTGATGGACTGTATGGCTTCATCCCTGGGCAGTATGGTAGAAATGGCGAAAAAGCATGTCTGCATGATGGTGTTGATGTGCTTGCCCATGCCGCTGCGCTGGGCGACGTCATAGGCGTCGATGGTGTACAGCGTGATATCGCGCTCGATAATCTCCCGTTGTGTCCTCGCCGGCAGGCTGTCCCATATCTGTGCTGGTGGCACCTGAGTATTCAGCAGAAAAACCGCGCCGTGACGCGCAAAATCCAGGACATCATACTTCTCAAGTAACGCGGGCTGGTGACAGGCCACGAAATTGGCATCACCCTTACCTATCAGGTAGCTCGATTGAATCGGCTGCGGCCCAAAACGCAAATGTGAGATGGTGACTGCCCCGGATTTCTTCGAGTCGTAAACGAAGTAGCCCTGCGCGTAAAGGTCAGTACTCTCGCCTATGATCTTGATACTGTTCTTGTTCGCACTTACCGTTCCATCACTACCGAGACCATAAAACACTGCCTGAAACGTGTTTTCGTTGGCGTGAGTGCGCAGCGTATCGTCCCACTCCAGGCTGGTGTGAGTCACATCATCGTGTATACCGATGGTGAAATGGTTTTTCGCCTGCACCCTGGTCAATTCGTCAAAGACCGCCACTACCATTCCCGGCGTAAATTCCTTGGAGGATAATCCGTACCGGCCTCCAATCACCAATGGCATACGAGAAAAACGTCCTGCGCCATGCGCGCAGTCTTGCGCCAGGGCTGTGACGATATCCTTATACAGAGGCTCACCGTCGGACCCCGGTTCCTTGGTGCGATCCAGCACCGCCACTTGCCGGGTGGTCTCGGGCAGCGCCAGCAACAGCCGCTGCGGGTCAAACGGACGATAAAGACGCACCTTCACCACACCTACCTTTTCTCCGCTTGCATTAAGAAAATTCACCGTCTCGTGGACCGCCTCGGCACCCGAACCCATGATGACGATCACCCGCTGTGCATCCGGTGCTCCGGCATACTGGAACGGGGCGTAATGCCGACCAGTCAGCTCGGCAAACTGATCCATACACTGCTGGACCATGTCAGGCAGTGCGGCGTAGTAGCTGTTAACCGTCTCCCGTGCCTGAAAGTAGACATCGGGATTCTGGGAACTGCCACGTAACACAGGATGCGCCGGTGACAGAGCCCGCGCACGATGCGCCTGCACCCAGTCGTCGTCGATCATGGCGCGCACGGTATCCGTGGTGACGGAAGTGATCTTTGCCACCTCATGGGAGGTGCGAAAGCCGTCAAAAAAGTGCAGGAAAGGCACCCGGGAACGCAGGGTGACGCTCTGGGCAATCAGGGCCAGGTCCATCACCTCTTGCGGACAGTTTGATGCGAGCATGGCAAAGCCGGTCTGGCGCGTTGCCATCACATCGGAATGGTCACCGAATATGGACAAGCCCTGGCAAGCCAGGGAGCGAGCCGCGATATGAAACACTGCCGGTGTCAGCTCTCCGGCAATTTTGTACATATTGGGGATCATCAACAACAGGCCCTGCGAAGCGGTAAACGTGGTGGCTAGTGCACCGGCTTGCAGGGCTCCGTGGATGGCACCAGCCGCACCGCCTTCACTCTGCATCTCAATGACGCGCGGGACCGTCCCCCACAGGTTTTTGCGTCCGCTGGCGGACCACTCATCCGCCAACTCGCCCATATTCGACGATGGGGTGATCGGATAGATGGCAATCACCTCGTTGGTCAGGTGGGCAATGGTGGCGGCAGCCTGATTGCCATCGATGGTGACCTTGCCTGACCTGTGCATAAACTGTAACCTGAATTGAGCGCCTACCCAGCGACTGACTGTAGTTGCAAAAGCCAGAGGGGACATTGATCAGAATCAGTTTTAGCGCCAGGACTGCCTGTGGCTAGCAGACCCTCTCCTGCGATGATATGGAAGCTGCTGCTGCGAATTATTCTAACTGAGAAAATCCGGCTATGCGTTTGGAAGAAGACATCAATAGAGTAGTTTTGGAGCTGGACCTCTATGCCAAAAAACTGGACCATGAAGCGACCAAATATTGGGAATTACATAATACAGCGTTTCAAATATATCACCCGTCTCACCGGCGAGTTGATCGATAACCTGGAGCAATCAGGCAGTAACGTTGAAAGAATTTTGGATGTTGGAAATTCATTCCAGACACTGATGATAAACCGCGTCAGACCGGATCTGCAGATGGATACATTGGGCTTTTTGGATGAAAGATATCGTCCAGAGGGAACGACAAAGCACTATGATTTTGATTTGAATGATTCCTACTATCCAGATCGTTGGCCCGTATCGGAAGAGCGAAAGAAGTACGATATTATTCTTTTTCTTGAAGTCATTGAACATTTGTACACTGCGCCTGAGCAAGTTCTGGCTTTTCTCGATTCCTTCTTAAAACCTCATGGATTTATCGTTATTCAAACTCCAAATGCAGCAGCACTAATCAGCCGCGCTAGATTGTTCTTTGGGCGAAATCCTTATGACCCTATTCGCACGAACCGCATGAATCCAGGGCATTTCAGGGAGTACACTAAACGTGAAATCGCCGAACAGGCGCATCGTTCCGGTTTTATTGTTAGTGATCTTATTATGATGGACTATTTCCAGCAAACGACGGTGATTGAAAAGATTTGCCTGAAAGTTGCCAAGCTACTGCCAGCAACGTTCAAAACCGGTATGACCGTTGTTTTGAGAAAAGGCGACTGATATCAGATGGTCTTATCTGGTCTCATGACGTGTTGTGGCGGTATATGAAAAATTTCCTACTGGGTATGGTTTCAATTGCAGTAGCAATGACGTTATTAGTAGTGGGCGGAGAAGTTGCGATTAGGAGTTTCCACCTTTATACACAGCACATCCTGAATCAAAAAAGCTTTAAAACTATAGCCCTGGATCAAAATTTTGGATGGCTTCCTGTTCCAAATTACCACTATAGTGGCGAACTGTTGGATGCCAGCGGGGAGAGTTATTCAGTAGATATTCAAACCGATCATGCCGGTTTCAGGATGTTTGGAAATCCGTTGGAAAAAAATAGAAAAAAAGTGTTGTTTTTAGGTGATTCCTTTACGCATGCCATGCATGTATCTAACGAAAATACATACTATGGTTTACTAAAGAACAGTCTGGATATAGAAGTTTTTTCACTTGGCGTGGAAGGCTACGGGACCTTGCAAGAGTACATGATGCTCGACAAATTTCTGGATGATATAAAGCCCGATATTGTAGTTCTACAGTTTTGTGACAATGATTTTATCAACAACTCCTATCCTCTCGAACTAAGAAGCGGCACCAATAACAACGGTTTTCGTCGTCCATATTTTATCAACAATGAAATTGTTTATAAAATCCCATCAAGTTATCCCGCAGTTCATCAACTTGCCGCCGACTATTCGCAATTCCTATATTTCATATTTATACGAATTGACAGGTTAAGAGCGCCTGCTCCTAATTCGGCAGAGTCAGCGGAGGGTATTATTTCTAACCAAGGGATGAGCTATCCGCTATTTGAGGAGTCAGTTAACACTACAGAACAGCTGCTAAGAAAGATCAGAAAGCGTATTCCAGAGCATACCCCAATTCTGGTCTTTTCTACCCAGAATATATTTCCGTATCACGAGGAACTCAGGAGAATTTCTGAAGAAAACGGATTTCGCTTTATCGACCAACCCTCAGACGCCCTCAGAGCGGCGGAGAAAAGGGGAATTACAACAACTGCGCAGGACGGGGCGCACTGGAATAATACAGGCCATCAAATTGTAGCGGATGCGTTAGAACGTTATTTTTTGGAAAACTTCTAGTTTGGTGAAATAACCGGTATTCGCTCAGGCTGCTTTGGCGGCACCAGACACCGTCCCATGCCTTGATTATCTTTAGGCCAATCGCCTGGCAATCACCTGGTAAAACGGACCCACGGCCAGCATCACCGGGCGCGATATGCTCCAAGCCGAGATACGATTATACAGATGGGCCAATGTGGCTCGGCGCGGACTGAAGTTTGCGATTTCTTCCTCGGGAACCGGTGGAATTCTGAATTCGAATTGTATCCCGTGGTGGTGTCGTAACTCGCGCGCCATTTCCCAAGTACCCATAAGTCTGGTGTGATCGTAAGGATGCCCTGTTCGCCAGCGCACATAAGGCTCCTGAAGTGGTCTAGGGAGCCAACCAACACCCCAGACGAGTACATGTGGCTCGCGTGTCAAACTGAATCGGTTGGGAGTTGAAATCGCAATATGTCCCCCCGGTTTGAGCACTCGGCAGGCTTCGCTAATGGTACTTCGAACGCTTGATACATGCTCAATAGCATCGTACATCGTTACGGCATTCAGGCTTGAGCTGTCAATCGGCAGGGACTCAGCGTATGCACACGCCACTCGAGCGATACCTCCATGTGCTTCGATCATGTGTTTGGCAGCAACCAAATTAGTCATCGATGCGTCAATACCTGCCGCCAAAATTCCGTGTGTTGCTGCTGCCGCCAACAATCCACCGCTTCCACAGCCAATATCCAGAAGCAAGCCTCGATCGATCACGCAGGGTTTAAGCCAGCCCTCGAATTGATGCTGAAACTTTGGTGGGGCGCCCATAATCTGTTTTACACGCATCCCCTGAGTCGCATCATCGACCTCCTGTCGCCCAGAGAGTTGCGCCATGACCGTTTCTACGCTCGCATCCCGCAAATCCGCGGCGTATTTTCGTGCCGCCTCGAAGTCGTCTCTCTCGTAGCGCGCGGAATTGGTGTCACGTGGTCGAAGGTCGGGAATGCCATCCACTGCTGGATAATCAGCATCACACTCCTGGCATATTACAGATTCACTGGAACGCGCTTGCAATCTGCCCTGACATTTCAGGCATCGCCACAACATTACGCCGGAGACAACCTGCTCTGCTGTGCCCTCAAATTCTTGCCATTGACTGCTCACAGCTGACTCCAATTCGACGCTACTTATGTGGAGAATTCATACCGCTTCGCGAGTTACAGTCCCTTAACAGCGACGATACGGGAACGACTACAGGCATCGCGTTGCGGCCTGAGCGCCTGATAGGCCTCACTGTGGTAGAACTCGTCCATGGCTTCCATTGAGGGAAACTCAACAACCATCAACCGACCGGGTTCATAGTCGCCCTCATAGTGCCTTAACTCTCCACCACGGGCGAGATAGCGGGCGCCGACAGATCCAAGCAATGGCGCCAATTGTTGCTGGTGCGCAAGATAATCAGCAATATCATGAACATCCACTTCCACAATTGCATAAGCGACCATGGGCACCCACCAACAAACATTTTATGTCTGCCAAACATACGCCACATCGGAAGATCTAAATTGTCTTGGGTCAATAAAAAACAAAAATGCCTGATGGGTCACTTGCTCGCCGCAGGAGTTGCCACGTCCTCGAATGAAAAGCGGGTCGCCACTTTTCCAGTCCACGGCTTACCGCCGACCTCAACATAGGGGTAGATGAAGTAGTTGAGCGGCGCTGCTTTGCTGCCCGTTGACAGGACAAGGTCCCGCCCGGTCGTGAAGTGAATACGATCTGCGGGTTGACTGCCGAAAAGAAGCTCGCGCTGCTCTGGATGCTTGGCCGCTTCAGAAGCATCTATGGGGACCCATCCTCGCTCGGGCAAATAGACCTGCACCCAGCAATGATAGCCACCAATTTCCCCTTTTTCGCTATCCTGCGGGATGGGAAAACCCATTTCGAAGCGTGCCGGAATGCCTTCAGAGCGCGCCAGTGAAATGAGCAGCGAATGGAAATCCGTGCAATTGCCATAGCGCTCGTTACAGGCCCAGAACGTATCACCATTACCCCAGCCGGTGCCTACTTTCTTGTACTCCACATTGTCCACTACCCAGTCGTAGATGGCTCGGGCCGTGGCGGCAGGGGAGTCGTCGGCACGCATTTTATGTATCTCGGCCAGTATGGGTTGAAGAATTGCATGGCCTACGGGCACCAGGGCATCGGGTGCCAGCGCCTGCTGACGTTGCTCTGCCGACAGCGTACCGCTGCCACTGGCCGTGGCAGCATCGCGGGCAACGGACCAACTCAGTGTCGCGCTTATTGGGGTACTGCTGTCAGCGGGGCGGTGCAGGTGATAGTAGGTGTTACCATAAGCAGCTTCCCGCCCAACTTCACCAGGCACTGAAGACTGCAGCGATTGTGCCAGTATACGTTGTCCAGGCTCCGAAGTCGGGATGGGGATATAGATATCCACAGCCTCTCCGGCAGGAAATTCCTGTGCTGGAATTTCATAGGTAAACTGAAACTCCCGGGTCTGGGGCGATGTCGCTAGTGCGGGAACGGTGAGTAGGCACAACAGCCAAAATAACGGTAATCGCATCGTAGATGTCCTGCGCATGAAAAGGATTGGTTAGCGTGTCTTGCAAAAAAACATGGCCTGCTTCAGAGCTGTAAGCGCGCGATACTGGCGAACTATACGGTATATTTAAAATTCAGGCACTGTTCGGTATATGCCCACAGCCGATCAGCCTCGGCATCGTCACAAGCCCATGGCTTGGGCGTGCGACGCTTACAGTTGACAAAGTATTCGCCGCTGGTCCCTGCGACCTCTTTGCTGCTGCATAGATATATCGACGTCTGTGCACCCTGCTCCGGACTACGAAAAAAGGGCTTCAACAGCAGCGGTAAAATTTTGGTCAAAAATCCACCGTTCTGGCTACCCAGCGAGGTGGCCACAGCCCCTGGGTGCAGGCAGTTTACCGTGATGTCCTGTCCCTTGAGTAGCCTGGCAAGGCGCCGGGTGAACAGGATGTTGGCGAGCTTGGAACGACCGTACTCTCGGAAGGTCTTGTAGTTTGCAGTGGCCTGCATATCCTCAAATCCCATACCTTTTACGAAAGCATGAGCGTCGGAGGCCACATTGACGATGCGCGCCCCTGGCGTTTTTTGCAGCACCGGCAGCAACAGACCGGTCAGCAAAAACGGGGCAAAATGGTTAACCGCCAGCGTCTCTTCAAAACCGTCCACCGTTTCCTTGCGGGATGTGTTCACCACACCTGCGTTGTTCAGCAGCACATCCAGGGTCTTTTGCCCGGCCAGAAACTCCTGCGCCGCGTGCCGCACACTGCCCAGATCCGCCATATCCATAATGATAAGTGAAGGTAGCAGGCCGCCAGCAGCGACTATCTCCTGTTGCAGTGCCAGGCCCTTCTCCCTGCTGCGACAGAACAGCGTCAATTGGGCACCCTGACTCGCCAGCGCCAGACTCGCGGTACGCCCAATTCCGGCCGTTGGCCCCGTAATTGCTATGTGTTTACCCTGCATAAGTGTTTCCTGTCAGCACCCGACAATCAGGCTGCACTCTAGCCCAAAAAGCACCACACCGAAAGCTCGATGCCAAAGCTACGCTATGCTGGGGCACGGTGGACTATTATAATCTACGGTTTTCACAGGCGGTCGCATCCATGTCCCTCTTCGATAAAGACAACCAGCCCCTGGGCACCAGCGAGGCCCTGGAAAACCATATTGCGCAAGCGCTTGCGGCGAAAGCCCCTGCCGGTCTGGATGTGGACATCACTTACCGCTTAATGAAGAGCCTGTACAACCCCATGGTGATCGGCGCAGAGAAAATTCCAGAGAAACCCTGTCTGTTTGTGGGAAATCACTCTCTGTTTGCACTTGACGGTTTAATACTAATTCCTGTGTTCCTGAAGGAACTGCATCGTTTTCCCCGTGCCATGGGTGACAAATTTCTGTTCAGCAATCGACCCATCGCAGAGTTTTTCGTGCGCAACGGTCTTGTCATGGGGCACCCCGAGGTGTGCACCGCGCTGATGAAGGACCGTCAGGATTTGCTGGTTTTTCCAGGGGGCGCACACGAATCGGTCAAACCCGCCGACGCCAAGTATGAGCTTCAGTGGAAAGAGCGCTATGGGTTTGTCAAACTGGCGGCCAGGCATGGCTACACCATCATGCCATTTGGGATAGTGGGCCCGGATGAGTTCTATGGACACCTCATGGAAGGCCAGGATCTACCCGAATCCACTCTTGGCCGATTGCTCACCTACCTGGGTGTGTTGAACGAAAATACTCGCCGCGACATCCTGCCTCCCATTCCTGTAGGCAGCCTCGGGACTCTGTTCCCAAAACCACAGCGCTGCTATCTCGGCTTTGGCGAACCGGTCAATCTATCCCGCTACAAGGGCAAGACGCTTCCGAAAAAGACACTCCACTCGATTCGCGCCGAGGTGGCGGAACAAATTGAAATGCAACTGGCTCAACTATTGATTACCCGAGAGCAAAATAAGGGCAAAGACGGCCTGCTGCGTCGCCTTCTCACCCTGTAGGTCGCTACCCTATTCGCTCATTACCCGGGCCAGGCGCTCTGGTTGACGCCATGTACCGCCAAACAGTCGCCCGAGGTAAAGCAAAGCCAGCAAAATCAACATAGATACGAAAACCCACCAGGATACGCGTGGACCGAACCCGTAAACGACAATGACGCAATACTGGGCCAGTAACATCAACCAGTGCACGCAAATCGATGTGATCATTATCCAGCGCGTATCCCCGGCGCCACGCAGCGCTCCACCGGCAATTAGGATAGTGGCGTCTGCGAGCATATAGGTACTCAGGCCAATCATCATATGGCTGGCCAGTTCCTTTATAGCCGCAAAGTTGCCATCGTGTGTGTCGAACATTCCCACCAGGGATTCGCGAAACACCAGGAACAGTATTGCCAACAGGCCGGAGTAGCCCAGGGCCGCAATGAAACCGGAAGAAATGACCTGGTTTGCCCGTTCCATGTTGCCGGCTCCGACGAACCGGCCGATCAAACTCATGACACCGATATTCAGTCCGATCATGGGAATGAAGGACAGCATATCCCAGTTGAACACAATCGCCATGGCCGCGCCCTGCACTACCCCGTAGGATTGAAACAGCAGTAAAAACATGTTGAAGCTGGAAACGTTCATGAAAGTTTCCAATCCGGAAGGCATGCCCAAGCGCAGGTAGCGGCGCATAATGGCGCGATCCAGGCGCAGGGATTCTGCCACGTGGAACTGGCGCTGGTGATCTTTTTCCAGATAGAAAAACAGGAATACGCCGATAGCAAACAAGGTGGCAACGACAGTGCCCAGTGCCGCCCCGGCTATGCCCAACTGCGGCAAACCGAACTTGCCAAATATCAGCGCCCACGACAACGGGACATTAAGAGAGCAGGCAAGTACGTCGGCAACCATGACAACGCGCGTGCGGCCGATACCGGAAAAATAGCAGGCCAGGCTGGCCTTCAGCAGGGTAAAAACACTACCGACCATCAAAATAAAGAAATAGATTTGCTCCAGCGGCACCTGTGCGGGATCGTGTCCTATCATGGCAAAGGCCCTGCCTCCAAAGAATGCCATGACCAGCAGCAGCGGAGCGCTACCCAGCACGATCAATATCCCCTGGGTGGTCACCAGCGCACACTTGGCGAATTGTCCCGCTCCAAAGTACTGGGCAACCATGGCATTGCCGTAGGTAATTAATCCCATAAAGAGAGAGAAGCAAAAAAAGGCGGCAACGCCACCCCCCAGGGCAGCAGCAATATGCGCAGCATCGATATAGGACATAAACAGTCGATCGGTAAACACCATAACAGCAAAGGCGCCTTGCGACACAACCATCGGCAAAGATAGTCTGAGCAGCTCGCGCAGAGTTGTTAAGGAGAGTATGTTCACTGAGGCTGGGAAACCTGCATCTACAGTTTGGCGAACTCTATCAGAGTATACGCTGTAGGCGGAGCAGAACGCTCCGACCGACAGATTGTGCCAGGTTGCGACTAACGATGCCCTGCGCGTCTACTGGCCTGCAGCGTGAGTGCCATCACGGGGGTTTACTGTGCCTCGACTTCCACAGCGTTTGCTCAATGAACACCAAGACAAAGGCCGCAGAGCTGTAAAGGTAGTATACCTGGTGAAACAACATTGCGCCGGAGGCGAACACCAGGCCTCTACTTCTATAGAAGAATACGGCCATCTCAATATTGGCGAAGAGCACTAGCAGCAGCGAAAATATCAGAACTCGGGGACTCACATAGCCAAATGGTACGGCCAACAACGTAAGTAAAAAGCCAGCTGCTACCAGCGCTCGCGCCTGTTCGGCAACTCCGACATTGAGTTCATTGGGTATGCCGCCTTTGGAACTCAGAATAAGGCGCGACCACGGGATCGCGCGCCTGAAAATCTCGGTATGCAGCAGATTACCTATGCGCCAGACCTTGAGGTGTGTGCACTGCACGTCCCGGTAGAGCCGCACGCGTCCGCCACGTTCTATCAAGCGTTGTCCAAGCTCAATATCCTCTATTGAGGGATACTGATAACGCTCGACATCAAAGCCCCCCACATCGAGAAAAGCGGCACGCCTGACCGCGCCGCAACCTGACCAGAAAGTTCGCGCCTCATTGCTAGCCCGTTGATGATAATAATGATGCACCAGATTCTTGTACTGAGAAAAGAAGTTCCTGGCGGGAGGGTTGGTGTCGTAGGAACCGAACACGGCAACGATCTGCAGCTCATCAAAACCCCTGTGCAGGTTCAGCGCGGCGTCCTCATGCGCCACCACGTCCGCATCGATAAACCAGAGGATATCGCCCTGTGCAATCTCGGCGGCCTGGTTGCGAGCCCCGCCGGGGCCAATTCGTCCACCGGAAGAAAATACTCTCGCACCCAAATCCTGAGCTATCTTCTTACTATCATCTGTCGATCCATCATCAATCACGATGACTTCAAGTATTTCTCCTCGCTGCGCCATTGCGATCAAGGGGGGCAAGCTTAGGGGTATAAAAGCAGCGCCATTGAAAACCGGCATAATAACGCTGATGCCCGAAGAGCTGTTGTCAACCTGCGTCACTGAGATGTCCCTCAAAGCGTTTTGATTCATAGTGGATGAGACCGATGAGCCATTCCAAGCTTTCGTTTTCGCCGCAAAATCCCATAATTCACCGCTGACTCATCGCTTCGAGGTGAGTCAGTGTTAATTGTGCCGCGCGCTGCCAGGTAAAACTGTTCGCCCTGACCAAGGCATTGGCAGACAGCTGCCCTCGCAAAGTGTCGTTTTCCACCATTTCTATAATCGCTCTGGAGATAGATTCTACATCGAAGGGATCAAAATAAATGCCCGCATCACCGACAACTTCCGGCAGTGCCCCCCTGTTACTCGCCAGCACCGGGGCGGAACAGGCCATGGCCTCGATGGCAGGCAGGCCAAAGCCCTCGGAATACGATGGCATCGCCACTGCTAAAGCGCAGCTGTACAGTGCCACCAGATCAGCGTCAGACACATATCCGCTGAAATGTACCCTGCCTCGCAGTTCGGGACTGGCTTGCACCCTGTCAAACAGGCTGTCGTAATTGGAAAAAAATCCAGCACCCTTGAAATCCCCTATCAGGGCCAGATGAACACTGTGCAAATGCCCTTTAGTGAGTGATTTTTGAAATCCATCAAGCAATCCGTGCAGGTTCTTGTGCGGCGCAAGGCCACCAACGAAGACAATAACAGGAGCATCGACAGGAAGTTTGGCCCGCTTGCGGGCAGCGACATTGCGCGCCTCGTCATTCGTCTGCTTAAAATCCGGCCCCGGTGCCTCACTGGTGATATCAATGGTGTCAGGGTCAGCGCCAATATACTCCACGATCTCCTCTTTGGCCGCATTTGACACGGTCAATATACGCTGGCTGGTCCAAACGGCGCACTTCATCTTGATAGTCCAGAACAAGCGACTCTTCCAACCGGGAAAAATCAGTTTGGGATAGTGTTCAGCGATAGCGTCGTGCAGTGTAATCATTGTCGGGAGTTGCCGCGGCACCGGGAACCACGAATACACTGCAGGAAAGAACATAATATCGATCGGGCTTTGTGCAACCGCCCGGTAGAGTCTGTACATATCAAATGGAGATCTGCTGCTCTCGGCGACAGCCGCTTGAGTCGTCGGACGCGATGATGATGCTTGTATCACTGTTACGTTTGTAAACCGGGCCAGGTCATCCAGCGGCTGATCCACAAAAACGTAAAAATGATGGTCAGAGTCCAACTCAAACATGGCCGTCAGGACTTCACGAGTGAATCGACCAAACCCGCGATTATTCCACCAGCAGGTAGCGTCAATGCCGATATTCACCCGTCACACCCGTCTTATTATAGATACACGAATATGTACTGCTATCGGGATGTCCACTGCTCCCGGTATCAGTTGATCTCCTCTTCTACCTTGTAGTAATCGCGTTTAGGTCCTTTAGAGGTCTTGATCTCGTGGTATTCAGACTCAGTGTTAACATCCATATGGTCGACATTGTAACCAAGAATTTTTCGGCCCAGCAGCAATCCCATTTCGATGGAATGGTCGGCATTGTTGTAGCGGTGGGTACCACCTCGCCCAACAATATGCAGCCCTTCAAATCCTGCGAGGAAGTCATTAATGGTTTTGATTTTTTCAGCGTACTGCAGATCATAGACCGGATAAGCCTGCAGTGTCCGAACACAGGAAAAATCAATCACCTCTGAACTATCGATGAATTTGAGTTTTTTCTCAAGGTCTTCAATACAGCGCCGACCTACCTCTTCGTCCGTCATCTGCCAGATATGATCGTCTTTGGTGCAGAAGCACTCCAACACCAGGGAAGTCGTAGATTGATCGGGAACCATGGCAGGACTCCAATTCTTGGGTTCATGCAATCGTCCGAACAGGATGTCCTCATCCTGAACGTAAAGCCAGGTATCAATGGAAACTCGCTCCTTCCTCAGAATGATATTGACAGTGATAAGTGCGCGAAACGTAAGGCCTCTTGCCGCATCGATAACCTTTTGATCACATGCCGGCTCCATTATCCTGGGAAGGACACCCAGCGGTATGGTTGACACTACGGTGGTCGCCGTGACCGAATGCTCCCTGCCCTGCGTGTCACTATAGAAGACCTCAAAATCGTTAGGGCCCCGGTAGTTGATTCTGGTAACTGTTGACTCGAGTATTATGGCATTGGATTCGCTGCTTGCAGTAATGTCCTCGGCCATTCGTTGGGGAATGCGGACATAGCCGTCCCGAGGGTACATAAACTCCTCTATCAGGCTTTCATTATCAGACTTTGTTCTGAGCAACGACTCCTGAATCACCGTCCAGATGGATAAACCGGCACTGCGTTGCGAGACCCAGTCAGAAGACAGTTTTTCGCAAGGAAGCCCCCACACTTTTTCACTGTAGCGGCGAAAAAACATGTCATATAACTTCCCGCCAAACTGTGCCACGTAGGCGTCTTTCATATTATTAATGGATTTGTTGAAAACTGAATACTGCAACGCGGACAGCAGATATGTGATACCCGCGTGCATGATGGTAAACATGCCCGCGTTTTTAATAACATTAAGAATACTGATGGGATAGCTGTAATAGCCACCGTCGTAGTAGATGCGGCTGATGCGCTCCACCCAGACGATTTCAGCGCCCATCAATCTGCGAAACCAGGTGTTGAGGTCCTCATTCTTGGTAAACCAACGATGGCCGCCCAGATCAAATTTGTAGCCTTTGTGCTCATTGGTATTACACAATCCGCCGACAAAGTCATTTCTATCAATCACCGATACCTTGACACCGCTAACACTTAATTCATGCCCGGTTGCCAGTCCTGCAGGGCCAGCGCCAAGTATCACTACATGTTCTTTATTATTCATATCACCCATGCCATCAAGACTATCTGTGACGAATCTCGACCATTTTGTTATACACTGCAGCTAGAAAGAGACAGGCGACAAAAACCAGCGCAAATAACTCCACCGCGCCCCACAAGCCCCCCAAAATACTCACGCTATACCCCGGGATATAGTTGGAGAACAGGGCAGCATGCACACTTTCATCAGCTGTTCCACGAACAACCAACCAGGCCGTCGAGGCAAATAGGCCCACGGCAGCTATCGCGCCTATAGCCAGCCCAAGGCTAACCCCGTGCAAACGCAGTACTGATGGCTTGAGAACAGGGTTCTCTGTTGGCGTTGTACTAAGTAATATGTCGGTAATCCGCGTGCCCAGCACTCTGCCATAGAGCCTGTAGCTCAATGAACTGCAAGTCCCGGCGTAGACAAAGGCCCAGAATGCGCCCACCCAGGCACCACTGCTGGTGACTGAATACCCCGGGAAAAAAATCGCCAGCAAACCCAGGTAGTTGCCAGAATCGCTGCCCCATTTCGCTATGGATGCATGCGTTGCAAAATAGGTAATCAAGGCTGCCAGAGTCCCGGCAGTCAGCCCTAACATCAGGGCGTTGAACCGGATTGCCGCATTCAGTAGCTTTAGGTTGACTCCGTAGGCATTCTGATGAGTGATTTGCATGTTCTGGTAATTCCCCATTTCGAGTTATAACCTCAATCTGCCAGTTCGGCAGCACTAATCAACATTACACCCAGGGCAACGTAATGCGTCAGGTTCCAATATACTGCAGCGGCAAAACCGGCAATTGCACCACCGATAAAACCATAAAATGCACCAGCAAGCGCGCCCGACCAACTCACATCGTAGCCCGGAAGATAGTTTGACAGGTCTCTCAAGTGAGGGCCTACGGGATAGTCCTGCGGGACAGCCTGTACTAACAAAGTAGCGGTAGCTAAAAACAACAGCAGGGAACATAGCGCCCCTGCAGCTACGGCCATAGCCGGAACGTCCATTTTGGCAAAGACAGCCGATAGGATTTCATGATCTCGTACTGGACGATTCATCTCTAACCGGGCCTCGTGCTACTTATTATAGTAACCGCTACTGTATTACAAAAACCGTGTGGTGGCGATATGTTGCAAATAGGCGTTTTCCACATTTATGCACAATCCACTTGCCTGATACACGCCTTAAGTAAAAACCCTGTCGGCGCCATCTCTATTAGCGATGACAATGACATATTAGCAACTGAAAAAAAACCTTTTAGGACCTAGCTGCAACACACGGACATACAAACACTGGGGATTTGTGAATAAGGTCACGAATGACAGCCCTGGATAACCAACCATAGGCGACTAATCGCCCAGTCAGCAGATAGCCGCAATGCCTACCGCCGCGCGTACTTTTTGCATCAATCTCGAGCTGTGCTCTCTGGCGCGCTCGCCCCCGGCCCGTAACACGTTTTCGATATGTCCGGGATCATTCATCAGCCGCGTGTATCGCTCCCTGGCCTGGAGCAAGTTCACTGTTTATCAATTCAAATAGCTGTTTTTTGGCTTCGCCCCAGGCAATGCCGTTTTGAAACTCCTGCCGCATACGCACCGTTTCCTCAATTGATGCAAAGGCCGCCCACAGCTGGAAAACTGTCGAACCTTCTGTGTCCTTAGGCTCGCCCGGCTCCAACAGGTTGGTCTTAATTTTGTTGATCGCTTTCTGCAGCGATTTCTCGGCCAGAAACAGTGGAATGGTGTTATTGTAGCTTTTGCTCATTTTGCGACCGTCGAGTCCCTGCAATACCGCTACTTCCTCCCCGACCACGGCCTCCGGCAGGGTGAAAACCTCGGCGAAGTTGTGATTGAAACGCTGGGCAATGTCGCGCGCCATCTCCACGTGCTGGATCTGATCCCGTCCTACAGGAATTTTCTGCGCGTTGAACATAAGGATGTCTGCCGCCATTAATACAGGGTAGCTGAACAAACCCATGGTAATGGCAAAGTCCGGATCTTCGCCCGCTTCTTCATTGGCTTGCACAGCGGCTTTGTAGGCATGGGCGCGATTCATTAAACCCTTGGCCGCATTGCAACTCAAAATCCAGGTAAGTTCGGTAATCTCAGGAATGTCAGACTGACGGTAGAACACTGCCCGGTCCGTATCCAGTCCCAGCGCCAGCCAGGTGGCAGCAATCTCCTTGCTGGACTGTCGTATCAACTGCGGATCGTGACATTTTATCAGCGCGTGGTAATCCGCCAGAAAGAAAAATGACTCCGAGGAATCGTCGCGAGAGGCAGTTATTGCGGGTCGAATGGCCCCCACATAATTGCCCAGATGAGGCGTGCCTGTGGTAGTGATACCGGTAAGTACACGTTGCTTGGCCATGAACAATTGAACACCTGCAAAAGCCGCTAATGATACTGGGATTGGGCGCTACTGGCTATTTCGACGTAATCGAACTATCCCGGGCGATACCGGACAGCAGCACAGCATTAATAAGCGGTGCTCAGCTCGCGGAAAGAGGTCCGGGATAATTGTAGAAGCGCCGCAAGACACGGCAAAGATCCCATGCATCGCGCGAGCCGGCCAGTTCCCGAATGGAGTGCATTCCCAGGGTGGGCACACCAATGTCCAGAGTGCGAACACCGGTAGCACCGGCAGCAATGGGACCAATGGTACTCCCGCAGGCCATATCATTGCGTACAACAAAAGACTGCACCGGCACGCCCTCCATCGTCGCTAGCATGCGAAACAGGCCACTGGTCTCACTGTTGGTGGCGTAACGCTGGCTGGCGTTGACCTTGATTACGGGCCCACGATTCAGCAAGGGGCCATGATTCTCGTCGTGACGGTCGGCGAAAGTTGGGATGAATGGCATGGGCATTATCGGTAGACATCAGCATGGAACGTTCGGCGAGCGCCGCAAAGCTCGACTGGCTCGCAGCCAGTCGATTGAGGACGGACGTCAGCAGGCCCCCGTGGGCGCCGGAGGTCGAAAGACTGCCCACTTCTTCATGGTCATTGCAGACCAGTAGCGTACTCATGGCACCATCGCTCTGCAGTATGGCCTGCAGGCCAGTAAAGCAACTAAGCAGGTTGTCCAGACGCGCAGAGGCGATAAACTCCTGGCGCAGACCGATCAGCGATGGTGCCTGCGTATCATAGAAGGACAGCTCATAGTCCAATACCTGCTGTACCTCGCTCTCGGGGTGCTCCTGCAGCAGCTGCTTGTGGAGTAGCGCTCGAAAATCAAACTTTTCCTCGTTCGCCCAACAGGCACAGCACAGGGAGAATCGCGGTCTGCGGATTAATTTCGCGGTTTTTGTTCGCCTCCCTGTCGAGATGAATGGCAAGACTTGGAATGGTCGCGATAGCCTCCCGAAAATCCACCAGCGCAACCCGTAGTTGACCCTCGGGACACTGGTAACTCACTCTACCAGCCAGCGACAAATCACGGTCGAACCACGGATTCAGCAGCGCACCGCCATAAACCTGTACGCCAAGCTGGAGTAAGCCCTGCGACTGTATTTCCGGGTTTGGTTTGACCATCAAACAGGGGCTGTCCGTATGCGCTCCCACCATACGGATTCCTTCTACCGGAGGCCTCTTGCGCCCTGCGACGATCGCGACAATGGAACTGTCATTGCGCGTAAGAAAGTACTTGCCGCCAGTTTCGATATTCCATTGAGCATCTTCGAGCACCCGAGTAAATCCAGCCCCCGTCAATCGTTTGATAATCTCTGCTACAGCGTGAAACGGCGTAGTTGCGGCAGCCAAGAACTCAAAAAGTTGCCGATTGAAGTCATCCTGCCTCATGCTCATCACCTATTCTGCCTCTTGATTGCGGGTTCGAAATTCATTGTCAGCGGTCTGCAGCATACGCGCCAGTAGGCTCGACGTATCCCACCGCCCACCGCCCATCGCTTGAACTTCTGCATAGAAGCTATCCACCAGTCTGGTGACCGGCAGTGACAGCCCCATCTCCGCTGCCTGGGCCAGCACCATGGCCAGATCCTTGCGCATCCAATCAACGGCAAAACCATGTTCGTAGTCCTGCGCGAGCATGGTTCGATGGCGATGGTCCATCTGCCAGGACTGGGCCGCCCCCTGGGAGATCACCTCGACCACCGCTGCAGTGTCCAACCCCACGCCGCTGGAGAATGCCATGCCCTCTGCCAGCCCCTGCACCACACCTGCGATACAGATCTGATTGACCATTTTTGCCAGTTGTCCACTGCCAACTGGGCCCAGCAGTCTGACGCACCTGGCATAGACCTTCAATACAGGCTCGACCCGCTCGAAAATCGTGGCATCGCCACCTACCATGATCGTCAGCGCGCCGTTCACCGCCCCCGCCTGCCCGCCGGAGACCGGCGCATCAAGAAATCCCAAGCCCCGCTGGATGGCCACCCCATTCAACTCCTGAGCCAGATCTGCCGAGGCAGTCGTATGGTCAATAATCACGCCACCAGCAGGCAAGCCCGCCAGCACCCCGACCTCCGACAACACTACGCTGCGCACATCGTCATCGTTTCCAACACAAAGACACACTATGTCAGCACTAGGCAGCAACATCCCGCGGCGTGGCACCGAGTTGCCCTCCATATTGCTCTACCCAGAGACGCGCTTTTTCGACAGTCCGGTTGTAAACACAAACACGGTGGCCAGCGGCCTGTAGATGCCCGGCCATTGGAAACCCCATCACACCAAGACCGACAAAGCCGATGTTCATAGGCGGGCGCCATGGGCCGGGTCAATCATGGGCGCCTTGCCTGCTCATGGAGTTTTTTCCAGGAAATTTCATCACGCACATATACGGGCTGCACTTGCCAGGGGGACTGGACTTCACCGCCTTGAAATTTGGCCAGGGCCAGAGGAATCATATCCCTCGCCGCAGGCAGCAGGTCGGGGGCACAGGAGCGAATTTTCGCACGCAGCCGAAGCGGAAACTGATCCAGAAAATGACATCCGCTGCCCACTGCGCACAACGATCCGGACTCGACGGGCGAGAGATCGGCCGGTGCGCAGGCCCAGGGCCCCTCTCGTAATACAGCCAGGTTGTCTTCATAGGCATAAACAGCACTGTATACTTCATTTATTCGGGCATCGATTGTACACAACACGGTATCGTCGGCGCCTGCATAGCCGCCTCGACGGGCGCTCTGCGCCAGAACAGTCAAGGTCGATACGGCAATTGCGGGTAAACTACAGCTATAGGCAAGACCCTGTACAGCACTTGCCGCAACACGCAGACCGGTAAACGAACCCGGACCACAGCCGTAAGCGATCGCCTGAATACCCATATCTGCCAGATTGCCACCCGGCAGAAGTTCTTCCAGCATGGTGAACAGGAGCTGACTGTGTTGGCGGGGCGCAATCTCATAACGCTCCCTGATCTGCCCTTCGACAGAAATCGCAACGGAACAGGCGTCAGTCGCGGTCTCAATCGCTAAAATCCCGGTCATATCACTCTCGATTCCAGAAGGATGCCCCATACCCATTGCCAGGCCAAGCTGTTACGGTTACGAGATTCGATTATCACACAGCATGCATCAGGCAAGAACTGCCTTGGGCCAAAATCAGACAATCAGTCATACGCTATGGCAGCAACAAGCAACATTACCGGACTTATACTGGCCGGAGGCGCGGGACAGCGAGTAGGCAATCGCGACAAAGGCCTGATACTCCTGGAGGGGAAACCGCTGATTGCTCACGTCAGTAACCGTCTCCTACCGCAGGTTGGGGAACTGCTAATTAGTTGCAACCGCAACGTCTCACGCTATAAAAAATTTGCCGCGCGGACCGTAGCCGACACTCGTCGGGACTTTCAAGGGCCGCTGGCTGGCCTGGAGGCCGCCTACCCCTACATCGAAACGGAACTTCTGGTGGTAGTCGCCTGTGACATGCCGCACTTGCCTCCAGACCTTGTAAGTCGCCTGACTGCACCACTAGTCGATGGAGGCGATTGCGCACCCGAAATCAGTTACGCGCATGACGGGGTGAGAGAGCAGTACCTATGTGCAGCAATGCGACGCGAATGCCTGACGTCCCTCGCCGGCTTTCTGGATGCAGGTTATCGTGCGGTACGCGACTGGTACAAAAGCCGAGACAGTGTAACCGTCGACTTCTCCGATCACACGGCAAACTTCAGAAACTATAACAAGCTGAGTTAAACGCGGACACAGACACCTTCCCCACACAGGGGAAATATCGGGTAAATCACCCCTACTAACGAGAAAACCCGCTGAGATCTCTCTCAGCGGGTTAATTGTCAGCTCCGGGGCTCTATCTCTTCTTGGCTTTTGCTTTTGCTTTTGCTTTCGGCTTTTGCTTTTGGCTTGGCTTTTGCCTTTGGCTTAGCTTTTGCTTTTGGCTTGGCTTTCGCTTTTGGCTTGGCTTTCGCTTTTGGCTTGGCTTTCGCTTTTGGCTTGGCTTTCGCCTTCGGCTTGGATGTTGCTTTCTTCTTAGCTGTTGCCATTATGCATCTCTCCAGACTGTTAATGAGGGTCCCGCGAGTCCAAAAATAGCAACAATGCAATAGAGATACAATAGTATAAATTGTAGAAATTTCGCATCTTTCAAAAATCGCATATCATTCATTTTTTCAAAAAAGAAATTTTACGCGCTGGAAATTTTGATTTCTAAATTCCGTGCAGTGGCCTCGCTGCTAGTTTTGCAAGGATGAAAAAACTGCTTTTCGAATATCTTCCACACTGCCTACACCTTCTATTCTGTGGTAACGAGGCGTTACTTTACCCTTCATATCCCGATAGAAATTTATGAGTGGGCTTGTTTGCTCATGGTATATTTTCAATCGCCTGCGCACGGTTGCTTCGGTATCGTCATCGCGTTGCACCAGAGGCTCACCGGTTTCATCGTCCAAGCCTTCGTTCTTTGGTGGATTGAAAAGCACATGGTAAACACGACCAGATCCGGGATGGACACGCCGACCGCTCATGCGCGCCACAATTTCCTCGTCATCTACCGCAATCTCCACAACATGATCAATTGTCACGTGGGCGTCTACCATCGCCTGCGCCTGTGGAATAGTGCGAGGAAATCCATCGAATAAGAAGCCGTTGTCGCAGTCGGCGTGGGTAATGCGGTCTTTTACCAGTCCAATCATTATCTCGTCGGGCACCAATCCGCCAGCATCCATCACCTTTTTGGCCTCTAACCCTAGCGCAGTTTCGGCTTTGACAGCTGCGCGCAACATATCGCCTGTGGATATCTGGGGAATACCGTATTTTTCGCTTATGAATTTGGCTTGCGTCCCTTTACCTGCACCTGGGGCACCCAATAAGATCAATCGCATTTGAAACGTTCCTCAACTATGTGTGCGGCAAGAGGTATGCAGTGCCGTCATATGGATCAGTATTATCGAAGGGCGGTAACCATACACAGCGGAAGTAAAGGTTACAAGCCCCGCTATTTGCCGTCCAACTCCTCTTTGGCCTGCCGCCACAACTGATCCAGTTGTGCCTCACTTAATGTGGACAAGGCACCCCCGTCTGCCGCAGCTGCGGCCTCCATCAGACAGAATCTTCGCTCAAATTTGACTGTGGCATGGCGCAGGCTCTCCTCGGCATCCAGACCAAGATGTCGTGCGAGATTGACACATGAGAACAACACATCGCCCATCTCATTGTGTATCGCATCTGCATTTTGCTCAGACATCGCGCGTCGCAACTCGTCCAGTTCCTCCTGCAGCTTATCCAGCACAGCGGGCGTATCTACCCAGTCGAAGTTAACCTGCGCTGCGCGTTTTTGCATTTTCTGTGCGCGGGGCAATGCCGGCAACGCCAGTGGGACATCTGCCAATATCCCATACTGATTCTTACTTTCCCGTTCGCTCTGTTTTATCGCCTCCCAGGTTTGCCTGACATCGTCCACCAAAATGCGATTGTGCACGACGCCCTCAATCTCCCCTTGGGCAAATACGTGTGGGTGCCGCCGAATCAGTTTATCCACCAGCACATTTACAATGGTGTCAAAGGAAAATAGATTTTGTTCTTTGCCCAACTGCGCGTAGAAGATCACCTGAAACAAAACATCGCCTAACTCTTCGGCAACATGGACGAAATCCTCATGCTCTATTGCCTGCGCCAATTCGTAACACTCCTCCAGGGTGGAAGGCACGATGCTACGAAAATCCTGGCGCAAATCCCATGGACAGCCCGTCTGTGGATCGCGTAGTCGCTGCATCACGCGCAGCAAGTCCGATACGGTATACTGCGATCCGTTCATCGGTACTCGCTATTCCGATACCCGGATGGCGGAAACGACGTTTTTTAGACGGTCGATACGCTCCAACAATTTGGACAACGAGCCCAAATCAGGAACTTCTACCCGCAAACGCATGGTAGCCATGTGGGTCTGCTTGTTGGTGTAGGTATTAATAGTCAGCACATTGATCCTGGCGTTGGCAAAAAGCCCCGTAATGTCGCGCAACAATCCCTGGCGGTCATAGGCTTCAATGGCGACATCCACTTCGTAGTTAGCCTTCGGGTTTACGCCCCACTCCACTTCTATAATACGGCCCCCGGCAACCTCATATAGCTTCAGTAACCTTGCGCAATCGGAGCGGTGAATGCTCACGCTGCGATGTTTGGTGATAAAACCAATAATCGCATCGCCCGGCAGGGGCTTGCAGCAACCGGCCATGTGGGTCAGGAGATTACCAACACCGCGCACCTGCACCTGATCCCGATATTGGTTGTCCGACGCCTTGTTAAAGCGAAGGTGTGGCTGTGGCGCTCTCTCCACCAGACCCTGGGCGGCATTTAACACCAGAGCCGAGGACAAATCGCCCGAGCCGACCGCTGCGAACATATCCTCGACGGTATTGAATTGCACCTTTTTGGCAATACGTTGGTAGTCGACGCTAGTGAGGGCCAGGCGCTTGAACTCCTTTTCCAGCAGGTGCCGACCAGTATCAATATTGTCCTCGCGGGCCTGACTCTTGAACCAATGCTGCACCTTGGCCCTGGCGCGTGCGGTTTTCAGATAGCCCAGCCCGGGCTGTAGCCAGTCACGCCGCGGCAGCGCCTCATTGCCGGTCAACACTTCAACCCTCTGACCGGTTTTTAGCTGGTAAGTAAGCGGCACAATCGCACCGTTGACCTTGGCTCCGCGACAGCGATGACCAATCTCCGTATGCACATGATAAGCAAAATCCAGTGGCGTGGCGCCATAGGCCAGATTTACCACATCTCCGTCAGGTGTGAAAGCATACACTCTGTCCTGCGCCACGCTGAAACTGAATTGCTCCGCTACGGCGCCTGCATCACCGGTTTCCTCGTGCCAATCCAGCACCTGGCGCAGCCAGGCAATTTTCTCCTCATAGGTACTGGCCAGTCCACTTTCCTGATCCGACCCCTTATATCGCCAATGGGCACACACACCCAGTTCCGCTTCGTCATTCATTTGCTCCGTGCGGATCTGTACTTCAAGCGCTTTACCCTCGGGGCCGATAACCGCGGTGTGTAAAGAGCGATACCCGTTCTCCTTAGGATTCGCTATATAGTCGTCAAATTCATTAGGGATATTGCGCCACAAGCCATGTACCAGGCCCAGTGTGGCATAGCAGTCCTTGATCTCGGGGACCAGGATGCGCACTGCACGAATATCGTAGACCTGCGAAAAACCAATTCCCTTGCGCTGCATTTTCCGCCATATACTGTAGATGTGCTTGGAGCGCCCGGCGATTTTGAAGTGCAATCCTTCATCCCGCAGGATTTTAGTCAACTCTTCTGTTACTTTGGCTATGAAACGATCTCGTTCCAGGCGCTTTCCGTCCAGCAGACGGGCTATCTTGCGGTAGGATTCTGCATAGATGTACCGAAAGGACAAATCCTCCAACTCCCACTTCAGGTGGCCAATACCCAAGCGGTGCGCCAGCGGTGCGTAGACATTAAAAACTTCCTGCCCAATCTGCCGTCGACGCTGCTCATCGTCCTTCACAGACCGAATCGCGCAAGTCCGTTCCGCAAGCTTTATAAGAGCAACACGTACATCGTCAACGAGGGCAATGAGCATTTTGCGAATATTGTCTTGCTGCCCATGGGCCTGCCCCAGCACAGGATTATCGGTTTGCAGTGGCAAATCACTGATCGCGGCCATTCGCAGCACGCCAGCGATCAACCCTGCTACATCGTCGCCAAAGTGTGCACGCACATCCTCCTGCAGCAGACGAGCCTCGCGCACAGCGCGGTACATGATGCCAGCCAGCAGACAATCCAGATCGACGTGCAGATCGGCCAGAATGATTGCGATATCCAGACCAGCAATCAAACAGTTAGATTCCGGCGCCCAGTCTCCAGCGTCCTGCGCCGGTAGCTGTTGGGCCTGCTGCACCATTAAGCAGGCATCCAGCAAACGTTGCTGGTCCTGATCCTCCAGCACCAGCGGCAACTGCATAAGCCAGTGCTCGAGATCAATTGCTCCCTGTGCATCTATCAGGGTTTGCTGACGGACCTGAACCATTCCACCCTTACCCCTTACTCACCACCAAACACACCGGTAGACAGGTAACGATCTCCACGGTCACAAACAATTGCCACGATGACCGCGTGTTCGACCTCACTGGACAAGCGCAGAGCGCCGGCGATGGCTCCACCTGAAGACACTCCACAGAATATACCCTCCTCCGAGGCCAGCCGACGCATTGTCAGCTCTGACTCCGCCTGGGAAATATCAATCACCCGGTCGACGCGCGATGCCTCAAATATTTTTGGTAGATAGGCGGTGGGCCAGCGGCGGATACCGGGAATACTGGAACCCTCAAGGGGTTGCAAACCAATGATCTGCACATCGGGATTCTGTAATTTGAGATAAGTGGAGCAACCCATGATAGTACCTGTAGTCCCCATGGAACTCACCAGGTGAGTTACCGTACCTGCTGTCTGCTGCCAGATTTCCGGCCCGGTACCAACAAGGTGGGCGCGTGGGTTGTCTGGATTGCCAAACTGATCCAGCACAGTACCAACGCCATCCGCCTGCATTTTGAGGGCCAGGTCCCGCGCGCCTTCCATACCCTCCGATTGCGACACCTCTAACAGCTGAGCGCCGTATGCGGACATTGCCTGTTTGCGTTCCATGCTCATATGGGACGGCATGATCAGGATCAGGCGATAACCGCGTATAGCCGCAGCCATCGCCAGGGCAATCCCGGTGTTGCCGCTGGTGGCCTCTATGAGGGTATCACCCGGTCTGATATCACCTCGCTCCTCAGCCCGGACGATCATACTGAGAGCAGGTCGATCCTTTACTGAGCCAGCGGGGTTGCTCCCCTCAAGCTTGGCGAGAATCGTATTGCTGGTGTATCCCGGTAAACGTTGCAGCCGCACCAGTGGTGTGTTGCCAATGCACGCCTCTATTGTGGGATACTCTGGCATTGATATCTACCGCAGCCTAAATTTCTGATTATATAGAACTCGCACCTGACTCAACCTCCCTGTTCGCTAGCCACCGATTATACGCCACCAATGAGTCACACCTGCAGCATGCCAAGTTTTCGTCCTCACGCACTACGCCCACTGGAATCAACGCTGATCTCCTAAGACGCTTGTCTCCGACCGCTCTTGCTCATTCCTCGGTGGTGAATTCACTTTAACAAGGCGAAACAGCTCGCGACTCCGCAACGGCGTAGCTCCCAAATGCACTGCCAACGCCTCTCTCAGCAGTCGCTTGGCCGTGAGCCTAACCGCACCACCGAATTCACCCGACGCCATGACCAACAAATCGGACCCAGCAAAGGCAACAGTGGAGCAAGCGGCTACATCCTGACAGACTACCAGACCAACTCCAGGGTCATATCGATAGAGCAGTGTCGCATCGATAGGCTGGTCACTGGCCCCGTCCACGCCAAGATCGAAACTGTAACCCAGTTCATCCAGCAGGGTAAATTCAAAGCGACGCAACACGGATTCTGCGACACTGCTACCTGCGAGCGCCTTCAAGGCCTCATCATAAGCTGCGAACAAACCGGGATGAGCATCGTTACGATGCAACAAGCGAACCAGCAACTCATTCATATACATACCACTGAACATACGCTCACCACGCAAGGCAAACAGCCCCTGCGCGGGCTCAGTCGCAACGAGGGTCTTTAGCTCCGAGCGACCGGAAAATGACAGTAAAAGAGGGATAAACGGCTGCAGCAGTGCTGCACCACTACCCCTTCTGGATGACCGCCGGGTGCCTCGAGCCACCATGCTGACACGGCCATACTCGGCGGTAAAAACGTCCAGCAGTGCGCTGCTGTCACGGTAGGGACGACTGTGCATGACATAAGCGGGCTGTAGATTTACGCGCATACTGTTTTCGGGCAGACCTAACGATCATCATAGCCGAGACTGCGCAGGGCGCGCTCGTCGTCTGACCAGCCGGTCTTGACCTTAACCCAGAGGCGCAGCATGACCTTGTTGTCAAAGAGGGTCTCCATATCAGCACGCGCGTCCGAGCCAATCGAGCGCAGACGTGAACCCTTGTCACCAATGAGAATTTTCTTCTGGCCTTTACGCTCAACAAAAATCACCGCCGCAATGTGGATCATCACCCCTTCTTGTACAAACTCTTCGATTTCAACGGTAATTGCATAGGGCAGTTCGTCACCCAACTGGCGCATAATTTTTTCCCGCACAATTTCCGCCGCAAGAAAACGTTGGCTGCGATCAGTAATCTGGTCTTCAGGGAAAAAAAAGTCAGACTCAGGCAACAGTTTCAGGATTTGCTCTTGCAGGGCATCGACATTATGCCGATGCAGGGCGGAGACCGGCAGGATCGCGGCGAACTCTGCCTTCTTCGCCAACACCTGTAAATGTGGTAGTAATTCTGCTTTATCAGCCAGTAAATCAATTTTATTCAGCACCAACATGGCCGGCAGGCCCGCTTGCTGAATCTGATGCAGTACAAAGGCATCCTCCTCGGTCCAGGCCGTCCGATCCACCACAAACACCACCAGGTCTACATCCCGTATAGCAGAGCTGGCAGCCCGATTCATATAGCGGTTGATGGCCTTGCCTGCGTTCATATGCAGACCGGGCGTATCCACGAAAATAATCTGGTGATCGTCCTGGGTTTTAATCCCCAATACCTGATGACGAGTTGTTTGTGGCTTACGGGAGGTAATGCTGATTTTCTGGCCGAGAATGTGGTTCAAGAGTGTGGATTTGCCAACGTTGGGCCGCCCGACAATAGCGACATAGCCGCAACGCCGTGGTCTGTCAGCTGCCATGTGCAGACAACTTTTCCAGGGCGGACGTCGCCGCGTTCTGCTCTGCTTTGCGCCGACTCGCGCCAGTACCTTCGACCACAAGATGCGGCTTGCTCAGGCGACAGGCCACATGGAACTGCTGCTCGTGATCGTCGCCCTCGACCTTGAGCAAGTCATATCTGGGTAACGGGTTGTTACGTCCCTGCAGGTACTCCTGCAACCGGGTTTTGGGGTCCTTGTCTGCCGCACCAAATGAGAGTTGTTGCAGACGGGGAGAAAACCAGGCAAGTACACAACGTCGACACTGAGCCACGTCGCTATCCAACAAGATAGCGCCCACGACGGCTTCAAGCGTATCCGCCAGAATCGAACTGCGCCGAGATCCCCCGCTCTTGCGCTCGCCAATCCCCAGCCGCAAATCCTCACCTAACTGCAGCTCCCTGGCCACCTCGGCAAGCGTATCACCCTTAACCAAAGATGCGCGCATTCTACTCATCTCCCCCTCTGTTGCAGAAGGGAAACGCTGATATAACGCCTCCGCAATAATGTGGTTGAGTATGGAATCGCCAAGAAATTCCAGGCGCTCGTTGTTCTGACCAACAGCGCTGCAATGCGTGAGTGCAATACTGAGAAGTTGCTGATCACCAAACTGATGCCCCAGCGCACGTTGCAAACGTGCCAAGTTCGCCATGCGCTACTTTTTATCGACTGGCGGCTCTGAAAGCGGCTTCGGATTGCCTACTTCGTACAGTAGATCATCAAGCTTCAAGACCGCATCGATGCGCCAGATGATAGGCAATCTTACCTCGTAGTTAGCGTCGATATACATCTTGCCGTTCTTGGAATAGATTTCAACGTCCTTGTAATTCAACTTATAGATCTGGTTAGTATTGAAAATATTTGCAAATTTACGTCTGACATCCGCGGGGCTTTCTGTGACTGGGTCAGTCTCCTCCGCCACCCTGGAAACAATATCCTTCACACTCAGGTACTCTGCATAGGGCGGTAGTATACGAACAGCGCACAGAATGAAGAATCCCACCATGAGCATTATGAACAGTATACCCAGAATCGACATACCGGATTGACGTTGGCGTGTATTCATATGGCTTCCCTCCCGCGTTTGATTGTGACTATTTTATCAGGCCGACACGGCTAAAGCTCGGAATACTGAGAAATGTATCCCAATGCATCCAAATCGCAAAGGCCTTGCCTACTATATCTTTTTCTGGCACCTGCCCCCAGACCCGGCTGTCACTGCTATTGTCGCGGTTATCCCCCATCATGAAGTAATGTCCGGGCTTGACCACCTCATAAAAATCCGTAGCAGGACGCAGAGCATCGACCTGCATCAGGTGTTCTGCCTCCCCGAGAGTTTCGTGGTCAAGGTGATACCGCGGATCCGATCCGTCCAGCTCAATAGCAGGTTCACGCACCACCCGCTCACCATTCACAAATATCTGCTTATTGCGGTAGCTGACAGTGTCACCGGGCAGACCTACTACACGTTTGATAAAGTAGGTGTCGTTCATGTGGGGTGGAAAAAAAACCATAACATCGCCACGTTTGGGCTCGTTCAGCTCCAGCACCTTGGTACGGATTACCGGGAGTCGGATACCGTAGGTAAACTTGTTGACCAGAATGTAATCCCCTACTTCCAGGGTAGGAACCATGGACGACGAGGGGATCTGGAAGGGCTCCACCAGGAAGGAACGCAGGACAAATACAACAAACAGGACGGGAAAGAAGGATCTGGCGTACTCCACGACTACCGGTTCACTGGCTAGTTCTGCGACCCGCGCCTGATAGTTTTGGGCATCGGGACTGCCGTCGACAGCCCATTTGGGGTAGTGGCTCTGCAACTGTTTAGCAGTGCGCTTCCTTCGCGGCGCCAGGAAAATGGCATCCAGCAACCAAAGTAACCCGCTACCAAAGACCAGTCCCACCAGAATCAAGGGAAAATCTATTGAAACTGCACTCATTTATTAACCATCCACCTTGAGAATCGCGAGAAAGGCAGACTGCGGTATCTCTACCTGTCCGACTTGTTTCATACGTTTCTTACCCGCCTTTTGCTTGTCCAACAGCTTACGCTTCCTGCTTACATCACCGCCATAACATTTTGCGGTCACGTTTTTGCGTAGTGCCTTGACCGTTTGCCGCGCTACTATTTTACCGCCCACAGCTGATTGAATCGCAACATCGAACATTTGCCGTGGAATCAGCTCCTTCATCTTTTCTGTGAGCACCCGGCCTCGATACTGTACCTTATCACGGTGCACAATAACCGCCAGAGCATCCACCCGTTCGCCATTTATTAATACGTCCAGCCGCGAGAGACTAGCAGCCTGGAATCGTTCAAAGCCATAATCCAGCGAAGCATAGCCACGGCTCACAGACTTCAATCGATCGAAAAAATCCAGTACTACCTCAGCCATCGGGATGTCGTAAATCACCGACACCTGGGCGCCGAGAAACTGCATATCCCGCTGTACCCCACGTTTTTCCACGCACAGGGTGATGACATTACCAAGGTGTTCCTGCGGCACCAGGATGTTGCAGCGCGCAATTGGTTCACGCATCTCCTCAATTTCGCTGACATCCGGCAATGCGGAAGGATTGTCCACCTGAATGACCTCACCATTCTTTTTCAATACTTCGTAGATCACGGTTGGCGCCGTGGTGATAAGGTCCAGGTCGTACTCCCGCTCCAGCCGCTCCTGAATGATCTCCATGTGCAGCATACCGAGAAATCCGCAGCGAAAACCGAAACCGAGAGCGTCGGATATTTCCGGTTCGTACTGCAAAGAGGCATCATTCAATGTGAGCTTGGCCAGTGCGTCGCGAAAATCCTCGTAATCGTCAGAAGATATGGTGAAAATTCCAGCATATACCTGCGGCTTGACGCGCTTGAACCCCGGCAAAGCAGCAACCGAAAGGTCCTTGGCATGTATCAGGGTGTCCCCTACCGGCGCGCCATGGATATCCTTGATACCGGCCACGATAAAACCCACTTCACCGGCCTGCAACATCTCCAGTTCCACGCGCTTGGGTGTAAAAATACCGACGGTATCGACTTGTTGCGCCTTGCCAACTGATTTGGCCACAATTTTTTCGCGGCGGCGCAACACGCCCTGCTTGACGCGCACCAGAGACACCACACCCAAATAATTATCAAACCATGAGTCGATGATCAGCGCCTGCAACGGCGCCTCCCGGTCACCCTCGGGGGGAGGTATGTGTTCGACGAGGTATTCCAGTGCGTCCTCAATTCCTTGTCCGGATTTGGCACTAACCAGACAGGCTTCACTGGCATTGATACCAATGATTTCCTCGATCTCTCGCTTGACTCGATCCGGGTCCGCCTGTGGAAGGTCCATTTTGTTGAGAATGGGTAGAACCTCCAAGCCCTGCTCAATAGCCGTATAGCAGTTGGCGACCGACTGGGCTTCGACGCCTTGCCCAGCATCAACAACCAATAGCGCGCCCTCGCAGGCAGCGAGCGAACGGGACACTTCGTAAGAAAAATCCACGTGGCCCGGAGTATCAATAAAGTTCAGTTGGTAAACTTGGCCGTCGCGGGCCTTATAGTCCAGGGTGACACTCTGGGCCTTGATCGTAATACCGCGCTCACGCTCGATATCCATGGAATCAAGTACCTGTTCGTCCATCTCACGCGCACTCAACCCGCCGCAGTGCTGAATGAAACGATCTGCCAGAGTGGATTTACCGTGATCGATATGGGCGATAATAGAAAAATTACGGATGTGTCTAAGGTCGCTCACTCAATTAGGCTCGATTCACAGCTGGGGCTGGGCCAGACACCACGCCCGCCCTTATCTACCAAAAAACGCGCGATTGTACCCCAATGAGGATGCAACCGCCACGGTGGTTCAGGTAGCAGGGACCTGTGTGAGACGCTACCTATAGCGCGCTGATCAATTCGGCAGTTTGAGACCGATAAACAATGGCGATCCCTGCCGGATCAGGCGCAACGGCACCGAGCTACCTGCCTTCAGTGCATCAACCGCCTGCTCAAATACCTCCCGCGATTTTATCGGAGTGGTATCGATAAGCGTAATGACATCGTCAACCTTGATGCCAGCCAGGGCGGCAACTGACCCGGGGGAAACATTGCGCACCACTACGCCACCATTGATACCGAAGCGCTCAAGACTTTCTGCTGGCAGGGTTTCGACATCCATGCCCAAACGACCGCCTCGGTCGCCCTCCGATTTACCTGCTGACAGAGAGTAGCTGTCGTCAGCATCAAGTCCGCCCACCTCGACTTTTATGTTCTGGTTTTTTTTGTCCCGTACAATTTCCAACTGCACGGTAGTGCCCGGGGCCACGAGCCCTACCAAATGGGGAAGATCGGCTGAAGCAGGGATATCCTTGCCATCAAAAGTGACAATAATGTCACCGCTGCGCAAACCAGCCTTAGCGGCGGGACCATCTTTGGAAACTTCCGCTACCAGTGCCCCGCCCGGACGCTTCAGGCCAAAAGACTCCGCGAGATTCTTGTCCACGTCCTGTATGGTGACCCCCAACCAACCGCGAGTCACCCTCCCATTGGCCTTTAATTGATCAACTACGTTGCGCGCCACTGAGGCCGGAATAGCAAATGATAATCCGATAGAGCCTCCGCTGCGGGTGAATATCTGTGAATTCACGCCGACCACTTCGCCGTCGAGGTTAAACAACGGCCCTCCGGAATTGCCTGGGTTGATAGCAACATCCGTCTGTATAAATGGTACGTAGTTTTCGTTTCGTTCAGTGGGTAGGCTGCGTCCCTTGGCACTGACAATGCCCGCCGTAACCGAATAGTCCAGGCCAAAGGGTGACCCGATAGCCAACACCCACTCCCCTACCTCGAGGTCGTCATTCACCGCGAGCTTGAGAGTAGGCAGATCCGAGGCCTCTATGCGTAGCAGTGCTAGATCGGAGCGCGGATCCGTACCGACTACTTTGGCATCGAACTCGCGACGGTCGCTCATGCGCACCAACACGCTAGAAGCGCCATCAACCACATGATTGTTAGTCAAAATATAACCATCGCTGGAGATGATAAATCCTGACCCCAAACCCATGCGTTCCTGCTCGGATGGGGGCCCACCACGGAAATCAAAAAAGCGGCGCAATTCCTCGGGAATCTCCTCTGGCGCCGGTTGCTGCTGATCGGCGCGCGAGGCATTTTGCTCAACAATAATTTTTACCACGGCAGGCGAATGTGCACGCACTATCTCCTTGAAATCCGGTAACTCTGCCGCAGTCGTCCAGCGGGGCCCGCACAGACTCATCATCAGAAAAACAAAACCGCACAATCGCATTTTGGTATTCATACTATCTATCCAGTGAATTGAGCAAGATGTGAAATCAACAGGGGTTACAGCAGTGTCACTGGCTCCGCGAGTGGCGCAACGACACTCAGAAGCACAGGTTGAAAACCAGGGTCGCAGCGATGACGCGCACCGTGCCAAAAAACCAGGGCAAATCCCAGCGTCAATCCGCCTGTCGCCCCGAGTACGGCCAATAGATCCTCATTGCCCGGTAGCCAACGCACGGCTGTTAGCGCGCCGGCCAGCATTATGACCAGCGGCAGGACGTAGGCGATAAAAGATCCGCGCAGAATCACTTCTTCGGGAATACTGATCAGGACCTGATCATCGATCTTGTAACTTTCAACGCCCCCCTCGCCCGGCAAAGCTCGAATATAGCCCCGTTTACCGTCGGAAATACGGTTAAGCAGCCCGTGACCACAGCCTTTTTGTGCCGCGCAGGTTCCGCAAGTAGTTCGACGAACGGTCTCAACCCATAGCCCGTCTTCTTCTATCCCTACCACTCGCCCGACTTCCGTTAACATATCACTGCACCCAGTTCACTGAGTCGGCCACCATTCTGGCCGTATTGTCCGGCACCTCACCTATCACAGTCACCAGCACCGGCTGCCCCTCAATGAGCATGCCGCGGGTATAGATAGTGGTGCCACCTTGTCTTACCAATCCCTCTCCGGGACGCATTGGTTGCTCCAGATCTTCCAAAAAAACTGAGAATACCGCCAGGCCGTCAGTATAAGTTCTTCGTCCAAGCATACCAAGCGAAGAGTCGGTTGCAGAAAAACCATGGGGAATCCATCCCAAGCTCCAGGCACGGGCGACTGCAGGGCTCACGGCTGGGCCTGGGGGATGCGGATGCTGCGCCTCGTGCAAAACGTCGACCGCACCGACTACAGGTAGGTCCGCAGTGTAGGTGATATGTGCGAACTGTATTGTTTCCAAAGCCTTGTGGCCAGTACCAATAGTTTGTGTTTTCAGCAGCAGGCCGGTTTCCCTGTCCAGTGCCATCACATAGCCAAAGCGATACATATCCCGGGGTTCAATGTTAATTCGAACCGCATTTCGTCCGGCTACCCGCTCCCCGTCAGAAACGCTGAAGCGATACTGTCCAGCGATGCCACACTGGTCTCCCTGCAGCAACGTGTCCAGCCGTAATAAATGGTCTCCCGGGTGAATGCAGCTTAAGGGATGGGGACCACGTTCCACCCGAGCACCCTGACCGGTCAATTCAGTAAGACTCTCTGAACTGATGCCACGATCTACTGAATGTGCGACTTGCATTACCTGCATCTCGTCACCACGCTGCAGCGTCACTACTCCTTGATAGCTAACTTGGCGCATGCTTCTAGACATCTTGTCCAACCATTCCAGCGCCACCGCGTCACCCTCGGGACAAGCTGCTGCCGCAGTACCCACCGCTGACAACAGCGATAGCAAGGCGACCAGATCAAGACGATAAAGTTTCTTTCGCAGACTTAAATCCAAAGCGTCGAGTCCTATTCGCGTATCTGCGGCACGCGAGCAAACGGCACCAAACCCTGGGGCGAATTGAGTGCTGCCTGTTCCGCGTGTTCCTGCATATATTTACGCAGACGTTGTTGCGCAAGTTCCTGATAAGCGGTGCGGGTCGCAGGCTGTAACACCGGAATAGGCTGAGTACCATAGCTTGCCTGCACAGCGGTAGCGCCCAGACTGTTTAGCATACCCACAGGCGATGCGCCATCGGCCACGTAGCGGTCGACCCCATAAGGGTCGGCACCACCAACCTGGGCGAGTTGTTGCCCGCCAATAACCACCGTAGCTGCTACAGAAGCTGCCACGGCAAAACTGGCTAGCGGCCGTACCATACGCTGTTTGAAAAATGCCAGCGCGGCACCTGGTCGCCGGACATCCGTTTGCGAACCGGCGAGAGCCGATTGCACTCGTGCTGATATATCCAAATCCAGGTACGCGACGGGGTGCCCATGCACTGCATGCTGCGTGAGGTTATAACGCGCCCATGTCTGCCGCAATTCGGAGTCACTGGTTACCTGTGCAAGCACACGCTCCAACTCCAAGTCGTTCGCCTCGTTATCCATGAGAGCGGAGAGAGATTCGTATATTCTGTCTTTCACACTTCACCACCTATTTGTTTGCTCACCAGCAGGTCGATCGCTTCGCGCGCCCTGAATATCCTAGATCTCACTGTACCCACGGGACAGTCCATAATATCGGCAATATCCTCGTAACTGAGACCATCGAACTCACGCAAGGTTATTGCTGTGCGAAGATCCTCCGGTAATGCGCCAATCGCGCCCTCTACCACAGCCTTCAACTCCGCCCCAAAGAGCGCGTTTTCGGGGTTCTCAATATCGTGTAGACCCGAGCCACTTTCGTAATACTCGGCGTCCTCAAGTTCTATGTCCGTTCCCGGAGGTCGACGCGACCGTGAAACCAGGTAATTCTTCGCTGTGTTGATCGCAATCCGGTACAACCAGGTGTAAAAGGCGCTTTCCCCCCGAAAACCCGGTAAGGCTCTATAGGCCTTAATAAACGCCTCCTGCGCCACATCCTGTACTTCATCAACATCGCGCACATAGCGACCTATCAAACCAAATATCCTGTGTTGATACTTCAACACAAGCAGGTCAAAAGCCCTCGAGTCACCTTTTTGCACCCTGGCGACAAGTTGCTGATCCGTCTCAGCGGCAGTCACGTCCGGCTCCCCTCCCTAGTACCTGACATCACTGTGACGCTGCTGCAAGCCACTGTGATGATGGACAACAGAAAGGCGAATTGGTTCGCAGCGCATGCGTCGTGCAGCCTGCTAAGAGAGCTTGCAACAAAAAAAGTTCCCAGCGGATTGTTTCCGAATTAGCCATGAGGTCGTATATACTCCACTGCACTTTAGTTAGCTGAAGCTAAGTCTTTGAGACGCATCATATATTTCACCTTGCAAAGCGGCAAGCGCTGAACTTCATGGCCACTCGTCACCAACATGACGTACTGGTTATCGGGAGCGGCGCGGCTGGCCTTAGTGTCGCCCTGCGCCTGCCCGGCAGTTGTCGGGTCGCGCTGCTGTCAAAGGCAGACCTGAACCAGGGGTCAACCTATTGGGCGCAAGGTGGCATGGCTGCGGTGCTTCACAACCGGGATACCATCGCCTCCCATGTGGCGGACACCCTCGTAGCCGGGGCCGGCCTGTGTCGCCGCGACGCCGTGGAATTCACTGTCAGTAATAGCCGGCGCTGTGTCGAGTGGCTGGTAGAACAAGGCGTTGACTTCGATCTGCGCGAGGACACCGCCAATCTGCAGGACCGGGAGTTCCACCTTACCATGGAAGGCGGCCATAGCCACCGGCGCATCATACACGCTGCCGACCGCACCGGACGAGCCATTTCAGAGGTACTTACAGAGCGGGCTATTGCTGCCGACAATATCGAAATTTTTACGCAGCGAATGGCAGTAGACCTGGTGGTCAGCAACGGCCGCTGCCAGGGCGCCTACATTCTCGACCAACAAAGCGGGCACGTTGACCTGTTCCAGGCGTCGGCCGTTGTACTGGCAACCGGCGGTGCCAGCAAAGCGTATCTTTACACCAGCAATCCCGATGGCGCCAGCGGAGATGGAATAGCCATGGCGTGGCGTGCCGGTTGCCGCGTGGCTAACCTGGAATTTAACCAGTTTCATCCCACGTGCCTGTATCACCCCAGGGCCAAATCGTTTTTAATTACCGAAGCCATACGTGGCGAAGGCGGCAGGCTACTGTTACCTGACGGGCAGCGCTTCATGCATAATTTCGACGAGCGGGGCGAACTGGCGCCGCGCGACGTGGTGGCACGCGCCATCGATCACGAGATGAAACGCCTGGGGGCCGACTGCGTCTTCCTCGATATTTCACATAAATCCCGAGACTTTTTGCATAGTCACTTCCCCACCGTCCTTGCACGCTGTGAGGAGTTCGGTATCGATATCAGCGCTGAGCCTATACCCGTTGTCCCTGCTGCGCACTACACCTGCGGGGGTATCCTTGTTGATCAACATAGTCACACCGATGTCGCTGGACTTTACGCGGTTGGGGAGGCCTCCTGTACTGGCCTGCACGGAGCCAACCGTATGGCCAGTAATTCTCTGCTCGAATGCATCGTCTACGCCGAATCTGCGGCCAATCATATCGCCAACACCCTTGATCAAATACCCGCTCCCACCGCGTCGGCGCACTGGGACGAAAGCCAGGTCACAGACTCTGATGAGGACGTCGTCATCTCACATAACTGGGACGAGTTACGACGTTTCATGTGGGATTATGTAGGTATTGTGCGCACCAACAAACGCCTGCAGCGCGCACTGCACAGGGTACAGTTGCTGCAGACCGAAATAGCGGAATACTACGGTAACTACAAAGTCAGCAATGATTTGCTCGAGCTGCGTAATCTGGCGATGGTAGCTGAACTCATGATTAAGTGTGCGATTTCACGCAAGGAAAGTCGCGGACTGCACTACACCCTCGATTACCCACAGATGCTGCCGGTTGCCCGCGATACCATATTGCAACCGGAAAACTCCCCGCTGTAGAGCAGGGTGCATGTGGACGAGCCTGTGACTAGCGCCGTGTGGGACACAGCGCGCCCTCAGCGATTTAGCGTCAGCCGCACGCGCAATCGACGCAGCTGCGCACGGGATGAACAGTCAGCAAAGAGCCACAGGTGTCCACCGCGACCCGCCGGCAGGTCACTGTACGCCAGATAGATCAACCAGGGTGTCGCGGTGCTGCGTTTGGTGAGGACAATGGCTCTTTGTACACCGGCGCGTTCCAGCGTCCAGAGACCCTGGCACCAGCGCAGCTCGACGGCCACCAGCGGATCATGGCGCAGATACCACAATAGGCTAGTGACAAACAGTGTGAGCAGAACAACGAGAACGGTATAGCCGCGAGCATAGATCAGCCAGAGGGAGTAGACGCAAACAAGGCAAAAAGCACCGTAGAGTGCTCCACGCAGCCGTGATTCACCTATCCTCAGGTGGAGTGCGGGTGAATTTGAGTATCTGACTGACAATTGCGGCTAGTTCCTTGTCGTCAGGTTGACCGCGCTGCATGAACCAGGCAAATAAATCCTGATCCTCACACAGCATCAATTGTTGAAAGCGGCGACGGTCTGACGCACTGAGCTGTGCGTAGCAAGTCGACACGTAGGGCTCTAGCACCAGGTCGAGTTCCAGCATGCCGCGCCGCGCAGCCCACCGCATGCGATTCAGTTCCTGTTGTGCAATCATGCCAGTAAAATCATTCCGGTGGACCATCAATGTCGACCAGTATATCGATTAAATCTGTTGGCGGCGCACTACATTGCTGACACGAACTGGTACAGGGCCTATGATTGTCAACCTGACAAGAGAGGTAAAAGCGCTTGAATTGCCAGTATACACACCTTGAACAGGAGGCTCTCCTGCACATCATTGGGCCTGATACCCTGAAATTTTTACAGGGACAGACCACATGCGACACCCGCAAAGTAACGCCCAGTCACGCTGTGCCCGGTGTTTTTTGCACGCCGCAGGGACGCGTTGTCTGCGATTTCCTGCTCTGTGAACTGGGCCAGGATCATTTTGCACTGCGCCTGCGGCGCGATATACGCGCGCGCAGCAGTACCACCTTTGGCAAGTACATCATCTTCTCCAAAGCGAAACTGGATGATACGCGAGAAGACTGGGCGCCCTATGCAGTCTGGGGTCAGGATGCTGCAAACGCATTAGGAAAGATATTCGGCGAGCTACCCTCCGCGCGCTTCGGCAGCACCCGCGGCGATGGTTTCGTGCTAGTGCAGACGGATGAACAAGGCCAGCAATTCGAATGTTACCTGCTCAACACATCCAACGGCGCGCACCTTGCGCGGATGGATGAGATGATGACGCCGGGTAGTGAAACACAGTGGCAGGCACTGCAAATCGCCAATGGGATTGCCCGCATCGAGGCCGCCACCGTAGAGGAATTCGTGCCGCAGATACTGAACTACGACCATACCGGACATATCAGCTTCAATAAGGGCTGTTATACCGGCCAGGAAGTGGTGGCGCGCCTACATTATCTGGGCAAACCCAAGCGCCGCACCTATGTGGCAGAGCTGCCATTTGACGACCATGTGCGCTGCAGGCACCGCCGTGTACGATGCCGTTACAGGTCAAATTGTTGGCACTATAGTCAACGGCTGCACCGCGCAGGGAAAAACCCGCGCGCTAGTGGCGGCCACCACCGGCGGTGTGGCAAACGGACTCCGGCTCGCCGACGGAGCCCTTCTCACGCTGGGCGAATTGCCCTACTCATTGGAAACTGATTAATCTAGCATCAGGCTCAGGGTTGTTCCGGCAAACGCCAGTCGATGGGAGTTTCTCCCCTGCCCTGTAAATACTGGTTGGCGGCGATAAAATGACCGCAGCCGAAAAAACCCCGATGCGCACTCAGGGGTGAGGGGTGCGGTGCTTTGAGCACGCAGTGCCGTGCACTGTCGATAATCGCGCCCTTGCGCTGGGCGTAGCTGCCCCACAGCATAAATACCACGCCTTCACGTTCGCAATTGATAACTTCGATTACCCGGTCGGTGAACGTTTCCCAACCCTTGCCCTGGTGCGATGCCGCGTGTGCACACTGCACGGATAACACGCTGTTAAGCAACAATACTCCCTGCTCAGCCCATGCGGTGAGATGCCCGTGTGCGGGAATCGGCACACCCAGTTCCGCGTGTAATTCCTTGTAGATATTCTGCAGCGAAGGCGGCACGGCGACACCGGGCTTCACCGAGAAGCACAACCCGTGAGCCTGGCCCTCACCGTGGTAGGGGTCCTGTCCCAGTATAACCACCTTAACCTTATCCAGAGGTGTATGAGTGAATGCGTTAAACAGCTCTTTACCCGAGGGGAAGATGCGCTTGCCGGCATGTTTCTCAGCCAGCAGGAACTCACGCAATTGCTGCATGTAGGGTTGTTTGAATTCCGCTGCCAGCGGCACTAGCCAGCTCGACTCAAGATCAATGCTTCTGTCGGCGGTGCCGCCCATACCAGAAAGATAGCGGCTCAGTTACAGGCTGCCATGAGCACTACACTTTCGTACACGGCCGCATCACGGGACTGCTGAATCCGGTGTACAGCGAGCATTCCAGGAGCGGCCAGTACTTCGACAAGTGGTGACAGCCGTTTGCTACGCTGTTGTTTCTTCGCGGATGCGCCCTGTATTTCAGCCAGGGCTTGTGCCTCGAATGCGGCTTTGCGGCGCTCCTGCGCGGCATCAGCGTAAAGCGTGGTACGCATCCGGGGGCGACGTCCGGCGGCGCGGATCTGCGCCTCCATGAAAGCCGGCGCCCACTCCTGACCGTGGTCAGCTCCGGCAGCACGAGTAATACTTTCGTTCATCAATGAACCGCCCAGGTCATTAACACCTGCGTTCAGGCAGGCAGCGACACCCTCTTTGCCCATCTTGACCCAGGACGCCTGGATATTGTCGATCAGGCCGTGGAAAACCAGGCGCGCCACCGCGTGCATTAACACGGTTTCGCGAAAGCTCGGGCCACGCCGCGCCCTACCCTTGAGGTACATAGGCGCTTCCATGTGTACAAATGGCAGCGGCACGAATTCCGTGAAACCACCGGTGCGCTGCTGCAGCGTCCTGATGTGTAGCAGGTGGCTGGCCCAGTGCCGCGGCCGATCGATATGGCCGTACATAATAGTCGCCGTAGTGCGCAAACCCTCTGCATGAGCTGCCGCCATCACTTCTAACCATTGCGCAGTGTTCAGTTTGTCAGGGCAGAGGCTGGCGCGAACGTCGTCATGCAGAATTTCCGCCGCGGTACCCGGCAATGTATTGAGGCCCGCGAGACGCAATTTACGTAAGAATGTCGGGACGCTTACGCCCAGTGTAGCCGCGCCTTGCCATACCTCCAGGGGCGAAAAAGCGTGGATATGCAGATCGGGCGCAACACTGCGCACAGTGTGCACGATATCCAGGTAGGTCTGGCCCGTATAGTCGGGGTGTATGCCACCCTGCATGCAGACCTCGGTCGCGCCCCGCTCCCAGGCCTCTACACAACGTGCGGCGATGTCTTCGCCCGTAATATCGTAGGGCCTGCCACGCAGGTTTTCGCTCTGCTTGCCCTTGGAAAAGGCACAGAACTGGCATTTGAAATAACAGACGTTGGTGTAGTTGATGTTGCGATTAACGACGTAACTCACCGTATCGCCGTTGACCTGCTGGCGTAACTCGTCTGCCTGACTAACCACAAAAGTGAAGTCCATGCCACGTGTATTGAACAGCCGCGTAACGTCCGCTTCTGTCAGGTTACCTGTTTCACGACAGCGCCTCACAATATCGCGCACCTCTGGTGACACTTCATTCGGGTGCACCGCACTCGCCAACAACTTCGCATCAACCGCGGGCACTGCATGTTCCTCGCCGGGGACCCAGTTGTCCCGCCGGGCGAAGCCTGCGCCATCCGAAAGATGTAATACTGCGGTTCTTAATCCTTCGTCCAACCAGCGCTCGCCCTCGACCACGTAAGCCGGATACACCGTGAGTCTTTGTTCGAGAAACTTTCCGGCGGTAGTTGTTTCCGCCGCCAGACGCTCGAGATGTGGCCAGGGCGCCTCCGGGTTGACATAGTCCGGGGTCAATGGCGAGACACCGCCCCAATCGTTAATGCCGGCCGCGATTAATTGCGGCAAGACTCCGGGACTGAGGTTGGGTGGTGCCTGGATATTCATCTGTGCACCAAAAACCAACCGCGCGACCGCGATCGTCCATAACAATTCGTTGAGTTCCGGCTCCGGTGCTGTTGCCATCAGAGTGCCGGGCTTGGCGCGGAAATTTTGTACGATAATTTCCTGCAGGTGGCCATAGCGGTGGTGCAGCTTGCGCAACACCAATAGCGATTCGATACGTTCACGGCGGGTTTCCCCAATACCAATGAGTATGCCCGAGGTGAACGGCACTGCGGCCTGGCCCGCCCATTCCATGGTCTGCAGGCGCCTGCTTGGGTCCTTGTCAGGCGAACCGTAGTGCGGCATACCTTTCTCGCACAAACGCGGTGAAGCGGACTCCAGCATGATGCCCATCGACGCACTCACCTGGCGCAAGCCGGCAATCTCGAGCGCATCCATACAGCCGGCATTGATGTGCGGCAGCAGTCCGGTCTCGGCCAGCACCCGGCCCGCGACCTCCCTGACGTAATCCAGCGTGCTGGCAAATCCCATTTTCTTGAGTGCTTGTCGCGCGGCGCTGTAACGCAGTTCCGGCTTCTCACCCAGCGTAAACAACGCTTCCTGGCAACCCATGCTCGCACCCCGGCGGCACAGTTCCAGAACATCCTCGACGGACATGAAGGGCTGGTCAATTCTTTTGGGCGTGCGCGCGAAAGTGCAATAGTGACAGACATCCCGGCACAGGTGGGTCAGGGGAATGAAGACCTTGCGGGAATAAGTGACCACATTGCCGTGGCCGCGATCACGCAAAACGGCGGCTGCTTCAACCAGCGCCGCAGTATCATCGATATCTGCCAGCGACAGCGCCTGCTGCTCGCTGAGCATACCGCCCTGTAGGACCTGCTCACACAAATACTGCCAATCCGACATCAACTTGCTATTCCTCTGGTGGCATCATCGCCAAAATTTGCGTCATCCGTCAGCGTCGCCAGAGCCAGGGTGATTCGTGCTCCCAACTCCGTGTTATAGAGCAACCGTGCAGTATTGCCCGCAGGGTGCAAATGCAACTGCTCCATGGCACATTTTAAATCCGGCGCTACATCCACATCTACACTGATACCTGATCTTTGCAGTAATTGCACGGGTATGCCAGCGCTGCGGGCACTGGCCATATGCCCCGCACAGCTGTCGTGGCCAAAACAAAAGCGCGGCATATGGGCAGCGTTGAAAGCCAATAAATTGGTACCGCTGCCCTGACGGTCACAACCGATAATCAGCCCCTGTAACTGTCGCTGGCCAGACAGAACTGAGCTGATATCTTCTGCTGACAATAGTGGCAGGTCACCATGCAAAACCACTAGCGGTTCCTCGCCGCTGGCCAATAGACGATTGCTGGCACTCTGTATCAGGGCGTTAAGCCCAGAGGCACCTAGCGATTTTTCGGACCAGCACTGGGCACCATACTGCTGTGCCAACAAGCTGGCGCACGGATCGTCGGACACCAAAGTTATCTGCGCGATATCGCTATGACCGCAGAGCACGGTGAGCACATCTTCGGCCATGGCTTGTGCCAGCGCGCGGCGTTCCGACGGACGCAGCAGACCGGCCAGGCGCGTTTTGGCCTGTACCAGATCCTTTAGCGGCACCAGTGCCTGCGCCATATGCCTATCCCGCGACCAGATCCAGGGTAAAGCGCGCCAGACGCTGCTTGTCCGCCCTGTTTTTCATAACTGTAGGGGCCATGACCACAGTCACTCCCAACTCGACGATCTCCCCGACCAGTGTAACGTCACTCTCATCGATCACGAAATAGTCAAGCAGACCCGGATAGCGTTCGCAGTAGTGCTGTGCCACCCCGAGCGCGGTGACTGGCACGCCCAACTCCGACATCATTTTTGCAGCGGGGCCCTTGATCGCCATGCCGGCCACAATGGGGGAAACCAGTACCACGGGCGCGGGATCGTCGCGTAGGGCTGGCCAGAATTCCGGTATCTGTAATATCGGGTCAATGCTGACAAAGGGGTTGGAGGGGCACACGATGATGGCGGCAAAGGCCGCATCCCGCAACAGGGCCATGACAGTGTCGTTGGGCCGGGCGTCCGCGATGCCCTCGAAGCTGAACCCGGTGACCACGGGCGCGCAGTGCTCCTTAACAAAATAGTGCTGGAAAGGCAGGTCGCGCTCCGGGCAGCGAACCGTGGTGCGCACCACTTCCTCACACATGGGATGAATATGGCTTGCAATGCCCAACTGCCGTGCAAGAGTAGCTGTAATCTGTGACAGACTATCTCCCTGATCGAGCAGGTTGGTGCGCCACAAATGCGTCGCCAGGTCTTTGTCACCGAGGCGAAACCAGGTCTCGCCACCAAGCCGCTGCAGGGCATCCATGGCATTCCAGGTCTCACCCGCAAGCCCCCAACCGAGAACTTCATTGGCGCATTCACCGAGCGTATAGAGCAGCGTGTCAATATCGGGACTGATATGCAGACCCAGATGCCTGAAGTCGTCAGCGGTGTTGGCCATGACATGCAATTGCCCAGGCGGCAGGACATCCGCCAGACCCAGCGCCAGTTTCGCGCCTCCCACGCCCCCGGACAGGGCCAATACACTCTTGTCGGCACTGTTCATCAGCGGAACATGTCGATCGACTTGTCGCGCAGCAATCCAGCCGAGCCGCCTGCAGAGGGCCTCAGTCCTGCGCCACGGGCCAATACGACTGGGCGGGCCTCCGCCGCTTGACCCATTACCAGCGACGCGCCGGCCGCCAACTCATCCGCCACCGCAGGTTCAGTCACTTCCAGCACGTTGCCGAACAGATCCACCTCACCAATCTGGTTATGGAGTGGCTCCAGGCCCGCTGTACCAATGGCCAAACCCACCGTGCCGTTACGCCAGGCCCGGCCCATGCTGTCATTAATAATGATCTGGGGAGCGATTGCGCCACGCGCGGCGAGGCCCTGGCGCAGGGCGCGCGCCGACGCATCGGGATCCGTAGGCAACAGCAGGACGCAAGGATCTTCAGTATCCCTGAAAATGTTGGATTTATCGATGCCGGCATTGGCATGTATATAGCCGTTACGGTGCTCGACGATAATCACGCCGGGGCGAACTCGCAGCACTTCCCTGCTCTCCTGCAGAATCAGTTGCACCTGGCGAGGGTCCTTGTCAGCCTGTTCAGCCAGCACAATAGCCTCGGGACTGACCGTGACATCCGCCAGTCGCACGTAGCGATTCTCCGCCTTGGATACTACCTTTTGCGCCACCACCAGGACATCGCCGTCGCACAGGCTCAGGTCATTGTCGCGCAGGGCATCGAAAATCAGTTGTGCGAGATCATCCCCGGGCTGCACCAGAGGAAAATTCAGTAGCGGAATCAGCTCCAGTCGGACCGTCATCTAGTGCGCGTCGTCCAATCCGGTAATTTTGATACCCGCATGGCAACCGTACTGCTTGTTGATCGTAATGAGCACTGAGGTCAGGGCTTCGGCGGCAGCGGCATTATTAATCATGCCCGCGTGCAAACCGCGCATCCCCGCCGCCTCCACCAGCTTGACTACTTCATCGCGGGCAGCCTTCTTGTTGCCACTGACCAACACGTCGCATTCCAGGCCCTGACCCTCCTGCAAATGTGCGGCCGCGACATTCTGAAATGCGGATACCACGTCAACCCCTTCACCCAGCAAGTCCTGTGCGATCTGGCCGGCGCTGCCCTGTGCGGGCAACTGCACCCGGGCAACTTTAGGTGGCATCAGGGGCACCGTCACATCAATCAGTATCTTGCCCTGCAGAGCCGGCTTTACCAACTCAAGCGTCGCTGTCTGGTGGCTGAACGGCACCGTCAGTGTCACAATATCGGCAGCCTCGGCAGCGGCCACGTTCTCCATTGCGCGCACGCTTATTGCTGCGACGCCGCGTTCGGCCATGACCTCGCGCAAATCGGCGACCGCAGCCTCGGCCTTGTCCAGCGTGCGCGAGCCAATAATGACCTGATATCCGGCCTGCGCCCAGCGTCGGGCCAACCCTGTTCCCAAATCGCCGGTGCCCCCCAAAATGGCGAGCACGGGTAAGCTTTCAGTTGTCATAGAGCGTGTTCCTAATGAGGCGCGGCTGCCAGGTAGTACAGTATTTGCAACCGCTTATGGATTGTCCCGAGGGCTCGTGGCTGATATCTATCCTAAAATTTCCAGCCAGTAGGAATTCGGTTAGGATACGCTCAGCCCGAGCATATTATGTAAATCGCGGTCTGATCTCAAGCGCGGCGAGTCCGTCGCGGCTACCTCGCCCTACTATCTGGTCAGGAGACATACCATGGACAACATGTTGGATTTTAGCGGCAAGGCAGTAATTGTCACCGGCGGCGGTAAAGGAGTGGGCAGGGGGATCACCGAGTGTTTTCTTGCCGCCGGCGCGGACGTGCTGATCTGTGGCAGATCAGAGCCTGAATCCCTCCCTCACAGCGGTGAGCGCAAAGCGCTTTTCACTGCCTGCGATGTCCGGGACTACGATCAGATCGAGGCCTGTGTGGCAGTCGCGGTGCAGCGTTTTGGCCGTCTTGATGTGCTGGTGAACAACGCGGGCGGCGCACCTTACGCCGAAGCAGCGACTGCCTCTCCGCGTTTTTCAGAAGCCATCATCCGGCTCAATTTGATTGCGCCGCTCAACTTCAGCCAGGTGGCCAACAGGATCATGCAACAACAGGCGTGGGGTGGCTGCATTATCAACATCGCCAGCGTCAGTACGATACGTCCCTCGCCCGGGACCGCCGCCTATGGCGCCGCCAAGGCAGGCCTCGTGAATCTCGGCACCTCGCTGGCGGTTGAATGGGCCCCCAGGGTGCGCGTCAACGCGCTGGTCGTTGGCCTGACGGAGACTGACCAGGCCCATTTGCATTATGGTGATAAAGAGGGCATTGCTGCTGTGGGTGCCACCATTCCCCTTGGTCGCATGGCGGTGCCCACAGATGTTGGTCACGCCTGCCTGTTTCTTGCCTCACCACTGGCATCCTATGTCAGCGGTACCAACTTTGCCGTCCACGGTGGCGGCGAAAAACCGGCCTTTTTGCTGGCTGCCAACGCCAAGCCATGACAGTCGCGATAAACGCCCAGTGTCAGGACTAAAAAGCAGCTTCCCGCAGACTCACCGGGATACCCCTGCTTCTTGTAGCGCTGGCATATCAAGGTATACTTCTGACAGTCCTAAGAGAGTAATAGGGACAGCCCATGAATATTGCATGGGCTGTTGAAACACGCACCAGCAGGTGGTCCAATGCCCAACGCCCCGGCACAACCAGGAATGCTTCCAGCTACCCTCATACTGGATAATGCGGTACGTCTGGCTGGTCAATTATCCTCACTGCTGGACGGGCGCCTCCAATTTGATGTGGTGCAGAGTCTGAAGACGCGAGACACCGCCGCCTCTATCAACTTGCAAGCCGGCGCCGTGGTGACGTTATCAATCACTGACACGGGCCTTACACAGGTACCACTTGAAGACGCCAGGGTCAGGGTCTCCCGATGGCACCATGACAGTATTACATTGGAATTTGCCCCGACAGACAGTGATGTAGCGTCACGCTACCGGGACGCCATCGCCGGTGGTTTTGACGTCTGGCTTTAGTTCAGCTGCCAGATCCCGGGTAACGGCCACTGCGCCTGGCCCCACTGTTGCCGAATCCAGGCCCGTTGCCGCTGTTACGCCCGCAACTAGAGCCAACGACAGCAGGCGAGCCAGGCCGTAATGCCATGGCAGTTACCGCAGAATACGCCAAGCTGCTGGCGACGTTCGAAAAACAAAGCATGGATGAACTGAAAGATGCCTTGACGCCATTTTTTACCGATCTTGCCGGATACACACTGGATATCTCCTCACGCATCAAGGTGATCAATAGCGCTGCAAACCCCCTCTATGATGCGGCGATCACCCTGCAGCGCAGAAGCACCATATATCGGCCAACGACTGCTCCAACTGGTTGCTGACTACTTCAGGGAATTGACCCCGCAATCCAATGACGACCAGTTGTGGCAGTACACCTTCGGCAGCACCGACGAGCTTAACCTGATAGACCCGAAGGAATTCGAGGATTTTTTGGCCATTGATCGCACGGTCAGCCTGGGCGAGGACATGCACAAATTGGCACTTGAAGCTCTAACAGTGCGCCTGGCGATCCTCATAGATGTGGACCCCAACCTAGTTCGGCTTCCAATTCATGTGCGGCAGTTGTGCCGGGCACTACAGCGCGCCTTGAATGAGCAAGCCATCCCCCAGAGCTTGACCTCCATTATCTTCGATTATTTTGCCAAGCGCTTTGTCCAGCAGTTGGGTGACTTCTATGGGCCCCTAAACAGTCTGCTGTCGGAGCACGGAGTGCTGCCACATATCGAGAAGGAGATTCAAAACAAGGGCTCCCTGCTCAACCGCAATCGACAGAAACAGGAACCACAACCAAAAAAACGCTCAACCAAATCTCCTGAGACGCAACCCGAAGTGTGGCGCGAGACCATTGCACCACTTACATCGGCTATTGACCAGCTGAACCAGTTTCACCGGCAGTTTGGAGACAAACTTGGCGGAGCGGTAGGCAATGTCAATCCTGCCAGCCTGTACCGTTCTGTGATTGATGCCCTCAACTTCAAACGCGAAGCTGAGGGACTTGCCGATGGCAATGTATTGTCCAGAGGCGTTCCCATGAGCGGCACATGGGACGGCGCTACAGTAGCCAGCACCGAGTTGGACCAGAGCAGGGTAGCTGACGCCCAGGCCATCGCCAGGGCTCTTAGTGCATTGCAACGAAATTCTCAGGCGCGGGAAGATGTGCAACAGACTGAGTCCTTGCGCGCCTACCTGGCTAGCAACAAGGAGAACATTGGCGGTCTCCAAAATAGCAGCGGTCTGACTGCCGATAGCCTCAACCAACTGGATATGGTCGACAACCTGTTTGGTACCATCAAGTCCCAGCTGGATGTGAGCGCCGACCTGAAACCGGCTTTGGGTAACTTGCAAATCCCGCTGGCCAAGTTGGCACTGCTGGACCCTCGATTTTTCGTCGATCACAGTAATAGTGCTCGAAACGTTGTCGATAAGCTCTCACGTCTTGCCAGCTCGGCAAATTTTCCCAACAAAGTCCTGGAAAGCCGCATCAACAATATTGTCGATGACATTATCAGCGATTATGAGAACGATGATTCAGTATTCGACACGGCGCTGGATAAGATCGAAAAACTGCTGACACAGCAGGAGCGCGCACTGGCGCGAAATATAGACAGGGTGGTACGCACGCAGGAGGGACAGCAAAAACTGGCAGAGGCCAAACGCGAGGTGAATAAAGTAATCAGCACCAGAATCCAGCCCCCGGCGGCACCAAAAGTGTTGCAGGATCTTATCGATAAGGGCTGGCGTGACTTGCTGGTGCTCACTCATGTCAGAGACGGTCTCGATAGCCCAGCGTGGGCGGAACAGGTCAGAACCCTCGATCTTCTTATGCCTGTGGCTGGAAGAAACGCAGCAGGGCGAGATTAATGATGACCTGCGTATGCAGCGAAGCATGGAGGCAGAGCCCTTTATAGACCTGATCGGCCAGCAGATTTCAAGTGCGTTACCTACCAATATCGCCCACGAGGAAGTACTTGAGCAATTACGTAACATATTTGCGGGAAATCTCGAAGTTGAAACGACGCCAGTCAGGCAGGGACAGTCAAACCTGGAACCTGACTCCGCAGAAGTACGCGCCAGGATTGAGGATCTACCGCGACTGCGCCGCTGGGTAAATCGCGTTGAACAGCTGGATAAAGACAGTTGGCTTACCTACCGCGACAAGAGCGGCCAAAAAAAGCGCATGCAACTTGCCTGGACAAGCCCGACACGCGATCGCTATATTTTTGTCAACGAAAGAGGCCAGAAAGTCGCAGACTTGAGTACCATAAAACTGGCCAGGCAATTGAGCCAGGGCGCACAGCCACCAGCGCCGACGGACAGGTTAGCCACTGTCGACCAGAGTATGTACCACACTCTGGAACACGTACAAAAATCTCTTAGCTTCGCCCGTAATCACGATGCCCTGACCAAGTTAATCAATCGTGAGACATTCAATGACCAAATAGGACGCGCTCTGCGTCACAGTCGACTTAAGCATACCCAACACGCCGTGCTCTATCTGAACATCGACCAATTCAAGCTGGTCAATCAAGTTTATGACCGAATCAGCGGCGATCAGGTACTACTGGAATTTGCCAAACTCCTGGCCCAGTTACACGGCAAGAAATCCTCCTCAGCCAGAATGCAGGCGGACGAATTCGCGGTTTTACTGCTCGACCGCTCCATGGCGGACGCAATGCAGGTCGCAGAAAAAATACGCAGCGACATTGAAGCCAGCTCTATGGACATCGATGGCGAAAACGTCAGCTTTACCGTCTCCATCGGAGTCGCTGCAATTCTCGAGCACAGTCCTGACGTCGAGGAAATCGTTGCTGCCGCCAAATCAGCAATGCAGCATGCCAAGCAGAAAGGGCGCAATCAGGTCGTGCAATTCGAGGAAGCGCAGAGCAGAGTCAGTGACTATAAACGCGCCAAGACCCGGACACGGCGGGACTTGGAAAATGCGCTAGCGTCCGACCGCTTTATTCTGCGTGCGCAACCCATTCTACAAACTGCTGTCAGCGACCGATCGAATGCCACGCTACACTATGAAGTGCTGCTGGGACTGGTTAATAAGGATGGCTCCATATCTTCACCCGGGGAATTTATTCACTCTGCGGAGCGCTATGGTTTCATGACGCTGGTGGACCGCTGGGTGGTCCGCGAGGCCTTTACCTGGATCAGCACGTTGATGGACGAACAGAAGGTCGTACCACATTTAGCCATTAACCTGTCCGGAGCAAGCGTCACCGACGACAGCTTTATGGAGTATCTGCTGGAGCAGATTTCGGAATTTGGCGTCGGTACCAGTCGGCTTTGTTTCGAAATCACCGAGACAGGCACTATTTCCAATCTGGTCAAGGCTGCCGACTTCGTGCGCGCCTTCAAGAATCTGGGTTGCAAATTTTCCATCGATGATTTTGGCACGGGCTTGGCTAGCCACAATTATTTGCGCGAATTACCTGTCGATTACGTAAAGATAGACGGTAGCTTCATCACTGGTATCGCCGAGAACCGCAGCGACTATGCCATGGCGCGCTCCATCAACGATCTGGCGCATTTTCTGGGGCAGGAAACCATCGCGGAATCAGTCGAGAATGATGCCATCATTGTTAAACTTGAAGAGATCGGCGTCGACTATCTGCAGGGCTGGGGTGTGGGCAGACCCAAACCCCTGGCGGCGGTTACGGCTGACCTCTCCAGTCTCGAGACATAGCCCGACAGACTGGCGATGACAGCCAAAAGAATTGACGGTGATTTCAGCCATCTGGTCGGACTGATTTACCAGGGTGCGCTGGAGGAACATCCCTGGCAAAGCGCTCTGCCCGCCCTGCGCGAGGCACTGGATGCCCAGGTAGTCTCGTTGGTGCTACGACCCCCGACCGCCGACGACCAGGGCGTCATACTCAATTGCGTACGCCCCGATCAGGACCTCAGTAACCACGATTCGACCCTGGCCGATCCCAACGACTGGGAAGTCTGCGCCTATCGCGAACAGTTCTTCTCTCTGGACCCTTTTGTCAACCTGCCGCCGGACAAGGTTATTTCGCTGGAGGACATACTGCCGGACAAGGACCTGGTGACATCGGACTACTATCTTCACTACCTCAAGCCTATAGGCCTGTTCCGAATTCTGGGCGTGGATACTGTTGAACCAGGCGGCATGCTGGCCAGGCTGCGTTGCTCGCGCCGCAGCAATGAGCGGCGGTTCAAGCAACGGGAACGACAGTTACTCACCCTGCTCACTCCGCACCTACGCCGGGCCATTGAGATCTACGCGAAGCTGAATCGCATGACCTCCGAACGGGATGTCTATGCCGGTGCAGTAAGCCAGCTCTCAGTTGCCAGTATTATCCTTGATGAACAGGGGCGGTTGTTAACGACCAATGCCGTAGGTCGGGCCCTGCTCGACCAGGGCGAGGGTCTCAGCCTGCGAGACGGTCGCCTGCACATTGAGGGTCGTGATATCAATAAGGAGTTGCAACAGGCACTGACCACGATTATCAAGGCGCAGCTGCGCGGGGAGACCTCAGTCGTGCGAGCGCTGCGCGTACCACGCCCTGCCGGGCGGTCAGACCTGGGCCTGGTTATTCGGCCAGTGCCAGCGTCACAGTGGAGTGAAGGTCAGTCCAGCCCCTCTGCGGCGGTATTCATCAGCGATCCCGACCTGCATGAATCCACTTCGCGCCAGATTCTGGGGGAGTTATTCGCATTAACCCCCGCGGAAGCCAAGTTGGCCACGTTGCTGGCCCGTGGCCTTAGTCTGGCGCAGGTATCCAGCGCCCACAATATCTCGCAACATACTGCCAGGGCGCAGCTCAAGTCCATCTTTGCCAAAACTGGCGTGTCCCGCCAGGCGGAACTGGTGCGGCTGGTGCTAAAAAGCGTGGCCTCCCTGGGCTGATGACACTCGCCGGTGGCGCGAGGCCCCGGGCCTTTGACATGGATCAACACGGTTGGTAGAGAGTCTTGCTATGGTCCCTCCCGGTGACCCTATACGCTGTACCCGACATGACAAGTTTCCACGAAGACCTGCTTGACCCGGCCTCTGTTGCAGCTGCGTATCAGGCGGATATGGACCTGGCGGCGAAGTATGCCTGCCAGGGACCCCGTTACACGTCCTACCCCACGGCGCCCCAGTTTCGCCAGGACTTTCAGCGGGACCAATACTACAACTGGCAGCGCAGTGACGGCGATCACAAGAGCGCACCACTGTCACTTTATATTCATCTGCCGTTCTGCAATGACATCTGCTACTACTGCGCGTGCAATAAAATCGTAACCCGTGAGAAAAACGCCGCGCGCGACTATCTGCGGCGCCTGCAAACTGAAATAGACATGCAGTCAGAGCTGGTCGGCAGGAACCGCCCGGTGACCCAGATGCACTGGGGCGGCGGCACACCGACCTTCCTGGACAACGCGGAAATCACCGAACTCATGCATATGCTGGCCAGCCATTTTCGTTTGCTGGATAAGGGTTATCGGGAGTACTCAATAGAAATCGATCCCAGAACCATTGATCTTCGACACGATTGCCCTGCTCAAAGGCCTGGGTTTCAATCGTATCAGCCTGGGCATCCAGGACTTCGACCCGCTGGTGCAGAAGGCGATCAACCGGATTCAACCCTACTCCCAGATCGAGTCACTGGTGGATTGCATCCGTAGCCATGACTTCCGCTCACTCAGTTTCGATCTGATCTACGGCCTGCCCCATCAGGACCGCTATTCCATGGAGGAGACGCTGCGCAAGGTGACTGCCCTGCGGCCGGACCGTATCGCCTGTTATAACTATGCCCACCTGCCCGATCGCTTCAGCAGCCAGCGCGCCATCGACCGCTTGAGCTTACCCCAGCCGGGAGAAAAACTGCTGCTGCAACAAATGATCAGCCATAACTTGCAGGACGCCGGTTACCTGCATATCGGCATGGACCATTATGTACTGCCGCGAGACGAACTGGCATTGGCCCAGCAGGAGGGACGCCTGCAACGCAATTTCCAAGGCTATTCATTGCAACTGGCCGATGATTTGCTAGGGTTTGGGCGTTTCGGCTATTAGCCAGATCGGCGACTTCTATCTGCAGAATGAGCGTGAACTGGAAGGCTACTACGCGCGCCTGGATCAGGGCCAGCATCCCGCATCCCGCGGTTTCAGGGTCAGCCACGAGGATAAGCTGAGGCGCTATATCATCATGAGCCTGATCTGTGAACTCAGGCTGGACATCCCAGAGTGCAGTCGCCGCTTCGGTATCGATTTCTCCGGGACATTTCACCAGGAACTACTTGAGCTGCGCACCATGGAAGGGGATGGCCTGTGTACATATCGGCCCCGAGGAGATACAGGTCAGTCACCGTGGCAGACCCTTTTTGCGCAATATGTGTATGTTATTTGACGCTTATCTGGAAGACCGGTGACGGCGACCAGCCGCCGCCCAGATTTTCTGCCACTCTTTAGTAGGGTCAGTGACAGTTCAGCCCGCACAGAATATCGACTATACTTGTGCGAATTCTCCCAGGACTGTGACCATGACCATGCATATTACAAAGTCCGCCCAGGATGAGGGCTTCAGAGCCTGCGCCCACGATTATCATGTCAATTGTGGCAATTGCCGACTCAATAGTATCTGCCTGCCGCTGGCGCTGGAAAGCGACGATATACAACAACTCGATGACATTATTCAGCGCAGCAAACCGCTGCAAAAGGGCCAGCACCTGTACCGGGAGGGGGACGATTTCCAGTCCGTCTACGCGGTACGCTCCGGCGCGCTCAAGGCGTACAAGACGACGGACGACGGCCGGGAGCAGGTCACCGGTTTCTACTTCCCGGGCGAGATACTAGGCATGGATGGTATCAGCAAAAACACTCACGCCTCCTCTGCCAAAACCCTGGAAACGTCTGCAGTTTGTGAAATTCCCTTCTCCTCCCTGGCGAAGCTCAGCAGCCTGATGCCCAACCTGCAGCGCCACTTTTTCCAGCTCATGAGCCGGGAAATCACCGAGGATCAGGTCCTGATCACCCTGTTGAGCAAAAATTCGGCCGATGAACGCGTCGCGGCCCTGTTGCTCAGTATTTCCGCCCGCAATGCCAGGCGCAAGCTGAGCGCGACACATTTTCGGCTGCCCATGTCCCGGGTCGATATCGGGAATTACCTGGGGTTGACGGTTGAAACCGTCAGCCGGGTATTCAGTCGCATGCAGAAGATGGAGATCCTGAGTGTCGACAACAAGGAGATTGAACTCCTCGATATGCAGGGTGTGCGCCATATGGCGAACCTCGCCAGCTGAACAATATGGCGCAGGACATCCCGCGACTGTGACTTGACTCAAATCAATACGTTTTTCAGTAACCAACCTACAATGGCGCTACTGTCATAAACGCAGCCTCTTGAGGGGGAACTGTACCTGATGATTCAGCACACCTTTGGCTTATTGGTCAGGCCCAGCACACATTGGCGGGCCGTCGCTGCGCTACCCGAGAGCACGTTGCGAACCCTGTTGCTGTACCCGTGTATCCTGGCGCTACTGCCTGCGGTCGCGTGGTACTACGGCACTACCGAGATTGGCTGGACAGTTGGTGACCACGGCGAACCCATTCGACTGACACACGACAGTGCGCGCCAGATTTGCATCCTGTTCTATGTGACCATGGTTGCCAGCGTGGCCGTTATCGGTTACAGCATCCACTGGATGGCTGCTACCTATGGCGCTCAATCAACTGTCACCCGGGGCATGGTCATTGCCGGACTGACTGCCACACCGCTGTTCATTGCCGGACTCACTGGCTTCCAGCCATTGTTATGGCTGGATATGCTGATTGGCGTGCTCGCGCTCAGTTGGTCTGTCTACCTGATGTACCTGGGCATTCCTATCGTCATGCACATCCCTGAGGAACGCGGATTTCTGTTCTCCAGCGCGGTGCTGGCCATTGCCATGGTGATCCTGATCTGTCTCATGGTCGGCTCAGTCATCCTCTGGGATTTTGGCGCCGCTCCGGCATTTACTGACTAGAGCGGCCCTGCGGTCACACCCGCCACGATAGAATATGCACATTTTACTGGAATCGAACCATGAGCGAACTTGACTCTGCACTGGAACACCCCACCTACAACTACAAGGTAGTGCGCCAGTTCGCCGTTATGACGGTGGTATGGGGCATCGTCGGCATGCTGGTCGGTGTGCTCATCGCCGCCCAGCTGGTGTGGCCTGCGCTGAATTTTGATCTACCCTGGCTGCAGTTCGGTCGCCTGCGTCCGCTGCATACCAACGCGGTCATCTTCGCTTTTGGCGGGTGCGCCCTGTTTGCCTCGTCTTATTACATCGTGCAGCGCACCTGCCAGGTGCGACTAATCTCTGACACGCTGGCTGCGTTCACCTTCTGGGGCTGGCAATTGGTCATTGTGGCGGCCGCGATCACGTTGCCCCTGGGTATGACGCAGGGCAAGGAATACGCGGAACTGGAATGGCCTATCGACATACTGATCGCGGTGGTATGGGTGATCTACGCCATCGTGTTCTTTGGCACTATCATGAAACGAAAAACCAGCCATATTTATGTGGCGAACTGGTTTCTGGGTGCCTATATCCTCGCGGTCGCAGTGCTGCACATCGTCAACAGCATGGTTATTCCCGTTGACCCGACCAAGTCCTACTCTGTTTACGCTGGCACCGTCGATGCCATGGTGCAGTGGTGGTATGGACACAATGCGGTAGGGTTTTTTCTCACCGCCGGTTTCCTGGGCATGATGTACTACTTTGTGCCCAAGCAGGCACAACGCCCGGTGTATTCCTACCGCCTGAGCATCGTCCACTTCTGGGCGCTGGTAGCTGTTTACATCTGGGCCGGCCCACACCACCTGCATTATACCGCCCTGCCCGACTGGGCACAGAGTCTGGGTATGGTGATGTCCATCATCCTGTTGGCGCCCTCCTGGGGCGGCATGATCAACGGCATGATGACGTTGTCAGGTGCGTGGGACAAGTTGCGCACCGACCCGATTCTGCGCTTCCTGGTAGTGAGCCTGTCCTTCTACGGCATGTCGACATTCGAGGGTCCGATGATGTCTATCAGGACCGTCAACGCCCTGTCGCACTACACCGACTGGACCATTGGCCACGTGCACTCGGGCGCGCTCGGCTGGGTGGCGATGATCTCCATCGGCGCCATGTATCACCTGATCCCCATCCTGTTTGGCAAGGCTAGGATGTACAGCACCAGCCTCATCAATACGCACTTCTGGATGTCTACCATCGGTACCGTGCTGTACATAGTCTCCATGTGGGTCAATGGCATCCTGCAGGGACTGATGTGGCGCGCCTACAACCAGGACGGCACATTGACCTACAGCTTTGTTGAGGCAGTTGCGGCAAGCCATCCCGGCTACGTGGTGCGCTTCCTCGGCGGCTCCATCTTCTTCAGCGGCATGTTAATCATGGCCTTCAACGTGTACATGACCAGCCGCAGGGATGTCGAACCACAGCCGGTCCCCGCTACAGCAGCCGCGGCGTAAGGAGCAGACCATGAAGCATGATGCAGTGGAGAAAAATATTGGCCTGATGATCATTTTGATTATCGTCGCGCTCAGCTTTGGCACGATGGTTGAGCTTGTACCGCTAATGTTTGCCAAGGAAACCAACGAACCGATAGCAGGTCTTAAGCCACTGCCTGCGCTGGCACTCGAAGGTCGCGATATATACATCCGTGAAGGTTGTAATAACTGTCACTCGCAGATGATTCGCCCATTACGCGCCGAGACCGAGCGCTACGGTCACTTTTCGGTCGCTGGCGAGTTCGTTTACGACCACCCGTTCTTGTGGGGCTCCAAACGCACCGGGCCCGACCTGGCGCGGGTTGGTAAGCGCTACAGTGACGACTGGCACCGGGCGCACCTGTACAACCCGAGGGACGTAGTGCCAGAGTCCAATATGCCCGCGTTTCACTGGTTGTTTGACAATGAGATCGACGGCCAAAAAACCGGTAAGAAGATGGCCGCATTGCGCACGGTTGGCGTCCCCTATACCGACGAGGATATATCCGGGGCGGCCACTGCCGTTACGGGGAAAAAAGAAATTGATGCTCTGGTTGCGTACCTGCAACAGCTGGGCACGCTATTGCAATCCAAACGTTAGTCCGGGGACTATTGATATGGACATTAACGACCTGCGAGGTCTGAGCACCGCTTTCCTGATGGTGGCATTCATCAGCCTGTGTGTCTGGGCTTACAGCAAGAAGCGTAAACAGGCCTTTGATGAGGCCGCTAACCTGCCATTCGCAGATGAGGCGGTGAATCAACGCACCATGCGCGAGGAATTGCACCATGACTAGTTTCTGGAGCCTGTGGATCATTGTTCTCACCACGATAACCATCGTGGGTATCACCTGGATCCTGTTTGCCAACCGCAAGCGCGAACAACAGCCCACCGATAAAACAACCGGTCATGGCTACGATGGCATTGAGGAATATGACAATCCCCTGCCAGCGTGGTGGTTCTACATGTTTGTCCTCACCATTGTCTGGGGCGTTGGCTATCTGGTCGTCTATCCCGGCATGGGCAACTTCCCGGGACTGCTTGGCTGGACGCAAATCGGGCAACATGAACGCGAGCTCTCTGCGGCCGATGAGAAATTCCGCACCATGCGCGATCGTTACCTGGCACTACCGGTTGAGGAAATTGCCACCGACCCTGCCGTGCGCAAAATGGGCATGCGTATGTTCGCCAGCAATTGTGCGCAGTGCCACGGGGCCGATGCCAAAGGCAGTTACGGCTTTCCCAACCTGGCCGATAGCGACTGGCTCTATGGTGGCACCCCGGCGGATATCAAAACCAGTATCACACAGGGCCGACAGGCGGCAATGCCAGCGTGGGGCAGTGTTATTGAGAGAAGAGCGTAACTGATGTCACCGCTTACCTGCTGTCCATTAATGGTCGCGGGGCCGATGACGCCCAGGCAAAAGCAGGAGCGCAGGTCTTCCAGACCTATTGCGTAGCGTGTCACGGCGCAGAGGCGACAGGTAATCCGGCGATGGGCGCGCCCAACCTGAAAGACGGGATCTGGCTGTATGGCGGCAGCGCCGAGCAAATCAGCCACAGTGTGCGCGCCGGGCGTAACGGTGTCATGCCCGCGCACAAAGACGTGTTGGGTGAAGACAAGATTCACATCCTGGCCGCCTATGTCTACGGACTGCATCAGTAAACGCAGCCACAGTTTACCCACGTATCATCTCTATGTTGGCTCGGGAACGGAGCCACCCGAGACGGGATAGCCCAGCCACGGAAGAGGTCCATGTCCAAACATGATCTGATTGATCTGCAGGAGGTGGCGCCGGCGGAAGTCGGCGAGATTGACCTGTATCAGCACCGCGAAAAGATCTATACCCGAAAAATTGAGGGTTTCTTCCAGCGTGTCCGCCTGTTCAGTGGCTGGCCACTGTTGCTGGGCTACCTCATGTTGCCGTGGCTCACCTGGGACGGGCGCCCGGCCGTACTATTCAACCTGCCCGCGCGCACGTTCGATATTCTGGGCCTAACCTTCTGGCCGCAGGACTTTCCCATGCTGGCCTTCCTGCTAATCATCGCTGCCTTTTCGCTGTTTGCAGTCACGACGTTTGCCGGCCGCGTCTGGTGTGGCTACACCTGCCCGCAAACTGTGTGGACCAGTATCTTCATGTGGCTGGAGCAGAAAACAGAGGGCAGCCGCAACCAGCGAGTGAAGCTGGACAATGCGCCTTGGTCCCTGGAAAAAATTGGCCGGAAAACTGCAAAACATTCTTCCTGGTTGTTCATTGGCTTTGCCACCGGTTTTACCTTCGTCGGCTATTTCTATCCAGTTAGAGACCTGCTTTTTGGCTTGCTGAGTCTGGACATGGACGAGTGGCCGCTGCTCTGGGTCCTTTTCTTCACCTTGGCAACGTATATCAACGCCGGGTGGATGCGCGAGCAGGTGTGTAAATACATGTGCCCCTACGCTCGCTTCCAGTCGGTGATGTTCGATCACGATACCTTGATCGTGTCTTATGACGCGGGCAGGGGCGAGCCGCGCGGCTCGCGCAAACGCGATGCAGATCCTTCGACGCTAGGCCTGGGTACCTGTATAGACTGCGAACTTTGCGTCCAGGTCTGCCCCACAGGGATTGATATTCGCGACGGCCTGCAGTACGAATGCATCGGTTGCGCCCTGTGCGTGGACGCCTGCAATTCAGTCATGGACAAGATGAGTTATCCACGGGGACTGATCCGCTATACCAGTGAACGCGAGCTGCAGGGCGGACGCACGCACTGGCTGCGCCCCCGTATTATCGGGTACGTCACGGTGCTGGCCATTATGGTCGGAGTATTCGGCTACACTATGTTCAGTCGTGTACCGCTGGAACTGACCGCGATCCATGATCGCAATCAGCTGTTTGTCACCACAGACACAGGGGCCATCGAAAACATCTACACACTGCAACTGGTGAACATGGACCGCGAGATGCACGAGTTTGAACTGGGTATCTCGGGAATCGACGGCGCGGAGCTTATCGGTGAAACCCTGCATACACTCAACGGTGGAGAAGTACGGGACATTACATTGCGGGTGCGCATACCCCCGGCTCTACTGACCAGTCCGAATACTGAATTCACGTTTGATGCAGTGGCCACTGACACACCGACACTGCATATCAGTGCCGAATCCCGCTTTCTGAGGCCGCTGTGACAAAACCACTGCCCGGCGGGGATACGCAGCCTTGGTATCGCCAGTTCTGGCCCTGGTTCCTGATCATGCTACCGGCCAGTGTAGTGGTGGCGGCGCTTGCCACAGCCTACATCGCCAACCGGGACGCGGATGATCTGGTAGTGCAGGATTACTACAAGGATGGTTTGGCCATCAATCGCCAGCTGGAAAAAGAGGAACGCGCGACACAACTGGGGCTGTCCGCTATGTTGCGTTTCATTGGCGATACGGTCAGCGTACAGATGGCAGGACCTGTCACTGATACCGAGCTTCATCTCCTGCTGTCGCACCCCATGGAAGCTGACCGGGATTTCACCGTGACACTGGCACGCATCAGCCCCAACTTATACAGCGGCACGCTGGCCCAGGGGATTGCTCCCCACTGGCACTGGACGCTTGAACAGCCCAGACAAAACGGTTGGCGCCTGGACGGGGCGGTGCAAGCTGCAGATATTGGCAATGTTCCCCGCGAGTGACCTGCGGATACTGGACGAACCCCAGGCATGCTATCACTGTGGCGAACCAATCCCCGATGGCGTTGATCTGTGTATCACAATGGGTGGCGCAGTCCGGCCTATGTGCTGCCCTGGCTGCCGCGCCGTCGCGAGCCTGATTGCCCAAAGCGGCCTGGAAAGCTTTTACCGACAACGCACTGCCTACAACGAACGTCCGCCGCAACCAGAGCCGACGGCTCTCGAGCAGTACCGGGTGTACGATGATCCGCAGCTGGCTGCCACGTTCACTGCCACCGACAACGCTGGCCTGGTGAATGCCAGCCTGCTGCTCGGTGGCATCAGCTGCGCCGCCTGCACCTGGCTGATAGAACAGTCCATGGCAGGTTTACCCGGAGTAACGCGGGCCCTGGTTAATCTGCAACAGGCAAGACTGGATATTCAATTCGATCCAGGCCAGCGTCAGCTCAGCGATATTTTCGCCCGTTTGGGGGCGCTCGGTTATCGACCCCGGCCGTTCCAGACCAGCACTGCCCGGCAACAGTCGGCTGCAGAATATCGCACGGATTTACGCCGCTTGGCGGTGGCTGGACTGGGCATGATGCAGGTCGGCATGTTCGCGATCGCACTGCACGCCGGCGACATCCAGGGCATTGATGCGCGGTACCAGGCGCTGCTGCGCTGGGTCAGCCTGCCCGTGGCCGCCTTTGTGGTGCTCTACTCAGCGCGACCATTTTTCACGTCCGCCTGGCGCCATATTAGAATGGGCTCGATGGTCATGGACCTGCCTGTCGCGTTGGCCATTGGGCTGGCCTTTCTTGCCAGCGCTTGGGCCACGATCAGCGGCACCGGGCAGGTGTACTTTGATTCGGTGGTGATGTTCACCTTCCTGCTACTGCTGGCGCGTTTTCTGGAACGGCGCGTGCGGCAACGCGAATTATTTACCTGGTTGGACGCCGAGAGCAGTTTGCCCGGTGCTGTAGTCGTGCGCCGCGACGATCAATGGATCTCGGTAGCGCGTATTGCGCTACGGGCGGGAGAAACCATCCTGATCAAGGCCGGTGAGACCGTGCCGGTCGATGCGCAGGTTTGCCAGGGCGACAGCGCGGTCAAGGAAGACACCTTTAACGGCGAACCCCTGCCGCGATCTGTGGCGGCAGGCGACACCGTCTACGCTGGCACTGTTAATGTCGAGGCCCCATTACAGGCCAGGGTACTGGGCGACTACCGCGACAGTCGCCTCGCCGCGTTGCAGCGCGCGGTCGATGTGGCGCAAACCAGTAAGCCGCGTCTGGCAAAACTTGCAGATCGCATGGCGTCCTGGTTTGTCGGACGGTTGCTACTGGTGACAGGCGCAACTGCGCTGATATGGCTCCAATTGGCACCCGAGAAAGCTTTCTGGATCACGCTGTCAGTACTGGTCATCAGTTGTCCCTGCGCCCTGGCGCTGGCCACGCCCGCAGCCCTGACCAGCGCCGCCAGTGCGCTGCGCGCTCGCGGCGTGATCGTGCGTGGCGAGAATGCTCTGGAGTCCCTTTGGGGCTGCACGCACTTGCTGTTTGACAAAACGGGCACGCTGACTGCGGGAGCGATGGCTATTGCAAAGGTAAATCCCCTGGGCGAGCTGGACCGGCAGGAGCTGCTGACCATAGGCGCCGCCCTGCAACACTTCTCCAGCCATCCTATCGCGAAGGCCTTTTCATCGATACCAGCGGCAGGCGGTTTTGAACAGGTCACCTACCAGGTCGGTGCCGGACTTGAGGCGCGACGTAATACAGTGAAGTATCGCATGGGTAGCGTGCAGTACTGCCGCGAACTTGTGCCGGAATTTCCAGACATTCCGGACGATCACCACCACTGGATCGGGCTGTGCAGGGAGGGTGCTGCACTGGCGTGGATAGGCCTCGATGACACCATTCGACCGGAGGCCAGCGATGTCATCGCAAACGCCAGGCGGATGGGCCTGCAGGTGGAGTTACTCACTGGTGACGGTTCCAACCAGGGCCCGCTTCTGGCCCGCTCTCTGGGTATCGAAACTGTCAACAGCGGCCAGACACCGCAGCAGAAAATGGCACGTGTGCAACAGTTGCAGGAAGCAGGGGCCGTGGTGGCCATGGTAGGAGATGGCCTCAACGATGCCCCCGTGCTGGGTGTCGCCAACGCTTCCTTCGCTGTCCCGGGCGCCACTGACCTGGCGCGCAGTCAGGCCGACTTCGTTATCGTTGGCGGCGACCTGCACAAGATTATAGAGGCCTTGCACAAGGCCCGGCATTGCCGCCGTATTGTGCGCCAGAACTTTGCCTGGGCACTGGCCTACAACCTCTGCGCCATACCGCTGGCGGCAATGGGCTTTGTGCAGCCGTGGGCTGCAGCGATCGGCATGTCTCTGAGTTCACTGCTGGTAGTTGCCAACTCGCTGCGGTTAAATAGATAACCACCGGGGACAGGAACAAACGCCGTGGATAGTCTCTACCTGTTGATACCCATCGCCCTGCTGTTCTGCGTAGTGGCCATACGGCTGTTACTGTGGGCGATCGGCAGCGGCCAGTACGACGATTTGGACAAGGAGGCCTGGCGCATTCTGGCTGACGATCAGCCCGCAACGTCACCAATTGCCGAGCAAGAGGAATCCGCGTCGCAGTCCAATAAAACGCCATGATGGATGCAACACAGGCCAGTACCGCCTTCATCCTCGGCCTGTCGGGAGCCGGGCACTGCCTGGGCATGTGCGGCGGAATAGCCGCAGCGCTCAATCTTGGCGGGGCGCGCTCGCCCGCCATCACTCTGGCCTATCATACGGGTCGCATCACCAGTTATACCGTGCTGGGCGCATTACTGGGATTGGCAGCCGCTAGTATCGATATCGCTGCATGGACTATCGGCCTGCGCTATCTGGCCGGACTGTTGCTCATTGGCATGGGCCTGTACATCGCCAACTGGTGGCGCGGCATGGCGCTGCTGGAGCGAGCCGGCTCCAGGTTGTGGCAACCGGTACAACGCCTCTCGTCAAAATTTCTACCGCTGCGCCACTGGCCACAGGGCTTCGCGCTCGGCCTGTGCTGGGGCCTGATGCCTTGTGGTCTGATCTACAGCAGTCTGGCGTGGGCGGCCACGGCGCAGAATACGACCACCTCAGCACTGATGATGCTGCTGTTCGGCCTCGGCACCCTGCCCGCTATGCTGGCTACCAGCTTTGGCGCACAAGGTTTGCAGGCATTCCTGCGACGACGTGGATTGAAACAACTGATCGCTGTACTGCTGATTGCATCGGGAGCATGGACTCTTTATATCACCGCCATCCACGCTAAACATAGTGTGCACACTGGGCATGTTGGACATAAGCCATTAGATCACTGGCACATGGATCATTAACTCAGTTCAAATCCTGAACGTGCAAACTGCCGCAACACGTTACCAGCTAGGCATATCGCATACTGTCCAACCAGCGATCCACAATATCACGCCAGAAACAGCACTCAAGCGCACAGCGAACCTCCCTGACTCCTGGTTGAGGCATTGAATACCAGTTTACGTCTCCCTCATGATTCTATCTCTGCCCTGTTGTCATTGCTGATCGCGTTGTGGCATTGTAAAAATCAAATAGAGCGTCCATTCTTATCTATCCAGATCACGACTGGTACGCTGCGCAAGTTGCGCTATACATTGAGTGTATCTGGGTTGATTGGGCAGATAATTGCTAGCGTGAAAGATCGTGAGCTTAGAGCGCCGCGCATTCAAATAGCTTATAGTAGAAGACCTTTTCCCCGATCTTTTGAGAGAGTCAACATGAACGGTAATGCCGGAGTACGCGCTCCTCGCAAAACGCTGAGCAAGGCCCTGCGCGACGTCGTAACTAACAGAAATACCCCACTCCGCCAGCGCCTGATAAAACTGGTCGGGTTCGCCCTTCCCGTACTGACGATGCCCATCACGGTGTGGTTCCTGTTCGAAAATCGCAACATTCACAAGGGGTACGGCATGACGTGGCTCAAGCTGTTCCGGCTGACCTGGCGGATATACCGCAACACCACCAAAGTCTTCACCGGGACCTCCTACCGTGCACATCTGGCCATGCTGATCAAGCTGCTGGAGATCCCGCCCCAAACCAGAGGTGTCGTCGTCGAGTGCGGGTGCTACCTTGGCGGATCGACCGCCAACCTGTCGCTAATCTGCCAGGCCGTCGGCCGTGAACTCATCGTCTACGATTCCTTCGAGGGACTGCCCGCCGGCGATGCCAACGACAGGATCGCCACAGCGACGACAACCGGCTTTCTGAATGGACCTCTCGATCTGGTTCGCGCAAACGTCACGCGCTACGGTGCTATTGAGGTCTGCCAGTTCCGCAAGGGCTGGTTCAGTGACTCGCTGCCTTCCCATTCGGAGCCCATTGCATTGTGCTTCCTTGACGTCGACTTCCAGATGAGTATTCACCAGTGCCTGGTCAACCTGTGGCCTCATCTGATCGACGAGGGCTACCTGTTCACCGACGACTACACTATCCTTGATCTGTGCGCCGTGTTCTTCTCCGAAGAGTTCTGGCGCCGAGAGTTCAATCGCACTCCACCAGGGCTCATCGGTGCCGGTACCGGTGTAGCCATGGGTCAGTACTGGATGGGGCCGTTCGTCAAAATGGGGGGGAACCCCGCCTACCCGATGCAGGCCCCGTTGAGCATCGGCTACACTCGCAAGGACTTTTCGGGGCACTGGTGCTATATACCTCCAAGCGCCGAGTGAGCAGCCGATCTACATAAAGGCATGAACAAAGTAAGCAGTCTACGATACGAGCGCCTCGCATTTCTATACTCGCTACCGGTAGAACCCAGACCTACAGATCTCCAAACAAGTGACGTGGAAGAGTAGTGGCCATAATAGCTATTGCTGTGGGCGATCGGCAGCGGTCATTGCGACAATCTGGACAAAGAGCCCTGGCATATTCTGGCCGAGAACGAAGCCGCGACATTTTCATCTGCTGGCCACAAAGAAACCGCCGCGAAGGCCAGTAAAAAACCGTAATCGATGCGACACAGGCAAGCACTACCTTATTTCTCGGCCTGTGCTGGGGTCTGACTGCCTGTGGCCTGATCTACAGTAGTCTGGCGTGGGCTGCGCTACAGCAAAAAGTGCGACCTGCTCCGCACTGATGATGATACTGTTCGGCCTCGGCACGCTATTCGGGTGCTGGCTACCAGCATGGGCGGCCAAGATCTACAGGCCTTCCTGCGAATACGTGGATTGAAACAAGTGATTGCTGTACTGTTTATCGATTCGGGAGCATGGACTCTGAATATCACCTCCGTCCACGCTGCTAACCATCGTTTGCACACCGGGCATGCTGGACAATTTCATTACACCAGAAATGGCACATAGTTCGACGTGCTGTGCGACGGAGCAAAGAACCAGCACTCGAGTGCGTAGCGAACCTCGGTGATATCAGCCTCAAGTGATGTGCGATGGACAAAATGCTCGTCAAACATCAAGGCATCGCCTGCAGCGAACTGGGGATTCAAAGATGGATAGCGCTGCTTGATCTCGTTAATTACATCTGGCGAGATCGTGGCTACGCCCAGAGCAGTATCGACCGGGAGGATCTCCTCGAATCGACGCGGGATTAATTCAATTCCCGACGCAGGGATCATTCCGCCACAGGGCGAGAGCGCAACCCAGACGTTCATGGACCGGACGTCATCATCGAGGAAACTGCCGTCCTGGTGCCAGCCAGTATCGGACGGCACAGGCTGCACTGACCGCAGAGTCGACTTCTGCAATGAAATTGCGGAACGCTCCTGAAAGTGCTCGTTGATCACTCCGACAACACCGACACTTTCGAGAATCTGAATCACCTGACTCAGACCAAGCGGTGAGTCGGCGAGCCAGTTGCCACCCCTGGACTCCATTCGACCCCGCAGCGCCTGTTCAAATCGACTCTTGCCAGCGAAGGGTAAGTACCAGCCACTTCCCTCGGGCCTGTCGAGCAAGCTTGCTGCTTTGACTCGGTCCTGCACGGCTCGAGTGTCAGCCACCTGCTTAGCGTTAAACAGCCCTCGAATTAGCAGAACGCCATGATGAGCGACTGCTCCGCCGACCACGTCAACTGTGAGATCAGCAGCGCGGATCTCTGGCACTGCACCGATGAGACCAGGGAATGGATCTGCGTAGATAGGCGGCCAGTCGGCTCGTCCGGGATCAGACAGTCTCTCAACGGCCGCCGCATGTCGTCGATCTCGATCGGCGATCGCGACGGAATCTGTAGATGGGTCATCCATCATCTGTGTGTGTGTGGACACATCCACATTACGATCTTTGTAAGTATCGATTCCACCATTGGGGACGGACAAATACTTACCTCGATTTACCAGTTTATCCAAGACCAAAAACCATTTCTTAAACATAACAGTCGCTGACTGAACCTCAATTTATTATGACCTTTGCCATCTTGGCACAGGTTATAGCAATCCAATGCATGTTGCCAAGTTAGGAGGAACTAAAAAAGCCCCGCCAGAAACTGGCGGGGCGAAACGCCTTAGAACTTAGGTGACCCGGTCACAAGCTATATCTAGAATTTATAGGCGATACCCACGTTGTAGACCCACGGGTCAATTTGCACATCGAACTTCACGGTGTCAGCAGTAGCACCATCGGCTTTCGCGGTGATTTCGGCTTGAGTATCAATGTCGATATACCAAACACCCGCATTGAATGCCCAGTGCTCGTCGATCGGAACATCCACACCGACCTGAGCAGCCAGGCCAAACGAGTCATCGAGGCTCAGGTCAGCATCGTTGACAGCACCGCCGGTCAGAGTGCCGAGCAGACCCACCAACTGCCCATCCGTTTTTTCGTCGAAGAAAACGGTGTAGTTCACACCCACACCCAGATAAGGCTGCCAGCCACTTTGTCCGCCGCGCGGATACCACTGTACGCTGACAGTTGGAGGCAGTTGCTTGGTGGATCCGGCGTCAAGGTTCGTGCCCTTGATGGAACCCTGGCCCTGAGCCTCAATGTTGTGGTCAAAGGGCGTCGCCGCCAGCACCTCAATGGCCCACATGTCCGTGAGCATGTAGGCTGGGATAATGCCCAACTGCGTATCGTTATCAACCTCTGCCTTTGCGACCAGCCCGCCGGGGAGATTGATATCGTCACTGCTGGTATCGGGAGCAACCGTGGTCGCACCCAGGCGCAAAATCCAATCCCCCTGCTCATAGGCCTGCACCATCACACTACCACCCGTCAGGGCGACGGCCAGCGCCAACGTAAACGCTCTTTTCATTTTTACACTCCTGTTAATTGCTCAAGAAGCGGCAATTCTTTGCCACTCGCAGCTCATGATAGGAGCCCGCGGCAGTAGGCACATTGATGTTAATCAAGGTCTAACGGAATGCTGTCCAGCCTGCTGCCTGATTTACTTTTTACATTCAATATATTAGTTACATTTCAATAGGTTATACGTTTATTGTAATTATTACTCTAACTCCTCCCACGGGTAGTCGAGCGGTTGACCACAGCCCTCGTAGGCAGTGTTGTTGAGCAACACTTTTACCCGACTTGGAAATTGCTCTCCACTCATGGTATCGGCACAGGGTTGATCCACAATCTCGATGCGCAAATCATGTTCTCCGATGGCACCGTGATAAACACGCGCCGGACCCTCGATCTCCCCGCCCGTATCCGGCACCATGACGCGCTGTGCCCCATAATCCCCAACGAAAAGGAGTTGCCGCCCACTCTGGATCTCCAGATACCAGCTGGGTTCATTGCCCACACCCCGAAAATCCACACCGCGGCGCCGGGCATTCTCCCAAGGCCCTCGCTCAGGAAGCAGATGACAGTTCTGATAGTTCTGTCCGGCCACTGTTAGCATCGCTTCCTCACCCTCGCTCCTGAAGGATACATCCCCGGCCTCGTAAAACTCGCCGGAATCGCTGTCAATCCGGGGGAGAATGACGTATTGGTCGTCCAGCCACAGCGCTATTTCCTCGGGACTGAGACGGGCGACGAATTCATAGTCGCTACACCCATAGACGAGAGTAGTGGCAAGTGGGAAACCATCCGGCTGCATATCCGTGCTTTGCGCAGATTGGCTGTGGCGGGCAGCATCACCACCGCAGGCGGCGAGCAATAAACAATAAAGCGTAATGTAGCGCCATTTCATAATAGGGTCTCCTCCTCCCGCGCTGGAACTAACACCGTTTAAGGTAAGCCGTGCAATATCAGCCAACGCTCATAACAGCGGCAACTCGGACAATACTATCAGCCGCCGTGCCAGCAGTGTCACCAGCCAGCGAAACAGGCGCTGAAAATCAAGCTGCGGCACAAGACCCCGCAGCCGCGTTCCGACCCAGGAGCCGCAGATCCCCGCCACCACCATTCCACTTGTCAGTTTCCACCAGGGGGCAAAGCTGAATCCGATAGCAATGAACGCCGCCAGGCGTATCGTGTGATTGACTGTCATATACACCGCCGTATTGACCACCAGCCAATCGCGGCCGGTATTGCGTCGTAACAGCACGGCGGCGCCCACTGGTCCGGTCGCGCCCGCCACCATGCCCAATCCGGTCTGGAAAAAGCCCAGCAGCGCCAGCGACAGTTGTCCTCCCCCCGGAACCCTCGGGATCGGCAAGCAGGTAAAGGCAAGTATGAGCACCCCGATCAAGGCGGGAAGCCAGAGTATATCCAGGCTCTGGTAGACCTCCGAGCCCAGCCAGGCACCTAACACTGCACCCACCAGTACCGCAGGAATGATGCCGGGATCGATATCGCGCCAGCCGAACGGCGCGCGATACATTGCTCGCCAACTGCGTTACGGCGTGCAGGGGAATGATCGCCGCTGCGGGCACCACCCCGGGCATCATGGCGATCAGCAACATGCCGCCACCCAAGCCCATGATAGCCGCCAGGCAGGAAGTGAGGAAAACAATCGGCACGAGTAGCAGTTCGCTCATAGCTGCCTCCAGCAGCGAGTTACGCAAAGACGCAATTTACCTGACTGCAGAGCAAGTCTACACTAGGCCGTATACTGCACACGGTAACAGAGGAAAGTCCCGGATGAACAAAACAGCGAGCCCCGTCAGTGGCAAGGCCGCTCCGGGGTGGTACGGTGTGGACCCTACAACCACTGATCTCAAACCAAACCCTCACGCACACTACAGGCACCTGCGTGAAGTACAGCCTGTCAACCTCACACCCATGGGTGACTGGCGCCTGTCCAACTACACTGATATACAGAAGTTGCTGAAGCACAGTCGCAGTGGCATGCGCGACCTGAACGGACTGATCCCCAATGAAACCCGCGAGGAGTCCGAAGCGTCAAAATTTATGCTGCGTATGGATCCACCGGATCACGATCGCTTGCGCAATTTGGTCAGCAAAGCGTTTACACCACGCGCACTCAATACCATGCGGCCACAAGTGGAAGCCCTGGTGGCCCATGAATTGGACCGGGTCGCCCCCCTCGGCGAGATCGACCTCGTTGCCGATCTGGCACTGGCAGTGCCGGCGGCTTCCATGTGCGCCATGCTGGGCGTACCTTTCGAAGACCGCCATCGCCTCACCAAACTGGTGTCACTGGTAACCTATCGCCTTGCCAAGCACGCGTTCCCGCAGTTACAGCAGCAATCCGAGGCAGCGATCTTTGAACTTGCAACGTATATGCTGGAACTGATAGAGGCGCGGCGCGCGCATCCCACTGAAGACATTTTGGGCCAACTGGTGATGGCTGAGGAAGCCGGCGACCGGCTCAGCACCGATGAACTGTTACAGCAATGCATCGGCCTGCTGGTGGCAGGACTGGAAACAACGATCGGCTTGATCGCCAACGGCATGCTCTGCTTTTCCCGCAATCCCGGCGAATTTGAAAGACTGGCGGCAAACCCCACGCTGGTGAACTCGGCGGTGGAGGAATGCCTGCGCTTCGAGCCCTCTGTTCCGGTTACCGTCAGGGTATTGTGGGAGGACACAAACTTTAGCGGCATCACAGTGCCGGCAAATTCCACAGTCTTCGCTCTGCTGATCGGAGCCAACCGCGACCCGGAGATGTTTACCGACCCTGATCGCTTTGACATCGGTCGCAACGAAGCCAAACACTGCTCCTTTGGTGGTGGCATACATTTCTGCCTGGGATCGCATCTGGCAAAAATGAATGCCGAAATTGCCTTTAGCCACATGGCGCGGCGTTTCACTGCTATCGAGGTCGATGAAGGCCGCATCGAATGGGCGCCATCACTGTTTCGGATTCCCGGCCGCATGCCGGCGCATTTTCAGCACCGACGCTAGCCCATCGGGTAGAGCAATTCCTGCGACACGGCATTAATGCGCGCCAGGGTTTCCGGCGTCAGCGTGACATCTGCCGCCGCCAGCAAATCCGGTACCTGCTTGGGACTGGTGGCACCAACAATTGTAGATGCCACGAAATCATGCTGCTTGCTCCAGGCAACCGCCATGGTTACCACGGACATCCCCAGTTCTGCGGCAATTTCCTGGTAGCGCCGGGTGGACTCCAGCGTTTTGTCATTGACAAAGCGACGTAACATCGCCTGCTGGCGCTTGGGCGCGTGCTGATACATGGAAAAACGCGCGCCCTTGGGAAAGGCGCCATCATTGTACTTGCCGCTTAGCACCCCACCACCCAGTGGCGAATAGGGCAGAAGGCTGACTTTCTCCTGCCGACAGGCCTGGGCCAACTCATCTTCGAAGCGACGATTGTTCAGGCTGAAATTGTTCTGGATGGTCTCGTAACGCGCCAGGCCATTGATATCGGACGCCCACAGACTCTTGGTCAAGCCCCAGGTGGATTCGTTACTGCAACCGAGAATACGCACCTTACCCGAACGCACCACTTCGTCCAGTGCCATCATGGTCTCTTCGTGGGGGTAGTCCGCGTCCGGCCAGTGGGTCTGGTAGAGGTCGATGTAATCGGTATCCAGGCGTCGCAAACTGCTCTCCACGGCGCGCACGATATGGTGCCGGTCGAGGCCGGTCTTGCCGCCACGCAGCGGTGCCTGTATCCACACATGACTCGGGCCGGCGACCTTGGAGGCGATAATCAGCGAGTCACGGTCCTTGGTCTTCATCCAGCGACCGACGATCTCTTCCGTCGCGCCAACATATTTCACATCGGGAGGAACGGGGTACATTTCTGCGGTGTCATAAAAGTCCACACCCGCGTCATAGGCCATATCCATAATGCGAAAGGACGCTTTTTCATTCGCCTGATTACCGAAGGTCATGGTTCCCATGCAGATATCCGAAACCACAATGGCGCTTCTACCCAACCGATTTCTCTTCATATTGACTCTCCTGTAATCCCAGGGAACTATTACGACCCCATAGACTATATGCTCTGACAGGAAAAATGAATAGTTACTCCTGTAGGCCAGTCAATTAAACTTCGGAAGATGACCCGCGCCCGCTTCGCAATTTTCAGCCTGAGCCTATTGTTTCTGGTCATGCTGGGCGTGAGTCTCCACGTCTATCAGCACTTCCCCGCGATAATCGAGCAACAGGCCAGGCAAACCCTGCATGAATACGGCGTGGATGAACTCGAATTCAAGGGACTGCAATTTTCCTCCAGTCGGTTAAAGTTCGACAAACTCCGGTTACTTGGTGAATACGAAGGGTATACGTATGATGCCAAACTGTCGTCCCTTGAAGTGCGCTACGACTGGCGCATGCTAATCAGTCGACAAGTGCAATCTGTAACCCTGTCCGTACTGGACCTTGGTGTTGAGCAAACAACATCCGGTCCCGATAAGGACCCGATCGTTCTCAATGTTAAAAGCATGCTACCACAGGAGTTGATCGCGCAGCTTCCTGTGCAGGCGTTGCATATCAAGCAATGGAACCTCGATTATCGCTCTCAAGGCCGGCCGGTGCGTTCCGCCAAGGGCAACTTGCTGTTTACGGGGCAACTGGAAATGCAGTTGGAATCAGCACTGGCAGGCGGCGAAGTAACCGTCGCGTTGCGGACCAGTCAGCACCCTACCGCCATGAATATGGATATCGCTCTACGCAACGGCGAAACCGACATCTCGATGGTTACCGCGCAACTACAAGCGGCCAGGGGGGATGAGTGGGAGTGGCGCTTGCAGGGAGAATGGCAGGACACAGCTTTCCTGGTTTGGCTACGCCAACTCACAGTGGAGACAGACCTGGCACTGATTTCTCTCATTAGAAAATCTGATGATAGTGGGTAGCAGCAAGTTTACGGCGCAAGTCCGCCACCCGGATGCACTGAGCATCTTCCGGTCACCTGAGTGGTCGGCACTTCAGCCGTTCGAAACCACCGTCCACATCGTTAATACCATCCGGCAACTGGATTATGCCGGAATTATCCAGGATTTCGCGGGGAATCTGGATGCTACTGCGACATTTCGGGACGGACAGTTGCAACTGACCATAGAGCCCTTCCAACTGTCAGGAAATCTCCGCACCGAGCAACTATCATTACCAGAAGACATGCAACACTGGTTGCGTTGGAAAGAGACCGTACCCGTGCACTGGGAAAGTCGAGCGCCAGTGAAAATTGCAGCGGGCGAAGCCAGCAAATGGTACGGAGAGTTGCACAACACACTTCTAGTGCTGGGCGACGCAGACACCCAGATTCGCCTGGAGGCGCTGCACCTTGATGCCACCCTAGCCGCCAGCGAACCGTTCCAACTGGATACCGATCTCAGTACGACCATCGAGACCCGCCTACGCAAGCAGCAACTGCCGCAGTTTGAATTGGCAATCAAACAACACGGTAACGTCGAACAAAATAATTTCAGCATGGTACTGGTAGACACTGCCGAAAGCGTCAAAATGAGTGTGGAGGGGACTTTAAACCTGGTGACAAACAGTGGCGACGGCCGTCTGAGCGCCCGCAGCCAGGACCTGCCCTATTTTGCCGGAGCGGTAATAACACCGCTGCGCCAATTGGGGTTGCTACACTCTGGCGTGGAGATACTCTCCGGGAATATAAAGCTCGACACCACATTTAAGCGCACGAACGTTGAGCGATCGAACTGGACACAACAATCGCAATTTGCGCTCCATGGATTATCAGGCAAGGTTGATGAGTACCAATTCGAAAACTTTGAACTAGCGGCCAACTGGTCCGGCATAGAACGGTGGAAAACCGTGCAACCCGTCGAGCTTTCCCTTGAAAAACTGGATCTGGGATTCGAAATGCACAACATTGTGGCGAGCATAACACTGCCAACAGCCACAGTAATCACCAAACCTTCAGTGAATATCGAGAAATTCTCCGCGGGCATGTTCAGTGGGCAGTTGTTCCTGCCAAAACCGGCAATCTGGGATTTCGGCGCGCCGCTCAACACGCTCACATTACAGGCGCAGCAATGGCAACTGTCAGACATAGTGGCCTTGCAGCAGGATAAGGACATTCAGGCAAGTGGAATACTGGAGGGCGAACTGCCGGTCACCGTGGATGATGGCAGAATTGTTATTAAAAACGGGTACCTGAGAGCGCTACCTCCGGGCGGAAGTATTCGATATATCCGCAACAACGCGAATCGGGCATTGGGCGAAACCAGCAAGGAGCTGGAACTGGCTCTGGATCTGCTAAGCGATTTTCAGTACCAGGTGTTGAGTAGCGCGGTCGAACTGGACAAAGAGGGCAACCTGCAACTGGGATTGTCGCTAGCGGGCCACAATCCCAACCGGTACGAGGGTCGTCCGATCAATTTCAATATGAATCTGGAGCAAAATCTCGATCCGCTGTTACAAAGTTTGCGACTAAGTGGTAAGTTGGTGAAGAAGATCGAAAATCGCCTGCAATAAACTTCAGCATCGGTTTCTACCCCAAGAACCGCAGTAGCTCCAGGAGGTCCAAATGCGAAAATTCCTAAGCTCATGCCTGCTATTGATAGCAGCTGCCTGCACGCCGACGGTACAAGTTAATGCGCCAAAGGAGCCGATTACCATCAACCTGAATGTTAAGATCGAACACGAAATACGCGTCAAGGTGGACAAGGAACTTGATACCCTGTTTGCCGAGGACAGCGAACTTTTTTAGGAGAAGAACAGCATGCGTCTCAACAAATGTTCCATACCGCAGTTACTAGCTGCACTGTCGCTTTCGTTATTAATGGCACTGCCGACTTCCGCAATGGACCTTGGCAAGGCCAAATCGAGCGGCTTGGTCGGGGAAACCAACACAGGGTATATAGCCGCGATCAAACCCTCAGCGGAAGTAGATGCCCTCGTTGCGGACATCAACAACCAGCGCAAAGTGCATTATCAGAATATCGCCAACCAAAATGGCATCAGCCTGCAGGCCGTAGAAGTGCGCGCGGGGCTCAAGGCAATAGAGAAAACGCCACCCGGTGAAACTATTAATACTGGCACAGGGTGGCAGATAAAGTAACAGGGTATCCGCAGTGCCGCTTTCGATGCAGCAGATTAAAGTACACCACGCGCCTTCGCCATATCCAGAGCGAGGTCTTCGATCATATCCTCCTGGCCGCCAACGGTTCTGCGCCGACCAAGTTCAACCAATATATCGCGGCTGGACAAGCCGTACTTCTCGGCACTGCGCTTGGCAAACAACAGGAAGGACGAATAAACACCCGCATAACCGAGTGTGAGTGCATCTCGATCAATGCGCACCACATGGTCCATCATCGGCACGATCAGGTCTTCGGCAATATCCATGGCCTTGAACAGGTCTACCCCTGTCTCAACACCCATACGGTCACACACCGCGATAAATACCTCCAGCGGCGTATTACCGGCACCAGCGCCCAAGCCGGCCAGCGAGCCATCGATACGATTCGCACCGGCCGCGACAGCAGCAAGCGAATTCGCGATACCCATGGCCATATTGTGATGTCCGTGAAAACCCAGCTCTGTCTCGGGCCGCAGTTCCGCCCGTGCCAGAGCAACGCGTTCCGTCACATGGTCCGGTAGCATATAGCCTGCCGAGTCCGTGATGTAGACACAATTGGCGCCGAAGTCCTCCATCATCTTTAACTGCTGCACCAATGGTTCCGCCTCGATCATATGCGCCATCATCAAGAAGCCCACCGTATCCAGGCCAGGATATTTTGCGGCCATAGTAAGGTGCTGCTCTGACACATCCGCCTCCGTACAGTGCGTTGCCACGCGAATGGTAGATATGCCGCAATCCACAGCCATTTTCAGGTGATCAACAGTACCGATACCCGGCAGCAACAAGGCGGAAACCTTCGTTTTCTTCATCTCCCTGCACACTGCTGTCAGGTACTCCTGATCACTGGCAGCGGGGAAACCATAGTTCACCGAGGCGCCGCCCAGACCATCGCCGTGGGTTACTTCTATCAAGGGTATACCCGCGTCATCCATGGCCTTGGCAATCCTGACCATTTGCTCAACCGTGATCTGATGCTGTTTGGGGTGCATGCCATCGCGCAGACACATATCGTGTATGGTAATTTTCTTTCCGGTAAGGTCCATTGTCTCGCTCTCTTGTAATCTTTATCGATAGTGGCTATCGAGCGCTATCAGGCCGCAGTGGGCACAAACGTTCCAGCCAGGATTTCCTGCGCGTACATTTCTGCAGTGCGCAGGCCCGCCGCCGTCATGATGTCCAGATTGCCAGCGTACTTGGGAAGAAAATCACCCAGGCCCTCGACTTCCATGTAAATGGAGACGCGCTTGCCATCGAACACCGGCCCGTTCTTCAGGATATAGCCGGGCACATACTTCTGCACCTCGGCGATCATATCGTGCACAGATTTGGTAATAGCCGCCTGGTCCGGCTCGTCAACGGTCAGGCAGTGGATGGTATCGCGCATGATCAGCGGCGGTTCTGCCGGGTTGATGATGATAATCGCCTTGCCACTTTTTGCACCGCCAACCTTTTCGATGCCACTGGCGGTGGTGCGAGTAAACTCGTCGATATTTTTGCGCGTACCGGGGCCCGCTGACTTGCTGCTGACCGTGGCAACAATCTCGCCATACGCTACAGCCTGTACGCGACTGACGGCCGCCACCATCGGAATGGTCGCCTGCCCGCCACAGGTCACCATGTTCACATTCATGGCCCTGGCAGCTACTGCCTCGGCGAGATTGACCGGCGGCACGCAAAACGGACCGATAGCAGCCGGGGTAAGGTCAATCATCACGGCACCCTGGGCGTTTACTTTGCGACTGTTTTCGGGGTGCACATAGGCCGAGGTCGCGTCGAAGCAAATCTGCACGCCGTCAGCACGCATGGTAGGCACCATACCGTCGACACCCTCTGCTGTGGTTTTGAGTCCCAGTTCTGCTGCCCTGGCAAGGCCCGGCGAATCGGCTATCACCCCGACCATCCATACAGGCTCAATCAGTTCGCTGCGCATGGCTTTCATCAACAGGTCTGTCCCAATGTTGCCCGGACCGATGATTGCTGCTTTTACTTTTTTGCTCATGTTGGTTCTCTGTATTGCTTTCTCTTGATTAAATATGTGCTATCTCATCTGATACTGACAAGTTAGCCGGGAGACGGCCCTAGCCTCAAACAAACTTACAGCTACAACCACCGATACCTTCAATTTCCAGCGACATCACATCACCGGCGACCACCGGAATCAGCGGTGCCAGCGAACCGGACAAAATGACCTCACCTGCCTTGAAGGGTATACCAAATTCACCGAGCGTATTGGCCAGCCAAGCCACTGCAGTCAGTGGATTACCCTGCACTGCACTGCCCAATCCTTGTGCATTGAACACCCCATTCTTGTAGATGGTCATCTTCAGATTGGGCAGGTCGAAATCCCGCGGGTCTACCTCGTTAGTACCCAGTACATACACACCACAGGATGCGTTGTCAGCCACCGTATCCTGGATTTTAATCCGCCAGTTGTCGATTCTCGAATCGACAATCTCAAAACAGGGCATGATAGTGGCCGTGGCGTTGAGTACGTCCTGCTCGGTAACCCCCGGACCAACCAGATCACTTTTTAGTCGAAAGGCAATTTCACCCTCGGCGCGCGGCTGAATCATATTGCCCGCTATCGTAATGGCCGCACCATCAGGGTATTGCATCCGATTTGTCAGAAAACCGAAATCCGGCTGGAATACGTTAAGCATTTCCTGTACCGGTTTGCTGGTAACGCCGATCTTTTTGCCCACGATGCGCTCGCCGTCCAGATCTATACGCCGCTGCAGCATGCGCAGCGAGATGTGGTAGGCGTCCGCAATGGTGATAGCACTTTCCCGCTCCGTCAGGGGGGCCAACGTTGACTGGGTGCGCAGGGCTTCATACAACTCGTCCCCCAGTATATTGATCCGGTCTTGCTGCATCATCAGCCTGTATGCCTTGTTTATAAAGGTGGCAATTTTACACGCCTTTTGAATATCAACAGTACAATATTTTGTTCGAACACTACCAACTTCCCAGCTCGCTTGAGCGCCAGATTTTTTGATCTGGAACATAACGTCCAGGGACGTGGCGACCTATGCTGAGATCCTGAGACTATGAACCTGCATGAGGACCGGAACTATGTTCAAGGGCATCGGTAGATGGTACCGCAAAATGGCAGGCGGACAGGCCACTGTCGAAGCGCCGATTCAGGGTAATCAAAGCCAGTGCTGGGATATCACTGTGGATGTAGCCATAGTAGGATTCGGTGGTGCCGGAGCCAGTGCAGCCATAGAAGCCAAAGACAAGGGCGCTGAGGTAGCCGTGATCGAGCGCTTTAATGGCGGTGGCTCTACCAAAATCAGCGGCGGCATAGTCTACGCTGGAGGAGGTACCGCCATACAGGCCGGGGCAGCTGTCATCGATTCACCCAACAATATGTACAACTACCTCATCCAGGAAACAGGCGATGTGGTAAGCCAGGCAACCCTGCGCAAGTTTTGCGACGAAAGTGCAACAAACATCGACTGGTTGATGCAACTTGGCGTACCTTTCGAACCCAGCCTTTGCCCCTTCAAAACCTCCTATCCATCCAACAACTATTACCTCTACTACTCAGGCAACGAGTCGTTCCCACCCTACAGCAACTCTGCCAAACCAGCCGCCCGCGGGCATCGAGCGCACGGCAAGGGCGTGTCTGGCGCAGCCCTGTTCAAGCCCCTGCAGGACGCTACGCGGCGCAAAGGTGTGCAGATATTTACCCAGCACCGTGCGCTGGGCCTGATTTGTTCCGAGCAGGGCGATGTGGTGGGACTGCAACTGTCAAGAATGCCTGTCGGCTCAGTGGCGAGCTGGCTGCACCACCAACTGTATGCGCTGCTGATTTACTGTCGGTACGCCGCAATGTACGCACCTGTCATCACCTGGTGCCTGCGCGCGGTCCTGGAAAAATTGGAAAAGACTTTTGGCCAGGTGCTGTGGCTGCGGGCCAGAAACGGGGTCATAGTCAGTAGTGGCGGTTTTTTCTATAACCGCTCTATGGTAGAAAAGTACGCACCCCGATATCTACCCGGCATGCCACTGGGTACCATCGGAGACGATGGCAGCGGCATCCTGATGGGACAAAGTGTGGGCGCCAGGACAGCGCTGATGGAGAACGTGAGCGACTGGCGCTTCGTCAATCCGCCTCAGTCGTTCATTCGGGGCGTACTGATCGACGCCACCGGGCAGCGTATCTGTAACGAGATGCTGTACGGCGCGCAGCTGGCGCAGAAAATCATGGACAAGGGTCATGGCAAGGCGTGGTTGCTGCTCGACTCGTCTCTGGCACGCCAGGCCCTGCGCGAAATTGGACCCAGCCGCGCCATGTGGTTCCAATCCGCCGCCGCACTGTTGTTCCTTTTTCTAGCGCGCAAAAAAGCGCCGACACTAACGCTTCTGGCACGAAAACTGGGCATACCCGACGAAACCCTGCGCGACACTGTCGCACAGTACAACGCTCTCTCTGAAACTGGCGCGCAGGATCCCATGGGCAAACCAGCCGAGTACCTGGCCGCTTTAAAAAACGGGCCGTGGTATGCGCTCGACTGCCGGGTTGATGGTCTGGTCAGAAATCCGTCCATCACACTGGGCGGGCTGTGCGTCGATGAAACCACTGGTGAAGTACTGGCAACAAACGGGAAGAAAATAAGAGGCCTGTACGCTGCAGGGCGCGCCGCAGTGGGGGTCGCATCCCACTCATACGTTAGCGGTCTGTCGATCGCCGATTGTGTTTTCTCGGGGCGACGAGCCGGCGGCCACGCTGCAGGGGACAGGAAACAGGATTAACCGTACTGTAAAAAGTCCAGGCAGGCGCGATTGAACATGTCCTCGTGCTCCACCATTACCCAGTGCCCGCACTCGGTAACGAGGATAAGGCGCAGGTGCCTGATATTTTTCGCCATGGCCATAATGCCGTTCTCTGGCATCATTTTTTCGTCCATGCCCCAGAAACCCAGCACAGGGCATTGCAGTTCGTGCAACCTGTCCACCAGCACGGGCACACGCATGGTCGCCATAACGTGGCCGTTCATGATCTGCATGATCTGCATACGCTCTGCTACCAATTCATCGGTGGCGTACTTCGGATCGTGCATCAAACCGGTCGCGAACAGATCTTTCATCACCGCCTGGGTAACAGGCTCTCCTGAGCCAAATACCTTGAACACCTTCTGCATACCGGGCATCTGCTGGTAGTCGGCAAGCTCACTGAGCCCACCCGGAGCCATAAGAATAAGTTTGTCCACCAGTTGCGGGTAATCCAGGGCCAGTCCCAGGGCGATGGCACCGCCCAGTGAATTCCCAATCAGGGTACATTTCGTGACGCCGGCCACATCAAGCGTTTGCTTGATGCACTCGACAAAGAAAGACAGCGGATGATCAACATCATTGGGTTTGTCCGAAAAACCATAGCCGATATGGTCCGGTACAATACAACGGTAACCCGCCTCGACCAAAAACGGGTAATTGCGCTTGAAATTGCTGTAACCACTGGCGCCAGGTCCCGAACCGTGCAAAAACACGACAACCTCGCCCTGCCCTTCGTCCAGATAGTGAATACGATAGCCGTTGGCGCACTGCGCGTAATTGGCCTCGGGCAAACGTCCATTCATTTTCATACTATTTCCTGTTCTGGAGTTCGGCTCTAGAGGGCAAAGTCCGCATTTTCTTCGGCAAAGACAACCCCACCCAGATTACTGGCAAACGGTATGGAGTTGTTAGCCACATGCGCCTGGCTGGCAAGAATATCCAGGTGAAACGACAACAGCTCACTGTCCAGGCGTATCCCACCACTACCCGCTGCCTTTAGCATTTTGCCGGACAGAGCCACGCAGCGATCGGCAACCACTGCTGAATCGTAGCGATAACGCACCCGGTCCTCGATCGGGATGGGCACACCAGAGCGACAGCAGGCCATCATGGCGTCGAAATTGCGGATCAGGGTCAGCTTCATTTCCTCAATGGATGCCTTCACCTCGGCGGCGATAACGCGGGCAAAGGGATCATTCTTCATCTTGTTTGGACCCACCTGGCGCGTTTTGGCAACTTCGATAAATGCATCCAACGCGCCCTCACAGGCACCCAGTGTGGCAGTGCAAACGGCCCGCACAAACACCTGCATGAACGGCATGCGGTAAAGCGGCGCTTTATTCACAGCATTACCGGGGTTGTCACAGAGAAAACCGTCCATCGCCTTGTGGGTACGGTGCTCCGGTACAAATGCGTTGTCGACCACAATATCATGGCTGCCAGTACCCTGCAGACCCACCACCTCCCAGTTGGGTAGAATTTCGTAATCACTAATAGGCAACAGGAAGGTGCGGTAATTGGCCATATCGAAGGGTGCTTCCGGCGTCGGCACTACAGCGCCCAGGAATACCCATTTGCAGTGCTGTGACCCACTGGAGAAACTCCAGCGGCCGCTCAGACGGAACCCTCCATCGACGACTTTTACCTTACCCACAGGCGCATAAGAGGATGAGATGAGTACCGAGGGATCCTCCCCCCACACGTCCTGTGCCGCCCTGTGATCGAACACAGCCAGTTGCCAGTTGTGCACGGCAATGACCCCGAGTATCCAGGCGCTGGAAGGACAGAAACGGGCAATCTCCAGGCCCACCGCGTAGAACACCTGTGGATCCATGGCGTAGCCGCCCCACTGCTCGGGCTGCAGAATTTTGAAGAAACCGGCCCGTGTAAACTCTGCCACGGTTTCGTCGGGGACGCGCACGTCTGCCTTGGCACGCGCCCGGCGCCCCCGCAGCGCGGGACCCATGGCCCTTGCCGCGCTGATCAGTTCCTGCGCGCGCGGGCTCTCCAATCCATACATATTCATACTCTCACCTGTTTCATTTCTGTGTAGTCCCGTGATGGAAATAACCTTGCGGGGTGGACATACCTGGCACCGTATAACTGTAGGCGACCACTAACAAGGGTCGCATCCTCTATTTGGGGTATCAATACTACTCTACGACAGCGTCACCGTAGGTGGTCGGGTCGCCGAAAAAGGTCCGATGGGACGGGGGTATGCGGCCATTGGTATCGGTAAGGCCGTACTCCTGCCCCAGTTCAGCGCCGATCAGTACACGACCGCTTTTATCCATCAGGCGAGGATCATTGGCCAGCGCATCAATAACGCGGCCGGTAAACTCTGGCGTCTCCGCAGTGGCGGCCAGGGCGGCATACTTATCGGGCTCTTGATCAAACACGCGTTGCGTGCGTTCCGTCAGTAGCAGGCCCATCCAGATTGAAACCACCGCAACATTGTGCGGGCGAAAATCGATTGCCATGTCATGCGACATCTTGTCCACAGCCGCCTTCCCGGCTCCGTAGGCGGGGCCGTGCATATAAATACGACCTCCAAACGATGAGGTATTGACGATAAGACCCTCGCCGTTGGCCAGCAACAGGGGTGCCGCATACCAGGCAGCCGTATAATGGGAACGCATACCCACCTCCCACAGCTCAGTGAGCGCCAGCGGTTTCTCCCAAAAAGGCCCGCTACTAGTCAGGGCATCATGCAAACTGGTGGCATTGTTCACCAGAATATCGAGGCGACCCTGCTCATCGGTCACCTGCTCGAACAGCTGTCGCACCCTAACCTCATCTCGGTGATCACAATAGACGGGAATACCCTTGCCCCCTGCAGCTGTCACTGCCGCTGCAGTCGCCTCCACCGTGCCGGGCAACGGGGCATCACCTTCATTGCGCGTGCGCCCGGTCACATAAACAGTGGCACCCGTAGCGCCCAGCGCAAGCGCAATGCCTTTGCCCGCACCACGACTGGCCCCGGTAACCACGACGACCCGATCGCGCAGGAGTGCCATAACCTATTCCTTTACCTGAGTGTTGTAGTTTGCCGCGGATTTCTGGCGCGCGGGCGCCGGCGCTCCGACATGTGGCTCGCCGCGCAGTGCTGCCAATTCAACCTGCTTCTGGCGCTCCCTGAAGCGCAGCTTCTGGTCAGGCGTCAGGTAATCGAAGCAGTGGGGACAGCATACACCCACCTCGTATCTGCCAGAGTGTTTGTCGTCCTCGGTTATGGGATGACGACAGCCATAACACTGGTCGTAGCGCCCCTTCTGCAACTGGTGGTCAACCGCCACCCTGTTATCGAAGACAAAACATTCGCCGTCCCAGATACTTTCCGTTGCCGGCACCTCTTCGAGGTATTTCAGAATTCCACCCTGCAGGTGATAAACCTCCGCAAATCCCTCATTGAGCATAAATGCCGATGCTTTCTCACAGCGAATCCCACCGGTACAGAACATCGCGACTTTCCTATGCACGCCGGGATCGAGATTGGCGCGCACAAACGCCGGAAAGTCCCGAAAGCTCTTGGTACGCGGATCAACCGCACCCCGGAAGCTACCAATATCGCACTCATAGTCGTTGCGAGTATCAATCAGCAATACCTCGGGGTCATTAACAAGATCGTTCCAGTCACAGGGTCTGACATAGGTGCCGACACGCCGGTTGGGATCAACCCCCGCTACACCCATAGTCACTATCTCTTTCTTCAGCTTTACCTTCATGCGATAGAAAGGCATCTGGGCGTCTAGCGATTCCTTGTGCTCCAGGTCGGCCAGGCGCGGATCATTGCGCAGGTAGGTCAATACCTGGTCGATGCCTTCCCGGCTGCCGGCGATGGTGCCATTGATACCCTCGCTGGCGAGCAGGAGAGTGCCGCGCGCGCCTGCAGAAACACAGGCATCTAGCAGGGGTTCGCGCAAGGCGTGGTAATCATCCAGGGTGACAAACTTGTACAGCGCGGCAACTACGACCGTATCCATAAAGAAGACTCAGGGACTCTCGGCTTTGCTGCCGCCCAGGCACGGCGGCGAGGCCGGTGCCGCGCTCTCGCGTTGTTGCCACTCGCCGGGCGAGTAGGTATGCAGCGCCAGCGCGTGCACTGGTCCTTCCAGCTGGGGGGCGAGTGCTGCATACACCTGCTGGTGCCGTGCCACCCTGGAACTGCCGTCGAAAGCCGTGCTGACCAGAACTACCCGAAAATGGGTTTCCGAGTCAGGTGGCACGCTGTGCTGGTGACTTTCGTTGGCAACGTCAAGGAATACAGGGGAAAACCTGCTACGCAGTTGCTGTTCTATTTCCTGCTGCACTGTCATGAAAAAACCTGCCGGGGATAATACAAAAAAATCTACTGGTTGAATTATAGCCAAGGTCTGCTGGCGGGGACAGCGCCAGTGCTCAGCCTTTGCGCACGCGCCGGGTCGCACGAAATTGTCCCGGTGTCTGTAGCGTCCACTTCTTAAATGAGCGGTGGAACGCGCTAGGGTCAGTAAAACCCATTTGCAGGGCGACCTGGTTAATCGACAATTCATGCCGGTCGAGGCAGAGCTTGGCGGCATCACAGCGTGCTTCGTCCTTGAGTTGCTGGAATGTTGTACCCTCGCGTTTCAGCCTACGCCGCAGTGTTGGGGCAGACATATTCAGGGCTCTGCTGATAGTTTCAAAGCCTGGAAACCCCTCACTGAAATCGTGTCCCATCATGGCTTTTACCTGGGCGGAGAGATTGTTACCCTGCGGACTGCTCTCCATCATCAACAACTGGTAGGGCGCCGTGCGCAGAAATTCGCGCAGCGAGTGCTCGGTGTGCACCACAGGCCAGGCCAGACACGCACTGTCGAAGTAGAGCAGATCATTGACCTGGTTGAAGTAGAGCGGGCACCCGAACAGACTTTCGTATTTCTCCAGCCGCTGCGGCGTATCCCCGGCAAAATCCACGCGTTTAAGCTCAATGGGTCGACCGCACAACCAACCAAAAAAACGATGCCACATGGACAATCCGTAGGCATCTGCCGCCTCGACCCGGGGATGCCCCTGACGCAAACGCGTGCGATAACCCACGCGAGCAAACTGGTCACTGAAGTTGGCATACAACTGACTGCGCTCATCGAAAAATGTGCGGTAAAATTCTGAAGCGCGCTGAATCGCCTGGCCCAGGTTGCGACAGGATATAATGCAGTAACACATCATACGAAACGCGCCGGGGGCGACCAGTTCACTGCCAGTTGTACCGAAAGTTTCATCCTGCAACAGGCTAAGGACGCTTTGGTAAATGCGTGAATACTGCATGGCGCTGACCTCACCGCGATAGGCAGGGTCAGCCTCATTGAGAGGATCGAAATCCAGGCCCGCTTCGTTGAGAACAGCGCTGAAATCATAACCCCGGTCGCCCACCATGCGCAGCAAGGTTCGTACGAAACGGGTGGGAACGCGGTCACTCATAGCCAGTGTCACTGTAGCGGGGACACTATGTTAGCAGAACCTACCGACAACGGTCAGATATCAACTGCAAGGTACCTTCTACTTGCCAGGTAAAAATTGCTCAGCGGCGGGGAGAATAACAGGGCATTCGGCGCTGAACTTTTTGTTACCTTGGCCCTCTATGATAGCTACAATGCAGAGGTGTAAAGAGAGGCCTGAAAAATGAGTGCACAATCCATGTTGGAGCAACTGCTGAAGTCTGGCCTGTCCATGCTTGAAAGCAAGACTGGTGACTTCGGGGTAGCGCAAGTAAACCAGCCCGATTCAGGGTTGGGCAAGTTCGGCACTGGTGCCGTCGCAGGGGGAGCGCTGGGGCTGTTGCTAGGGAGCAAGGGTGGCCGTCGCATTGGCAGCAAGGCGCTACAATACGGCGGTGTTGCAGCACTGGGGCTTATGGCATTTCGAGCCTTCAGCAACTGGCAGGCACAGCAGGCTCAGGAAACAGGGTCCACAGCGAGCGTGTCGCCATCACCCTCAATGCGTACGGTGAACCTACTGTCCTCTCCCGAGATCGAAGAGCACAGCCGCGGCATGCTCAAAGCCATGATCGCGGCCGCCAAGGCCGACGGCCACATGGACGAGCGCGAACGGGGGCTCGTTGAAGCGGAGCTGTCACGACTGGAGGCTGACCCCGTGATGCGCCAATGGTTTGATGATGAACTGCGTCGCCCGCTCGACCCTGCCGAGGTGGCGCAGGCTGCAGCGTCACCGGAACTCGCTGCCGAAATGTACCTGGCCAGCTTGCTCATGGTCGACGATACAAGCTTCATGGAACGCGCCTATCTGGATGAACTGGCACGGCAGTTGAGATTGTCCGAGAGCCTGCAGATCGAGTTGGAAAGGCAAGCGCGAGGCGTTTAAAAATGCGGCTCACGAGACCACGCAGCGGGTAAAAGGCTATACTGGGGACAAAAGCTGAGAGGGCCGCCCAATGGAAGAACGCTACAACGTATATTTTGCCGGTCAAGTTCTGGATGGTTGCGATCTGCACGGCGTTCGAGACAAACTGGCCAAAGTGTTCAATGCCGATCAAGCGACCCTGGATAAACTGTTCAGCGGTAAAGCCCAGTTAATCAAACGCAATTGCGATGCAGCGACGGCCCAGAAGTATAAAGAGGCGATGGAGCGTGCCGGTGCGATACCGCTGGTGAAGCTCGCCGCTAGTGAGTCCATCACAAAGATAACTACAACCACGCACGCTCGAACTCTGACGGCGGCAGAAAGAATTGCAGCACTGGCGGCAGCCCCCGATACTAACCTCTACAGCTCTGCCGCCTCAGGTACAGCTTCCGAAGCAGTCCATCAGGAAGCGGCACCTGGGCCGGGACGCATAGTGCTCGCTCCACCGGGAACCGAGGTGCTGCGAGAAGAGGAACGGGCTGCACCTGTCACCCGTGAGGTGGACACCTCTGGCCTAGCGGTAGATACCGCTGCCAGGCGCCTGTCAGAAGAGGCCCCGCCTCCCCCTGCGGCGCCGGACACCCACCACCTGAGCATGGCAGACGTGGGCGACACCATCCCAAATCTTCCTGTATTTACTGCGCCGCTATCGCCCGTTATCGATGGCCTGGCGCTGTCCGCCCCTGGCACTGACTTCAGCGACTGCGCCGCGCCCGAACCACAGGCTTTACAGCTTGATCTGTCCGCATTGGCCATACTACCCACCGGGACCGCACTGTTGGAAGAACGGTACAGTAGACTCGGCTTTGAAGATAAAGAATTGCTAGCTAAATCAGAAGGTTTCAGCCTGGAAAATCCAATATCTGGATAATCGCTTATTAGCGATCGGGTCTGGCTTGGTGCATGGGGGTTGCGACATTGTGAATACGAATAAAAAAATAGCACTCTACCTGGCCCTGACAATTGCCTTTGGGCTGGGCTCCACGCAGGTACAGGCACAGACAGTTGATATGGGCGATGTGGCAGATTATCCCGTTCAAGTGGACAATGACGATGTGGCAGACCCTGAGATTAAGATGGAGCCGATACAACAGCAAAAACAAGCCCTGAAAGTTCTGGTTGACGAACAGGACGCTCAGGAAGCAGTGGAAGAAGCGGCGCAGGAAACAGGGATGGCGCTAGAGCAGCAAGAGGAGGAATTGGCGCACGATATCGAATTGAGCAGAAAGATAGAGCGCCATGATGCCGAGATGGCGGATTACCTCAAGTCACAGTGACTACAACCCCCTCAGTCGAAACACTGTTCACTGATCTAAATCTTTATCGATGTGACGAAGGATGAGGAGATCGTTATAGCGTGGCGAACGATCTCTATCCAGCTGGTCGCAGCCAGGCTGTCCAGGCACGGCATCGTAGCCCTATGGCAATGTCACCTTAACCTGCAGCCCAGGATTATTGCTGGCCAGTTCCACAGTCCCATGGTGGTATTGTGCAATAGCCTGCACCAAGCTCAAGCCGAGCCCGTGCCCGGGCTGCTCCATACGACTGGATTCAACGCGGTAGAAGCGCCTGAATACATTTTTTCGCTCCACCACAGGGATACCCGGTCCGGAGTCAGCAATGAGTACGCTGTGCCCGGTGGCGACAGCAGACGGGCGAAGCTGTACCCGTATGTGGCCGTGGGGCGGCGTATATTTGATCGCGTTGTCCATTATGTTAGCGAACATTTGGAACAGTAGATCCGCCTCACCCTTACACAACTGTGGTTGGAGCACCTCCAGTACCAACTCAATCTCCCTCTCCTGAGCCAGAGGTTCATAGAGTTCCACGACGTCGCGCAACAGCGCGCCCAGCTCCACATCCTGCCCACCGGCCAGGCGATTGCCCGATTCCAGCGCGGAAATACGCAACAACGCATTGAAAGATGACAACAGGTCATCGCATTCCTCGATGATTCGATCGAGTTGCCCCGCCTCCGCCTGCCCCAGTCGGCTGCGCAACTGGCTGAGGTTGTTTCGCATACGGGTCAGCGGTGTGCGCAGGTCGTGGGCAATATTGTCAGAAACCCTGCGCACACCCTGCATAAGCGATTCCATCTGTTCCAGCATCTGGTTCATGATCGTGGCGAGGGTGCGCAAATAGCCTTTTTCTTCTCCTATCTGGAGCCGCTGACCTGGTCCTCCGCGTACGATGCGGGAAATCTCCCGATTTAGCTGCTCAACCTGATCGAGCGCTCGGGACGCACTGAAAAAACCACCCATGATACCCAGTATCACAGTCGCACTCATGACCCTCACCAGCGTGCGAAATACCAGTTTGGCCCTTTCCACAATATCTGCATAATCACGCGCCACCATCGCCTGGTAGCCATCACCAATTGCCATGGGACGCGCCAGAAAATCCACATCGATAGACTCGCCCCAATTCTGCAATGCCATCTCGAAGCCCAGCCAGCCTTCGTTAAACTCGCGGTAACGCGGTGCAATGGGTAGATCGCCCGCTACCTTTGCGCCTGACTTATCGGTCACCAGATAATAGAAACGGTTAACTGACGGCTTCGCCATCTGATCACCAATATACTGATCGACTCCAACCAATCCCTGGCCACGATAAACCAGTTGCAAGGTCGTCAACTCATCCACCACGCTGGCACCGAGCTCTTTGAATGAGGTGTAGCTGAAATAGAGGTAGAAAACCGCCTGCAGCAGGAATACGGTAGCACTGAGCGCGGTGACATATTTAACGATGTAACGAAATGTGAGGCTGTTGACGACTTCACGAATTTGCACAAGATTGCGCTCAGTCAACCAGTGCCGGACCGAGGCGGTAGCCCGCACCCCGCACAGTGGAGAGCAGAGGATGCTCGAAGTCCTTGTCAATTTTCTGTCGCAGACGCGATACATGCACATCGATGACGTTGGTCTGCGGGTCAAAATGATAGCCCCATACATGCTCCAGCAGCATGGCCCGGGTAACCACTTGTCCAGCATGGCGCATCAGGTATTCCAGCAGCTTGTACTCACGGGGCTGCAAGGTAATGGGCACCTCCCGACGCTGCACGTACTGTCGCAGCAGGTCCATGGACAAATCCTCAACCACGAGTTTTGTTGGCGCGTCGGTCCCCGGCGTGGAGACGCGGCGATACAGCACCTCCAGTCGAGCCAGCAATTCAACCATGGCAAAGGGCTTGACCAGATAGTCATCCGCGCCAGAGTGCAAGCCCTGTACACGGTCATCCACATCCCCCAGGGCACTGAGCACCAACACCGGGGTTTGATTCCCTGCTCTGCGCAGTGACTTGATCAGTTCCAATCCGTCCATCCGCGGCATCATGCGATCGATCACCATCACGTCAAAAGCTGCGCCCGTTGCCGCGTGTTGACCGGCCTCCCCATCGAGCGCATGAACACACGAATGGCCGACGGCGCGTAGCTCGGCGACGATAAAATCGCCGACCTGTTTGTCATCCTCCACCAACAGCACGTTCATACGCAAAACCTCTCACAGCGACGACCAATGTAGCACGCGCCGGAAATAGCCCTCAATTTACATTTCGTTAATACAGCCTGGCAATAATGGTAAACTTGCAGCCATGACTATCGCTAAAAACAATGGAACCCCGTCCCTGGCGCGTCGTCTGGCCGCAATGCTCTACGACGCGCTGTTGGTAGTGGCACTGGTGGCCGTGGTCAACGCCATCGCCCTTGGGGTGGTGGTACGGGTCACGGCGGGCGAGCAACAGATGCTCAATGCCCACCTGGTGCAGTCGCTCACGGCTCTTAGCATTGTCGGCTTTTTCAGCGTCTTCTGGCTCAATGGTGGACAAACTCTCGGTATGCAGGCGTGGCGTATAAAACTGGTGGACTTTCATGGTGAACCTCCCACTGCAGGCAAGGCGCTGTTGCGTTGCCTCGGCGCGCTCCTGTCAGCGGGCTGCCTGGGACTGGGCTATCTATGGTGCCTGATTGATCACCATGGCCGTTACTGGCACGACTATCTTTCCCAAACCGAATTAATACTATTGCCCAAGCCGTCTAGAGAGATACAACACTGAAACAGGTATATCAGTATAGATGTGCGCAACGCAGTTTTTTCGTTTCAGTTTACACGCTGCTCGACATACACTAGGTCGCTTCGATATTACCGGGGAATTCTATGACTGCCATGACCTTCATTGCTCGCGATGTGAGCGACGCCGCCGCTGCCGCCACACAGTGTGCGATCCTGCCGTTGTTCCAAAACAGCAAGCTGACCGGGGCAGCACTGCAGCTGGACCGGGCCTCATCGGGAGCCATCAAGGCCGCACTGGCATTGGGCGATTTTAGTGGCAAAGCAGGTGAGAGCCTCATGCTGCCCGGCACTGGAGCCGCCAAACGCATACTGTTGGTCGGCTGTGGTGACAGCAAAAAATTCGACCGCGAGGCCGCCAGAAAATTCAGCCAACTGCTGTCTCGCGTCATGGAAACCAAACAAGCTACAGAGGCCATGCTGCACCTCGCCGGTTTACAACTCAAAGACAAAGATGGCCTATGGATGCTGGCGTACCTTGCGCGCCATCTCACGGCCACCTCCTATCGCTATACCGAAACAGTTTCCAAACCCAAGGAGGCAATGAAACTTGTCCGGCTGGTCATCAACACCGGCGGTACATTGCGACCGCAGGCTGCCAACAGCGCCTTGCGTGAGGGCAGCGCTGTGGGCCTGGGCGTCAATGAAGCCCGCAACCTGGCCAACCTGCCGGGCAACATCTGTACACCCTCCTATTTGTCTCGTCACGCCCGCAAACTCTCCCGCAACAACACCCAATTGAAAGTCACTGTGTTGGAAGAGAAAAAAATGCGGGAGTTGGGCATGGGTGCGCTGCTGTCGGTCTCCGCGGGAAGCGAGCAGGCGGCCAAACTTATTGTGATGCATTACCGGGGCGGCAAGGCCAGCGAACAACCCTACGTGCTGGTGGGCAAGGGAATCACTTTCGACAGTGGTGGCATTTCCCTGAAGCCCGGCGCCAAAATGGATGAAATGAAGTTTGATATGGGCGGCGCCGCGAGCGTATTCGGCACGTTGCGCGCCGTCCTGGAACTGGCTTTGCCCCTGAACGTGGTGGGTATCGTCGCTGCCGCCGAGAACATGCCCAGTGGCAGCGCTACCAAACCGGGTGATGTCGTCTCCAGTATGGCCGGCAAAACCATCGAGGTACTCAATACCGACGCCGAGGGACGACTGGTCCTGTGTGATGCCCTGACCTACGCTGCACGGTTCAAGCCGGCCGCAGTCATCGACATTGCCACCCTGACCGGCGCCTGTGTGGTGGCGCTGGGTTCCCACGCCTCCGGACTGTTCGCCAACGATGATACATTGGCGGAGCAATTACTGGCAGCAGGTACCAATGCACACGACCGAGCCTGGCGCATGCCGCTATGGGAAGAGTACCAGGAGCAAATCAAGAGCAATTTCGCCGACCTTGCCAATATCGGCGGCCCCAACGGCGGCAGCATCACCGCCGCCTGCTTTCTGTCCCATTTCACACGAGACTACCAGTGGGCCCACCTTGATATCGCCGGCTCGGCCTGGGACAGCGCACCGAAGGGCGCCACCGGACGCCCGGTCGCCCTGCTCACCCGCTACCTGCTGGACCGGGCGGGCCACTAGCGATGACCCTGGTGGTGTTTTACGTGGTGCAATCCGCTGCTCCGGGCCAGCGACTGCAGGTGGCCGCACGTCTGGCCGACAAAGCCTTTGCGCGCGGACATCGCATTTTCATCAATGCCAATGATGAAGCACAGGCCAGCGAATTGGATGAACTCTTGTGGAGCTTTCGCCCCGCCAGTTTTCTGCCGCACGGACTACATGGCCAGGAGCACTCCGATACTATTGGCATTGGCTGGGGCCAGGAACCATTGAACCACAACGATCTACTGATTAATCTGCAGCTGGCGATCCCGCCTTTCTTCAGCCGCTTCCAGCGCGTGGCCGAGGTGGTAACGCAGGAACCAGCCAGTTTGGCCGCGCTGCGAGAATCCTGGAAGTTTTACAAAGAACGCGGTTACCAGCTGGAAAAACACGATCTCCAGGCGCTCCCATATGGATAAAACATTCCAACCCTCCGCAATTGAAACCCGCTGGTACCAGGAGTGGGAGACTAAAGGGTACTTTGCTCCGCAGGGCGGAGAGAAGGCTTACTCTATTATGATCCCGCCCCCCAACGTGACTGGCAGCCTGCATATGGGTCACGGGTTTCAGGAAGCGATCATGGATGCGCTCATTCGGTATCATCGTATGTTGGGTTACAACACCCTGTGGCAGGTCGGCACTGATCACGCTGGTATTGCCACACAAATGGTGGTTGAACGACAACTCGAAGCTCAGGGCATCAAGCGGCACGACCTGGGTCGCGAGAAGTTTGTGGAAAAAGTGTGGCAGTGGAAGGAAGAGTCTGGTGGCACAATCACACGCCAACTGCGTCGTCTGGGCTCCTCCCTGGACTGGTCTCGTGAGCGTTTCACGATGGATCCCGGACTTAGCGCGGCAGTACAGGAAGTGTTTATTCGCCTCTACCGTGAGGGTCTGATTTACCGCGGCCAGCGGTTGGTAAACTGGGATCCGGCGCTGCACACTGCAATCTCGGACCTGGAGGTTATCGCCGAGGAGGAACAGGGCCACCTCTGGCACTTCAACTATCCGCTAGCCGGCGCCGAGGGGCACCTGACTGTCGCCACCACGCGTCCCGAAACCATGCTGGGCGATAGCGCAGTCGCCGTTCACCCCGAGGACGCACGCTACTCGCACTTGATAGGGCGCATGGTACAGCTGCCGCTGTGCGATCGGGTAATACCGGTCATCGCCGACGAGTACGTTGACCGCGAGTTTGGGACCGGCTGTGTAAAGATCACCCCGGCCCACGATTTCAACGATTACGAGGTAGGGCGCCGTCACGGACTGCCCATGATCAATATTTTCAACGACGATGCAGCCATCAGTGACGCTGCGCCACAGGCCTACCGCGGCCTTGATCGTGCCGAGGCACGACAGCGTGTGGTCGCTGATATGACCGCATTGGGGCTACTGGACAAGGTCGATGAACACCGCTTGAATGTGCCCCGTGGTGACCGCTCGGGTGTCGTCATCGAACCCTACCTCACAGATCAGTGGTATGTTGATGCCAGGGAACTGGCCAAGCCAGCCATTGCCGCAGTGGAGAACGGGGACATCCAGTTCGTACCAAAGCAATGGGAAAACACGTATTTCGCCTGGATGCGGGACATCCAGGACTGGTGCATCAGCCGACAACTGTGGTGGGGGCACCGCATTCCCGCCTGGTATGACCCGCAGGGCAAATTCTACGTCGGCGAGAGCGAGGAAGCTGTGCGCAAGGAGCACGCGCTGGGAAAAGAAATCACGCTGCGCCAGGATGAGGATGTGCTCGATACATGGTTCTCCTCCGCCCTGTGGACTTTCTCTACACTGGGCTGGCCGGCAGAGACCGAGGAGCTGGCCCTTTTCCACCCCAGCTCTGTGCTGGTCACGGGGTTCGACATTATCTTTTTCTGGGTCGCACGCATGATCATGATGACCTTGCATCTTCGCCATGAAGTGCCGTTCCACACGGTGTATGTGCACGGCCTGGTCCGCGATGGCGAAGGCCAGAAAATGTCCAAATCCAAGGGTAACGTGATCGACCCTATAGACCTTATTGATGGCGTCACACTGGAGGAGCTGATCCGTAAACGTACGGCTGGCATGATGCAGCCACAGCTGGCAACAAAAATTGAGAAAGCCACACGCCGGCAGTTTCCCGAGGGCATTGCCCCCTATGGTACCGACGCGCTGAGATTCACTTACTACTCCCTGGCCTCCACGGGGCGGGATATCAAATTCGACATCGGACGCATCGAGGGCTACAGGAACTTCTGTAACAAGATATGGAACGCGGCACGCTACGTCCTGATGAACTGTGAAAACGAGGACTGTGGCGTACAGCATAATTCCACTGTTGAATTGAGCCTGGCCGATAGGTGGATTACCGGCAAAGTTCAGGAGACGGCAGCAGAAGTGGCGCGCGCAATCAGTAACTACCGTTTTGACCTCGCCAGCCAGGCCTTGTACGAATTTATCTGGAACGAGTATTGCGACTGGTATCTGGAACTGTCCAAACCCATTCTCTGGGATGAGGGCAGCTCACCCGAAGCGAAGCGCGGCACGCGGCAAACACTGATACGTGTTCTGGAGATCTGGCTGCGCCTGTTACACCCCCTGATGCCCTTTATTACTGAAGAAATATGGCAAGCTGTCGGGCCGCTGGCAGGCAAAGCAGGGCCGACCATCATGCTGCAGCCCTACCCTCAGTTCAGAGAAAGCAACATAGACCATCGCGCCAATGAGGATATTGAGTGGCTTAAGGCAGTGATTCTCGGCATCCGCAATATACGTGGTGAGATGAACATTCCACCAGGCAAAGCACTCACGGTACTGCTGCGCAACGGCGGCCAGAACGATCGGCTCAGGCTGGAGCAAAATTCGCCATACCTTAGAAAGCTGGCTAAACTTGCTGACATAAGCTGGCTGTCGCCGGAAGCTGCTCTACCAATGGTAGCGACGGCGCTGGCTGGCGAGTTGGAGATACTGGTGCCCATGGCAGGGCTGATTGACAAAGATGCAGAAATTGCCCGCCTTAACAAGGAGATCGGCAAACTGGAGAGCGACCTGACTCGCCTGCGAAGCAAATTGGGTAATGCGGTCTTTGTTGGCAAGGCTCCCATCGATGTAGTTGCGAAGGAGCAGGAAAAAATGCAAGCGCAACAGCAGGCACTGGAGACCTTACAGGAGCAGTTGGAGCGCTTTCGAGAAATTTGACAGCCCGGATGAGTCAGGTATCTTGGGGTTGTCGCCAGTTAGCGTGTACCGAGCATAATAAAAGCAGGACGTTAATTTGAGGAAAGTGGTATGAGTGATCGAAAAAACGGTACGGTCAAGTGGTTCAACAACGCCAAGGGTTTTGGTTTCATCACCAGGCAGGAAGGTGAAGATGATGTCTTCGTTCACTTCAGGTCCATTCAGGGCGATGGTTTTCGTACCCTGAACGAAGGGCAGGCGGTGGAGTTTACACTGGTAGACGGACCCAAGGGTCTGCAGGCCGAGGATGTCTTAAAACTCTAGCCAACTGCTGGAACCAGATTCGGGTGTCGCTTATTTTCTCCCGGAGCATTCCCCCAAGCATCATTGGTGTTAGAATGCCCGGCGTTTAAAACCGTGCAATCCTGACACGGTGCACCATTGGGAGGAAACCGATGAGTCTCATTACGAAGCTGATTATCAGTCTGTTTATCGCCGCTGTCGCAGCAACACTGACCAGCGTTCTGCTTAACGTTGACCAAATGAATCAGCGACTATTGCTCCTAGTCGCCTTCTTCATAGCCACGATCGCCACGGCATTAATCTTCGGCACCAAAGCCGCCCACTCAAATCTGGATGCTGAACAAGTCCCCCGCAAGACTTTTGCCGGTGTTGCTGCACGCGAGCATGGCACGGTGAAGTGGTTCAACGTCACCAAGGGCTTTGGCTTTATTGTCAAAGAGGACGGCGAAGAAATTTTCGTGCATTTTCGCTCCATCCGTGGAGAAGGACGCCGCGGTCTACGCGATGGCCAAAGCGTTAATTTCATTGTCGCCCAGAGCGATAAAGGCCCCCAGGCCGAAGACGTCGTAGGAGAGGACTAATCAGGGCACCTGGTCAGAGGCCAAAATCGCCTGCCAGTACAGCTGAATCATTCGCGAACCCTCTCGCAAAATAGTGTCGGTGGGCAGTGATTGATCCTCCAGTGCCATCTCCACGATAGCGTAACCAGTATCAATCGACAGACGCGCCTGAGTCTTGACCAACTCATCCACCGGTCGGGTGAGCAACTCAGCCACAGTTGTGGCGAACTGGTTGGCTACCAGCCGGTGAGATTCGAGTCGCACCTCCTGCAGGGGAGCTACCGCCCGCAATGCCTGCACCACTTCCAAACCGCCGACTTGCAGCCGTGTGACATCGTAGGTCCCCTTGAGCAGTTCATAGACGTTGTCCAACAACAGCTGGGGGTCGTCCTGCCCGAGGTATTTGTCAAACCACTGTTGGAAAACGGCGTTCTGCTTATCCATCAGCGCCGCCCCAAGTGCATTAAGGACTGCGTATTTATTGGGAAAGTAGCGATAAAGAGCCGGCACAGTGATACGTGCCCTCTCTGCCACCAGATTGGTTGAGATCCGCTCCACTCCAACCTCAACCAGTAACTCTGCGGCCGAAGCAAGGATACGTTCGTAAGTGCGTTTCGCCCTGGCCTGCTGCGGTCTATTTTTTTCGAGCAATTCGACCCGTTGCCTGACGGCTACCATTAACCACGCCTCGATTGGTCTGCGCGCGCATGCCCACAAATCTTAGTGCCATCGTAGCTCAGTAGACTGGCCTGATCCAGTGCGGCAATTTTGTGGTGGTACACAGACCAGACGGTGGCGCGCGCTGCCGTGCAATGACACAATGGCCGACTTTGGGATTGGGATAGCAGGAAACTACACTGGGGAATATCCAGTTGACCGCCCCTAATCAGGTTTTGCCGACAGGACAATACAAGGGAATCATGTTGAATCACATTAAACCACGGACCGGACACCGCTTTCGCGGCGTTACCATGCCTACCAGTTCACACCCGGTAATTCGTCAGGTCAGGCGTCAGGGCGCCTACCCCTCCATTCACGGCAATAAACTTTGGAAATCCAGTCGCCTGTTAATCGATTATCTGAACAAAAATCGCCCTGCACATTGTGCCAACGTCATCGATGTGGGTTGCGGCTGGGGGATTTCTGGCATCTGGTGCGCGAAAACCCTTGGCTCGCAGGTCACATCAGTCGATGCGGATCCGGATGTATTTCCGTTTCTGGAGGCATCGGCCAGCCTGAATGGGGTGACTACAACTCCACTGGTTTCCAGCTTTGAAAAATTGAGCACCAAACAGCTGTCCCGGTTCGATATGCTTATCGCGGCAGATATCTGCTTCTGGGATGAATTGGTGGACCCGGTGTTTAACATGGTCAATCGTGCAGTAAAAGCCGGTGTGAAACACGTCGTAATTGCCGACCCGGAACGTTCGACCTTCTTTGACATGGCACGGCGTTGCGAAGACCGCTACTGTGCCGAGATCATCGAGTGGCAAACCGACTCTCCGATCAAGGCGCGTGGCGCCCTCATGGTGCTGGAAAACGCATGACCTCGCCCGACAGGCGTTGGCGTGGCGTGGCTTGAGTGCAGCGCGACAATCTGTGCCAAATAATTAGCTTGTTGGCCAATTTTTGACCAGGTGTTATGGCCTGAAGCCGTCATCGATGCTATAAAGCGGCTCTGTTTTACAGAATTATGCCAACACACCCGTGAGCACGCTTTTACCCCACGATCAGCCTGGCGCGGATGAGCAAATATACGGTGGCGGCTATACTAGGTCCATGCGAAAATTTTGCGGGAATCGACTACCTTCAACAGTAGTGGAATTGTCTGCAGGGAACATCGATAAATCATGAAACAACTAGGAATACTCGACTCCGCTTTCGTCAATCTGGAGCAAACCAACACTCCGCAACACGTCGGTGGTATGGGAATTTATGATCCATCAACGGCACCGGGAGGGTTTGTTCGCTTCAAGGACGTGATTGCCAGTTTCGAGCGGCGGCTCGGCAACTTGCCCCTGTTTCGCACCCGATTGGTGGAAGTTCCCGGTGGGTTGGACCGGCCGTACTGGATTAAAGACGCCAACTTCGACGTGGAGTTTCACTTGCGGCATATCGCCCTGCCTGAGCCCGGCGACTGGCGCCAGTTGTGTATCCAGACGGCGCGCCTGCACTCCCGGCCGCTAGACATGTCCCGCCCCCTGTGGGAGGCCTATATTATTGAAGGGTTGGACAATATTCCGAACCTGCCCAAAGGTTGTTTTGCCGTCTATACCAAGATGCACCATTCCCTGGTCGACGGTGCCGGAGGCGCCTCGTTTATGGCCGCGCTGCACGACCTGGTACCCGACCCCGATTACAACCAGACGTCGGAAGCCGGACCGCGCCTGGTAGACACCATTCCTTCAGTCGGCGAACTGCTTACCAAGGCGACCATCAATAGCGTGAAAAATACAGTGCAACTGTTCACCGGAACTGTCAAAAGTGCCCGCGACCTGACCAGGTATGCGCTGGAGATTGCACGCAATGAAATTCCGGCACCGGATGTGTCCGCCCCTAAAACCATCCTGAACAAACCGGTTGGCCCGCACCGCGTGTTTGACGCGGCGGAGTTTCCCCTGGAGGGGTTTAAGGATATCAAGAACGCCGTCGGTGTCACTGTGAATGACGTAGCGCTCGGCGTTATTGGCGGCGCGCTGCAACGCTACCTGACGGCCAAGGGGGAGGCTCCCGCAGAAGGCTCTCTGGCCGCGGCCATGCCCCTGAACATGCGCACACGCCGGGGAACCACCGAGGAAAATAACCAGGTCGGCTCCGTGTTTGCCTCTCTACATACCGACATCACTGACCCGCTGGAGCGCATTGTCGCTATCAGGCAATCGACGGAGAATGCCAAACTCAGTGGCGAAGCCAGCCCGCTGGTAGACGCACTGATGCTGGCCGGCGTTTTTTCTCCGGTGATCTCAAAGTCGGTGGCCAGATTCTGGTCACGCAACGAGCTGTCCAGGCACATTCCGATGAATATCTCGACCTGCATTTCCAATGTCGCGGGTCCCGACTTCCCGCTGTATTGCGCCGGGGCCAAGATGGTGGATTACTACGCCCTGGGTGTACTGACTCCCGGCATGGGGATATTCCATCTGGTGTTTAGTTACTCTGGAAAAATTACACTGTCCGTACTGGCAGACAGGGACATCATGCCTGACCCCGAGTTCTATCACGACTGCCTCGTTGCCGCCTACGAGGAACTCTACGCGGCGGCCATCAAGTTGGGGCCCGGTAAGCCCAAGAGTGCGGCCATTGCTGCGAAAGCCAGGATTAGCTCACCCAAACGAGCGCGGGCTGTTACTCGTGGAAAAGTCCGGAATAAAGTTGCGCCAAAAAAGACTACCAGCGCCAAGGCGAAAAAGCGGGCACCCGGCAAGGACAAATCCCCAACCGCCACGACCCGACCCAGGGTCCCCCGACTCAAGGCCATCCGACGCTCGACCGCCAAACCAAAGCCGAAACTCAAGTAGTCGTTCGTGGCTAACTGGTGGGTAACCCCGATTCTCCTCCTGACTGCCCGGCAAAAAAATCGCCATAGGCCGGTATGAGTAATAAAAAGCGGCGTGATATTCCGCGCTTCGATACTCCGATCATCGAAACACACTGCCATCTTGATTACCTTGAGCAGGCGGAGCTGGACATCACTCTTGAAAAATCACGCGAGGCAGGAGTAGAGCGGATTATCACTATCGCGGTATCACCAGGTAATCTGAGCCGCGTAATGGAACTCATCCGATATTCGCCCAGTATCTGGGGTTCTCAAGGTGTACATCCACATGAAGCGGACTCCTATAATCGCGAGATCGATGAGACCATCCGGGTGAATGCGGCAGACTCGCGGATAGTGGCCGTGGGAGAAATCGGGCTCGATTATCATTACGACCATGCGGATCGCGCGGTGCAGCGTAGGGTTTTTGAACAGCAACTGCAAACTGCGGCAGAACTTAACCTGCCTGTTATCATCCATACGCGCGACGCTGATACCGACACCCGCGACATATTACGAAATTACAGCGCCACCCTCGCCCGCAAGGGCGTGATACACAGCTTCACCTCCAGCATGGAACTGGCGGAGTTCTGTCTGGCAGAAGGCTTTATGCTGGGCTTCAATGGCATCATTACCTTTAACCGTGCGGAAAATGTGCGCCTGGTTGTAGCCGCGACACCGTTGGAACAACTATTACTGGAAACCGATGCTCCGTATCTGACGCCAGTTCCCTATCGTGGCCAATCCAACGCACCGTGTTATCTGCCTTTCATTGCCGAAAAATTGGCTGCGATCAAGGAGCTGGATGTCGAGGTTCTATTGCGCCAAGCGCACAAAAATAGCATAAATCTCTTTTTCTGAGGCTTCGGTAAATCAAGGCTTGAAACCGTCAGGTCCCCTGCTGAAATCCAAGAGCAATCTGGCTAAGCTTCTTCACTCTTTCGGTGATAAACTAAGCCCCGTTTCAACTTTACCCAGCTCGAAAATCACAGGCACACACCATTGATGGACTATATTGTCGGACAACGTTGGGTCAGCCATGCTGACGCCCAATTGGGGCTGGGCATTGTAGTCAATATTGAAGGGCGTCGAGTGACACTCACTTTTCCTGCCGTTAGCGAGGAACGTACCTACGCGATGGAGAATGCTCCCCTTACGCGATTGCGATTCAAGGCAGGGGACCATATCTGTACAGTCGACAAAGTGGATGTGCTGGTAACCGAAGTGAGGGAACATCAGGGGCTGTTGGTCTACGTGGGCACAGATCACCATGAACAGCAGTTGACTGTTTCTGAGCTTGAGCTCGATGCCTTCGTCCAACTGACCACACCACAACAGCGTTTACTGAATGGCCATTTCGATAAACACAGCGAATTCGCCATGCGCTTCGCAACATTCTTCCATGCGGATAAGTTGCAGCGATCATCGGTCCGCGGCCTTCTGGGTTCACGCACCAGCCTGTTGCCGCACCAGATTTACATCGCCAACGAGGTGGGCCAGCGCCACGCGCCGCGGGTACTACTGGCGGACGAGGTTGGGCTTGGCAAAACGATTGAGGCGGGGATGATTATTCAGCAACAATTGCTGACGGGACGGGCATCGAGGATTCTCGTTTTAGTGCCTCCCAGCTTATTGCACCAGTGGCTGGTAGAAATGCTGCGCCGCTTCAACTTACATTTCTCCCTATTCGATACCGAGCGCCTCGCCGAAATTACAGAGGGCAATCCATTTGAGACAGAACAACTGGTGCTAAGCAGCCTTGATGTATTTCTGTCACAACCCGAAGTTCAAAAGCAGGCGTTGGCCGCACAGTGGGACCTGGTGGCGATTGACGAGGCCCATCACCTGCACTGGTCGCAGGATACTGCTGGTGACGACTACATTTTTGTTGAAGCGCTAGCGCGGCAGAGTGCTGGGCTTTTGCTGCTTACTGCCACACCAGAACAAATCGGACAGGCTAGTCACTTCGCCCGCCTGCGTTTACTGGATCCTACGCGCTTTCATGACCTGCAACGATTCAAGGAGGAAGAACTTCAGTACCGCAAGTGGAGTGAATTGGCCGACGCTCTGGAAAAAGGCCAACATGTTAACAAACTGCCTGAGGGACTGGACCCTGCGGCCCCGATTGAAACCCTCATCGAACAAATACTGGATAGGCATGGCACAGGTCGGGTATTGTTCAGAAATACCCGAGCCGCCGTTGCCGGTTTCCCGCAACGGGTACTTCACCACTACCCGCTCGCTGCACCTGAGCAATATACCCTCGCCACAGTCGATTTGCAGGCGCGACTTTATCCCGAACTGCCCTATGTGGAAGACAGTTGGCTAGCTTTTGATCCGCGTGTGGCCTGGCTGGAGCAGACCCTGAAACAACTGCGGCCCGCCAAGGTACTGGTCATTTGTGCTCACGCGACGACCGCTGTAGCTCTGGAACACCATTTGCACATGCGATCCGGCATCCGCTCTTCGGCCTTTTACGAGGGGCTGTCGATCATAGAACGAGATCGTGCCGCCGCCTATTTCGCTGACGAAGTAAACGGAGCGCAAACCCTTGTATGCTCAGAAATTGGCAGCGAAGGGCGCAACTTCCAGTTTGCGCACCACCTCATACTGTTCGACCTGCCGATGAATCCGGACTTACTGGAGCAACGTATTGGGCGACTCGACCGCATTGGACAGGAATGCGATGTTGACATCCATGTTCCCTACCTGAAGGATACTGCACAGCAGTCCCTGTTTGAATGGTATGACAGCGGGCTGAACCTGTTTCGCGACAGCTGCTCTGCGGGTTACATGATTTTGGAATCCTTCCGGGACCGCTTATTGTCGCAACTGGAGCAACGCACTGAAGCATTTGAGGCGTTACTGACTGACAGCGCAGCTTTCACTGCAAAAACTCGAAAGGAGTTACGTGAAGGCCGCGATAAATTGTTGGAGCGCAATTCCTGCAAGCCGGAAATTGCCAGGAAATTAATCGATGAAATCAACGCTGCTGAATCCGACGACACGCTGGAGCACTACATGGAGTCCCTGTGTGAGACCTTCGGCGTCGACCAGGAATTTCACTCTGAAAAAACTGTGATACTGCGTCCTTCTGAAAATATGCTGACCGGCCATTTTCCCTGTCTTAGGGAAGACGGTACCACTGTTACATTCAGCCGCGCCAAGGCTCTTGCCCGCGAAGATATAGAATTCCTGACATGGGAACACCCCATGATTCTGGAAGCCATGGACATGGTACACTCGACAGAACTTGGTAATGCGGCACTCGGTACTATCAAACTCAAGGGAGTCGCCCCTGGCACAATGTTGCTTGAAGTTCTTTACACGATAAACTGTATCGCGCCGCGCGCTCTGCAGGTGGAGCGTTTCCTTTCCCTGAGCCCCATGCGCCTGATGGTGGACGCCAGGGGAAAGGATCTTTCCGAACTAGTGCCTCACGAACGTCTCAACCAGTTAGTTGAAAAAGTAAAGAAATCTACCGCACTGGCAATTATCAAGCAGGTGCGCGTTGAGGTCGAAAGCAAAATGTCGCTGGCAGCCCAGCAAGCGGATGAAAAACTTCGTGACGTGCTTACCAATGCCGAGCAAGCAATGCGCCACGCACTGGGTACAGAATTGGATCGCCTCACCACCCTGAGGAAAATCAATCCTTCCATTCGTCAGGAGGAGATCAACCATCTCAGCTACCGTATCGAAGAATGTGCTATTCATATTCAGCACGCCAACTTGCAGTTACAGGCCCTACGCTTGATAATCACTACCTGAAATCAGTGTACAGACGAGACTCTGAGCAAATAAGTACAAACTCGAGATTGTAAGGGAAACTAGGGAAACCGGAGCACATCGTCTGTGCGACGATCTTGTCAAACTTGAAGCAAATCCAGAAAATCGCCAGTCATGTCACAACCAATACAACAATATCGCGCTGACTATGATATCTGGCGATATATCTCCGTCGTTTCAGTTGCGCAACGCTCCCAGGAAAATTGCCCTGCCTGCGTCAAACCTTTTTTAGCCCACTCGTCTCGCACCGCCTGGCTTTCCAAGAGGGTTTCTAGCTTTACAGCTAACTCCTCCGGTTCGCCGGTATCACACAACAAACAAGCGCCTTGCGAAAATTCAGCCATGGATGTTCCTGCACGGCAGATAACAGGCACACCACTGCTCATTGCATCCAACACTGGAAGTCCAAAACCCTCGTAGACAGAGGGATAAGTAAAAACGGCGGCTCCCGAGAACAATAGTGGCAGTACGTCTGCAGGAACATAGCCCAGGTGACGGACAGTCCCACCTGCTGAAAGAGCCTTGATTCGCTGCAGAAGCGCGTTATTCCGCCAGCCTGAAGAACCGGTCATGACCAAAGGGAAAGCTCTGCGTAGGCTTTCCGGCAACAGACACCAGGCATCCAGCAATAAATCAATTCCCTTACGCGGCTCAAGTGTGGCAACGAGCAGAACATAATGCTTATGTGACAAACCGTAGCCCGACAAAGTAGTACTCGTCTGTGCTTCGGAGCGAGCCACATAGCGCTCCTCTACACCTTCATATACCGTGTGCACCTTATGCTCGGGAAGATCGAAATGGTCAAGCAACTCCTGCCGCACAAGATTAGACACTGTAATAATGCGGTCCGCTCGGTGCAAAGAGAGGGGCAAATAACGCTCTAACCACTCGACAACATGTGGAGGGTGAAACTGGGGATACCGTAGATGCGAAAGATCGTGCACGGTTGTTACACAAGCCCCCGCATAGGGCTTCAAAATGTAATTGGTTTCATGATATACGGCATCGGGAATGTCATTCGCTGTACGTTCAAATCGTTTATCCATCACAAACGAATACAGGGCCTTTGAACCAGGAATATTACCTATGGCAGCACGAATTTCTGCTACAGCCAGGTCTTTTATACCCTTTTCCATTTTTCCACTTTCGGCTTTGAGCGCAGCAGTAATTTCGCGTTGTGCATGCCCCGTCAGCCAGTGAGTCCCAGTGAAACAGTGTACGTCCGCCACCAGGGCGCCCTTCAAATATTGCTCGAGAAGATGGTATGTATAGTTTCCAACACCGGTAATGGGCGGCCGCAGGGCTTCAGCATTCAGGATCAGTTTCACTATCGTTTAACTCGCACAGCCTTGAGCTCTAATGTACACGGGCTTCGATACTAGGAAGAACATCGCGACCGATCAGTTCACGCTCAACATCATCCAATAACTCTTGCACTTTACCCTTGAATACCTCCTGACTAAATAAGTGGCTTCGCTGGAAAGCTCGCTCGGCCATTCGCCTGCACTTCTCACTATCATTCATCACGGTAAGACTGAAGGTCTCTAGCTGCTCGATAGTCGAAAACCGAAAACCCGAATCACCGTGCTGAACGATCTCCCTCTGTCCGCCGCCATCAATAACGATGGGCACGCAGCAATTCTGCATCGCTTCAACCGTGGTCATACCGAAATGTTCAATGCGCTCGGGCCTGGTTTCATCCAAGCCACAGGCATGCCAAAAGACCGCGGCGCGTCGATAATGCTCCTTGATTTCGTTAACGCCCGCATTGGCGATGATCTCAATTGGACACGGCGACCTTGCTACCGCTTCCTCAAGTGCTTCGAGATAACTGTTCCCCGGCGTACTCCCGCCAACTAATATTAACTTCCATCCGCGCACATTCTCCGGGTATTGTTTATACATTTCACTAAAGGCTTGCACTAGCTCTAACTGCTTTTTACTCCCACTTACCTCGAATCGGGATACCGACAAAATAGTCTTCTCTTTAGTATCGGGGGTGCTCTCAGGATTGTACATATTGACCGGCGGATAGAGCTTATTGGTGGGCTCCAATTGCCAGCGCTTTTTCACCCACTCGCCAGTATAATCGCCGTTGATAATCAAGTGGTCATACTTATCGACCTGGAAAAAACGGCCCTTTTCCTGATCTGGAAAATGGCAGACGAAGATGGAAACAGGGGACAGCGGGTTTACCTTCCCTAACATGTTGGCATTCACAAAAATGTCGTAGTTCAGACTTTCCCTGCTGATAACATCAAAAGGATTACTTACTTCTGAGAGCACCATTCCTTCATCAGGTGTGTAACGATTGATTTTCTCGAAGAAAGGAATTCTGATAATTTTCATTGCACTCTTGGTTAGATCAATGTCAAACCAGTCTTTGTAATCGCTTAACTTCACATCATTATTAAAAATGTAAGTGACATCGTAACGTTCCTGCATAATGGCGGCCATCTCGGCGACATACCGCTGCCCTCCTCCTGCAAAATGTCCAGCGTGATCATAAACACCTACCCTGATTCGCCGCAGACCTAGAAGCACTTCCAAATGTGAGAAAAACCTGTAGGCGCTTACTTCTCCGATATAGCCTGGGAGACGATCTCTCAGTGACTGGAGTACTCGTGTAACCGTCTCCGTCTCGTGACAAATACACATTTTACGGACGCTGTGGAGCAGCGAGCGATACAAAAGATCGAACTCAGCTTTTTTATAGAAATGGGAGGTGGGGATACAGTCAGGTAGCTCCAGCGGGAAATGCTTAGCCACAAACAGGAAGCGATTACGTGTACAAAAATACTCACACAGACTTTGAGATGAACTTCCATGGTACTGGTGATAAAGAACACTGCTCGGGGAGTACCAGAGTTTCCATCCGGCCTTTCGGCAGCGAGCACTGTAATCAACATCCTCCATAAACATGATGAACTCTTCATCCCACGCGCCTACGTCCTCCAGGCACTCCCTCCGGAACATCACGGAACCGCCGGTCACATATTCACGTTCGGCCGGTTGTGCATAGCGAACTGAATCATCATCATCGAAACCAATATCTCTGAAGTAGAAGTGTTCGATCTCCTCAACACCGACACTATTGATTTTATTGTTTCCAGCAAAGTATATCTTACTCTGCACGGCGCCGATTCTCTCATCGATCTGAAACACTTCAATAAAACCTTGAAGCCAATTGGGATGAACCGTTGCGTCATTATTGGTAACAACAACATACTCACCTGTGCGAACTGGCAATTCCGAGGTTCAAAGCACGGGCATAATTGTTTTCGTCGTTCTTCGAGAACCTTGATCTGCGGATAGTTATCGCCGCACCCAGTCCACAGATCCATCCGTCGACCCGTTGTCCACCATTAAAATCTCCACTTCCATCCCCTGCTGGTTCAGTCGCCAAAAGAGAGGAAATAAAATCCTTGAGAAAATGCTTTGCCATTGAACGTCACTGTTATTACGGCGACTCTTGGCATGTGCTTCATGAATTGCTGTCATCCTGAAGCACAAAGGTAGTGAGAATGCTCTGCAATTCCTTCGCCACTAATATTGAATCGGCCTGCAAGGGAGCCGATGGTAAGACTGTGATGTAGTTGGTCTATGACTTGGCGGCACCATTTTGCACTTGTTGACAAATACTCGATCCAGGAACCTGGCTGTCATCCAACTCCCTGCCCTTGTAAAGCCAAGCGACGAATGTCTTCTATTCGATGTTGGATTTCTACATATATACTTTTGAAAATCAGCTTGAACTTTCCGGTTCTTAACATCCAATAAGCGTTAATACATCTGTCCTTTACATAGCGGACTTTTTTCGCCAACGTCGAAGTCATATTTTCGGTTACTCTCGCCGCTTACTTTATTTTTGCAGGTCTAGAGTGGCTCGCAATACTACATTTGAGCTGCCAAAGTGTGCCGATTAGCTGCGGATAATTTGAATGAATATATTGCAAGCGGCCTCATAGTTTTCTATCAAAAGATTCTTAATTGATTAGTATGACTAGGTGCTTTCGAATTCACGACTCTGTATCCCCTGGCGTTACGCACTTTAGCGCGCCTGACATGATGATCGGTTCTTGTTAAGCCAATTCAAAATTTAGTTCTGACACTTGAATAAACGCTCCAAGCTCAAGAATTGGGCATTCTTTCGCAAGCGAAAGCGCAGCATCAATAGATTCAGCTTGAACGATTGTATATCCATGAAATCCGGATTTTTTGCCCTCAGTAACGACGCTCTCCGTATTGATGGTGGTCGTAGTATTTAACTCAACTATGAAATTTCCTCCTGCAAAGTTCTGCAAAACCAACCATCTGCCGAAAGCATGCCAAATTAGCTTTTCGTCGGGAGTACTAGGTTCTCTGTTGGAATGAAAGGTAAACATATATTGCGCTTTGGATTTCTTTTCTTTAGCTATGCGATACTCTTCCAGCTTAACTTTGGGCAACTTCAATTTCGGACTTGCCAAACTCGCCAGAGTCATTAGCCGCAAAGCCGAATCATTATCCCTACATTCGAAGTACCTTGCAGCCTTACTTAGTATTACAGCATCCTTCTCACTGACAACGACCCTAATACCGACCTCGGTTTCGATTTCATTACCGATCTCGGTACGGCTGCCGTTCGTGGTACTGACAACCTTCATGACATCGTCTACACTTGAAAAGATTGCCGTACAAAAGCGTGTGTACTCCTCAGCTAACATTACGCCCTTACCATGCTTCCTTATAATGTCGTAGCACTTCTGCTATAGTTCCAAAGTCGTCCTCGTCAATTACATAGTCTGACTGCGCTACTTCAGCGGAAGGCGGAAATACGGTTTCAATTTTTGGAAAAAACTTCTGCCGCAAACGCTCGTTACTTTCAGTAAAGCTCTTATAAATCAATTTTCGAGACTCCGGACCAGGCTGCTGACCCTTACCGGATAGCCTTTGGATTACAGGTTTCCTGCAGCGAACCCTCATATCAATTACTTCGAGCCGCTCTGAGCTTAGTGGAAACGCAATATTAATCGCCCTGGCTAAGGCCTGCCCGGATGGTCTGAGGGATTCGTTTTCGAGTACAACCGACTTATTAAGGGCACCGACAAGTGAGGCATCGATCTTGGCGGTAAAGTCATCAAGTAAATCTCCATTCAAAAATCGATCTTGCCAAAAAAGGGAGATATCTAGGGCCTCAAGTCCAAAACACCTTTCCCAATTTGTAAGCATTTCGTAGTAATTGAAATAGTAATTCGATGGTTTGCATCGCTCCAGAAATGCTGAAAAAGAATCTGTACCACCGGACTTCAGATGCGTCGAATAGTGTGAAGTACACGTATCTACCTGCTCTCGCAGATAACAGACAATTTTTATTTCATCGAAACAAGATGATAGCAAATTGTAAACATTTTCCATCTCCGCTTCACTTCTAATTCTGGAGTGGAAGTGTTCACTTGATATTATGAAAGTGTGGATATGTGCTGGTACTGATTGTATTTCTTTTTCAAATTTCTTGATAAATTCCTGTTTAAAAGCAGCTTCTCCTCGGGCGTCCTAATTCCCTCTTCCCTGAATAACTCTTTAAATGCTGCATCATCAAAGAACAAAAAGCTGGCAACATCCAGTTGTTCCATTTCCCGGCACTTTGAATAAAATGAAATCCAGCACTTCTTGAGTTGCTTTCGATTGAGATACAGATAGCTTTGTATTGAGGAAGTACCTGTTTTTTCAGTACCAATATGAACAATGGCTTTCAAGTCAAACGTCCTTAAGCATCGAAAATGCTGTTTTTTCTGCGGATGATGGTATCCAATCAACCTATTTTGTCAATTTGCCTCACAACAACTGTGACCTGAGTCCTATATGCCCTCTTTGTGGGGATCAAGACGCATTTCGTATGGTCGTGAAATTTTACACTAGGATATTTGCCGTATTTTGACCTAGTGATGCCCACTCTGATATAAGACACAAAAAAAGGACTTCGATTTCTCGTAAGTCCTTGATTTGTTTGGTGGAGCTAAGCGGGATCGAACCGCTGACCTCAACACTGCCAGTGTTAGGAAATAGTTCCCACAGAGACCGCAGAAACACTCCCCTCCCCTACTCATAACCCAATTAAATAAGGGGTTTTAAGGCACGCTAGACCCTGACACAACTTGCCACGGGATGCCATCTTTTGCCATAATTTGGCTTCCCATTGGCTTCCCATTGCAATGTGAACCCCGTCAGCAGGCGCTAAATGAGCGGTAAATGTGAACAAGAAAGACGTAGTTGCGAAGTACTTGAAGGAAAAGGCTCTAGCTCAAGCGAGGGGCGACCTATCAAAGATCATCCCGATTCGCCCCGAATAGCACTTGATGAGGCGATCTGTGAATGGCTGCCGTCATGGATTTTGAATACGTCGTCCGTGATTCGGAAGTAAAACGACTCCATATTCGTGTTCGTCCAACAGGTGGCAAACATTTTGAGGTAATGAAAAAGATCAACGGGCGGCAGCCACGGCAAAAAGTCTGCAAGTTTGGCGACCACTTAAAGCTCACAGCCCATAAAGTACCCAAAGGCGAGGCACCCCCTGAGACCGTCCGTAGTCGCGCTAACAGGCTGATAGTGGAACTGGAGTCGGGCGTAACCCCCAGCCAGAAACGGGCTGAGAGACGCGAAAATGAGTCCAAAGCAAAGGCCGAACAGGTTATTGAAGAACGAGCCTCCCGCACCCTGTTCCAAGCGACTGAGGACTATATTGAGCGGGCAGAACTGGCAGAGGGGACAAAGAATAATTACACCAGCTATCTCAATAAACACTTGGGGGACTGGTCTGATAAACCCCTTGCCAGCCTAACTGTTGATGATGTGATGGTCATGCAAGCCCACATCAAAGCGGAACGCGGCCCCGTGGCAGCGAACAACGCCCTCAGGCTGTTCAGGGCTGTATGGAACGTAGAGGCCGAGGATAACCCTGAAATGGGCCTATGCCCTACCTACGTCCTATCTAAAAAGAGCAAGAAGAAGGTGAAATGGGCTAATGAAACCCGTAGGGATCGCTATGTCCATGCAACTGAACTACAGCCATGGTGGGATGCAACCGAGAGGCTGCGGAATCGTAAGCACTTTACGGGGGATGGAAACCTGATGGCCGACTACTTTCAGTGGGCGCTACTCACTGGAATGCGCCGTGCTGAGATTTCCAACATTCAGTGGAAGGATATTAGCCGCACCCGTAAAGAACTGGTATCAACAAAGAATAAGGCCATGAGGAAATGGACACTGCCGCTGACGCCTGCCCTCACTGAGATATTGGATCGTCGTGAGGGGGCCGAAGCAGACAAGCCCTTTGATGTACATGAGCCACGCAGGGCAATTAACAGAGTCATTGAGTGGTCAGGAGTCGAGTGGTCTATGCACGACCTCAGAAGGTCTTTTGCCAGTCATTCAGAGGCTACCCGTATGCCAATGAAAACCTTGAAGCTACTGATGAACCACGCAACTGGCGATGACGTGACAATGGGCTATATCCACAACAACGAGGTTATGCGATTCGAGTTAATTCGCCTACAAAGTTACATCCTTAGTAATGCTATGCCAAGCGCGACGAACACTGAGACTAAGGAAGTGGTTTATGGATAAATCGCTACCCGCCGAGATCGACAGGGCCTTATCAAGTTACGCTGAGACGGTCGCACCTTTGATGGAACTATCCAATGCGGTAGCAGGCGCAATGTGCCACCTCAACAAGGATTTTTATGGGAAAAATGTGCAGCAAATGCGTACAAACGGCGTGAGTGAAGAAGAAATTTCGCAGGCCACGATACGTCACGAAAGCAAGCAGGCGGAATTGGCAATCGAACTCACCAGAGATGCCATTGGGAAAATGGCTTATGCAGTTGAGGTTTTACGCCCCGTCTTTGGTCTAATTGACTCGAGGACATTTTTGCGCATCTACGACAAACTCCACAGGCGACTAAATCTGGCGTCTGAGACGTTGCGATCGAACGGTACTTCTGGCGAATTCGCATTGACTTTCGAGTTGTTGAGCGACATGAACCAAGAGTTTAGCGCGGCAGTAAAGGCGGCCATGGGAAACCTGAAAAGGACAAAAAAACCCTCACCAATGCTCGAAGAAATGCGGAACATCGTGAACAAATATCCAGAAATTCTTGAGATAAAAGGGACAGCAGCAAAGGCTCGCGCTATCAGCGAGAAGTCATCAAAGGAGTCTAACTTTCAGCCGCTCATTTGTAGATAAATACCTCCCTAAACTCGAAGGCTGATAAGAATAGCGCAACTACACCCCCTACGGTTGCGGTTTCACCGCTTCTCGCCATTCCAACACCTGCCAAATTGCGCATACTGAGACAACGATCCGTTGTATGGGAACTTGGCGTGTCAACAGCAATGAAGGAACTCCTGCTTCGTTCATCCTTAATGAACACATCCGAGGTAGCTGCGGCCTTGCGCGTATCTGAACGCACCATCATTCGGTGGCGATGCGAAAAAGTAAATCTTGAATACGCGATGATTGGAGGTCAGGCCCGTTATGAACCCGCTGTAGTTGATGCCTTCAAGCAGTCCCAAACTGTTCGAGTTAAGGCAGTACCGGGGGTTTCAGCGTGAGCCTCTCCGCTGAAACTATTGCACTTGGCTTGGATAAGGGCAGGCGCGTCAGGTCTGATGAGTATAAGGCTTGTTGCCCCGTACATAATGATACTGCCCCCTCTCTAAGCATCAGCCAGAAGCAGAATACTATCTTGGTACATTGCTGGGCAGGCTGTAGCCAATCCGAGGTTATTAACGCACTGCAACAGCGGGGGTTATGGCCGAAGAAGAAGCACACCGCCAACGTCCAGCCACTGGTCACATTACCGGAAATGCGCGCACTGATGGGCGCCGTTGAATACAACCTGAAGCGCAATATCCCCAATACAACGAAACACATGCAGCTGTATCGCCATTACCTGAGGGCGGTGTACTCGCCATTCAGTGTCGGCGAAATGATCGAAATGCACCTGTTTTGCCTCGCGTTCAAGCATGACGTTAGGGCAGGTATCCCCGTTACCGAAGTCGATGAAAAGAAATTCATGTCCTTCTCAAAAATTATAGACAAAAAGGGGTTACCGCATGTCGACGCATACTGATCGCTCACTAGATGAGCTACTGGGGGCCGCTGATGCTGATGCTGATGCTGAAAAGGAGGCCGCTGATAAGGAGGCTGCTGCTAAAGATCAGGTTACTGAAGCGGAAATAGCACGTCTTGCCGCATTGCCGGTGATTCGGTACGAGCAAGCGCGCACCGTTGCTGCTGCCGGTCTGGAGATCCGCGCCAGTGTACTGGACCGGCTGGTGAAGTCTGCGCGTATGGAGATTGCAGCTCTTGAGTATTCACATGATGAGGTTGTGCAGCAGATAGAGCCGTGGGATCACCCTGTCGATGGCAATGTTGTTGCACTGGAGATTGTCAACCTGCTGCGGCGGCATACCGTGCAACCGACGATGGGATATGAGGCCATCGCGCTGTGGTGTATCGGGTCATACGTTTTTGATGCGTTCAGGATATTCCCGCGCCTGTGTCTGTATTCACCGCAGAAGCGCTGCGGCAAGACCACGACACTGGAGGTTATAGAGGCTGTCGCGCGCCGGTCACTTATAGGGTCCAGCATCACCGCGTCTGTCCTGTTTCGAGCGATTGAAAGCTGGAGACCGACCATACTGGCGGACGAGGCCGATACATGGATACATGGCGACGAGGAACTGAGAGGCATCATTAACAGCGGCCATAACCGCCGGACTGCCCGCGTATATCGCACCGAGGAGGTAAACGGCACACGGATACCTGTCGCCTTCTCCACATGGGCGCCGCTGGCGCTGGCGATGATAAATACCCCCCCTGACACGATATTGGACAGGTCTATCGTGGTTAGCCTCCGGCGCCGCGCCAAGCATGAGCGGGTCCACAAGGTGCCTGCCAGCCTGTTTGACGACAACCTGACTCGGCGCCGGAAACTGGCGCGATGGGCAGAGGATAACGATGTTGCGCTGCGACGGTCTCAGCCGGTCATGCCCAACATTGCCAACGACCGAGCGCAGGATAACTGGCACTCCATGTTTGCCATTGCAGAGTTACTTGGGGGCGACTGGCCGGAGCTTGTAGGTAAGGCCATGCGGACTCTGGAGGGCGCCAAGCCGGATGATGAGGATATAGCCGCGATGCTCCTGTCCGACATTCAGGACATATTCAGCGACTGGCGGCACGACAACATTTTTTCCCAAGACCTTGTCGATGCACTCGTCGATCTTGACTCCCGTCCGTGGTGTGAATGGCGCGGAGGTCAACCCATGACCAAAAACAGCCTGTCAAAATTGTTGAAACCGTACCGGATCATTTCGGGGACTGTGAGGGTCGGGCATGCCACTCAGAAGGGTTATCGGATTAGCGCCTTCAGTGATGTGTTTGCACGGTACATTTCCCCCGTTCAAAACGTCACAACGTCACAAGCCACGGCTGGCGTGGCCTACAGGCGTGACGTTTCGGAAATGCAAAACGTCACAAATCCTCTCGAAACGTCACAACGTCACATAAACGTCACAAGCAAACTCAGTAACGGCGCAGGTTGTGACGTTGTGACGGATGAAATGCCGGAAATGGTGGTTGCAAGTGTTGATGAGTCGGAGGTGGGATTCTAATGGACATAGTGCAGCGGATGATGGCGGCGGGATTGTCTTCATATTTAGTAGGCGGCCGGTTGATGGTGTTCGGCAAGATGGACGATCAGCGACAGGATTGGATCAGGCGGCACAGCGATGAAATCATGGCAGCGCTCCCAGTTGATGTTGAGGTGCATCTAAAGGCGCTAGCTGTGGGACTGCCGGTTGACCATGAATGGCTTAAAGCGTTCTTCACGCCGGAAGATCTGACTCTGATTTCATTGGGTGAGTACTTGGTAGGCGATCTGGATCAGTACCGCGAAGGTCTGCGGCAGATACTTGAAACAACGCGCTATTCGCGAAGGACTCCGGTTGCACCTGTTAGCTAAGAGTACGCACCCATTAGCGAAAACGTGGCTCTGCTTATGACTGCAATGCGAGAGTTGGAATCGAAGAGGAAACTCAGATGAGCGATAAGCGGAAGCCGATCAACAAGCGTGACCCAAATCATATGATGCGGAGGGTATAGCGGATGAAGACCATGCCACCAGCATCGCCCGCGTAGCGATGCGTCCTACCGTGCTAGCGGCAACCACCCTCAAAGAATACTCAAAACCTTCGGCGAACTCGAAATGACGGACTGATCGACTCATTAAGGGAGCAGACCAAAGCCGTCGCCGAGGGAATCTCGATCGGGTGGAGGCTATGCTTACCGCGCAAGCCCACTCCCTCGACGCTATCTTCAACAATCTAGCCCGCCGAGCCGCCCTCAACATGGGCGAGCACATGCCAGCCGGTGAGACTTATCTCAACTGGCCCTTCGAGCGCAGGCACAATGTCGGGCGACACTGGAGACTCTGGCAGAGATCAAGCAACCGAGATCCATAGCGTTCGTCGGCCAGGCCAATATCGCCCACGGTCACCAGCAGGTCAACAACGCGCCCTCGTGCGCGGACGAAATAGAAAACACGCATAGCAAACTATTGGAGGAGAAAGATGGCGAACGGCTGGACACCGGAACGACGAGCGCGGCAGGCGGAACTGATAAGGAATTGGAAACCGTGGGAGCTGTCAAGCGGGCCAAGAACGGCTGAGGGCAAAGGCGCGTGTGGCGCAGAATGCCTATCGGGGAGGAGTGCGCCCGCTATTACGGGAGCTGGCTCGTGCGCTCAAAGAGCAGTGTCGTGAGGTCGAAGAAAACCTATGATGGCCTCTTTCACCACGAACGCCTCAAGATACCAGAAAAAAGGCAAGGGATATGCCGGCAAGGAAGCAAGCTGAATGAGTATTTGGCTCTGGCAGGAACGTGAATTACTTCCCAGCAGGGCCGCTTTTCCCGATAGGGGACATTGGTAGGTCTGGAGGGGGAATCCCCTCGTTCTCCGCCATTACACAAGCCTATCTATCTAATAAATATAGTAAATATAGCCTGCTGTTCCGCTGGATCCATACATAGGCCCATACAGAGAAGATCGGGCTGTATCTTCGCCTCAGTTCACTAAGTACACTGATAGCACAAAATGTTTCACTTTATACTTGGACGGTGGAGAACAAATACTTAAAGCACTATGAGCTGCTAATTGCCAATGCAAGGGCACGGGGCGTTGTCGATGGGTACTCGGAGCTGCATCACATCAGCCCCGTAAGTGTAGGTGGCACAGATGATCCTGAAATATAGTTGCAGTCACTGTTCCAGAGCATTTGGTAGCTCATCTGTTGCTTTGGAAAGCGAATCCCCGCAGTTTCAAACTTATCCATGCCGCCATGCTGATGAGCAATCGCTTCACGGTCAACAGCAGGACATACGAAGCCCTCAAAATTGCATTAGCGGAGGCTCGAACTGGATGGGATCCATCGGAGGAAGTGCGAAAGCAAATGTAGCTAGGGCAGAAGCGTAGATTTTCCGACCCTGAACAAAGAATACTACAGAGCAAAATTCAAACGGGTATTCCTCGGCCAAAGCCAGAAGGATTCAGCGAAAGTATGAAGCTATATGCGAGAAACCGGCCACAAGAGCATTTGGATAACTTGTCAATATCAGAGAAAGCATCTTGGAATAAGGAGCGCCGCCAGCAGCAAAGTAAAAGAATGAAAGGATTCAAGCACACTGCAGAAAGCAAAAAGAAGATGAGCAAAGCGAAAAGGGAACGTCGGCACCAGACTCGGACAATCTCCATCAGAGGAGACAAGGAAGAAAATAAGCGAGTCTCTGAAGGGCCATGTTCTACCTCACATTAACGAACGCGTTCTGTGCCCGCACTGCGGAAAAGTTGGAAACAGAGTCCCGATGGCTCGTTGGCACTTCGACAACTGCAAGAAACGATAATACATCCCTTTTAGGCAAACGGAGAAAACCTATCAATGCAATGGTTTAGCCAAGTAAAAAGTTGAGTAGCACTAGATCGAATTGCTGAAGAGAGATTGTACGAGTGTGCATCTCAAGAGACTAGCACTGAACAAAGAAGAGAGGGGCTTTGGGCAAAGGCACTCTCCAAAGCAGGGGGGGATCTGAAGAAAGGGTAACAGGGTATATGCATTTTACGATCAAGGTAGGGAGATCAATGTATACAATGCGGAAACGGGTATGCTGATTGACACTTTCAACGCGTATTTTGGTGGAGTATCCAATCGTAGCGGTATATGAGGACGGCGATAACGATGCCGATGACGACGGCTGGGAAGACTACTACGACAACTGCCCCCTGAAATCTAATCCAGATCAAGCAGATTCTGACGGTGATGGCATTGGTGACGTATGCGATCTACCGTCGG